>DIXK01000019.1 GCA_002428665.1 Verrucomicrobia subdivision 3 bacterium UBA6082
CCACCGGATAGATGCGCGCCCCGGACTCTTTCTTCAGCAAACCAGTGGGGTAGAACTCGTTGGTCACACTGGCCCCATCCGGCTGCGTGACTTTCCAGGCTTTCAACGAGCTGTTGTAAAAGGTCAAGGTGGTCTGGGGCGACTGGCCCGTTCCCGGCGCGGGTGTGGTCACGCTGACCACCTGGTCGGCGTTATTGTGCGTGTAAGTGGTCGTGCCCGTGCGGGCATCGGTCACCGTGCGTTGCCGTCCATGCGCATCAAACCCGTAACTCACGCTGGACAGCGGCGCGTGGGCGGCGTCTTTGCGGGTGACCGCGATCAACCGGCCATCCTGGTATTGGCTCACGCTGTAACTGCCGTCTGGCGCCGTGTTGGTCACATACCGATAGCCGTTCCCGGCAAAGACTGTCCGGCTCTGGCTCACGCCCACCGGGGTGATGGTCCACGAGCGCAACCCGTCCACCGACACTTCGTTGGTGGCCAGGCACATCGGGGTGGCCGTGTTATTGGTCCAGGCATAGGAAAGGATCCGGCGGGCGCTGATCCCGCCCTGAAGCGAGGCCGGCCCGACGCTGCTCACACGACGCGTGAGGCGGTCGGTGCCCGATTGCAGCCCGGCCAATCCGCTCAGCAAGGCGGAGTAACTGGCGATGTTTCGCGTGGACTGGTTGACCGCCACAATCGTGTAATCCTGCTCCCCTTTGGCGTTGTACGTGTGCAGCGTGGTCACCCCATCCGGGTCCACCTGTTTCCAGAGGTGGTCCTGGTCCTTGTAAAAAGCGACGTTGGACGCTCCCCCGGCATAGAGCGTCCAGACATTGCGCCCGACCAGGTCGCTAAAGCTCTTGGACCACTCGCCCGAGTCCGTCCCGCCGGTGGTCAGCTTCATTGCGTAGGCAAAGGTCCAGCCATAGTCGGGCGACCCGTAATCCGAGTTTACCCCATATTCGTAGCGGGCGGGGAAAACGGCGGTGCCCGTCGCCCGTTCGAGCGAGCCGTCCCGGTAATGGGTCTCGACCCGGGTACCGTTGTCCGGGTAGGTCGTGGTGCGCACCCGTTGGCCGCTGCCGTTGATGGAGGTGTAATGGAATTTCTTCACCCGCTGCTGTTGTTGACGGAAATTTCCCTGTGAAAGTATTCCGTCTTGCGGTCGCATGCGCCGCCGTTAACTGTGACGCTGTTGGTCGCAATCGCCACGCCGATAATGTCCTCGTACGGGTGTTGCAATGGACGTGTATTGATTGGTGGGTGGTTCAGAAGTCGTCTGTTGTTGTTCGCCAAACTACTTCGCCCATCTTGTTGATATAGGCTCGACTCTTTTCGAACTCCACTTCGGCGAGTCCATCTTTAAAACTGGCTTCGCGATCGAACCTTGGTTCTATGACCATTTCGCCCTTCTTATTTATGAACCCCTTTTTTCGATTCATTGTTACGCAGGCAAATCCGTCAGAAAACGGCTGTGTTCGCTGAAACGTGGGTTCAATGACCCAGTCCCCGCATGAATTTATGAAACCGAATCTCTTTGAACCTGCGCCGGCACACGCAAGACCTTCCTCAAAGTTGCTCATTTGATAGTAGCGGGGCGGTTGAAGGATATGGCCATTCAAATCGATTAAACCAAATAATCCAGAGTTTTCGTCCTTGCAGAAGCCTGCTACTCCGCCGAAAAACTCCGTCATCGCAGGATATTGCGGACGAAACAAACAGTTTCCTCGGCAGTTGAAGCCACCAATAAGCAACATACCTCCAACATCGACGAAGCAGTTGAACAATTCCCAACTTTGAGGCCAGCCGGGATAGTCGGGCACCTCAAAAATGAGCAAGTCGGAGACATGTTCCCCCCTCTTCTTGATCACTGAGTAGTTCTCGTCGAACCCGAGTCTCTTTACCATTGCCAATCCACATGAAAAGTCAGTCGCGCTGTAGAAAATGGTTTGCAGTAGCCTCTGCCCCAATCGATCAATGTAGTACAGTTTACCAGATTCTCCGACAAGTGCTGTTCCATCACTAAAGTAAGGTCCCGCTCCGCGCGCAGAGGTGAATCGTGGCTCGACAACGACGCAACCACCGTCATCGACAAATCCAAATGCACCTGCGCGCTTGAAGCAGGCCAAGCCTTCACGGAATTCACCGAGGTATTCATACTGCGGCTCGACAACCTCGTCGCCTGCAATGTTTATCGCGCCGTACTTTCCGCCTTGGCGGATAATAAATCGCGGTTCGTTGGGTGACATACTCAAACCTATCACGGGAGGAGGATATCCAGCGCCAGATAGCCCATATAGTAATTGCCTGTGGCATCCATAATCGTGAGCGCTAAATCAACCGCATCCAGTTCGGCGTAAGCGAGTTCTCCGTTTTTCATGTGCCTTCCGTAACTTTCCGCAATCTCGGCGGCGTAAGATGACGACGAAACCGCTGTGGCAATCACAATGACTCCGCCGGCCACCTTGCCAGCCTTCTTGAGCGCTCTCCACGCATTCCTTCCGCCAGCCCTCATCATATTCCGCATGTTCGGGAGCATCCTCCAAGCGCTGCCATACCCGCCTTGGCCGGGCACATGCATCGTTCCCCACATAGACTGAAACCTCTTAACCCCTTCTGGACTGGACATCAACTCTTGAAAATGCGCCTGCGCTTTGGCTTCGTTGTACTGCCCTGGATGTGTTTGATTGACCACGATCTCGTAATGATCTCCAACCGGGATTACCCCGTAACTGTATTCTTTGTCGATGTGAATGTGAAATCCGTTTCCATCCCATCCTCCAGAAGTGTCGCCAAGAGTGTCAACAAAATCGCCCGGTCGGTTGTAGCAAAAGCCATAGAGATTGTTCCCGCCCTTTTCAGCGAACGGATCTCGATTTACCCAGCGTCCCAACCCCGGCGAGTAATACCGATATCCATAATAAACCAACCCGCTCTCTTCATCCCAAAACTTCGTGCTCCACCGGAACGTGTTGTTCGAGGCCAGCGGTCCGGTGGTCCGCAAAATCTCCCCATACGGATTGTATTCATACCGCGCTTCCACCGCTCCGCTCACGGCGTTCAAGAGCGCGGTAACATTCCCGTTCCCATCGAACGCCACGAAACAATTGGTGCTCGGTGACCCGTGCCGCGCCACCATCAGCAACCCGCCGACTCCTCCTGCTCCATCCATCGTGCCACTCAGATCCTGGCCCCACAGATAAGTGCAAAGTGAAGAGTGCAGAGTGTTGAGTTCGGCGAGCAGGTTCCAACCGTCATACACGAACAAGTTCGTCACCGGACTGGTAAAGGAACTCCCGTTCCAGGTCTTGACCACCTTCGAAATGCGCCGGTTCATGTGATCATACCCAAACTCCAGCCGCTTGCGCTGTGGATTTGGGATCGTGGCGACGTTGGTCATGGTCATGACTTTTAGCCGGTTCTCACCATCCCATTCATAACTCCAGGTGCCGTCGAAGGCAAGGTTCCCGTCCAGGTCATAGACCAGCGTCTGCCGGTCATCCGGCACAATGATTCCGCCGCCATTGGTCACTCCAGCCGACGCCACCGCCACATTCGTCCACAACGGGCCGTTCCCATTCGCCACACTCAGCTCCCTGCGGAAATACTCCCCTTTGCGCTCGGCCAGCCCGTTGTTCACCCAGACCCCGTTGGTCGCCAGGGCGGCGCCCAGGATGTTCGCGTAACCCAGGTTGGTGATGGTGGTGTACTGGTTGAGGCTGTTGACGGCGTAACCGATGCCCCGCAGGTTCAACCCGCTGCCATCGCCCCCGAACTGCGCGGTCTTCCGGTTTCCAATGTTATCGTAATCAAACCCAAACTGCTGCCCTGCCACCGGCATCAGGTCATACCAATACCGCCGCGCCCCGGTCAGTTCGTCCCGGTGATTGTAGTCGTAGACCCAGAACGACCCGTCCTGCAGCCGCGCCCCGGTCCGCCGGTTGGCCGTGTCGTAATCGTAGCTGTGGGACGACACGTTGACCCCGCCGACTTCGTTGAGGATCGCCCCCAGCCGCATCCCGTAGTCCCACGAGCGGGTGGTGGTCAGAATAGGGGTGCTGTTACTCTTGCAGGTGGTGGTCCGGAGCAGGTCCGAATCCCCCAGATACCCGTACCCCGCGGAGAACACCCCGCTGGCCACACTGCCCAGCCGCCCGTAGTTGTCGTAGGCAAAGGCATGCGAAACTGGCGTCGAGGCCCCCAGCACTTGCAGCAGGCTCCGCCCGTGCACCCCGTCGAACCGGTTGCTCACCGCGAGGCCCGCGAGCAGGCCGTTGACGTTGGTCGTGAGCACCAGCCGGCTGGCGTGGTCGTAGACCAGTTCGTTTTCGCCCGCGGCATCCACAATCTGCCGGGGCAGCCCGGCCCGGTTGTAGTTGTTGTAATACACCGACGGCGTGCCGTCGCTGTATTCCAGGAAGGCCAGGTCCCCAAACAGGGTGTAACCAAACGCGTTGGTGACGGGGTTGCCGCCCGTGCTGCGCGCCCAGGAACGGCTGTGCAGGATTCCGTCCAGGTAAGTGAACGAGACCCCCCGCCCGGCGGCATCGGTCTTGTTCGTGAGCAAGCCGCTGTGCTCCTGGTACACCCAGGTGGTGGTATCGCAGGCCCCGGCGGTGGCGGCAGGCCACGCGGGGGCGCTCCAGCCCGTGCCGCCCCGGAAGGTGCGCAACTGCACCAGTTCGCCGTAAACGCTGTAGACCCGCTCCTCCGGGTACGGCACATGGCCCCAGACCCGCTGCAACTCGCCCCGCGCGGTGTAGCTGTAGTAGGTCCGCCGGCCGTCCCGCATCATGGATTTGACCTGGCCCGCGCCGGTTTCCCCGTTCTGATAATACTCATAGAAGGTGCTCTGTCCGGTGAAGTCGCTTTGCCGGGTCACCTGGCCGAACGGGTTGTATTCCGTCGTGGCGGTGTAACCCAGCGGGCTCACCACCCGCGTCTCCCTCCCCAGCGCATCGTAAAACCGCCGGGTGGGCGCCGCCACGGTCGGGGTGCTTTCGGCCACCGGCAGGCCCGCCACCGTGATATTGGTGGCGTTGAGCGTGGACTGCGCCGTATCGGTCACCTCGGTCACCGTGTTGGCGCCGCGATCCAGGTAGGCCGTGACCACGGTCAGGTTGGTGTCGGCGTCCCAGGTCTTGATTTCGGACACGACGCTGGCCGAGGTGAAGCCGCTCACCCGCTCCATGTGCACCCCTGTGACCGTGGCCTGGGCGCTGTAATCGGTCAGGTAGGTCAGATTCGTCTCGAACCGGAACCAGTGCCCGCCCACTTTGGCGTAGTCCCGCACCGTGACGGCCGTGCGCCCCACCGAATCCAGGAACGGGTCCTGCTCGCTGGTCTGGCTCACCTGCCCGTCGAAGTCCACCTCATAATAGGTGGGGGCCTTTCCCGAGGCATACTCCAGCCTCGGCTGGTGCAGCCAGTTGCCGTACCAGAGCTGCCGCTCCACAAACCCCGCGTCGTCGAAGTCCGGGCTGCACGCATAGGTCTGGACCCCCAGGATGTTCTGGCCCCGGCCAGTCCAGCGGGAGGAATCCGGGCTGCCCCAGGTGATGTTGTCGAGCAGCCGGATCTCCCAGTCACTGGAGAGCACGTTGGTGTGGTATTCGGCCACCACACCCGAGCCGGTCAGGGATTTGAGCCGCCGTTCGAGATAGTTTTCGCGCACCAGGGTGGAGCCGCTGGGCAGGGTGGTGGTGGTCACCCTTCCGCCGCTCCCGTAAGTATAGTTGGTGGAGAGGCCGTTGCCCGAGGTTTCGCTGACCACCCTTCCGGCGATGTCGTAGGTCCAGCGATTGGTCATCGCGAGCGTGCCGCCGGTTTGCACCTGGAGCGTGGTCCGCCCAAAGGCGTCGTAGGAAGTCGTCGTCACCACGTCCGGCACGGCCGCCAGGGTGTTGGTCACGCCGACCTGGCGCATCTGCACCTTGCGCTTGAGCGAGTCGTAGGCGTACTCGGTTCGCGTCCCGGTCTCGTCCACTTCCCAGCGCAGCAGCTCGCCGTCCTGGCCGTTGGCGTCCCGGTAGTTGGCTTCGTAGAGCACGCGTTTGACCGTGGGGTTGCTGACGTCGATCAGCGTGATGTTGGTGGTGCGCCCCAGGGCATCGTTCGTGTAGACAAAGCGCTGGCACGCTTCGAACAGCGCCTGGCCCAGTCCATCCACGCCGGTGAACACGGCGGTTTCCTTTTGGACCGGGGATCCGTTGTGGAACACGGTGGACTCCCGGGTGGATCGGCCAGTGTGGAGGCAGATGAGGTTGTCGTCGGAATACAGGGTTTGCCCTTCGAGGCTGTCGACGTAGAACCAATCGTTGTAGGTGGGGACTGCTGCCGCCTCGTAATACTGGCTGTTTTGGACCAGGACACATTCGCGCCAGTCGGGTCCTTGGGCAGGACCGCCCGGTGCCACCGTGAATTGCCCCGTGGCCTCGTTGTAAGTGCCGCCTTGAAAATACCCCACCCGGGCGGCGCTCCTGGCGTCGCTGGAGAAGTATTCATGGCCCGCCACGCCTTTGCCGGCTTCTTCCGGCGCCCGCAAGCGCCGGGTGCCGATGAAATGTCCGGCGTAATTGTAATTGACGAAGCCATCGTATTCCTTGAGCGGTCCGCCACCCCAGGCCACGGACGAGCCGACGGATTCGGTGGAGAGCAATCCATAGTTCATGTCCTCCAGAAAGTGCCGCAGGTTGGCCCAGTAACCCTGGTAGACATCGAACCACGGCTCGTAATGGGTTGCTTCGCAGTTCCAGAAGTTGGCGTCGGCAGGATCTTCCGGCAGTCCGTTGAACGGCCGCAGCACATACTGCAGCGATCCGGTCAGAGCCTCGTAGATCCGCGCTTCCCAGTTCCCATCCGGGTGGCGCACTACGCTCGGTTTGCCCAGCGTGACTGGGTCCTGGGGATCATCGTAAAACTCAAACGCGGTCACCAGGTTGTCGCCCTCGGGATCCACCCGCGTTTGCTCCAGCTCCCAGCCCCAGCCGAACAGGGTGTATTGCTCGACACACTTGTAGGCGTTGGTCGAACTGCCCGCATAGCGGATGGTGTTGGTCTCAAAGCGGTTGGTGCCCACGCCCAGCACCAGGGCTACGTCGCGGGTTTCAACCCTCCGCTCCCCACCGGCGCCCGAGGTCAGTGTCCAGGTGCCGTGGCCGGCCTGGGGACGGTACTCGATGGTGTTGGTGTCGTTGACCCCGTTGCGGCTTTCGATGATCGCCAGGTTCGTCGTCGTGGTCGGCGAGGGGTTTTGGATGAACCACGAGACGAAGGCCGATCCGGTGATATTGGTATAAACGCCCGCCCGGTTGGTGCCGGTTCCCACCTGGGCCGGGAGGTAGAAATGCAGCGCGGTCCGGCAGGGGCGCCGGGCCAGCTCGCTGGGATACGCATCCTCCAGCAGGAGACGGTTGAGCCGGAACAGGTCCGCTCCGGTTTGCGGGTTTTGACCCACCAGGAACTGGGTCTCGGCGCTCAGGCTGACGGCGGCAAAACGGTTGCTCTCGTAAAGGGAAGGCACCGCCAGGAGAGTGTTGAAGTCCTGGACCAGCAGGGACTGAAGCGGCTCGGCTGGGGAACCTCCGCCCTGGTAGTTGGTCAGCGCCTGGATGGTCGCGCTGGCCAATTGGTTGGAGAGCCAGGGGGAGACGCCATTGGTCTCGGTTTTAAGCCGGTTGGCCAGCGAGGCCAACGCGGTCACGTCCGCTATGGAGAACGTCCACGGGTCAATAATATCCACAAAGGTCTGGAACGCCTTCGCCTGCCGCAGCGACCCGTCCGCGTTGGCATTGATGAGCTCGACCTGGGAACGGACATTGGTCGAACCGGCGGTGTAGTAGATGGCATTGGGCGTGTAGGCGGCCCGGCTCAAGCCGCTCTCGTTGAGGCGCAGTCTTCCCGCGGCCAACCCGTCGTAGAGGCGGCCCAGGCTCACGCTCCAATCGACTGTGATCCGGTTTGTCAGGAGGCTTTTGGCCGGGCCCATCTGCAGCCTGTGCCCGTCTCCGGGAGCGGGTCCCGGATCGTTGCTCTGGTCGTCCACCAGCCAGCGCGCGCCCTGCTGATCGCGAATCTCCACCACCCACGAGTTGCTGTAATAATCACAGTTGCCTGCCGCGTTGATGAGGTCCGCAGGATACCCATCCAAATAAACCTTGTACGCTTTGGGAACCGCGTCCGAGCCTTTCGTGGACAGCAGCTGTAACGGAGGCGTCACGCTGAGCCTGAGCTCCAGGTAAGACAGGTTGGTTGCCACCACCGTCAGCAAGTATTGGCGCCGCACGTTCAAGTTGGCAAACAGGGTTGGCCCATTGGTGCCGCCGCTGCAGCCGTAGCTGTCGCCAAAACCAACGCTGATGCCGTCACCGAGCGTGACCCGCACCTGGCTGCCGCTGGCGGCGTAGAGTTGAGGCACCGCGACAGATACGGGCACCGTCGGTGGGTTTTGCACCCATTTAGCCCACGCGTTTGCCCGACCCGCGCGCGTGCCGGGGGCCGCATGAGCGGAGGACAGTGCCACCAAGGCCAGCAGCATCAGGGGCGTGATCAGGCGTTTCATACTCCTCGGTGTTTTCAGAGTGGCGGTTCGCATGGCTTGAGAGCGGGCTGTTCGGACTCACTTCAACGGTGTGAAGATCAGGAACGGGGTCGTGCCGCCGAGCCCGTTCATCGAGTTGTACACGGTGGGGTTGAGGCCGTGGCGATATTCCCAGAGGTTGGTGTAGCCGTCGCCGTCCGGGTCGCCCTCCGCCCCCTGGTTGAGGTGGCCAAACCAGGCCAACTCCCACGCGTCGGACAGCCCGTCGCCGTCCAGGTCCGCCGTGCCGTCGCCGTCCAGATCCGGTTTGAGCGCCCCGGCGCTGTCCCACGCCGCCCGCCCGCTGTAGAGCGTGAAGGCCACGCCCTCGATGATGCGCCCTTCCAGACCCACCGCGCTGGCCGGCACCGTTAGCCGCACCCATTGGCCCGCCGTGGGCAGCGCCCCCATCGGGTAACGGCTGGCCGTGCCGTAGGTGCCGTAGTTGAGGCTGTTGGCACCCCAAAACGCCCGGTGTTCCCAGCTATAGCTCCCGTTGGGTTCCATCGTCGCAAACTGCAGCATCACTTCCGCCGGCGGCCGGGTCGGATCCAGGTTGATCCACGCGTAGAGCACGTCCCCGGTCCCGGGCCGAAGGCAGGCCACCGCCCGGTCGAAATAGTGTTGATGGACCAGGTTGGTGGTATTGGCGCTCACCCGCAGCTTCTGGCCCGAGTGCGGCGTGATCGTCCCGCCGTTCCACCCGATACCGTCACTCCAGGAACTGACCCACGTCCAGGTGTCCCCGCCCTGGGCGGTGGCAAAACCGCCCTGCGGCACCGCGTCCTCGACCCACACAAACTCGTAGTCCTGTCCGTCCGCCAGGCCGTCTCCGTCCGAATCGGTCCGCGTGGGGTCCAGCGCCAGCAGATACTCGCGCAGGTTCGTCAGCCCGTCGGCATCGGGATCGTCCCCGGCTTCCGGGGTCAGGGCGCCGAACCACGTGTGTTCCCAGGCATCCGGCAGCCCGTCCGCGTCGGTGTCGGCGTCCCCTTTCCAGGCGATTTGCAGCCCGCTCAGGTTGTTGTAACCGGCCGGGCTGTGCCGGGCCTGGATCAGCAGCGGCTGGCTTGGGGTCACCACCACGTCGGCAAACCGGACGTATTGCTGGCCGATCTCCCAGGCGTTGGAAGTATACCCGCAGCCTTTGAGGCTGGTGCCTTTGATCCCCTGCGCCACGGCCCCGCTCCACACCTCGAAGATGGCGTTGTCGTTGGTGGCGGTGGCGTGGCCGTAGAGGTACACGTCGCACACCCCCGCCGGCAGGTTGGTGAGGCTGAAGGTGATGGCGCCCGAGCTGTAGGCGTATTTGTAGCTGCGAAACATCAGGTCCGGATAGCTGTTGCCCCAGGTGCCGGGCGCGTTCCACACGCTCAGCCCCACACCCGATCCGGTCTGGTCGGACCAGAGCAGGTTGGGCACGCTCACGGCGTAGCCGCCCTGCACGTAGGGGTTCCAGTAGTCGCCAGCGGTCAGACCCGCCACCGCCGGACCTACTTTGGCCCCGGCAGACCCCCCAAAGTTCACGTTGAGCAGGGCGCTGTATTCCGGCTCATCCGCGGGCAGGGCCGCCGAGGGAATGATCTGCACGCCGCTGAGCGAGGCGTATCCGGCGGCGTCGGGCGAGGCGATCAGCACCAGCGCCTGGTTGGTGACGGTGAGGTTGCGATACCGCACAAACTGTTCGCCTTCTTCCCAGGCGCTCGCATACCAGCCCGAACCCCAGAGGGTGGTGCCCTTGTGCCACAGGGGGGTGTCGCCGCGCCGCAGTTCGATCATAGGCGCGCCCGCTGCCGAGGCGCGCGTGGCGTAGACCACCACGTCGTATTCCCCGGCGGGCAGGTTGGTGAGGGTCACGCTGACGGTGCCCCCGGCGGTGGGGTGGATGAAGGATTGATACATTGGGTCCAGGCAGAAGGGGTTGGCGCCCACGCCAGGCGCGTTGGTCACCACCAGACCCACACTGGACCCGCTGCCGTCCGACCAATAGAGGTTGGCCAGCGTCCCGGGCTCGTTGCCGGTGTAGTGGTAAACGTTCCAGTAATCGCCTGAACCCTGGCCGAAGGCGGCCAAACCGCTTTTGCCGCCCCAGCCAAAGTCCACGTTCAGGATGGGGGTGGTGACCATCAGGTAATCCAGCACCACCCCGGGAGTGGTGTCCGGACGCGGGCTGACCTGGGCCATCAGGGCGGCGGGCGACTCCGTGGCCCGGGGCGGTGACACGGCGGCCAGGACAGCTTCCAGGCCCTGCGGGGCGGGCGGGGAGACCGCTGCCGTGCGCGGTGGGAGCGTTTCCAGGTGGGGCCGGAGCAGCCGATAGGGGGTGGATTCGATGAGGAACCGGCACGGGGTTCCCTCGGGTCCGCGCAGAGTTTGCCACGCTTTGCCCGAGGGCACGCTCCGCTCGGGGTGGCCCACACGAAACGATTTGCCTTCGATGATGCGCATGGAACCGAAGGTGAGCGTGTCGTCGGGCAGGATTTCCTGCCGTGCCAGGCCCAGCGCCCGGTAATGGGGTTCCAGGTCCACCGGGGTGGCGCGCCGCTGGGGCTCGGGGGCATCGGGGAAGGCCGTAATCACGCCCAGCCAGACACGTTCGTCCTCAGCGAAACCGCAGTCGGCAATATCGGTCAACTGCTCTCGGAGGATCACGTTTTGTTCGAATGAGTTACGCGAGTATTCGTAGACCAGGTCGGCGGCCACGCCCGCGAACGCGTTCGGATAGATCACGGTTCCCGGCCCGGCCAGTTCTCCGGGGGTGGCTTTGAGTTCGGCCAGCATCACGCTCTGGCCGCTCTCGGACCAGTAGCACAGGCCTACCACCCGGCTGCGCAGGGTCTGGCCCTGGGGGGTGCGCAGTTCGATGAGGCCGGTCGTGTCCGGCGGGAACAGGACCTGGTGGGGACCGAACCGCGCGAGGGCGCCTTCGGGGAGCAGTTCAATGGCCTCGGGCTGCGCGGCCCGGGCGGCGGCTTGCGCCTCGCGGACTTGTTGCGCGGCGGCGAGGCGCTCGGCCAGGTCGGGGGTGTTGACGAAAAGCCGGGGGGTTTCCGGCACCGGCACCAGGCTTTGCAGCTCCGCGGTGGCCGTCAGGAGTTGGTTGGTGTCGGTGAGGCGGGCGGGGTCGCGGTCCGGAATGGCGCCGCCCGGCAGTTCCTGGGCGGCCAGGGTCGCGTCCAGCAGCGCCGTCAGGCACAGGGCCAGCAGCAAGGGGTTCCGACGCGATGGGCTTTTCATAACGGGTCCAGGGGAGGAGGGTGTGGGGACGGTAGACGGGACCGGAAAGCGGTGCCGAGGGCCGGGATACAGCGGGTCGGGGTCGGTTGAGACCGGCCAACAGGGTTAGCTGTGGTGCCGCGCTGCATAGTGATTTGCGGTTATCCTTCAGTGGATAAACCTCCGTGGCCGATCCACCGGGTTCGCGCCGAAACGCGAATCAAGAACTGCAATGATGGCCTTTTACACCTCCGCGGATGTCGTTAGCAACTCTTTTTTGGGAAAAGTTTTGGCGAGGGGTTTGCTTACGGTAGGGATTGTTTAAAGGGGTGGGTGTGTAACAGTAGCGGGTGGCTGAGGGCAAAGAAGGACTATGGGACGTGGGGCAAGTGAGGAGTCATGAGTGCAGAGTGCAGAGTTGGTGACCTCGAACGTCCGAGGGTGCAGATGTGAGGTGAGGTTTAAGCCGGTCACAGACCGGCGCTCCGTGGTGGGCGGGCCACGTTCCGGGACATCTCAAATTGCAGATTTGATATTTGAAAGAGGGACGGGAAGAAGGCTTCGCCATCCCACGGGGTGAAGCTCCAGAAAGGATGAAGGCTAAAGGGGGGCTTCACAGTCTCATGGAGTCAATCGTCCCTTCGGGACGAGATGCAGGTGATGGGGGCTGTGACCCGGCACTGAAGTGGCCGGGCTATTGTCAATGGTCCCTCCGGGACCGGGGTTCGGCGGGGGGACCTTTCAGAAAGGCCAAATTCTGAAGGCTGAAGTCCACCGAAGATCGGCGTGCAGATGTGGGGTGGGGTTTAAGCCGGTCATAGACCGGCGCTCCGGACCGGGTGGGGGCGCACTTCGGCAATCTCGAATCGCAGATCTCAAATTTCGAAGGGGTGCTTTGCAGGTGAGGTGGGGAAACCGTTGAAAACGGTTGGCTTTTGGTGTTGGGGTGCGTTACACCTTGCTGAAGCAAGGTGCTAATGAGAGGGGGGGAGGGCGCAGATGTGGGGTGAGGTTTAAGCCGGTCACAGACCGGCGGTCCGTGATGGGCGGAGGGCGTTCTGGGAATCTCAAATTGCAGATTTGAGATTTCAAAGGGAACGGGAAAAAGCCTGCGCCATCCCACGGGGTTAAGCGGAAGTATGAAGGTAAAGTAGGACTATGGGACTACGGACTATGGGACCGTGAAGCGGTGCGACGGTGGACGGTGGAGGGTGTGGCGGCGTGACGGGATCCGAGCTGTCTGTGCCCCCCTTAAGTGGCATGCAAAATCAACGGTGTCTTCTCAGCCAATCTATAATAACCGACACTATGAACACCATCAAGACCGCGCCAAGTGTCACGGGAGCGCGTCGCATGATTTCGGATAGCGGAAGGAACACGTCGGCGTTAGTCCGCTCACGCAGACCAGGAACGACGGATAAAAAAACAGCAATTACAAGGGTCGCTGCTAGTATGAACCAGAGTTCCTTCCGTTTCATAGGTGCTCCATGCACTATTTGGTGCCTGGATTGCAATAATAATCCATTGTAGAGCTTCCCACACTGCATTGGCGATCGTTTCACGGTTTTCTGGATCAAGGAGAAAACCAAGAGTTCCGCCGAGGTTCGCATCCGCAGAGCCTTTCATATAACACCCGGTCAGCATTGACGGCGCGTTATTAAGCAGTGCCTGGCCATTGGGCATCGATGCAAGCCACACCGTGGTCGCACCGTAAACGGTAACAGCCGTTTTCCCTGCGCTTCAGATTTCAAAGCCCCAGAGGGATAGGCTGCGCGAGTCGAAAGGATGAAGTGAGGCGAATGGAACCCGTTTCACGATCTCACGGAGTCAATCGTCCCTCCGGGACGAGATGCAGGTGATGGGGGGCTGTGACCCGGCACTGAAGTGGCCGGGCTATTGTCAATGGTCCCTCCGGGACCGGGGTTCGGCGGGGGGACCTTTCAGAAAGGCCAAATTCTGAAGGCTGAAGTCCACCGAAGATCGGCGTGCAGATGTGGGGTGGGGTTTAAGCCGGTCATAGACCGGCGCTCCGGACCGGGTGGTGGCGCACTTCGGCAATCTCGAATCGCAGATCTCAAATTTCAAAGGGGTGCTTTGCAGGTGAGGTGGGGAAACCGTTGAAAACGGTTGGCTTTTGGTGTTGGGGTGCGTTACACCTTGCTGAAGCAAGGTGCTAATGAGAGGGGGGAGGGCGCAGATGTGGGGTGAGGTTTAAGCCGGTCACAGACCGGCGCTCCGTGGTGGGTGGGCTGCGCTCTGGGACATCTCAAATTGCAGATTTGAGATTTCAAAGGGGGCTAGGGTTGTGAAGCTGAAGTCCACTGAAGACCGGCGCTGTGATGTGGGGTGGGGTTTAAGCCGGTCATAGACCGGCGCTCCGTGGTGGGCGGGCTGCGCTCTGGGACATCTCATATTGCAGATTTGAGATTTCAAAGGGGGCTAGGATTGTGAAGCTGAAGTCCACTGAAGACCGGCGCTGTGATGTGGGGTGAGGTTTAAGCCGGTCACAGACCGGCGCTCCGGACTGGGCGGGCCGCGTTTCGGGAATCCAGGGGTGGGTTGGCTACTGCAACGTGTTGGTAGGTGGCGACGGGGGGCGCTTGCGCACGGACATGCTGGTGCGGTACCTTGAGATGTCAGAAGCGCGTGTTGACGGGCCCGGCGACCGGGTGAGGTCCGGGTTTCGGCGTTGAAGGCGAGGGGGAGCGTGCGGTGAACGCGGCAGGCAGCCCGGCCGAGGCCGGGGTGGGCGGGCACGAGAAGGCGTTTTGAGGCCCTATGGGTGGGGCGAAACGGAGTTGGTTTTTTATTACGACTATGAAGACTGCATACGAATTGGCGATGGAACGTCTGAATAAGACATCTCCCACCATCAAGGTTACGGAAGAACAGAAACAGGAACTGGCCGAACTGGACGCCAAATACGCCGCCAAGCTCGCCGAAAGAGAAATTTTCCTAAAGGGTGAGATGGCCAAGGCGATCAGCAACGCGGACATGGAAACGGTAGAACAGCTCGAGCGGCAGTTGGTGAACGCCCGCAAGTCGCTGCAGAGCGAATTGGAGGAGAAGAAGGCCCAGGTCCGCGAAGGCAAATCCTGACCCTCGTCAGGGGGCGCCTTAAGGACTCACGCCCCGGCGCAGAAGCTCGTAGTGGAATAGCGCCACGACCACCAGGGAATGCCGTATCTGCCCGGCAGCGACGAGCTTGGGGATGTCCGCCACTGGCACGAACCGCGTCACCAGGTCTTCCGCATGGTCGAACTCAACTGAATGAGACTCGTGGCACTGTTCGACACATACCGTATAACAGGTGTTGCTCATGATGGCCGGGTTGGGGAAAACCTCGCCGATGATCCTGGCGTTAATCCCGGCAAACCCGGTTTCCTCCCGAAGCTCCCGCACACCGGCCGCCAGCGGCGACTCATCCGCAGGATCAATCATGCCACCGGGGATTTCCAGTTCCACCGTTTCGGATCCGTGCCGAAATTGCTCGATCATCACCAACCGATCATCCGGCGTGACGGCGATGACGTTCACCCAATTGACGCAATCGATAACAAAGAAGTCGTGCGGCTTCTGAGTGCGCGGGGAAACCCGGCGATCACTGCGGATGGTGAAGATCCGAAAATCGCCGATCTGCTCCGAACTGAGTTTTTCCCAGGGGTCAGGCATAGTGCGTTGGGGATTGACCGCTTCTTTCCTGGGCCGCCCAGCCCTGGCGCATCAGATTCAGCAGATGAACCAGCGCCTCTTCGTAAGAGCGGTGCTTTTCGGCAGCCAACTGCCGGGCGCGTTTGTCCAGTTGGGCCGCCATCTCGGGGGCTTTGTCTGCAGGGCAGCCCAGAGCCACCAGGGCGGCGGCTACCCGGGCTGTCTGATCAACCGTCATAACATCGTCCCGTTGCCGGACGAATGCGGCCTGGTGCTACTTGGCCTGGTCCGCGGGCACGATGCGAATGCTCTCCACACCGATGCGCTTGTCGGGCCGATCCGGCGGGTGGGTGGCGGTGGTGGCGATCTTCTCCAACACGTCGTCACCTTTGATCAGCTTGCCGAAGGCGGTGTATTGCTTGTCGAGAAAACGAGGGCTGCCGTGACAGATGAAAAACTGGCTGCCGGCCGAATCAGGGTTCTGCGAGCGCGCCATGGAGACTACGCCCCGGTCATGGTGGCGGTCATTGAACTCAGCCTTCACCTGGTGGCCCGGACCGCCGGTGCCCCAGCGCGATTCCTGGCTCGCATCCTTCGTCAGGGGATCACCACCTTGAATCATAAAGCCCTTGATGACGCGGTGAAAACAGGTGCCGTCGTAAAACCCTTTCTTTGCGAGGGTCTTGAAATTCTCGACGGTTTTGGGGGCCACATCGGGCCAAAACTCGATCACCATCTCACCCTCGGTCGTCTTGATTACGGCTACTTCATTCGTCGTCACTGTGGTTTTCTCCTCTTTGGCTTCGGATTTGGTTTCGGTTTTAGGTTCAGCTTGAGTTTCAGGTTTCGATTCAGCGCCCCGGGCACCGGCTAAACCAAGGACCAGGCTCAGAACGCAAATGGGCAACGTTACTTTCATAAGTCGGCAGAAGGTTCCATGCGCCCGTCAGAATGTCACGCTCGGAATTTCACTCCCTCCATCCTAATTTCTGTAACCAATTGCCGCCCTGTGCGTCTGTGACACTGTAAGATGACGGCCGAACCCGCATGGGGTAGGCGTGCGAATACAACATCCAAGACAAATATGAAACGACAGAAACTAAGAGTGCTGGCAGCGGTGGTTCTCGGTGGTCTCATCGCCTGCAGTTCCGCCACCCTGGCTCAGGACGCCAAGGGCGAGCGCAAAGGCCCCCGTTCCGCCGACCGCGCGGCCATGGTTCAACAGCGCGTGGATTCCATGAGCAAAGAGTTGAATCTCAACGCTGAGCAAAAGAAGAAAGTTACTTCTCTCCTCGAAGCACAGGGCAAGAAAATGCAGGAAATGCGTGATCTCCCCCAAGAGGAACGCCGCACCAAGATGAAAGGGTTCCGCGAGGAGCAGGACAAGAAAATGAAAGAGATCCTGACCGCTGACCAGTTTGAAAAGTGGCAAAAGAGCCGCCTACAACGCGGCCCCGAAGGCAAGGGCGAACGTAAAGGCGAAGGCAAGGGCGAAGGCAAAAAGAAAAGCTAACGCAAGCCGGTTTCTCTTTCAGGACAGCCCTTGATGGGGCTGTCCTTTTTTGTGTTTTTTGTTGGCCAGCCAAAGCTGCGCTGCGCACCTTATCCCGATGATTTTGTGTATTGGCACCACCCCCGCCGCCCAGCGGGTCATGGTTTTCAAGAAACTGCAAATCGATGCCGTCAACCGAGCCACCACCACCGATGACGGTTCAGCCGGAAAATCCATCAACGTTGCCAAAATCCTTCATGCCCTCGGCGAAACCCCCGTTGCCACCGGCTTCCTCGGCGGCGACCGTGGACGCTGGATCCGCACCGACCTCGCCAGCCGAGGTATCATCCTCGATTTCGTGGAAGTCGCCGCCCATACGCGGCAATGCACCACCGTCATCGATGAAGCCACCGGCCAGATCACTGAACTGGTGGAAGAAAGCCGCCCCGTCAGCCTTTCTGAGTACGACCAACTCAAAGCCATCGTTCGCCGTCACCTGCCCGAGTGCCAAGCGGTGATTATGTCCGGCACCCTGGCCGCCGGCGGCACCCCAGATTTCTACGGTGAATGCACCACCCTCGCCCATGCCGCCGGCAAGTTGACGATCCTCGACGCGGCAGGCCTCGCTCTCACCCGGGCCTTGCCGGCCCGTCCGGGATTGGTCAAGCCAAACCGGCCCGAACTTGCCGCCACCGTGGGCCGGGAATTGCGTGACGAAAGTGAAGTCATTACCGCCATGCGGGACCTGATCCAGCGCGGCGCCCAGCGCGTTATCGTCACGGCTGGCAAAGAACCGGCCCTCGCCGACGACGGCACCCACGTCTGGCGCATTCGAGCTCCCCGCATTCAAGCCGTTAATCCCATCGGCTCCGGCGACGCCTTCACCGCCGCCCTCACCTGGCGGCTCGTGCAGGGAGAAAACCTCGGCGACGCCTGCCGTTGGGCCGCCGCGGCCGGAGCCGCCAACGCCCTCACCTTAATGGCTGGAGAACTCGACCGCACCAAAGTCGAAGAACTCGCCACCCAAACCCAACTCGAAACAATCCAATAAACCTCTACACCCTCGATCTTGCTTATCAACTCCTCTTCCCCGGCCTCCTTCGGCGCGGCTGTTCCGCATCCGTTTGGTGCCGAAGACCCACTCGCGGCACCGCATTGCCCTTTTGATCGTATGCCGGGCTATCCAGGCGGCTGGACGGCGCCCCCGTTTTTAGCTCCTCCACCAGGTCTGCCACACTATTAAGCACCCGCGTCGGTTGATACACGTATTCACAAAGATCCTCGATGCGCGTCGATCCCGATAACACCAGGTACGCCATCAGCCCGGCCTCGACCGCACCCCGAATGTCCGTCTCCATGGTGTCCCCGATTACGATCGTCTGCTCGATCACCCCGCCACCGGCCATCTCCGAGAGTTTCCGGCGGGCACGTTGGAACATGTAGCCGTTAGGTTTTCCCAGGTAATACGCCCGTCGGCCGGTGCTGGCCTCCAAAAACGCCGCCGTCGCCCCCGCACCCGGCCGCGTCCCCTCCTGCGAAACGGGGCACCAATTATCCGGATTCGTCGCCAGCAACCGCGCCCCCTGCTCGATCAGACTGTGCGCCTTCGCGAGCTTTTCGAGCGACGCCGTCCCCTCCCCCACCACCACATAGCTCGGGTGAATTCCGTCATTGGCAATTCTTCGCTCATGCAGCGCGGCCGTCAGCCCACCCTCTCCGATCGTGAAGACCGTACACGAAGGGTGAGTCTCACACAGAAAGTCCGCCGTGTTCAGCGCGGACGTATAGAAATGCCGCGGAGACAAACTCGGAATCCCTAAATGTCCGAGCCGCACCGACAGATCCTCTGGCGTCGGGGCCGAATTATTCGTCAAGAACATAAACGGCGACCCGCTCGCGATGAGCACCTCCACAAAATCCTTAGCCCCCGGGATCAAGTGGTTCTCCCGGTAAATCACCCCATCCATATCGATTAAATATCCAGATTTCATAATTTAAAAACGCCAACCGCTAGTAAAGCGACTGGCGCATCGACAGAATCATAGCAAACCCCTTGCCACCCCAATTTTGCTGGATTTATGCCAAAAAATACCCTCAGACACCCCTCCCGCTTCTCCGTTTTAGCCACACTGTTCAGAATGCAACATCAGCCGCGGTTCGGCGTTTCGGCTTCAGTCGGTCCCATTCCCTAATAACAATTCATCGATGCTCCATTCTCAAAATGTCCGCCCGAATCTGCGGTCTGTGCGGTTCACCCCTTGAAAACCCTCAGCCACTTCAGCTACCTCCAAATCCCCAAAACTATGATCCCCGCAATGCCCAACAGAATTCCCACCCATCCTGCTGGCCGGATCCGTTCCCTGAACAGAAACAACGAAAGAAGCACCCCAAGTACTATCGGCCCCGAAAGCGAAATGGGAAACACCACCTGCGGTTTCAACGTCTCCAGCGCCTTCAACGTGCAAAAAACCCCGGCGTAACTCGACACCGCTCCCGCCGAACCCCACGCCAGCGCAGCCGGATTAAAAGACCGCTTCACCCCGACAAAACCAATCAGCACCAGCGAGCCCACCAGATACGAAAGGAACAGGTAAAGAAAATAATCCACGCTATGAAGGCTGGCCAGCGTCTGTCCCACCCGCGGCGCGCCGCTCAGCAGGAACGCCAGCATGATAAGTACAAACCACCTGAAATCCGCCCTTCTCCCCCTCTCAAATGAAGCCGTCGATTGCGACATCAGGAATATCCCACCCAGAATCAGCACCAATCCCGCCACCGTTGTCACCGTCAGAGCCTCACCCAGGAACAGCACCGCATAAACCACCGGCACCAGGAACGACGCTCGGTAAATGGCATTTGAAAACCCAAAATGTCCGGCCCGCACCGCCGCATTAAACGCCAACACAGCCAGTCCCCCGCCAACGCCAGCCACAACCGAAAACACCACAGCATCGGCCGAAACGTCCACGGGCAAGCGGGGCAAAAGAACCGCCACCCCAAGAACCGTGCTCACCCAAAACAACGAAGTCGCCAGGTCCAGCGCAGTGATCTTCCTTAACGCCGCAAGCTTTGCAATCAAAGCCGTCGTCGTGATCGCTACCACCACAATACCTAGATAAACAAAACCCATCTGCGCTTTTTCGCCCTACGCCTTTAAGAATACTGAGCCCAAGAAGCAACAACCACTTATCACGACTTGATGTCACGAGCCTGAAATCCCGCCAACCCGATCAGGAAAGTGGTCACGTTCGCAGCCAGCAAGACTACCAGGGATGATAACAGCCGATGCCACGGTGTCGGGTCCTCATAGACCAGCAACCACACCCGAAAATGATGCGGCAAAAACCATTCCTGGTAACGATCGAAAAACGGAATTCCCTCCATCACCAGGTTCACAAACAGGTAAGACAAAGCCAGGATCGTGGCTGCCGCCGGCTTCATATTGAAACACGAAAACATGAACGCCAACCCGAGAATCACGCTCGCATTGACCGCCATGAGCAAGTGAGAACAGACGTAAAGCCTGAGTCCCTCCCCGGCGGGCAAAACGTTAAACACCATTCCCGGAGCAAACACAAACATTCCTCGCCACGGAAACCAAAACCATGCCAGCAGCAACGCTGTACCTCCCAACGACAACACCAGCACCATCGAGAACACCGTCCCCGCACACCACTTCGCCAGGAGCAGCCGAAACCGCGAGATCGGCCGCGACAGAATCATACGCAGCGTCCCGTCCTCCGCCTCCTTCGCCACGAGATCCCCGCCCACCAAGGCGGCGTAGAGCGGCATCAGCAACAGCACCTGCGGTATCAGCATGATCACCGACACCGTGAGCGCCGAGACATACTCCTCCGCGAGGTAACCGTTGCCCGCCAACAGGCGAGTCAAATCCTCCTGCCACCGCGTGAACCGGAACGCCAGCAGCATGACCGTTTGGGCCAGAATAAACGCGCCAAACCCGATGTAAGTCCGTTTTTTCCCAAACAGTTTCCAAAGCTCGTTGCGTAAATGCAGGTAAAACATGAGTTTGAAAAACAGGTTATTTTTTCGTCAAACCCCCGGTCGGAGAACGCCCGCTGTTCATTAGTGACAGATAAAAATCTTCCAAGGTCTCCTCCTCGCGGGCGATCTCGTAAAGCGGCGTCTTCCGTTCCACCACAAAGTTCACGATCTGATCTGTGCCCACTCCAGGTGAAAGCGCCACAAACCTCCCGTCGCGCGCATCCGCGATCAGCCCCGCCCCTTTCAGGGCGTGCACCGTCGGTTCGAAATCAGCCACCTTCAACAAAACCCAATTTTGACGCTGACGCGTCTCCGCGAGCGACCCCTCGAAGACCTTCCTCCCCTGGTTCAGCACCGCGATCCGTGTGCAGAGTTGTTCCACCTCGCTCAGCAGATGCGACGAAAGCAGAATCGTCAAACCCAACTCACGGTGCAAACGCAGAATCGTCTGGCGCATCTCGTGGATTCCTTCCGGGTCCAGCCCGTCGCTCGGTTCATCGAGGATCAGCAACTCCGGCTGGGGCAAAAGCGCCTGCGCCAGCGCCAACCGCGCCCGCATCCCGTGCGAATAAGTGCGCACCTTCGAATTTTCCCGGCCCGCCAGCCCTACCCACTCGATGACCTCCCGCATCCTCGCGGGGGAAGTGGGCCGGGTGTATGAGCTCAGTATCTCCAGGTTCCGACGGCCACTGAGGTAATCGTAAAAGCAGGGACTCTCAAAAATCGCGCCGACCTTGCTGAGCGCTTTGCCGCGCTGGGACGAAACCTCAAACCCGCAGATCCGCACCTCTCCGCTGGTCGGCCACACCTGGCCCAGCATCATTCCAATGGCCGTGCTTTTGCCCGCCCCGTTGTGCCCCAGCAACCCATAAATCTCCCCCGCCGGCACGTGGAGCATCAGGTCCTCCACCACCAGGCGCGGGCCGAACTTCTTGAATACGTGCTCCAGCTCGATCATTTGCTTTTTTGAATAGTACCCTCGATCGCCAGCAGATTCCGAATGTGGCCGTCGGCGTAAAGGAAGTTCTGGGCTTTGGCGTCCCCCCGAGCCGCATGAAACTTTTCCTTGTCGAACATCAGCGGAATCTGGTGCGGGTCAAAATCCATGGTGAATACGCGCAAGCGGTCGGCGTTTTGCCCGTTCAACAAGCTGTTCCACGAGTAACTCGATCCCGTCTGGACGAACACCTCCGCATCCGACGGGCATTTAAGCACGCGCACATTGCCCAGGTAGTTTGAAAGCACCTGGTCGGGCGCCGGAACCAGGTTGGTCGTCGACATCGATTTGTCCCGCATCACCGGCAAATGATTGTTATTGTCCTGCGTGTAAAGCTGAAGAGCGATGCCAATTTGCCGCAGGTTGCTCAGGCAGGCAGTCGCCCGGCCAGACTCCTTGGCCCGGCCCAAGACCGGCAGCAGCAACCCGGCGAGGATACCGATGATCGCGATTACCACAAGCAGCTCGATTAAGGTGAACGCCACCCCCAGCAACCGAGGTTTGGCAGATCGCGTTGGCATAAGGAAAGCCCGGGTGCGAAGGGTTAACGATGGCGGAACATCCGCCCCCCCTCCATGCTCCGCTGCAATTCCTCGAGGAGCGGAGCCAGTTCCGCCTTGGTCTGCGCTGAACTCTGGCTGTAAAACGCCTTCAGGCCGATCGTGCTGATCCGCTGCTGCAACTCCTCGCTGATGGGTGGCTCATTGAAGGGTCCCGCGCCATCGCCTCCCCCCTGTCCCGCCTGAAGCCGCGTGCGGGCCTCACGCATGCGGCGGAGACTGTCGGCAATCGCCTTCTGCCGCCTGTCCTCCGGCATTTGTTCGAACGCGGTAAGCATCTGCTTGAAACCTGTCGGCATGGTGAGTTCCACAAATGTGGCCTTCTCCTCCTCGGTCATCTCGCGAAACCAGGTCATCGCCGCTCGGTCAAACCGCGCCTGCTGCCGTTCCTCGGCAGAAAGAGCATTTAAGCGGTCGGCGAGTTCGCGAATCGCCTTGGCACGAGCTTCCGGGGAAAGATCGTTGAGATTCACCGATTCCGCGTAAGCTTTGACCTTTTCGGCAGTCATTTTGGAGTTCTTGGCCACGGTATAAGCCGTGAAAGCGATGATCCAAACGACCACCACCCCCACCGCGGCTAAGAGAACGGGGCGCCACCGGTGTCCTGTCATAAGTAAAGTCTATGGCTGCCTGCCGGATGTGACAAGGCGTATCGAAGTGCCTCCAAGTGTTTGAAAGCGTATCCAAGGTAACCCTTCAATTAGGAAGGGCAACTTTGCTCGAAGGCACCGCCCGAAGAGAAAGCCCCACCCTTAACCGAGACCTTACTATCCAAGTGCCTTTACCCTTCACACCGAGGGGCCGCTTTGCCAGACTAGATCTCGCCAGCCTGGCACCGATGGAATGAGCCGATGGGGGCACGCTGAAGCGTGGTCACCGAGCGTATGTACTTGGTCTCGCCGACTGGGCACAGATGAAACAATTACTTCTGTTTCCAGACGCACGACCCCTCGTCGAGCGACTGGGCGCCGCCTTCTTCCGCTCGGCGCCGGAAACACCCGGCGTCTACCTGATGCAGGATGAAGCCGGGACGGTCCTATACGTCGGCAAAGCCCGAAACCTCCGGAAACGGCTAGGCAGCTACCGCGTGGCGAACCCGGACCGGATGCGGCGCCGACACCTGCGACTGCTCCGCAAGGTCGCGTACATCAATTTCGAAGAATGTCCCGACGAGGCCAGTGCCCTGGCCCGGGAAGCCGCCCTACTGCGCCACCTGCAGCCTCGCTTCAACCGGGCAGGAGTTTGGCCATCTACACCACACTTCATCGAATGGCGCCTGGCGGCGGCGGGACTGGAACTTGGTGTTAATCACGAGCCCCAACCCGGATGGGAGACCCGCGGACCTTTCGGGGCGGGCGCCCGCCATCTCCGCGCCGCCCTAGCCCGGCTCTTGTGGTGCGCGGTGAATTCCCGGTTCCGCCCACGCCAGCTCCCGGGAGGGTGGGTCCGCGGACTTTATCGCCAAACCGTGCTCATTTCGGCCCGTGAAGCGAGCTCGCGAGACCTGGTTGAAGCCCGAACCCAATTAGCCGTCTTATTCGATGGCAAGCGGGAGGCATTTGTAAGTTGGGTTCGGGATGCTACCCAGAATTACGACCACCCGGTCGACCTCCAACTGCGCGACGCGGATCTCGAAGTGCTCGAGGGGTTTAAGCTGAAGCAAGAATTTTAGAAAGGCGAGGTCTTCAAGCACGTGAGCGCATGAACGATGCTCAGCCATCACTTGGTTGTCCACCTCTCGGGTGCGGGGAGGCGAGAGAAAGCCTGGATTTCTGAAGCAAGGACCGCGGAAGGAGGGGGGAAATCCCGCTTGATTTGCCGCTGCCCCTCCTTAATTTCAACGGATGATAGTTACGGATACCTCCCGAACCGACGCTAACCGAACTGCCGCCGCCCCCAAGGCTGCGGGTGATGAGGTCCCCATGAAAGCTCTGGGGCACCCGGACCGATTTTTTCAGCGGCACATCGGGCTTGGTCAGGAGGAAGCGCGTGAAATGCTTGAGCTCCTCGGTTTCGCTAGCCTGGACGATTTGATCGGGGCGACCGTGCCTGAGCAAATCCGGCTTCGGGCCCCGCTGAACCTGCCGCAAGCCCTGGGTGAAGCCGAAGCTCTGGGGCAACTGCGCCAGATTGCGAACCGAAACCAGGTATTTCGGTCCTTTATCGGCATGGGCTATTACGATTGCCTGACGCCGGCGGTCATTCAGCGAAACGTGCTCGAAAACCCCGGGTGGTACACCCAGTACACCCCCTACCAGGCGGAGATTTCCCAGGGAAGACTGGAAGCACTCCTAAACTTCCAGACGATGATCATCGACCTCACCGGGTTGGAGGTGGCCAACGCTTCGCTCCTAGATGAAGCGACGGCTGCGGCGGAGGCGATGACGATGTTCCACGCCCTGAAGGGCGGGCGAAACCAGTTCTTCGTATCGGAGACCTGCCATCCCCAGACGATCGAGGTCGTCCAGACCCGGGCGGCGGCTTTAGATATCGCGGTAGTCGTAGGGGATTCCCGGTCATTTCAATTCACCGACCAGTGCTTTGGGGCGCTCGTGCAATACCCGGATACGTTCGGCGAAATCCATTCCTACGACAGTTTTATCCAGCAAGCCCATGCTGCCGGGGCCATGGTGGCCGTGGCCGCCGACCTTTTGAGCCTGGTCCTGCTCCGACCACCGGGAGAATTCGGCGCGGACGCGGCGGTAGGCAGCGCCCAACGTTTCGGGGTGCCGCTGGGATTTGGGGGCCCCCACGCCGGTTATTTTGCCACGCGAGATGCCTTCAAACGCCACATGCCAGGCCGCATTATTGGGGTGTCCAAAGATTCGCGAGGCAAACCGGCCCTGCGGCTGTCATTGCAGACCCGCGAACAACACATCCGGCGAGAAAAGGCCACCAGCAACATCTGCACCGCCCAGGCCTTGCTGGCAAACATGGCCTCGCTCTATGCCTGTTACCACGGACCGGAGGGGCTGAAGCGAATCGCCCAGTATGTGCAGTCGCTCACCACCGTGCTCGCCCGGGGACTGGGACAACTCGGCTACAAGGTCAGTCCAGCAGTGTTTTTCGACACTGTGTGCATCGACTGCCCCCCCGGCACGGGCAAAGATATTCTTCAAACGGCCCGCGACCGGCGGATGAACTTCCGCGAAATCGGCCCCGATACCATTGGAATTTCCCTGGATGAAACCGCCACCCCAACGGACGTGGAAGCCATCTTGTCCGTATTTGCCCAAGGCGAGGCATTGCCCCCCTCGCTGACCGCGCTGAGCATGGAGCCCGTGCCTGCGTTCCCCGCTTCACTCGCCCGCACCAGCCGGTTTCTTTCGCACCCGGTTTTTAATCAGTATCACTCTGAGACCAGCATGATGCGCTACATCAAGCGCCTCGAATCCCGCGACCTGTCGCTGGCCCACTCCATGATTCCGCTGGGCTCCTGCACGATGAAGCTGAATGCCGCGGCGGAGATGTTCCCCATCACCTGGCCTGAATTTGGCCGCATCCATCCATTCGCCCCCGCAGGGCAAACCGCAGGCTACCGAAAGTTGTTTATGGACCTGGAACGCTGGCTCGCGGAGATCACCGGATTCGCCGGAGTATCGCTGCAGCCCAATGCCGGGGCTCAGGGCGAATACACGGGGTTACTCGTGATCCGCGCCTACCACGCCAGCCGCGGTCAGTCCGCGCGCCAAGTGTGTCTGATTCCCACCTCGGCTCATGGCACCAACCCGGCCAGCGCCGTGATGGCCGGCATGAGAGTGGTGGCCGTGGCCTGCGACAAACAAGGCAACATTGATATCGCCGACCTTCGAGCCAAAGCACAGGCCCACGCCGCCGATTTAGCCGCCCTCATGATCACCTACCCATCGACGCACGGCGTGTTCGAAGTCGGCGTCCGTGAAATCTGTGCCATTGTGCATGAGCACGGCGGCCAGGTTTACATGGACGGCGCCAACATGAACGCCCAGGTCGGACTGTGCCGACCGAAGGATATCGGTGCCGACGTCTGCCATCTGAACCTGCACAAGACCTTTGCCATTCCTCACGGCGGAGGCGGCCCCGGCGTGGGGCCGATCGGGGTCGCGGAACACCTGGTCGCGTTCTTGCCTGGGCATTCCCTGGCGCGGCCCGCACTAAAGGGCTCCGGCGGCGCCGTCTCAGCCGCGCCGTGGGGCAGTGCGGGAGTTCTCCCGATTCCTTGGGTCTACATTGCCTGCATGGGACCGGACGGGCTGACCGAGGCCACGCGTTTTGCCATTCTGAATGCTAACTACATTGCCAAACGCCTGGAGCCGTATTTCCCGGTGCTCTACCGCGGCCACACGGGCCTGGTGGCCCATGAGTGCATCCTGGACCTGCGCCAATTCAAATCCGTGACCGTCGAAGACGTGGCGAAACGATTGATGGATTACGGATTTCATGCGCCCACCATTTCCTGGCCAGTGCCGGGGACAATCATGGTGGAGCCGACCGAGAGCGAGTCGAAGGAGGAGTTGGATCGTTTCTGCGACGCGATGATCCATATTCACGAAGAAATCCAAGCCATCGAACTCGGTCAAGCCGACAAGCAAAACAACCTGTTGAAGAACGCCCCGCATACCGGCGACATGCTCGCGGCTGAACCATGGAACCACCCGTATTCACGCGAGCAAGCTTGCTTTGCCGTACCGTGGCTGAAGGACCACAAGTTCTGGCCGGCTGTAGGCCGGATCGATAACGTCTTTGGCGACCGCAACCTGGTCTGTTCTTGCGCCGGCATGGAGCACTACGGCGGATGAAGACGCGGACCAGCAGGACCGGAAAAAACCGGTTTTCGCCCCGCAAAAAGCAATAAATGGTTGGTCTGAAGTGATTTGATGTGCTAATAACCCCGTGAACACTTAAGGTTGATGTAATGAAAATCACTGAAGCACTTTTCGCGGAGCACTTGGTCTTCCACAATATGTTCGATCATATTGAGAAGATCCTGCCTCACCTGAAAACCTTGGGTGAGATCAAGGCTCTCGCTTCTGTATTGGAGAAACTGCTGGAAGCCCACTCGACCACCGAGGACGACCTTTTCATTGGTCCCCTGGAACATTGCTTCGAACAGATCGGCCAGCGCGAAACCTTCCACCAGGAACACGAGGAAATCGACGCCAACCTTCGACTGGTCCAAAACGCGCGCCAGACAAGACAAGCACGCCAGATGCTACAGAAAGCCGTGACCTATTCCCGGCAACATTTCGATCGCGAAGAACGGATCGTCTTTCCGATGGCCGAGCGCGTGCTGAATGAACGGACACTCACCGAGTTAGGTCAGGTTTGGATGGCTCAGAGAGTTCGCACCAAGGCTTAGTTCAGACGGGTCCTCCTGCGGCACTCGAGCTGAGGACAAGTGATTTGCAGCCAGACGCGATTCTCTTCAGTGACTCGGCTCCTGAGTCAGCCTGGCCCGTCCTGATCCGCCTCAAAAGGCCGCTTGCAGAAGACTTCCAATCCCGCCAGAGCAGCCGCCGTCAATGCCGCAACCCTCGTGGCCAGTGGGAAATCTGAAGGACCTTCGAGGGTATATGACAGGCGGGTTTTCTGACTACCTACCAGGAAAAGCGCTTCCGGCCAATCCAGTCGTTTTTCCGGATTGACCACCGGCCTGATGATCCCTCCGTGGGCCGGCAGCGCTTCGATTTTCTCCGCCGAATCAATCGGGCAACAAGCGGCAGCGGCCTGAAGCATGGTCTCGGCCAAGGAGGGCTGCCCGTCTGGATTCAATTCATAGAGGTAAAAGCCGCTAGACTCCCAATCCTCATGGAGTGCGAGGCAAAGGTCGAAATGCGGCTGACGACCAAGCCAATCGAGGTGGGCTTTGGTTTCTGCCGCCAGGGGATTGCGGTATTGGCGGTTCAGGTCCAGGCCGTCAGGATTCTCGCGGGTCCCCTTGACAAAACCGCCCGGGTTTAGGCACGGAATCACCCAAAGGTCCAGGTCTCGAGGCCAGCAGTCGCGCTCAAGCAGTTCTTCCAGAGCCCGGGGACCGGCCGGCTCGTCGCCATGAATGCCTGCGGAAAGGTAAACACGTCTGCGCCGTGGCACCGACCCCAAGGGCGCCAATGGCGCTACCCGCGACAGCGCGAGAATCTGCACTCCGGGACCTGCGGAAATCCACTCCTGACTCCAGCCATTCGCCGCACCAATCTGTCCGCAGTTCTCCACTACCCGTCCGATTTCGATCGTCTCTCCCTGGTAACGACCGTTGTTGCGTCCAAGCCGTTTTGCTCTATGGGCCGTGGGCCCCATGTATTCCTGGGAACAGGACACGCCTAATCCTCCGCACCAGCCAAAGGCGGGGCCGACAACTCCGCGACTTTCCGCCTCATGAACATGTCCTTAACGCTGAGCCCACAGCCGCCCAGAAAAGTCTGACCCAGGGCGGCATTCTGGTTGTGGTACTGTGAGGCGAACACTGCTTTGCTCATAGTTTAGAAAATAAGAGAGGCCGCGCATTTCGCAACCGCTATACTGACCTGACTTGGGAGGGTCGTAATGCCTCGATGCAGGGGGGAAACCTAGCGGCCATTGAAGTGCGAGGCCCCAAGAACCCAACGAAGGGCACGTCACCGAATCACCAAGCCCAGGATGGCCTTGTGGGCGACAGGACCATAACTGCGGCTGTCGACTGAATTCAACCGATTGTCGCCCAGAACATAGACCTGGTCCTGACCACAACGGACTGTGCTGTCAGGACTTCCGTAGGCCAGATCGGTTCGGGTTCCGGAGGGCAAGTATGGCTCCGGCAACCGAACGCCGTTGACCAGAACCTCGCCGTCGCTTACCTGGATGATATCCCCGGGCAGCCCAACGACTCGTTTGACGGAAAAACCGGTTTCGGCGGGGTCCTTAAGAACCACGATTTCCCCACGCTGCGGGTTTCGGACGTAGTAGATCCACCGGTTGAGCAGGTACCGTTCGGAATCATGGAGCGTCGGGATCATGCTCTGGCCGACCACGCTGACGCTCTGAACCAGGAAATGGCTGATGAAGAGGTAACTGGCGAAAGCAAGCGGGATAAGCATCAGGGCCTGCAGAGTTTGACGAAGCATGGGCAGGCGAATTGGCCGGGAGGGCAACCGAGCCAGGAGACCTTCTTCTGTTGCAACCGAGACCGCGCTATTATGAGGCGTTTCCATTGCCGCTTGTTAAGGGAATTATGGCGTTTGGAAGGGCTGACTCAAGACCGGAGATTACTGACACCGGGCCGGGAAAAGTACGGTAGGGATGAATTCAGTTTTGCTGCAGGGCTTTCCCGATCGCAGCGCGCAGGTTTTCGAGCAGAAAGGGCTTGCTGATGACCGTCTGGACCCCGGGCACAGGCTCGGTCAATCTCTCCTTGAAGGCGGTGACCATGATGACCGGCAAATGTGGCTTCCGGACCTGGAGTTCCCTCGCCAGTTCTGTGCCGTTCATATCCGGCATCGAGAAATCAGTGATCACCAGGTCGAAGTCGTGTTGGTTTAGAAGTTCGAGGGCCTTGGGACCGCTGCTCACCGTAACGACCTCATGACCGTCAAACTCCAACATCATCTGAATGGCCTCGCAGACGAAGCTTTCATCGTCGACCACCAAAATCTTTCGAGGTGATGCATGTGCGGCACTCATGGCCCGTGGCGGAGTTACTGTAACTACCAGCACGGGAAAAGCGACGCTTTTGTTGCGTGCCGGGTGGATTTGTTCCACACGGCCGGAACTCCGGCTTGGCCCAGCCAAATGCCGCAAGGAACAAGCAATCCCAGGCGCCCTGTACCGCCGGACGAAGCGTCTCCTCGGCTTGACTTCAGATTCCGCTTTGACCCAAGATCGTGACGTGGCCTTGTTCACCATTCAAAACGAGTTTCGATACGATATCGTTCGCAAGCTGTACGAGGGGGGAATGGGTGTGGTTTACGAAGCGGAGCAGCACGGCGCGAGCGGCTTTGTAAAGCGCGTGGCGATTAAGGTCATTCGACAAAACTACGCAAGCCAGAAACAGTTTATCGAGAATTTCATCGGCGAAGCTAAGCTGGTAGCGGACCTGATCCATACCAATATTGTCCAAACCTACCATCTGGGTGAAACCCGCGGGGTTTATTTCATCGCCATGGAACTGATTCGCGGGGTGAACCTGGAGCAACTGGGGGAACAACTCACGCTGACGAAGACAAACCTGCCTCGGGAGTTGGCGGTTTTCATCGTAAGCCGAGTGGCCCGCGGATTGGCTTATGCCCACACAAAAACCGGGCGAGACGGAAAACCGCTGGGGATCGTCCACCGGGATGTGAGTTTTAAGAACATTATGGTCGCCTGCGAAGGTGACGTGAAACTGACCGATTTTGGGATCGCGAAGGCCAAAGGATTCCTGATCGACAACGAAGGCGAGGTGGTTGCTGGGAAAGCTGATTACATGAGCCCGGAACAGGCGAATTTCAAAATCACCGACGCCCGCTCCGACCTCTTTTCAGCCGGCGTGGTACTGGCCCACCTGCTTCTCGGATGGAACCTATTCAAGGGCAAGAACCCGGAGGAATCGCGTCAGCGCATGATTGACATGCTGATTCCCGATTTCAGGACGCTGAATCCGCAGGTAGATGACCGACTCAACCAGATTCTGCATCGCACCCTGGCCCGCGACTTGAACTATCGTTATCCGCACGCCGAAGCCCTGCTCTACGACCTGGAGCATTACATTTACCACGCGGGCTACGGACCCACGAATGAAACCATGGGCAAGTTCATGAGAGAACTCTTTGCCAGCGGATCTCAGGAAACGCTGCACAGCCCCACTCGCGGCAGCACCGAGCTTCTGGAACCAGTCAGTCATTACTCAAAACCCTGACGCCCCAAGATGTCTTCACGTACCTCTGTCAAGATTGGCCTCCTCCAGCTTGCCGCTTCTGCCAACCCCGAGGAAAACCTGACCCGCACCCTGGCAGCGGCTGAACGTGCCGCCGAGCAGGGCGCCCAGATTATCTGCACTCAGGAACTGTTTCGGTCGCAGTATTTTTGTCAAAGCGAGGACCACGATTTCTTCAAGCTGGCTGAAAGCATTCCTGGTCCTTCCACCGAGGTGTTTTGCGACTTTGCCAGGAAACACAACACCGTTGTGGTCGCCTCCCTGTTCGAGAAGAGGGCGGCAGGCTTGTATCATAATACGGCGGTCATCATCGATGCGGATGGCGCGTTGCTCGGGCGCTACCGCAAGATGCACATCCCGGACGACCCTTTGTTTTACGAGAAGTTTTACTTCACCCCTGGGGACCTAGGATTTCGTGCGTGGCAAACCCGCTATGCAAAGATCGGGGTGCTGGTTTGCTGGGACCAGTGGTATCCCGAAGCCGCAAGGTTAACAGCGCTGCAAGGTGCGGAGATTCTCTTCTACCCCACGGCCATCGGGTGGCATCCGTCAGAAAAGGCAGCGGTCGGGGTTCGCCAACACCTGGCTTGGCAAACCATTCAGCGCAGCCACGCCATAGCCAACGGCTGCTACGTAGCAGTGCCGAATCGGATCGGTCACGAGAAACTGGTTGGCGACGGCATTGAGTTCTGGGGACAGAGCTTCATCGCCGGAACTTCGGGAGAAATACTTGCCGAGGCTGGAGTGGATACCGAGGCGGTGTTGGTGACGGAACTGGATCTGTCGGAGTTGGATCAAACCCGAACCCATTGGCCATTCCTGCGGGATCGGCGCATCGACGCCTACGGCCAGATAACGTGCCGGCTCATCGATTGAACACCGTTTGGGTAACCGGAGCGGGCGGCCTCATCGGAAGCTACCTGGTCCGCACCGTGGCCACCCTGTCTCCCGACACTCAAGCTGTTGCGCTCACCCGTGCCGAACTCGATCTGACCGATTTCTCCAGTGTCGCCATTCACTTCCGACGTGATGCACCAGGTGCGGTCTTTCATTGTGCGGCCTTAAGCCGAAGCCCTGAGTGCGAGAAGGATCCAGTCCAAGCACGACTGCAGAATGTGGAGGTAACCCGGGTCCTTGCTGAACTCGCGGCTGAAATACCCTTTGTCTTTTTTTCCTCCGACCTCGTTTTTGATGGGGCCGCGGGCTACTACAACGAGGAAGCGCCTGCCAACCCCCTGAGCGTCTATGCCGAAACCAAATTGGAGGCCGAACAAATAGTCCTCAACAATCCGCGCCACCTAGTGCTCCGGACCTCGCTCAACGGCGGGCAGTCGCCCACGGGGGATCGCGGCTTCAATGAGCAGATGCGGCGGGCTTGGCAAAACGGCCAAACACTCAGATTCTTCACTGATGAGTTCCGCTGCCCAATCGCTGCAGAGGTGACCGCACGGGCGGCTTGGGAACTCTTTCGGAAAGGTGTGAGCGGACTGTTCCACGTCGCGGGAGCCGAACGATTGTCGCGCTGGGAACTCGGGCGGATGATCGCGGCTCGCTGCCCGGAATTAGACCCGAAATTCGAAGCAGCATCTCTGCGGAATTATGCTGGCGCTCCGCGCAGCCCCGACACTTCGTTGGATTGTTCAAGAGTCTTGAAACACCTCTCGTTCACACTACCCCGGTTCAGCGAATGGCTGGGGAATCATAGGGAGCCCTTTTAGCACGCCGGGGTTGACTCCTACCAGCAAAGGAGTATTTCTTTAGTATAAATCACATTTAATTCATAAGGGGGTTCGATGAGAGAGAATGGCCTCAAGTTTCAAAGTTCACCTCTACGTGTCCACCCAGTCTCGAGTTGGGTCACGGTGATAGTGTTCGCACTGGTGTGGTTGAACTCGCCCCATCCAGCCTGCGGACAGGGGCAAGTAGTTTTTGCCAACCGAATCTCGGGCACACTCATCACTCACGTGTATGTGGGTTCCTGGTTTTCATTGACCGGGAATGGGCCAAATGATTTTCCACCTGGTACCAGCGATTGGACAGGTTTTGCATTGGCCACCGGACCTACTTACCGAGCACAGTTGCTGGCTGCCCCGGGAGAAAACGCTCCCCAGTCAGCGCTGGTGCCAGCGACGCCAAGCACGACCTTCCGCACCGGCTCGGCAGCCGGTTTTGTAGCCATAACCACCGCCACGCTTCACGGGGTGCCGCAGGATGCGCCTGTGGCCACAATCCAGATGGTAGCCTGGGCTGACCCTCAAGGCTTGTACCCAACGTGGGCCGAGGCCTATCCTGCATGGCTAATGGGCCGTATCGGGGCAGGCACATCCAACCCGTTTAATGTCTACGCCATCGGCGGCGTGCTCAATACACCTCCCTTCCTGGTTGGACTGCAGAGCTTTAACATCATGGGTGGGTATGTGCCGCCTATCGCACCCTATATTACCAGCCAACCCACGAGTCTGACGGTCACCGACGGTCAAGATGCAACTTTTGATGTTGGGGCCTCAGGAACTGCGCCGCTTAGTTATCAATGGCTGCGCAACGGACAACCCATTCCGGGTGCTACCCAATCCAGCCTGGTTCTTAAACAGGTCACCCGCGCGGATTCGGGCTCGTACTCTGCCCAAGTCTCGAACTCTGCAGGGTCGGTAGTGAGCGCTGCCGCCCTCTTGGAGGTGCGAAACCTGGGAGTCTATGGAGATGGCCAGTTGCTGACTGGCTCCAACCACACTTTCCTTGGCAGCGTTGAGTTGGAACTGGTATGCGGGCTCGAGCAGGCCTTCGTATTCTTCACGCTGGACGGTTCGCCGCCGGACCACACCGGGCACCATTACCTGGGCCCTTTCAGCGTGTCGCGTAGCGTGACACTGCGAGTGGTCGCTTACAGGTGGGATTTTGCCCAAATGGAGGAGGTTGGCCCGGTGCAAATCGAAGTCATTCCGGCTTACGATCTTATCGCCTTCACCAAAGGTGGCGGGGACATTACCCTGAACCCGCCCACGGGTCCCTACCCGAGCAATTCCACTGTGACCGTGACTGCCTCACCGCATGCCGGCTGGAGTTTCATGGGCTGGTTTGGGGACGCGTCCGAAGGCCCGGCATCGATTGCGTTGAGACTGAACCGTCCGATGTGCCTTGAAGCGGTGTTTGGCACTCCGTTGACGGTGGTCGCTGCCGGAAACGGGCTGGTGGAAGGTGCCCCCTCAACCGATCTGATACCCTTCGGGACTGCCCTGAGGCTGACGGCGGTGCCGATCCCGGGCAACTACCTCAGCACCTGGGGTGTCCCGGTCTTCACTTCTTCCAATCCGATCTCATTGCTGGTAACCAACTCCGAACCGGTAGTTTCCTGTTTGTTTGCGTCGCTGCCGACCGGACGGGTGGCCTTCACGGCGCTGGCCGAGGGACTGGGCTCGGTGTTTGTCGATCCAGCCACCAATGCCTATCCCGTTGGTTCAGGGGTGACCTTGACGGCGGTTCCCGGATCAGGCCAAACGTTCCTGGGCTGGTCTGGGAGTCTGAGCGGGGTGCAAAACCCGGTTTGGGTCAGCCTTAATGATAGCAGGACGATAGTGGCACGATTCAGCGCACGTCCCCAAATAGTCACCGGCGGGTGCCTCTTCCGACCGCTGCCCGAGGCGGTTCGTCTGGGAATCGACGGACAACTCGGTGCGGTGTTTGAAGTGCAAGGCTCGACCAATTACCACGGCTGGACCACGCTTGGACTGAGCACCAACCTGCTGGGCACCGCCCAGTTCATCGATACTGATGGGCTGGCCTCACCGCAACGTTTCTACCGAACTGTCACTCTCGAGGCACTTCAGCCGTGAGGAGGGACTAAACTGCACGCCAGAACTCCGACCGTTTTGGCCAGGCGAACGGTGCGGAACAGCGTCTGGAGAAGGTGGTGTATTGTAAAGGTGAGGCGCTTTTACCACACTGGGCCTGTGTCCGGGATGTTACAACCTCGACGCCCCTACCGCGGCCGACTGGCTCCTTCGCCGACCGGGTGGTTGCACTTGGGGCACGCACGCACCTTTTGGACTGCCCAGCAACGTGCGCGTAAGTCTGGTGGCACGCTCGTGCTGCGCATAGAGGACATTGACCGGGCGAGATGCAAGACCGAATTCCTGAATGGCCTCTACGAAGATATGCAGTGGTTTGGATTTACCTGGAACGAAGGGCCCGACTGTGGCGGGCCTTTCGGACCCTACCTTCAGAGTCAGCGCGTGGAGTCCTACCGGGCCGCGCTGGATCGTCTGAAACAGAAGCGTCTCGTTTATCCCTGCGCCTGCTCCCGCCAGGACGTGCTGCGATCCGTCTCAGCCCCACACGCGAACAACGAAGATGAACCTCTCTACCCCGGGACCTGCCGTCCATATAAACGAGTGCAAAGCCGGGAAGGAATACCAGGGGAAGACGCGCGCGTGAACTGGCGCTTTCAGGTGTCGGATGGCGAGGTCATTTCGTTCGTGGATAACCATTTCGGCCCGCAAACGTTTATCGCGGGCAAGGATTTCGGGGACTTTATTCTGTGGCGGCACGATGATATACCTTCCTACCAACTCGCAGTGGTTGTTGATGATGCTGCTATGGGTATTACGGAAGTCGTTCGGGGTGAGGACCTTCTGAAATCAACAGCAAGGCAACTCTTGCTCTACCGGGCGTTGGATTTAAACCCGCCGGCATTCCATCACTGCCCCTTGGTAACGGACAGTTCGGGCGTACGGCTCGCCAAGCGGCACGATTCGCTCAGCCTGCGAGCGCTGCGCGCCAAAGGCATATCACCGGGGGAGATCCGCGACGATTGGGCAATGGTTATGAGCGAAGGGGAAGTGAAACCGGTGGCGGAATAAAAAAGTGGCGACCCTAAGGGGACTCGAACCCCTGCCGCCGCCGTGAAAGGGCGGTGTCCTAACCGCTAGACGATAGGGTCGCTCAAATTGTGGTGCAACTATATCGCACCGAGCAGTTTTGTCACGGCCAAAAATAGGCTTACCCGCGAAAACTGCAAGTCCGGGCTTTTCGGGCATTAGTTAAAGTAAGGGGGTGAACAACCGTGCCACTCCGTCCCGTAATCGCACTGGGAGTGATCTGGCGTCCACCTCAGCGAGGGAGATTTCGCGGCTCTTACGGAGTTGTTCGGCAAACCAACCGTTCAGCGTTCGCGCCAAATCCGGGTCGTAGCACTCGACGTTAAACTCAAAATTCAGCCGCAAGCTCCGCGGATCCCAATTGGTGGAGCCAACCAATGCCCAGCAGTCATCCACCAAGAACAATTTCGAATGGTCAAATGGCGGCGGGCTCAGCCAAATACGGCAACCCCGCTCCAGGACCTGCCACCAATGGGCAGTTGAGGCCCATTGCACAAAAGGCAAGTTGCTCCGAGATGGCAACAGGATGTTCACTGAGACACCGCGCATAGCAGCCAGGTTCAGGGCGGCAATGATGGTCGGTTCCGGTAAAAAGTAAGGGGTCGCAATGCAAATGGAGTTCCGGGCGGCTGAGAGCGCTGCCAGCAGAGTCCAGCGCAGTTTCTCGAAGTCCTCGTCGGGTCCGTCGGCAATTCCGCGCGCAATCACGGGCCCCGCGTGACCCAAGGCCGGAAACCAGTTTTCACCGCGAAGCGCTTCGCCGGTAGTGAAGAACCAATCGTCCACGAACGCCTCCTGCAGGTGAGCCACGACCGGTCCCTCCAATTCAAAGTGCAGGTCGCAAGCGGGATGTGAGGGATTCTTCGAAAGCCAATGACCGGCACGGATGTTCAGGCCACCAGTGAAGCCAAGCCGACCGTCCACGACGAGGATTTTGCGGTGGTTGCGCAGGTTCATCTCCAACAGGCGCCGAAGTGGAAAGGTCCTCAAGAACCGCGCGTGGGGGACCTTCTCATGGCGCAGGGCTCCGAGAACAGACGGCCAGGAATATCTTGTACCCGTAGCGTCGATAAGCACCCGTACGGCCACCCCACGACGCACAGCATCTCCAAGCGCCCGGGCGAACGCCAAGCCCGCCTCGTCGCGATCGAATATATAAGTCGAAAGTGTGACTGAATGGTGAGCCTCGGAAATGGCCTTCAGCATTGCCGGATAAGCCTGGTCGCCATTAACCAGAAGCTGCACACGATTCCCTGGCAGCAGAGGGCGGGTAAACAGTGTCGCGGTAGCCGAAGCGAGCGATCCGAGGTGGCGGCTCTCATCGGGGAGCTGGGGCAGAAGCTGGTCGAGTGAAAACCCCGCCACTATTTGCCTGGCACGAAAATGCTCCAGGTCACCACGCAGCAGGATGGCCCGGCGCTTAATCCGGTTTACGCCAAAGATGAAATAGAGCACTGCTCCAAGTAGAGGGACGAACCATACAAATCCGACCCACAACGCCGCCGCCCGGGGATCGCGGCGATAGAGAATTGCATGAGCGGAACTGAGCACCGATAGCAGCAGCGTCAAAGCAACTACCAAATAATGCCAGACCTTAGCCAAGTGTGACAGCCAGTCCATAGCCCGTATTCGTGCCGAAGCTATAACCGATTTACGTTCGGAAACGAAGCCTGAATCGCTTCCACTCAGCAAAAGAGCGCTTGCGATAAGACGGTTGTATCATCACTATTATGGTATGTTGAAATTGTGGTTTCGCTCAACCCACGCTGCGGCGGCAACCCCAACCTGCCGCAAGGGTGTGATCCGTACGACTGTGTGGTCCTTTTGCCTGGCAGTTTGCACGACCACTGTCGCTTCGAGGGAGATCATTCCTGTACCCAACCATTCTTTCGAACTTCCGACTACGGAGTTTGCCGATCCCCGCATTGACTCCTGGCAGGAGGGTCCAAAACCCGCGTGGTTTGACGAATCCAACGGCTATACGTGGGATCAGTTGACCGGGGTATTCGCCAACACCTTGCCTGGTTCCGCAGATCACATCGACAATTGCGATGGAGCCCAGGCCATTTTCCTCTTTGCCGTGCCCCAGGTGGTGATGTTTCAGGATTACGACTCGACGGACTGGACCAATCCTTTAACTCCCAGTCACGCCTTCAACGCGAAGTATGAGGTCGGGAGGGAATACGACCTAACTGTCGGGTTGATCGGCGGCGGTGGGGGGATGAAACTAGGCGTAAGCCTCATGCTCAGCCTCTATTACCGTGACACGCCACAAACCATGGCTACCGTAGCCGCAAGCAACGTTGTCTATACCCCCACCCTGTTTTCTAACAACACCCACTTTGTAGACATCAACCTGCGTGTGCCAACCGTGAAAGCATCCGATCTTTGGGCGGGAAAGCACATTGGGATCCAAATTCTATCTACCGTCGCGCCTGATCTCATCGGGGGTTATTGGGACATCGATAATGTCCGGCTAAGTTCGAGTCTCCCGCAGCCGATGCTGGCAACCCCGGTGCTCTCCGAAGGTGCATTAAGCTTCAATGTGTTAAGCGAGCCCGGTGCCAGGATAGAGATACTCACGAGCCCAGATGCGAGTGCGCCACTGGCAAACTGGAACCACCTCGATACGGTCACCAACAGCACGGGATCAATGGTCTTCACCTCTGAGCCCCTTGTGACCAGCCCACGGTTTTACCTCGCCCGCCAACTGCCATAAGTGGCCGGTTGTACCGCTGCATTATGGTAGCCGTGAGCCCCTCCCATCCTGGTTTAAAGCGGCAGGGCTTTTCCCTAATCGAACTCCTCGTGGTCGTCGCTATCGTCGCCCTGCTAGCGGCACTTTTGCTGCCTGCCCTGGTTTCGGCGAGAGCGAGTGCGCGGCGCACCGCGTGTGTTTCGAATCTGCGGCAAATTGGAATTGCGATTCAAAGCTACAGCCACGACAACAGCGGGAGCATTCCTTATGGCCCCAAGGCGCCTCCTTTCACAAACCCGGCCAACTTCTACCCTTCTACCGGCGCACCAACCAGCTTGATTTCATTGCAGGGCGGCGCTCCCGTAGCACTGGGCCTCCTGCTTAGCGATTACCTGGCCACCCAACCCAGGGTGGTGTTTTGCCCGGACAATGATCAACCTGCGGATACCGATGCCGAATTGGCCAGAGTCAATTCGAACCAGGCCCAGGGAAGCTATTACTATCGGCATGGCAGCAATACCCGGTTGTTTGATGATCCCCAACCCGCAGGCGGAGAAACTCCACGCCTTCAAAGCTTGGGGCTGAACCGCCGGGGCCAGCCCATTCGAGCGCTGGTGATGGATACCCAATACCTCTGCCCGCCCGCCGTAGAAGCATTCAACCTGAAAACACGGACGCACCATCGCCAGCGGTTTGAGTCCATCCTCATGGCCGATGGCAGCGCAATATCTGTCAGGAACAGCGAGGGCCGATTCACGGTGGACGTCAGGAACTACAGCGAAATCCGCGACTCCTTTAGCAAGATTCTCGCTGCTTTCGAAGAAGCCGACGCCGTTCGCTGAACATCCTACTCGGAGCGAGGGAGCTTCATCTTCCTGGGGCGACCAGTTACCCGATCAACCGGCCAGGGAGAGTGCATCTTAACCAGACGGTCGTGGAGTTTGGCGCTCAGTTCCTGCAATTGGGCCGATTCAGTGGCAACCAGATTGCGAGTCTCACCGAGATCCGAGTTGAGGTCATACAGTTCCCATCGCTCGCCCTCATAGAAGTAAATGGCTTTCCAGTCTCCCAGGCGGATCGAACTATGCGGCTGGTATCCAGCCATGCTGCCTGCTGGATAAGTGATCCACACATTCGGAAAGTGCCAAAAGAGAGGCGACCGCCGGACTCTCCGAGCCGGATCCTCGAGCAAGTCCGTCAGGTCCTCCCCATCCAATGACAGCCCCGTAGGCACGGCGACGCCACCCCAGCGAAGGAAAGTGGGAAAAAGATCCTCAACCATTACGGGCCGCGCACACCGAGCGCCGGACCGAATGCGCAGTCTTTGCTGCATCAACTCGCCCTGCTTGGGCTCCGCCCAACTGACGATGGCCGGCACCCGCACGCCACCTTCATAAGCCGAACCTTTTCCCTCCCGCAACGGCAGGTTGTGAGTGTCCTTGCCGTTGCCCAGAATGTGCTGCCCCCGCACCCCATGACTCACGCCGCCGTTGTCCGTGTAGAAAATCACTATCGTTCGTTCAGCCACACCAAGGGTTTTCAGTTCATCCAACAATTGCCCCAACGATGCGTCCATCCCCTCGACCATCGAGGCATACAAAACTTCGGACCGTGCGACGGGTTTGTCCCGATAATGCTCATCATACGGCCGATGAAGCTCCAACGGGGTATGGACAGCATAATGCGCCAGATACAGGAAGAACGGCCGATGCAACTCGGAGACAGCTTTCCGCACCTCCTTGCAAGCCTCCCTGGTCAGCGCGTCTGTCAAATGAGTATCCGTGCCTTTGTATTCCTCGAGCCCGGGAACGGCCCATACCTCACGCTTAGTCAAGCCGTCCCCATACCGCTTTAATCCATCGTAACTTCCGGGAGCCCCTGCGGCGTGACCGGCGACGTTCACCTTGAAACCGAGTTTGAGCGGGTCACTGCCGGGCGTGCCCACAGCACCCCAGTGCGCTTTGCCGACGTGAATCGTGTGATACCCCGCATCCCGCAACAACTCAACGACCGTGGGTGCGGTCCCCGGTTGGAAACCCTCCTTTTTCCAAGGAGGCGGCAAGAGTTGATCTGATTCATGGCCGGTTTCGCCTTTCAACGTCCAATTCGTGACGTGGTGGCGGGTCGCGTTTTGGCCGCTGAGCCACGACACTCGGGTGGGGGTGCAAACCGCGCAGGCATAGGCCTGTGTAAAACGAACTCCGTTTCGCGCCATTCGCTCCATGCTCGGAGTCCGAAAGAAATCATTAAACCCTGTCCTCTGGGTGTGAAACTCTACCGAGGTATCCTGCCATCCCATATCATCCACCAGGAAGAACACGATGTTTGGTTTCGGTTCCTGAACCAGCGCGGCACGGCCAACCGCAACAAGGCACAAGCAGAGCAACAGGACTGCAAAGTGTCCCAACGATACCCGGATGCCTGGTTGGCAGGGATGCATCGCAGGGGTACGGCCTTCAACGAGACGGTTCCATTTCATACGCGAAAGACAGCGGGACTATGATTTGCGGCCTGGAGGTCGTTCTTTGAAAACACACTTGGCTGCAGGGGTAGATCCGCGGGACCGCGAGCGTCATCGCCAGCCCACAACAAAGAGCGCAGCTAGCTTCAGGATGCAGCCCAGGAACGATAAACACGGTCGAGTCCGGCGTCCTGCTGGCTTCCGGCGTGCAGAACGACCCGATAACGCATACGCACGGATTTTCCGGCCCCCAGTTCCCACGGTTTCTCCATGAAGTTCATAGGCGTTGGCGAAGCGAAGCCGTAATCCCTGGTGAACCATGGGGTCGGAGCCCAAGGGTTTCCAGGATGATCCATGATGGCAATTCCCTCCACCACGGAAGGCACCGCAGCCCGCTTGCCGTAAAAACCGCACCAACCGGATTTTTGGCCAAAGGTACCTTTTTCACCGGTCAACCCTTCGGCATTAACGAGATTGCCACCCGCTTTCGGGGTAATGTCCAAGGCCGCTCGCATGGAAAACAGGGCGTGGTTAGTCTTTTGAACAACGACGCTCTCCACGGCCTGCCACTCTATCTCCCAATCAATAAAGCGGAGATTTTCACTCGGAACGGTGAAGGTTAGCTTGCGCCGGTCCTTCATGACTATCGCGCCGTCCGGTTTCTGCCAGTCGCATGCATCGAGGATTTCGATAGACTCCTTGGTTGCCTTGGCTAACTTTGGGCTGGAAGAGAGTATCTGACCGGTCTCGAACCCCTCCTGCCAATAATTACCGCCGTTCACCCGATCACAGCCGAAGAATAGCGAGCGATGATGCGGGTATGGCAAGGTGGTTTCGTCGGTCAACGATAGCCCAGTCACCGGGCCGCTCAACGGGTAGAGGTAAGGGTATTTCTGCGAACGATGCGCCCGATAACACGTCAACGGCCGGTTATGATAACGAATCCAAATCTGCGGGCCCAACTCATAGGCAGTTAACCCTGCGGCATCGTCTCCGACCGGGCCCGGTGCGGCGGCAAGTGCCGGAAAGGCCCCGACGATAGGCACAGTGGATGCGAGAGCAGATATTTTCAGGAATTCACGACGACGGAGCTTGGTAGGCATGGAGCTCATGTCTCAAAAAACAAGTCCGCTGCCAAGCACATTTCAGAACATATTTTCGGAGCATCAAGGCCCATTCCGCAGTCAAGGGAATGTCCGACGCGAGGCACCTCTTTCAGAGGCTCCAAGCTAATCACCCAGCAGACAGTGTTAAGCGTAGAGGTCCGCAAACAGCCAAGGCCGCCGGCAATTGAGGTAGCTGGACCACAAGGATGACCGGGAAATGGAAACGCAAGATATTGACTTCAACATTGACAAACTAACCACATATGGTGTACAAGTGTGTTGGGTCTGAGCAGAATCAAGCTATAGGTGTGGACTTTGCTTGGGCGCGTCTAAACCCAAAGAAAGGCAGCAGATGACAAAGACCCATTTGGCTAAAGCGGCGAGCGAGCCTGAAGACCGATTCCACCGGGTAGAGCCTTGGCAACAACACGAGGAGCAAACCTCCAGAGAATCACTAGGCCTTTCGCCTGAGAGGATTAAGGAAGGTGCCTCGACAGAAACCACTGTGCTCACGAGGATCCTTGCCCAAACAGAACAGACGCATCAGTGGCGACACTGGGGCATAAACGAGTGACACCCCGGAGTTAGCGGAGAGTCACACTGAAGCGGTCGGAGAGCACTCGCCTTTTGAGGGGAGATGCTTTGATGTGGGGGTTTATTGTTTCCCCCGAAAAAAGATCTGCGCGTAAATCAATCAACAACTGCCCCCCTCCACGACGCCTTTAGCGGTTGAGGAGACGATCGATACTTGGGCGCCTTCTAGTTCTGAAAGGCTTTGGCTTTTTCGGCCGCTGCCCGTGCTCGCTTTGCGAGATCCGCGTTAGCAGTTTTGGCTGCGACCTGATCGAGCACGGGTGCAATTGTGACCAACCCTTTGGCGAGGTTGCGCTGTTCCACCAACTTTTCCGCCAGATTGACAGCTGCGGTACAGGCTTCCTGGACTACTTCCGGGTCTTCCAAATAAGCGCTGATTCGCTTGACTGCTTCGGGCGAATTAATGTTCCCGAGGGTGGACACAAGCAACCGCTTCTCGTCTTGCTTTTTCGCGAGAGCGGCGGCCTGCTGGCACATATCCAGGCGCTGTTTGGGGCCCATGTCAGATTGGCCCGCAATTCTCAGGTAAGCCCGGAAGCTGATTGCTTTTTCCGCCGAATCCGCAGTCGATTGGGCCAAATTGAGCAGGTCGGGAGCAACTTCGGGACTATTCCAGCCCGCGAGCGCGCGAATGGCGGCCTGGCGCACGTCCGATTGTGAATCGGTGACCGAGGTTCGAATTGTCGCCAATGCGGCAGGACCACCAACCGTCGCCAGGATTCGCAACAAGGCCGCTTTTTGCGCTGCATCTGCTTTGGCAAAGCGGGCCTTCACCTGGGTAGCAGAGGAGTCGGGATCGTTGGCCGTGACGCACAACGCGGTGACCGTGGCCTCGGCGGCATCTCGCTCGGGCGCGGTCTTGACGGCCACGAGCAGATCCAGCGCCTTGGGGATTTCATCCGCACCGCCGATTTCGCCGATACGCTTCAAGGCGGCTCCGCGGATCTCAGGGTTGGCAGCCGTCGCCAACTGGAACATTTCTGGAAGCAAGGTGCTCATCCGCCGACGTCCTACCATTTCTAGAGCAACCAGACGCTTTACGTCGTCAGTGCCGTTCAACCAACCACGCACTTGCAGGTCAACGATCGGGAATTGAAGGGAAGCCAGACCCTCGCGCGCAGCCGACGCGACGTCCTGATCAGCAGCGGTCACAAGTCCGGCTAAAGCCGGAACGGCTTCTGCGTCATTCAATTCCGCCAACCCCCGGACTGCCGCTATCTGGATAGCCTTGTCGGATCGGCTAGCTGCCTCGATGAGACAGGGTGTCGCGGCGATGTCCTGCCGCTTGGCCAGGACGTCAATGAGCATAACTTGCTTTTCGGCAGGCAACGTGTTCAGACGCGCCATCAATTCACGGGTGACAGCGGTTCCGGGCAATTCCACGGCAGCGCGAACACCAGCGGAAAAGACAGCGCGGTCATCACTGCGAAGCGCCTCAGACAAGAGACTGATCCCGGAGTCGCCACGGGCCAGGATTTCCCCTCTCCACGCCGCAGTGCGGATGTAGGCAAGTGAGGGTCCTGACTTTCGCACGACCTCGTAAATGGCGATGGCGTCATTGGACTTCCCGTCAGCCATCCTGGCGGAAGCTATCCGAAACAGCCCCTCGCAGAAGGCCGGTTGGTCCGAAGCAGCAGCGGTTTCACGCGCTTTCTCGAGCGCTTTGGCTGCAGTCGGTGTGGCCAGCCGGCCCAAGGTCCTCGCGGCAGCCTGCCGCACCTCGGGGTCCTCGTGGTTAAGCATTTTGGCCAACGCCGGCACGGCTTGGGTATCGCCCCGTACTCCGATGCTACCGATCACCCCGACCAATGGTCGTCCGCTGAGCTTTTCAAGGGCCTCGCGAAAGCCACTGTCAACACTGGCTGCAGGGATCGGCTCGAGCGCGTATCGGGCCATATGGGACAGCTCAGGATCAGGCAGGAGCGCGAGCAAGGGCGCAACCGCAGACGGGCCACCGATCCGCCCCAAAAGCATGCACGCGTCGGCCTTCTCCTTACGGGAAGCACCCGATTTAAGCAGGGCGATGCACTGTTCGGCATCCATGGTTTTGGGTTGCTCCGCTGCCCGCAACCCGGGAACGACAAACACAGCAAACACTACAGCGGCCACCAAACTCAGATTCGATTTCTTGGTCAGCATAAAATAACTCCAGTTGAGTTCACAGAATCCAGGGTTCACGCATCGCACGGGACCGAAGCCGGTTGGCCTCCGGATCGCCGGTAAACTCCTCTTTCGCCGGGTCGTATCGCATATCGCGCTTCAGCCACATGCAGATGTTTGCGGCGTGGACGGTGGACATCGAGCCGTGCATCATTTCAGCGTTGGACACCGGCTGCCGCCGGGATTTGATACAATCGAAGAAATTTCGGACGTGGCTCATGGCACGCTGGGTCCGCGCCACATAATCCTTGACCAGTTTGGAGTAGTCGGACAGCAGGGTCGGTGATGATACCTCGGGGCGTTTGTAACCGTCGGCGATCGCTACCCAGCCCTCCGTACCTTCGTAGCGCACGCCACAGGAACCGTGCCACCATTTGTCTCCGCGCGAAAGCACCATGGTAACGCCATTGGCAAATTTCGTTTCCATGCCGTCGCCGGTCTCGTTTTGGACGTACTTGTATTCGACTGCGGGCGTCTCAGGCGAACCGATAGCCACTTGGCATTGGGCGAAGGTGTGGGCGCCCCATTCACCGATGCAACTGGTGTGGAAATCATAGAAGCCACGCCAACCGCCGCGCACGTAAGCCGAGTTGTAGGGCCGCCAGGGACAGGGTCCCAGCCAAAGATCCCAGTCCATTTCATCTTTGCTCGGTTCGGGCTCAGCAGGCAACCAATCGTGCCGCATCTCCGCCGCATCCCAGGGAGCGATATGGGCGTACACAGTGTTTACCTTGCCGAGACGGCCGGTCCTCAGCAACTCGTTGGCAACGGTGAAATTCTCCTCGCTCAACCGTTGCGTCCCGGTTTGATACACCCGCCCATACCGCCGCGCCGCTTCGACTACCGCCTGTCCTTCGGCAATGGTCATCGAGGACGGTTTTTCGGAGTACACGTCCTTCCCGGCGCGCATAGCGAGCGTGGCCGCCGTGGCGTGCCAGCGGTCACCGGTGGCGATTAACAGGGCATCGATATCCGTCCGTTCCGCTAGAAATTCTCGAATGTCGCGATATGTCTTGCAGTCGGCGTTGCCATACTTTTCATCGACCCGACGCTTCACCGCTTCGCGTTGCGAGCGTTTGGGGTCGCAGACCGCCACAAACTGAACATCCTTCTCGGGCAGCATCCAGTTTAGAACCCCGGACCCCCGCCCACCGATACCCAAGCCCCCAAGCACAATGCGCTCACTGGGCAGCACGGCGCCGTCCAACCCCAGGGCGCTTCCTGGAATTATTGTAGGCAGCACCACAGTCCCGGCTGCGACCGCGGCCCGGCGCAGGAACTGCCGGCGATTGAGACCGTCACCAGCACGTGGTGGAGTGGAAATAGAGTTGCGAAGCTCGGAGGATAATCGATGATTGAGCATAAGCGTGGGCCGAGACTAACACCACCTGTCCGACTTTATCAAAGGTTTTTCGCAAACTGCCCGCCGCGCAAACGGCACTTCGTCTTTTCGCGCCTATTCGGTGGGAACTGAAAACGCCGAGGATAGACCCCAGCGCGGGCGAAAAAGGACCGGCAGCAAATCGACTTGTTTACGTGAGCTTGCCAGCCAAACTCACCACCGCCATCCCTGACAACGTGGCGCCGATAGTCGATCGTTTCAATTGGGAGAACAAATAACCGAGCAGCAGCAATTCTGCGAGCATTCAGCAAGCTGAGCGGTACTTTGCGTGTCCGACGAACAAGACACGACGAATTACGCCAGTTGCGCATTTATCACTATTCCCTTATTGTTTCTATAAGTCGCTGTGCTTTGCGGGCAAGTTCGCCCAGGAGACAGCGTTCGCATCCGCCATGGATAAGGCAAATATCGGTTCCGAGAAGCCAGCCAGGACGAGGGTTCTGGTTGTGGACGACGACCCCGGCACACTGGAGCTCTGTTCAGAGGCTCTTGGTCAGCTCCCGGAGACGGAGATTGTCATCGAGTCTCGCAGCTCAAGGGCGGCGGAACGGTTGCAGGCGGAAACCTTCGACCTGCTCGTAACGGACATTCATATGCCAGGGCTCAGCGGCATTGAACTGCTGCGGAATGCCCGGAAACGTGACCCCGACATGCCGGCCTTGATGATGACTGGTTATCCCGGCATCGAAACAGCGGTCGAGAGCATGAAGTTAGGCGCGATGGATTATCTGGCCAAGCCTTTCCTGCCACAGGAATTGGTGGCCAGCGTGCAGTCGCTATTGGAAGGCAAACGTTTGCGTGAGGAGAACCGCCTGTTGCGTCGCCAAGTCGAACGGACGTATTGCTGCGGCGACCTGTTGGGGAAGAGTGCGGTGATGCAGAAAGTGTGTGACAGAATCCAGCGCGTGGCCCAAACAGACTTTGACGTCCTGATCGTGGGGGAAACCGGAACGGGAAAGGAGTTGGTCGCCCATGCAATACATCATAGTAGCCGCCGGAGTGAGCGTCCGTTCGTGCCCGTGAACTGCGGTGCCATTCCGGAGGATTTGCTGGAGAGCGAGTTTTTCGGCCACGAGCGCGGCGCCTTTACGGGCGCGCAGACCCGCAGCCTCGGCCTGATGGAGTTCGCCAATCACGGAACCTTCTTTCTCGATGAGCTTAACCAGCTCCCACTGCGACTTCAGGGCAAGCTGCTGCGCGTAGTTCAAGAGCGAAGAATCCGCCGGGTCGGCTCAACCCGGGAGACGGAAATCGACGTGCGGATTATGGCGGCATCGTCTGTATCGCTCGAGGCAGCGGTGAAACACGAGCAGTTCCGGCCGGATCTCTATCACCGGCTGAACGTGGCCCGGATCGAGCTGCCTCCATTAAGAGAGCGCCTGGACGATATCCCGGTCCTCGTGAAAACCTTTGTTGAGCGTTACTCAAAGGAACTCGGGAGAGAGCCGGCAGGGGTGACACCGGCGGTCATGGAAGCCCTCATCGACTATTCCTGGCCAGGCAACGTTCGTGAACTCCAGAACATTGTAAAGCGAGCTCTAACTTGGGCGCGCCACGAAAACCTGATCCTGGAAGATCTGCCGGAGGAGGTCGTCGCCCGGGCAAAAAATTCCTCCCGGCGCTCCCCTGGTGGTTTCTTTCACCTGCGGGAACGTTGCCTGGCGACCTTTGAGCGGGACTATTTGAACACGGTTCTGCGGGATTGCAGTGGTGACGTTTCCGCAGCCGCCCGGGAGGCCCAGTTGCCGCGAGGCACACTCTACCGCTTATTGAAGAAGCACCAACTGAAACCGTCGGGTTTCCGTGACGAAACTCAGCTCTCCTGCTAGCGGCGACTGCCACTTTAAGTCACGAAGTGGGGCTCGTTTTTTCGAACGAGCCCCATGGGTGGGTTGTCAGGAATACTGCTGATTTACTTAATCGCCGGTGGTTCGTCGGCAACGGCATTTGCTGCCAATCCAAACGCCGAAACCATGTTTGAGTAATCACTTTCTCGCCCGGCATCATCGAGGGCTGTAACCACGTAGTAATAAGCTCTGCCGCGGACCAGCTGCTTTTCCACGAATTTGGTTCCTGCGCTAATCGTCGCCCGCAAGCTGAAAGGGCCGGTTGGCGACGTCGCTCGGTATATCCTGTTCTGGGTGATGTTCGGACTCACCGACTGCTTCCATTCAAGCTGGATCCCTTTGCGTTCCAGCGGCTGCACCTGCAATTCGGTTGGTGGAAGAACTACTGGCGCTTGAGGTCTGGCGGCAACTTCGTTGGAGTTCGAACTTTCACCGCCGGCATTTGCCGCGGTGACCACGTAATAATATGTCGCCCCGTTCAGCACCGCAGTATCGACATAGCTGGTCCCTGTCAGGCCGGACGCCACTATATTGTAAGGTCCACCCGGAAAATCGCTGCGCTTGACCTTATAGGTGGTTGCAGTATCCGAGGCATTCCAGGACAGGGCAACACGGGCATCTCCCGCAGAAACCGTTAAACCGGTGGGAGCTGCCGGGGGCGGAGGCGGGCTCGCTGGAGTTGTAACGCTCGCCAGGGCGGAATAGGGCGACGCGCCGGTGTCGTTGAAGGCGTAGGCACGGTAATAATAGGTCGTTGCGCCGCTCAGGCCAGGATCGCCGAAGGTCGTAACGTTGGCTCCCAACAAGGCGACTTGGGTAAAGGCCGAGCCGTCCGTTGAACGCTCGATGCCGAATCCCGTTTCGTTATTTGCATTGTCCGTCCAAGTCAGATCGACCCGGGAAGCGGAAACCGCCGTTGCCGTGAGCGCAGTAGGCATGGCTGGCGGAGGTTCCGTCGGAGACATCGAGGTGGGAGTTGCACGACCGGTCATGGAGTAATCCGAAGTGCCTACTGAATTGTAAGAACGGACACGGTAGTAATACGAATTGCCGGCCAGGAGGCCTGAATCAAAGGCGGCGGTTACGTTTGCGCCCACCATGCCAATTTCGCTGAAGCTGACACCATCCGCGGAACGCTCGATTCTGAAGCCGCTTTCGCTGCTCGAATTATCGGCCCAAACGAGCTTGATCTCAGTCTCGGACAGCACGGCGGCGGCGGGCCCGCCGGGAGCTGCGGGTCTTATGGCGGACACGCGCGTCAGACCGCGTTCAGAACGGGAAAAATTGTGGCAGGTGGAACAATCATATCCCTTATCGCGCACGTGTTTATCGTGATTCGCGACGAAACCTTTGGACGTTTTGGTTCCATGACACTGACTGCAGACCTGGGTCGCTGGGCCCTTGGGCGCATACCCAAGATTGACCTGGAGATTCATGCGGACGGGGCCGCCGCTTGTATAAGAGGAGTGACAGGCGCCACATTGAAGAGCATTTTCAGAGACTTCCACGCCATGGTTGATGGTTTGGTATTCCTTCACCGGAACGACACTAGCCGGGCCATCCATACCAGAAAGAAGCTGGCCGGCGGCCACGGCCTGGGCAAACTCTCCCGAAGTGAAGAAGGCAAATGTCGAATGAGGAATCAAGAGGCCGGTGGAATCCTGAATGGCCGAGTTTGAGCGATGGAGCTTCATGGGAAACAGCTTGGCCCCTGTCGACTGCACGCTGCCGTTTGGCAGAGCCAACAGATATTCGCCCTGGGGGTCCTGGACCGGAACCTGCCCCAGCACACTGGCCAGGCTGGTGCCATCAAACCATTGGTATGTAGGAACCACGTTCGAGGCACGCACCTCCGACGGCACCCAACCGCCTTGCCCGCGGCAGGCGGTCGGCGAGAAATCGGCATGCAACCAGTCCCGCTCCATCTCGGTGCTCTTGTCTTTGGCGAAATGCGGGATGTGGCAGCTCTGGCACGCGACACGCATGGCGTGCACGTCGCGGCTGGCCCCAGCGCGCGCGCTGAAATCCCCGTGCGGGCGCTCCGTGTGGCAGCGTGCGCAGGCTAGCGGCTGCGTGCTGTCGTTCGGACGCAAGTCAACGCCGCGTCCCATCACACGATGTCCGCCTGCGCTGTGACAGTTGGCGCAACTGAGATCCGCTCCTGACGAACTCATATGGACATCGGAGGTCAATGATGGGTTTGCGTTGACGGTGGAAATGTCGCCTCGCTTGCCACCATCACTGCCGCCAGCACCCGCATGACAACGCAGGCATGAGATTCGCGTGGGCAGATGAACGGTCTGCGCCGCCTGGAGAATGGAAATGGCCATTTTTGCGGTGTCCGGAATAAAATCAAATCCAGTTTCATCCTCGATGACGCTTTGAATCGTATGGAGCGAACCGTCCGCACCGGGAAAAGTCAGCGGCTCGAAAGGGCCCGCAGGGGTCCGTTTGTAGGCGTCCTGGTGGCACATCATGCAGTCGATGTTTGCCAGTTGACCGAGACTCATTTCTGTCGAGGGAATCCGCCCGTTGCCGACGTGGCAAGTAGCACAAGTCGCCCGGGATGAGGTGGCTGGGGTGCCGCAGTACGAGTTCATAACCAAGCCACCGTTGCTGCCTTTGCCTGCCGGCCCGTCGATGTTCGCCACATTGGGCGTATTGCCCATCTCCTGATAATGCACTGATCCGAACATATCTCGTGCTTGTTGCTCGTGGCAGGCGATACAGGTTACCGGCCCTTCGTAGGAGGTGATCGTAGCGTGAGCCTGCTGCGCTTCGGGGGAGATCGGAATCACTTGTCCTGCGGCGGGCAGCGCCACGGACAAAGCCATGGCTAAGGAGGCGATTGAATGAGCCGAGCTGCATTGGGCCCGAAAACGTTTACAAGTTTGGTTCAAGAACTTCATAAGGCGGCATTTCATGGTACCGTCTTTTGAGCAACCCATGTACCAAGAGGGTTGCGGTCCAAGCCACGTGGAATCCCCATAAACCAACTCGGATAATTCACCTCTGTGGAAGTGGCGTCGTATCAAGCCCCACCCGCGACGACCGCCACCGAATTTTCCAGGCGAATTCCCGAAGAATATTGTCTGTCGCGGCTTGGGTGCCACCCTCATTTCAATTCGATCTGTCACATACACGTGAAACCGACCCGGAGTTGTCACACGCATGCGACAATCGGCGCCGCTGGGACAATGCTGATTACATGCGAATCTATGGTGGACTTCCTGGCGATTTGCCGCGCTGCCAAATGCGGTGAGAATCCGCAAGAAAGCAGGGGAGGGGTTTGAACGCTCACCCGGCTTGGCAGACAGGAAACTCGCGGGAGTCGTTATTCGGGGATGAGCATGCTTGCTTTGGCTGGGTTGGCCAGCATCATGACAGTTGGTGATGTGAAAAACCGGCTATTGATTATGCGACGATCTTTTGCGACTCGTTCGACCTGTGCGGCCCTGCTCCTGGCCATGGCCACGGCTCCCGCCTTTTCACAGGAAACCCAGGTAATCCATGCGGTTGCGGACCTGGGCCATCAATTCACGTTTTATGCCGATGGCCGATTCCACAAGCAATATCTGCCCGACCAGCCGTATGCATCCAGTTGGGGCTCGTTGTTCAACTTCGATTTCTCCAACGCCAACCTGCTCCTGTTGCTGGGATGCGATGCCCATCTCTCTTATTGGCCTGAGGATATAAACACCATCACGAGTTTTCTCCAGGAAGGTGGAGGCGTCATCCTTCTGGGAGCCGTCAGCGATGAAGCCCAGAACGCGCTTGCCCGTACTTTCGGTTGCGCGTTCGACAAACCCGCCGTCAAACCGCTGAAAGCAGCCTCCTCCCCCGTCTCGGGCGAGGTTGCCGGCGGCGGTGACACACTGCACCTGGACGAAGCCAAACTGTGGCAGGTGCTGGTGACTGATGCTCGGGGAGCCCCGATGTTGGCACGGCGAAAGGTGGGTCGCGGCACCTTGGTGGCAGGCGCCCGCGGCTTGGCGGGACAGAATCCAAATGCCAGCGACAATATCAATGCCGCCTGGTGGCAACCGCTCCTTGTGGACGCTGCTTCCGGCAAGAAAGTCGATTCCAACAAACCTTTTCGGAGCCGCGGTATCGGGGATTTGGAGCATAGCGAGAACCTTGGACAAATCACCCTGCGGTATAGCGACTATCTAAAACCTTTTGCCAAGGCGATGGCGGATATTTATCTGCGGTGCCGTCCCGTGATCGAGAAACGCATGGGGGTACCCCTGTCCGAAGGCATGGCGTCTGAGATTGGCCTGCTCGCCACCGGCGGTGGTGGTTTCTCCTCCGGCCGTATGCTTGGTCTGGCCGTGTTCTGGGGCGATTTCCCGACCCGCGAAGACAGCATGATTGAATTCATTACTCACGAATCCGTTCATTCCTGGGTCCTGCCTTTCGCCGAAATCTGGAACGAGCCTATTGCCACGTATGTGGGCAACCTGGTCATGATCGACCTGGGCCACGAAGCCGAAGCTCGTCGCCGCATTGCGAGCACGATCAACCGCGCCTCCCGCCTGGATCCCACGATGAAAATCTACGACTTGGATGGCCGCGGCCCAACCGGCACGCGAAAGCTCAGTGCCGGTGAAGCCAATGATATCCACTGGGGGAAGACCTACTGGATTCTGGAACAACTGCGCCAGGAGAATCCAGAGATTCTCCCTCTCTACTTCCAGGCCAAACGCCGTCTGGCCACCCCGGATAAAACCAGGAAATATGACGCCAACATCACCGTAGCCCTGCTCAGCATCGGGATGAAACGGGATCTGTTCCCCTGGTTCCGGGAGCATGGCATCAATGTAGAACTGTCCAACTCCCCGATCCCTATCACGCAACCATGAGATACGCGATGTATGTTGGCGCACAATCTGTCCCGTTTTTTCATGTCCAATGTCCGAAAACCAAGGTAAAAGCTCTCAGGCGCCTGCTTTGGAGCTTTTTTAAAAACGCTCCAAAAAGCGTCTGTTTTCGGACCTAATCGGAACAGCCGGCGGATACCCTGATCTGCCTGCTATTGCCTGCTTGAAACGGCCTCTTTTTCCCCGGCCGTAAATTGGTTCAACTTGGCCCTAAGGGTTCGCTGTAACGCTGCCTTGTAGATGGCCAGGCCGTGCACGGTCTCGCCGCCCGGTGGCAGCACCCGAGCCTTAATGCCCTGGCAGTAGGAATCCGGGAATCCAAGGGAGGCCAACTGGCCTTCAATGGCCCGGATCTCCGCCTTCAACCCATGGTCAATGTAACGGTCCCTGCTAGTCTCGGCGCTTGTGTTTTTCTGTGACCAGAACCGTCTTTGCCGAAACACTGCAGAGGGCTTGCAGGGGGCCTGCACTTTGCCCAAATCGACCCGGCGCCAGTAAATCGCCTCGAGGTAAGCCAGGCACCTATCCAGGTCCCGGTTGGTTAGCTTGGGATCTGTAGAAGACCTGCAGCCGGCCACAGCCCCTAGGGCGTCTCGATATTCGCCGTCCTCAAGCCCGGCCTCGCGCTGCGCTCGTTTTAACAGGATCTGTTGGGATCTGGTTAGCATGCGGTCACTGGGGCAAGAGTTGAGCCACTTCCCGAACGCCTTCCAGGTCATCATCCGAGGCTGGCTGAGCAGCCGGACGAGATCTCAAGGCAAATGGCGATGGCTCCTCGAGCTCTCCCATCGTCGGCGCAAGGTGCTCTACGTGTCGCGCCCGGCCGCTTCGCGGAGCTACGGCCGCAGCCAGAGCAGCATCGGATGGGATCACGCTGCCAACGATGGCCCGGCGCAGGTCCTCTTCCTCAATCTGTGCCCGCCCGGCCTGGTTGGCTAGGTAGCGAGCGCGCCGCGCGGCCGTATCGATCGCGGCCAAATACTTTGCAGAGGCCTTAGCGTAAAGCACCAGCATCTTAATGGTTCGCCGGTCTCCTTCGGGCAATACGGACCTGGAAACGGCTTCGAGATCCTGATCCGAGAGCTTTTCTGGCAACTTCTGGTAGTGGCCCAGTCGCCCAGTAAATTGCTCGGATGCCCATCGCGTTTTGGCCTCCATCAGCTTCTGGGTCCTCATAAACTGGGGCGTAGTCACCAGAGCCACAGGCACCCCCATGTTGACCAGGGCGGTCATTAGCCAGTTCACCCGGCTGGGCAGGGACCTGGGGTCGATTAGGTTCGGCCAAAGGTAATGTGCTTCGTCCAAAACCAGCATCAGCCCGCCCCGCTGCAAAACATCCTCAATCCTGTCGCGCAGTTCAATCGCCTTACGATTGAGATTCACGGCCACGCCAAGGCTTTTGGCGATCGACCGGAAAAAACCAATTTCGTCATTCGTGCTCGGGACCTGCACATAGCGAGCTTGCCCTGGGTGCATCTCGCACCAGGCCTTGGCCGAGTGTGTCTTGCCCGTGCGGGCCAGCCCGTCGATCAGAACCATGCAACCACTCTGCAGTGCGTAGTCGAGCGTGTCGTAAACCTGTTTGCCGAGGGCTGTAACCACCGTGCGCTGCCGGCACTCCGCGATCTGCCCAGTCATGTATTCACGGAGCGTGCTGACTAGATCAGGGAAATACCACGGCCCGCCGACGATGGGCATTGATGGGTCCAGGCACAGCCTAGTCAAGTAGTCTAGCAGCCCCGAATCTGCCGCATTCCTGCAGCAGTCCAAAAAGACATCGCCGGGATATGACGCCGGCCTGGTCGCGGCCTCGGCGTCGGCGATTTCATTCCTATGAATCGCAGCCTCAGCAATTCGCCTATCTTCAAGCAGGTAACTGTCACCCTCTGGGACTGCCGGCAAGGTGGCGATAGTCGCCGCCGAAAACTCGCCCCGAAGCAAAAATGACTCGGAGTCCGCATACGGAAGCTCATCTCGGATGGCCTTAACCCATTCGGCGCGAACCTGTCGACCGCGAGCAACCTTGAACCGTTGCATTGATGGGGTCTGGATTCGATCAGGGTAAGCCTCCACGAGCTGGCGGCAGAGTAACTGCAAGCCACCCTCAGCATGAGACCGCGCTTGGATAAACCAGATTAGCTCGCGCTCGCTGGGCGATTCCGGCAGCGCACACCGTTGAGCAACTAAGTTGGCCAGCAGCCCGCGTTGATACTCCAAGCTGCTGGCGTATCGTTCCTGTCGCAGTGGACCTCCGGTCTTAGCTGTTCGGGTGCTACTCATGGCGTTGGCTCGCTTTCGCTGATTTGGTCCCCCGGCCCGTCCGAGTCCTTATCGGGGCTAAATAGATTGGCTATGTCACCGACGGCGAAAGGCTCAGGGCTTATATCGTCCTCCGCTGACGGCTTCAGCATGCGATAGAGCTCGATCGCTGACTCCTGCTTTTCAGCGTCCCCCCGGTGAAATTCCAGGGCTGATTGCACGTCCTGCTCAGTTAAAGGCGTGCTGCGGATACGACGGAGCAGGGCCGCCTCCTGCCGGCGCCGATCGGCGGCTTGTTTCTTTTCCTCATTTAATCTTGATTGCAGCTCTTCTATCTCCTGGCCAAGCTTGACTGTCTCGGGAGTTGCGAAGACGCGCCTAAAATTAGGGTCGTGTTCCAATCGGAGCGCGCGGTAATAAGCCTTAGCGGGAGCATTATGTTGTGCAGCCCGCCTTAGTTCCTGGGATAGCAAATCCGGCGGGGCACCCAACCCTGGCACTTTTTGAGATTTCTCTACAATAAACGGGTTCTGCTGGTCCAAATCTGTAACCACGATCGAGTCAGGTATCTCTTGATCAAACCAGACCAGAACCTTCTGATTGACCAGCCATCCCGTTTTCTCGTTACGATAAACACCACCGCCAAATGAACGCGGAAGCCGAATCCCGTTGCGCGTAACTCTCATCATGCTCCCATGATGTGACAGCTTGTAACGAAGCCAGGCAGGGAGTTTGGTCTGCGGATCGCTCGTTTTTTGCCGGTTTACAAATGCCGCGTCAGGGGACAGTCCCTCGCACAATTTGCCGTCTTGCGGGGTGGCGTTATACTTCGTGCAGATTTCATGCAAGCGCGACACCCATTGATTGGCGCTCAGGAATACATCGCTCGGATTCATCCGTCGCGCTTTAACAGCAAGTATAGCCTTCTGAACTCGCTCGAACTTGTCTTTACGCTCATCCCGACCAACGTAACCAGGGGTCGCCTCCATGAGGTCCTGAGCCGCCCCAATCACCCGCTCTACCAGCTTGACTCGCGCCGATCGGGCATGGATGAATTTCAGCCCAATATCACGAAAGCCTTTCTCTACTTCTGCGTTGGAAAAAGCAGTCCCATATGCCTTGCCCCCGGTAATGAGGCGAGAGGTTTCCCATATTCCGCCCTCAAAAACAAAGCCATATCTCGGCAAGCCGAATTCATCACAGGAGCGAGTCATCAACGTGCGGATCGCACGGGCGTTGTAACTCCTGGACGAAAGCAAAATGAAGTCCAGAATTCTAGTAGACCTTAAGTCTATCATTATCAGGCACTGCCCCCTCATTAATGAATACCACCCGTTCCCGTCCGGTTCATAATAGTAGACCGGTAATGTGACGTCGTCGGCCTGGTAAGCGTCGCCCGTGAAGACAGGCGACCAGTCGCGGTCAATATAAGCACCGTTCAGTTTAGCTTGTTGGGGGCCGCGGTGAATGTTTTTGACAAGTCTGACCTTAGGCTGGACAAGGTCCCGAATCTTCCGGGGCACATGGGACTTGCTTCGGGGATTTGCGAGGTAATGCCCCGAAACCTCGGGGCCGAGCTTGTCCTTAACGTCCCGCCAGGCCTGAGAAACCCGGCTGCCAGTCTGGAAAACCGCATGGCCGACAATTCCATCCACGTCAGGCTTGGACAGATCTGGCGCTCTGAAAAACCCGGATTTATGCGGCCTTTGGTCTGTCACGGCCGACGGAATCCTCCCAGCCCGGACCCAGGCGGAGTATTTCCTGTCCCACTGTTTCCGCAACCCAGCGGGGCTGCCGGCGAGATAGTGGGAGGACTTCTCCAGGAAGGCCAGCAACCGACGCTTTTCCCGCTTCTGAGGCTTGCCGGCAGCGATCCCACGGTCAAACTCTTCGAACGCACTCACCCAGAGCATGGCCACTTCATCGCTCGATGGCTTACTCGGGTCCCTAAAGCTGGCGATACGCTTCTGTAGGGCCGGGATGGAAATGACCTGGCCGGTGGCGTTATCTGCGGCTTGAGTGCCGGCGTTATCGTCCAGGTAGATATCCAACCTTCCCCAATTCTCAACCCCAGCGTCCCTGGCTACCGTTCGATGAAAGAGACGGCGCCAGTGCCTGGCTGAAATCGAAAACCCAAAGGCCTGCTTGTAGCCAGCCAGGCCGATGGCCTCGAAGTCCGCCTCCGAAATGCTTAGGTCATTAATCCGGGCGAGCGCAGGCGCTAAGGCTTTTTGTAGCATGGCTGCCTTCTCCTGGTGCCGGGGGCTGGCGTCCTTGAAGGCCACTGCCGGGTGCCAGGTCTGCTGCGGCGACAAGAGCAACTGCTCCGCGTTTCTGTAGCTGAGCTTGGCAGCCTGGCTGTTTAAACGCTCCTGCATCGCCGCCGGCAGCGCGCACAGATCCCAAGCGCTGGCCGGATTGCCGGACACCACCACGACCCGGCCGGCGGGCGTGGATCGCAGCGCGGACAGCACCCAGCGCTTTGACAGGCCTAAGGCCAGCGCAATCTGCGCCGCAGTGAAGGATTGAGTCGAGGTCTGGGGCTCAGAGGTCATGTTACTCTAAAAAGCAAAGCTGGCCGGTCCCCGATATTCGCCGCTCCTTCAAACGGCCGTTTCGGAAAGCGCCTTTCGGCAACCGGGCCGCCCCACAGCCCAGACCGACCAGCAAATTCTAAATTAATCCTCAGCGGGGATTCCGACCCCCGATTGCTACCCATTGCAAAACGCAGGAAACCCATTGCAAAACGATTGCAGCCAAAAACCCCTAACTGGATACCCAGAAAACGTCCCAGGGCATCCTGGAGCGATTTCGCGGCTTGCCGCCAAGCCTGAGTTTTTGCAATCCAGGCGTGCATCATACCTCGCAGCCTTCTTTGGTTTGGTTTCCAAGCAGCCACCGGGTCACTGCCGCTTGGCGGTCTACCTCGGCATTCAGTTCCGCGAGCGTGGGCATTGCCAGAACTCCGCCGGCGGTTGGCCACCACAGACGCCACACGTCCTCGCGGGTATCGATCCAGGCAAGCTGGGCGCAACCTGCCAGCCCAGCGCTAGCCAGGGCGCGCCGAGTCGTTTCCAGCCCGGCGCCTACGTTCTCACACCGGATAAAAACGATTGCGCGGTTTAATTCGAGCCCTGCCGTGCATCTTTGCAAGCTAACTCCGTCCGCCCGGAATGATGCCTGCAGGAGCGCGCTTAGCACAATCGTGCCGATCCGGTTGAAAGACGGGTAGCAGAGCGCCGGCGCCTCGGCTGGGTCCACTGAGATTTGCAAACGAACCAAAATGTTGAACTCGGTCAGTCCCGCGTTCTGCGAGTTCGGTGAAGGTTGGGGCTCGCGGTTCATTTACTTCGAGTGTTGGCGATGAGCTGCTCTGCGCGCGCAATCCGCTGCAGGATGTCTTGCTGCTGGGCACTTAATCGCAGCAGACCCTGAGCGAATCGAGTATCGGTCTGGTTACCGGATTCGATTTGACTGAGAATCTGCTGTGCCAGGTTGGCGCGCTGTTGGTTGGTGGTAGCCAGGGCGCCTAGCCAGCCAACGGCGGAATCAGTTGCGGCGCCCGATTGGCGCACGGCCGATTCCTGACGCATGGCGGCTTCCTCACCAGGGAGAGACATATCCAGCCCAAAGGCCTCGACCGCAGCGCTGGCAGCGCCACTGGTCAGACTGTCGCGCCTGGCTCTGGCGGCATCCCGGCCGGCCCGACGTTCACGAAAGCTGTTGTATCGGCCGATGATGGCCTGGCTGTCGGCTATTCCGCCCTCTTCGCGGCGACGGGCTTCTTCCCAACCAGTGAAAGGACCCCAACGGTAATACGCCTTGGGTTGATGGAGCCAATACTTGAACCCTCCGCTCTGCATCTCCCCCAACATCCCCAAATATCCCTGCCGGCTAGCGATGTCCTTTTGGGCAAGCTCAGCTTGCTTGGCCAACTCGGCTTCGGTCTTATCATCGTCGGCTGAGCTTCCCAGGCGGATCTCGCCCGCCATACCCATTTTCCGACGAGCCTCAAGGATGAGGTTGGCCCGCCTTCCGTATTTCGCGGACAGTTCGCGTTGCGCGGCAATCTCCTTAATATTCAAACCGGCCTGGCCGTAGCGGTCCTCCAGGGCTTGCCTTGCGACTGCATAATCTCCCTCACCCATGCTGTCTCGCTGCGCGTCAAGCCTAGCCATGTCCAGGGCACGCTGCTGCTTCAGAATCTCCATCTGAGCGTCAGCTTGCCGTTTAATGGAAGCAGCCAGTCGATCGCTGTCGGCTGTTGCTGATTTGTAGTGCTCGGAGGCCTGGCTAATCGCAAGACCGAACTCCCGCCAAGCGTTAGCGGCAGCCGTCACTCGCCCAACAAAATCAATCTTGATGTTGGGCAGTTCGAACCCAGCCAGGCTGCGCGTGAGTTCATCCACTCGCTTTCTCCAGAGTGCGAAAGCTGCCACAATTGCCAGGACCGATGCGGTGATGGGGTTGACCATCATGCTCGCCGCTTGGGCCAGCAGCGGGAACTGGAGCGAGAGCCCGCGGAAAGCGTCCTTGAGTTGGGTCGAGGCCTTGGCCGTCTTGCCGACGGCCGCCTCCACCTTGCCCAACGACTCGGCAGCGCGCTGCGCTCCAGACGTCTCGGCCTGGGTCCGTATCAGGATGTCAACCTGTTCATCGGCCATACTGCTAGATCTTCGGCTTTCTTCCGACCCTGCCGACTTTGGCCTCCAATAGCCCACTGAACCCTCTCAGCGCGTAAGCCCGGTCCCATCGGCGCAGTGAAGATTTCGAAGCGGCAAAGCGAAATTCGCGGGCAGTGCGAGCAAGAGCTGCTTCGCTGCCCACGCCATCGCGGATTAGGTGCGAAAGCAATCGGACGGCTTGTTCGCGCATTAACGCGCGGCCTAGGGCTGGAGGCGAAAACTTGTCGCGCGCTCGATTGGGGCGAGCGCTTAGATTATTGGTGTTGGTCATATACTGAAGGAAAAGAATGCACCCTACCCGGACGATACGGGCAGGGTGCCAGGGAGAGGTAAAATCCACTGCTTGAGCAGGTGAGCAAAGCGGCGGCAAAACAACTCCCCCAACCAGCGCCCGACGGGGAAACAAACGACCCCTGCGGCTGCTGGTTAAATTTTTGTTTCATGAATAATCCTATGCCTCGGAACGCACTCAGTCGTAACGCACCGTTATTGCGTCCAGGCTACAGGCGCTCGTTCCGTCGAGCACCACGCGCACAGGCCGGCCACGATTGCCGCTGTAGATGGCCTCGCCCTGGTAGTTAACCGTGGCTGCAGCGCATTTGAGCGTGGTTGCGGCGCTCATCTTGTAAACCTCATCACCAGGCAGGGTCACAACGCCATTCGTGGCGACCAGGGTAACGTTGGTTGTGTTCGCGAACGCGGCAATAACCGCGCTCGTGTGCGTGCCGTCGGCATTCACGATCACCAGGACGTCATCGGCCGCGAGGCCGTTGGTGCTGGTGACGCTTATCGTCCCGCCGCTGGCGTTGCTGGAGCCAATCACATAGGGAGTGGTCCCTGTGCGAATGGAGAGCACGCTCGCGGCCTTGTCGCTCGTTGCAATAGCCCCGACTAGCCGAATCTGCGCTTGCGGATTGGCAGGGAAATGCACTTCGCACGATGCAGTGCCGGATGCGTTCTTAGTCACGTAATCGGCGCCTGCGGCCGGGAGGGCGACAATTGCCGCCAAAGCCAGGCCAAGAAGATTTCTAGTTCTGTTCATATCGATGTTCTATTTCTCGATTGCGGTTGATTCGTTACGGCTTATGCCGCCGGCGTTTTGAGCGCAGAGGCTGCTTCCAGGCTCGCGTAATCGAAGTCGACTAACTCCAGGAACCGAGTCGCCAGCTGGTCATACACAAAATAGACATGCTCGCTGGTATCGATGCGCGGCGTGCCCCGTTGGCCCATCCACCAAAAGCGCAGATTGCCAAAGACTGCCAGGTTCTTGCTAGCTGCAGCCGCTGTGCTGTAGGGTTGCAGAACCTCGGTCCATGTGATCGGGAACCCATCAAGGCGAGCGGTGCCGTCGGGCGTATAAACAAAGGCGTAAGGATCGCCTGCGGTGTTGAACGCACGCAACCGCGATTCCCACGACTGATTGAGGAAATACCGCGCACCCGAAAGTGCCCCGGTGGAAACCAAGCGCCTCATTTCACGGAAGTCTTCCAAATCGGCATCGCTGGGCTTGGTGTTGCCTGCAGCAAGCTCAATGACTTTAGCGTTCTCAGATGCGATCTGACACACGCCTTTGATTTCGCCATACGTGGCAGTGCCGTCTGCCAGGAAGCCCCAGGTATCTTCAGCACGAGCGAACTCGATTGCCCCATAGCGAGCCAGGAATTGGCCCATAGCCACGGCGGAGCCAGTGTCAATCTCGGTAGGAACAATCACAATGCCACCAAGCTTGTGAGGCTCAAGGCTAGCAAAGGTTAAGGTCGGTTTCTTCTCGAGCACCTCGCCGCTCATATCGATAGCCCCGAAGGCAGGCCGCGTTCCCATCCGGGGCGGTTTGGCAACGCCCCCGGCCATGGGGTAGATAGTCATGGCCCTGCGGACAACGCCGAACTCCGCGATGAGTTCGACGAGCTCTGAACCGTAAATCTCCGGCAGCGGCACTTCGGTAGTGCTCAGCGCTCGAGTCGAGCCCACCAAGCTGCGGGCCTCGGCGAGCAAAGAGTCTCGGTGACTCGCGGTTGGAATGAAAGACTCCAGCTTGCCTGAGCGTTCCGCATGCAGCACCACGGACGCGGTTAGCGACCTTGCGCATTCGTCGCTCACCTGGCCCGGCCGGCGCGCAGTGAAACTGCCTGTCAGTCGAGCTCGTCGCAGCGAGACCAAGTGATCTGCCTGCTCGTTTGCAACCTGTTCCAACTTATCGGTCCGGCTCTTCAGGTTTCTCGTGTCTGTAGCCAACTCGGCGACACCAGAGAGAACGCGCTTCTGGAACTCGCCCCGATCCAATGGCTCATCGTCTCCTTCAGCCCGAGAGCGGCTGGCTGCAAGCCCAACTGGGAAAGCCGCGAGCACGCCGGCTTCTGGGATGCTGTAAATGACAGCGATCAGAGCCAGCACTGACAAGGTTACCAAGCCCAGCACCAGGACCCACGAGGGGACACTGTGCTGCCGTTCGTTAAATCGTTCATTCATACTAATTAATCTCGAAAATTTAGATTCTGTTCCCCCGGACCGGAGCTGGGTATTCGCCAAGGGCGACCCCAAAAGGCCGGGTCAAAATCTGGTTGTTCCAGCCCTCTAAATCGGGCGCGCCGCTGGTCGATAGGCATAGGCGCGCATAAGGCCTGATCGACTGTCTCCGATCCATTCTGCCGGATTCTAACTGCACTAACAGGTGTGATGCCTGGCCATCCACCGGCGGCTGCCCAGGCTGCAAGCCTGCCGGATCTCTCACACCAAAATTCACATTTGCCGCAACAATCATGTCGCAATTACTGCCCAGCCTGCTGGGTGCTGGCCTCGGCAGTCATTTCTTTGAGCTCCTGATTGCTTTTTTGCATGGTCAAAACAATCTTTCGCAGCCGGGCAAGTCGATAGTTCGCGGACTGGATCATAGCCGCGTTACCCCTCTTGCAGTCCTCAATGGCCCCCAGGATTTTTTCCTGGAACTCTAGCGAATACGGATTTGGCTGTTTCATAATTTCACTGATCTCGCGATACCCTGCCAGGAGCTTTGGGTCTTGACGCCTGCCGAGCAGGGTAAACCGAAGGTGATTGTATGAGCACCCAAGGATCACAGCTGCATCCGCCAGCCCCGGCCACCGTCTTCGATTATGGCACACACTATGTTTTGCCAATTCTTTATTGCAACGCGTCATTGTGGGTAATAGGAAACACTCTTCCCGCTCTCCCGTCAAGGATTTCTTTGTTTTTTAATTCGACGGGTTAACATCGGCTTTTCGATGCCTAGAAAGAACCCAGTACCAGCGCGCGACGTCGAAATTGGACGAAGGCTTGCGACGTTCCGTAAAGCCCGCAGATGCCCACGATCTTATTTGGCCGCGCAGACCGGAATGGATAGCTCCGCAATTGCGAGAATCGAACAAGGCCGGGTCCCTTTAAAATATCATCAAGCCAGGGAGATCCTGCGCTTCTTCAAGCTAAACCCCATGTGGGTAGCCACCGGAATGGGATTAAAACAAGCATATTGGGAGCTTCCAAATTTCGAAAAAAGTGCGGAAAACGATGACTTTTCAAAGGTCATGGAGTATTTTGGTGAGAGAATTTTTCCCCAGTATTCCTCGGATGTGATAAGGGAGGCCGAGCAGAGGTCTTCGGAACGGGAGCCAGCCATTGAACTGATAACACTAGCTGCGCGAGAGTGGTGCGGAATGGTCAACGAGTCCTCATTCAATAGCTTTTTCAGTTCCTTGATAGACTACGGTTACTTCCTGGCGGAGAAATACCAACAAAACGCCATTCCCGACAATGCTCTAAGCAATCCAACCCCCCCTAGACCCCGCCCAGAGAATGAAATCAAAAAAAAGGACTTGCACGATGTTAACGCAAAAGTTAATGATGGAGACGTGAACCAAATGGCCAGTCTGATAAACCGACTCCTGGTAGCAACCCAAGCTCGAGGCAAGAAATCTGAACTTGCGAGGTTCTTGGGCCTTCCGTTGGCTAGTGTTTCTCAGTGGCTGTCTGGCAAGCGATCCCCGTCCGGGGAAACCACGCTTAAGCTGCTGGAATGGGTTGAACGGCGAGAGCGTGAAACCAAATAAAAACCCCAGCGATGCTGAAACATCGCAGGGGTGAATCGACCCAGGAGAAAGCACCGCATGCAAAGCAATACTAACAACCGGGCCAACGGCCACAGTAATAAAAAACGCACACGAAAGCAAACCGGACGTTTACTGGCCGATGATACCCAATCCTGCCAGCCCGCATCCATCTTCAACAATGATGATCAGCTCAAAAAGTTGAGTGTCGATGAAATGGCCGAGCTTTGTGCAAAACATGAATCCAAATTCGGCCAGACGCCGGATTTTAATGATCTTGCAGATATCTATGTCTATGATCTATCTGACGCCCAGATACTGGACTCGGTGTCCCTCCTGGTGGATGAGTTTGCGGACGATCTGAGCCAGCTGGTAAAGAAAACCCTGGTGATCATGCCCGGCCGATTCAGAATCTGGGCTATGCACATGCTGTCATCTGTAGCCGCAGCGCGCGAAGCTGCCCGGCGTTGCCGGTGGTATGGGCTCAAGTCCGCGCCTGGTCGCATGGCAGAAAAAGAGGGTCATGGCCGCGAGCCGATGCTCCTGGATCTCTACGGATTCAGTGGGCGCGTGGCCTTTAGCGATGGGGATCTGCTATCTCACATCTGTGATAATGTGTATGGCTGGCGCACTGAAATTCAAGAAAAGCTCCTTAGCCAGTATCACGGGCAGAGGCGCAGCAGAATGCTCGAGCTTCTCAGTCTTTGCGAGAAGGTTTGCCTGCGCGACGGAACGGCTGATGAGGCACTGTTAAGTGAAATGCGGTGCGGTTCCACTCCGACAGTCAACCTTGTCATGGACGATCGTAGTGATCGCTTTCTGCAGGCCATTAATACCCACCGGACCCCGGAAAAAGTAAGCCGGTAACCAGGTCTTCGCCGTGGACGCAAGCAGTAACCAATCGCCAGAGCCAACCCTGGAGACCATTACTGACGTCCAGGAACAGCTGATTGCGGCTATCGCCGGCCTGGACTCCGACCAGAGCCGGCGCGCTGAGGTCATTGGTAGGCTGCGCAGCCTCCGAAATATAGTAATATCAACCCTTGTCTGGATTCACGTGAAGGACGGTTTCAAAGAGGAAATCGATCTCAAATTCGTTGGCGAGCCGGAAGGCCCCCATCGGCAAGTAACCAACTCCGACGCGGTCGTTTACCTGCGGGAGCTCCGGAGCATCGTTGAGGGTGCCCTGGACCTATCCAAGGAGGCCCCGCGCGATGGACTCGAGCAAGCCTTCGCCAGTGACCACGAGGTAGACGCGCAAGCAGTGAAAGACGCCCTATTCGATAGCCGCGTTCGGCGCCTCCGCCAGGCGGTCGACAACTTCCGAGGCAATTAGGCCTACCCCACTCCCTAACCGCCGGCTTGGCTAACCCCCTGGCCGGCGTCTTTTTTGCCGGTGGTGCCCCAGATCAGCGGCCGGGATCTCGCCCCCCTAGCCAGGCAACCCCCTTGTAAGCCGATTGCGCCAAGCTTGCACCCCCTCAGAAATCGCCCTTCAGGGCAACTCAACCAGCCCCAAAACCCCCGTTTTTCGCTTCACACCTCACACCCCCCCCACCGCCACCGACAATTTGTCCACTTTGCATGTCCAACCCAATATTTACAGGGGTTTGCTCGCTGTCTGGTCTGGACATCCATTTTGGACAGATTATGAAAACTGGACAACTTATGGATTTCGACGCCTTTAATAACGTCGCTGTAAGCCATTGATTTTAAGGCCAATAAACCCTAATCAAGGCTAATCAAGGAAAACCCCATTTCGGACAATTTGTCAGCCAAGGGACAACGAATCGAAGACTGGTACGCGAGGCGGGGGTCGAACCCACAACCTTCGGCTCCGGAGGCCGACGCTCTATCCAATTGAGCTACTCGCGCAATCCTTCGGGAAGGTAGGACAAGCGTTCATAAACAGCAACCGTTTTATACCAGTCCGCTCTTACCAACCCCGGGAGACGGGAACGCATTTGACTTGCTGATTTCAAAGGGCAGCCTTGCAGGTTGGGCCAACCGCAGACCCTAATGCAGAGCCGATTCGGGTACCATGCAAGGCTGCAGAACCGATAATTCGGGCACGGGTTGGGAAATGGATTCAGCCCGTATTGACACTTTCCAACCTAGCCAGGCAAACCCGCACCTGATCGCGGAGTTCTGACCGCTCGCTGCCGGTCAACCCCAACGGGTCAAAGCGATACCGGTAATGCAGCGCCAGTACCCGTTGCAACGGCAGGTTGATTTCGGCTAGGGCCGGGTCCGACACTGCCCGTGACAACCAAATTGAAAGAGGTTCTCCAGGCTCCCTCACCACCCCATGCTGACCGACTCGCTTTTCCAGTTGGTAGAATTCCGAGTCCAGGCCCGGCCAATCCTCCCTCCGCCCCGCTTTCCCCAGCCCTCGCCTTTTTCGCGCCCGACTCCGAAAGATAATTCGATAGAGCAGCACCGCCAGCACCGGGATCAAGCCCCAGATTACATATTGCCGCAACTGAGTCTGGCCCCAGCGCACTTTGGAAAACTCAAACCGAATGCGCGACCAGATGTCGGCCAAGAACTGGTAAGCGGGCGGGCGGCTGGATTCGATATCTATCCATGAACCAGGTGTGGTATCAAAATCCTCCCAGATGCCGGTCGCCTGATTCCAGACCAGGCACCATGCGTGCGCATCCTTCGAACGCACCACATACTCGTCGTTTCCGGACTCCTCATGCACCGCGTAGCCGACCGCGTAGCGCGCGGGAATGCCCAACCGGCGCAACAAAAGCGTGGTTGCCGTGGCAAAATACTCGCAGTGTCCGCTACGGGAGGTGAACAGAAAATGTTCCAACGCCGTTTCCTCTTCCCGAGTCCGTCGCGACCGTTCCTGCCAGAGGCTGTACGTGAATTTACTCGCGAAAAACTGAGCAATTCCCTGGCGGATTTCCTCCGGCGAATGCACGTCGGTCAACCCCATCTCGACCACCGCCCGTTCCAGGGCGTATCGTTCCCGCCCGGGAAAATCCAGGTCATCCACTAGGTTTGGGGGCGAATCCAGCGTCGGCCCCGGGTCATAAAGCGCTTCGAAAATCACCAACCCGGGCCCCTGCGCCATCACCGAGCCCAGGCTGTTTTTCTGCAGGAGGTATGCCCCCAGGTTTTCCAACCGCCCGACCCCGCTGGGCAGCGGCAACAAGCCGTTGCCCCCCGGCAGATAACAGGCAATTTCAACCGAGTTATAAGTCTCCTTGCCAGGCACCAGCACCCAGGTGGTCTGATTGGTATCACTGGGATTCGGAATGTTTTCGAAGGCACCTTGCGAAATCTCCGAGAGCCAGGTAATGCCCTTGAAGGTTCGATAACTGGCCTCCCGCAATAACGGTGGCGGCCCGAGCCCTGCTTGGGTGTTAAGCCGGAGCAGTATTTTGTTCGAGGCTTTCAGACGACCAATCCGCCCCATTTCCGTCCGGCTCTGGGCATGGTCAAAACGCCCGCGGGCCAACCGCGACAGCAATTGAGAATTGAACCCCTCGATGTACTGGGTCAACCGACCGACGCCCAACTGAGCCCAGTAGCCCAGACCAATAGCCAGAAGCATGGATCCCCCCCACGCAAAAAGCCCATACCGGCGCGAACGCAGGGGCCAAAGGCCCCAACCCAGGAGAATCGCCAGGCCCCAGAAGAAAGGCGAGCCATCGTCGGTATGAATGCACGAGGCAAAAAGGCACAATCCAAAATAAAAGTAAGAGACGTTCAGATCCTGTCCCAAAGCACGCGGTTCCCCGCTCTCACTGGCTTTCCGCCAGCGGCGGCGCAGGATGAGCGAAATGGTCTCCAGCGGAATTGAATCGCGGGTGCTGTAGGCCTGCATCGCGACAAACGGGAAAAAGATCATCGGCAACCATCGGATCACCGACGCCGCGGTTCTCGCGCTGGCCGCCCCGGCATTGCGCTGGTTGTAGTAACTGGGATTCTGGAAAAGTCCCCGGAAATCCGCCGGTCCATCGTTGGTATTGAAGGCATAAACCAGCGACGCAAGGAGAACCAACGCGCAAAAGGTCCAGATCCGCTGGAAATCGTCATTGGAAAACTCCCAACGGTTTCTGACCAACCGCACGCCCTCCAGCGCCAACCCCATACCGACCCCAATGATCAGGAAACCGGATTGCCAACCCCAGAAGACCAGAGCAGCCCCGAGCAAGAGGGGAGGCGGTTTTATAAAGGGTTGTGGGCTCATGTCATTCCGGCCAAATCCCGTGCTACTTGCCCGGCCTCAAGCACGCGAAAATCCTCCGGGCAGTCCCGCAAGGGGCCAGGATCCAGGTCTCGAGAACTACCCGGCTCTACCAACAGAAAGACACGCAGCGGCAGGCCGGCAGCTTTGAGTTCCCGCACAAACTCCCGTCGCTCGTCGTCCCATGACAGGAATACGCATACCACCCCGCTGACCAGACGGATGTGGTTCTGGACACTATGCCGCAAGACCTCAAACGTGTGGTCATGACACGGCTGCACGGCGGCCAGAATCTCCAGCATTTGGTCGGCATGTGCCAACCCACGACCGGCGGTGAAACAATAGGATTGCGCCCCCACAAATAGCAAATCCAGCAGCGATTCCTGGGTGAGAATGGTGCAGGCGAACGAGGCGGCCACCGACACCGCCTCTTCAAAGGCCGCGCTCAGTGGGTTGGCAGTGAAGGTATCCAACACCAATGCGTGCCGCATAAAGAACTCGTCTTCGAATTCGCGCACCACCGGTTTGCCGGCCCGAGCCCAGGTCCGCCAGTGAATGTGGCGCAGGGGGTCTCCGCGACGATAGTCCCGCAATCCCACGAACTCCTCGCTTTGTCCCACATGAGAAGCCATGGCCACCCCACCCTGCTGGTACTGCATGGAGCCCGGCAGTGCAACCGGCGGCAGCGCATACCGCCGCGGCAGAATCAGGGCATACTGCGGGGCCGGCACGCGCACAAAGGAACGGAAAAGCCCGAAGGGATCCGTACGTGCCAGAGTCGTTCCGTCAAATCGCAGCAAGCCACGTTGCCTGGGCAGCAACTCCATCTCCACATCCGCACCCTGCCCCGGCGGCAGCGGCGGCACCAGGGGCATGGCCCGGGGAAACTGGCGCAAAGGAAACAGTCGTTTGGGACGGCCGACACGAAATGACCTCAGGTCGCGGGCAGCAGCTTTGTGAGCGGCAGCAAAGTCACGGTAAGCCGGTCGGGAATCAGCCAGGTCCTCGAGCAGGACCAATCCGCGCTGGGGCCGCTTGCCCACGTTCCTGATCCGCACCCGGTAATGCAAGGGCAGACCCACGGTTCCGAACCGCGGCAAGCCCCGCTCGATGGCGAATCGGCCCCGGAAAAACCAACTCCAAACAATCCCCATGCCGAGCAGGACAAACAACAAAGCCGCCGCCTGGTAGGCCACGTTGTTTTCCACATCCGGGCTCACCATCACGACCACCGCAGTCGCACCGATCACTACCAGTCCCGCGGGCGTAAACCGCCGCTCCGTCCAGTATCTCAAGGACGTGTGCCAGCGATAAAAGCGATAGATCAGACGCAACACAAACCCGTTCCTCTAAGACTTCTCCGCATTGCCGGTCCGAGTTCTTCCGATTCCTCTCAAGCCGGAACCTTGGTCTTCTTAAGGATGCCCTCCAAGGCACCCCGTGCAGTCTGGCCGGAGAAGCGCGCTTGGGGCTCCATAATCAACCGGTGCGCAATCACCGGCACCGCCAGTTCCTGGATCTGCTCGGGAGTCACGAAACTCGACCCATCGAATAGAGCCAATGCCTGGGCCGCTTTCATGAGCGCGATAGACGCCCGCGGACTCCCGCCAAGCTGCACCCCGGGGGCGGTCCGTGTGGCTCCCACCAGGTCCACCACATAACGCTTCAACTCCTCGCTGATCCGAATAGTCTGCACACCCTGCTTCATGGCGATCACTTCAGCCAGCGAAACAGTCGCCCGCAGATCCGCGAGGGGATGGTTCTTCTGCTGCGCGCTTAAGATGGCTACTTCTTCCTCGCTGTGAACATAACCCAACGAAAACTGCATCGCGAAACGGTCCATTTGGGCTTCAGGCAAAGGGTAGGTTCCGCGGAACTCTACAGGGTTCTGGGTCGCGATCACAAAGAAAAGATCCTCCAGTTCCCGTTGCACCCCGTCCACGCTCACCTGAGCTTCCGCCATCGCTTCCAACAGGGCCGACTGCGTGCGCGGTGAGGCCCGGTTGATCTCATCCGCCAGCAGAATGTTCGTGAATACCGGACCCTCGTGAAAATGAAACAGCTGGTCCCGCTGGCTGAACACCGAGACCCCCAAAATATCCGAAGGCAGCAAGTCCGGAGTAAACTGAATGCGTTTGAATTGTGCATCGATCGATCGCGCCAGCGCCTTGGCCAAAGTAGTCTTTCCCGTCCCGGGAAAATCGTCCAGCAATACGTGCCCGCCACTGGCCAACGCCACGAGCAATTTCCGGATCGCTGGCCCCTGCCCTTTCATAATCCGGCTAATGTTGTCACTGACCCGACGGTAGACATCCCGAGCCACACGCTGGGCTTCCGCGTAACCACCCGAATCTTCGGGGGGAAGCAAAGGCGTGCTCACCGTTGCGGGATCGACAGAAGCAGTGGATGGACTTTCCAACATAGGGTAATTCTATGTCCTACCCGGTCTTCGGGCGAATAAAAACATTGGGGTGTACCGGGCAAGCCCCAAGTCTGACCGCACGAGCCAGCAACTGGAAAACCCCTGGGCATCGCGGCCGGGTCAGCTCAGCGAAAATCCGCCCGTTGCAGCCCCCGCTGCAGCACCGGGCTGCGCCTCATGCGTTTCCACACCGCCCCGGTACGGTAGTTCTCGATCATCAGGATTATGGGACCCTGGTCGATACCGATAGCGTCCGGTCCCCACCAGCCCGCCTTTACATTATACGCATCCCTAAAACCAAGGTTCGTCCAGAGATTCGTACCATAATGCGAGTAGAAATGGCGAAGCGCCGGCAGGCAAACCTCGGGGGCAAATGGCAGGGAAGCAATCGCCGCTGTAGGAGCAATCGTCCCGTCATCAAATCCACCTGGGGCTCCCCTGGCCGAGTATGCCTCGTAGCGCACTCCGCCCACGGTGGTGCCAGGCCCATCACACGCGGTGAGCCCCCACTCTTTGCTGCTATAGTTCGGAAAGCGCAAAGGATTGCGGATGGCGTATTCTCTTTGGGCGAGCGTGGCACGGCGGGAATTCTCAAAATAATCCAACCGCCGCGCCCGCATCCAGGGGTCAGCGATGCCGCGAAAATCGATCCAGCAATGGGAATAATGGTGAGTGAATAGCGGCGGGCACTCGGCAAAACCGTAACCATAATAATTGGTCCACCGATAAGCCGCGGTCCAGCCCCCCCACGATTCAGCAGGCAATGGGTCCTTCTCGGCTCCAATCCCCAGGAGATACAAACAGTTGGCCTCGTTATAGCCTTCCCAGCCCGTCCGACTGAACCCTCGCTCCGGCCGCCACTCCATACTCACCCGAAGGTCATTGGTTCGCAGCATAAACCCCCAATCGATGCGATCGAATAACAGTGCCGCCAACCGACGAATTTCTTTCTCAGACAAGGATGGCCCATCGAAAAACAATCCACTGTCGATCACCCCCATCATCAGCAACGCCGTGTCGATTGTAGACAACTCCGACCGCCAGGCCCGCTGTCCTGTTTTCATGTCCAGGAAATGATAATACCAACCTCGATACCCGGCGTAACCGTTGGTTCCCGGACCCTGGGGCAAAGCGGCAAAGGTCTTGAGGGTCAGCAACGCGCGCGAAGCGCCGGCTTCACGGCTTATCCAATCACGTTCCACAGCGATGTTGATGGCGCTGAGTCCGAAACCCACTGCCGCTATGCTGCAATGAGACGCGGGGGTAGAACGGTCACGAATCAACCCATTCTCTGGGTTAACCTCCTGCCAGAAGTAATTAAAGGTCTGCCGCTGCACATACTCCAGGAATGCATCGTCGTCGGCAAACTCCGTTGGCCCGACCACCGGCTCTAACCCGGAAGCCGAAATCAGCCAACACCCAACCAGTAGTAAAACAATCTCGCGGCAAAGGCCTGTTAATCGGCTTGGCATAAGAACCCTTCACCGAATCAGGGCGCTCATTTTCTAGCAGCCAGCGCCAGATCTAAAACGCCTTTCAAGAGCTCGGAATCGAACGGTTTGCTCAGCAAAAAGACTTCTCCCGATCGAAAGGCAGATTCCGCGACCTCCACGGTACCGTGACCGGTGAGGATCACGACCTGGGCTAGCGGCCAGTGGCGCTTGACCTCCGGCAACAGGTCCAACCCGTGCCCGTCGGGCAATTCCAAATCCAGCAGGAGCACATCAGGACTGGATTCATCAAATCGCGATCGCAGCCCCGCCATCGTGCCCTCTTCCCGAACGTCATATCCGGACATCTGAAGGTCCTCACGAACCACCGCCCTGAGTGCGGTATCGTCTTCCAGGATGAAGATATTGTGGGGCATAAATCGGCGATTGGCTTGTTTACGAGGTCTCGAACATTCAGCTCGCCAAAACTCCACCCCAAAACCCACCTGCAATCAAGTGCGAAATTCGGGCGCATTGCTTCAAAACCCACCCCGGCGCGCTCGGTGCACTCAACACGCCCGAATACCAAAGCAACCGCACCACAACCCCACGCTTGCGCGACACCGAGTTTCGCTGAAACCTGTGCTGATGAATAAGGTTCTGCTCATTGCCGCCCTAACCACCTCCCTCACAACAGGCCTGGGGGAGGAAAGCGTTTCCCATTGGAGGGGCTTTGACCGGCACCACTTCACCTGCGAAGGCCGGCCGGCCTTTGTCACTCGTCCAGTGATTTCGGCACCAGGCAAACCCTGGGTCTGGCGCACCTCGTTCCCGGATTTTCACCCTGAGGTCGATCTTGAACTGCTCCGCACCGGCCACCACATAGCGTATCTGGATTGCGTGGACATGCTCGGATCCGATGGCGCACTGGACCTGATGGACCGGTTCTATGACCAATTGATCGGGACCTGGAAACTTTCCCCGCGCCCGGCTCTGGAGGGGGTGAGCCGTGGCGGCCTCCACGCCTATCGCTACGCTGCCCGGCATCCCGAACGCATCGCCTGCATTTACGCCGACACCCCGGTCATGGACTTAAAGTCCTGGCCACTGAACTGGCCGGAATCTAAAGCCCAGGTTCAGGATGCCTTGAGGCACTACGGCTTGCCCGATGAGGCAATGCTGCGCCGCTTCCGCGGAAATCCGGTGGATCTTCTCGAACCGATCGCTCGCGCCAGAATCCCTCTCCGCCACGTCATCAGCCTGGATGACCGGGTCGTGCCACCGGAGCAAAACACCCTGGAGGCACGCCGGCGCCTCCTGCAATTAGGTCACTCAATGGATCTGGTCACCGTCGAAAAGGGCACCGTGGACAGCCACGGCCACCATTTCCCTTTACCCCAGGTCTTCGCGTCCGCCCGGTTCATCTCGCGGCACACTTATAGGCTCCCCAAGAAACGCGAGTATTTTCAAATCCGGACCGGTCTGAACAACTGCCGGTCCCGTTTTCATGAAGCCAGAACCGGGCGAGTCGCCTTCCTGGGCGGCTCCATCACGTACAACCCGGGCTGGCGCGACGAGGTGATGCGCTACCTGAAACTGCGTTTCCCGGAAACGAAGTTCGAGTTCCTGGCGGCAGGCATCCCCTCCCTCGGCTCCGTGCCGCACGCGTTTCGCTTGCAACGCGACGTGCTCGCTCACGGCCCGGTGGACCTTCTGTTCATTGAAGCTGCCGTGAATGACACCACGAATATTCCGGATCAGCCCGAACGGATGTTGCGCGGCATGGAGGGGACGGTCCGCCAGGCACGCCTTGCGAATCCGTTCATCGACATTGTTCACTTGCACTTTGTGATGCCGGAGCACATGGAAGACTATGGAAAGGGCACTGTCCCGGCGTCAGTCGCCCAGCATGAGAGGGTGGCCGCCTGCTATGGAAACCCCTCCTTGAACCTGTCACTGGAGGTCACGGAACGAATTGCTGCCGGACAATTCTCCTGGGACAATGAGTTTCGCGATCTGCATCCCTCTCCTTACGGCCAACTCGTGTATGCTAACAGCATCCTTCGTCTGCTTGATGTCGCGTTTGAAGCTCCCTTGGATCCGCGCCGGGAACACGCCATGCCAGAGGCACCATTGGACCCCCTGAGCTACGGGCACGGGCGCTTCGGCGCATTGAATGAGGCAAAGTTGTCGAATGGGTTCCGGTGGGTTGCTAATTGGACTCCACCGCTGCCCGCCGGAACCCGGGAAGGTTTTGTCGACCTGCCCGCCTTAACCGCCACGAGTCCGGGTGCGGAATTTGAATTCCAATTCGAGGGCACCGCTGCGGGGCTAATGATCGGCGCCGGCCCGGATACCGGGATCATTGAGTTCACTATTGATGATGGGCCTGCTAAAACGCTCGACACTTTCACTCAGTGGAGCACGGGGCTCTACCTCCCTTGGGCCGTGATCCTCGACGATACCTTAGCGCCGGGGAAACACCTCGTGCGCGTTCGTCTGACGCGGGATCACAATCCCCGCGGCAAGGCAACCGGATTGCATGTTTTCCAGATCCTGCAGAATTGAGGGAGCCCAAAAACGCCAAAAAATCAGTTGGCTTTTGGCTTGGGCCTATGGTAGTTAAGTCGTTCGCTCCGCGACGGGAGCGGCTCTATTTTTGTTAACCTTTTAGTTTTTTTGCATTTATGTCACAGCATCGTAGTTTGCGGGCGGCGGCCACTTTGGGCGGCAAGCGCAACGTACTCAAGCGGTTCGAGCGCGTGGAAGTCTTGAAAAAGCAGGGCCATTGGAAAGAAGGCGACCGGATCACCGGTCTTCGGAAGACCAAGGTGGTTGCCTAGTCCAGTTTACCCCTGATCCACTCTGAAGCCCGGAGTTGACCTCCGCCACGGCGCGGGTTCGGCTCGGGCTTTTTCATTATCGAGCCGTTATGCCTGCCCTGGTACGTCTGCAAAAGTTCCTGGCCGATGGAGGCGTAGCGTCACGCCGGGCCAGTGAGCAAATGATTCTGGACGGCCGGATCGCCATCAACGGCCAGATCGTTAAGGAACTGGGCACGAAAGTGGAGCCGGGGCGCGACCGGGTCTCGGTGGACGGCAAGCCCGTCAACGTTAAAAGGAAGGTCTACCTGGCACTCAACAAGCCGAGAGGCATGGTTTGCTCGCGCAAGGACGAACACCAACGTCCCCGAATTTACGACCTGCTCCCGCGCGAATGGGAGCACCTGCACTCTGTTGGCCGGCTGGACTACAATAGCGAAGGCCTGATCTTTCTAACCAACGATGGCGAATTCAGCCTCCGCCTTACCCATCCGCGTTATGGCGTGCGCAAGAAATACATCGCCGTTGTGGAAGGCTTGGTGTCGCCTGACTTGCTGCGGGAGTTTTGCGTGGGCATTTACCATGAGGGTGACCGCTTAAAAGCGGAAAGAGCCCGCCTGATTTCCTCGACATCCGGCCAAAGTACCGTTGAATTGGAACTGGCCGAAGGCAAGTACCGCGAAGTGCGGCGTTTGTTCGAATCGCGAGGCCGGACAATGAAGCGCTTGGTGCGAGTTCAGATCGGCAAAATCAAGCTGGGTGAATTGCGTCCCGGCAAATGGCGAACATTGACAGAAACCGAAATAAAATCTCTACTGAGCTGAGTTATGAACAAGACTTTCTGCTGGATTTTCGCAGCCATGCTCTCCACAGGTTTGGTGGCCCAGCCGGCGACCAATGCGGTTGCTGCCGCCACGGTCGAAGCTCCCTCACCCGCCGCCCCCAAGACCAAGGTTGCCGCACAAAAACCTGACTTGGCCTCGCTGGTTCGCAGTGACCCTCTGGCCCCCGGTCCAGCCGTCGTAGTGGCCAGCAACGTCAACGTACGCGGCCAGGCCAAGCTGAAGAGCGAGGTCGTCACCCGCGTTACGAAAGATCAGCAGGTAACGGTGCTCGAGGAAATCATCCTGAAACGGTCCGCCCCGGATGAGCCGTCCGCCTGGGCCAAGATTCTACTGCCCGCCGGCACTCGCGTGTGGGTCAATACCGCGTATGTGAATGCCGCCACAAAGGCCGTTATCCCCAAGAAGCTCAACCTGAGAGCCGGCCCGGGCGAGAATTACAGTGTCCTTGGCACTATCGTTCAAGGTGACACCGTAACCGAAGTCACCACCAAAGGTGATTGGATGCAGATCGAGGCCCCCACTAACGCTTTTGCCTTCATGGCCGCCCAGTACCTTAGGCAGGAACCGGCCACACCCGCCTTGGTCGCCGCCACCACCCCAACGGAACCGACACCCACAGAACCAACTCCTTCCGAAACAGCCCCGGTGCCCGCCAGCGTGCCCGAGGCCCCGGTGATGGTAGCCGCCCCCGACACTGCCCCGGCAGTTCCGGCGACGGAACCGGGCGTCACGCCTGCCGAACCTGCTGTGACCGACCCGATGGAAGTAGCGGATATCAAACCCGCTCCTGTTGAAATCGAGCCTGCCCCGCCGGTCGAAGAACCGCCGCCGCCGCGCATTGTTCAGCGTGAAGGCTGGGTTCGCAGCACGACCAGCATCCAAGCTCCGAGTCCCTTCGCGCTCATCAGCCCGGAGACCGGACGCACCATCAACTATCTCTACACCACCTCCCCGAACCTGGACCTCATGCGCTACAAGGGTCTGCGCATCGTGGTCACCGGCGAGGAAAGCCTCGACCGCCGCTGGAAGAATACTCCGGTCATTACGATACAACGCATCCAAGTGATCGAGTAGATCATGCCCGCCGATAACCTTATCGATGGGCGCGCTATCGCGTCCCAGCTCCTGGGAGAGCTGGCCGCTCGTATTTCCTTGCTCAAGTCCCGTGGAATTCGACCGGGACTCGCCTTCGTTCGCGTCGGGGAGGACCCTGCCTCGAAGGTCTACGTCGGGCGCAAGGAAAAGACCTGCTCCGAGCTGGGCATTCTCTCTGAAACCCATGTCCTGCCCGCGACCGCTACCGAAGCGGAGCTGCTGGGGTTGCTTGAGCAGTTGAACCAGAACCCACACCTGCACGGAATCCTCGTGCAGGCTCCGTTGCCGCCACAGATTCGGCAGTCGATCGTTTATTCCGCGATCCTGCCGGAGAAGGATGTCGACGGTTTTCATCCGGTGAGTATGGGCAAACTCTTGCTTGGCGATACGGGCGGGTTTGTCCCTTGCACACCAGCTGGAGTCGTAGAATTGCTTGCCCGCTCGGGGATATCCACCACGGGTGCTGAGGTCGTCGTCCTCGGCCGTGGCAACATCGTAGGCAAACCCTTAGCCGCTCTGCTCTGTCAGAAACACCGGCTCGCCAACGCCACCGTCACGCTCTGTCACTCGGCTTCCCGCAACATCAAGGCCCATTGTCTGCGAGCCGACATCATTGTCGCCGCTATGGGTGTGCCCGAATTCCTTAAAGCCGATATGGTCCGGCCCGGCGCCACCGTCATTGACGTGGGCGTTAACCGCGTTCCGGATCCGTCTGCGAAGAGCGGCTCGCGCCTGGTCGGCGATGTCGATTTTGCCGCGGTTCAGCCGATCGCCGGCCGCATCACTCCGAACCCGGGAGGGGTTGGCCCCATGACCATCGCCATGCTGATGCAAAACACCGTCCGAGCCGGCGAAAACGCCTGCCGCTAACTCCTTTCCCCACCTTGTCTCAATCTATGCAGCCCACGCGAATTCTCCCCGACCTCCAATGTTCCTTGCTCTGCGAGGAAATCCGCCAGGAAATTAATGGCAATTTCATTCTCATCGGAGTCGTTAATTTTCTGCGGGTCCCCCAGTTGCCGGTGGTGGCGCTCAAGTTGAGTGTCTTTAACCGCTGGACAGCCGGAGTGGGCCAGTTCACCGAGACGGTTCGTCTGGTGGCCCCCGACCAGACCACCCTGCTGCGAAAAGGCGAGGTCAAATTTGCGTTGCAGGACGCGGCTCTGCATGCCACCAACGTCACCCTCTTCGGCCAGGTCGAGTTCAAAACCGCCGGCACATATTATCTTGAGGTCCTGGTGGATGACGTGATGAAGCTGCGCTATCCCGTGCCTGTGATCCTCGCCCCGCAACAAGCACAGCAGGGGCCTCAGGGGCAGCACCCCCACCCACCCCAAACCGGCCCCACACCGGGTGCGAACCCAGCCTGAACTGTTGGGCTAAGCCTCCCCGCGGCTAAATCCCAGGCCCGATCGTTAAGTTCGCGTGGGCCGAAAAGTTTCTGGTCAGCAAATCAACCAACCGGACCGCACGAACCGAGGTGGTTCAATCCCTCACCCGATAGAACGCTGCGGTGTGGTTCGTAGGCCAATCCACCAGGTACTCGTAAGCCGAAGTGGCACTGCCAATCAGTGCCAGGTCTACCCAATCTGACAGGTTCGTTGACCCTTGCACGGTGTAAACGAATCCCGGATCTGCAGTCCACCGTAACAGGCTGCGCCCATCCTCCAGATTGACGATCGGTTCCATGAGGGCAGGTCCAGGTAACAGCACCGCCAGCGACGCTGCCGCGCTGTGCACCGTCCCCACAGTGTTCGTCACGGTTACCCCGTATGCGCCCGCATCCGCTGGCTGAATGTTGGTGCGGGTATAAGCGCTACCAGTAGCGCCCGCGATCGGCGAGCTGACGAACTTCCATTGGTAGCCAAGCGGCGCACTACCCGTGACCGTCACCGAAAACACCGCGTTGCTGCCCCGCCGCACGGACTGGCTCATGGGCTGGCTCACGATCGCCGGCGCCTGCTCCACGTTCAGCACGAAATCCCGCGTCGCCACAGCACCCAGCGCGACCGGAACGCTGTAGGAGGCAGGCACGTATCCGGGGAACGAAACGGATACCGTATAGTTACCCGGCGGCACGTTGGCGAAACCGTAAAACCCGGTCGCGTCATTGGTTTGCACTTTGGACACCGGTCCCTGCAAACGAACCACAGCACCGTCCAGAGTTTGGTTAAGCCCGCCCCCATATATAGTGCCTTTAATGTGGCCCACAGTCGGAGAGGTCTTCCATGGCATCGAGGGCACGCTTGCCGCCTGCGCAAAGATGGCGGGCGAGACAGGGTCGTAGGTGTTCGGGCTGCTCGTCAAGTAACCACGAAAGGTACTGAATTTGCCCGCACCATCCTTGTATGGCGTGTTGTAATCGTAGCCGCAAACACCCACAGCGCGATTTCCCGACGGCGAAGCCACACGCGTGTAACGCATCTGGGTAATCGCGTTGGCGATGCTGTTTAAGTATGTGCCCGGGCCAATTGCCGCCTGCCGGGTGTATTGATGATCCTTGATGAAATTATTCCAATTCGTCCATGCCAACGTGTAATTCCCCGACTGGTCGAAGTAGGCCATCGGCAGGTTCAAATCCATAATTCCCTCTTCCATCCACCCGCGCCAATCCTGCAGCACGTTGTTCCACGCCGCCGTGGAACTGTACCAAGCCGAAAGGTTCGCCGGCCCCGGCGACCACGTAATCGTGTCGCACGAAATCTTGATCCCAGGTCTCACCGCAATCGCATTGAGATACACCTTGCGCAAAAAACCGGTGATCTGGTCCCGCCGAAATTGCTTCCAGACCCCGTCCGATGGCGACGGTTTTCCCGTCCGCCCAAATCGTTGGTTAAACCGTGCCACGGTCACCGGGTTGTAACCTTCGTTCGCGCTCGAATACCGAACGTAATCGAAATTGAGGCCGTCGACGTTGTAATTCGTGATGATGTCCATGCACACATTGAACGTGTGCTTCTGCACCTCCGGATGGCCTGGGTCGAAGGTGTATTGATTTCCAATGAACACATTGCCGTCGTAATCCTGCAGCAGCCAGTCCGGGTGAAGCCGCAACGGATGATTCGCCTGCGGTGGCGTCGTGGCATTCGTAGCTCCACTCCAGATGTGATAGGTCACAACCCACGCATGCACCTCCACATAGCGTCCGGCGCTGGTATTATGCGCCTTGCTGATTAAATCCCCGAGTGCATCGAAATCAGAGGGCGTGGTGCCGGTAACATGAGGCTCATACTTGGAATTGTAGAAGGCATCGCCGCGACGCCGCACCTGCGCCACAATCGCGTTCGCATTCGCCGCCCGCACGTCATTCACCAGCGTGCTGACCTGTGTGGCGCTCTTCAGGCCGGTGTTCCAGCCGTTGACCCAAAAGCCCCGAAACTCAGGGTTTTGAGCAGGCACATGCCATACGGAACCAAGAAGTACCAACGGGACTAACGAATAACGAAGCCAGGATCGGACACTACATAAGAACATGTTAGCTTAAAGTATCCGATCCTCGCCCGAAATCGTCAAGCTTACGTTGCCCGATTAGAGCGCCCAGCCTGCCCGGTATTCACGCCGAATAAACTGATTAGCTTCGGGCAAATTGGTGACTTTCAATTCTGCAGAATCCCACTGCAATTTGCAGAGCGTCAGATCTTCACGCAATTGGACACGCAACGCGACGTTGCCCAGCAGCACGGCCTCGGCGAGTGGACCAGCCCAATCAAAGTTTGCACCGGCGGGAACCCCGCCCTTACAAGCTTCAACCCATTCACGATAGTGGCCGGGAGACCGCGGTATCGACTGCGCCACCTGGACCCCCGCAGCCTCGGCGGGATAGACTTTATTGCCGAGGATGAACCCTTTGTCACCGATTAAGAGCCGCCCGTTGTCGCCCATCAGGGTCCCGTTCGGGAGTCCCTGAGGCCGCGGCGGACGCAATCCCCCGTCGTACCAGACGAGCTTGCAGGCTGCCATTTCGACTTCGCCAGCGCCCACGCCGGACACGCCGCGCAAATGGGGATTGTTTGCCTGCCGAGCCGCCGTGCGGGCGGGGAAACTGTAGGTCACCATCGATCCAAGTGGGAAAGAATCGCCGTTGCAGCGCGTGGAGGCGGCCTGAACGTCTGTAGGAGCGCCCAACTTCAGGGCGCGGAACACCGGGTCCATGGCGTGGCAACCTATGTCGCCTAACGCGCCCGTCCCGAAATCCCACCACCCGCGCCACCGGAAGGGCGCGTATGCCGGGTGATACGGCCGCTCAGGTGCGGGCCCGAGCCAGAGATTCCAGTCAATATGGCCTGGCACCGGTGGTGTGTCAGATGGCCGCGGCACGCCTTGCGGCCAGTATTCCTCAAACAATCCCCGAGAAGGCCGATCGGTCCAGATGTGCGCCTCACGCACCGCTCCAATGGCACCGCTCCAGACAATCTCACACAGACGCCGCGTGTCTTCCGAAGCCTGACCCTGGTTGCCCATCTGCGTGCACACTTTGGCCCCCCGCGCCGCTTGCGCTAAATGCCTTGCTTCCCACACGCTGTGGGTCAGCGGCTTCTCGCAATAAACATGTTTGCCTCGCTTGATGCCCTCCATCGCGGCGAACGCGTGATGATGATCCGGCGTGGCCACCACTATCCCGTCGATGTCCTTCACTTCCTCCAGCATCTTCCGGTAGTCGGTAAACCGCTTCGCATCGGCAAAACGCTTAAAGGATCCAGCGGCCTGGCTTTGATCCACGTCGCAGAGGGCCACAATGTTTTCTGTGCTCAGTTCCCGAAGGTCCGACGCACCTTGCCCGCCCACCCCAATCCCGGCCAGGTTCATTTTGTTGTTTGGCGAAGTCGCGCCGTTCAACCCGAGTACCGAGCCGGGAACCACGAGGAAACCGAAACTGGTCACGGCGCTGGCGCGGAGAAATTGCCGGCGATTCAAGGAAGGAAGTGTTTGTGAAGAGCGTTTCATAGACATTGCTGTATTTCTGTACGATCTCCAAAGAACACAGCCCACACCCTGCCGCAAGCTCGAAATCAAATCAGAAGCCCGAGGGCTTCAAGCGCCGCGCCACGTCGTCAAGAAGCTCCTGCCACGTGCCTTTGCGTCTCACGCGAATTTCCTCCTCCATGGTCCCGCCCCGATCCCGCAACGTGAAACCCTCGCACTGCAGCCGGAATACTCCTTCGCGCACCGGCACAATCGCCGCCTTCACCCGTACCCACACTCCGGTTTCGTTCATCCAATTGCCGTAGGCGATTTGGTCCATCTTGCTTCCCTTCTTCTCGAACACCAACCGCGTCAGACCCGATTGCGCCACCGTGTAGCCCGCTTCTTCAAACACCTCTTTCGCTGCCTGCCCAATCTGCCCCGGTGTATTGCCCTCGATCGTCACTGCCGCAAACCCGGACGGCGCCCCGTTGTCGGTCGAGGAGCACCCAGTGCCCCATCCTGCCAAACCGACCAGGACCGCCGCTAACAACCCTCGCCACACATTCTGGATCTCGTTCATTCCCGCCCAGCCTCCAGCAAACCGGGCAGCCTGGCAATCTTCAAAATGACCTCGCTTCTGGACTCCCTGCCGCCGCGGCAGATATTTCATTTGTCAGCCTCCGTCAAGCGCTTTAAGGTCTCCTCGTAAGGCCCCCATCGGGGGGCTGCATGACTGCCCCGACACGCGGTCCAAGACGATGCACGAGTTATCCATCATGGATTCCGCAATGAACATGGCACTGGCACAGGCCCGCGAGGCCGGCGCTACCCGGATTCATGAAATCCGGCTGCGCGTCGGCGCCCTCAGCGGCGTCGTGCCCGAGGCGCTTCAGTTCGCCTTTGAAGCCCTCGCCCCCGGCACCTTGGCCGAAAGCGCGAAATTGCGGATGGATTCGGTTCCCGCTCGCTTTTGGTGCGAAGCCTGCCAGGCGGAGTTTGCGGCGGACGATTTCCTTGCCGCGTGCCCCCATTGCCAAACCATCAGCCGCCACTTGCGCGCCGGCCGCGAACTGGAACTGGCCTCCCTGGAGATTGAATAATGTGTACTGATTGCGGATGCGGTTTACCGGGCGAGAATCCTCCTACATTCTCCAACCCCAAGCACCCCCATGACCACCCTCACTCGCATGGCGACGGCCACGTGCACAGCCACCCCCACTCTCACGACGAGGGTCATATCCACGATCACCACCACCCCCATTCACACGAGGCCGATCAGATTCACGACCACTCTCACGCCGATCCTCAAACGCCGGCTCCCGCCCCGGGACTGCCCCAGGACGACCCACGTCGCACCCTGAACGTTCGGCGGGCCATTCTCGAAAAGAATGACCGGCTGGCAGAGCGCAACCGCGGCTTCTTTCTCGGGCGCGGATTACTGGCTTTGAATGTCCTGTCCGCCCCGGGTTCCGGCAAGACCACGTTTCTTCGCGAGACGCTGCGAGCCCTGCCGCCACCTCTGCGCGCCGGGGTGATCGTTGGCGACTTGGCCACGGATAATGATGCGCAACGCCTCCGCGATACCGGCGCCCCGGTCGTGCAAATCACCACCGGCACTGTCTGCCATCTCGAGGCTGAGATGGTCGCCCGCGCTCTGGGGCAACTGGATCTCTCCGGGCTCAATGTGCTGATCATCGAGAATGTCGGCAACCTGGTCTGCCCCGCCTCCTACGATCTCGGCGAACATCTCCGCGTGGTGCTGCTCTCCGTCACCGAGGGCGAAGACAAACCTTTGAAGTATCCCCCAATGTTCCAGGCTGCCGACGTCGTCATCCTTAGCAAATCAGACCTTGCCGAAGTTTGCGGCTGTGATCGCGCTGCCGTTCGGCAAAACCTCCGCCAAATCGCGCCCAACGCCACCGTGTTCGAACTCTCCGCCCGAACGGGTGCCGGCATGCCTGACTGGATCAACTTCCTCGTGCAAAAGCACCGAGTGATGACGGATTCCGCACCTAAACATCCTTAAGCTCCCGCCCATGTATCGGGTTCACATGGGAGCGAGAAACTCAAAAGGAGGCGTTTTCCGCTCTCTCGCCGCCTTGCCTGCTTCAAAACCTAAGCTTGCGAACAACTTAAGGAGCGTTAACCTGCTATAGTGGATTGGTTCACTGAGCGGCATTGCTTCATGGTGGCTGTGGTTTTCTACGGCCTCAGCGTGGTGTACTCGGTTTTCTTGTGGCGGAAGGGCTTCCGGCAGGATAACCGAGTGAACTATATTCTTTTGCTGGCCGCTTTCGGTTTTCACACTGCGGCCATGCTCATCCGGGGCTATCGCCTCAATCATTGCCCCGTCTCGAACCTGTACGAGGCAACCCTGTTTTCCAGTTGGACGATTGTCGCGTTTTACCTGGTGGTTGGCTTGTGGTCGCGTCTGCGGTTCTTGGGGGCGTTCGCCTCACCTTTATTGTTTGCCATGGGGGTGCTGGCGCTCACCTCCGGTCTGGACACCCCAGGCACCAATATCCCGGAGGTGCCGAAAGTCTGGACCAGCCTCCACGCCGCGTTCCTGTCGCTCGCGTACGGAGCTTTCGGCCTGAGTTTTGTGGCTGCCATCATGTATCTGACGCAGGAGCGGAATCTCAAATTTCACAAGCTGCGGGCAATTTTCTCGCTGATGCCGTCCATCCAGCGCTTGGAATCCGTAGCCGGTCGGATGCTGGTATCGGGTTTCATCCTTCTAACAGTAGGCCTGGCTGTAGGTGTCCTGGGCTTAGGGTATCTGGATTCGTCCAGGAACGTTCGCGGCGATCCCAAAATCATCTGGTCGGCCCTGGTGTGGCTAATCTACCTGGGCCTCATTGTCATGCGTTGGGTTTTTGCGCAAACAGGCCGCCGCTTCGCGCTTGGCGCTGTGGGCAGCTTTGCCTTTGTGCTCTTGACGTTTTGGGGCACCAACATGCTGTCGCCGCTGCATAACCCGTGATCCGGGAATGACCTTTAATCGTCCATGACTTCTATTTAACGGTTTCCCTTTTCAGACATGCCTATCCTGGTTCTAGGCCTGAGTTTTCGATCGTCACCCGTGGAGGTGCGGGAGCGTTTCGCTTTTGCTGAAAACCGCATCCCCGAAGCTCTCAGCCTCCTCCGCCAATCCGGCGCTGCGGATGAAGCCGTGATCCTGTCGACCTGCAACCGCGTGGAAATCTACGCCTCCAGCCACCTGGAAGACCCTTCGGCCTTTGCCGCCGTGGAACGTTGGCTGGGCGATTGCCATAGCTGCCCCGCAACCCATCAGGATGGACTCTATCGCCTCACTGAACCCCAGAGCATACAGCACCTCTTCAAAGTTGCCGCCGGCCTCGATTCCATGGTCTTGGGCGAAACAGAGATTCTCGGCCAGCTCAAAAAGGCCTATGATCTGGCCCTGCAAAGCGGTCACACTGGCAGCCGCCTCAACAAAACCTTTCAGCGCGCGTTTAACGTCGCCAAACACATCCGCACCCACACCAACATCCAGCGAGGGAGCATTTCCGTGGGATCCGTAGCCGTCGAACTGGCCGAAAAAGTCTTCACCGAACTGGCCGGAAAACACGTCATGGTCATCGGCGCCGGCGATACCAGCGAAAAAACCGCACGCTCCCTCCTCTCCCGCGGAGCCGGGCGCATTACCGTCACAAACCGCTCCCACGAAAAGGCCCAGGCCCTCGCCGCGGAACTGGGCGGACGCGCCCTCCCCTTTGATCAGTGGGCCGGCGAATTCGACTCCGTAGACATCGTCGTCAGCAGCACTTCCGCCCCGCATTACGTGCTCGACCGCGCCAGGCTCGAACCCCTGATGAAAGCCCGGCGCAACCGACCCCTCCTCCTCATCGACATCGCCGTGCCCCGGGACATCGAACCCGAGGTCAACTTCATGGAGAACGCTTATTTGTACAATATTGATGACCTCCAGGCGATTGCCGCCGATTACCTGCGCCAGCGGCAGGAAGAAGTCGCCCTCTGCGAAGCCATCATCCGCGAAAAAGCCGCCAGTTTGCTCCATTCTCCCTCGCCTCGACCGGCCGACACCGCCGCACTGGCTACCCCGGCGCATCCAAAAGCCGCAACCCATTCAGCCACGCAATGACCTACCCCCAACGACCCCTCATCCTCGCCACACGTGGCAGCGCGCTCGCTCTCGCCCAGGCCAACCTGATTCTGGCCCAATGCCAAACCGCTTTTCCCGAATGGCAGTTCGAGATCCGCACGTTTAAGACCACCGGTGACAAACTCCAGACCGCCTCGCTCGCCCAGGAAGGTCACGCTCTCCCAAAAGGCCTCTTCACCAAGGAACTCGAGGTCGCACTCTTGAATCACGAAGCCGATCTGGCCGTGCATAGTCTCAAGGACCTCCCCACGGACCTCCCTAACGGCCTCACCCTTGGCGCCGTAGCTCAGCGCGCCGATGTGCGCGATGTCCTCATCTATCGCGATGCGCAAGCCAGTCACACCCCCGGTCGTCGCGGGTTTGGACCCAACCTCCGGATCCGGGCCCTCCCGGACGGCGCCGTCGTAGCCACGAGCAGCACCCGCCGAAAAGCGCAATTGCTGGCCCACAATCCCGGACTCAAAACCCCCGACATCCGGGGAAACGTGGCGACCCGCCTCCAGAAAATCGCCGATCAGCCAGGCCTGGACGCCACCATTCTCGCCCTCGCCGGCATGAACCGCCTCGGCTTTCGCATCACTGAAGACGGCCGCATCCTCGGCGACGCCGTCCCTCCCGGCCTCCTCGCCACCGTGCTCGATATCACAGAAATGCTCCCGTGCGTCGGCCAAGGTGCAATTGGCATCGAAATCCGCTCCGACGACGAACGGTTGGCGGCCGTCTGCCAGCGGCTAAACCACGACCACACCTTCCAAGCCGTCACCGCCGAACGCGCCTTCCTCGCCGCCATGGGCGGCGGTTGCCAAAGCCCCGTAGCTGCCTTTGCCGAAGTCTCGGGCCATCGGCTCTCCATGCGCGCCCTCTCGTTCGCCACCGGCCCCATGCAAAACGCTGAAGGCGAGAAATCAGCCCCCGAAGCCGCCGAACTCGGCCGCGAACTCGCCGCAAAATTAAAACCCCGATCGTGAAACCAACTTCAAAAGGTGCCGTTTACCTGGTCGGCGCCGGACCCGGCGACCCCGGCCTCCTCACCCTCCGCGGCGCCGAACTCCTCGCCCTCGCCGATGTCGTCGTCTACGACGCCCTCGTCAACACCGAAATCCTGCGCCTCGCCCCCAAATCCGCAGAAATCATCTTCGGCGGCAAACGCGCCAAAGACCACTCCATCTCCCAGGACGAACTCAACCAATTGCTCCTCGCCAAAGCCCGCGAAGGTAAAACCGTCGTGCGCCTCAAAGGGGGCGACCCCTACGTATTCGGTCGAGGCGGCGAAGAAGCCAGCCAGCTCGCCGAAGCCGGAATCGCGTTCGAAGTCGTCCCCGGCGTCTCTTCGTTCGTCGCTGTTCCCAATTACGCCGGCATCCCCCTCACCCACCGCAACTATTGCTCCCGCCTCACCCTCGTGGCCGGTCAAACCGACCCGGACAAGGAGGACTCCAGCATCGACTGGCCCCAACTCGCTGCCACCCCCGGGACCAAAGTCATCATGATGGGCACCGACCGCGTCGGCCATTTCGCTGACACCCTCATCCGCCACGGCATGAGCCCCTCCACCCCCATTGCCATGATCCAATGGGGCACCACCAGCCGCCAACTCTCCATCGCCGCCACCCTCGAAACCATCGCCGCCGTCGCCAAAACTTCCGGCATTGCCCCTCCCACAATCATCGTCATCGGCGACGTGGTAAACCTCCGCCAACACCTTAACTGGTTCGAGCACCGACCCCTCTTCGGACAACGCATCGTCGTCACCCGCTCCCGCGAACAAGCCGGCACCCTCGCCCACCGCCTCCACAACCTCGGCGCCAACGTCCTCGAAGTCCCCACCATCAAACTCGACCCCCCAACCCGCCGCCAGGACCTCGTCGACGCCCTCCTCGAACTCAACACCTACGATTGGCTCGTCTTTACCAGCCCCAACGGCGTAGACACCTTCTTCGACTATTTCTTCCGCCAGTTTCACGACCTGCGCGATATCGGCGGCGCCCGCATCGCCGCCGTCGGCCCCGGCACCGCCGCCCGCCTCCAAAACCTCCACCTCCAGGTCGACCTCATGCCCGAAGAAGCCCTCGCCACCGCCGTAGCAAAGGCCTTCGCCAAATACGAAAGCATCGAAAACCTCAAAATCTGCCTCCTCCGCGCCGAAGTCGCCAACCCCGAACTCCCCCAGCAACTCGAAGCCCTCGGCGCCATCGTCGACGACATCGCCTGCTACAAAACCGTCCCCGACCTCGACGACCCAACCCAAACCGCCGCCGCCCTCACCCAAAACGGCGCCGACTGGATCACCTTCACCAGCGGCTCCACCGTCAGGAACTTCCACTCCCGCTTCGACCTCCCGGCTCTCCTCAAAAAATTCCCGGCCCTCAAACTCGCCTCCATCGGACCCGAAACCTCCAAAACCATCCGCACCCTGGGCCTCGAACCCACCGTAGAAGCCAAACACCACACCATCGACGGCCTCCTAACCTCCCTCCTAACCGCCGCCTCCAAACCCAAGAAACCCCTGAGGCCCACTGGTCCCATAGTCGCATAGTCCCATAGTCCTGTAGTCCTGTAGTCCATCGTCCCATAGTCGGTAGTCCATTTTCGCTTTCAGTCTCTCATGCACCTTTCAGCAACCGAGGGGGTTCTTTGCACTTTTCCGCACTTTTTTGCACTTTTTTGCACCGAATCTAAAAGGAATATGGGACTACGAACGATGGACGATGGGACTACCGACTTGACCGACACCGAACATGGGCAGGCGCGGGCGCGCGCGTTCGGGGCGCAGCGCCCGGCGCCCCGGGCCGCATGGTCCTGGGTGCCTTGCCTTGCTGATTTAACCGTATATGTCAAAGAACAGGATCCTGACCGGAGCCGGGTGGCGGCTGCAGGCGACCACGGGGCAACCGGTTCAAAGGACCCAAAAACGGAGGTAATTTAGCAGACAGAAGAGGCGCTTCGCTACTGACAGTTCATGACAATTGATGACATCGAGGTGACTGGAGTGGACAGTTCATGACACAAGCAGGACTATGGGACTGCGGACTTGCAGCCAGGCACGGTTTAAGCCGGTGACACACCGGCGCTCCGTTGCGTTCGCCTGCGGTCGGAGCGCTGGTGTGTCACCGGCTTTAAGCACACCCGGCCATTGAGAAGCAAGAATGATCAGATCGCCCACACCGCCCCCGTCCTTCGGTTTTCCGCCATTCACCATTGGACGTTCCACGTCGACGTTCGACCAGCCGTCCCGGAGGGACGATTGACTTCGCGAAACGGTTCCGTCATCGCGAGGACTTCGACGCGACGGCACCAGAGGCACAGGATGTATGTGTTTTACCGGCCTGTACCGGCAGACGCCTTCCCGGGCCCTTGAGGGGCCGGGAAGGCTTCCAAGGCTGACACAGAATTATTGACCGGAGCAGGCCGCAGCCAGGTCATTACTCACACTAAGGAGCCAGGTCTTGAAGGAACATCGCGTTGGGTCATAGTGGAATCCAGGCAAATGCCGCACCATATGGTTTTGTGAAAGAAAACCGAAATCGGGTCGTTTAAAGGAGCGAGACCAACACGATCCAGGCCCAATGCGGGGCCAATGCGTTGCAAACGAGCAAGAAACAGAACTCAAGCACCAGGATCTTCAACCCACTGCCAAAGCTTAAACCGTGTGGCGTCCATGGCGTCATCAAAGTTCGGAGCGTTTTCTCCGGATCGTCCTGAATATGCCGCAGTTGTTTTCATCCTATCGCACCGCGCGGCCACAAAGCACCGCCTGGAGGGCACTTACACCTTGCTCAAATTCTGCAATTTATTTTGCAGGACCAGGGAGGCCTCGCCGTATAGGGGATGAAACCAATCATTTTTGTACGCCAGCGGGAACTTATGACTCGATAACGCAACGGGAAAGTAAACAAACGGCAAACAACCCAACTCACAGAACATCATGAAAACCACAACAGATTCACGCACTACGGTATCCACTAGGTGGTGCACCTTCGTAACGATCCTCACGACCTGGCTCTGTCTTCAGGCCGGCGCGGCGCAGTTTGAGGATGTGACTGTGTCGGCGGGAGTCACCAACCTGCCGGGCCCTGCCTACGGCGCAGCTTGGGGCGACTACAACAACGATGGGTTCGTTGATCTGCATTTGGCTCTCGGCGCCAATACGGCCCGTCCCAACGCCCTTTTCCGCAACAACCGCAATGGCACGTTCACCCGGGTGGGCGTTGAAGCAGGCCCCATCACCACTGACGCTCACGATTCCTTTGGTTGTGTGTGGACGGACTTTAACAACGACGGGTTCCGTGACTTGTTCGTCCTGAACGGCGGCTGGTCACCGGGTCGCAATGACCTGTACTGGAACAACGGCGATGGGACCTTCGGGCACTCCTATCTGACCCCGCAGCCCTGGGCGGAGTATGCCTGGCAGGCGTGCGCCGATTATGATGGTGATGGCTGGCTTGACATCTTCCTGGCCCAGGGAACCTCATCGTCCGGTCCATTCACGCTCCGACTGTACCACAACAACGCCAACGGCACCTTCACACCGGTCGCCCCATTTGGGCCTCCGATATCCTGGGCCAACACCGGGGCATGGGGGGACTATGACAACGACGGTGATCCGGACCTCTTCGCCGCCAATGTCTCGGCCCCGAGTGCTCTCTGGCGCAACGACGGGAACGGGCAATTCACCCAAGTGAACCTCGGCCTGCCCACTTCAGACGTCATCACCCACTGCGCCTGGGCGGATTTCGACCACGACGGGTATCTGGATCTAGCGATGGGTACCGCTGCCGGAGCCCTCGTGTACCGGAACCAAGGGGGCAGCAACTTTGTCCTCGTTGCGCAGTTTGCCAACGGGGCGTATTCGATCCCAGCGTGGGCTGACTACGACAATGACGGAAACCTAGACCTGTTCCTCAGTTGCTTCGGGGACCCACCCAGGAAGTCAGCGCTATACCATAACAACGGCAACGGCACATTCAGTAACGTTGCCGATGTAATCACCGCGACCGCGAGAATCTTGACGGCTTGCCCGTGGGGCGACTTTGACAACGACGGCTTCATGGATGTAATGCTCGCCGAGGAATATGGTCGCCACACGCTTTACCGAAACCTCGGCAACACCAATCACTGGGTTAAGTTCCGTCTGGTCGGCGCCGCCTCGAACAAAGACGCCATTGGCGCCAAAGTACGCATTCAAGCCACCATCGGCGGCGAGTCTGTTTGGCAAATGCAGGAGGTGAACGGCGGTTACGCCATGCAGAATGACACCCGGCTGAACTTCGGGCTGGGGGATGCCACGGTTGTCGACAGGGTGGTGATTGAATGGCCCTCGGGCAATGTGCAGGAACTCGCAAGTGTTGCCAGCGATCGGATCCTGACCGTTACGGAGCAAGTCTTAATCACCCCGGTGCGCCCGACGGCAAGCCTGGGCGGCAGTGTCGCGCTCACTTCGCAACGGAGCGGCACCCGTCAGTGGTATCACGAGGGCGTCCTCCTGGAAGGTCAGACCAGCTCAACCCTCAGCATTACGGATATCCAACTCTCTGATGGTGGCCGTTACAGCGTGGTGACGGATTCCGGCGGCATTTTCTACACGAACTTTGTTTACCTGCTCGTGGACACGCAGTTCACGAAGATTAACGAGGGGCCGGTGGTGACCGACACCGGCATGTGCCCTGGAATCTCCTCGGCGGATTATGACGGTGACGGCTACGCCGACCTGTTCGCCTGCCGATACCAACTGGGGACCAGTGCAGTTTACCGAAATAACCGGGATGGCACATTCGCCCGAATTCAGGACCTCCCATTCGGACGACAAGCTAATGAGGTGGGCGTGTGGGGGGATTTCGACAATGACGGATTCGTGGACCTGCTGCGCGACTTGGTCACGACGCTCGGCGGTCCCTGTGCTTCAGCTTCGGTGTACTTTAACAATGGAGATGGCACGTACAATCTGCGTGACAGGGGGTCTGTAATCGGCTTCGGGAATTGCGCCCTGCTTGACTTCAACAACGATGGATTCCTGGATGTGTACTACTCCCGAAGCGGGACCGTGAATTCCCTTTACCGGAACAACGGGGATCGGACGTTCACACGCATGACCGCGACCGCAGTCGGCCCTGTGGTCAGTGTGGCAACCTGGGGTGGGGCGTGCTGGGCAGACTTCAACGATGATGGCTGGCCCGATCTCTTCGCTCCAAGCGTTGGGACCAGTCAGAGCCCGATGTTCCGCAACGATGGCACCGGTCGGTTTGTGGCAGTCGACAACCTGGTGACCCGGACCATTGCTCCAGCCATCGCCGGCGCCTGGGGCGACTACGATAACGACGGACGGCTGGATCTCTCGGTCGCCGTCGGTGATGGAACGAGTGTGGTGTATCGCAATCTAGGCAATGGCGAGTTTGAGCGTCCTGGGGGCACCCCCACCCTCACCGATAGCCATAACTTCACCGCCTGGGCCGACTACGACAACGATGGGTTCCTGGACTTGTTCTTTTCGGGTGGCTTTAGCGGAAACAAGCTCTTCCACAACAACGGCGATGGCACTTTTACCCGTATCACGATAGGGAGCATCGTGAATGAGCTGCCACCGCTTGGGGCTGGCTCCTACGCGGGGCTCTGGCTCGATTA
>DIXK01000020.1 GCA_002428665.1 Verrucomicrobia subdivision 3 bacterium UBA6082
TATACGGGGTTGCCAACACGGATACTATTGATGCGTGGGCTGGCATTGAGTTCCGGAGTCGGGCAGAATCGTTTCATGATGCGGCTTCACAGCTTACCGGCGCCACAATGGATGTTGGCTTTCGCGCGGGCTTGGGTGGCAAGCTTTGGTTGGACTGCGACGGCAGGATCCAAGAAAAGTTTCATTCCCTGTGCGGTTGTGCTGCGGAAGCGGGTCAAGACAGTTCGCAAGGGGCAACCGCTGTTCTGGCATGTCAGGTTATGCTTTCTATTGTTTTCATTCTTCGTTACGGCCAGTGTGGTCGTCGCTGCCGTGCCGCGCACATTATACGTGGACGCGGCGCGGGGTGATGATGCGCATGATGGTTTGAAACCAGAAACGGCATGGCAGTCGCTGGCCAAGGTAAGCCGGGCTCCGTTGGGTCCGGGCGACCGTGTGCTTTTTCGGCGCGGTCAAATCTGGCGGGGACAACTGATCCCCGGCAGTGGCGACCCTCAAGGCGACGTCACCTATGGCGCGTTTGGGGAAGGGGCCAAGCCAATTCTGCTGGGTTCTGCGGCTGCGGACCGGCAGGAAGATTGGTTGCAGACGGGCCCCGGCCTGTGGGCGACAGTGCCCCTCAAATTTGAGGCGATTGGCGTGCCGGCGGATTTGCAGCAAGGACCATGGGCGCTGCACCACGAAGGCGGAGCGTCCTGCACGTTGGTTGCGGAGAAAGACAAGGCTGACGGCGCGACGGTGCAAGACGTGGCGTTCCGGAGTTCCGGCACCCGGGCTAACCATGTGCAGCTTTCGCTTCCTGGGTTGGCTACGAGGGAAGGGGAGTATTACCTGCTGAGCTTCCGCGCCAGGACCTCACAGCCCTTCCAGCCCGCTGCTGTTTCTTTGATGAAAAACGGACCGCCGTGGACCTCCTACGCCGTGACGGAGACCACGCTTCCGGTTCTGGGCACCAACTGGGCCCAGTACACTGTGAGGTTTTACGCCCGTCAGACTGCCGAAGATGCCCGCCTCACGCTGTTTCTTGGAGGCGTGGTGTCGGGAGAAACCGCTTTGTGGATCAAGCCCGAGACGCTTGCGAAGGTGAGCTGCCAGCAGGGCGTTCCGCTTTCCGTCGATGTCGGCAGCATCATTTTTGATCAGGGCAAATCCACGGGTTTCAAGAAGTGGAGCGAGACGGAACTGCGCAGCAACGACGATTTCTTTTACGACGCACGGTCGTGGCAAGTGAAACTCCGCTCGGACACGCACCCCGCGATTCGTCACCGGAGCATCGAGTTGGCCCTGCGCCGACATATCATCGATCAGGGTGGGCGCGGGCACGTGACCTATGAAGACCTCGACCTGCGCTACGGGGCGGCGCATGGCATTGGGGGCGGCAATACCCATCATATTACCGTGCGGCGGTGCGACCTCTCTTACATTGGCGGCGGGCACCAATTCACCCGGGATGACGGGAAGCCGGTGCGTTTCGGGAATGCGATTGAGTTTTGGGCCGGAGCGCGAGACTGCCTGGTGGAAGACTGCCGGATCTGGGAGGTCTACGACGCGGCGCTGACCAATCAGGGGGACGGAACCAACGTGCAGGAGAACATTACCTATCGTCGCAACGTCATTTGGAACAGCGAATACTCCTTCGAATACTGGAACCGGGGTCCTGCGAGTGTTACCCGGAACATCGTTTTCGAGCACAACACCTGCGTCGATGCCGGGTATGGCTGGGGGCACCGGCAGAGGCCGGATCCCAATGGACGGCACCTGATGTTTTACGACAATACAGCTCAAACGACCAACGTCGTCGTCCGGTACAACATCCTCTGTAACGCCACGGATAGCCTGTTGCGCCTGCACGGGCGCGATTGGACTGCGGCTTTGGCGATGGACTACAATTGCTGGTTTCAACCTCGCGGGCCGCTGGTGCTGTGGGGTCGGGAGTCCGTTGCGGCAGAGGACTTCAATGCTTTCATGCGGGCTCGTGGTTTTGACGCACATTCGCAGGTGGTTGATCCCAAGTTTGTGGATGCTGCAGGCCGGGACTACCGGCTCCAGCTCGAGAGCTCGGCGCGAGAGGTGATACGGGCCAGGGGAGACCAGGGGAGGTGAAGTCTCAGTGAGCGCTGGGGCTGTGGCTCATGCCGGCGGCGAGAAGTTAACCTTGCAATGGCCGGTAGGTTCTTCTACGAACAATGGACCAATTCATGCAAATTCTGAAACAGGTTGGAAGCAGAGAAAACACCAACCTTCGACATTGCTTGTGCCTGTGCACGAAGCCCCGTTTCTGGCGACGCAGCCTTTCCTGGGTTGCAGGACTGCTGTGCGGTTGCGTCTTTTCCGCCTGCGGAGCGGTAACGGGCCAGTGGGATTTTGAAACTGGAGACCTAAGTGCCACCATTGGGGCGCCGATGGAATATCGCGGCACGACTGCCAGCCAAACACAATTTGGCACGACCGCATCGTTTGGCATAGCAAACATCAATGGCGAGGCGGGACGGGTCATGCGTTTCCCCGCAGCGACACCCAGTCAGGGTTTTGTCCTCCCGCACGGCGCCCAGCCGAACGGCGGCGGGTCGAAAGTGAACCAATACACGCTGATCCTCGATGTGCTATTCCCTTCGACCAGCACGGGGTTCCGGGCATTCTGGCAGACCGATCCCAGTAATACCACCGACGCCGATATCTTCGTGAATGGCGCCAACGGCATCGGCATTGGGGGCGTTTATCAGGGAGTGCTTACTCCGGACGTGTGGCATCGGGTGGTGTTCACAGTTGACCTGGCCAAACGGGAGTTGGGCAAGTACATCGATGGCACCAACGTTGTGACCGCGCCGGTGGGTGCGGCGCCCCTCGGCACGAACCCAGTCCAGTATCTCGACTCGAGCACTGGCGGCGTTGACCAGCGATGGGCCTTGGATTCGGCGGCGTTCCTTTTCTCGGACGAGGATAACGAGACTGGGTTGGGGTATGTGAACAGCATTCAATTCCGAGATCGCGTGCTGACGCCTGGTGAAATCACCACTCTTGGCTTGCCGGGTGCCGCAGGTATTCCAACGTGGTCCGGCGGTGGTATTGCTCAATGGGATTTCGATGGCCATCTTGCGTCATCGACTGGCGGCTCGAACCTGACCGCGGGGTCCGCAGCCCCGGCTACCACACCGGGAATAAGTTTCTCTACCACGACGATCGATGGGCAGAGCGCACAAGTCGCCGCGTTTACGCGCGGGAGTTTTCTTCAGATGACACACGGGCTGCCCGCAAACGGCGGGGGAGTCTATGTAAATCAATACACCCTGATCATGGACGTGATGTTCCCCTCGCGTCCCAATGGTTGGGCCGTCCTGTGGCAGACGAGCGCCAACAACGCTAACGACGGGGATTGGTTCATCAATCCGACCGGTGGAGTGGGGATTTCCAGTGTTTACGGTGGCAGTGTCCCCAATGGCGCATGGAACCGGTTGGCCCTGGCTGTGGACTCGGTTGGCGGCACGTTAACGAGCTTCGTCAATGGGACACAGGTGCAACAGATCTCCGGGCTCACACCGGATGGGCGGTGGTCTCTGGGGCCCGTGGCGCTCTTGTTTGCCGATGAAAACCAGGAAAACGCGGGCGGATACGTCAACAGCGTGCAGTTGCGCGGCCGCGTGATGACCGCGGCAGATATTGCGGCGCTGGGTGCGGTGCAGGCGGAGGGGATCCCACTGCCAAAGGCCCCCTCGGATCTGCGAGTGGTCAGCCCGAACGGCGGCGAGGTATTTCAGGCAGGCACGACCCAGGAGGTTGCGTGGGCGGTCGGAGACGCGGAAGGAGGACTGCGGGTTGACCTGCTTATCGGTGACTTGGTCTTCCGGACCTTGGGTGAGGTGTCGATGCGGCAAGGCTCATTCTCCTGGGTGATCGATCCCCGGCTCGGGGATACCAATAATTACCGGGTGTTGCTGACTTCGGTCGATTATCCCGAGGTCAAGGATGCGTCAGACGGAGTTTTCTCGGTGACGGGTTCGGGAGGTTTGCCGAACCTGCTCTTTGGCCAACCGCTCCAGACCAACGGCGGATTCGAATCAGAGCTGGCAGGCTGGGAAGTCATCAGTGGCCGGCCCGTAGTGCTGACCAGCGCGGGCGGCAAAGGGTCGCCTTATGCAGGGACCCGGTTTCTGCACGGCGGACTGAGCCAGGCGGGCGACTATATCGTGAGGCAGGACATTGATCTGATAGGTGTGGGGTTCTCTGCAACCGACCTGGACTCGGGCGCCAGGGTTGAAGCGGAGGCCGGGTTGCGTAACGCCTATGCGGCGTTCACCTTTGATGACCAGGTGGACCTTCGCGTTGGGTTTCTGGACGCCGCGAACCAGGAGTTGGCGAGCGTACGCAGCCTGATCGCCGGGAGTTCGGGTTGGGTGTTGCGCACAGCATCCGGGCTGGTGCCGGCCGGCACACGCAAGCTGCGCGTCGAAATCATCGGCAAGCACCGCCGTGATGCGGACAACGACAGCATGGCCGACAACGTTGTGGTACGCCTGCACCCTGCGCCCGCTGCCCCCAGTCCAGTCATTACGAAGTTGCCTATGCTGCAAGACTACCGGCAGGACGCGATGACTCTGTTCTGGGAAACCGGCGGCAATCTTGTGACGCACGCGGTGGACTGGGGACGCAGCAACGTCACCGAAAACACCTTCACACACATTGAGACCGTGCAGATCGATGCCGCGCACTTTGTCCACCGTGCGGTGCTTGCGGGCCTCGCTCCCGAGACGAGATATGTGTACCGCGTGCTCAGCGGGGATACAGCGTCAGCCACGTTTTCTTTTCGCACGGCGCCTCTCCGTACCACCCCGTTTTCGGTTGCGTGGTGGGCCGACAGCCAGGTTGGTCCGGGCGTATTGCAGCAGTTGATCCCAAACATGTTGGCACAGGGAGTGGACTGGCTGGGGGTGGCGGGTGACCTGGCGAGCAGCGGGGCTTCGCTTTCGGACTGGCAGAACTACTTCTTCGGCGCCTTGGAATACCGGAACATTGCCCAGAATCATCCCACCCTCCTCGCCCGGGGCAACCACGATGGCGAGCACCCTTACTCCTACGCCTACAGCATGCTGCCTGGCAACGGCTCGTGGTATGCCTTTGATTACGGTAATTCGCGGTTCATCTTTGCAGATTCGGAGGCCTCCACGAGTACATCGCCCGAACAATATGCTTGGCTGGCTGGCGAACTGGCGCGTCCCGAAACGCAGAACGCGGCCTTCCGGGTGGTCTGCTTTCACAAGTGTCCCTATGCCAATCTCTGGAACGGTGGCGGCTACACGGGCGAAGGTTGGGTGCGCTCTGACTGGGTGCCGTTGTTTCAGAAATACAACGTGGACCTCGTGATTAACGGCCACGCGCACAACTATAACCGGGGTGTCACAAACGGTGTGACTTACTTGATCGTGGGCGGTGGTGGCGGCGCATTGGATACTGAGCGGGTCGCCTTCTGGCCGCTCTTCACCGTCGAGTATTCGCGCTATCACTACGGTCTTTCGCGGATCAACGGACTCACACTCGACTGGAGCGCGTACGACAATTCCAATCAATTGCTCGATCGCTTCACCCTCCAGAGTCACATTCCGCAACTCACTTTACTCAAGGATGGTGACTCGTCCAGCGTGCTGCCGTTGGTGCTCACCGGAAAGCCAGGGGTGACCTACATCATAGAAACTTCAGGGCCGACCCCAGATTGGAGCGTGCTGGCCACGAATAGCATTCCGCTCATCGGTCAACCATCCGTCACCAACCAAGTGACACTCGATGGTATGACGCGGTTTTTCCGCTCCCGGGTTGCGCCATGACCGGAAGGGGTGGCGGACATGACGACGTTGATTGGGACGGGGGCAATCCCTCGAGGAGAGCCTTGATACCGGTCGATGGCGATTGTGGTTGATGATCACAGCGGGCAGGAATAGGAACCGCACAGAAATACCAGAAACGGGCACCAAATGAGGAGTTTCTAATCGCCTTCGCGTGTAATCTTTAGCTATATGTTGCTGCCGGTTTGGATTGGCTAAGCAATTCCGACGTATATGGGCAAAGAATTCAGTATTGTACCTCGTGAGGTGCCGCCGGTGGAGTCGAAATACCGCCGGATCCGCACCCCGCTGCCGCACCCGGATTCCGTTTCCACCTTGGCGCGGTTGCGCCAGTTTGAACCTCAATCGATGCGCGGTCAGCCACCTCTGGTCTGGGACCGCGCGGAGGACATTTTCGTTTACGACAAATACGGCAATCGCTGGCTGGATTGGTCGAGCGGGGTTCTGGTCACCAACGCGGGCCATGCTGATCCCGATGTGTGTCAAGCCATCGTTGACCAGGTCAACAGCCGGTTGTTGCACAATTATTGTTTCCCGAGCGAAGAACGCGCCGCGCTGGCCGAGTGCCTGGCCGGGTTGGCGCCCGACGGCCTAAAGAAGGTGTTCCTCCTGACCACCGGTTCCGAGGCGACCGAATGCGCCATTAAGTTGGCGCGCGCGCACGGCATCCGGACCGGTGGCAACGGAAAGATTGGGATTGTGAGCTTCGAGCGGGGCTTTCATGGCCGCACCCTGGGCGCCCAGCAAGCGGGCGGTATGCAGGGGCAAAAGAACTGGATTGTGAATCTGGATCCCGCCTTCATCAACGTGCCGTTTCCGGACGGTTATTGGCAGGAGGACACGCGGTTTGAGACCTTGCTCGACCGTATCCGTGCCCAGGGCTTTGAATCCTCAAACATCGCGGGTGTGCTCATGGAGACTTATCAGGGTGTGGGACCTGATTTTGCCCCAGTGGAATACGTTCACAAAATGGCGGAATGGTGCAAACAGCACGGAATCGTTCTTATCTTCGACGAGGTGCAAGCTGGCTTCGGACGGACAGGCAAGTTCTGGGCATTTGAGCATTACGGCGTGACACCCGACTTGATCTGCTGCGGCAAAGGCATTAGCAGTTCCCTGCCATTATCTGCTGTGCTGGGCCGGGAAAGCATTATGGATTTATTTGGTCCCGGTTCGATGACCAGCACGCATACTGGCAATCCGGTCTGCTGCGCTGCGGCCTTGGCCAGTGTGCGCAAGATTGTCGGCCGCAACTTGACCGCGAACGCGGCTGCGCTGGAACCGGTCTTGATCGAGGGCCTTAAAGCGATCCAGAGCAGGCATCCTACGGTTGTTGGCAGAGTCACGGCTAAGGGCTTGGTGGGCGGCCTGCAAACGGTTAAACCGGGGACGAAGGAACCGGATCATGACTTGGCCCAGAGCATTATCGAACGATGTTTCCACAAGGGGTTGCTGTTCTTCGCGCCCGTGGGTGCCTGGGGTCAGACCGTGAAAATCGCCCCACCCCTGACCATCCCCCGTGATGCCCTGGAAGAAGGGCTCGAAGTTCTTAGCGAGGCCACTGATGAAGCGGTGGCCGCGGTTCATGATCAAACCCTGGTGACCATCCCATGAAAACGAAGCTGCGATTAGGAATCATTGGCGCCGGCGCTGTCGTGCGCGAAATCTACCAGTACTTGTTCTTCCGCAGTCAGTATTCGCCGATCCTCGATGTGGTGGCGGTGGCGGATCCGAACGACGAGTATCGTCAGTGGTTTGGCGATTTAGCGGGGATACCCCAGGAGCGACGGTTTCCGGATTATGAGTCGCTGCTTAAAGCGGTGGAACTCGACGCCGTCCAGGTAAACACCCCGGATCATCTGCATTGCGCCCCGACCGTCGCGGCACTGGAAGCGGGCTTGGACGTTGTCGTGCCGAAACCCACCGCGGCGACGGTGAAGGATACGCACCAAATGGTGGAAACCGCGCGCCGCACCAGCCGGTTTCTCGGGATCGACTTTCACAAGCGCGAGGATCCGCGCATCAAGGAGGCTGAAGCCCGGTATCAAAGCGGTCGGTATGGCTCTCTACAGGTGGCGGTCTTCTACATGCTCGACAAGCTGTTCGTGGCTGATCCCAACTACTCCCCGCGTTTTTTTGCTTCACCCAATTTTGCGGAGAAAAACACGCCGGCATCCTTTCTCACGGTGCACATGGCCGATGCGTTGATGAAGATTGTGAACCTGGTTCCTCTGCGCGTGCGCGCGACCGGTTATTCGCAGAAACTGCCCACACTGCGGCCGATTCCGGTGGTGGGTTACGACCTGGTTGACACGGAGATTCTGTTTTCGAACGGCGCCCAGGCGCACATCATTACCGGGTGGGCTTTGCCTAACAGCGCGTGGTCGGTCACGGTCCAATCCAGTCGGCTGATCTGCAGCGAGGGGCTCATCGACCTGGGGCTCGACACGCCGGGCTTGCGCGAAATTCACCCGGACGGTGTCTGCGAAGTAAACCCGCTGTTTCGCAACTTTGAAAAGGACCAGTCGGTAACGGGGTACGGCATCTCCAGTCCCGGGAGGTTTTATCAACAAATTCTTGCCCTCCGCAATAAGACCTTGTCTGATGAAGCGCGCACCGCCGCGCTGAGCCCAATGGCGCTGGGCTTTTACACAACGTTGGTGCTGGAAGGGGCCGAGCGAAGCCTGGGGCAGGGTAAACCGATGGCCGCTGGGGTCACTTTGGGTGAGTCGGTGGATCTGATGCAATTGCTGGAGCACGAACTAGGCGCTGGCGCGGCCAAAACCTACGGATTGGAATAATCCAGGCTAACAGCTCAGGAATGAACACATCGAAATGGAGCCTACGACAATGACGGCCACGGACAAGCCAGCCGGCAGCCCCCGAAAAAGCCCAATTAAACATCTCCGCTGGTACATAGCCTTCCTGCTTTGTCTGGCTTCCGCGCTAAACTATCTCGATCGCCAGACGCTTTCGGTGCTGATCGGCACCATCAAAGAACAACTCAACCTCACCAACGCCAGCTACGGGACCATCAACGCGTGGTTCCTGGTCAGTTACGGCGTTATGTATGCCGTGAGCGGACGCATCATTGATTTTATTGGCACGCGTCGCGGGTTCATCTTCTTCGTGTCGGGTTGGTCAATTGCCAACATGCTCCACATCCTTGCCTCCTCCGTGGGCCAGTTTTCTTTCTTCCGGTTTTTATTGGGAGTATTTGAACCTGGCAGCTTTACTGGTGGCGTCAAAGCGGTGGGCGAATGGTTCCCGATGCGGGATCGTGCCTTGGCCATTGGCATTTTCAACGCCGGCACGGCCCTCGGGTCTGTGGCCGCGGCGCCCATCGTGTCGATCATCGCCGTTCATTGGGGATGGCGCTCTGCTTTTCTCGCGACTGGTGCCCTGGGCTTCGTCTGGCTCGTTCCTTGGATGCTCTTTTTCAGACAGCCGAAAGACCATCCGCGGTTGAGTGATGAGGAACGTAATTTGATTCTCGAAGACCGGGCCGAAGATACGGGCCATGTGACCGCTGCGCCACTCATGAGCCTGTTGAAGATGCGCGAGACCTGGGGCTGTGTCTTGGTCCGGGCGCTGACCGACCCCATTAGTTACTTCCTGCTTTTTTGGATACCGCTCTATTTTCAGAAACAGTACGACTTCGACCTCAAGCAACTCGGCATGTTTATTTGGATTCCGTATGCGGCCGCGGCGTTGGGAAATCTCTCAGGCGGCATCATTCCCCGGTCGCTCATCGGGATGGGCTGGAGTCTCGACAAGGCCCGCAAGATTACCATGGCCTTCATGACCGGGACGTTGCTTATATGTCTGTTCTCCGTGACCCAGACCCACAATCCCACAATCGCTCTCCTGCTGGTTGCGGGCATGACCTTCTGCCACGGTGGTTGGAGTAACATCACCCTCCCAGCCGAGGTCTTCCCCAAGAACGCAATTGCCACAGTGACCGGTTTGGGCGGCACGTTGGGTTCCTGGATGGGGGCGCTTGCGATGCTTGGCACAGGCCGGATTGTAGACGCCTATGGCTTCAGCCCGATTTTCATCGCCTGTGGGGTGCTGTACCCCGCCGCGCTGCTTTTGGTTTTCGTCCTTATCGGTAAACTCGGGATCGTGCGAAAGATCCCTGCCAGCTAAAATACATTTATGAACAACCTGACAACCCGTCGTGAGTTCCTTAAGAATTCAGCCCTGTTTGCCGCCGGTGCGACTGCTCTGGCCGGTGCGCCATCACTCTTTGCCGCCGGGGCAAATGAAAAGCTGCGGATGGGCGTGATCGGCTGCAATGGCCGCGGCATGAACCATATATCGTCTTTGCCGAGTGTGCCCAATGTTGAGATCGCGTATGTGTGCGATGTTGATAAACGGGCGCTGGAAAAGGGCTTGGCTGCCGTTGCCAAGAAACAAACCTCCAAGGTTCAGGGCGTCGCCGATTTGCGACGAGTGCTCGAAGATGCCGACGTGGACGCGATCACCATTGCCACCCCGGAACATTGGCAGACGCCGGCTACCGTGTTGGCCTGCGCCGCCGGCAAGCATGTTTATGTTGAGAAACCTGCCAGCCACAATGGATACGAGAGCGAATTGATCGTGCGTGCGGCACGCAAGCACAAGCGCGTGGTGCAGATGGGCAACCAGCGACGGAGTTGGCCATGGGTGATCGAGTCAATCGAAGCGCTGCACTCGGGTGCCGTCGGAGAGGTGTTCTTTGCCCGTGGGTGGTACAGCAACCGGCGGCCCTCGATTGGGATTGGCAAGCCGGTCCCGGTGCCGGAATGGCTCGACTACTCTCTCTGGCAAGGTCCTGCTCCGGAAAAAGCATTCCGCGACAATATTCTCCACTATAATTGGCACTGGTTCTGGCACTGGGGCACCGGAGAGATGGGAAACAACGCTGTCCACGCCCTCGACCTCGCCCGCTGGGGCCTGAAGGTGGAACTGCCTGTGCGCACTACTTGCGGTGGAAACCGCTATTTCTTCCAGGATGATTGGGAGACTCCGGACACCGCGTCAGCCACCTTTGATTTCGGTGGAAAAGGCATCGTTTGGGAAGGTCACAGTTGTGCTCCCCATGGATTCGAATCAACTGGCTTTGGGGTGAACTTCTACGGTGACAAGGGGTGCCTGAGTATGGCAGGGAGCGAATGCAATATTTATGACGTGAGCCGCAAGCTCGTGCGAACGATCAGCGCCAAACAGGCTGGACTCTTTCAGTACGACGTCATTCATTTCGCGAATTTTGCTGAAGCAGTCCGCGAGGGCAAACCGCTCCGGTCGGAAATCGAAGAGGGCCAGAAGAGTACCCTCATGTGCCATTTGGCCAATCTCGCGTGGAGGACGGGTCAGACGGTTGATTTCGATCCAAAGGCCGGAAAGATTGTCGGTAACAAAGCGGCCAGTGCTTTGTGGAAGCGTGAATACCGCAAGGGTTGGGAACCGAAAGTGTGACGAGCTAACAGCGTGCAGCCCAGCGCACGCCACTGCTGACTTGGCGGATCCTCTGGAGCCGCCACTTTTCAGGAAGAGCAAGCGCAACGCTTCCGATCGGAGCGTTGCGCCTAATTACTTAAGCCATATGCCCGCAGCCGGTTTCGTGCGGACTGTCAGGATGGACCGGTATCCAATAAGGGTGGTTCATTGCCACTTGTTGCTCCTCCCGAATAAAGATCGAACCCATGTTTTCCGCCATGGTCTTTAACTTTTCAATGGCGGCCTGGTCGAGAGGTTTGAAGGTTTTTGCAGCCTCGATCGTCTTGTCCAGCAAATCCAGGAAAGAGGGCGGAAGGCCCGCAACTACAGGGTTCTGAGACAGAGCGAACCGCATGGCCAATTCGACATCTGCCGGCTCTTCAACCGACCGGTACCACCATTGGCGATTCTTCGTCATATCCTTCGGCCAGGTGCCCCAGGAGAGCGGTTTGATTGCCAACACGCCACAACCCTGTTCGCGGGCCAGGGCCAACACGTCACGACCAAAGTCGCGGTTGTAGTATTCCACAAAGTTAATTGGGAACATCACGGTATCGAACGGAAACCCCTTCATAACCTCCAGTGCCGCCTTGGTTGTATGAGCGGAAAAGCCAATGAACCGAATCTTTCCCTGCTTTTTGGCTTCGAGGATTGTCTCCATCGCGCCGTCGGGTCCCAGTGCTTGCTTCACTTCTGCAGGCCGGACCAGGTGGTGCAACTGGTAGAGGTCGAAGTGATCGGTTTTTAGGAGCTTCAGGGATTCTTCCAGTTCCTTCTTGCAGCCTTCTTTGTCCCGTTTCTTCGTCTTACAGGCGAGGAAATACTTGCTCCGGTCCAGCCCTTGCAGGCCGATACCCATCTTGGTTTCACACTGGCCGTTGCCATAGGCGGGGGCCACGTCGTAGTAGTTCAGCCCCCGCTCGAAGGCACTATGCAGAGCCGCCGTGCACTTCTCCTGGTCGTAGTGTATCAAAGCCAGGCCGGGAAATCCCACCACCGACAGTTTCAATCCAGTCTTGCCCAAGGAACGGCGGGGCAACCCTTCCACCCGTTCAAGCGGTTCGTCCGCTCCGAAAAGTTCATTTAACCCGAACGCTGCCGCGCCCGCCACGCCACCCACTGTTTTGATGAAGGTCCGCCGTTTCATATATGTTTATTTATAGGTGTAATTACTTTTTACATTCTGGCCCAAACTTGGCCGGACCGCAACTGGCAACCTGGTTGTGGCCCTGGGCCTGGATGGAATCGGAGAAGGAAACGACCGGCGTGAACCGAGCGTTGGGATCTTCATGAAGTTGACCGCGGTTTCCCGGCCAGGCACTACCCGACCCGGTCCGCAACCTCGTTGGCAGGGGGTGAAGGCGTTGGCTGGGACGCCGGAGCGGGTGCCAGGAATCGCCAGATGCCGACGTGAACCAAACCGAGAGCGATAAGCAGCAAGCCGTTGGCGACCACTCCGGGCACGACCGGGCTGTTTGCGAAGTTGGAGATAGCCAGCAACAGTGCCAATGCGATGTTGCGATTGCTCGTACCCAAGGCAACCACCCGACGCGATGCTCGAGTTCCTTTGCCTGCGAGGTAGCCCATGAGCAGGCACAGTTCGCTCAGCACGGCCATGGTCACCAGCACGCGCCAATCCGTGCTCAGAATCGATTGAAACTCTCTAACCGTGACAAAGGCTAGTGACAGGGCGCCGGTTCCCTCGGCCAGCACCTCGACAGGCCGCAATAACCGGACGGACAGGGGAGCGCTCACATGACGCAGCCACACCCCCAACGCCATCGGCAGCACAATCGTCGCGACTAAGGTGACCAGCGTAGTGAGGACGTTCAACCGGACATCTCCGGCGCCTGAAAGACTTTTTAGTGCAATGACACACGCCCAGGGGGTGATAAATGCCGAGAGGATGGTTACAAAAGAAGTCAAACCAGCGGCCAGAGCCAGGTCTGCCCGCGCCATCCTGGTGAATACCGGCACTACTGGCGCGAACGGTGATGCGGCCAGGAGAATGATGGCGATGGTCGCCGCGCGATCGAGCCCCATCATCCTGGCCAAAACCACCGCCAGAGCGGGAACCACTGCGAAATTCAGAATGAGAATGACCGCTAGCCGGCATTGGCGCACCGCACCGATGATTTCATCCATTCGCAGCCGCAAGCCCACAGCGAACAGCAGACCACCCAGCGCGCAAATGGTCAGGATTTGGATGATCAATTGCGGTTGCATGTGCTTTGGCCAACGCCCTGGCGGGCGAGGGGCGTGCGCTCAGTTGGCAGGACCGATCAGTTCGCGCACCTTGCAGCCGAGGTCGGCGTGTCGCATCAGGGATTCACCAACCAGGATGGCTCGGGCGCCGCAGTTGTGGAGTCGCTCGACGTCCGCGCGAGAATGGATCCCACTCTCCGCCACCAGCAAGGACTCCGATTCCCCGGGCATGCCGTCTGCGAACCATCGTGCCGCGAGCTGTTCCGTGGTGGCCAGGTCAACGTTGAACGTCTTCAGATTTCGGTTGTTCACTCCCACAAGGCGCGCACCGAGCGCCTTCGCTCGATCCAATTCAGCCTCATCGTGAACTTCGACCAGTGCAGCCAGTCCTGAGCCAGTCGCCAGATCATGAAAACGTCTGAGCCTGGTGTCATCGAGGATGGCTACGATCAGCAGGACGGCGTCGGCGCCCCATTGAACCGCCTCCACAATCTGGCGCTCATCAATGATGAAGTCTTTGCGCAGCAAGGGTAGGGCAACCGCCTGGCGGATTTGCTTCAGGTAACTCAGCGACCCCTGGAAATACTGCTCATCCGTTAGCACTGACAGACATGCCGCGCCGGCGGATTCGTATTCTTTGGCGATGCGGATGGGATCGAAGTCCGGCCGAATCAGCCCAGCCGACGGCGATGCTTTCTTGACCTCGGCGATCAGGGCCACCTGGCCCGCCTTGGGGTTTCGCAAAGCGCCAGCAAAGTCACGCAATCCCCCGCGTGTTCGAATCGCTTCACGAAGGCTTTCAACCGTGACCCCCTCAGAGGGTAGGCTCGCCACCTCCTTACGCTTCGTTTCAACGATGCTATCTAGAATGTTCACCAGATTGAGATTAAGAGGCTCCTACTCCTCGTCGTCCTGGACACCTTGCATCCGTTTGGCCGGACAGCCGGCACGAAGCCAGCCGTGCACAAACGCATCTAAATCCCCGTCCATTACCGCCTGCACGTCACTGGTTTCAACCCCGGTCCGTAAGTCTTTCACCATCCGGTAGGGCTGGAATACGTAACTGCGGATCTGGTTTCCCCAGGACACGCTGCCTTTCTCGCCGTAGAACCGCTCCATCTCGGCCTTTTGGGCGTCCACACGCTGCGCGTAAATGCGTGACAGGAGCAACTTCATCGCCGTGGCACGGTTTTGATGCTGAGAACGTTGGGATTGCGATGCTACCACCAACCCTGTGGGAATGTGGGTGATTCGGACGGCTGTCTCGACCTTGTTCACGTTCTGCCCCCCCTTGCCGCCGGAACGGAACGTATCGACCTGGAACTCGTTTGGGGGAATCGCGATTTCCGAGGACGTCTCTTCGATTTCTGCAATGGCGTCCACGCTGGCAAAGCTGGTGTGCCGACGCTTATTGGAGTCGAAAGGTGAAATTCGGACTAATCGGTGAACCCCACGCTCCGCTTTGGTGAAGCCGTAAGCATTCTCCCCACGGAAAACCAGGGTGGCGTTCTTGATGCCTGCGCTTTCGCCCGGCAGCACATCGTTCACTTCCACCTCCCATCCTCGCGATTCCGCCCAGCGCTGATACATGCGCATGAGCATGTTAGCCCAATCACACGACTCGGTGCCACCGGCTCCTGCGTTGATCGAAACGATGCAGTTGCTCCTGTCGTGCGGACCGTTAAGGAACACCCTGAGTTCTAACTGCTCCAGATCCTTGAAAAACCGGGCGAGATCGCGCTCGAGATCTGCTTGAATGGTCGCTTGCGCCGCCTCCGGCTCGGCTTCACCTAATTCAATCATAACCTTGAAGTCCTCGAGTTCCTTCTCGGCCTTAAGGAGGGGCTCGATCTTACCCCGCAGGGTATTCGATTCTTCGATCAGTTTTTGTGCCTGATCACGGTTATTCCAGAATGCCTCACCCGCCATCAAGGCATTCAGCTCCGCCAGGCGTTTCTGCGCGCCTGGAACGTCAAAGAAACCTCCGCAGGTGGGCTAGCTTGTCGCCGGCGGGAATCAGTTCCGATCGAATCGTCTCAAACATCGCCAGAATGTAGGCTCCCGAACCCCGTGTGGCAAGGCGCGCTTTGGGTTCGCGAGCCTACTGAAAGTCGTAAACCACGACTCTCGTGCACACCCGTTTGAATACCTTCTCTACAAATTCAAGGTGTTGCGGATGAACCTGGTATTCGTCCTGCGTTTGCTTGTCCGGAAATAGCAGGTTCAGGGCAACTTGGTAGGATTGCTCGACTACCGGACGATGGCTCGGGACCATTTTGCCAACGTGAAAGTGGATTACCCCCGGGATACTCTTGAGATACTGGTTGGCACCGGCAATGAGTTCGTCTGCCGCAGTCGGCTGCTGCGGATCCGTCCAAAAAATGACTACGTGTGAGAACATCCGGGCATTTTGGGCGACGGGACCGGTGATGCAATGCGAAAACGTCACTTGAGAACTATGGAGTTTATCTTGGCCACCGCATCCCGTACGGTGCATCCGCTTTTGCGCTTTCCCTCTGCTGAGACTGGGTAAACGGTCATAAGCGGGATCAGATCGCCCAACGTTGGATACTCTGAATGCCTGGGTGCTAAAATACGTCCATTAAACGGTCATACGCGGCTGTTTCTCGGTTTGACTTTCGAGCCGTTCCTTAGAAAACTACGACCGCGTGACGTTTTTTTAATGAAAACTTACTTCTTTTCGACATTGGCGGCAGGCGCTCTTATCGCGATTTCTTCCTTTTCCACCCTGGCCGACAGCCAGCGAAGTCCGTTCGTTTATGAGACCCCCCACGAATTTTTCTCCTGTGGTGATTTCGACGGCGATGGGCGCACAGACTTTGTGATCGCTGATAAAGAAACGGGTAAGTACCGCCTGGCTTACCAGCTTCAGCCGGGTCAGCTCTCCTGGGTTGACAACCGACCCAGCGGCATTAAGCCGGTGTCGGGTTTCAGTGTGGGACCGGTGCTGGCCGAGAAGCGAGATGCCTTGGTTTTCTCCTCCGCCGATGCCAACCAGCTTAGCCTTGTTGATGTTAGCAGTGCGGCGGCGCCATCGCGCCCGGTGCTGCTTCCATTCTCGGCCGCGCTCGGGCCCAACATGGTTGTGGCGGCCGACGTTGGCGGAGAAGGCAACACCCCGCTGGCGGACCTTTTTGTCGGCAGCATTTACAATTCGCCGGACGAAAACCTCGCCACGCTCTTGCGCAACGATGGCGCGGAGTATCCCAAACTGGCTGACGCGGCACTTCCGGGTGTGGCTGCGCGCGGCAACCGTATGCGGATCAAGGCGGGACATCCGGAATTCGTGGGTTTGCTGATCGCTGGGATGGACGGTGACACCTTCAGGGTCGAAGACGTCCGCACTGGAAAGGCGCAAACGGTCGCCTCGGTGGCCGGTCTGCCTTCCGGCAGTGATTATCTTTTTGGCCAGTTCGGCGATAGCGCCGCCAATGAGTTCCTCTTTTTCAAGCCCGGTGAGAGCGGTGTGGCTTGCCGCACGCTGAAAGAGAGTGGCGACAAACTGGAGTTTGCACCGGCACGGCAATTCGATTTGGGTAGTCCCATTCAGCGCATGCTTCAGTTGAGCGCCAGCAAGTTCCTGGCGCTTGTGGGGCAGGGGGAGAAAGCTCTGGTTTTCGAGTATACCGGCAAGGACGCGCCTGCCGCCAAGCAGACAATCTTTGCGACCAATAATCTGTTTAGCGCCGCTGCGGTTCTGCCAAACGGTTTTGTGCTCATCTCGGAGCCGGAAGCTGGTAAATTCTCCACGCGCTACCATGTGTATACTGTTTCCGGGCCGGAATACGCGTCCGGTTATTTTGGAGCCCTGCCCACTTTGGCGGACAACGACAATATTACCATCCCCGATATCCATGAGCGCATTGTTTCCAAGAACACTGTCTCGCGGGAAGAGGAAATGACGATCTACACGAACACCATCCCTGGCACACGTGTCACCTATGTCATGGTGCCGATCAAAGGGGGCGAGTTCACCATGGGCAGCCCCGCATCGGAGGCTGACCGTAAGGAGGATGAGGGCCCGCAGCACAAGGTAAAGATTTCTCCATTCTGGATGGGTCAATGCGAGGTTACTTGGAATGAATACGAACTCTTCATGTATCCCGACGAAGAACGGCGCACACGAGCCACGGTGCCGACGGATGCGGATGGAGACAAGCTCGCGGACGCGATAACGCATCCCTCGAAGCCCTACGTCGAGATGAGTTTTGGCATGGGCAAAGACGGGTTCCCGGCCATCAGCATGACCCAGCACGCTGCGAACAAGTATTGCCAATGGCTGAGTGCAAAAACCGGTCAGTTTTTCCGGCTTCCAACAGAGGCCGAGTGGGAATATGCCGCCCGGGCGGGAACGACCACCGCTTATTATTTTGGCGATGATCCGGCGGCGCTGAAGGACTATGGCTGGTTCGAGGAGAATAGCGATTTCAAGTATCAAAAAGTTGGCAAGAAGAAGCCCAATCCCTGGGGTCTCTTCGACATGGCAGGGAATGTTGTTGAATGGGTGCTGGATCAATATGACGCCGAACTCTATGCCCCGCGTGCCAGCAGCCCCGTGACGATTGATCCCTGGAACCGCGCCACCAAGCCCTACCCGCACTCCGTGCGTGGCGGTTCGTGGGATGATCAGGCTTTCATGCTCCGGAGCGCGGCGCGGCGCGGCTCTGACCGGTCCTGGAAAATGCAGGACCCGCAGCTCCCCAAGAGCGTTTGGTATTTCTCGGACGCGCAGTTTGTTGGGTTCCGGATTGTCCGGCCCCTGAAGGTGCCTCCGCCCGAGGAAATGCAAAAATACTGGTCGAGCGGTGTGGAGCGCGACTAAGCTTTCCGCGAAATCACACAGCGAAACACCGGGCCAATTGAGAGAAAAAGTCATGCAAAATCAAAACAACACTCCATCATCAGCGGTGTCACGCCGCCAGTTCCTTAAGAGTTCCTCCCTCGCAGCCGCAACTGCGGCCGCCGCGGTGAGTCTCCCAACCTTCCTGCATGCCCAGAGCAAGACTGCCATGAATGCTGTCATCATCGGCATTGGCGGTCGTGGCGGTGGCGCCGGGCAGAACTTCCTCGAGGCCTGCAAGATTGCCGGCGTTGAAGGCAAAGTAGTCGCGGCAGCCGATATCTTCCCCGAGCAAGCCCGCCGAGGAAAAGAGCACTTCGGCCTGGCCGATGACCGGTGTTTCAGCGGATTCGACGCCTATCAAAAGGCGCTGGCCGTGCCCGGCGTCAATTACGCTATTCTCGCCGCGCCTCCGGGTTTCCGTGCGCCGCACTTCAAAGCGTGTATCGAGGCCGGAAAGAATGTTTTCATGGAAAAACCGGTCGCCGTCGACGGCCCGGGCTGTCGCATCATGTATGCCGCCGGAGAACTCGCGAAAAAGAAGAATCTAAAGGTCGCTGCCGGTACGCAACGCCGTCACCAGGCGCCCTACATTGAAACCGTCAAACGGATTCAGGACGGCGCCATCGGAGATGTGGTAGCAATGCGCGCCTATTGGGTCAACGGCGGTCCCATCTGGCATCGCGGCGAGCGGGGCGACAGCGAGATCGAACAGCAGATCCGGAATTGGTACCACTACATCTGGCTTTGCGGTGATCATATTTGTGAGCAGCACGTGCACAACATCGACGTGTGCAACTGGATCATGAATGATCACCCGGTTCGGTGCTGGGGGTTGGGCGCGCGCCAGCAACTCGGCAACAAGTCCGGCGAAATCTGGGACAATTTCTCGGTGGAATACGAATACTCTAACGGCGTCCGCATGTTCAGCTATTGCGGCCAGATCAAGCGCGACTGGTCCAGCGTCAGCGAAGCGGTCCACGGTAGCAAGGGCTCAGCCAACCCCAGCGGCATGATTCGTCCGAACGCCGGCGAAATGTGGCGTTATCGCGAGCGCGCTGTGGATGCTTATGTCCAGGAGCACGTGGACCTAATTAATGCGATCGTCAGCAACACCGAATTGAACGAGACGAAGAATGTCACCGACAGCACTCTGACGGCTATCATGGGACGTGAAGCGGCTTACAGTGGTGCCGGCATGAACTGGGAGGATACTCTCAATTCGAAGTTCGCCTACGGACCGGAATTGCTCTACTCCGATGCTGCCAAGATGCAATGGGGCGCTTTCCGGTTGCTCGAACCGCCGATGCCCAACGCGCACAACATCCTGAAGGATCCACCGATGGTTCCGGTCGTAAAAGCCTGAGCCTCCGTTTAAGCTTGTTCAAAAAGCCGGCCTTTACAGGTCGGCTTTTCTATTCTGGCCATTGTCGTCTGGAGTGGCTCTGGTTCAGCAGCAGGGCGGACGGTATTCTGCCTTAACCCTTTGCATTTCGCTGCTGGGGAATCCTGCCCTCCTCCCGTCTTCATTCACAACCAAGTGCCTTCCCGGGAGTTGTGGCGCAGGTTGTGCTATCAGTCCTGTGTCCGGATTGCCGGACAGATACTCAGGAATTATTATGCAACTATATCGCTGCGGCGGCACTGTAATTAGAGCCTTGCTGGGTTTGATGGTGATAGCGGCTGTGCCTTGGACAAGCCTTGCGGAGGTTGAACATCAGTTCTCGGTGCTCCAAATCGGGACACAAGCATACTCTAATGTGACGGTCACCACCTGTGCCAAGGATTATGTGTTCGTCCACCATTCCAAAGGCATGACTAACATTAAGGTGGCTGAGCTTCCGCCAGAGATCCGCGAGACACTGGGCTACGCAAGCCAGAAGCCCAAGAACAACACCAATGCCTGGACCAGCCAGGCTCTCACCAAGCTACAGTCCCCACAGGTCAAGGATTTGGCGGCCCTGCTTCCAGTGACCGCCGAGCCAGGCCAGGGAATCACGCTCGATCCGAAGTGGCTCTGGGGTCTAGGTGTTTTTATGCTCCTCTTCTATTTCTTTTGGTCCTACTGCGCGATGCTCATTTGCAAGAAGGTCGGCAACCCTGGCAGCCCCCTGATCTGGGTTCCCGTGCTTCAGTTGATTCCCCTTTTGCGAGCTGCCAAGATGTCCGGTTGGTGGTTCGTGCTGTTTCTTGTGCCGTTTGGCAACCTGGTTGCGCAAATAGTCTGGTCTGTGAAAATCGTTCAGGCGCGGGGCAAGGGCATTCTCTGTATGATTAGCCTTTTGCTGCCCGTGACGAATCTATTTGCTTTTATGTATCTGGCTTTTTCCTCTGGCACACCGATCCGGCGATCTAAACAGCGGCCGGTTGAAATCATGACCCTGGAGATTGCTTAGCGGGACTACTGGTCGCCGGAAACCGCCAGATCGCGAGCCAAAGCTGAGCGGTTCCTGTCCCCTAAGAATCACTGATCATGGTGGCGGCAAACGGCGAATGGCGTCGCTGATGCTTTGCACGCTCCGCAGCACTTCGCGGGCTGCCGCAGGATCCGAGATCTTCAAATTGTAGTTCTTGTCCAGTGCTACCACGATCTGAAGGGCATCCACGGAGTCCAGCCCCAGGCTTCCGGGACCGAATAGTGGTTGGTCATCCCCGATTTGGTCGGCGGTAACCTGTAACATCAGGTTTTCCACCAGCATTTGCTTGATTTGAGCGTTTAACGTCGGTGCGTCTTGCATGCTAGAAAATTCCTCCGTCGATTTTCAGGACCGATCCAGTGATATAGCTGGCCTTGTCGCTGGCCAGAAACAGAACGGCAGCGGCTACCTCCTCGGGCCGGCCAAAACGTCGCATTGGCACTTTCGCGATCGCCGTCGAGCGTTCTTCCGCGGTCATGCCCGCCAAAGCCTCAGTTTCGATAAAGCCCGGGCAAATGGCATTGACCGTAATGTTGAGCCTGGCCACTTCCTTGGCCAGGGATTGGGTGAGACCAATCAATCCGGCTTTTGCCGCCGCATAGTTGGCCTGCCCTGGTGGGCTGTAGAGGGCACTCAGGGACGAGATGTGCACAATGCGCCCACTCCTTTGAACAACCATCGCGGGCAACACTGCCTGGCATCCGTGGAACGCGCCTTCCAGGCTGCTAGAGATAACCTCCGACCACGCTTCCAGAGGCATCGTGGCAAGCAATGCGTCCTGGTGCTTTCCCGCGGCGTGAATCAGCACATCAATCCGTCCCCCGTTCTGCATGACTGCCGAAACTGCCTCGCGCCAGGAACGAGCCTGGGTTACATCCAAATCAAGGCAGCAGCAGCGATCCGGGTATTGTTCAACCAACCGCTCCGCTCGGTCACGTTTCCGATGGATCCCAAGCCAAAGCAGATTGCTTTCCGATTCGTCCAGGAAAGCTCTGGCGATAGCCTGACCCAAGCCCCCGTTGGCTCCCGTGATAATAATGCTTCGCGGATTCAAGATTCTCAGGTGCAAGTTTAAGAATTCCAAAGCTCAAGTCAAACGCACGGGAATTCCCCCGGCGCCATACTCGTGCTGGCCCACGCTTGGCGCTTGGCTCCCGCCCCATTTTTATTAATGTATGCCCATGGATTGGCGTCGCGAGTGCCTGGCTGTAATACCCTGCTATAATGAGGGAAGGGCCGTCGCTGCAGTCGTGAAATCGGTCAAGCGTCACCTCAACACGGTTCTTGTTGTGGACGATGCCTCTATCGATGCCACCGCGCAACAGGCGAAAATCGCAGGCGCACTGGTAGTTAGTCATCCCAACCGCTCCGGTAAGGGTGCCGCCCTTCAAACCGGTTGGGGGTGGGCTCGGGAAAACGGGTTTCGATGGGCTATCACACTCGATGGCGACGGACAGCATGCTGCGGAGGATATTCCCGCTTTTTTGGCCTGCGCCGAGCGGGAGCACGCCGATTTGGTGGTGGGCAACCGAATGGACAACCCTCGAGAGATGCCCTGGCTGCGGCGCGTCGTGAACCGCTGGATGAGCCGCAAGCTCTCCCAGGCTGCGGGTCAACGGTTGGCCGATACCCAGTGCGGCTTCCGCCTGATGAACCTCGCCTGCTGGCCCCAGCGTTCGCTCCAGGCCGGCCACTATGAAATTGAATCGGAGATGTTGCTGGCGTTTGCGGCGGCGGGACTTTGCATCCGTTTTGTTCCTATCCAGGTCATCTATCGGGATGAAAGGAGCAAAATCAGCCCGGCGCTCGACACACTCCGGTGGTTCCGCTGGTATCGTCGCACCCGGCAGGCCAGGAGCCGCGCCGAGTGATACATCCCGGTAACCCTATGCCTGCATCCAAAGACTTCGAACCCCGTTCGGGGGCCACGGTTCCCCTCGCAAGGGGAAACCTCCTGCGTCGCATCTTCGTTCGGGGGGCCACTTTTCTGGCAATCGCGTTTCTGGTGGCGGTTGTGCTCAACCATCTTGCCGCCACCGTCAAAGTCGACTCACGCCCCGCTGGATTCACCCGTGGCATGATTCAGGGCGCCCTCATGCCCATGGCTCTGCCAAGTCTGCTTTTCGGCCGGGATGTCACGATCTACGCAGCGGAAAACACCGGCATTCCCTACAAACTGGGTTACACCGTCGGCGTCAACGTCTGCGGCGCCATTTTCTTCGGTCTGCTCTATTGGAGGTTGAACCGGTTGAGGACCTGGGCAACACCGGCCCTGCGCCGTTATTCTCAGGAGCCAGCCTTACCGACTCCGACGGGGGAAGGACTTCCGAGTAACGTCTCGCCGGGGAAAGGGCAGGAAAAGCAGAATGTGATCAGGACCTCCGGCGATTAGCTGGGCGTTGTCGTGTCGGGGAGTTTTCGTGTTCCTTGTCGAGTCTGGCTACTAGCAAGGCGAGCTCGCTAATGCAAAGGTGAATCCCTCGGTCAAGTATACGCTGACCGTGTCCTGGAATGCCTTTTTATGATGACCCCAGTCCACTTCTCCCTTCCTTCGTGTTCTCGCATGTAGTTCTCCAAACGTTCACTTGCAAACGATCATCTGCAGTTTGCTCTGAGGTCGCTCCTATATTATGCTAAGGCTGATTTCCTGCTTCGAAGATGGGTGCTCAGGTGTGAAGGAAGCCTATGAATAGAATAGCGGTTTTATTGGTGGATGACCACACAGTGGTGCGCCAGGGCTTGCGCGCACTCCTTGCGGTGGAAGAAGACATTGAGGTGGTTGGCGAGGCCGAAAACGGTCGGCAGGCTGTGACTCTCACGACCAAGCTGCGACCCAACGTGGTGCTGATGGATGTGGCCATGCCGATCCTCAATGGCCTCGAGGCTACCCGGCAGATCCTGAAGCTACTGCCTGAGACACGGGTCCTGGTGCTTACGTCTTATGGCGACGACGAATATGTACAACAACTGGTTCAGGCTGGTGCTGCGGGTTACCTAATTAAGCAGATGGCGGCAAACGATCTACTGAAAGCCATTCGGGAGGTCCATCGGGGAAATTCCTACTTTAGCCCTTCGATTGCCAAGCGCATTAAGGATCAATTTCGCCAGAGTCTACCCGGCTCGCAAGCGCTTCGTAAACCTCTCGATCTGACCTCGCGGGAAGCTGAGGTCCTGCAACTGATTGCCGAAGGTTTCTCAAACAAACAGATCGCCGCAGAGCTGGCCATCAGCATTAAAACCGTTGAAAAACATCGGCAGCAGGTCATGAACAAGCTCAATATTCATGACGTGGCCAGCCTCACGCGGTACGCCGTCGGAAGGGGCATGGTGGAGCGAGCGGCGCCACCGGTTTGATTTGAGTTTGCAGTCCGTGCTTTTTGAGAGGAGTAGAGCCTTGGATTTGATCCCGGAGGGACGCCTGAGAATAGTCGGCGTTCCGACGCCGAGTGAAGGTCCGCTATAAGAATGCAGCAGTGCCGACGGGCCGAGTGATGCAGTCTCCTAAAGACTTGGGTTCGCGCCCTTCAGGTTTAGCCACCTCCGGGATCCAGCGCGCGCAAGACCCGGCAAAGTTTTTCCATGGTGGGGACAGCCACGCCTGCTGCTTGCGCCAGTCGGAGGGGTTCCAGGAAAAGGCTGGCAAGCTCCAGGGAATGGCCACGTTCAAAATCCAGAAGCGTTGAGGCTTTGTAAGGGCCCATGGACTTGGTGCGGTGGATCTGTTTCTCCACCAGGGCGGGATCGATGTCGTGCCCCAGGGCTCGACCGGCCACAACGACTTCCCGCATCAGTTCACGCACTAGATCAAGCCATTTTGGATCTGCCAACAGCCGATCGGTGGTCAGGCAGGGCTCGGGCGCGGTTAATTGTGGCACCTGCCCGGCCGCCACCGCTTCGTAGCCGGCTGCACTGGCCACCCCCAACCCGTTAAACGGAATGTTCCAGACCAGTTTCTCCCAATGAACCCGCGCCAGGTTTTCACTAACGAGGCAGGGGATTCCGGCTGCTTTGAACATGGCCGCGAGATCATGGGTTCTGGGCTGCGCCGGTCCTTCAAAGTCCCCGATGACGATTTGCCCGTGATCCAAATGCAATACTTCACCCGGAGCAATCCGGTTCAGGCAAACAAAGCAGAGTCCTCCCAGGATCTGCCTGGAGGGAAACAGGTGAGCTAATTGCTCCTCATTTCCCAAGCCGTTTTGGAGCGTCAGCACAATCGTGGCGGAACTTACCAACGGCGGCAGCAAGGTGGGAAAGGCGGAATTGGCAGTTGTTTTAAGCGCAATGACCACCAGGTCGCAGGGACCAATTTCCTGAGGAACTCGGGCAGACTTGGGATGGACCCGAAAGTCGCCCAGCGGGCTGTGGACCATCACCCCCTGGCGACGGACGGTTTCGTAATCCGAGCGCAGCAGAAAATGAACTTCCTGTCCGGATTGAGCCAACTTTGCCCCGTAATAACTTCCCACAGCCCCGCAACCAACGATCGCGATTTTCACGCGAGCACTGAATACCGTTATAAAGATCAATGTCAAGGTCCTGCCGAAGGGTGTGTCAGCCCTGGAGGGGCGACCGGGAATAGCCCAAGGTTCCTCGGGGCCGACGCAGATTCGGGAGGTCATCGGGCTTTGGAATAGCAATCGAATCGCCTTGGCCGAGCCGGTCCCGGAGGGACCGTTGACAATAGCCCGGCGTTTTAACGCCGGGTCCCCCCGTCAAGATCACCCATGAGTCCCGGAGGGACGGCTGAATCAATCCCACAAAAACTTTGGGTAAAAGGCAATTTGGTGCTTTTTAAGCAAAGCCAGAAACTCCTCTTGAAACGTCAGCCGGCGATGATGCTTTTCCTGATCTTGGATGTAATGGATTACAGAATTGAGCTGCGAGAAGCTCACGCTAAACGCGCCATATTCCTCCTGCCAATTGAAAAGCAGGTGCTCGGGGAAGTTATCATGCACCCATTTTGATGAGCCGCCCTTGATAAGTTGCAGCGCCTTGGCGATTGGCGTGTCTGCGGGCAGAGATAGCAGCAGGTGTACGTGGTCTTCTACACCGCGAATTTCGAGCGCCTTGAAGTTGTTTTTCCGGGCAATACCGCCCAGGTAAGGCCAGAGTCTTTCATGCAATTGAGGTTTGATGAACGGACGACGATCTTTGGTGCTGAATACGCAGTGGAAATAGCTGCTTATGTGCGACATCGGTATATTCAGCCGTCTTTTGGTTAATAACGCAATCCGTGATTGGCCGATGCACCCGGTGTGGGCCATTTTAGAATGGAGAGGACTCAGCCGTCCCTCCGGGACTGTTTTTCGGACCGACAATGGGTTGCCCGATTCTGTGGGATGATCTTGGTCTTCTGTTACTGTCTCGTTGCTGGACATGCCTCTGTCCAATCTGCACACGCAGAACCGTCTGTCGGGTCAAATACGGATAGGTCTCGGGAAACTTCCGGGTTGATTCCGGTGTATATTAGGGTTTAGATGACTATGCGGGGAACAGCAGGCAATAGCGTGAACAATAATCGCAATTGAAATGATAAACCGCCGGCTGTTGCGTTCACGCTCCGCAAGGTCAGGAAAGCACAAACTATGAAGATTAAAACAACCAGCACGTCGGCCTTCACCTTGGTCGAAATCATGATCGTGGTCGCTATCATCGGGTTGCTGGCCACCATCGCCATTCCCAACTTCGTCAAAGCCCGCACCACGGCCCAGATGAACGCTTGTATCAGCAACTTACGTCAAATTGACGGCGCGATTCAGACCTGGGCGCTTGAGACCAAACAGGGCGAAACGGCCACACCACAATTCTCGGATATCCGCGGTTACCTCAAGAACGCGGTGGTCTGTCCGGCGGGTGGCAAGACCTTTGCCGATAGCTACGAACTCGGCACGGTGGCGGACAAGCCCCGCTGCCGCAAGTTCCCGGCAACGCATACTCTGCCCGACGACACGACGGAGTAGTTCAAGAGTCAGTTCTCCACGAGCCCGGGAATCTGTTTCCCGGGCTTGCATTCTGTACGGGGAGGGGGAGTGATGCCGCTGGCATAGCCCTTGCTATTGTCGCAAGTGCGGTTGCATCAGGCAATCAGTGAACAAAAACGTAATCATATATAACCCGCCTGGTGCTGAGTTCACGCCGCGACAGAGCAAAATAAATACTAGTATGAAAACCAACACCTCGCGCAAGTCGGGCTTCACCCTGGTGGAAATCATGATCGTCGTGGCCATCATCGGCCTGTTGGCGGCAATCGCGATTCCCAACTTCGTGCGCGCCCGTCAGACCTCGCAGACCAATGCCTGCATCAATAACCTGCGTCAAATCGATGGCGCCGTTCAGCAATGGGCACTTGAGACGAAACAAGCCACGGACGCTCAACCTGTTGAAGGGGATGTGCTTCCATACCTGAAGAACAGCGTTACCTGCCCAGCCGGCGGAGTCGGTGCGACCTTCGCTACCAGTTACACGCTGAATACCGTGCAGGAGAAGCCGGTATGTCAGATCGGTGGTGCATACGAAGCTCCGAATACTCATATATTGCCGGCGGATTACGTAGCCCCGTAATCAACCAGAGATCGCAAGAAAACCTAAACTTAGTCAATGCCCAGCCCCGGTTATCTCACGGGGCTGGGCTTTTCGCGTGTGCACCCACAGGGCGCACTAAACAGTTGTTTAAAGTCCACACGCACCACCCAGTGAACTGCCAATCGAATCTCAACGGTGCCCGGCCCGAGGCCGGTCCTAAACCAAACTGAAGGTTCGCAGGGCCGCCGAACAGAACCCCGTCCGAGGCACCTGGAGCGGGAGAGAAGGCCCAACAATTCACAGTCCACTTCCTACGCAGAATCTGCGGAAGTACGGCTCAGCGCTGAGGTGTTTGCAGATCATCCGGGCAGGCTCAACGTTTTCCGATGAGACCACTCCACCCCAAAGGTTGATACCATGCGCTGGCAGGGAAGAGCCTGAATTCTTTCCGAGGGCGATTCACTTAATCCTGTCCAAGGCACTTTTCGTCAGCTCCGGATGCTTCTCTTTAATCGCCTCGGCAATGCGCTTCACGGTCGCCTTGGCCTCGGTGTGGACACTCGGTTGCGACAGATAAGACAGAGCCATCTCCAGCGTTTCCGGAGAGGCGGCTCCTCCCATCGCTCCCAGGATCATTTTCAGATCCGCTTCCCCTCGAGAGCGGGCTGTCAATTGGCGAAATCGAGCCACGGTGGCTGGATTCGCGTGGTCTTCCGAGGCCAAGCGAAGCAGGCCCTGAAGCACCGTTGTTTGCAAGGCGCGGTCCGCCAGCGTGTCGAACTGCACCAATAACGCCCCCCACGCCGCCGGACTCGGCCAATCGGCCATAGTCCGCACCGCCGCCTCCCGAATCTCCGCGTTCGGGTCCTCCAGGAAAGATTCAAGCAGGGCCAGAGCTGGCGTGGTGCCGGATTCCGGCAGCAACGCCACCATCGAGGCGCGAACCTCCGTTGTTTTCGCAGCGCCTAACGCGCCGCGCACGGGCTCCAGCCGCTTTTCCGGATCACTGATTCGGACCAGCATCCGTGCGGAAGCGTGCTCGGCCTCCGGAATCAGGGTCGCCTCTGGAATCTCGCTGAACCAATGCAACACAGGTGCCACCTCCGTTTCCGCTCCCGTCCGAGCCAATGCCTTCAGCGCTGCCTTAACAACACGTGCATCCCTATCGTTCAACTCCGACAGCAGGAGGGCATTGGCCTCCTGGCCCTGGCGACGTGCTACCAGGTCAACCAGTTCCGCCCGAGTTGCACCAGTTGCCGACTGCATCGTCTGAATCAGACTGCGATCGGTCTCGCTCCCTCCTGGCAGCGAAACGAGTGCCGTCTGAAGCGCGCGTCGTTCCTGTGGATCAGAAACCTGTTCAAACCGAGCAGCAAGCAAGGGAACCGTTGCCGGCCCTCCCATGCGGCTCAGCCCTGCAACCGCCGACACCCGAGTTACCTCGTTCGGCGAATCCAACTGTCCCGCGAGGGCTGCATAGGCGGCCGCATCCCCCCTTTCGGTCAGGCTCTCAATCAGCCAGACCTGTTGCCGGGGCGGGAGGTTGGGTAGCAAGGCGCCAAAACGTTCGGAAGCCTTGCGTGACTCAAGCGAGCGAACGCGCGCCAGGGCCACCGGCTTCAGATCTTCATCCAGACCGTTCAGGACGTTCAGGATTCGCTTTTCTCCCCCATCCCGATCCAACCGCAGGAGGCCTTCCAATGCCGCGCGACGGCTATAAAGTTCAGCGGACACGAGCATCGGTTCGTAGACCCTCCTGGCCGTTCGATAGTGGCCATTGTCGGCCAGTTCTCCTGCGCACCGCAGCTTGGCCTCTCGCAGCGCCGGCTGCAGATGCGGTTCGGTGTGGTCTGCCAGACGCTCGATGTGGCGCCAGACGGTGGTCGTTCCTTGCTTGCTCAACGCGGCAATGGCGGCCTCCGCCACTTTCGGATCCGGATGACTGGAGAATTGCGCCAGCAGCGGAATCGACTTCGGGCTGCGCCGATCGCCCATGGTATTAAGGATCTGAATGGCCGCCGGGGGTGCTGCCAGCACTAGTGAGTTGCGCAGAATCGTGTCGGCCTTTCCGACTGGATAAGTGCTCAACGCGAAGCACGCCAGGCTGGTCGTGGACGGATCCACGAGCAACGCCGTGAGCTCGGGCAGAGCTTTCTCGCTGCCCCAAAAGCCGAGCTGACGGCAGGCAAACAGTTTCGCCTCCCAGGTGGTTCCGGGTTGAAGCAGTCGAATTAAGGAATCCTCGAGCGGTGCGCGCAACTCAGGGTGTGACACTGCCTGGCGCGAATACTCCTCGAGCCTTCTCAAGGGTTCCGTGGACTGGCCCGCTTGGTAGGCAGCAGTGGCTTTGACGGCACCCTCTAGTTCCTCCGCAGGGAGGGTCGGATTTGCCGGGAGGCGAACGGTGGCGCAACTCAGCGCGAGGGATAAAATAATAAAGAAACGCATAACGCAATAGTTGAAGGATTGGAGTGCGTGGGTTCAAATTCGCCAGGGGGCACGCGGCTGCCGGTAGCGCATCCGGTTGGCTTCCGCAACGTCGAAGGTTTCCTTCACCGGGTCCCATTGAAGTTTCTTTCCCAGCCTTAGCCCGATGTTCCACGCCTGGCAAATCGTGATGGAGCGATGCGCGGTCTCAGGCGGACACAGCGTGCGGCTGCGACTGCGCATGCACTCCAGGAGATTGCGTACGTGGTCGGAGGCGTCACCCCATCCCACCACTCCGCTTTCCTTGAGCGAGAGAATGGAGGTCGGGTGCGCTGTGACGACATCCGTTTCGTCGTCGACCTGGATCCAGCCTTCGTCTCCGACATAGCGTAGGTAGCGTTCCTTGAATTCCCCTCGCTGGTACATTACCCCCTGGACGCCGTTGGCATAGCGGCAACGGCACGTGGCAGTCAGCGGCGTATCGCTGAAAAACTCTTTTGGGTCCGGCCACTCCGCCTCGCCCTCGAAGTCTACGGGACCGGTGTGATCCGTGCCCAGCGTCCACTGCATCAGGTCGGTGTAGTGGCAGCCCATGTCGGTCAATACGCCCTCTGCGGTGTCCCAGAAATATTGCCAGCTATTCACGCGTGCCGGCACGAACGGATGCCATGGGGATTGCCCCAGCCACAGGTCGTAATTCCACCCTTCCGGCACCGGCTTCGTTTCCTGGTGTTTTACGGCTGGCCCTTTCCATACCTGCATTTCCACGGTGTGCAGCCGCCCGATTTTTCCCTGCCGCACCATATCCCGCGCGAAACGGTAAGAAGCAGTGGAGCGGCGTTGCGTGCCCGCTTGGTAGATCGTGCCGAATTGCCGGCAGGTGTCGACCAGGGCTCGTCCCTCCCCGATAGTCAGGGTCACCGGTTTCTCGCAATAAATGTCTTTTCCGCTCCGGGCCGCATAGATTGACGCCAACCCGTGCCACCGGTTGCCGGTGGCAATCAACACGCCATCAATGTCGCGCCGTTCCAGCAGTTCCCGAAAGTCCGAGTGAGCGCGGCACCCTTCGTCTCCATAATGGCGATCAATGAGTTCCTTCGCCGATTTCAACCGGTCGGCTCGGGAGTCGCTCACCGCCACAAACTTCAGTTCTCCAAAGGAAAGGAAATTGGGCAGGATTGCCCGGGCGCGGTTTCCCACACCGATAGCGCCAAACCGAAACCGGTTGGACGGGGAGGTCATCCCGTTGAGACCGAGAACCGAACCCGGCACGACCAGGGGCATGAATGCGGCGCAGGCGGACCGCACCAGGAAGCGGCGTCGGCTCAATGTGTTGGACAAAAGGCGGGGCTGGGACGAAGGGTTCGGCTTATGAGGCGGGCAGGTCATAAAGGGAGCATTTTTGAAAACCGGCAAAATGACAATCAGAATTCTCATTGTGACCACCGTGGGCAAAAACACGCAGGTCCAACATTGGGTTGTCACCTGTTTGTTGCAAAAGACCCCTGGACAAATCGAGGAAAAGGCCCATTTTACTTCGCTCGCGCTACTGGGCATGGCCTTTGCTAGGCCTTCTGAGTCGCGTGAAAAATAAAGGGATTATTTAAAGATAGAACAGGTTGGAACATGAAGATGATTAAGAAAACGAAAACAACTTCGACTCGGAAAGCGAAAACGCCGGCACAAACTGTTCCGGTGGGAGTGACGAACGTGACACCGGAACCCACCCCGCGTGTCGGCCAGATTTCTCTCGAATTGGTTAAGCCGGATGCCAAGTCAGTAGCCGTGGCGGGTTCATTCAACAACTGGAAACCGGAAACCACGCCGCTTGCGCCTGCCGGCAATGGCCGTTGGGTGACTGGTCTCCAGGTTGCTCCGGGTCGTCATGAATACCTGTTTGTCGTGGACGGCCAATGGGTGACCGATCCCAATGCCCGGGAAACCGTGGGTAACCCGTTCGGCGGTAAGAACTCGGTATTGACCGTAGTTTCCTGAGCCCCGCGCAGCCGGAGCACGGTTAGTGTGCCGCAGAGGCACTGTTTTTGTGGGGATTGGTGGGCGGGAGTCCGTAGCGACGGATTCCCGCTCTTATGATTGCCCGTGACACTTCAGCAGCAGCCACTTAGTTTAGGGTCATGTCACAACGTACGCTGACCCTTGGCCATTCCCCAGACCCGGACGATGCCTTCATGTTTTATGCGCTGGCGAAGGACTTGATCCCGACTGAGGGTTTCCGGTTCGAGCACGTGTTGCAGGATATTCAGACCCTCAACGAGCGGGCTACACGGGGGGAATTGGATATTTCGGCCATCAGTATCCATGCCTATGCCTTCGTGAGCGGACAATATGCTTTGCTGCCGAGCGGGGCCAGCATGGGCGACGGTTACGGTCCAATGCTGGTGGCAAGAAAGAAGCTCACTCGCGAAGAAGTCGCGCGCAGCCGCATTGCGGTTCCCGGTACGATGACCAGTGCGTTTCTCGCCCTCCAACTATGGCTGGAGCGGCCCGCCAAGGATTTCACCTTTGTGGTCGTTCCGTTCGACCAGATCTTCAAGGCGGTCCACGAGGGGCAGGCTGACGTCGGTCTTTTGATTCACGAAGGCCAGTTGACTTACCAAAACGAAGGCTTGGAGGTCTGCGAAGACCTGGGGATTTGGTGGGGAAGCCAGAATGAGGGGTTGCCCCTGCCGTTGGGAGGAAATGTGATCCACAAACGGTTCGATCCAGCGACTCGCCAGACCATTGCCCGCATTCTCGCCCGCAGCATCGATTACAGCCTCAGCCACCGGCCGGAGGCCGTGGCGCACGCGCTTCGGTATGCCCGTGACATGGGGGTCGACCTGGCCGACCGTTTCGTGGGAATGTACGTGAACCATTGGACGGTCGATTACGGCGAAAAGGGCAGGGAATCCATCCGACGCTTCCTCGGAAGGGCCTTCGAGGCTGGGATCATTCCCCACCGGCAAGAACTTGAATTTGTTGAGGTCTAGTACCCTACGGAGGAGCTGGCCGCCGCGAAACGGACCCAGGAAAGTGCTTTACAGCGTCGCATGCGAACCGTAAAGTATGCCGATAAACTTTAATTAGTCAGAGAACTACAGGTTGGATTGACACAAGACATGCAAGCGAAAGCGAAGACGATCACGGATTTCAAACTGCACGAGAGCGACACAGGGTCGGCTGACGTGCAAATTGCCCTGTTGACGCAGCGGATTAATCACTTAAACGAGCACCTGCAGACCAACAAGAAAGATCACAGCTCCCGTCGCGGATTGTTGATGATGGTCGGGCAACGCCGTCGGCTTCTCGATTACCTTGCGAGCACAGATGTTAGTCGCTATCAAGCAGTTACCAAGAAACTGAAGCTTCGTAGATAGCTCGCGGTGCTCCTTTAAGATCACCGGGACTTCTTTCATGCCCGGTGATCATTTCCTTCTTTTTTTGAAGACTTTAGCAGTTTTCGGACATGTCGAGCAGGTTCGCGACCCTGCCCGACTGAGGCGTTAACGTTCGCACTAACAAAAACCAGCCATTCAACCGGGAAATTTCACTTAGTCCCGATCCTACTCGGGATTCACTGAAGTTCCTCGGCGGAAGGGCAAAATTATATGTCACATAAAATAACCGCCCCCCTCGGGGACAAACAAATCATCATTGAAACCGGCAAGATTGCCAAGCAGGCCGATGGCGCCGTATCCGTGCAACTAGGTGAGACCATCGTCATGGTTGCCGCCGTTGCCGCCTCCAAAGCCAAAGCAGGCCAGGATTTCTTTCCTCTGACCGTCGACTACCGTGAAAAAGCTGCCGCTGCGGGGAAGTTCCCCGGCGGGTACTTCAAGCGGGAAGGGCGTCCGACCGAGAAAGAGATTCTCACGTCGCGCCTGATCGATCGCCCGATTCGCCCGTTATTCCCAAAAGGTTGGTATAACGAGGTTCAGGTGCAGAGCATTGTGCTGAGCGCCGACGGAGAAAATGACCCGGACATGCTAGCCCTGGTGGGCGCTTCCGCAGCCCTCATGGTAAGCGATATTCCCTGGGCTGGACCGCTTGGGGCTGTGCGCGTTGGCCGCGTCAATGGTCAGTTCGTTGCCAACCCCACGCACACCCAGATGCTTGAGAGCGACCTCGACCTGGTTTATGTGGGCAATGCTGAGGACCTGGTCATGTATGAAGGGTCTGCCAAGGAGATTTCCGAGGCCGACTTCAACAGCGCATTGGAATTTGCTCAGACCGCGATCCAACCGATCATCGCTGCGCAACGCGACCTCGCACAGCAGGCTGACAAAGCCAAACGCCAGATCCAACTGAACATTGTTCCCGAAGAGATCCTCAAGGAAGCCAAGGCCCTGGCCGGCGAACGTATCGTTGCGGCCCTGTTGATTCCCGGCAAACTCGCGCGAGAGGCGGCTGTGTCTGAGATTACGACTGAGGTGGGCGCAAAGTTGGTGGAGAAATTCGGGGCCGAAAAGGTCACGGAATTCGTCCTGAAGGACGCCTTCTATTACATCCAGAAGGAATCCGTGCGCGGCTTGATCATGAACCAGTCCAAGCGTTTGGATGGACGTGATTTTGAAACCGTTCGGCCCATTTACGGTGAAGTCGGGTTGCTCCCTCGCGCCCATGGCTCTGCGCTCTTCCAACGCGGTGAGACTCAGGCCATGACGCTGTGCACTCTCGGCACTGGCGAGGACGCGCAAGAGTTCGACTCCTACACCGGAGGCGCGAGCGAGAAGAAATTCATCCTGCATTACAATTTCCCCAATTTCTCGGTCGGAGAAACCGGACGCATCAGCGGGCCGGGCCGCCGTGAAATCGGGCATGGAGCCTTGGCCGAGCGCTCGCTTGAGCCGATGGTCCCGACAGTTAACTATCCTTACTCCATCCGGATCACCAGCGAGATCATGGAATCTAACGGATCCACCTCTATGGCGACCGTCTGCGGTGGCTGTCTTGCCCTCATGGACGCCGGAGTGCCGATTACGCGGCCTGTCGGCGGCATCAGCATCGGTCTTTGTACCGAATCCGATGCCAGCGGCAAGATCGCCCGCTATAACTTGTTGACAGACATCCTCGGTTGGGAAGATGCCTTCTGCGACATGGATTGCAAGATCGCCGGCACTGAAAAGGGCATTACCGGGTTTCAACTGGATCTCAAGCTCCCGGGCATTCCCTTGAAGTTGATGGCCGAGGCGATCGAAAAGGCGCGGGTGGCCAGGCTTCATATTCTGGCCGAAATGGCCAAGACCCTTGCCGAACCGCGCAAAGAGTTGAGCAAATACGCGCCACGCATCGAAACGGTTAAAATCAATCCTGAGAAAATCGGTGCGTTGATCGGCCCTGGCGGCAAGAACATCAAGAAACTCGTCGAGGAATCGGGTTGCGAAATCAACATCGAGGACGACGGAACGGTGAATATCTACTCCGTCAGCGAAGAGGGCATGAAGATCGCCCGCGACGCCATTGTTGGCATGACTGCCGAGGCTGAAATCGGCAAGATCTACCGGGGCAAGGTCGTCACGATTAAAGAGTTTGGAGCGTTCGTTGAGTTCCTGCCTGGCCGCGACGGTCTGGTTCACATCAGTGAGTTGGCTAACTTCCGCGTCAAGCAGACCGAAGACATTGTCAAAATGGGCGACGAGATCTGGGTGAAATGCTTGGGCGTCGATGAAAAGGGGCGCGTGCGTCTTTCCAGGAAGGCCGCTATGGCAGAGCGTGATCAGGAACTGTCGGGTCAGATTGGGGGAACCGATGCTTCCGCCGCTGAGGGTCAGAATCGCGAACAGGCCGAGCAACCTCAGGACCGCGGTGGCCGCAGTGATCGAGGGGACCGAGGCGACCGCAGGCCCGATCGTGGGCCCCGGGGAGATCGTGGGGGGCGTGGAGGTCGCGGGGACCGGGGCGACCGCAGGCCTGACCGTGGTGGGCCGCCTCGCTCAGATCGTCCCGAAGGTGGCGACCGTTCACCTCGTACGGATCGCCCGGAGTCCGGCCAGCGGGAAGACCAGAACCCTGGAGATCGCGGAGCGGAGCAGCAGCCTCCCGTCTAATCAAAACAATCTCTTAGCCCCGGAACGGGGGAGACCCTTGTAACGAACAGGCGGACCGGAAAACCGGTCCGCCTGTTGGGCAAATAGCGACAGCAGATTCCCGGCAGGCGGAAACCTTTGCTGGTTAAAACACTTCGGCCCGCAATCCCGTGGTCTGGCGCACCACATGCACGATGTTCGACAACACTTTTAACGGCAGATGGCCAAACTCCGAATTCATGGTAGGGCGGGTCGCTGAATAAACCTGAACCAGTGAAATCTGGGCCCCGGCATTTTTTAACTCCAAAAGGCGCTGGGCGTATGCCTCGACCTCCTGCAGCGGTGGCGCTTCATCCTTGATGGCCGGGAACAGGCTCTGAATCACCACGGGTCGCTGGCGTCCGATCGCCAGGATATTCGCCAGGATCTTCTCCAGCGGCACTTCCGAGCGGTTTACCTTGTTGAAATGCGCCTGCGTGCCCGCATCGAGCTTGGCCCAAATCTCATCGCTTAGGGTAAAGTACTCCAGCCCCTGCTGAACGTGAGGCAAATCCAATCCTGTGGCATTGGTGATTAACACCAATTTGAAGAACGGAAAGCCGCACAAGGCACGGACATGGACAACGGCTTCCAAGGCCTGGGGGAATTTGGGGGAAAGCGTAGGCTCACCGTCTCCGCTGAGTGACACGTGCCTCAATTGCAGCAATTCGTCAGGCAGAACGCGATACCAGGGCCGTTCCCTCAGCCGTCCTGCTCGAACAAAGGCTAGCGTCTGCCTGAGCTCCGCGGCCATGATGTCGATGTCCAATTCCTGGCGCGTCTCTCCGTTTCGATGTACCTCGCAATAACCGCACCTAAAGTTGCAGTTCTTGTCAGGGTTCATGTTGATACCCACCGACAAACCCCGTGCGCGTGGTGAAACAACCACGTATACATAGCGATTATTTAAGAAGTCACGCGGGGCTCCAAACGCGGTTTCATGGGGGCCGCTTGCCCTAACCGAGCTCTTTTTCCTCCGGTCTGGCTGCTTGATCAATAGAACAGATTTATCAACGGCTTCTTCCACAAATCGTTAACTTACGGTAATTCTGCGATGCGCGCCGGACTACACTGCCCTTGTCAAAAAGTGCACATATTTTGGCTACCGCTCGGGTTTCTTTGGATTGGGGAAAGTGTCATTTCAAGCCTCCTTCTTCCGTTGCGTGCAGAAAGGCTCTCTTTCGAGAAAGGGATAAGGGGAGGGAAAAAGCAACCCCTTTGCGTATCCGGTTATTTCATTTCATTCCTGGCCAAGGTGCATTATACGTAACCAAGCAAACCGCGATATGCTGCACAAACCGGAACTCAAGCAAGCTGCGATCATGAATGCGTTGCGGGGCTGCCATCTTTTTGTCGGCCTTCCCACCGCTGATCTGAGTTTAATCGCTGAAATCACCCTGCTTAAGCCCCTCGAAAAGGACGATTACCTCTTCCGGGAAGGTGATCCGGCTCACGGGTTCTACGTGGTCCAAAAAGGTGCCGTCAACGTTCACCGCGTCAACCCGATGGGAAAGGAACAGGTGATCCGGATCTTCCGCGCTGGAGAGTCCTTTGCCGAGGTTACCCTAGCCACCGAGGCTGGGTATCCAGCCGACGCGCGGGCGGTAGAGTCGTCCCAGGTTTTGCTCGTTCAGAAACCCGGCTTTCTTGGTCTGCTTCGCCGTCAACCCGATCTGGCTTTGCGGATGTTGGCAGGAATGAGTCTCCATCTGCGCACTCTGGTTGGACAACTTGAGGATCTTACACTCAAGGATGTGGAAACCCGGCTGGCCAACTGGCTCCTTAAGCGGTGTCCCGATTCGTGCTCGCACCAGTCGGTTGCCATAGAACTCAAGACTACCAAGCGCGTTCTTGCGGCCGAATTGGGCACGGTCAGCGAAACCCTCTCTCGTACGTTGGCGAAATTTCGGGCCCAGAACCTGGTAAAAGTGAAGGGCAAGATGCTGCAGGTGCTTGACCCAAGCGCCCTCCGTGACTTGCTTCGCCGCAACTTGGGCGAGTAATAAACCTTGAATTAGAATTTAAAATTCCACTCGTCCGATAGGTATTTCTCTCTCGCTAGTTTTTCAATCGCCTGAAAGGGTGGGGGGGCGGCCGGTTCCTGTGCCTCCCATGCTGCGCACAAGGAAGACTTTAAAACCTCTGCCGGGATTTGAAGATTCAGCAGGAAGTCCCCGTGTGACCGGTTTTGGCGATAATCGGGCTGCTTTGAAGGCATGGGGAGCGCCTTGTCGAGCAGGTCAAAATCGAGGTTGAGCAGGAAGCACCCGTGAAAAACTAGAAAGCTCCGACGGCGTCGTTGAGCATTGCCGGCAATCTTCAGTCTGCCTACAGCCAGGTCCGTGTCACCTTGTTGCTCCACCTTGCGGCCCAGCGCGCTGCTGAGCGCATGCGCCTGCCGATCCATGATGAATTGATTCGCAGAATGAATTCCGGCGAGGGGGCCGGGCATTTCGATGCGCAGAATCAGGGAATAATTCAGGCACCCTGGTCCCTGCAATACCGTACCGCCCCCGGAGCAACGTCTGAACACAGGAATACCCTCCTGGCGGCAAAAATCGAGGTTGACCTCCCGGGCCGCATGGTTTGAGTAACCGAGCACAACAAAGTGCTGCCTCGGCTCCCAGAACCTGAGCAGCGGGCCGCCCAAGCCCGCCTCTGCGAGGTCGAGCAACACTTCGTCACACGCCAGGTTTTGGGCTGGTGTGGCCATCGTCACGTCACAGTAGTTCATCGGCTAACTTGGCATTCACACCAGTCATCCACGGTTGCATGAAAATGAAAGGAACCGGCATTTCCAGAGATTAGACCTCAAGCACGGCGCGGAGGCAAGCTGGCCGCGGTGCCTGGGTAAAGCGCTTTCATGAACAGTTCCTCTGTCCTGCGGCAACTCTTGAACGTGCTGATCACAAAAAGGGGTATCCAGGCTCGATGCCATCCGGTTTTCGCAGAATCTGTTCGACAGTAATCAAATCCGTGCGTGATGCGATGACTTTGCCAGTTGCGTAATGCGGGATTTGAACGAGATTGGTGTTTATTATTGCATTGGCAAATAGCCTGTTTTTGAGTTTAATAGGCTGTGCTGCGATGGACCTCTTTTGTTGGCGCGGGCCAATTATGATCAACCGCAAGCTTTTGACACTGTGAAAGTAGCTAAGCAGGAACCAAACAGTCTGCCGCCAGAATCAGCGGCCGAATCTACAAACAGCAACCGCGACGAGACACTCCTCGCTTCGCTCGGAATGGTTGTTGAACACGCATTGCGCAGCCAATCCACCGGCGCGCCCAGCAAGTTTCTCGAGATCCTGACTAACCGTCTTAAAGCCAGCGGGATCGAGCCCCCTCGGATAGTCAGCACACCCTACCTGAATACCATTCCTGTCGAAAAGCAGGCCCCATTTCCCGGTGATTGGGAAATGGAGCGGCGAATAAAAAGCCTGGTGCGCTGGAATGCCATGGCAATGGTGGTAAACGCTAACCGCAAGCATAACGGTCTTGGCGGCCACATATCCACCTACGCCTCTGCCGCCACCCTCTACGAGGTCGCTTTCAATCATTTCCTGCGTGGCCGCACGAAGGATTTCACTGGCGACATGGTGTATTTTCAAGGGCATGCCACTCCGGGTATTTACGCCCGCGCCTACCTCGAGGGACGCCTTGATGACCGCCAGTTACAGCACTTCCGCCAGGAATTGGCCGAAGGCGGCGGACTTTCCTCCTATCCGCATCCCTATCTGATGCCGGATTTCTGGCAGTTCCCCACCGTTTCCATGGGGTTGGGTCCTCTCTGCTCCATCTACCAGGCTCGGTTCACCCGTTATCTCCGGGCTCGCGGCTTCATGAATGGAGACGAACCCAAGATTTGGGCCTTCCTCGGAGACGGTGAGACCGACGAGCCCGAGAGTCTCGGCGCCTTAACGCTGGCTTCACGTGAGAACCTCGACAACCTGATTTGGGTGATCAACTGCAATCTGCAGCGGCTTGACGGACCCGTCCGCGGGAATGGGAAGATTATCCAGGAATTGGAAGCCGCCTTTCAGGGTGCGGGGTGGAATGTCATCAAGGTTATCTGGGGCTCGGACTGGGACAAGTTGCTGGCTGCGGACAAAACCGGGTTGCTGCTCAAACGCATGGAGGAGGTCGTTGACGGCGATTACCAAAAGTACTCCGTCGAGCCCGGGAGTTACACCCGCCGTCATTTCTTTGGCAAATACCCTGAGTTGCTCCAGTTGGTCAACCACCTCAGCGACGAGCAAATCCATAAGCTCCTCCGCGGGGGGCACGATTCCAGAAAGGTGTACGCTGCTTACAAGGCCGCCATGGAACACACCGGGCGCCCTACCGTCATCCTCGCGAAGACCGTAAAAGGATACGGTTTGGGTGAAGCGGGCGAAGGTCGCAATATCACCCACCAGCAAAAGAAACTGAACGAAAAAGAGCTGCGCGAGTTCCGCGCCCGATTCGGGGTGCCGATCAGCGATGAGGAAATCGCGGAAACCCCCTTCTTCCGCCCCGCGGCGGACGGTGAAGAGATTCGTTACCTGCGTAAAATGCGCAAGAAACTGGGCGGGTTCCTGCCGGCGCGGGTGGTTGACGCCGCCCCCATCCAGGTGCCAGGTGTTGAAAGCTTCGGCGAATTGTTAAAGGGCTCGGGCCGCTTCGAAATGTCTACGACAATGGGCTTTGTTCGGCTGATCAGCACCCTCATCCGCGATAAGGCCGTCGGTCGGCACATCGTGCCCATCATTCCGGATGAAGCGCGCACATTCGGTCTCGACGCTTTGTTCCGCGAGGTCGGGATATACTCGCATAAGGGCCAGCTCTACGAGCCAGTGGACAAGAAGTCGCTCCTGTTTTACCACGAGGCCAAGGATGGCCAAATCCTCGAGGAAGGTATTACCGAAGCAGGCTCCATGGCCTCCTTTGTTGCTGCCGGCACGGCTTACGCCAACGTCGGTAAGCAGATGGTGCCCTTTTACATCTACTACTCGATGTTCGGTTTCCAGCGTATCGGCGACCTCGTCTGGCTGGCGGGTGACATTAAGGCCCGCGGATTCCTTTTGGGTGCCACCTCGGGTCGAACCACCCTGAACGGGGAAGGGCTGCAGCACCAGGACGGGCATAGCCTGCTGCTCTCCAGCAGCATTCCGACCCTGCTGACCTACGATCCCGCGTTCAATTTTGAAGTGGCCGCCATCATCGCAGACGGGCTGCGCCGGATGTACGTTGAAAACGAGGATATCTTCTACTATCTGACCCTCTACAACGAGAACTACACAATGCCTCCCATGCCGGAAGGGGCTACTGAAGGCATTCTCAAAGGGCTCTACAAGTTCAAGCCCGGTCCGGCGGGAGAATTGCCCAAGGCGCATATCTTCGGCAGCGGTCCTATCCTGCGTGAAGCGCTACGCGCGCAACAAATCCTGGCCGAGCAATACCAAGTGTCCGCCGATGTCTGGAGTGCCACCAGCTACAAGTTGCTCCGTAATGATGCACTCAAGACCCGCCGGTGGAACATGCTTCATCCCACGGAGACGCCAAGACGCAGTTACCTCGAATCCTTGCTCGAAAAAGAGCAAGGGGTGTTTGTCGCTGTCTCTGATAATCTCAAGCTCGTTCCCGATCAGGTTGCTCCCTGGGTTCCCGGTGGACTCACCACTCTCGGCACCGACGGTTTCGGTCGCAGTGATACTCGGCAGCGATTACGACGCTTCTTCGAGGTGGATGCTGAACTCACAGTGGTGGCCACCCTTTACGCGCTGGCCGAAAAGGGGTTGGTCGACCGCCAAATGGTAGCTCAAGCAATCCGCGATCTCGCGGTTGATCCCGAGAAACTCTTTCCTCACATTGTCTGATTACCAAGTCAACAGATATGGATTTCAAATTACCTCCTCTCGGTGAAGGCGCCGATTCCGGCACGGTGGTGAACTTGTTCGTCAAGGAAGGCGATCAGGTCAAAAAGGACCAGCCGATCCTCGAACTCGAAAATGAAAAAGCGGTTGCCACGATACCTGCCAACGCGGCCGGGACTGTTACCAAGGTGTACGTCAAGCCTGGTGACAAGATCAGTGTGGGGCAAAAAATTATCGGTTTGAGCGACGGCGGGGCGGCTCCGGCGGCGTCCGCCCCCTCCGCGCGCAACGAACCGGCACCAGAGGTCATTCAAACCGGGCGTGCTCCCGTCCAGACACCGTCACCGGAACAGGCGGACCTTGACTCGACGGACGTTGGCTCCGGCGGGGGACTGTCGCCTGCTGCAGCCCCGTCCATTCGGAAACTGGCGCGCGATCTGGGCATCGACCTTACACGGGTTCGTGGCAGCGCTCGCGGTGGTCGCATCGTCCTCGAGGACGTGCGGGCGTTTATTCAGCGTTTGCAGCGCCTGTCCACTCAACCCCGCACGGCAACCCCTGCGGAAACGCCCACTCCCGCCAAGCCCGCGGCGGAACAAATCGATTTCTCCAAGTGGGGGCCGGTAAACAAGAAACCCCTGTCCCCGTTGCGTCAGGTGATCGCCCGGCGCATGAGCGAGAATTGGAGCACGATTCCTCATGTTACCCAGTTCGACTCCATCGACGTTACGGACCTGAACGCCCTTCGTAAGAAGTATGCCGAGGCCTATGAGAAGCACGATGCGCGATTGACGCTCACCTCATTTGCCCTCAAGGCGGTGGTGGAGGCGTTGAAGAAACACCCGATCTTCAATGCAAGCCTCGATGAGGCGGCTCAGGAAATCGTCTTCAAAGAATATTACCACATTGGCATTGCTGTCGACACCGAGGCTGGACTTATCGTCCCGGTCATTCGCGATGTGGACAAAAAGAACCTAATTGAGATTTCCAAGGAATTGGAGACTGTGGCGCGAAAAGCCCGCGAACGGAAGGTTTCCGGTGAGGAACTCAAAGGCGGCACGTTTACGATCTCCAACCAAGGCGGTATTGGCGGTGCGCATTTTACTCCCATCGTCAACAAACCGGAGGTCGCAATCCTCGGTTTGGGCCGGGGAGCCTTGCAGCCCGTGGTCCGCAACAACTCCATCGAGCCTCGCCTGCTCATGCCCATTGGACTTTCGTACGATCACCGGGTGATCGATGGTGGGAGCGCTGCACGCTTTGTTGTGGATCTCCTCGCCGCATTCCAAAGTTTCAAAGCGGGCGATGTTAAACTCTGAGTAATTAACGCGGAGCGGTTTTACCTCGTGCCTTCGCCGGCCGAGACAGGACTGCTGCCAACCTGATTTGTCATGGATCCAATCAAAACTGAAATTGTGGTTGTGGGCGGCGGCCCCGGCGGTTACGCCGCGGCCTTTTACGCAGCCGATCTCGGCAAGAAAGTCATTCTCGTTGAGCGCGAAAAGCGCCTCGGCGGTGTCTGTCTAAACCGCGGGTGCATTCCGTCCAAGGCGCTCCTTCACGCGGCTCATACCGTCAGCAGCGCCCGCGAATCCGAAGCCCGGGGCATCACCTTCGCTCCACCTAAAATCGATGTTAACAAGCTGCGGGCCTGGAAAGAATCGATTCTCAACCGGCTCTCCGGAGGGATTACGCAACTGGCCAAGGCTCGTGGCGTACAGGTTGTTCACGGACGGGGATACTTTGAAGATTCCCGCATGTTGCGCGTCGAAACGGAGGAAGGGCAGCAGCTCATCAATTACGATCACGCCATCGTGGCGGTGGGGTCCATCTCCGCCATGCCTAAGACCTTCGACCTGGGCAATCCCCGGATCATGACTTCCCAGGAAGCTCTCGAAATCGAGGACATCCCTGAGAAACTGCTGGTCATCGGAGGTGGCTACATCGGAATGGAACTCGGAACTGTGTACGCCACTTTCGGCAGCCAGGTGGTTCTGGTTGAAGCGCTCGACACCATCCTTGCTGGCGCCGACGCTGATCTGGCTCGTCCGGTGATCGCCCACGCCCGCAAAATGTTCAAAGAGATCCGCCTTAAGACCAAGGTGGGCAAAATGGCTACCCGCGGAAAGCAGATCCAGGTCGAGTTCGACATGGATGGTAAAAAGACCGAGGAACTCTACGACCGGGTGCTCGTCGCTGTAGGACGGTCCCCCAATGCCGATGACCTCGGCCTGGAGAATACGAAGGTGTCGTTTGACGACCGGGGTTTCATCCATGTGAACGAAAAGCAACAAACCACGGACCCGGCGATTTACGCAATCGGCGACATCGCCGGCGGTGTGTTGCTGGCACACAAGGCCTCCAAGGAAGCCCGCATAGCCATCGAGGTAATCGTTGGGGAAGACAGCGCGTTCACCGATGTTACTATTCCGGCGGTCGTTTTCACCGATCCCGAACTCGCCTGGTGCGGCCTTACGGAAGCCGAAGCACGAGCCAGAGGGATCGAAGTGAAGATTTCAAAATTCCCTTGGACCGCCTCTGGCCGGGCGCTTTCGTTTGACCGACCGGATGGCCTTACCAAACTCCTTATCGATCCGGACTCCGAACGCATCCTGGGTGTGGGTATCGTCGGCACCGGCGCCGGAGAGTTGATCTCGGAGGGCGTCCTTGCTGTAGAGATGGGGGCCACGGCCAAGGATCTGGCACTTGCAGTTCATCCTCATCCCACTCTCTCTGAGACGATTATGGAAGCGGCCGAAGCCTTCTATGGTCATTCTACGCACACGATAGTGCGCAAGCGAGTGGAATAAGCCGTCACCAGTCCACTTCTGGTTGGCCGACCGATGGCACATCGGCATCACTTACGGTTCGTGCAGTTTCTTGGCCACTGACTGTAGTGCCTGACTAGGGGGGCATGCACTCGTTGCTCGCCAAGAGACTGTTCCGTTGCCTTCTGGTCTGCGCTTCCTTTCCAGACCTCCTCTTTGCGTTCTCGAGGATGAAACTATCGAGTTCATCCCGCCGAACACGCGGCTAATACTCTCGACGAAGGCCCTTTTTGCAGGTTTTGGTTGGCATTGGTGGTTTGGGCTGGCATAAATAGACCCGATCTTGCTGTGGACTTGATTCAGAGAATCATTTCGGTCCGACTGGCGAAGGCACCCTCCAAAGTCCTGTCGCTTCAATTGTTGGCTTTTGACGGGGCCTACCGCTCCTACACCTGCTCATGAACACTAAAAACATCCAAAAGAGTTATCAGTTTGCCAAAGAACAATATGCCCGCCTTGGGGTCGATACCGATAAGGCACTTAGGATCCTATCTCGCGTTCCGGTTTCTATCCATTGCTGGCAAGGCGACGACGTCGGAGGCTTTGAGAATTCCGGGCAGGAATTGGGCGGTGGATTGGCCGTAACCGGTAATTACCCGGGTAAGGCACGCACTCCCGCGGAACTTCGTGCCGACTTTGAGAAAGCGATTTCCCTGATTCCTGGCAGGCACCGGCTCAATCTCCATGCCTGTTATGCCGAAATGACCGGTCGCAAAGTCGATCGAGACGAACTCGGTGTAGAGCAATTCCAGAAGTGGATCAGTTGGGCCAAGGCAAACCGCATCGGTCTGGACTTTAACCAAACATATTTTGCCCACCCCAAGGCGGCCGACGGGATGACTTTGTCCCACCCGGACAAAAGCATCCGCAAGTTCTGGATCGAGCATGGCATTCGTTGCCGGGAAATCGCCGGCGAAATCGGGAAATCTCTCGGCAAAACCTGTCTGACCAACCTTTGGATTCCGGACGGAATGAAAGATACTCCGGCAAATCGCAAAGCTCCCCGCGAGCGTCTGGCGGACTCTCTTGATGCGGTCTTCAAAAAGGCCATCGACCGTCGTTTCAACGTGGATGCTGTGGAGCCTAAACTTTTCGGCATTGGCTCCGAGAGCTACGTCGTCGGTTCCCACGAGTTTTACCTTGGCTACGCGATCAGCCGCAAGGTGCTGCTTACATTGGATGCCGGGCACTATCACCCCACCGAGGGCATCGCCGATAAAATTTCTGCCGTTCTGCAATTTCTTCCGGAGATTTCGCTCCACGTGAGCCGGGGTGTTCGCTGGGACAGCGACCACGTTGTCACCTTGACGGATGAACTGCAGGCCATTGCCCAGGAGATTGTCTGGGGCGACTTCGTTGCCCGAGTGCGGATTGGGCTGGATTACTTTGATGGGAGCATTAACCGCGTGGCAGCGTGGGTCATTGGCACCCGGAATATGATCAAGGCGCTTCTGCTGGCCTTGTTGTCACCGATCGCCCGCCTCCGGGAGTTCGAGGCCAACGGCGACTATACCTCGCGACTCGCCCTTATGGAAGACGCCAAACTCCTCCCGGTCTCTGCGGTTTGGGATTACTATTGCGCGACCGAAGACGTTCCGATCGGGAACGACTGGTTGGCGGATGTCAAAAGCTACGAAGGGGAAGTTCTTTCCAAACGAGTCTGATCTAACTGACAAACTATCATGACCGCCAATCCTTTTCTCGGCGTTTTATTTCATTGGCTGGGCGGCCTTGCCTCCGGCAGTTTCTACGTTCCGTACAAGGGCGTTCGTAAGTGGTCCTGGGAGGTTTATTGGCTCGTCGGTGGATTCTTCTCGTGGATTATCGCTCCCTGGACGCTGGCCTCGATAATGACCAGTGATCTCTGGGGAGTATTAAGCCAGCAGTCTTGGAGCACTCTCTGGTGGACATATTTCTTTGGGGCTATGTGGGGCTTTGGCGGACTTACATTCGGGCTTACCATGCGATACTTGGGAATGTCTCTGGGCATGGGAGTGGCTTTGGGCTATTGCGCCGCGTTTGGCACGATGGTGCCCCCGATCGCCAAGAGCATATTTCCCAGCGTGCCCGTTGAGGCCAGCCTCGGCCAAATCCTGGGAAGTTCGCCAGGTCTAATCACGTTGGCTGGCGTTGGGGTTTGCCTGTTGGGGATCTTCGTTGCTGCCATGGCGGGGCTTACCAAGGAGAGGGAGATGCCCGAGGCTGAAAAGAAGAAGGCGATCGCTGAGTTCAGCTTTTCCAAAGGCATTCTCGTGGCCACGTTCTCAGGCATCATGAGCGCCTGTTTCGCGTTTGCCCTGACTGCCGGCAATCCGATCGGCGAAGCCTCCAAGGCGGCGGGTACTGTGGTCATTTGGTCAGGTCTGCCCAAGCTGGTTGTAGTTCTGCTGGGCGGCTTCACCACTAATTTCGTCTGGTGCGCCATTCTGAATATTCGTAACGGAACAGGGTACCAATATTTTTGTCCCACGTTGCGTCCTGAGCATGCAGGTGCGGTCGGGGCGCCGGTGCCTGAACCCGGCGGCGGAGACCAGGCTAAGGCTGTCAGCCTTGCCCCACCTTCTCTGGAGGTAGCTCGAGCTCCTATGTTGCGCAATTACTTTTTCTCTGCCTTAGCCGGCATCACCTGGTACTTCCAGTTCTTTTTCTACACCATGGGCGAAACTCAGATGGGGGAGTTCGGGTTTGCCAGTTGGACCTTGCACATGGCGAGCATCATCATCTTCAGCACAATGTGGGGTTGGATCTTCCGCGAGTGGAAAGGGTCCAGCCGCAAGGCGCATGCCTTGATTGCCATTGGCATCGGCACGCTCATCATGTCGACGATCATCATTGGTGCTGGCACCTGGCTCAAGAGTCAAATGACCGGCGTTCAATGAACTGGCATCCCGGGTGGAAGATTGCGTGGACTATTTGCGGATGACTTGGCGAAGTCTTGTTGAGGCACCGTGCCTCGGTCGCTCGGTCACCGCATGAACCTGAAAGGTTTCATCATGGTACAACAAGTTTATCTCGCTGTCGATCTCGGAGCCGAAAGTGGGCGCGTCATCGCTGGATTATGGAACGGGAAGACTCTGGGAATAGAGGAATTGCATCGTTTTCCCAACGGCCCGGTTTACCTTGGTGACAGCCTGCGGTGGGACGTCGTCCGCCTCTGGGCTGAAATCCAGACCGGCTTGACCGCGGCTGCGCGCAAGTTCGGCAAGGCGGTCGTCTCCGCCGGCGCAGACACCTGGGGTGTGGATTACGTGCTACTGACCCGGCAGGGTGAGATGTTAGGCCAACCCTACCACTATCGGGACTCGCGGACCAACGGAATGGTGGAAAAAGCCTGCCGTAAAGTCCCCAGGTCCGAAATCTTTGCTCAAAGCGGGGTGCAGTTCATGCAGATTAACACCCTGTTCCAGTTGCTGGCCGCACGGCAGACCACGCCGGATCTGCTGGAGCAAGCCGACTGTCTGCTGATGATGCCAGATTTCATTCACTGGGCTCTCTGTGGATCCCGGGTGGTCGAGTTCACTAACGGAACCACGACCCAGTGTATGCACCCCCTGAAGCGCAACTGGTCTGTGGCGATGCTTAAGAAGCTCGGTATTCCCCTTCACATTTTTCCTAAAGTGGTTCCTCCCGGTACAACACTAGGCTCTCTCAGACCCGGTCTTGGCGAGCGTACCGGCTTGGGCAGCATCAAAGTGGTGGCTCCCCCAACTCACGACACTGCTTCGGCTGTGGCGGCTGTGCCAACCATGGACACCGGTAAATGCAATTGGGCTTATCTCAGCTCCGGCACTTGGTCGTTGATGGGTGTTGAAGTCCCCAAGGCCGCACTTTCCCCGCGCGCCGAGCAACTGAATATGACCAATGAGGGCGGGCTTGATGGCACCTATCGCCTCCTCAAGAACATTATGGGTCTTTGGCTGGTCCAACAATGCAAACGTGCTTTTGAAGCCAGGGGAAAGACTTACGACTACGGCGAGTTGGCACGCCTGGCGGCCGAGGCACCTCCCTTGCGGTCCATTGTAAACCCGGACGCCAGCTGCTTCCTGAATCCGCCGGATATGTCCCGTGCCATTCAGGAATTCTGTCGTGAATCCAAACAGCCGGTGCCCAGGACCGAGGGGGAATTGATACGCTGTGCTTATGAGAGCCTTGCGCTCCGATACCGTCAAGTCCTGGGCTGGCTCGAGGAACTCACGGGAACTACCATAGAAGTGATTCACATTGTCGGCGGAGGATCCAAGAACGAGATCCTGAATCAGTTCACAGCGGATGCCTGTCAGCGCCCTGTCATTGCTGGCCCAGTCGAAGCCACTGCCATGGGCAACCTTCTCGTGCAGGTGCGGTCCAGTGGGGAAATCTCAACCTTGAGCGAAATGCGCGGCGTCGTTCGCAAGTCAAGTGGTGTCGTTACGTTCAAACCCCGCGAAGCCGCACCTTGGGAAGCTGCAACCGCCCGTTTCGCAAGTCTCCAACGTTAATCTAGAGGGTGTCGCCGTATGACTTCCTGGGCCTCTTGGGTACGAGGTTGGGAGTGGGATGCGGCTTGTGCGTCCCGACAGGGCGGATGTGTTGTCCGTTGACACCGCCGGGGCTTTAAGCCACTTTCCAGCGACTTGTGTGGACGTAGCTCCATTGTAGGGGCAGTGTTCGCCTGGATGTAAGGAATAAATGGGCAAGGCTTTAGTTATAGCAGAAAAGCCGTCTGTGGCGGGTGACATCGCCCGAGTGTTGGGCGGCTGCAAGAAACTGGAAGATCACTTCGAAAACGAGGCTTACGTCGTCTCTTCCGCCGTAGGCCATCTGCTCGAGTTGGTCGTGCCGCCGGGAATTGAACCTGCTCGAGGCAAATGGACGTTCGCCCATTTGCCGGTCATCCCGCCACATTTTGACCTCCAGCCGATCGAGCGAACCCAGGCCCGATTGCGGCAACTGGCAAAGTTGATCAAGCGCAAGGATGTGGACCGGATTATAAATGCCTGCGATGCCGGCCGTGAGGGTGAGTTGATTTTTCGCAATATCATTCGTTACACCAATGCTCGGCAACCCGTTCAGCGCCTGTGGCTTCAATCCATGACCCCGGACGCGATCCGCGAAGGCTTTGCCAGGCTTCGTAGTGATGCCGAACTGCTCCCGCTGGCCGATGCCGCCGTCAGCCGATCGGAGGCTGATTGGCTGGTGGGTATTAATGGCACCCGAGCCATGACCGCCTTCAACTCGAAATCCGGAGGGTTCTTTAAGACCACCGTCGGTCGTGTTCAGACCCCTACGTTGGCCATTGTCGTCGAGCGTGAGCAGAAAATACGCAGTTTCGCAGCCCGGGATTACTGGGAGGTCATAGGCACCTTTGGCTGCGAGGCTGGAGGGTATGCCGGTAAATGGTTCGACGAGTCCTTCCTGAAGCCCGATAAGCAGGGCGATCCGGATCTCAAACCTGAGCGGCTTTGGGATCAGGTCCGCGCGGAAGCAATCCGTGATAAGTGCCTGGGCAAACCCGGATTTGTTACTGAAGAGAGCAAACCCAGCACCCAACTCTCGCCTTTGTTGTTCGACTTAACCAGCTTGCAGCGGGAAGCGAACAGCCGCTTCGGTTTCAGTGCGTCAAACACTCTCAAACTTGCCCAGGCTTTGTACGAGCGCCACAAGGTGCTTACCTACCCCCGAACCGACTCTCGCGCTCTGCCCGAGGATTATCAGACCACTGTGCGCAGCACTCTGCAAATGCTGGGCGGCACGAGTTACCGGACTTTTGCCAACACCATCCTCCAAAACGGCTGGGTTCGGCCAAACAAGCGGATCTTCAATAACGCGAAAGTCTCAGACCATTTCGCTATCATCCCAACGTCGGAGCCACCCGGGAACCTGACCGAGCCTGAGCAGAAGCTCTACGACCTGGTCACGAAGCGTTTTTTGGCGGTGTTCTATCCAGCGGCCGAGTTCCTCGAAACAATCCGTATTACCAGGGTGGAAGGGGAGCCTTTCAAGACCAGTGGCAAGGTGCTTTTGAACCCCGGGTGGCTTGCTGTTTACGGCAAGGAAGCCAGCAACGAAGAAACACCGAACCTGCCGGCCGTTGCCCCAAATGAGGAGGTCGAGACTACCTCCGTCGAGGTTAAGCTGAATCAAACCAAGCCGCCGCCGCGTTTCACGGAAGCAACCTTGCTCAGCGCGATGGAGGGCGCCGGAAAGTTGGTCGAAGATGAAGAGTTGCGCGAAGCGATGAGTGAGAAGGGACTTGGCACCCCCGCAACTCGTGCCGCAATCATTGAAGGTTTGCTCGCCGAGGAATATCTCGTGCGAACCGGGAGGGACCTGCAAGCTACAGCCAAAGCTTTTTCCTTGATGGAGTTGCTTAATGGATTAGGGATACCCGAACTGACCCGCCCGGAACTTACCGGCGAGTGGGAGTTTCGATTGCACCAGGTGCAGCGCCGGCAGACCACCCGCGAGGATTTTATGGCCCAAATCGCGGAAATGACTCGGCACATCGTCAATCGGGCCAAACAGTACGAGCACGAAACGATTCCCGGAGATTTCGGAGTTTTGGGTGTACCTTGCCCAAAGTGCGGAGGCGAACTTCATGAACGTTACCGGGCTTTTCAATGCACGAACGAGAAGTGTGACTTTTCCCTGAGGAAAACGCTCTCGGGTCGGATGTTCGAATACGCTGAAGTAGAACAACTCATTCGAGATAAACAAGTCGGACCGCTGCAAGGCTTCCGCAGCAAGATGGGGCGTCCCTTCGCCGCAGTCCTGCGTCTCAACTCGGAGAATCTTCTCGAGTTCGACTTCGGTCAGGACCAACGGGAGGACGAGTTTCACGCTGAGGTCGATTTCTCTGGCCAGGAACCGCTTGGCCAATGTCCCAAGTGCCAGCACCGAGTCTTCGAAATGCCTATGCAGTACCTGTGTGAAAAGGGAACTGGGCCAAACCGGTCCTGTGATTTTCGCGCCGGCAAGGTCATCCTTCAACAACCTATTGACCGCGTGCAGATGTCCAAGCTCCTTGGTTCTGGACGCACGGATCTCTTTCAGAAGTTCATTTCGCGCAAAGGGCGTCCTTTCAAGGCATTTCTCGTGCTTAAGGACGGTCGTGTAGAGTTCGAATTCGAGGACCGCGGAACGGCTGCCAAGCGCAGTCAAAAATCCGCCGCCGAGCCAGGTCCCAAGATCGATTTCACCGGCCAGGAACCCATCGGTACGTGTCCGAAATGTGGGGGAAAGGTCTTTGAGTCGGAAGTAGCTTACCTGTGCGAGCGCTCCCAAGCAGCTACCAAACCTTGCCGATTTAAAATGAACCGGATCTACGCCCAGCTTCCGCTAAGTCGCGATCAGGCGGTGAAACTTCTTGCTCAAGGGAAGACCGACCTGATGGACCAGTTCGTTTCCAAGGTTGGCAGGCCTTTTTCTGCTTGGCTGGTGCTCGAAAAGGCCGGCAAAGTCGCCTTCGAATTTCCACCGCGCGACTGATTTAAAACGAAATCAGATGATGCTGGAAGTGGCCTCCCAAGTGTTCGCATCGTACCAGCCACTGCTATTCAGGTCTCGGAATTCAGTGAACGTTATTCTCAGTCCCGTCCGTGACCAGTGGAAAAATTCCTCCGCGCGCCGGAATGCTCATGAGGCGGTAGTGGCGCCCGCGGGAGCACGCTAGACAGCAGCTCTGAGGTGTTGGCTGGCAGTTAGATACCCCAGATACTGTATCAACCGTTCCTTGAGTTCGTTGCGCGGGATGATCGCGTCAATCAGACCGTGATCCAGCAGGAACTCAGCGGTTTGGAAGCCGGGAGGCAGTTCCGCCTGCGTGGTGTCCTTGATCACGCGAGGCCCCGCAAAGCCGATCATTGCTCCGGGTTCAGCGAGAATCAGATCACCCACACTGGCGTAACTTGCCATGACTCCCGCGGTGGTTGGATGTGTTAGTACACTGATGTAAGGCAATCTTGCCTTCGCGTGGTAGCCCAGCGCCGCACAAGTCTTCGCCATCTGCATCAGGCTGAACATGCCTTCATACATGCGGGCTCCGCCACTCGTTGAAATAATGATAAGCGGCAGCGCCTTCTCCGTGGCACGCTCAATCAAGCGCGTTAGCTTTTCGCCGACCACGGATCCCATGGAACCACCCAAAAAGCTGAAGTCCATCACGCCCAGTGCTGCCCGGTGCTTGCCAATCATGCAGATTCCCGTAACCACGGCGTCCTTCAAACCTGTTGATTTTTGGTAATCCTCCAATTTCGTCGTGTAAGAGGCCACTCCAGTGAAGTTCAATACATCCACGCTTACCATCGTCGCGTCCATTTCTTCGAACGTGCAAGTTTCGACCAGGGAATGGATCCTTTCGCGGGCTCCGATCGGAAAGTGATGGTAGCATTTTGGGCAGACTTTTAGGTTCTCATCCAGTTCCTTGTCGAAAACCATTGTGGCGCACTTTGGACACTTGGTCCAAAGGCCTTCCGGTATGTCGCGTTTCCGGGCCTTGGAGGCGCCTAGCTTCGGTTTCTTGTTGAATGGCGCCACTTTGTCGATGGCCGGTGGCGGGGTTAGGGCAGGCTCTGTGGTTTCAAGCCCAAGGGTCTTCTTCGTGAACGTGGTGGTCATGGTGAAAAATCGGTTAAAGGTCAACACGCGCTCAAACCTGCGGACGGTAGCTGGTCCGGCCAAACACAATCACAAAAACGTTCGTTTTCAATACCGTAGGTAGTATTCAGACTCCTCGAGCTACTGTCCAGACGCAAACGTCGCCCGCTCCACCGCGCCGAAGCACCCGGGCGCACGCATCTGTGGTGGCACCAGTCGTAAAAACATCGTCAATCAGCAGGATTCGCTCACCGTTCAGCCTGACCCTTTTCCGAAGTCCAAAAGCATGGAGGACGTTCTCTCGGCGTTCTTCACGGCTTAGCCGGGTTTGGGTCTGGGTATCTCGTAACCGCTGGATTAGATGCGTGTTTACGGGCACACCTGTTGCGGCAGCAAGTCGTCGTGCCAGGCGTTCAGCCTGGTTGAACTCCCGCGCTCTTTGCCGGGTCGGGTAAAGCGGAACCGGGACGAACCAATCCCAAGAATCGCCTTTGAGCTCCTCGACCGATCTCTCGAGCAGCAAGCCGGCCAAAAACGGTTCAGCCCACAAGCCGTGATGATACTTATACTTGTGAATCGCCTCCAGCACTGGACCATCTGTGGTCGCCGCTGCCCTCGCCCACGTAAAATTCGGAGGGTCATCCAGGCAGGTGCCGCATTCGAAGGCGGCGCTGATTGCCCCCTCTACCGGACGTCCGCATCGTTCGCAAAAAGGTCGTTCAATCCAGTGGACTTTTCCGCGGCAGGTGCCACAAATGTAGCCATCAGACGGTCGCGCTCTCTGGTTACCGCAAAGTTGGCAGATTTCGGGATAAAAGAACGCCAGCCCAGCATTGAGCCATTCGGCGAGTTGTAACGAAACTCGGTGCATACTTGCTTCCCAAGATCCTGATCGGGCTCTCGGGGCAGCTCATATTGCTAGGATGTTTCAATCGAGCAAGACATAAGTGATTACAGGCAAACCGGTTGAATGTGAGGAGGCTTGGTATCTCCATGGAACCTGCTGGCGCAACTGTTGCGATCATGGTAAATAAGATTTGTGTCAACCAGTGGATCGAACGCGCCGGGTTCGGGTCCGGCGCAAGCGCCTGAGCCCTTCGGCCGGTTTTATCTGCAGGAATTGATCAATAGCGGTGGGATGGCGGATATTTACTTGGCCACGGATTCTCGGGGTAAGCCTTATGCGCTTCGCCGGATGCACGATCGGCTGCGGTTCAACTTTTTTGCCCGGCGCCGTTTCAACCGTGGATGCGAGATTCTTGCCAGAATCGCCGACCACAAAGGCATTGTAGGTTACGTGGAGCACGGTAAAGCCGAGGGGCAGCCGTACTTGCTAATGGAATACCTGGAGGCGGAGAATTTGAAAGACCTCTACGCACGCCACGACCCTGTGTTGCTCGAAAACGTCGCTCAGATTCTAATCGATATGGCGGCTGCTCTCGACCACATGCACGAGAATGGCTACATGCATCTGGACTTTAAGCCGGAAAACGTTCTTGTTACCCGTAACGGCAGCGTTCGACTTGTGGATTTCGATTTGGCTCAGCCAATCCCCGAAAAGGCGAAAAAAATGACTGGTAAGAATCCAGGCACGCCAGCTTACATGGCTCCGGAACAGTTGCTCGGCCAGCCCATTTCGCACCGGGTAGACATCTTTTCATATGGGGTGACGGCTTACGAATTGCTCACTAATCAAAAGCCATTCCCCGGAAACACCCCCGTCGAGATTCTCCGGAGGCAACTGGATCGGACAGGTTTCGTTGAGCCTCGCGACTTGAACCCGGATATGCCCGCGACGTTGCAGAAAGTCATACTGCGGTGTCTCGAGAAAGAACCCGAGCGGCGCTATCCGTTTATCGGCGTAATGTTACGCGAATTGGAGGCGGCGCTCTACCTTTGAGTAGAGGGCGCCCAAGTCCATTCCGGGCTGAGCACTGCATTATTCCGGCACTGTGAATGTGGCCACGAGTGGTCGGTGATCCGAAGCTAATCCCCAGTTCGGCAAAGCGACGATGAAGCTCTCATTCTTGACCCAGGTCTCTGCCATCCCGGGGCTGATCAGAAGGTAATCTACTCGGGAGTAACTGTCCTCCTTACCGTAATAATGCGTCCAGGTTATGTTTCGGGGCTCCCAGGCTGGGTTGGAACTCGGAAGGTTGTCTCCGTTCCTCTCCGCTGGCCGCGTGTCGACCAGTCTTAAACGGCCTCGCCCGATCAGCGTGCGGATAGATGCGGAGTCCTTGGTGTCATTGAAATCGCCCAGTACCACCAGGTGCGTCTCTGGATTCCCTGACAGGCGGGCATCCACTTTTTCCCGCAACAATTTGGCCTCCTCCAACCGCATTTCTGCTTCGTCGGCCTCTGGAATAGTTCGCTTTGATTTCAAATGCCCCGTCATTAGCGTGAAGGAGTAATCGGCGGTCACCTTGATGTCGACTTCTGCAAAACCCCGGCTAACCTGAAAGCGGCGCCCATTTAACAAATAGGAATCCTTCGTGTGGGACCTCGTGTCGCTAAAAGGAAACCGGCTCAGAACACCCACAAACACGTTGGTGTCAAACCCCTTAACATGCTCCCAATAAGGATAATCCAGACCTTTCGATTTCAATTCCGATCGCATTTCCTGGAATGCATCTTCAGGCCCAATCTCCTGCAGTGCCAGCACGTCTGCCTTCAGCGCCAAAATAGTTTCCTGAACTTTAGCCCGCGATTCGGGTGACTTTACAGTCCGAGATCGCGTTGCTTGGATTACGTAATTCTCGAGGTTGTAGGTGGCGACCTTGAATGTGGCACCTTCCGAGCCCGAACCGGAATGCAGGAATCCAGCTATCAGAAAGACGGCAGCATGACGTAGACTAGAAAACATGGCCGGGTTAATACGACGTTCCTGCTCGCAACGAAAGGCCAAAAAAGTACCTTTAGTAATGGGCGGACTAGGTCCGGTCAGCCCCTGGCAGCTTTGCAAAGTGAGGTTTCGTTGGTAGGCTCTCTGCATGCTTAAGACTGAAAAGAACCTTCTCCGGCAGCGCAGCCGGAAGACTCGCCAACCTGTGAAGCTTCACGACAAACAGAGCGAACCGGATTATCGCCAATTGCGTATTGATAAAGTCGGCGTTCGAGGTCTGCGATTTCCCATCCAGGTGCGCGACAAGAGGCGACGGTTTCAAAACACGGTCGCTACGATCGGCATGTTTGTCGACCTGCCTAAAGAGTTCAAGGGAACTCACATGAGCCGCTTTATCGAGGTGCTCAATGCCCACGGAAATATAATTCACGTAGAAAACATCACCGACATCCTGTTCGCAATGCAGGAGAGATTCAAAGCGGCGACCTCTCACATCGAAATAGAGTTTCCATATTTCATGGTTAAGAAGGCGCCGGTCTCAGGGAAGGAGAGCCTATTGGACTATGTGGCCTCATTCCAGGCAGCCGCTTGCCATGGGGAAATCGACTTTGTCCTCACCGTAAAGGCCATGGTGACAACCCTCTGCCCGTGCTCAAAGGCGATCGCTGCCTACGGGGCCCACAATCAGCGGGGCGTAGTGACCGTCCAGGTCCGTTTTCGCAAGCCAGTCTGGATCGAGGATGTGATCGCCGTTATCGAAGCCTCCGGGAGCTCTGAAATGTATGCGCTTCTTAAGCGGCAGGACGAGAAGGCAGTTACCGAAAGAGCCTACGAAAACCCTGTATTCGTCGAGGACCTTGTTCGGAATGTGGTGGTGAGGTTGAATGCGCATCGGGATATAACCTGGTACAAGGTGGAAGCAGAGAACTTTGAAAGCATTCACAACCACAACGCGTATGCCTGCATCGAGAAGAGCCGGTTAGCTCTCCCGCGGACAAATTGACGGGTCAGAGCCAAACCTCGAAAAACGCAAACTACCGAGAGCCTTACGGGCAAAGCGTTTTTTTTGAAAATTGTTCTAGAATTATTATTTTCCTCTGGTACATTCGCCCACCCTCAAAACGGGCTTTTAGGTTCCGTGAGTGAGGTAGAAAACACATTACTCTGACAGCCTGTTGCGTTGTGACACTTAAGAAAAAAGAACCAACCAAGAAAGTGGCCATCAAGAAACCGCATGGCGCGGCGACCGCTGCCTCAATCCTTGGCCACGCCGCAGTTGGCAAGGAAAAGAAGAACGGTGAGGTGAAGATCAAGCCGGAGTGGACAAAGTTTTACGAGCGCTTGATTGAGCTTCGTGACCAACTGGTGCGACAGATGAATGGGTTGGCAAAGGAATCCGCCCAGGAGATGGCTGGTTACAGTCTTCATATGGCTGACTCCGGCACAGATAATTTTGATCGTGACTTTGCCTTGAGCCTGCTATCTTCTGATCAGGATGCGATTTACGAGATCGAAGAAGCGTTAAAACGCATCGAGCGTAATACGTACGGAGTATGTGAACTGACGGGTAAGCAGATACCGCGAAGTCGTCTCGAAGCGATTCCTTGGACCCGTTTTACAGTTCACGCACAGGCCCAACTCGAACGAGAAGGAGCCCTCCGTCAGCGCCGCTTGGGCGCCTTGGGCACCGTTGACGCTGTGGGCGTTGCTGAAGTGGAAGCCGAAGAAGATGACCATGACGAAAAGTCTAAAGATAAAGAATGATTGATTTATGCCCCGGGAAATCATAACCATTGAATGCACGGAAGCGCGTAAAGAGGGCAAGTCTCCCTCGCGCTATACCACGACAAGAAACAAGAAACTTAAACCGGAAAAGCTTGAGTTGAAGAAGTACAACCCCGCTCTGCGCCGTCATACTGTGCACCGGGAAATCAAGTAATCCGCAATTATGCCTCGTAAAACCCGTCCAGATCAGAAGCCCGACAAGCGTGGGGCCCGCGGTCGGTCGTCGCTCGCCGAAATGCGAACCCCTCGGCCAAAGCCGAAAATCGACTTCACCGTTGAAGCCCTTGACTTCAAGAATACGAATCTGTTGCGTCAGTTCGTGACCGATCAGGGTCGTATCTTGCCTCGCAAGTACACCGGTCTTCCGGCTCATTATCAGCGTCGCCTTAATACCGCTATTAAGCGGGCCCGGCAGATGCTGTTGATGAAGTAGAAGAAGCCCCTTTCTGTAGAAATCAAAAGGCCACGCCAGAATTAACTGGCGTGGCCGGTTTCATTGAAATTCGGGTTTCTAAGTCGCTTCCATAACGGACCATTCACCCAGATGCAGGTATTCCTTTATCTTCCTGCGTTCGTATCGGTGTTTTTGTGGTTTCTTTGGCTGTTGATCCACCTTTGGGAATGGACACTTGGGATTGCGAACCGCGTCATGAATAATGTCCAACGATTTGGTCATAACTTGATTGATCCTCTTTTAGGTTTGGCCATGCCGGAAGCATGCCTTATCGGCGTGGTTCGAAGTTCACACGCCACCGAACAAATTGGCATCGAACGCTTCAAGCGAGATAAGTATAGACGATGCGTCGCAAAAGTCCAGCGAAATCTTCCCTCATGCCTTTTGACAAAACGAGCTTCCCGGCGGAAGGTGTATGCTGGTAGTTATCGAACATTTGTATCCTAAACGGGTTCAAATAATTGACGCCTCAAGAAGTTGGGATTTGGGGCTAAGAGTCTGAGAATGTTTTAGTCTGGATTTCATGCGTATGATCTTTAAATCAATGGATCGGTCGGTTTTGTACAGTGTATGGGTCGCCTTACTTGCGTTCGTTCCCCTAATATCATCGCCGGCAGCCGCGGACCCCGGCAAGACTCCGGAAACGTCCACTTCGGCGCCTAACCTCAACCTTGAGGATCGGCCTTTGGACCGGGATATCAGGGCTGGGACCAGCTATGCTACCGTGGCCAAAAAGGTCGCCGGCAGTGTAGTAAACATCTACTCCACTACTATCGTCCGCCATCCTTTCGTCGACGACCCTCTATTTCGACGGTTCTTTGGGGGAGACGGTTCCAGAATGCCACGAGATCAAAAGGCACAGGGTCTCGGTTCCGGCGTAATTGTCTCGCCTGACGGATATATTCTTACTGCCAATCACGTTGTCGAAGGGGCCGATTCCATTAAAGTCGCGCTCGGAGAGGAGAAATTTGACGCAAAAATCATTGGAACTGACGCTCCGACCGATGTGGCGGTACTTAAAATAGAGGCGCCCAGGACTCTGCCGGCGATCAAGATTGCAAATAGCGACCACCTGGAGGTGGGCGATGTGGTCCTTGCGATAGGCAATCCGTTCGGTTTGGGGCAGACCGTCACGATGGGTATCGTCAGCGCGGTGGACCGAGGGGGACTCGGGATCACCGATTATGAGAATTTCATTCAGACCGATGCAGCCATCAACCAGGGGAACTCCGGGGGACCGCTCGTCGATGCTGAAGGACGCCTGGTAGGCATCAATACCGCGATCTTAAGCCGAAGCGGCGGATTCCAGGGCGTGGGACTTGCCGTTCCAGCCAACATGGCGGTCAACGTTCTAAACCAACTCATTGCCAAGGGCCAGGTGAGCCGAGGATTTCTCGGCATCAACATCCAGCCACTGACACCTGAGTTGGCCAAGGCGTTTCAGCTTCCGGGTGCGAGCAGTGGCGTCCTGGTCGGTGGCGTGACCCCGGGCAGTGCCGCTCAAAACGCTGGTGTCAAAGATGGCGACTTAATTGTTGCTTTTAACGGCAAGACGGTCACAGACCCGCGTAGCCTCCAGCTTGCGGTGTCCCAGACTCCTCCGGGCAGCAAGTTTAATGTCAAAGTTTTGCGGGTTGAGCCGGGCCGCAAGCCCGCCGAGCGTACGCTCTCCGCAATGCTGGATGAACTCCCGCAGGACGTGCTGACCGCCGGCGAGAAAAGCCCCTCTCGCAGCCAGCCAAAGTCCGAATACGACGCTTTGGATGGGGTTGAAATTGCCGACCTGGACTCCCGACTGCGCCGTGAGTTCGACATACCTAATTCTGTGCGTGGCGCCATCGTGAGCAATGTGGACCCTTCCTCCAATGCCGCTGAGGCGGGTCTGCGGGTGGGGGAGGTGATTCTTGAACTCAACCGCAAGCCGGTGCAATCAGCCGATCAAGCTGTGGAATTGAGTGAGAAAGCCACGGGGGATACGATTCTCCTGCGCGTTTGGAGCAAGAACGGCCCAGGTGCCATGGGCGGCACACGTTATGTCGCTGTCGACAACCAGAAGCGCAAGTGAGCGTGTGTTTCATTCCCCTCCAACCCCAGCGAGAGACTGCCGTTTGATAAGCGCGGGTAGGCATCCTATGAAACTTCAGTGGCGTCTTGTGGCGCGGGGCCTAAAACCCACGCTTCAATTTCGCCGAAGACTCGTGCAAAGAGTAAGACAACTCGAAATGCTTCTGGTTCGTTTTCCTCACGACACGGTTCAACTCCAAGTTCAGCTTCGGAAACAACCCCGCAGGCAGTCCTTCGAGGTGGACCTGATGTTGTGGCTTCCGACAAAGAGTCTACGCGCCAAAAAGACAGGTCCGGAGGGATTTCTGGTCCTTGACGCGGCTTTTCAGGTCCTTGTGCGGGAGGTTGGCATCATGAAGTCCTCTTCACGCCTTGAGACCAATTGGCGGCGATTGGCCCAGTGACACTTTCTCGCCGGCCATCTCCCGCGCGAGTTGCAGCGGACGCGATATGGCCTCAGTGGGGAGGACACGGGAATCCTCTGCCTCTCCTCTCCACGGGGTGTGTCTTTGACAAAATTCATCGGAATAGCATTATTGGGCGGAGCTGAATTCTGTTCGGCAAAGATCCTGTATGCCGGTTAAATACAAAGACTATTACGAGATTCTCGGGGTGCCGCGTTCGGCAAGTGAGGCGGAGATCAAGCGCGCCTTCCGGAAGTTGGCGCGAGAATACCACCCGGATGTAGCCAAAAACAAAAAGCACGCCGAGGAGCGCTTCAAGGAAATCAACGAAGCCTACGAAGTGCTAGGCGATCCTGCTCGACGGAGGAAGTATGACGAGTTGGGGCCGGGATGGAGCTCTGGGGCCGATTTTCGGCCTCCCCCGGGATGGCACTCCGCGTCCGGTGGCAGAGGGGGCGACCGGACTCGTGGGCGGCCTGGTGAGGAATTTGACTTTCAATTTGGAGGGACCGGGTTCAGCGATTTCTTTGAACAATTCTTTGGTGGGCTCGGTGGCCGGGGTGCCAGGTTTGGGACCTCCTCTCCTTTCGAGGAAACCACTGGAACCAAAGAGCGTGGCCGTGACGTTCAGGGGGATATCATGGTCACTCTTGAGGAGGCGATGCGTGGCTCGGTCCGCTCCGTCTCAGTCCGCTACGGGGTCCCGTGTGATGCCTGCCGTGGTTCGGGGGTGCGTGGACGTAAGGCATGTCCCGATTGCAGCGGGACCGGTCAGACCGCCAGGACGGAGACTTACCAGGTCAAAATTCCGGCGGGAATCGGTGACGGCCAACGATTGCGGGTACCAGGACGTGGGGAACCGGGACCGGGTGGGGGCAACGCGGGTGACCTGTTTCTCCGGGTGAGGTTTGCCAAGCACCCCGATTACGAAGTAGAGGGACATCATTTGTTGTACGAGGCCCGGCTGGCACCCTGGGAGGCCGTGCTGGGTGCGGAGATCCAGGTGCCGACTCTTACCGGACCTGTGAGCATTCGCATTCCGGCGGGCACTCAAAGTGGGCAGAAGCTCCGGCTCCGGAAACGAGGTTTGCCAAATCGAGAAGGTGGCGCGGGCGACCTTATTGTCCTGGCGCAAATCGAGGTTCCCGGCCAGGTGTCTGAGGCCGAACGGCAGTTGTGGGAACAGTTGGCGCGCGAGTCCCGGTTCCAGCCACGCCAGTAGGGGAATCAATGCCCTTGCGGACTGAGATTCAGGTGTGCCTAAGGCGCAACTTGAGCCGCCCGAACTCCTCCAGCAACTGGCCCCGGTCCTGGTCTTTGTATTGCGCCGGCAGGTAGCGGCGATCAGAACATGCCAGAACCGCGGCAATCTCCTGCAACGCGAGCAGGTTGGGGTCCAGGGGGTCAATGAAAGACTCCACAGCCGCCTTAAGGTCTTGCGGCAACACCTTGCTATCCCTTTTTTGCAGCACGGCCCGCTCCTTAGCTCGGATGAGAATGGCTTCAGTGTCACTGCCAGTCAAAGGGCGGTTGCCTAGATGCTCGCGAATATAGGCAATCACCGTCTGACTCAAGTTGATTTTTTTTACGCTGGCGATGATGGTAAATAGCTCCTCTATATCCTCAGGCCCCTGGGCTGGGAACAGCGGGATGCACAGGCCAAACCGTCCCTGTCGTTTCATGTCGATGGCCAGCAAATCCGGCCTTGAGGTCATCGCGACCCACAACTCGCGGCCGCGCAGACTGGAATCTCCGATATGTGCGGCAAATGCGGCAAATACCCGCCCGGAAACCCCGCTGTCACCGTCACCTTCCCGAGTGCCAAACACCGCATCGGCTTCATCCACCACAACGATTACCGGGCCCAGCGCGCGGACGGTCATCAGAATCCGCATCTGTTGCCGCTCCGTGTCACCAACCCATTTTGAGCGAAACTCGCCCATTTCCATCACCGGCAGGCCGCACTCGCTGGCGAAACAGTCAATCAGGAACGATTTGCCAACGCCGACCCGCCCTGGCACCAGGATGCCGCGTTCGAGCACGTCCGTCTTGGCATTCTTGATCAGCCATGCCAATTCCCTCAACCGTTCCTTGGCCGCCTTGTGAGTGGCTACCCGTTCCAGCGTGACGCCGGGCTTGGGATCCTTAAAACGCACGAGGCCCTGACAATACTCCTCGATTAGGCGTTTCTTGCTGGCGGTGACGTGGTCCTGCGTGACTCGCCCTCCGTTCCGGACGGCCTCGGCCAGGAGGTGGTAAATCCTCAGCAAGTTTAACCCTGCGGTGCGTGCGCCCAGCGCCTCCGGAGTAAAATCGCTCCATTCGGCGAACGGTTTATTTCCCACCACCTCCTCAAACCATCCGGACTGCAAGAAACGGAGCCGTTCCGCGGCATCGGGCAGGTCGATACGCACCTGGGCCACGTGCGGATTTTGCAGCAGGCGTGCATTCAGTTCGGCGGCGGTCTCCGTGATTAGTATGATTCCGATATCCAGCCTGGCCATCTCCGGGGCTGAGGCCCACTTGAGAAAAGTCACCAGGTGAATGCGTTCCTCGACACTGGCCCCGGCAACCTCCGTGGCAGGAATCAGCTTCTCCGGGAAATCGATGATCAGCGTAACGCCGCCCCAGCGTTCCCGTTCTTCGGCCGCATGGGCGAAGAATCGGCGGAGCAGGGGAGCCAGGCGGATAAACTCTCGGGGCGGACCCGATCGGTGGTAGGCCGTATTTTCAATTTCGTCGTAAAGCTTCAACCACTCGAAAAAGCGCTTTTGGGTCTCTGGAGTTCCGAACGTAAGCCCGTCGCTGATATCATAAAAAAGCAGGCCTGAACGGTTGGCAAAGAGGCGGCGCGCCAGAAAACCCTTGAGCGGAAGATACTGGATTCCAGTTCCATTCTGGCAGGGAAACAGGTCGAAAATGTTGCCGTGCAGCACAAACAGCGAGTAAGTGCCTCCGTTCCACCGCCGAGCGAACTCCAGTGGCCAGCCTTCCAGAGGCAAACGTCCGGGGTTTTCTGTGGTGGGTTGCAGTTGGTCGGTGGGGGATGCTCCGGAAGGTTTTTTCATGAGAATTCCTGGTTGCCGCGAACTATCGGGCCATCTGCTGTCCCATTACTGTGCCTGGCCTTGCCGGCGAACGGGGCGCCGCGTCACGGGTGTCGCTACTAGTGGGGGCGGGGTTGGCACCGGTGGATGGTAGCCTACGCGCACGCCGGTTTGGGGCATGTCGCCGACGAGGTCCTTGAATTCATCCAACTCGGAGAGCCATTTATTGGTCTGATCCAGATGCTCCACAGTTGCGTCGATGCGGGCGGTCAGCGTCTCCGCGTTCCGAGTGGCCACTGCATCTGCGCGGATAAGCTTGATTTGCTGCTCAAGTCGATCCTTTTCTGACACCACGAGCGCCAGGTTATCCTGCGCTTGTTGAATCCTCTGCGCGCGTTTACGCAGGACCTCGAGCCGATCCAGCCTGGAATTCAGATAGCGTTGTTTTGAGTCTGCCCCGCCAGTCGGACCTTTGCTTTTCAACTGCTCGAGTTCGCGGTTCAAGACCACCAACTCCGCTTCGGCTTCCTCGACGAGCGCCGGGATGTTCTCATTCCTTTCGGTTTCGAGAAACCGATCCAGCGATTCGCCAATTCCCGCCAAGCGGAGGAAGGTCCACATGAGTTCATCGAGTTTGCGCAGGCGTGGGTCGGCAGCCGAATCGGCTGAGGCCAACGAGTTCTCGGCGGTGGTGCTTTCGATATCACGGCAGACTTGTGCCAGGCGAAAATATCGTTCCTGCCGTTTCGGCGATAGGGATCGGAGCAGAGCCTGGCGCCGCTGATTGAAAGACTCGATTTTCTGGGCTTCCTCCGAGTTCTTCACGGATTGATAACGTCGATCCACCCAGCGACGGAACACCCCCAAGTCAGGAAGATAGATCCAGCCGAGCCCGTACGCCGTCAAGCCCGCCACCAGGCCCAAGATTTGGGCGCTGATGAAACCCGCTCCAAGCGTAAGCAGTCCCAGCACCACATGGTGCGGGCTTTGGAAAAACTCACGCCGATATTTTGGGACTGGTTCGTCCATGTGCTGCTCGTGCTTTGACACTAGCCAAGACAGACCATTTGCGACACTACAAAGTGAGCCGCTGTTTCCAGTCGCTGCGTCGCATGACCGGCCACGGGATCGTGCTAAACGCCGACTGTAGCCGGCGCTTCCGACACATCTTCAAGCTTCTTGAGCAATGACTGCGAAAACTCAATGAACCAGGGCTTGCGGCGGCATTGTTCGGGGGATTCCTCCGGCCTTGGCACGTTCAGGATTTCCACCAAGCGGCCTGGCCTCGCCGCCATTAGAAAGACTCTGTCGCCCAGGTAGACCGCCTCTTCGACCGAGTGCGTCACCAGGAACACCGAGGCTTCCTGTTCTTTCCACAGCTGGATGAGGAGTTCCTGCATCCGGAGCCGGATTCCCGGGTCCAGCGCGCCGAACGGCTCGTCCATGAGGAGAATCCGCGGCCTCAAGACCAGCGTCGCGGCAATCGCGACACGCTGCTGCATGCCGCCAGAGAGTTCCGATGGATACTTGTGTTCGGACCCGTCCAGCCCCACTTTTCGGGTCCAGCTATGGGCCAAGTCGAGGCGTTCGGAGCGGTTCATGCCGCGCAGCTTCAGGCCAAAGGCAATGTTCTCCAAAACATTCAAGTGCGGCAGCAGAGAGTACTTCTGGTCGACTAGGCCTCGATCGGGTCCAGGTTCGGCGACGGGCTTTCCAAAGATCATGGCTTCGCCGCTGGAAGGCGGGAAGTGGGGTTTCAATCCCGCGATGATGCGCAGAATGGTCGATTTGCCGCACCCGGAGGGGCCCACAATGGTGATCAACTCGCCCTTCGCAGGCGCGTCTTCTACCGTAAAAGTGACATCTTTGATGGCGGTTTTCGCGGCCGGCCCCGCCCCAAAGACTTTGCTTACGTTGGTGAATTTCACCACGTTCGGACGGTTTTCGTCAGTTGCAGCCGGCGCGGGCGAGCTTTGGTCGTTAGCCATGTTACTTTTTCCTTCGATAGGGGAACAGAAGCTCACCCCCCAGGCGCCAGAGTTGATCGCAGGCTATCGCGATGAGCACAATAACCATGATGATGGCGAAAATGGACCCGGTTTGACTTCGCCGTTCCGAGACTCCGATCAGAGCTCCCAGTCCGTACTCCGGGCGAACCACGATCTCGGCCATGATAATCCAGCCCCAGCCAACGCCATATACTCCCCGCAGATGGTCCCAGATCCCGGCTTTGGCTACGGGGAAGAGCACATGGCGAACGAGTTGCCATTGGGAGGCGCCCTTGGTGACCGCGACATCCAGAAAGGCCCCCGGCACATTGGCGATCTCTTTGATCGTGAGGGGTAGCAGCGCCACAAAGCAGCCGATGAACAGAAACCCCACTTTCTGAGTTTCTCCGGTGCCGAACCAGGTCATGCTGAGTGGGATAAACACCACAATGGGAACATAAGCCCCGGCCAAAGCCAAGGGGCGGAAAAACGCCGCAATGGATGGGAACGTAGCCATGTAAACGCCGAGAGGAACAGCGATGATGGTGGCGAGCAGGAATCCCGCGGTCACCCGCAGCCAGGAACTGACGGCGCTACGGACGAGTCCCTGTTCCGTGTGGAGCGGAGCGAAGGCACTCAGGACTTCACCAGGGCTGGGCAAAATCAGCGGCTGTACGATCCGTTCTCCCGGCTCTCCCCGGGTTAGGAACCACCACACAGACAGGACCACCAGCACAAACACGCCAGTCAGGGCGAGGGCGCGCGCATTGGACAGGTCGCCGTGCACTTTCAGGCCAGTCAACCGGACGACGGCCGTGAGCACGGCAACAAAAACCACTGCGAAGAGGAAAAAGCCCAACATATTGATGACGAGTCAGACCCCGCCGGCAGCCGGACGGGGTCGTCAATTCTCACCGGGTTACTCGGCACCAGATTCGAGCGGGAACACCTTTACCTCCACACGGCGGTTGCGTTTGTTGTGCTCGGCGTTGCTCGGATCGGTGCTGTTGGCCAGCGGATTGTCCCAACCATTACCAACTACTTTGAATTTATTAGGGTCAAACTGGTATTTCTCCATGATCGCCCGTCTCACCGAGTCGGCGCGGTCGTAGGAGAGCTGACGGACAAGATCTGCAGGGACGATCCCTTTGCGGCTGGCGTCCGTGTTACCCTCGATGATGATATAGGCGTTGCCGAATCTGCCGGCTAGCTTCCCGATTTCCTCGAGAGTGGCAGGGATAGTGGTGTCATACTCGGCATTCAGCGTGGATTTGTTGGGCTCGAACGAGATCATAACCGCTTTGGTGAGGACCTGGCCGGGGCCCGCTTCGGCACTGAGTTTCAGCATGGCGTCGGGACGGAACGTGGGTTGGGAGAGATCCCGCACGTCTTTGTATTGATCTGCCAGCGCTGCAAGCACCGTGGAGGCTTTAACCTTGGCCGCGGGCACGGTGGATTGGATGGTTCCCAGCGATTTGTAGATCGTGGAGGCGCTGTTCCAGACGACGTCAAAATTCGCCGGGTTGAACGGGTCAAGGAAGAATTTGGCATTCTCGCGGTAATTGGTCAGGTGGGCGTCGCCTTCGGTGATGCCGCCGTCGCCGCCGATCATCGCTTCGCAATCTTCCTGGGGGATCTTGAACGCGGTGGACAGGGCGCTGGCCGCGCGTTTGGGATCCTTGCGCACCATGTCAATGCCCTCGAAAATGCCCTGCACCAGGCCGGAAACGATTGCGGGGTTGTCGCGGAAGAAGTCGTTGCGCACGGCCCAGACATCCGCAATCAAGTGATTGGCAGTGCTGGTGGTGATGACCAGTCGCGTGCCTTTGAGCTTCTCCGTGACCACATAGATATCGGGCGCCCAGCCCACGAACGCGTCGAATGAGCTGTCCTGCACGAAGATTTTTGCTGCGGACGGGGCGTCGGCGGACCAGCGGAAGTCAATTTCGTTGGGATCGATGCCGGCGTCGATCAGCAGGGACATGATGAGGTAATGGCTAGGCGAATTCTGGGCCAACACCACTTTCTTGCGTTTCCCGCCGGTGGGGCGGAAGTCGTTGATGCTTCGGATTTCTCCGCGGGCAACGATGCCGTCGCCGCCGGCCGACCAGTCGATTTGCTGGCAGATGACTGGAACGGTGCGGGAATCCTTCACGAGTTCGGGCGCGAACAGGGCGATCATATCGAGGGTGCCCCACAGCACATGGCTCTGGCCACTGGCGAAAAGGTCGCGGGCTTTGACCGGGTCATCCACGATGCTTAACCGCAGATAGAACCCGTATTTCTTGAAGAAGACGCTCTGGTCGTTGGGTTCCAAGCCGGCGTTAGCCATGATGATGGGAGCCCATCCGGGCCAGACGTTGATCGGAAACTCGACCACCATCTTGCCGTCTTTCATGGTTTTCACATAGTCGCTGACGCCGGTCACCGCCGGAATCGCCGAGCGGTCCACCAGCGTCGCGGTATTGGTCCCGATCAGCAGCGGGATGTCTGCTGGGGTTTCGCGGGCGGCCTGCACGGCTTTGCGCACCTCGTCCACGTTCACAATCTGAGTGGTTGATTTGGTCTGGGGCGCGATCTTGTCCCACCAGCGCCACACGCCGAAGCCCACGACGCCCAGAATCAATAAAGTCAAAACTGCTTTTCCTCGTCCGGTCATAAGATTTTCAAGTTAAGGTTAACGGTTGATTGGTTTCGTGGCGGCTCGCTATTTTTCCGGAATCTTCTGGCGCTCTGGTGCTGCGGTTGGTTGGGAGGTTGCCGCGACCTCGGGTTGCACCATGCCCATTTTCTTTTTGTATTCCTGGAACAGCATCGAGCCCCTGGCCCGGCGGGCCTCTTGTTTCCGGGAAATGCCTGATCCCATTTCCTTGGCCAGGTCGAGCGTCGCGCGCATTTGCCCTTCGCCGGATGCTGCGGACTGTCGGAGTTGCTGCATCGATTGCGCCATCTCGCCGCCCATCATGCCTTGGAGTTCGGTGATGGAGCTTTTCATCATGCCGGCGAGCCCTTCGAGCGAACGGCCAATGGCGACCCTGGCCTTGGTGGCTTCGAATTCGCGTTGGAACCGCTGAATCTCCCTGAGGCTTTCGGCGATGATTTCGGTGTTTTGCTTGTAGAGTTGCTCGAGGTTGTCCGCCTGAGCCTGGTTATCGTTGAGGTCGCCCTCCACGGTGGCGAGTTCCTCGGCGTAATGGGCGCCGTTGCCTTCGTCATTGGCGGCGGCGGCGGCTTGGAGCAGGCTCTGGAGTTCCGAGCGCTGGCGTTCCTGGCGCTTGATCTGGTCCTTCAGGAGTGCAATTTGCCCGGCCAACTGGCCGTTGGCGTAGTGCGCTTTGTCGGCTTTGGTTTTGGCATCACGAATGCCGCGCTCGACGACTGCCTGGTTAATGGCGTCTGTCTCCGTGGCTTTTTCGGCCATCAGGCCGAGCCAAATAAATATGCGTTTGATTGCTCTGAACATAGTGTTGCCTTTCAGTTCTTTTTGGGTTCTTCCTCTTCGAGGAGGATTTTTTCCTGCAGGATATAGCCCAATTGCGAATTGAGTTGTTGCTCGTCGGAGGCGCTGACGACGGTGGCGCCGAGTTTCTTTATCGGGGCGAATACCTTGGCATCGACATCGAAGGCCACGAAGTGGAATGAGACTCCGGGCCGGTCCTGCCCGGCGGATCGTCCCAGACGCGGCAGCACGGCCGCGGGGTTTGGTCCGGCGGTGTTCTCGCCATCGGTAATTACGAGGACATGTTTGCGGGGCAGGGGGGACTTCATCACGGCATCGTGGCCGGCTTGCATGGCGTTCCCGAGCGGGGTAGAGCCATTCGGTTGGTTAAACTTGGCGGCCCAATTTTTTATCGCAGCGGAGTCCAGGGGCCCGAAAGGGACCACGGCGCGAGCACCGGAGCCCTGAAAGATGAACAGCCCGGCATGAACTTCGCGGGGTGCTGCCCCTGTTTTGGGCGTGGCAAAGGCCTGGACCTGGTCGGCCACGGCGGCGAGCGCGCGGTTGCCGATCAGGTATTTCGGCGAAGAGCGACCTTCGCGATCACGCACGGTTTCGCGCATGCTGCCGGAAGAGTCGTAAATGATGGCGAGCGCCACGCCTGGTTCGGCGGCGCAAAGAGATGTCGGGAGTGAACCCAGCAGAACTGGGATCGCTGCAGCGGTGAAGGCTGAAATGAGTCGCATGGTCGATTTAGAATTGTGACAGAACTCCAACCACGAACCGTAAGTTATGGTTAACAGTCGATTCATAATGTGTCAACATATCGTTGCATGGCTTTTGCTCGCATCTACAAAATGGGAAAGGCTTTGTAACAGCTGCAAAGCAACTTGCCGCTCGCTGCCAACCGGCCGCCGCAACCATCAACCGCCGTAATTCCTGGCCTTCCCCTGAGCGGGCTGCCGCACGGCTCCCATTGGCCCTGGCGAAGCACTTTTCCGCACTTTTCTGCACTTTTCCGCACCGTTTCAAGAAAGGCTGAAGTCTGAAGGCTGAAGGCTGAAAAACCGAATAAAGACGAACGTCGAACATCGAACATTGAACGTCGAATTTTGAATGGCGGAGAGGTGCCGGTGGGATACATCCCACGGGTAAAGCTGCAAGCGGACGCCTCGGCGAGGCGTCCCTACCTGATTGTTATGGAGAGGGCAGAGGTCACAAGGGTTGAAGGTTGAAGGCCGGAGGCCGGGCGCGGGCGCGCGCGCTGGGGGCGCGGCGCCCGGCGCCCGGGCCACGCGGGCCTGGATGCCTTGTCTGCTGATTTAATTTAACCGTATATGTCAAAGAACGGGGTTCGGATCGGGGATGGGTGGACGCTGCAGCAGCCACCGGTCAACACCGAATCCGAGAACCCAAAAACGGAGGTAAAATAACAGACAGAAGCGGCGCTTCGCTACTGACAGTTCATGACATTGACCTGACAGGAGATGACATCGACCTGACACGAGATGACAATTCATGACACGAATAGGTCTACGGACTATGGGACCTTTCCAGAAAGGCCGAAGTCTGAAGGCAAAAGGCTGAGGGCGTCGAATCGGGGATTTGCGCATTGCCTTTACTGGAGTTTCTTCGGTTTGGTTGAAGGTGCGGCGGACTGGGGATTTTAAAAAAATACCGTTAACCACCGTTACAAACCGTGATTTACTGATAGTGACCGATAGGGGCATGGGACGTGGGGCAAATGAAGAGTTATGAGTGCAGAGTGCAGAGTTGGGGTTGAAGGTTGAAGGAAGGGACCACGGACGACGGAGGACGGAGGACGGAGGACGGAGGACGGAGGACGGAGGACGGGACTTAGGGGCGCGAATGTGTTGACGGGGTTGGGGGGGATTGGGGGTAATTAGGGGTGTTTTGGGGTGCATGGTTGTCGGTCTTTTACCTGGTATAGCCGGATTTTTCGGGGCCGGATTCCGGACAGACCTTGTCCCGGGGGAGTTATTTGGCAGCTCTTTCAGGGAGGTGTTAACCACTAATCTCCACTAATCGACACTAATGATAGCCGCTGACTGGTCTCAACCGCGATTGAGGAAGTTTCACCGGTCTGACCCGGCCGACGTGTTGGAACTGGGACTGGCAATTGTTGGCAACGCACTGACAATTCGCGGTTGCGGCAAAGGGACCAGGGTCTTTTGTTCTGAACTCATA
>DIXK01000005.1 GCA_002428665.1 Verrucomicrobia subdivision 3 bacterium UBA6082
AACGAAGAAAATTGTCCCGCGCACTCCGAACCGGAGCTTTCCTCTGCGCCACCTAATGGGTATGGTGAGACGATGCTGAAATTGGTTGTTGCGACCCGAAATGCTCATAAAGTCGGGGAAATAGCCGCTATCCTGGGACCGGGACTGCGTTGCATCAGTTTGTCAGCTTTCCCAAACCTGCCGAAAATAGTGGAGGACTCTCCCACCTTTGCGGGCAATGCGACGGCAAAGGCAATCCAAGTCGCCAAATGGCTAGTGCGTACCGGTGGAGGGTTGCCGCATCTGGGACCCGCTGACCAAGCCATGGTTTTAGCCGACGATTCCGGGTTGGAAGTCGACGCGATTAACGGAGCGCCGGGCGTGCATTCGGCCCGGTTTTCCGCACTGGATTCAGGCGCATCGGGAAATGCCTCGGATGCAGATAACAACGCAAAGCTGTTAAATCTTCTTAAGGATGTCCCGCAGGCGGAGCGCACGGCACGTTTTCGGTGCGTTCTCGCGTTGACCCCAGTGCACGTGTTGCCGCCGCAAAATGCTTCAACCGTATGCATGGCAGATGAGTTGGAGTTGGAGACACAGCTTTATCAAGGGGTTTGCGAGGGTCACATCGCTTCTGCGCCGTCAGGACAAGGGGGGTTCGGCTACGACCCGCTTTTCATTCCCAACGGCTATACCGAGTCCTTTGGCGAATTGGGCGAGGGTGTGAAGAACCAGATCAGCCACCGCGCGCGTGCCTTGGCGAGTCTCAAAGAAGCTTTGAAACATCTCAACCTGAAGCCTTGACGATATTATGCATCACGCCCATCCAAAGGACTTTCCCAAAGCCCTCAATCCGCGCTACGTGATTTTCGCTCCAACCCGGACTTGCCGGAACTTGAGTTTCTCGTGGCTTCCACGCGCCATGGCCCTATTGGCCGCGATTTTGTTTGCAGGCGGACTCAGAGCACAAAATGGGATTTTCGCGGATTTCGATACTAGCCTGGGAGCCTTTACCTGCCAACTCGACTACACCAACGCGCCCAAGGCGGTCGCCAACTTCGTCGGCCTGGCCACTGCGCAGAAAGCCTGGCTGGACGAATCGGTTGGCAAGGTTCGCACCAACGCTTTTTTCAACGGCCTGACCTTCCACCGCGTCATCGCCGGTTTTATGATTCAGGGCGGTTCACCTAACGGTCAGGGAACGGACGGTCCGGGCTACGCCTTTACAGACGAGTTCGTTGAAACTCTCACCTTCAACAAATTCGGTGTGCTGGCCATGGCAAATTCCGGGACCAATAGCAATGGCGCTCAGTTCTTCATCACCGTTGGGGCTACCCCGTGGCTTAACCGTGCCCACACTATCTTTGGTCAGTTGGTCGCCGGTTCGAATGTGGTCTATGTCATCAGTCGAGTGGCCACCGATAGCAACAATGGCAAGCCGCTGACGAATGTCGTTATTCAGCAGGTCACTATCCGGCGTGAGGGCACTGCGGCGCAGGCATTCGATATTCGCAGCCAGGGCTTGCCCGTGGTATCAGACATCCCCCTGAAGATCGCTCCAGGCGCCGGTTTGGTGGCGATTAGCTTCACCAACGCGCTCTATGCCGATAACCGGATTTACACCGCCTCGGCGCTCGGAAGTGCCTGGGTTGAAAATCCTTTGGGTATCGAAACTCGAGAACCTCTACTGGATGGTGTCCAGGCGAACACCAGCCTGCCTTCGCGCTTTTTTCGCATGGCACGGGTTCAATACCCGGGCCACACCCTGGCTCCCAAGACGCTTGTGGGAAAGACGATGAGCATGACCTTCACGTCCGGTGTGAACTACCCATTAGTGGCGAATTTTACAACGACAAGCACTGGTGCATTTAGTTGTGGAGGAACCAATGGGAGTATCCTCTACTATGAATGGAACCAACAGCCATATCGTGGCTCGCTCGTGGCCATATTGTCCGCATATCCGGGTGCTATACTACTGAACAAAATGGACTTCACATCTGCATCTGCCGGGAGACTTATGGGTGACTTTTATCCCTATTACCCTTCCTCTGTAGGTTCCACCAATGCTGCGGGCGGGTTCACTCTTTCAGGGCCATAAAGCACTCAGCGGGCAATCCTAAGCCCGCGGGCCAGTTAGGAACTCCGCTGATAATTATTGAGTCATGCCATTTCCCACTGTTCTCGGATCAACTTGGTTGCGGCAGGAATTGTCTGGGTCCGCTCACCATTGGATCCACACTCCAGGCTCACAAAGTCCTGGTAGCCGATCAGCTTGAGGCCCTTCATTCCTGCAACGTAATTGTCACCCTCATCCTCGCCAGGCATGCGCCGGCTTTTGCGGCTGGCGATGTGAACGTGGTGCAGGTAATCCCGGCCAGCCAGAAACGCCGCCATATCGCAAGGTTCCTCCCACGTCATGTGCCAGAAGTCTCCCATGAGCGCGATGCCGGGGTTGTTGACGTCTTTGCAGATAGCGGCCCCATCCGCAACCTGGCGGAGAAAGTGGCATTCGCGGCGGTTCAACGGCTCCAGCAGAATCCGGGTTCCAGCTTTGTGCGCATGATCTCCGAGTTCAGGCAGGAGTTTCACCAGCAATTCCCGAGTCTCTTTATGCCCGAGCGCGGTCTGGTTATGAAAAGCGGGCACAATGATCAAGCCAGTCGCGCCTATCGCCCCGGCGGCAGTGAGGATTTCCTTTATGCTCTCCACAGCTTGGTTCCGTACGTCTTCCTTCTCAGATACCAGCACTCCGTTGAATCCGGCGCAGATGGCGCTGACCTTGATCTTGCGCCCCTGTAGGGCTTTTTGAAACTCCTCCACCCGGTTGCTAAGGCCGCCTCCGCCGGGTTCAATGCCTTCGAAACCGTTAGCTTCGAGGAAATCCAGCTTTTCGGCCAAATTGCGTCCTGGCGCTACTCCTTCCTGGCAAGAGAGTCGCAGCCGGGCTTTTTGCGGTGGGTCCGGCAGCGTAAAGGCCCGTGCGGCGGGCGCAGCCGCTCCCAGGATTCCAGTTACGGCTGCAGTAGTTAGGAAATCACGGCGATTCAGCTTCATATAGTAGCACCAATGCTACATCTGAGACTCAATTGCACGCCAAAACATTCAAACAGGGTGGCGCTGGATCGTGGCGGAAGCTCCCTGCGTTTTGCCGGCTGTCAGCAGCCATTGAATACCCGAATAGAGCCACATCGCGTCCCACCGAAGCCGCCACGTTCAACCTTTGTCCCGCCGTACCTAATTGGTTTTTGCTTTTGTCCCGCCAATATTTCATTATGGGGCTATGATCTCGGGAACGGTAGCAGCCGTAGTGATCGTGCTGGTGTTCTCTGCGGCGAGCTTCTTTTTCGCGCTTGCGGAGACCGCGCTCTTTTCCTTGAGCAAATGGCAGGTGCGACAATTAGCGGACGGGTCGCCGCGGCATGGGGCGATTGTCTCCCGACTGCTTGCCGAACCCCAGGACCTCTTGGCTACCATGGTTTTGGGCAATACCGTGGCTCTGGCAGCCATGCTGGCGACCGGGCTCTGGATGGCCCTACACGGCGGCTGGCATTTTGGCGTGACGATCGGTGGCTTGTTCCTGGCGGCCCTCGTGCTAGGCGAAGTGCTCCCAAAAACCATGGCGGTTCGCCACCCGGAAAAGTGGGCCTTGCGGGTAGCTAGGCCGTTGCTCGCTGTTGAACGTTTTTCGGCGCCCTTGCGCCAGGTGGCTCAGTGGGTCAATAGAGGAATTCTCAGGGTCCTCGTGCCCAAGACGGTGCAGCCCCAAACGGCGTTGACCGATGCGGATTACCAGGAGCTCCTGGAAATGGCCTTCCAACAAGGCGCCCTGGCCCAAACCGAAAAGGAGCTCATCCTCCAGATTATTCGGCTCGATCGCCGCACGGCGCGAGAAGTCATGAAGCCACGTTCCCAAATGGCCGCCATTTCCGACGAGCTCTCGATCGAGGAGATGATGGTCGCGGCCCGGAAGTTCAATCACCGGCGGCTTCCGATTTACGATGAAACTCCGGATACCATCGTCGGCGTTTTGAACACGCGTACCCTTCTTTTGGAGCCGCAGGTTGATTTGGCGGACGCGATCGAATTCCCGTCCTTCGTTCCGGAGAGCATGAACCTGCTGCAGTTGCTGAAGAGTTTGCAGCGCCAGCAGCGCGGGCTGGCGATTGTGCTGGATGAATTCAGTGGGACTGCCGGCATTGTGACGCTTGAAGATATCCTGGAGGACATGGTAGGTGGTGTGCGCCGGGCTCCCGGGTCCGAAGAATTCGTGATGGAACGCCTGGCTCCGGGCCGGTGGCGCGTCAGCGGCGTGTTGCGCATCGATGATTTTCGTCGCGAGTATCCTGCCCTCGGAGATGTGGCTGAGGTTGAGACCATGGGGGGGTTGGTGGTCAGCCTTCTGGAGGTTGTGCCCGTCACTGGTCAGTCGGTCGTGTTTCGCGGGCTCAAGTTAACGGCATCAGTCACGGACGAGCGCCGGGTGCTGGAGCTCCTCGTGGAAAGTGCCCGATAGCCTTTGGTGTTTTATGGCATTTGAACTGCAATGATATACTGGTTCTCCATGTGGCCTGTTTTTGTGGCCGCTTTGCTGCTGTCGTTTCTGTTGTCAGGGATGGAAGCTGGCGTCTTTGCTTTGAACCGCATGCGTATCCGGCAGCAAACCCGTGCGGGTAAGAAGTCTGCCAGGCTCCTGCATCAGCATCTCGAGCATCCCGAGACGTTTCTATGGACAATCCTTGTCGGTAACACCATTGCCATCTTTTTCATTTTGGGCTGGCTTTTCCTGATCCTGGAAGAATTGGTAGGTCGGCATCCCGCCGCGTTCGCCGCGGGGTATGCGGGTTCCGTGTTTCTCTTTTACGCCTTCTTCGACCTCCTGCCCAAGACTCTGTTTCGCAGGTTTCCCAACCGCCTCTGCCTGGTGGCGGCCAGACCGTTCAGTTTCATCCATCTCGCCCTGCGCCCTTTGGTCGCCCTGGTTGAGTGGTTTTCCGCCCTCGTCCTGCGCTGGCGTGGTGGCGCTGTGTTCAAAGGTCATCTCTTCGGCAACCGCGAGGAACTTCGGGTGGTCATGCAGGAGTCGGCCCATGCCTTCTCCTCGGAGGAACGAGGCATGATCAATCGTGTCCTCGACCTCCAGACGATCACCGTGCGCACCATCATGACTCCGCTCAGTGGCACCGTTATCGTCCCTGCGGATCTCCCTCTGCCTGAACTGCTGGCCATGGCCCGTGAGCGCCGCTTGACGCGCCTGCCCGTCTTTGAGTTGCGCAACGGCCGGCAGCGCATCATTGGGTTAGTGACGGTGAGCAGCGTCCTCTACGCGTATGAATCGCCGGAGGGGCGCACTGCCGCTCAGGTTGCCAAACCGGCTCTCTACCTGGAGGAGGACCTCCGGCTCGAGGTGGCGCTTCGCCGCATGCAGCGCAGCGGTCATCGCTTGGCGATCGTTCTCGGTCGCGACCGTTTTGAAAGCGGTGTGGTTAGTCTGCAGGACATCCTCAAGTTCATCGTCGGAGGGTTGGCATCATAATGGAATTCAGCACTGCCATCGCCTTCGGGCTTAAGATCCTCGCCGTTGTGGTGCTGGTGCTGTTGAATGGCTTTTTCGTGGCCGCGGAATTCGCCCTGGTAAAAGTGCGCGATACCCAACTCCAGCCCTTTGTGGCCAAAGGCCAAATTCGCGCGAAAGTTGCCCGCCGCATCATCCACAATCTCGATGCCGCCCTCAGTTCTACTCAACTCGGTATTACCCTCGCCAGCCTCGGGCTGGGCTGGATTGGCGAGCCAGTCTTTGCACGGCTCCTCGAACCGTTGATGAAAGTGTTGCAGGTTCAATCCCCAGCCCTGCAGCACTCACTGTCGTTCGCGATCGGTTTCTCAGTGATCACTTTCCTCCACATCGTCGCCGGTGAACTGGCTCCGAAATCGCTGGCGATCCGCAAACCTGTGCAAACCTCTCTCTGGATTTCCCTGCCGCTGGATTGGTTCTACAAGGCAAGCTTTCCTTTCATCTGGATCCTGAATCACGCCGCGAATTGGTTGCTGCGTCAGTTCGGCATCGAACCCATCTCCGAAGGAGAAGTCGTCCACTCGACCGACGAACTCCGGCTGATCATCCGCGCGGCCCAAACCCGTGACGAAGCTTCCCGCCTCGGTCACGAAATCGTGCTCAACGCGCTCGACCTGCGCCGCCGGTTGGTTCGCGATGTCATGCAGCCCCGACACGAGATCGTCGCCCTGGATTCCTCGATGACCATGACCGAATGCCTGGATATGACCGAAAAAACCCGCTACTCACGGTTCCCGGTCTGCGAGGGGGGGGACTTGGACAAAACTCTCGGCGTGGTGCACATCAAGGATATTTACGCAATGCGCATTAAAGCGCGGCTCGCCGCCGATCTGCTGCCGCTAATGCGCAAGTTGATCTATGTGCCGGAGACCGCGCGGCTGGAGAAGTTGCTTCGATCGTTCTTGGACCGGAGAGTGCACTTTGCGATCGTAGTCGACGAATACGGCACCACGGTGGGCATGGTGACGCTCGAAAACATACTCGAGGAACTCGTCGGCCAGATCCAGGACGAGTTCGACCAGGAAAAGCCTCTCCAGACCCGCATCGATGAAAACACCTGGGACCTGGCCGGCGCCTGCCCGCTGCACGAACTCGAAGAGATCGTGGGCGAACCCTTGCGCGCGGAAGGCATTGCCACTGTCAGTGGGTGGATCACCCATCGGCTCGGCGGTTTTCCCAAATCCGGCGACGTCATCGCCATCGGCAACTTCGGTCTAAGCGTTGAAGAAATGGATGCGATGCGCGTAGCTCGGTTGCGTGTCACGAAAAAGCCATTGGCACAGCCGGAAACCGAGGCCAAGGGCTCCTAGCTCAACCGCCGAGTTGGCGCCCTCGCCACGCCAAGTACCCGGGAACCACAATCTGCGCCAGGCAAATCAGGGCGGCGATCCAAAGCCGGTCTCGCACGGCCCAGGTTCCCAGGAGTAGGTTCATGAGCCACCACGTGCCGAGACTTTGCCATTCAGCAGGCTCTGGGCCGGGCTTCTTGTTCAGCAGGAGAACGGCCGTGACCGCCAGCAATAGACCTGTCGTCACTCCCAGCGCGCCAAACACCAAAACCATGGAAATATTCGGCACCGGACGTATAGACTCTCTCGCACCGGTCGCCATGCCCCAGGCACTCCAGAGCAGCGCCAAAGCAAGGCCGATTCCCACCCCAAGCGTTTCGTAACCAACGTTTTCCCTCGATTTCCTTCCGCGCAAAAGCAGCCGGGCCACTCCGCGCGCGTTCAAAATGGTCACCAGCCAAAAGAGTGGAATGGACCAGGGCAGGGAACCGCCAACCCGGGGCCCGAGTGCGGGCGCGAACTCCATTGCGGTCAGTGGCGATTTTGGCCAGGAAAACAACAAGCCGGTGAGGATCGCCCCGCCCATGATGACCGCCGCAGCGAGGACCACACTCTGACTAGGCCGTTGGCGGCAAGCATTGGACAGGCTCGATGCGACCGAGGTAACTAAAAATAGCGCCTCAGGCCAATCGTGACTGGGTAAGATAACCCCTGGTACCAGCGCCCGCAGCCAAACCAGGCCGAATGCACCCCAGCATGCAATCCAAGCCGCCCGGTTCAGCATGGCTGCTGTGACGAACGCAAGCGAGGCGGAGGATGATGGGTGGTTTGGTTCCACGCGCTGCCCGTAAATGTGGAGTGCTGGAACCTGGGTGCAAGTGTTTCTTCCCCGTAAGGCCCCACCCAAAGCGTTCGCCCTGCTGCGAGCCGGTGAACCCATACCCAACGCCCGCTCCCTGAAGGCCGGGTACCCTTACCCGGCGTTCCGAAGCCCAACTCCCGAAGGCGGCCCCATCTTTAATTTGGCTGAGGGCCTCGCGCGAATTTGCTGGTGCGTGGCCTTGAACTTGCTTTGAATAGCTCAACTTAGACGACGCGTCGCTATGACTTTAGACCAGGCTAACAAGCTGATTCAAAGCTGTGCCGGGCAGATGAATGCCCGGTACGAAAAAACTGTTTTCGACGAGTGGGCCGTGATTTCTATGAAGGACGGCAAAGGCCAGCTCCTGTCCTATACCGGGCCACGACGAAAGGGTTTCCAGGAGAATTTCCTGAAGGATGCCGGCCCGCTCCTGACCGGGTTGATCGGCGGGGGGCAGCACCCCGGCGACTTTGAGTTTGCCCGCCAAAACCCCGGGACGGCCTACGAAGCCTTTATGGTGCTGGGGTCGGGTCTGTTCCTCATCTGTAATAATACCGTACAGAGTATGGACGCCATCGCCAAGGATCCCCAGTGGCTTTCCGCCCAGGTGCCGTTCGTCGAACTGTGCGACCGGGTGCGTGAAGACCCCCTGGAGGTCTGACCCTTCAGGCCTTTGCCAGTCAACTCGTGTCGAATCTTCCCGGCCTCAATGAGCAGGGCAGGGCGAGGGTTTGCCGCAGTATTACAGCATTTTAGCGGTCAGCCCGGCAGTCCTTGCCATACGAAGACCACGTAAGCTCCGATCAGGATCCATCCCATCAAACGCGGCAAGCGTCCGAACACGGCGATCATCAGAAAATGAAACGCTGCGGCCCCAATCAGTATCAACATTCCATTGGCGAAGAAGCTCGGCGCAACCGATGTCTGGTAAAGCGCGGAAATACCGATGCACAGGGGAATGCAGATGTGTCCGTCACCAACCTGCGACGTGTAGACCACCTCGGGGTTGCCGCGCCAGGAATAGTAAAACGCCAGCAGGGCGTTTGGCAGGACCATCAGCCAACCGCTCAGCCATCCCATGTTCTTGGCGCTGATAAAGCCCGAAGATATCGTCGCCAGCCACGCCACCAGCCAGTCGATGCTCACATACACCCCCCAGGCGCCGATCGCCAGCAAGGCCAGGTTTATGGGCAGACGCCAGCCCAGCTTCTTATTCTGCCGCGCGTTGCTCTTCAGAACATCGAAGACGTGGAAACACTGCCAAAAGAGAAATGCACCCACGAGCACCAGGCCGTCGCGAAAATCAAACCGGCCATCTCCCCCCAGCGCCCAGGTCATTCCCGTAAAAAAGAACACCGCCGCCAATGTCAGCAATAGTGAGAGCCGGTTAACCTCATGTTGGCGGGCCTTGGCGCCTTTCTTGGCTTTTCCCCCTTGTGGCAGCACGTTCATTCCCCAAATCACAGTTGGCAACGCGATCAGCAGCGTCAGATTCGTCACATTATTAACCAGGGAATTGGTGATGACCTCCGCGCCAGGCCCCTGCCTCATCCCGATGATAAACACGAATGCCAGGTTGCCGATTCCCGAGCAATAGGGCATGACCAGCGTCCCCATTACCGTCCCCTCCAATCCACCCGCGCTCATGGCCTCCAGGCGCCACACCATCAGCAGTGAGGCACCCAAGAACAGCAGGAGAAAGCCCCAGGGCGCCCACGCCCCAGTGCCCGCCAGCCAAGTGATCATCGGTTGCAACCGGCGCAGTAAACCAATCCCGCACCCCGGAGCCAAGGCGCTTTTCCTCCCCGCCCTCCCAACTGCGTAACCCATTCCAGCCAGAACTGCTACCCCAAAAGCGTCGCACCCCTGAACCCAAAACCCAACCGCTACCGGTGCTTTTCACTTGCTTCGCCCCGGGCCGGGTTGCAGGTTCAAGCATGGATTCCAGATGGTTGCAGCCTGGTATGCGGCCTATGAGTTCAGAATTTTGCCATGAATAACCAAGCCCATTTCTTGGCTGGTGCTGTGCTCGCCCTCTTCGCGGCCACGGCAGTGAGCGCACCCCCACCCAACGACAAGTTTGCCAATCGCATCGCACTTTTCGTCACCAATATCACCACCACCGGCACCACCCTCAGCGCCAGCAAGGAAAACGGCGAACCAGCCCACGCCGGCAATGCCGGAACAGGGTCGGTCTGGTGGAGTTGGACGGCTCCCGCTGCTGGGGAGGTTGTTCTTCGTACCGATGGCAGCACCTTCGATACGTTGCTCGCGGTCTACACGGGCTCGGCCGTCAACGCGCTGACTCTGGTGGCTGCAAACGACGACCACGGTGTGCTGGACACCAGCCGGGTCAAATTCGGGGTTCAGAACGGGATCCAATACCAGATCGCCGTCGACGGTTTCAACGATGGGGTGGCCGATGAATCTGGCGAGGTGCAGCTTGCCCTCGCCTTCGCGTCGGCGCCGCTGAACCGGCCGCCCAATGATGATTTTGCCAATGCCACAGAAATCCCTGTCATCCCTGTCACCCTCACAAATTCCAATGCCGCCGCCAGCCGCGAGGTCGGGGAACCCGAGCACGCTGGGCGCATGGGAGATACCTCGATTTGGTGGCGTTGGACCGCCTCAAGCGCTGGCACCTACCGCCTCACCACCGCTGGCAGCGATTTCGATACGCTGCTCGGGGTCTACACAGGCACTTCAGTCGACGCCCTCACCGAAGTGGCCAGCAACGATGACGTGGACTTCGAAAACCAGGTATTCACTAGCGAACTAACCCTTAACGCCAGGCCCGGCACTCTATACCACTTAGGTGTGGATGGCTTCGACGGCGCCTCAGGTACCGTGGTGCTGCACATCACCCCGGTGAGCATTCGTTTACAGGAACCAGCCTTCGTTCCTGGTGACGGCCTCCAAATGACTCTCCTCAGTCTCCCCGGCCAGATCTGCTCCATCCGCGCCACCTCCGACTGGCTCAGTTGGACTCAAGTGGCAAGGGTAACTAATACCACCGGCACCACTGTGTTCACCGATCCTTCAGCCACAAACACCCCGCTCCGATTCTACCAAGCCGAAGCCGTCCCCTAATACCCGTGAACCCGCTTCGTCCACCCCCAGTCCCAGCGGGACGACCGAAAGTTCGCTTCAATGAGCCTCTTTCCATAGCCTCCGATTGCAACGAGCCAGTTCGCCGTCCTTCAGTTCGAATGGCCCAACGTTTTTGAGGCGGCGACTAAAGCGAGTGTTTCGTCCGTCCGAGGAAGGGGCGAATGTTACCACCAGACGGTCTTTAGCAGTGCGACGTCAGCAGCTCGCCCGACCAGAGGGAGATCTGGACAGGGAAAGCCACCCCGGAAACAACAATGAGGGGCCTGGCGAAGCACTTTTCCGCACTTTTAAGCACTTTTCCGCACCAAACGGAGGGGGACTACGGACTACGGGACCATGGGACCGAGAATTGCAGATCTCGAATTTGGGTTTGAAACCCGGAGGGATAGGCTGCGCCATCCCACGGGGTAAAGCCGAAGGCTGGTCAAGATTCCAGAGGCGCAGAAGGCTGCGTTGACCGGTTGAAACCGGAACACCGAACGTGGGCAGGCGCGGGCGCGCGCGCTGGCGGTGTGGCGCCCGGCGCCCGGGCCTGGATGCCTCGCCTGCTTATTCAACCGTATATGTCAAAGAACGGGATCCTGAACAGAGTCGGGTGCAGGCTGCAGCGACCACGGGGCAACTGGTTCAAAGGACCCAAAAACGGAGGTAAGATAGCAGAAAATGAAGCGGTGTTTCCACTGACAATTCATGACAATTCATGACACCTCAAGAATTGCTGAGGTCTGAAGGCAAAAGGCCAAGGTCGGGGTCCGGCACCGATTTCTACCTTTAACTCATGATTGGACGTTCAGTATTCGCCGTTCGTCTTGACCCCGACTCACCGGTTCACCGGCTACTCAGCCTTTCTTGAACACCTTTTCCCCCTGCCTGAGATGGTACAAAAAAGTACAAAACGGTGCGGAAAAATGCTCAAAAATGCGGAAAAGTGCTTCGCCAGGCCCCTCATTGTTGTTTCCGGGGTGGCTTTCCCTGTCCAGATCTCCCTCTGGTTGGGCGAGCTACCGACGTCGCACGGCAAGCCTGTCTTGATGTCCAGGGTAGCTTACACCGGCGCACCAGGCCTAAATTCCTTGCTATTCCGCGCTTCCCGGCTGCAATCTGGTTCCGCATGTTTACGGGGATTGTTGAAGAAACCGGCACTGTTGAGCAGATTAAACCCACGGCAAAATCCATTGAATTGACCGTGCGCGCCGGCCTTACCGGCCGCGGCCTTCGCTTAGGCGCCAGCTTGGCGGTCAACGGCTGTTGCCTGACGGTGGTGAAACTCGGGTCTCCAGGCAAAAACCGCCGGGTGCAGTTCGACCTCTTAAAGGAAACCTGGGGGCGGACCAACCTTCAGTTTACGCAACCCGGTTCCCTGGTGAACCTGGAGCGCCCGCTGCGCACCGATGGCAACCTGGGCGGCCACTTCGTTACGGGGCACATTGACGGCATAGGCAAAATCACCCGTTGGGATCGTGCCGGTCAGGATCATGTGTTGGACATATCCGCGCCCCCCGAGGTGATGCGTTACGTCGTCTTCAAAGGATCCATCGCCGTCGATGGCATCAGCCTGACGGTGGCGGGTCTAAAAAAGCAGGGGTTTCGGATCTGGATCATTCCGCACACCTTCGAGGTCACGGCGTTATCCCAGCGCAAAGTCGGGGATGCGGTGAACCTGGAAGCGGATTTGATCGGGAAATACGTCGAGAAATTTGTTAGCGCCCGCCGCTAGGCACAAAGAGTTTGGACGGTTCCTGGCTCATGGAAGCCGGGGCGATTTCGCGGACTCGGCCGGCGGAGACAAACGACTCTCGGCCTTCACTATCCTTGAAAATATAAACACTCTGCTTCAGTTTTGGTTTGCCTTGGGTGGTGATTCGGTTCCCGTTCGTAGTGGTGATCACATACTTGCGCGAGCAACCCGCCAGCATCAGCATGCACATTCCCAGGAGGACAATACGCACCGTGTTCATGGCCGTCCTTGCTAGCAGCATCTGCCCTGGAGTGCCAGCTAATTTAGGTTTTGCCTTCACGCACTTTGGCTTAAACTGGAAACATGTCCGACATCTTCAAGCATCGATTGGTGCACGAGCCCGTTCCCTTGAAGTTCGGCACCAGCGGTCGACGCGGCCGGGTGGCGGATTTAACCCAGCTTGAAGTCTACCTCAATGCGCTGGGCGAATTGCAATACCTGCAGTCGCTGCCAATAGAGGCTGGCGGCATACGAAAAGGTGATGAGTTTTTTTACGCTTACGACCTTCGGCCCAGCTCCACCCGGTACGTTCCCGACCAGCGGGGCAGGGGAGAACTGGCCCAGGCCGTGGAGGCCGCCATCATCCATGCGCGCATGAAGCCGGTGAACCTGGGAGCCATCCCGACTCCGGCCCTGGCCTTTCATGCGCTGCAGCGCGGGCGAGGCAGCATGATGATCACCGGCAGCCATATTCCGTTCGACCGCAATGGCTACAAAACCAATAGCGCCCGGGGAGAACTCCTCAAGTGTGAAGAAGCCCCGATCCAGGAGCGGGTCGCCCTGGTACGCGAATTCCTCTACGGCCAGCCCTTCAGCCATTCGCTTTTCGACGAATCCGGCTGTTTCAAAGCCGGACATCGAAAGCTCCTGGTGGAATCCGCCGCGGGACGAGACGGTTATCTGCGGCGTTACCTGGACTTCTTTGCCGGCCGGAGTCTGCAAGGCATGCGGTTGCTGGTGTATCAGCACTCGGCGGTGGGCCGTGACCTTTTGGTCGAGATCCTCAAAGCGTTTGGTGCCACGGTCGTGTCGGCGGGGCGCAGTGACTCATTCGTGCCCATCGACACCGAGAACATCGACGCCGAGCAACTCGCCACCATCCAGTTGCTGGCCGATGAGGCGGGCGAATTGGACGCGGTGGTTTCTACCGATGGCGATAGCGACCGTCCGCTGGTGCTGGGGGTAGAGGAGGAGCGGGTGCGCTTCTTTGGCGGAGATCTGCTCGGCATGCTCGTCGCGGAGTTTCTGGGTGCTGACTCCGTGGTCGTGCCGATCAGTTGCAACGATGCGATCGACCGTGGTCCGCTCAGAGCACTGCTGGAGCCAAAAACGCGGATAGGTTCGCCCTACGTGATTGCGGGGATGGAGGCTGCGCGCTCCAAAGGGAAACGCGCGATTTGCGGATGGGAAGCCAATGGTGGTTTTTTGACCGGCAGCGATTTCAAAAAACAGGGACGGGTGTTGGCGGCTCTACCTACCAGGGACGCATTCCTGCCCATCCTGGCCGTTCTTTTCGCCGCCGCTGAGCAACGATGTCCGCTGAGCCAAGTGTTCGCGCTTCTGCCCGCTCGCTTCAGTCGTGCCGCCTTGCTCAAGAACTTTCCGAGAGCTACCAGCGAGGCCATCTTGCGGCGCTTCTCCTCCGTGAACCCGGCCGCGCGTGATGTTTACTTCGAGTCTGAGAAAACCTCCATCCGCGATGAAGTGGGCGAGGTGCTGCCGTTGGACCCGCAAGTGAACTCAACTCGGATGGACCTGGAAAGAATATTCTCCGCGAACGAGGGGTTTGGCCGCATTGCGAGTCTCAACTACACCGACGGTCTCCGGATCTATTTCGCGAACGGAGACGTCGCCCATGTGCGGCCGTCAGGCAACGCGGATGAACTCCGCATCTACGCCGTGGCCGACAGCCAGGATCGCGCGGATCAAATCGCAGCGTTGGGTGTGGCCGAACCGGACGGCATCCTGCGCCGTTTGGAGCGTGCCTAAGCCCGCATAATAAGACCTGCCTTCACCCCGGAGGATATTCTCCGTTGGCCTTTGTACCGCTATGAACACGGGGCGGCCTGTGCTTCAATTCGGTCGCTTGGATTGAATGGAAACCCCGTTGGAAGCGTCTGAGAGTTTATTGAAACAAATGGTGGCGTTTGCGGGTTATAGATCCGGAGTTGCAAACACTATGAAACCAAGTTCCAGAAACAGGCCAGAACTTAATCCGGCGTTTAAGCGCTTCCAGGCGCTGCCGCAGCCGATGCTCAGCGTTACGCTCAGCGCGTTTAACGTAGCGTCCCGGCTTAGTTTGGAGCAGGCCGTTCACAGCAACTTGACCCTGGCTCTGCAACGCCCGCCACCGAATCCCACCGCACCTCAGCAGACGGTTGTTTCCGCGTAAATGAATTGAGCGGAAGGTCTTTGGTAGATGCGCCAGGCAAACAGGCACCGCCACCAAACCTCATTGGAATCAAATTGGTGAATCGTTTGGGGCGCGGACCTGAGGAGGAAGGAATGGTTCCCAGGATCTTCAGCACAGTGACGATGACGAGACTTCGTGTCCTGTTTTAGGTCCGGTGTCTTAATTCGGGACAGGGTGATAGCCTCGGTGGGTTGAGAATCCCCTTAATTATCGCATAAGCGGAGTTTAAACAGTTGGCACGCAACCAGCTAGATAGAGCGGTAGTCAAATCTCAATCTAGTTGTACCTTCTTATGAAACTTCGTGCTCTCCTGGTTGTGTTCGGCTTTCTCTCCTTGAGCGTTGTGGTTGAGGCTCCGGCCTGTGACTCGAATACGGGCAGTATCAGCGTTGTTCCAAGCCTGGGTGGTATCGGCGACCAGGTGACGGCGCTCAATAATGCCGGGCAGGTGGTGGGGTTCGGCTACACCCCTTCGGGCACGCTTGCCGGGTATCTGGCTGAGGAGGACAGCGTGGTGGAGTTAGGCCCGGATGTATACCCCTTTGCGATCAACGATCTTGGCGTCGTTATGGGCGAGGTTGAAGTGTACGATTGGTTTTTTTCAGAGACGCACGCTTTTGTATATGCGGACGGAGAACTCACAGATATCGGCACGTTGGGCGGGGCTTTCAGTAGTGCCGTGGCGGTTAATGCCTCGGGGCAGTCGACAGGGAGTGCGACCGGAGAGTGGGAGGCAGGGCCATATGCATTTTTGTGGGACGGAGATTCCCTGATGAACCTGGGCACAATGGGAGGAAGCAAAAGTCATGGGAATGCAATCAACGAAGCCGGTGTGATTGTGGGTGTTTCATTGACGGAAGGGGGACAGTGGCGCGCGTTTCTTTGGGATGGCATGGACATGCAGGATTTGGGCACGCTGGGAGGTGACTATAGCGCGGCGGTGGCGATCAATCGTCAGGGAGCTGTGGCGGGGGAATCCGCAACCGCCAGTGGGTGGTTACACGCGTTTCTGTTTTCTGATGGGGTGATGATCGATTTAGGAGCCCTCAGCGGGACGTGGTCGGTGACGCGGGACTTGAACGATGCGAACCAGGTGATCGGACAGTTTACCACGGCACAGGGCCAGAACCGGGGGTTTATCTTCACCCAGGGAGTGGCCGTGGACTTAGGCACTTTGGGAGGTCATACCATGGAACCGTGGGACCTAAATAACGTTGGCCAGGTCGTAGGAACTTCAACCACCGAGAGCGGCGTCTACCGCGCGGTGCTGTGGCAAAACGGTGTCTTGGTCGATTTGAACAGCATTCTGCCTGCGGATTCAGGCTGGGAGTTGACCTCAGCGCGTTTCATAAACGATTCCGGCCTGATCGTGGGCTACGGTATTTACGGCGGTGCAGACCGGTGGTTCCGGTTGCAATTGGGGAGCGCCAACCAAGCGCCCGTGGCGGTCATCGCTCCGGTGGCTTCCGTGGAGTGCTCAGGCCTGGTTACCCTCGATGGCACAGCCTCAAGCGACCCCGATGGGGATGAGTTGACCTACGAGTGGATCGGTGCGGGCCAGGTTCTCTGTCAGGAGCCGTTTTATAGCGGTGCCTTGCCGGCGGGGACAACGGAAGTGACCTTGCGCGTGACGGATCCTTGTGGGGCGTTTGACGCCGTGAGTATCAAGATAGAGGCAGGGGACCTGACCCCGCCCGTCATCCATTCTGCAAGCGTTACTCCGGATGTGCTCAACTCACCAAATCAGAAACTGGTCCCCGTGACCTGCCAAGTGAGCGCCAGCGATGCTTGCGATCCAAACCCGGTGGCACGCATTGTGTCAATTGAGGCCAATGAGCCTGTGAGTGCCGGTGACATTCAGATTACGGGTGACCTGCAAGTTTTGCTCTCAGCCTCCCGGAATCCTGCAGGCCCGGGGCGGGTGTATAGCATCTTGCTTTGCGTCCAGGACAGCGCTGGCAACGAAGCTTTTGCCACGGTTACCATTAGTGTGCCCAGGGGGAACCTCTTGAATGTGGAGACTTCGAGGCTGAAATCTCCGCGAAAAAGTGGAATGCGGAAGTGACGTGTGAGGAGGGCGAGTGAAAGCGCTGTGATTAAGCTAACGCCCTCTTTTCCTTGATGCCAGCCGGGAGCCCCGGTTGAGTTGGCCTGCGGAAGGAACTCAGTGCAGGCGCCAGGTAATGCGGCCCTTATTCAAATCGTAAGGGGACATGTCCATCTTAACGCGGTCGCCGACGGTGAGCCGGACGAAACGTTTCCGCATTTTGCCACAGATAGTGGCCAGGACCATGTGTTTGTTTGGCAGCTCCACACGAAACATCGTGCCGGCAAGCACGGTGGAGATCACGCCTTCCACTTCAATATGTTCTTCTTTCATCAATGATAACTGGCTGCAAAGCGGCTAACCCGAGTCAGATCGCATCCGGCCGGTCGCTCAAAGACAAAGCGAGACTGCGAAGAGCACCACTGGATTTGCCCGAGGTATTAACCTCGCCCCAAAACTGCAGAGGAGCTTTGAGGTAAGCCGATATTCGCCAAGCACCGGAAAAAAAGCAACCTCTTATTCCGTGGTTGCGTGGAGATTATTTGCTTCAACCGGAAGAGGATTTGAGTCACCCTTGCCGCCATGAAACCTACAGCGATATTTGATCTTTCGGGCGAGGTAGCGGTGGTGATTGGTGCGACGGGTGCTTTGGGAGGCGCGCTAGCCCAGGGATTGGGCGAAGCCGGCGCCAAAGTCATGGTCGTAGGTCGCAATGCTGAACGCGGTCAGGCCCGAGTCAGGCAGATCGAGCAGGCGGGGGGAGTGGCGGCTTTTGTGGCGGCGGATGCTGCGTCCAAGGAAGGCCTCGAGGCTGCCAGAGTCGCGGTGGAAAAGGAGCTGGGCGTCACTTCAATCCTGGTGAACGCCGCTGGTGGCAATGACCCGAAAGTGACCGTGTCCGCTGAGCGCGCCTTTGAGGCCATCGAGTTGAACGATTGGAAGGCGGCCTTCGATTTGAATCTTGTTGGTGGCACGTTCTTGCCTTGCCAGGTCTTCGGACCTGGGATGGTCGCCCGGGGCAAGGGCAGCATTATTAATATTGCCAGTGTGTCTGCGCACCTCCCCCTTTCCCGTGTGGTTGCCTATTCTTCCGCGAAGGCGGGTGTGTTAAACCTGACAATGTTTCTTTCGCGGGAGTGGGCTCCTAAAGGAGTCCGGGTTAATTCGATCACCCCGGGTTTCTTCCCAGCGGAGCAGAACCGCAAGCTATTGTTCAACGACGACGGTTCTCCCACAGCCAGAACCAAGGCCATTCTTGGGCATACTCCCATGGGCCGGTTTGGCGAGGCAAACGAGTTGATCGGCGCGGCACTGTTCCTCGCGAGCCACAAGGCCAGCAGTTTCGTTACTGGCACAGATATCCGTGTGGACGGGGGATACCTTTCACAGACTATTTAAAAGTTTTTGTGACTCAGAGCCCTGCTTCGGTTTCGGAAAGCCAAGTCGCTGAGATGGTGGCGCGCCATTGTTCCGTGGAAAGCTGCCGCGGTAAACGCCTCCTGGTGATTGTTCCGGATTCGACGCGAACGGCGCCGGTAGGGCAGTTGTTCAAAATCCTGTACCGCCAGGTAGGCGCGGAAGCCAAAGCTTTGGACGTGCTCGTGGCCCTGGGGACGCATCAGCCCATGAGTGAGGTAGCGATCTGCGAGCGTCTGGAAATGTCAATGGCCGAGCGCCAGGCGCAGTATTCGCGGGTTCAATTCTTCAACCATGCCTGGGACCGGCCGGAAGCTCTAAAACAGGTGGGTGTGCTGACACGTGACGAGGTCCATGAACTTACTAACGGGCTTTTCGCCATGGACGTTCCCGTGGAAGTGAACCGCCTGTTGTTTGAATATGACCGGCTAATTATCCTGGGGCCGGTCTTTCCGCATGAAGTGGTGGGGTTTTCCGGCGGGAACAAATACCTCTTCCCCGGGGTCGCCGGTCCGCAGATTCTGAATTTCTTCCATTGGCTGGGAGCCGTGGTTACCAATCCGATGATCATTGGCAACAAGTGGACGCCGGTGCGGAAGGTGGTTGACCGGGCCGGGGCGATGGTTTCGGTGGAAAAGACCTGTTTCTGCATGGTGGTGACACCCGATAAACAACTGGCCGGGCTTTTTGCGGGCACACCGGAAACGGCATGGGAGCAGGCGAGCGAGCTTTCGCGGCAGATCCACATCGCCTACAAAGAGAAGCCATTCCACACCATTCTCTCGTGTGCGCCGCCGATGTACGATGAACTGTGGACTGCTGGCAAGTGCATGTATAAGCTCGAGCCCGTGCTGGCTGATGGGGGCGAACTCATTATCTACGCGCCACACCTGGAGGAAATCTGTCTGACCCACGGGAAACACATCGAAGCCATTGGTTACCATTGCCGGGATTATTTCCTCAAGCAATGGGAGCGTTTTAAAAACGTGCCCTGGGGTGTACTGGCGCATTCCACGCATGTGCGTGGGATCGGCACCTATGAGAATGGAGTGGAACGTTGTCGCGCTCGGGTGACGCTCGCGACGCGAATCCCCCGCGACGTTTGCGAACGCATCAACCTGGGGTATCGAGATCCGGACAGCATCCGGGTGGAAGATTACGCGGACCGTGAGGCACAGGGCATTCTCCTGGTGCGCAAAGCTGGCGAAATGCTTTACCATCTCCGCACGCCTCCCGTATGGGCTGGTGGCGATAAAAACTGAGTGCATCAGCACCGACTCCCTGGCAGTTTGAACTGACCAAGGAGGTTGCTCCTGACTTCCACACCGATATGGATTGGATTCAACAAATAGCCTCAACCCAGCCAGTGGCTTGGGCGGTGTTGGTCATCATGCTGGTGGGTTTTTTGGGGTTGGCAGTGGCGAGTTTGAAGATTCGCGGAATTGGAATCGGCATTACCGGCGTACTGTTTGCGGGAATTCTGACCGGCCATTTAGGCTTTCGGGTGGAGCCGGAAATCCTCGAATTTGTCCGGGAGTTTGGACTGATTCTCTTCGTGTTTACGATTGGACTGCAATTGGGACCGGGTTTCTTTGCGTCGCTGCGCCAGCAAGGACTCAAACTCAATGCACTGGCTCTGAGTGTGGTGGTCCTGGGTGTCCTGACGGCTGTGACCCTCGGAAAGTGGTTTGGATTCGACATGGTGGCCACGCTTGGGTTGTTGTCTGGAGCCACCACAAATACGCCGTCTCTAGGCGCAACGCAGGAAACCTTGAAAAGCCTTGGGGGTGAACCGGCGGCGCAGGCAACCCTGCCGGCGCTCTCCTATGCCGTCGCTTACCCGGGCGGTGTCCTGGGAATTATATCCGTGCTTCTGTTGCTGCGGCTCCTGTTTCGGATCAACCCGGAACGAGAGGCCGAGGAGTTTCGGACGCAACAACGCCAGGGTTTTGAACCTCTGGAGCACCTAAACCTTGTGGTGGATAACCCCAACCTGGAAAACCTCCCCCTCTGCGAGATTCCGGGTCGGGAGGGCGGCGTGGTGGTGTCGCGGATCAAGCGCGCCGGGGTTCCCGAGGTAGAGACCGCGACAGAGCAGACGGTGCTTCACCAGGGCGATGTCATTCTGGCGGTGGGCAAACGTAAGGCATTGGATCGCTTTCGCATGGTTATCGGCAAGGTGAGCGATCTCAACTTGGTCCAGGCGCCTGGACGGGTTGTTTCCCGACGGATTGTAGTTACGCGCCGTGACGTGCTGGGCAAGACCATCGCGCAGATTGATCTGGATGATCTATACGGGGTCACCGTAACACGAGTCACTCGGGCGGATTTGGAGATGAGCGCCGTGCCGGAACTGCATCTTCAGTTTGGTGACATGCTGCAGGTGGTGGGCGACGAGACGGCCATAGCGAAAGCGTCGGCGGTTTTAGGCAACCGTTTGACGGCGCTGAACGAAACCAATTTTGTGCCGATTTTCATGGGGATTGCCCTGGGGGTTCTGCTAGGCACTCTGCCGATCGCCATCCCGAACATGCCTGTCCCGGTCAAGCTTGGTATCGCCGGAGGTCCGCTCCTCGTTGCCATCCTGCTAAGTCGTATCGGCCGCATTGGTCCCTTGCTTTGGTACATGCCGGCCAACGCAAACCTGGCTTTCCGTGAATTGGGTATCGTGCTGTTCCTGGCATGTGTGGGGCTCAAGGCGGGTGAGAACTTCTTCGATACGGTCTTCACCGCGCGAGGCCTGTATTGGTTAGCGGGTGGATTTGCCATCACGGTAATTCCGATTCTAGCTGTCGGATTGGTGGCGCGCTGGTTTCTCAAACTAAACTTCAACGTGATCAGCGGATTGCTGGCGGGCAGCATGACCGATCCACCGGCGCTGGCGTTCGCCAATGCCACAAGCGGCTCAGATGCTCCTTCCGTGGCCTACGCTACGGTCTATCCGCTCACCATGCTCCTCAGGATCATGTCAGTGCAGATTCTCGTGCTGATCTTCTGCCGGTGAGCGAGGAATGCTCACCGGCGTGCTTTGGGTTGGATGGGTGGTTGCCGGTGTGCTGTCAGAAGCGATTCAGCGCGCTGAGAACGGCCTTTACCGAAGCAAGCTCGATGCTGGTATCGACACCGACACCCCACTTGGCACGGCCTGTCTGATCCTTCACCAAGATATACGCTATGGCAGACGCTTCCTCGCCTTCACCCAGCGCGTGTTCGCTATATTGGCTGATCTCGAACCTAGGCACGCCTACCTGGGCGAAACCATGAACCAGAGCCGCCAAGGGACCATTGCCTTGGCCTGCCAATTCCACTGGACGTCCGTCCTTCAGCAATTGAGCGCGGCACCGTACGATTCCTTGCCTGGTTTCGGTTTCGAACGTCTGCAAGTCCCACGGTGTGGTTCGCTCAATATATTCCCGCCAAAAGATTGCCTTGAGTTCGCCGGCTGAGACCTCGCGACCGAGCCGATCAACTTCATCATTGGCCATGGGGCCGAACTCACGCTGCAGCTCTTTGGGGAGCTGGATGCCAAACTCGTTTTCGAGAAGATAGGCCACACCACCTTTGCCGGATTGGCTGTTGACGCGGATCACCTCGCGGTATTCACGTCCGATGTCGTGTGGATCGATGGTGAGATAGGGCACATCCCAGTGCTTTCGTTCGCCCTTGGCCCATTCAGCCAAACCTTTGCGGATCGCATCCTGGTGTGATCCACTGAAGGCGGTGAAGACCAACTCCCCGGCGTAAGGGTGCCGTGGAGGCACGTTCATTCCCGTGCAACGTTCATAGACCTGCCGAATGCTGTTGATATTGGAAAGCTCTAGTTCGGGATCAATCCCGTGCATGTAGAGATTGAGTGCTACCGTGACAAGATCGAGATTGCCGGTTCTTTCGCCGTTTCCGAACAGCGTCCCTTCGACCCGGTCCGCTCCGGCCAAGAGGCCGAGTTCCGTGGCTGCCACCCCGGTGGAACGGTCGTTGTGGGTGTGTAAGCTGATAATCAAAGAGTCCCGGTTCCTAATGTTCCGACAGATCCATTCCACCTGGTCGGCGTAAATGTTAGGCATGGCGACTTCGACCGTATCCGGAAGGTTCAGGATCATCCTTCGTTGCGGGGTCGGTTTCCAGACCTCCATCACTGCCTCAGATACTTCCTTGGCAAACTCAACCTCCGTGGCACTGAAACTTTCCGGGGAGTATTGAAGCCGGACATCGGTTTCTTTAAGCATCGGCAACCGGTCCTTGATGAGTTGAGCACCGCGAACAGCCATGCCAAGGATCTCTTTTTTCGACAACCCAAAAACCACGCGTCGTTGGGCGGGGGAGGTCGAATTATAGAGATGAATGATGGATTTCTTAGCCCCGATGAGGGATTGGAAGGTGCGTTCAATCAGATCTTCGCGTGCCTGGACCAGAACTTGAAGCCACACGTCATCCGGAGCTCGGTTTTCCTCGATCAAGCGGCGGTTGAAGGTGAACTCGGTGTTTGAGGCCGAGGGGAACCCTACCTCGATCTCCTTGAATCCACATTTGACCAAGGTCTGGAACAACTCCAGTTTGTGGCCGACGTTCATGGGGATAGCCAGGGCCTGGTTCCCATCGCGAAGATCAACGCTGCACCAGATTGGGGCGCGAGACAGCATTCGGTTCGGCCATTGCCGGTCTGGCAGGTTCACCGGGGGAAACGGCTGATACTTTTCCGAGGGAATCTTGAGCATAATTAGGTTTCTTTCTTTTGGGCCATCCGGCAGTTGGAAACACAAAACCCACTGCCGGGTTTGGCAGTGGGTTCACGTAAAATCTGTTCGGTGATCAGAACCCATCTGCCGCGCGGCGTAGCAGCAGCAGCGCGTTTTCAAGCACCAGGTTCCGACTCACATTCACGACTTGACCCTAACAGGAGGCAAGACTCCGGTCAACTGATTTAAAAGTGTCAGCAAATCCGGGGGAGCTGTTCACCCGAAGGCATGTCGAGAATGCGTTGGGCACCGATGACGCTTCGCAGGGTTACCCGGGGTGCGGGGGACGGTTGGGTGACCTTACCGATATGTGTGGCCCCGGCGCTCACTTGATGACGGCGAAGAATCTCCAGCGCCGCTTCGATTTGTGATTGAGGCAAGAACACGGCGAAGCGGCCTTCGCAGGCGACCTGGAGAGGATCGAGACCGAGGATTTCACACGCGGCGCGGACATCACCCCTGACTGGGATGTGCTTCTCTTCAACGGAGATCCCAAGCTGCGAAGCATCAGCGATTTCGTTGAGCACACTTGTGAGGCCCCCGCGCGTCAGATCGCGCATGCAATGTATCTCCAGGCCTTGACGGAGCAGGTCAAGCACCGGCAATACCAGTGAAGCTGAGTCACTTTCAATTGTGCTTTCGAAGGCCAAGCCCTCACGAACCGCCATAATCGCCATGCCATGGCGCCCCACGTCGCCGCTCACAAGGACGGCGTCTCCGGCTTGGACGCTTTGAGGAGAAATGGAGAGAGGATGTTCGACGATGCCTACCCCGGTGGTGTTGATGAACAAGCCGTCTCCCTTGCCCTTATCCACAACCTTAGTATCGCCAGTGATGATGCTTACGCCGGCGGCGTTAGCGGCTTCTCTCATGGAGGAAACGATTTGCCAGAGGGTTTCCATGCGAAGCCCTTCTTCGATGATAAAACCAGCGCTCAGATAAAGCGGGCGTGCTCCGGCCATTGCCAAATCGTTGACAGTTCCGTGAACGGCGAGAGAGCCTAAGTTTCCCCCGGGAAAGCACATGGGCCGGACCACGTAGGAGTCGGTAGTCATAGCGAGCCTTGTGTTCCCGGCTTGAAACACACTGGCGTCGTGTGGTGACGGCAGCGTTGAGCCGCTAAACGCCGGCAAAAACATGTTATCGAGGAGTTGATGCATCAACCGTCCGCCGCCGCCATGAGCCATGAGGATCTGCGGATAGTCCTGAATGGGGAAAGGACAGGACAGGGTGAATTGGGCGGCGGATTCCATAGAGTGTGGTGAGGTTGGTGCCGGGTTGTGCGGCGGGTGGTCACGAGGTGACAGGCTTCGGGGAGCGGCGATATCGATAGTAAGCCGCGCAGGCGCCCTCCGAAGAGACCATCGTGGCGCCGAGAGGATGTTCTGGTGTGCAGCGGGTGCCAAAAGCAGGGCATTCGTGGGGTTTGATTTTGCCTTGAAGCACCAGCCCGCTACGGCACTCCGAGGATTCCTCCACGCGGATTTCCGCCACCCCAAACCGGTGCTCGGCGTCAAACCCATCATATTCGTGGCGCAAGCCGAGTCCACTCATGGGAATCTCGCCCACGCCGCGCCATTTCCTGGGGACCACTTGAAAGACCCTGGCCATGAGTTCCCGCGCGGGCCGATTCCCGCTTTGGCGTACCGATCGACTGTATTGATTCTGCACTTCTGCCCGGCCAATTTCGAGTTGTTCAATACACATCAGCACGCCTTGCAGGATATCCAAAGGCTCAAAGCCGGTGACCACAATAGGTACTCGGTAGCGGGCCGCGATTGGGAAATATTCCTCATAGCCCATCACGGCGCAAACATGGCCTGCGGCTAGAAATGCCTGGACACGGCAACCTTCCGATCCCAGGACCGCCTCAATGGCTGGCGGCACCAGAACATGGGACACGAGTAGGGAGAAGTTTTTCAGACCCTTTTGCGACGCCTGGTAGACGGTCATGGCGGTCGCAGGTGCGGTGGTTTCAAAACCGACAGCAAAAAAGACAACCTGTCTTTGCGGGTTCGCTTCCGCCAGCTTTACGGCGTCCAGCGGAGAATAGACAATCCGCACATCCCCGCCGCGAGCTTTCACGGCCAGCAGATCGGTCTGGCTGCCAGGCACACGCAGCATGTCACCAAAGGAGCAGAAGATCACCTCCGGGCGAGAGGCGATTTCAAGCGCTTTGTCGATGATTTCGACCGGAGTGACGCAGACGGGGCAGCCAGGGCCGTGAATCAGTTCGATCTTCTTGGGCAGGAGTTCATCGATGCCAAACTTGATGATTGCATGGGTCTGACCGCCACAGACCTCCATGAGCGTCCAAGGACGAGTTGTGATCCTGGCAATCTCCTGCGCATACCTCTTGGTAGCAGTGCTGTCACGGTATTCGTCTATGAATTTCATGGGCTCGCTGGGTTCGGTCGCCCGCTGGCTCCGGCGGAGGAGTGGGAACTCTCCAGGTCAGCCAGATCTTCCATCTCACGAAGGTATTCGAAGACTTTTTGCGCTTCTTCCTCGTCCACCCGGCTCAGCGCGAAGCCGACGTGGACAATAACGTAGTCTCCGACGACAGCTTCTGGAACATAAGCGAGGCTGGCCTCCTTTAACACCCCGCCGAAATCAATTTTACCAACCCGGGTCAACGAATCGTCGCCGGCAATGCTGGTGATTTTTCCTGGTATGGCCAAGCACATGACTTACGAGGCTATAGTGTGAGACAGGTAAGCGCCAGTTGAGAGTTTGTTTGAGAGTTTGTTTGGAAATCGAGGGAATAAGAAATGCAATCAGCCATGATCACAATACCACGTTCTGTGCTCCGTGGGATGGTTCGCGGATCCAGCGGCGGGCCCTGGCCAAGTTGTGTGTTCGTGACAGACTCAGGGACTCTGAAGTCCGCGGCGAAAGAGTAACGGTTCAACCTGGGGGCTGCGGCCTCGAAATCGTTCGTAAAGCAAGGCTGGATCCTCAGATTGGCCTTTCTCCAGGATGTTTCTTCGAAAAGACCTGGCCGTGGCGGGATCGAATAAGCCATTCTCCTTGAACGCTTGGAACGCATCTGCGTCCAATACCTCCGCCCAGATGTAGCTGTAATAGCCAGCGGAGTATCCTCCGGAGAATATGTGCTGGAAATATGTGGAACGGTACCGCGGCACAATTGTCTTCGGCATCGACATCCTGGCCAGAGAGATCCGTTCGAGCGTGGCCGTCTCCGTCTTGCCTGCTTGCGCCAGGGTGTGCCAATCCAGGTCGAGCAAAGAGGCCGCGAGATACTCCACTGTCTTGAATCCCTGGTTGAATTTCTCCGCGCGCTGGATCTTCTCAACGAGCCTGTCAGGTATGGGGTCGCCAGTTTGCCAATGACGGGCATAGGACTTCAAAACTGCGGGCTCCATAGCCCAGTTCTCCATGATTTGCGATGGCAACTCGACGAAGTCGCGGGGGGTCGAATTGAGGCTGGAATAATGGACGCGAGACAACATCCCATGCAGTGCGTGGCCGAATTCGTGAAATAGCGTTTCGACTTCATCCAGGGTCAGGAGTGCGGGAACATCTCCCACCGGGCGGGAAAAATTACAGACATTGGCTACGACCGGCCGAATGTTTTGACCGTCGCGAACCGAGGCGGAACGGAAATGGCTGGCCCAGGCGCCCGACCTCTTGCCCGCGCGCGGGTGGTAATCGAGGTAAAGCACCGCGAGATGCGAACCATCCGAATCAAGTACATCAAAGGCTCTGACTTCGGGGTGGTAGATAGGGATGTCATTTATCTCCTTGAAGCTCAGACCGTAGAGTTGGTTCGCTACTGCAAACGCGCCATCACGGACCTTTTCGAGTTGGAAATAAGGTCGCAGTTCCGATTCATCCAAGGCATAGCGGGTTCGCCGGACTTTTTCGGCATAGTAGAACCAGTCCCAAGGTTGAAGTTCGAAGTCTTGACCATCCGCCTTAATGGCTGCCTGTAGGGCGGCAGCTTCGGAATCGGCCACTTTCTTGGCCGGTTCCCAAAGCCGGTTGAGCAGTTCGTAGACGCGTTCAGGTGTCTTGGCCATGCTTTCCTCTAGAACGTAATCGGCCCATGTGGGATATCCGAGCAAACGCGCGCGCTCGAATCTAAGCGCCGCGGTAAGCGCGGCTAGTTGCGTATTGTCGGTGGCATCTTTACGGTCCCCGCGACTTGTGTAGCCTTCGAACATTTTACGACGCAATTCGCGGTTGTCGGCGTATTGCATGAAGGGCCACAAACTCGGCGCGTGCAGCGTAAACACATACTTGCCACGAAATCCCGCTTTCGAGGCCGCCTCGGCCGCCAATGCGATTTCCTGTTCGGGCAAACCGGCCAAGTCCCCCCTATCATCCACCAATAGTCGGAAAGCGTTCATCTCCTTCAGAAGGTTGTCCCCGAAATTCACGTTTGCGGAGGCAAGTTCGGCGTTGAGGGCCTGTAATCGCTGCTTTTTCTCGGCATTAAGCAAAGCGCCACCCCGCACAAAGCGCTTCCAGGTCTTATCCAGCAGAGTTCGCTGTTCAGGGGAAAGGGATTGGAGATTCTGGGTTTCGCGGACGACCTGGATGCGCTCAAAGAGGCGTTCGTTCATTAGGATCGAATCGTGATGGGCCGATTGGAGGGGAGCGAGTTCCCGGGCGATCGCTTGCATTCTCTCATTTGTCTCAGCGCTGCTTAGGTTGGAAAAAACCCGGTTAACCCGGCCGAGATCCTCCCCGGACTGCTCCAGTGCCACGATCGTATTGGCAAAGGATGGTGGGGCGTCTGCGGAGATTATGGCCTGGATTTCCTGGATTTGGAGGGCCATCGCCGCCTTAATGGCCGGCAGGAAATGCTCCTCCTTGATCGTTTCAAAAGGTGGGACCTGGAAGGGCGTTTTCCACGCCATCAGCAACGGATTATCCATGGGAGTATCGGCCAGTGTTTGTGCGGGAGCAGTCACAATTGACAATTGATGAACAATAACCAGGCCTGTGGCCAGCCACACACGTCTCTTTGTTTTGCCAAACATAACATTTAGTCGGCTACCATGCCGCAGGTGCGGCCAGAACTCAAGAGCTTGTCTTTCATTGCAGCCGTTTAAGGCGCCCTCAGACTTGCTGAGGGTCGGTGGGACGAATAACCTTCGAAACGCATCAAACCATGCCGCGAGAGAACAAAGAAGCCAAAGCCGCCCGTATGCGCCAGATCCTTGCTGTGCTCCAGCAAACGTATCCCCAGGCCCATTGTGAGCTGAGTTTTTCCAATCCACTGGAGTTGTTGATAGCCACCATCCTGTCGGCGCAGTGCACCGACAAGCGGGTGAACCTCGTGACGGCAGACCTTTTCAAACGTTACCGTACACCCTTGCATTATGCGGCGGCCCCGCTCGAGGAACTTGAGCGCCTAATTCAGAGCACCGGGTTCTTCCGCAACAAGGCCCGAAGTATCAAGGGCTGCTGCCAAGCTCTCGTCGACAAGTTCGATGCGCAGGTCCCCAAGACCATGGAGGAGCTGACCTCTCTGGGAGGTGTGGGACGTAAAACGGCCAATGTGGTCTTGGGTAACGCTTTTGGGCTAAATGTTGGCGTTGTTGTGGACACTCACGTGGCACGGTTGTCCCAGCGCCTGGGCATGACCCGGCGTACCGATGCAGAAAAGATCGAGCAGGAACTCATGGGATTGGTTTCTCGGGACGTCTGGACGATGTTTAGTCATTGGTTGATTTGGCACGGAAGACGGCGATGCACCGCACGCAGTCCGGGTTGTGACCATTGCGAGATTCGACACCTGTGCCCGCAGGTTGGGGTCCGTGGCGCAGGGAAAGAGGAGGGTGTGGCATGATATGGGCGTGTCTCCAATCTGGCGCGTGTGAGCCGGCTTTGAATATGGCCTGGGATGAAGCTCTGCTCGAGGCCATGCCGCGATTGCAGCAGGTTGTTTTACGGTTCTATTCCTGGACCGAACCGGCGGCCACTTTTGGCTATTTCCAGAAGCATAATGAAGTGCAACGGCTTACACTGTTGCGCCCCTTGGTGCGTCGTCCCACAGGTGGAGGTATCGTGCCGCACGATGCCGACTGGACCTATAGCCTGGCTGTGCCTCCATCTGACCCTTGGTATTCGCTAACTGCTGTGAGAAGTTATCACCGGATCCACGACTGGATCCGTCGTGCTTTTGCGGGCTTAGGCGTTTCTTGTGTGCTCGCACCGCAGGCTTTGCAATCTGGTCCGGGACAGTGCTTTGTCGGATACGAACAGTATGACCTGCTCTGGGGAGGTCGGAAGATTGCCGGTGCTGCTCAGCGACGTAGCCTCTCAGGTCTTCTCATACAAGGTTCGGTGCAGCCGCCGGCAGCAGATTGTTGCCGCTCAGAGTGGGAGTCCTCTATGCGCCAAACTGCTGCAGCCGGAGGGTTGCAATGGACGATGTTCGATCCGGACTCACTATTACTGAGGAGAGTGCGGGAACTCGCCTTGAGTAAATACTCGCGCGATGAGTGGAATTGTAAGAAGTGACCTGTGGTTTTTAAGCGTGCTTGCGGCAGGTGTTTTCCGGAGTAGATTGCATCAACATGAATGTGGAACTGATTAACACCGGCAGTGAACTGATGCTGGGCAGGGTGCTAAACACGCACCAACAATGGCTTTGCCGGCAGCTATCCGATTTGGGGTTTGAAGTCACTCGCCAGGTGGCAGTTCCAGATACAGCAATCGACATTCAAAACGCCGTGCGCGAAAGTTTGGGACGCGTTCGTTTAATCATTGTTACCGGTGGGCTTGGTCCTACATCGGACGACATTACCCGGGAACTCATCGCCCAACTTCTCGACCGGCCGTTGACGCTGGATCAAACCGTGATGAAGGCAATTAAAGGCTTTTTCGCAATGCGCAAGCGGGAGATGCCTGAACGCAATAAGGTCCAGGCTATGGTGCCGCAGGGGGCGGAAGTCCTCCACAACCCGAATGGCACAGCTCCTGGGCTCCTGATGAAGGTTGAGCCAAACAGGTTTCATCCTTCAGGTCAGTCGGCTTATGTGGTCATGCTGCCAGGTCCTCCAGGTGAATTACGCCCCATGTTCACTGATCAAGTTGCGCCTCGGATACGCCCAATATTGCCGCCAGATGCGGTTTTCATTTGTCGCACGCTGCGGGTAACGGGTTTGGGTGAATCCCTGGTCGAACAGCGTGTTGCTGGACCGCTTCAAGGCCTGTTAGAGTCCGGTCTGCAGTTGGGTTACTGCGCACGTCCGGGCCAAGTCGATGTCCGGTTGGTAGCTCGCTGTTCTGGAGCGGAAGCACTCGTGAGCGCTGCTGAGGTGATTGTTCGTGAGCAATTAGGATCCCAAGTTTACGCGGCGGAGGATACGGCGATTGAGGATTGCATCGTCACTGCACTTTCCAAACGGAAGGAGACTTTGGCCGTTGCCGAATCCTGCACCGGGGGATCGATTTCCTCGCGTCTCACCAATATTCCGGGGGCTTCGGCGGTGTTCCTTGCCGGTTTGGTCACTTACAGCAACGAGGCGAAGCAGCAATTCCTGGGCGTCAGCGCGGACACCATCGCTGCCTTTGGCGCAGTGAGCGAACCGGTCGCGAGGGAAATGGCTGAAGGTGCTCGCAACCGGACAGGAGCCCATTACGCGATCTCGGTCACGGGAATCGCCGGACCCGCGGGTGGCACGCTGGAGAAACCGGTAGGTACGGCCTTTATCGGCCTGGCGGGACCATTCCCTACAGTCGTTGAGAGACAATTCAACCCCGGCAGCCGGCAGACTTTTAAAGACGTCACCACTCAGCAAGCCTTGGACTTGCTCCGACGCAAAGCTCTTGGCTGAAATATGCGGGATTTACGCGTGAAAACAAAAAAGCCCACGAGGATCCCCCGCGGGCTGATACGGTACAGAGCAGAATTCTAAGCGCCGTCGTCACCGATGGCTTCTACTGGGCAACCTTCTTTGGCTTCCTTGCAACGAGCGGCTTCATCGTCATTCTCAGGTTGCTTGTAAACGTAGGAATAACCGCCGTCTTCGTTACGTTGAAAATTGTCGGGGGCGGTTTCGCGGCACAGGTCACAGTCGATGCACTGATTGTCAACGTAAAACTTGCCGGGAACGTTTTCGGGATATTTGTTTGCTGCGTCAGCCATAAAAATTCAGTTTGTGTAACGTAATATGAGGACCCGCTAAGGACTTGGCAAGCCCTTTTACGGAAGTGTTATTTCGCGCTCCCCACATCAGATTTGCCAATTCTGCGTTATGCGGTGCTTCCCTCGCGTGGTCGAAAGCTTGAGTAGGTTTTGAGGCGGCTCACCTCGATAAGAGGCCGAATGTGCATTCGGTCTGCTGGTTGCGATTCTCGGCGTCTGGCAAAAGAATGCGAAAAGTTTGTTGAACTATATAGAGCCAGGTATTATGTATTACAAGGTAGCGAATGAATGATTTTTTCGACAACTGGACGGTGCAGGTGCGGAAGGGCGTTCTGGAGCTCTGCATTCTGAACGCCGTTGCCGGAAAGGAGCGCTACGGGTACGAATTAGTAAAGGCCTTGGTATCTTCGCCTGGTTTAGGGGTTACGGAGGGGACTCTTTATCCGCTGTTATCGCGTTTGCGAGTGCAGGGATTGCTTTCGACACGACTGGAGGAGTCCTCCGAGGGGCCGGCCCGCAAATACTATTCACTTACCGCGCGGGGGCGAGAGGTCATGGCGGCTATGAACGAGTATTTTGAAGACCTAATTAAAGGCACACTCAAGCTGCAGAAAGGAGTCATGACATGATCCGATGGACTGAATCCGCGAAGGCGCGGCTGGATCGATATTTTGCTGGCGTACGTCAGACCGTTGTGGCCTCTGGTGCCGACGCGGATGAGGTGGCTGATGATTTGCGCCGTCACGTGCTTGAAGAGGTGGAGGCACAGAACCTTTCGGTCGTCACGGAGCGAGACGTGGAGAAGATTCTCGCGCGAGTTGGCGCGCCGGAGACCGGACATAAGGAGAATCTTCAAGAAGCTGTCGCGGCTGAGAAACCGATCGCACGCCCGACCGAAGGACCAAGGACCATCGCTTCCGGACTCTTGCTGGCGTTTGGAGTTCTACTTCCATTCGGGACGATAATCTTCGAGTTTCTGACGGGTGCTTCGGCCGGAGTTCTTTTCGATCCATTGCCCACGCCTGTTCACGCTGTGCTGACTCTCCTCGTTCCATTGGCAAACCTCGCTCTTTGGACGGCCTTACGGGGCAGGGACCTGATGCGTTACACCAACCGTCTCGCTTGGATCAACAGCGTGGCTTTGGGCATCAGCTTGGTGTATGCAGTCCTGTTCATTCCGGTAACTCCTTTTGCAGTGATAGGTATCCTGGTTTACGGATTAGGATTGGTTCCACTATCACCCATCAGCGCTTTTATTTGCGCTGCGTTGTTGCGGTACTTTCTACGGAGGGCGGTTGGAAAGTCTCTCCCAGGACTCTGGGTGGGCTCGGTTGCGGGTGTCATGGCGCTGACTCTGTTCACAGCGCCGTTATTAATTACTAAAATCTCACTGGGATATGCTGTGTCTGAGTCGATGGTGGAGAGCAAAAGGGGGGTCTACTGGTTGCGAGTTTTGGGGGATGAAGAAGAATTGTTGCGGGCCTGCTATGGCCGGGTTGGTCGCAGTGGCGAGATGTATGCGTTTGGCAAAAGGGTTAATCCTGAGGAAGCCCGGGGCGTTTATTACCGTGTGACCGGCCAACCGTTCAACTCGGTACCGCCGCCAAAACTATACGCAGGAAGAGCGCGGTGGAGTGTTCTGGAGAAGGAGTTTACTTGGGACAATGACCAGGGCGGGGACGCGGTGGCTGGACGGGTCAAGGGTCTTTCACTGACCAGTTCCCGGCAAGATGGAGTGGTGGATCCTGACGCAGGATTGGCTTACTTGGAATGGACCTTGGAGTTTAGGAATGAATCGAGATTGCAGCGCGAGGCTCGAGCTCAAATTGCGTTGCCACCCGGCGCCGTGGTTTCGCGGCTAACCTTATGGATCGATGGCGAGGAACGGGAGGCAGCTTTTGGCGGGCGAAGTCAGGTGAAGATGGCTTACAAACAAGTCGTTCAAAAGCGGCGAGATCCAGTTCTGGTGACCACATGCGGTCCGGACCGTGTTCTGATCCAATGCTTTCCCGTGGCCCCGGAGGGTGGGCGAATGAAAGTGCGGCTCGGGATCACAGCGCCGCTCATTTTGACAAACACTGCATCTGGCTGTCTCAAATGGCCGCACTTTCTCGAGCGGAATTTTACGATTCCTGAGAATTTCCAGCATGCGCTCTGGGTGGATTCTCCCCGCCGCATATCGACTACCCTGAACAAACTCGTGGAGGACCGGGCGAAGCCAGGCCAATTCAACCTAAGGGGATCCTTGCGGGAACTGGATTTGTCATCCCCTTCCAACATGGTGCGTGTGGAGCGGGATCCTCAGATTTTGAATGCATGGACTCCGGATTCTCGTGGCCCCGGAGGCGGGCAAGTGCAACAACGGATTTTTGGCACTGAGCCGTTACGGCCTGATCGCGTGGTCATTGTCATCGATGGGAACGAACGCTTGATCGAGTATTATCGAAGCATTTCGGATTCCCTGACGAGCATGCCTCCCGGAATCGAGTTTGCCGTCCTGCTCGCGCGCGATGGCGCCGAGGAATTGGTGCCGTTGCTCAAGGTTGACGCGGTCAACCTCGAAGCCGGAGCCGCTCGAGTGGGGCGGATCCGTTCGACCGGCGGTCACGATAATGTGGCTGCGTTGGTGAGGGCTTGGGACCTCGCGGCGCAGGCAGAACGGGGAATCGTGGTGTGGATCCACGGAAATCAACCGGTCCTGCTGGATAACGTTGAGCAACTTCGGCAGCGCTTAGAGCGGCAAGCTGGGCACCCAAGATTGTTTGCAGTGCCTGTGGAGAGCGGGCCAAATCGGGTGCTCGAGCGCCTCGATGGCATTAAAGCAGTGGAGGTATTCAGCCGGTTGGCGCCATTGGGCGATGACTTGCGCCGCCTGTTCACGCAGTTGCAGGAGGAAGGGATTCAGTTTCAATTTCATCGGCGGAGATTCGCTGCGGGGGAGGGGACTGTCACTGGCTATGAGACTTCCCTGCACTTGGCGCGGCTTTGGGCGGCCGATGAGGTGGCTCGTTTGCATCGCAGTCGGCGGGACGCCGAGGGATTGGCGTTAGCCGGAACCTACCAATTGGTCACACCCGTGAGTGGCGCCGTGGTGCTGGAGACCCAGGCACAGTATGACCAAGCTGGGCTGGAGCCGGTGGCGCCGGACAGCGTTCCAGCCGTTCCTGAACCCTCCGCAGCCATGCTGCTACTCGTGGCGTTTGGTTTGACGGCGTGGACGCGCCGATGGAAAAGACGAATCGTGGCTCCGGTTTCTTAGCCCAGCGACGGATCAGTCGAGGTATTCCACGATACGGCAGCGTGCCGGCTTGGGCGCGTCCGCAAGGCAGAAGGCACCCTGTAGCCGTGTTCCGGCCGTTTCGGCCTGTGTGGAATTCATCGCGTGGACCCGGCCGAGACATTCGCCGGTTTGCACTGGTTGTCCGACCTGCGCCAAGCGGTCTACCCCCACTCCATAAGTAATTGCCGATTCCTTGGTCAGGCGGCCGCCTCCAAGATCGCGGATCAGTTCACCCACAGTACGGGCGTCGCAGTGCGCGACGAAACCCGATCGTGGTGCACGTACTTCTAGCACAATCGGTGCGGTTGAGTCGATAGAGAGCAAATGATTAACCTGGTCAAGGTTGGCTCCTTGTGCCTCGACCATTTGGTCCCATTTCTGCCGTGGTCTCCCAGATTCCAAGCATGCTTTGGCTGTATCGAGAGCGGATTGTCGCGATTGAGCTTTGCCGGTCTGCACGAGGAGCTCGGCGGCACAGGCTAGGACGAGGTCTGCCAAATCCGGTGGTCCCTTGCAGTCGAGACAGGCAATCGATTCCTTGATTTCGAGCCAGTTGCCGGCTGATGCTCCTAGCGGGGTGTCCATCGAACTCAAAAAAGCGCGAGTTCGAACACCGCATTCGTTACCGAGACGGACCATCGCTCGGGCGAGTTGGCGAGCCTGATTGATGGTCGTCATAAACGCCGCCGAGCCGAATTTCACGTCCAAGATTAGCGCCTGCAAGCCTTCTGCCAGTTTCTTGGAAAGAATCGAGGCCACGATCAAGGGGATAGAAGGGACGGTTCCCGTGACGTCGCGTAGTGCATAGAGCCCTTTGTCGGCGGGTACCATCTGCTCTGTTTGGCCGCAGATCACGCAACCGACCGAGTTCACTAGATCGAGAATCTCACCCTGGCTGAGCACCGTTCTCAAGCCGGGAATTGAATCGAGTTTATCGAGGGTGCCGCCCGTGATTCCCAGCCCCCGGCCAGAGATCATAGGCACGCGAAAACCAAGGCAGGCTAGCAAGGGAGCGAGTGGCAGCGAAACCTTGTCTCCGACACCTCCGGTTGAGTGTTTGTCGACCACTGGGCGAGGATCATGCTTCGGGAACTGCAGAACATCGCCCGAATCCCTCATTGCCAGGGTCAGGGCAGTGGTTTCGGCAGGATCCAGACCCTGGAAGTACACGGCCATGAGAAAGGCGGCTACCTGGTAATCCGGAAGCCGCCCTGAAGTGTAGGCTTCAATGATCTCACCCACTTGCAAAGGGCTTAAGTGTCGGCCCTCGCGCTTGGCTTCGATCAGTGAGAGGAAATTCACGCAAACTTGCGCGCCGCGATACTGGCGTTATGACCGCCAAATCCAAACGAGTTGTTAATCACCGCGTTGATCTTTATCGACCGGGCGGTATTTGGAATGTAATCCAGATCGCACTCCGGGTCGGGATACTCCAAGTTGATTGTTGGAGGCGCGGTATCAGTTTGCAGGGCCTTAGTGCAAACGATCATTTCCACCGCTCCAGCGGCGCCGAGCATGTGGCCGGTGGCACCCTTGGTGGAGTTTACGACCAGCTTTCGTGCATGATCGCCAAAGACTGTCTTAATGGCCATCGTTTCGGCGATGTCACCCGGAGGCGTCGCAGTCCCGTGGGCGTTGATGTAGGAGATGTCCTCAGGATTCAACCCACCATTGCGCAGGGCCATCCGCATGCACCGGGCGGCGCCCTCGCCGCCGGGGGAAGGTGCGGTCAGATGATGCGCGTCGGCAGTGTTTCCATACCCGACGAGTTCGGCATAGATCCGGGCTCCTCTGGCTTTCGCATGCTCAAGGTCTTCCAGCATAATAACGCCCGCGCCTTCGCCCATGACGAAGCCATCACGCTCCTTGTCAAATGGGCGGGATGCGTGCTTGGGATCGTCATTTCGGGTGCTCATGGCGCGCATGGCGCAAAATCCGCCAATCCCAATGGGCACGATTGTGGCTTCAGCCCCGCCGGCGAGCATAACCTGGGCATCCCCCATCTTGATTGTGCGCCAGGCTTCCCCGATGGCGTGGCTGGCAGTGGCGCAGGCTGAGCAGGTGGCGAAATTAGGCCCACGCAAGCCGAAGTACATGGAAACTAAGCCCGAAGCCATGTTTGAAATGAGCATCGGGATCATGAATGGCGAGAGTCTGCCTGGCCCACGCTGCAGCAGTGTTGCGTGTTGTTCGGTCGTCGTTGTGAGTCCGCCGATGCCAGAGCCGATAAACGCTCCGATTTCGTCGCAATTGGTTCGGGACAAGTCAATGCCTGAGTCTTTAATCGCCTGCCAAGCAGCGTGAACCCCGAACTGGGAGTAGCGATCTGTGCGACGAATCTCTTTGGGCGACGGGAACGCGGGCGTCGGGTCGAAGCCCCTCACCTCCGCAGCAATCTGCGTGGTGAACTGAGTTGCATCGAAGGCGGCGATTTTATCCACGCCGCATTCACCGGCGAGGAGACGCGTCCAAAAAGTGTCAATGTCGGTTGCCAGAGGTGAGACTACACCCAGACCAGTGATGACGACGCGACGGTCACTCCAGTTGCTTGCCATAAAAATAAAACGGGGCAGCCCGGGCTCACGCCAAGCGATGCCGCCCCGAAATTGTTCAACCGCCCAGTTACTTTTGTTGCAGGTCTTCGATGTACTTAATCACATCGCCGACGCTCTGAAGCTTTTCAGCCTGCTCGTCGGGGATCTCGTTGCCGAACTCTTCTTCCAGGGCCATGACCAGTTCGACCGTATCGAGCGAATCTGCGCCCAGGTCCTCTATGAACTTGGCCTCTGGGGTGACCTGATCGGCATTCACGCCCAGTTGCTCGACAATAATGTCTTTGACTCGTTGTTCGATTGTTTTCTCAGACATGGTTTTCTCCGGTTCTAAGTTTTGCTGTGTGTCTATGCTAGGTTACGGGAGGCGTCAAGCCTGATTCGCAATATTTCCGCGCCTCACGCTCGTCGCTGCAAGCGCGTCCGCGCCCGCTTTTCCCCGAAATTTGTCTACATCACCATTCCGCCGTCGACCGCCAGCACCTGGCCTGTGATATACCGAGCTCCGGGCCCGGCCAGGAACAGCGCGGCGGCGGCAATATCGTCCGGTTGGCCAAAGGATGCCAGCGGTATCTGCTTCAGCACTTCGGCTTTCGTCGCGTCGTTGAGTACGGCGGTCATGTCGGTTTCGGTAAATCCAGGGGCCACTGCGTTTACTGTGATGCCGCGCGAGGCCAATTCTTTGGCTGTCGCTTTGGTTAGGCCTATGAGTCCGGCTTTGCTGGCACTATAGTTCGCCTGTCCGGCGTTGCCGATCAAGCCAATCACGGAGGCTACGTTAATGATGCGTCCGGAGCGCTGCTTGATGAAGGAGCGTACGAATGCTTTCGTGACCAGAAATGCGCCCTTTAGGTTGGTGTCCACCACCGTGTCCCAGTCAGCCTCGCTCATCCGCATCAACAAACCATCTCGGGTTACTCCCGCGTTGTTAACCAGGATGTCGACGCGTCCGGTTTCAGCGAGGATCGCGTCTGCCGCAGCGATCACTGTCGCGGCATCCGCCACATCGACAGCGTGAGCCCAGGCGCGGCGCCCCAGCGACCGCACCTCTGCTGCGACCTTCTCCGAGTTCTCGGCGGTGCGCGAAACGCAGACGACATCCGCGCCCTCGCCCGCGAACTTTAGAGCGATGGCCCGGCCGATGCCTCGTCCGGCACCGGTGACAACTGCTATTTGGCTGGCAAGCTGGCTCATGCGGCAGACGTGATACGAGATGCGCCCCGCCGGATCAAGCACCGAGTCAGTTTTGTTTTCGATTTCGGACGCTCACAAAGACCCTGGCTAAGCTCATTATGGCTTGCCTAGCCCCCTCAAACTCAGGCGCTCAAACAGGCTGCAGCCCTTAAGCTGGTTTTGGGCGAGGGCGGGTGAAAATGTCCTCGTACGCGTAAACAGTGGCGGCCGTGATCCACGGCAAGGCGATCAAAAGCCCGACTCCGCAAGCTAGCAACCCGACCAAGGCAATTAGCATTTGGATGAGCATAAAACCGAAAAGTAGCCACCAGTGCCGGTTAACCACTTTCCTGCTCAACTCCATCGCCGGCCAGAAATCCACATTTCGATCCATGATGATCAGCGGCGTGAAGAACAGCCATGCCACCATCAGGTAGATTCCAGGCAGCACGCACAACATCAGCCCGGTCATGGTCAGGAGTTGGGCGACGATGCTGAATAGCATCAGAGGCAGGAACCAGGATTGAAAGCCCGCAAAAATATCGCTGATTTCGGCTCGTTCCCCGCGGATTAGCTTCAAAACATACCAGTCCAGGCCGCCCATAAATACGTAGGCCAGAAAAAGACTGGCAAACGGAACCGAACTGGACGCGACCACGAGCACGAACGTAAGCAGCGATGCGCCCACTAGCGGCCAGAAATTGGCCGTCACCAAATCCCACCCCCGGCTGAGGCAACTTCCGATATCGAGGTGATAATCCTCGGCAAGGATGTCATTAGCAATCGCGTCCGCATCTGCTGAACCGAGCAGGCTGGTTGCTGCGGGCGGTGCCTGGGGGCGTGTTTCACCTTCGCTTTCCCCGAATTCGGGAAACTCGGACAACAGCTTCCATTCCTCCGTGCCTTCGAGACGCGCGCGGCTCTGGAAGGTGATGCGGCCTTCCTGCAGCCACGTCCGCAGCAACTCCGCAGCAGCCGGTCCGTATTCCTTGCCGTCAGCACCGATGACTTTGTACATAAGCAAATTCAGCGCGGATTGAATGGTTTTGACCCTGGTGCAGGATAGTCCTGCGCGGCATCGTCCAGCACCAGCACCCAATCCAGCAACTCCCCCTTGCTAGGGGGAGTGAATTCACGCTCTCCACCGCCAGGGAAGGTCCCGATTTCCGTGGTCTTGCCATCCCGAGGACTAAACCACCACGCGCGCACCTTGGGCGCCTTAAGTTTCTCCAAGCTAACCTTAAAGGTCTTTCCAACTGGGGCGTAAACCATAGCGTAGGTGCCATTGCCGTCCCTGGTTGCCGTGAAACGGCGGGTTCCGGCTCCCGGAATGGATGTGGGGATGCCGATGCTCACAACAAGAGAGTCGTCTGGAATTCGCGATAGAATTGGACGCGACTCGATCAAACGGCGGCCGAACTGCATCTGCCCAGCTCCCGGCTGACTGATCGCCTCGTGCCAGGGCAGCAGCGGATTGTTTACGGGCTTCCCTCTTTTGGGATCATACATCTGCCACACCGAGTGGTGCCCATAGGTATGGCCACAAGCGCCGCCGAAAAGATTCCAATATAAGGGACGCCGCACATCCGCCGCGACCGAGTGGCCGAACTTGCCCGCATCGAATGATACCGGGTGGTCTTCATATAGGGGCTCCCCGTCCATCACTGGTTTCACTGGGGTCAATCTGTAGTCTGTAGAGGTTTGATCGTACCGGCCATTGAAGTCAATCGCATGGCCGTTTTGGCGCATGTTGAAGTCGAGCCATTCCTCCTCGTGGAAATACTTCGAGGACCCGCTGCCGCCGCTGGGGTGAAACGTTCTTAAGTGACCTCCACTGTCCCCTTTGGCCAGGCCCCTCGCCATGGCCCGGATGATTTCGCGGTGATCATCCGTTTCAACCGGACGGTCCCCCCCAAGAATCCAAATGACCCCGGCCTGCCGATACCTTCGCCCGAGCCATTCCCCGTAAGCCTCGGCATTGTTTGGATTAAATACTTCCGGACCCGCGCCCCATTTTTTGTTCCATTTGTCGCCCCAGGTCGGCAGCATGCCTACAAAAAGCCCGAGCGAATTCGCCTTGTTCACAATCCAATCCACGTGGGCGAAGTAATCCTCTACCGGTTTGAGTGGGTTGCCTTCGCGCAGCGGTAAATGGCCGTATGCATTAGCGGCGGTCAAGCCGTCCAGTTCCGCCAGCACGACCGCTTGGATCACTGTGAACCGCTTGGCTGCCCGATCTTCCAGATAGCGATCAGCTTCTTCGCGGTTCAGCCGGTGAAAAAGCTCCCACGCCGTATCGCCGAGATAAAAGAAGGGCTGACCGTTTTCCTGGACCAAGTAGCGGCGGTTTTCCGACACTTTTAATCTCGGCAGGGTTGAGGCTGAGGCGAGCGAGGCCCCAAAGCCGAGGGAGACAGCGATACCTATCACAATGGCCAACCGCGCGCGCTTCAGGGCGCCGCAAGTCTTATGTTGGAAGCCTTCCTTAGATTTTCTTCTCATAGTTGAATCTTGAAGGGCGGGGGAGCGGCGAGAATGAAAGAGATCCGGCCCTTTCGCATTGCGGCTGCCGGAAGTTGCATTGGGATCAGGCGCTTGGTCCCCATGAGCCGACTTTGTCACCCGAAGCGTCTTCCGGCAAGTCTTTTAGCTCCAGTTGAAGAGTTGTTGCGGGAACGACAAAAGAACCAAGGCCAATGGGGGCATGTTTGTTCGGAAGGGAAGCAGTTTTCTGGTCCAATTTGGCAGAACTGGCTTGCCTGCTACCACACTATCTTGGGGTTGCGCATCCTCAAGTACCCATATGTTGAAGGCATACTCTGCGGAGGTGACAGGACAAAAACTGGGGAGTCTTAACCTGTAAGAAACGGCCGAAAACAGCCTAAAAACGGCCAAAACAACGTGATCATTGACCAAATGTTGGCCTTTACCGTGCAAAATTGGTGACAACAAATGGAAGGTTTTCCACAAAAAATGTGTTGGCTTCGAGGTATGTATTTTTGTCATAGTTTGCGCTCGATTTATGAGAAACAAAAACCTCTTATTTTGGGGCGCGCTAATCCTCGCCCTTACCGGGGCCTCCACCGGCGCATTCGCCAGTGAGGCCGATATTCAAATTCCAGACCTTAGCCAGGTAAAATTTGGCGGGCTGGGTGGCATGAGTGGTCTGACCCTGATGTACATCGGGATAGTCATCTGCTTCATCGGGGCTGCCTTCGGCCTAGTCCAATATAAACAGACCAAGGCCCTCCCGGTGCATGAATCCATGGCCAGGGTTTCACACACAATCTGGGAAACCTGCAAAACCTACCTGTTCACCCAAGGCAAGTTTCTGGCGATCCTCTGGGCCTTGATCGCGGCCTGCATGGTCTATTACTTCGGGTTCCTGACCGAGCATAAAGACCATTCTGGCGCGGCTATCCCAAGCGGCCGCGTTGCGTTTAACGTGATTGTGATTCTGCTGGCCTCCGTCCTTGGTATCCTGGGTTCTTACGGCGTTGCCTGGTTCGGCATCCGCATCAACACAATTGCAAATTCCCGTACCGCCTTCTCGGCCCTGAAGGGCAACCCGCTGGCCACCCTGGGGATTCCGCTGCGCTCCGGCATGAGCGTCGGGTTGCTCCTGGTTTGCGTAGAGCTCTTCTTCATGATTTGCATCTTGGTGTTCCTGCCGCGGGACCTCGTTGGACCATGCTTCATCGGCTTCGCCATCGGTGAGTCTCTGGGCGCCAGTGTGCTGCGTATCTGCGGCGGTATCTTCACGAAGATCGCGGATATTGGTTCCGACCTGATGAAGATCGTCTTCAAGCTTCCCGAAGACGACCCGAAAAACCCCGGTGTGATCGCGGACTGCACTGGCGACAACGCCGGTGACTCGGTCGGGCCGACAGCTGACGGTTTCGAAACTTACGGTGTGACCGGTGTTGCCCTAGTGGCGTTCCTTGCCTTGGCGCTCTCCGCTACTCCCGCCATCGTGGCGACCCTGATCATCTGGATCTTCGCCATGCGTGCCCTGATGATTGTCACTTCGCTCATTTCCTACTTTGTGAACGAAGGGATCAGCAAGGCGATGTTTGGTGGTAAGAAAGACTTCGATTACGAGGCGCCGCTGACCCATCTTGTGTGGATTACCTCTGCGGTCTCCATCATCATTACTTTCCTCGCTTCCAAGGTGCTTCTCGGTGACTTCAAGGACGCTACCGGCACGCCTCAGCCCGCTCTCTGGTGGGTTCTTTCGATCATCATTAGCTGCGGCACCGTCGCCGGGGCGTTGATTCCTGAGTTCACCAAGATCTTCACTAGCACCAATTCACGTCATGTTAAGGAAGTCACCAATTGCTCCAAGCACGGTGGGGCTTCCCTGAACATCCTTTCGGGTTTCGTGGCTGGAAACATGTCGGCTTTCTGGATGGGCTTGGTGATCATGCTTCTCATGTTCGTCTCTTACCATTTCTCGAAGAACCCCGACTTGATGGCGATCATGCCCAAGGAGTTTGCCTTCGCCACCCCGATCTTTGCCTTCGGTCTCGTCGCCTTCGGCTTCCTGGGGATGGGCCCGGTCACCATTGCTGTTGATAGCTACGGCCCGGTGACGGACAACGCACAATCGGTTTACGAGTTGAGCCAGATAGAGGCACGCAAGAACATCAAGGCCGAAATAAAGAGTCAGTTTGGGTTTGATCCTGACTTAGAAAACGCCAAATACCAGTTGGAAAAGGGTGACGGCGCAGGCAATACCTTCAAGGCGACTGCCAAACCGGTGCTCATTGGCACCGCAGTGGTGGGTGCCACCACCATGGTGTTCGGTATCATCATTCTCCTTCAGCGTATGTATGAAGCGGATCCGACCGGCGGTGTCTTCAAACCCGTCGTCGAAGCCCTTAGTATCGTGCAGCCTGAAGTCATCCTCGGCCTTATCATGGGCGGTGCTGTGATCTACTGGTTCACCGGCGCCTCCACCCAAGCCGTCGTTACGGGTGCCTATCGCGCCGTGGTCTACATCAAAGAACACATGAAGTTGGATGCCACGACCGCTTCCGAGAAGGATAGCAAGGAAGTCGTTCGTATTTGCACGGTGTATGCCCAGAAAGGCATGTGGAATATCTTTATCGTGATCTTCAGCTTCGCCTTGGCGCTGCCGTTCTTTGATCCTTACTTCTTCATCGGCTACCTCATCGCCATCGCCTTCTTCGGCCTGTTCCAAGCGATCTTCATGGCTAACGCCGGTGGAGCTTGGGACAATGCCAAGAAGATCGTGGAAGTCGATCTTCGCCAGAAGGGCACGGAACTTCACGCCGCGACCGTCGTGGGTGACACTGTGGGCGATCCGTTCAAGGACACCTCCTCGGTGGCCCTCAACCCGGTGATCAAATTCACCACTCTCTTCGGCCTGCTCGCCGTTGAGATTGCTGTCACCATGACCAATTCCGGGATCAAGAAGGGCATTGGCATCTTCTTCTTCATTGTTGCGCTGATCTTCGTCTATCGCTCCTTCTACGGGATGCGCATTCCTGAGGAGAAGTAATTCCGGGTTGTTGTTTCTCAACGGGGCGCCCGTCGGTCAATAGACCGGCGGGCGTTTTGTTTTCTTGAGGGAAGGTGCAAGGGTTCTCGATGGTCCAGTGTCAACACGACACAAGCTCCCGCCGCCGGTACGCAGAGCGGGGTAGGGTGACCTTGCCCTCGCCGCGTCGCAATCTCGCCCTCAGAGGTCATTCTGTTCATTCGCTTCGCACGCGGGCTGTGATTGGGACGCAAGAGGGCAGCACAAACCCACGGGCCGTGGCCACGGGCGCGAGGGTTGCTCCCGATTGGAATGGTCCTTCTCCGTGAAGACCCAACCTGTTTTTTCTTAAGGTAGTACGCAAAAAGACCGCCGGATTTCAGTTCGGCGGTCAACGGGAAGAAACCGGAATCGATCTACGTCCTTGCTAGCAAGAGCTCGCGCTGGAAGATCAGCTCTTTCGGCAGATGCGAGTGGAGTTTGATAAAGAGTTCATCCTGCATGACAATCTCCCGGCGCCACTCCACCTCGTTGATTTCCTGAACCTTGACGAGTTTTTCAGGCGAATAGCCATCGAGGCCTGTCAGGTCGAAGGAATCCAGGCTTGGCACCCAGCCGATTGGAGTCTCATCCGCGTTGGAGCGGCCATGACAGCGGTCAATAATCCACTTGATCACGCGCATGTTTTCGCCGAAGCCGGGCCAAAGAAAACTACCACTCTCGTCCTTGCGGAACCAATTCACGTGGAAAATGCGTGGCGGATACTTGATATGCTTGCGCATGTTGATCCAATGCCGGAAATAGTCCCCCATGTTGTATCCACAAAATGGCAGCATTGCCATGGGATCACGCCGAACCTGTCCCGTGCCTCCTACGGCCGCAGCCGTCATTTCTGAACCCATCGTGGCGCCCAGGTAAACCCCGTGAACCCAGTTGAACGCCTGAAACACCAGTGGCATTGTGTCGCTGCGGCGGCCACCAAAAACAATCGCACTTATCGGGACGCCGTGCGGGTCGTTGGCCTCGGGAGCCAGCATTGGGTTGTTCTGCATTGGTGCCGTGAAGCGGCTATTTGGGTGTGCGGCTTTCTCCCGAGAACTCGGTGTCCATTTATTTCCACGCCAATCCAGGCATTCCACGGGTACCGGACCATCTTTGCCTTCCCACCAAACATCGAGGTCCGTTGTTAAGGCGACATTTGTGTAGATTGTATCGCGAGAAATCGCTGCCACCGCATTAGGATTCGATTTCGAGTTCGTGCCAGGCACGACTCCAAAATACCCGGCCTCAGGATTGATGGCGTAAAGGCGCCCGTCGGGACCCGGCCGCATCCAGGCGATGTCGTCCCCGATGGTCCAGACCTTCCAGCCTTTGTAGTGGGCGGGAGGAATCATCATGGCGAGGTTGGTCTTCCCGCAGGCACTTGGGAAGGCTGCCGCAATGTAGGTCTTCTCGCCGTTGGGGGCTTCCACTCCGAGGATCAGCATGTGCTCAGCCAGCCATCCCTCCTGGCGGCCGAGGTAAGAGCCGATGCGCAACGCCAGGCATTTCTTGCCTAAAAGCACATTTCCGCCGTAATTGGAACCCACGGAGATGATCGTGTTGTCTTTCGGAAAATGTGCGATATACCGCCGGTCCGGGTGCACATCGAGCATGCAATGCAGGCCCCGGTTGAAGTCGTCCCCGTTTCGGAGGTCGTCGAACGCCAGCGTTCCCATCCGGGTCATGGCTCCCATGCTCAGGGCGACATAAATCGAGTCTGTCAATTCGATCCCCACCTTGGTCATGGGTGAGCCTGGAGGTCCCATGAGATAGGGCACGACGAACATTGTTCGGCCGCGCATCGATCCCTCGGCCAAACCGCGCAGCTTCTTATACATCTCCTTGGGTGACATCCAGTTATTTGTAGGCCCGGCTTCCTCCTGGTTCTCCGTGCAAATAAATGTCGACTGTTCTACTCTGGCCACATCGTTGGGATTCGATCGATGATAGTAACAGCCGGGCAGTTTCTCCTGGTTCAACCGAATCAGGATCCCTTCCTTGACAGCCTCGTCCAGCAAAACTTGTCGTTCCTTCGGCGACCCATCGCACCAATAAACCCGGTCGGGCCGACAAAGCTTCACCATCTCCCCCACCCAGGCCTGGACGGCTTCATTATTCGTAGTTGGGTTGCCTATAGGTTCTATGCTCATACTTTTATAGGGATCGCGATTTGGTTTTAGGTGCAATCGGGAGGGTAGCCTAGCGGTGTCGGTAGGCCGGGTCAAGATTTGCGACAGGCGGAACTAAGGAAAACCGTTCGGAAATAAAAACCCTTCCCTGGCATCGAATCCGCAACGTTTCTGGCTCATTGGATCGAGAGTTCGTTGACAAGAAACGCTAAAATTATGCCAATACTAGTGCAGTCAATCTGAATGTGACGGTGCATATTGGAGATTCTTGCAGGGCTATGGCAATCGACTCTACAGATGCGACGGAGCATGATTTCCTGGATCTTCGATCGGAGGTCTCTGAGGTGCATGCCAGAGGCTTCCGAGTACGCCGACAGCCGGCAGCGCACTTGCGGATTCACAAGATCCTAGTTCCCGTGGATTTTTCGGAGTGCTCGAACCGCGCACTCGATTACGCGGTTGGCCTCGCCCAGCCCTTCGGCGCTTGCATTGCTCTCCTTCACGTTGTCGAGCCAGGAATAGGCACCAACCAGTCACTGGCATTAACCCCAACCCTTGATGCCGCGTATCAACGGTCGTTCAATGCTGCCCAGGAGCGCCTGGCACGCCTCCGCGAAAGGCATTTAGGAGCCCGCACCAGTGTAGAAACGCTTGTGCGAATTGGGAGATCACCTTCCGAAATCGTGGATACAGCCAAGGCTCTGGGTGCGGACTTGATTGTTCTAGGAACTCATGGGTCCACCGGTTCCAGAATCAGCCTCCTGGGAGGCACTGCAGAAAAAGTGGTTCGCCAGGCTAATTGCCCGGTGCTCACCGTTCGTTGTTGGGAACATTAGCACGTGCCCGGTCACAACCTCTCCCGCCGAGGTTGGCCTGAGAGAGCGGGTGCAGCCCCACAAGTGCACAGTTGCAGCAGTCCCTGGCGGCCGACGCTACGCTGCCAAACGAGCCCACGCCCAAGTCGATGGCGACTTGCGCTTACAGTTCTTTGATCTGGATATTCTTATACTCTACCCACATCGGTGGCCCGGCGTGGATTTGGAGCGCCAAAATACCTTCCAGACAACGGCTGGAATAAGGTTTCGGATTCCCGTTTGGGTTCAGAGCCGGTTGGGTGTCGTTGTCTTCCAGGTCAATGGTCTGGATCCCGTTCAACCAATGTCGCACCCGGTTTCCTTCGCATCGGATCACATAATCGTTCCAGTCAGATTTCTTATAGGTTTTTGCAATCGCATCCTTGTTCCCCAGCGAGCCCACTACCTGGGGTTTCCCGTCTTCGCCGATCTCCGCCTTGTCCCCTACGTTCACGAGCCAGCCGCGGCCAGATTCGTGGTAGAGAAAACCCACTTTGCCCGGCGTGTTTTCGACTTCGGCCTGGTAACCTGCCACCACCCATTGGTTCTTGTCCTCCGGTTTGAAAGGTTTTCGGGTCGATCGGTACTGCACCCCGGCGTTGCCACCTTCGATTCGGAACGACAGCCGCAGTTCGAAATCCTTGTACACCACGGGCTGGGCTTGTTCGCCCACATAAAGCAGAAATGTATTTCCGTAAGTCGGGTTCTCCTTCGTCGTTTCGCCCCGAATCGCTCCATCCTTTACTGACCACAGCCGCATATCGCCGTCCCACCCCTTCAAATCCTTTCCATTGAAGAGGGCCTTCATTCCTGCCGGTTCCGGCGGTGCAGTCGGCTTGACTTCCTGGGCCAACGCCATCGCGGTCAACAAACCGCCAATCAGAGCAGAACAGAGGATTAATTTCATGGCCCAAACCTTAGCACTGACTCGGCAGACTGTTAAGCGGAAATCCTATGCGCGGGCTGGCTCGCTTCGTTGGATGCTGGATTGTGGAGCGAGGCGAATACAGAAATGGTAATAACGCGATGTAAATCCGGCGAAACTGAGACGCCAAGCATTATCATCGACAAGCCCCCATCTTGAACCAACAAACAAATGTGGTCTGAAGGGTTAGAAGGCCGTGCTTTCGCCGGGATTCAGGAGGCGCAGGTTTTTGCTGGCGGCTTGAAATTTTCGCACGGCTGCGGAGCGGTCGATCTGGATTGGTGGGAAAGTGTCGAAATGGACACCCAGGATTTCGTTGCAGCGGAGGTAGCTGGCCGCTTTTACCGCGTCGTCGGGTCCCATAGTGAAATTGTCGCCGATAGGCAGGGCGCAGAATTTAAGAGGTGTGGCTTCCCCGATCAGCTGCATATCCAACGTGAGTGCTGTGTCTCCGGCGTAATAGAAGTTGCCCTCGGGTGTTTCAACAACGAAGCCTCCAGGATTTCCGCCGTAGGTGCCGTCAGGGAGGCTGCTGGAGTGGATGGCATTGACGAACTTGACGCGCCCGAATGGAAAAGTGAATGCGCCACCGTGGTTGAGGGGATGACTGGAGGCGACGCCGTGTTTGGCAAGCCAAACCGTGATCTCAAAATTCGATATTACAATGGCACTGGTGCGCTTTGCAATGGCTACGGCGTCGGCAATGTGATCCCCGTGGCCGTGCGAGACGAGTATGTAGTCCGCGGCGACCTCTTCGACGTTGATGTGGCGCGCCCTTTCATTTGGGGTGATGAAGGGATCGAATAGCAGGTGCGTGTTGCCGGTATAAACGGCGAAGCAGGAATGTCCGTAATATGTGACTTTCATGTTTTTGCCTCTTTAACGTGAGTCTATCTCCATTATCGAGGGTGGGGGTGCATAGGTCAATTCCCGGGATGGCCGCCGGAGGAATCGAGGAATCGAGTCCGGGGCTTGGTGCTGCAATGAAAAGCGGTTGTCGGTGGTTTTACCAGCCAACAACCGCAGAGAGAATTCTAATCGGATTGACCTGAGGCCAGGCCTAAGCTGCCGCTTCTTCTTCTGTATCCAGGAAACCCTGGAGGTGGCGAACGCGGGTGGGATGGCGCAATTTGCGCAGCGCCTTCGCTTCGATCTGGCGAATGCGTTCGCGCGTGACATTGTACATCTTTCCGATTTCTTCGAGCGTGCGCTCGTAGCCATCCAGCAGGCCGAAACGCATTTCGAGGATTTTGCGCTCCCGCTCGGTGAGACTGGTGAGCACATCGCCGAGCTTTTCTTTGAGCAGGCTGTAGGAAGTAACGTCCGAGGGGTTTTCGGCGGACTTATCTTCAATGAAGTCGCCAACACTGACATCGCCATCGTCGCCGACTGGGGCGTGGAGAGAAATGGGTTGCTGGGCCATTTTCAGCAGGGAGTTGATGCGAACCACAGGCATGTGCATTTCGTCCGCGATTTCCTCGGGGGTGGGCTCACGGCCGAGTTCCTGAGTCAGTTGTTTTTGGGCGCGCCAGAGCTTGTTCATAATCTCGATCATGTGGACCGGGATGCGGATGGTGCGGGCCTGGTCGGCGATTGAGCGAGTGATCGCCTGGCGAATCCACCAAATGGCATAGGTGGAGAATTTATAACCGCGGCGGTATTCGAATTTTTCGACGCCCTTCATAAGGCCGATATTGCCCTCCTGGATCAAGTCGAGAAAGGACTGGCCGCGGTTAGTGTACTTCTTGGCGACGGAAACAACGAGGCGAAGATTGGCCTCAGCCATGTGAGTTTTGGCGTTGTGGGCTCGGTCCGCGGCTTTCTTGAGTTGGGCGAAGACTTCGAAAAAGCGGTCCTGCGGCATGCGGACGAACAGCTCAAGCGCCTGGATCTTAACGCGCTCACCTTGAATGGCGGCATGTTGTTCCGCACTCTTACGCATCGCCTCCAATTCCACGATACGGCGCAAACTGGCCTGAAATTTTTCGTGAACGTTGCCGGCGACAACGATCATGTCCTCGAGGACTTTTTGCTTGTAAAAAAACTTGGGAAAGAGGTCTTGAAGGCGCTTGTCAAGTTTCTTAAAAGTTGCGCCGAGCTTATCGCGGCGGTTTTGAGGGGCCTTTTGCCATTCGAGGTAGTTCTGATCCACTTCATCATCGGCTTTATGCACCTTCTTGATGAGGCTGCGGAGATCCTTGAGATGGCCTTCACGGTTGGCGACCTTCTTATCCACTACCACCCGGTCGAAGCGCTCCTTTGGGGGTTCAGACAACAGCTTCTCCGCAATGGCGATATGTTCTTTGGCAGTGAAGCCAAGGCTGTAAACAAACCGCTTCATGTCCGATTCGGCCTCTTCAATACGCTTGCAAATCTCGACTTCCTGCTCGCGGGTGAGAAGCGGAACCTTCCCCATCTGGTTCATGTACATCCGCACCGGGTCATCGAGAACTTCGAGGCGCTGGTCTTCATCCTCTTCCGGTTCCGCAGGTTTAGCCCGTTCCACCTCCGCCTGGTCAACGATTTCGATGTCCAGGTTGCGCAGCTTCGTGTAAAGCTCGTCGAGATCCTCCGGCGTCATGCCCTCGGGGAGGATGTCGTTGATATCGTCGTAGGTGATGTGGCCGTTTTCGTGGGAGAGGTGAAGCAGGGTCTTAATCGTGTCGTTAAGGTCAAACGGCAAGGATGGGGCAGCGGCGAGTTGGGTTGGGGCAACCGTTGTCGCAGCGGGCGCACCTTTGGCTGGGGCTGGTGTGGTTTTGTGAGGGGAACTGATCTTCTTCGCGGCCGTTGGCTTGGCCACAGATTTTCCGGTTGCCTTCGGTGAAATGATAAAACGACGACGTGTATGGGGAGTCTTGGTTTCAGAGTGACGCGCCTTATGGTGGGTCGCCCTGGTCGACTTCTTGCTGGTCGTCGTTTTCTTACCTTTCTTGTTGGCCATATATGAATCAAAAGCGCCGAATTCAGTTTTGCCTCGGATCAAACCGTAGGTTCCACCTCGTGGACATCACACGATGAACATACACGTGGTGTTCTACAGCGGTTCTTGAAGGACTCCGAACACAGGGAACTGCAACGCGTCTCAACCCTACAATATTCCCCGGCAAAAGCAAACCCTCAAATATCCGTCACGGAGGGACACCTGCTTCGTGCCGGATTCCGAACCTAGCCGGATTTGGCTACCTAATACTACGCCACGTCCGAATTGGACTTGCAAGTGGAAAAGGGATCATTTTGTGTGCCAGTTTAAGGATGGCGAGGTGGATCGGGAACGCCCTTGGTGCACCCTTGGTCAGACCCGCTTGAGGCATCCAAGGACAGGTGCTCGCCGTCAAACTGTTGGAAGTATCCTAACTAACTCGACTAAAGATACTTAGTGTGTTTTGAGGTGCACCTCTCTATTCGGATGATGTGGCCCTCGCCTCAAATCACCAGTCTTTGATTTTCCTGAGTGGATTCTGGGTTTTAGTTTTTGGTTTGAAGTTCAGCATCCGTTCCTGGCCTTTCTCTGTATCCAGGATCTGACGGGCCTCCTGGGGAGTCATCTGGCTTTCTGAGGGCGTCTGATCTTCCGATTTCGTCTTCGGGTCTTCCTGGCCTGCGTCCCCGGTTTGTGGCGTAGCGCTGGTTTCATCCGGTTTAGAGGTCGGTTTGGATTCACTAGCCGGATCGGGCGGTTCGGATGGTTGGGATTCCTGGTTCCTGGCGGAATCCTGTTTTTCAGGCTGGGCTGATTGGTTTTGCCCTGCCTGTTCTTGCTCAGGCTGTTCCGATGGTTGTTGTTGGTCCTGGTTCTGGTTCTGTTGATTATCCTGCCCCGGGGTGGGTTGTTGATCCTGTTGCTGGTCCTGGTTTTGATCCTGCTGGTTTTGCTGTTGCTGAGGGGGCGGTTGCGGGAGTTCCTTCAGGCGCTCCTTGACGTATTGTTGGTTAAACTGGGCGTCGGAGTCTTCTGGAGCCAGCTTCAGACTGCTATCGTAGTGCTTTAGCGCTTCGGTCCAGGCGGCGCGTTTTTTGGCGGCGTCCTCGGTGTTCTCGCCGATTTGGAACAGGGTGTTACCTTGGTTAAAGTAAGCTTGCTGTTGCAGCGCCAAATCCTGGGCCTTGGTGGCCTCGGCAAAGCGGCTTTTGGCGATGTCAAAAGCGCCATTTCTATAGGCCGCCGCGCCGGCATTGAAATGGAGGCGGGGATCGTCCGGGTTCTTTTCGAGTAGTCGTTCAAATTCCTGAAGGGATTTCTCAAAAGCCCCTGTCCGATAATCACGGAGCGCCGATGATGTCGAGGCACTGGCTGGGGCCACAAACAGCACTAAAGCGAGTGCGGCGGCGACTGCAACTGGCTTTTTAGAGTTGGGCGTGACCTTTTCTGAAATAGTCTTCTGCCGTTGTCTTTCCGGGAACAAGAACTCGATTATCAGGAGAAGAATGCCCAGGCCCAGCGGCCAATAAAATCGCTCGTGGTAACGTTTTACCAACTTCTCCGCAGCCTCTGACTTGGGCAGAGGAGCCAGCCCTTTTTCATAGAGCGTTTCAATCGTCATGGCGCCCCGGAGTGGGAGGTAAAATCCCTTTTCCGTGGCCCCCGCTATCTCCTGGAGCATTGGCTCGTTGAGGCGAGACTTAAGCACATTACCATTCTCGTCCCGCACGAAATCTGTGCCGCCGTCCGGAGTCTTAATCCGGATCAACTCACCCTCCGCCGAGCCGATGCCGATGGTGAAAATCTGAAGCCCAGATGCGGCGGCCTGTTTCGCAGTTTGGAGCGCCTCGGAATCATGATTTTCACCGTCGGTGAGCAGGATCAAGACTCGATGGTTGTCTTGCTCCTTGAAAGCAGCGAGTGCGGCTTCAATGGCCGCTGAAAGATCCGTGCCACCTTGGGAAACAGCATTAATATCGAGAGCCTCAACGCTCTGTCTGAAAACGGCATCATCTATGGTGAGAGGGCACTGCAAGAAGGCCTCGCCAGCAAAGGCCACCAACCCGAGGCGATCGGACCTGGCCAGTTGCACAAGGTCCAGAGCAGCGAGTTTGGCACGGGAGAGACGATTAGGAGAGATGTCCTCAGCCAGCATGCTTTTTGAGGTATCGATTGCGACCACAAGGTCAAGCCCGCGCTGTTTGACTTCTTCCCAAACAAATCCCCACTGAGGGCGCGCCAAAGCGAGAATCAGACACGAAACGGCGAGAACCAGGAGCACGGCGCGCGCTCTTTGGCGGGCCGGAGCTACCCCTGCGAGCAGCCCAGGCAAAAGTCGCGCTTTGATAAATTGCGACATCAGTTGACGCCTTTGGCGGGCAGACCACCAAAGGAAGAGGCTGAGCAAGGGCGGCAGGACCGCCAGGAGCCACAGAAAATGTGGGTGAGAAAAACGCATACTCAAGGCGAAAGGGTTTGGCAGCGTGTCACAAGCTTCATGGCAGTCTCCTCCAGACAGTATGCCGAAGCAGAGTTTCGAGCAACAGCAGCAGCAGTCCTGGAATAATGAACCAGCCGGCCAGTTCACGGTGATGGGAATACTTGCGGACTTCAGCCTCCGTTTTCTCCAGTCGGTCAATTTCGGCGTAAATCGCCTCGAATTTCTCAGAGTTGTCGGCGCGGAAATACTTGCCGCCCGTTAGATCCGCAATCTTCTGAAGCGTGTCTTCGTCGATATCCACGGGCTGGGGTTGGTAGCCGATCTTTCGCCCGGCCCGGTAAACCGGTACCGGGGCCGTGCCCCGGGTTCCTACGCCGATGGTGTAGACTTTAATGTCGAGAGATTGAGCGGCACGGGCAGCAACCAAAGGATCCATGTTGCCGGCGTTATTCTGTCCATCAGTCATTAGGATGACGATTTTGCTTTTGGACTTGAGGTCGCGGAGGCGGTTAGCAGACGTGGCAAGGCCCGAACCGATGGCTGTGCGGTTTTCATCGATCAAACCCAATTCCAGGCGCTCGAGATTACGCTGCAGAAAATCGTGGTCCAGGGTGAGCGGTGCGGCAATAAAAGCCTGAGAGGCGAAGGCGACGAGGCCGATGCGATCATTCGGACGTTTCTCGATGAAGCCCTTCAATACCTGTTGCGCTTTGGCGAGTCGATTGACACGTTCGCGCCCGATTTCGAAGTCTTCGGCGCGCATGCTGCCAGAAAGATCCAGCGCCACGATGATGTCCACGCCGCTGGCGGTAACCCTGGTTTCGCTCCGGGTCCATCGGGGTTGGGCAAGAGCGACGATCAGCAGGGCGAGGGCGAGCCAGCGTAGGGCGGCGAGGAAGCGGGTGGCGCGAGCGCGGGAGATTTGGACGAGGCCACGCACCAAGTGCACAGAGGAATAAACGAACGCCGGAGGGTCGCCCCTGCGGCCCCGGAGCCAGGCCAGCAGCGGCAGCAGTAGCAGGAGCAGAAGGAGATAAGGGCGGCCGAAGGTCATGGGCTTGCCGGGGCGTTCTGGGTTGCGTTCTGAGCTTGGCCGGGGCCAAGGTTCCTATCGGCTGCGGGTTCGGGAGGTACGGTTTCTTCGACCAGGGTGGTTGCGCAGTGGTGCAGCGACCGCAGTTCGGTTTCCGCCGGTTCAAAGCGGGCGAATTTCACCAGGTCGCAGGCCTGGAGAAACTCAGTCAACCGGGATTTTTGACGGCTGGCGAGCAAAGTGGTCTCTTGAAGTTCGTGCAGAAACTCCTCCGTGGTGCGTTCAGGGGCACGAAAGGAGAAGCGTTCTTCAAGATAAATACGGAGGGTGTCCGAGACCTCGATACAGAACTCACGCGGATAAGGGATCAAGCGGAGCGCACCTTCGAGGCGACGCTGGGCGCGAACATGCGGTGGCACTGACGGCACCTGCTGCTCGGTTTTCCGGCGCCGCTGCCACCAACGCCAAAGAAACCCGAGCAACGCAAGCAGGAGAAGGGTCGCCAGCGTCCACCATAGCCATTCCCAGCCGCTGGGAATGTCAACCGGCGGCCGAATATCACGAAATTGGTTGGTCTCGGCCGTGTTTCCAGAGCCTGGGGTGAGGAGGTTAAGGTTCGAGACGTCCATGGATAATCACCCGCGCAAGCGGCGGCGTTCCCGGGTTGCGAAAAACCGTGAGAGTTCCACGCCGTAAGGTTTGTTGGTGTGCAAATGGATGGAATCAATAGCCGCGGACCGCAGCACGCGTTGGAGATTGGCTTGGGATTTGGCTTGGCGGTCCGCGAATGCGGTACGTTTCCTGGAGTCTCCGGTGTGGAGCTCGACTACCTCACCGGTCTCGGCATCCTCGAATACGAGGCGGCCGAGGTCCGGCAAATCGAATTCATAGGGATCTGAGATGCGCACGGCGACGACATCGTGTCGCCGATTGGCCTGTCGGAGCATGGTGAGTGAGGCTTGTGCCAGGGAATCGATCTCCGCGGGTTGAGGCCGTGTGCGGTGGGCGGCGGAAGTCTCCGTGGGGGAGCCTAAAAAGTCGGAGATCACCGGGACTATGGCGCGGTGTGGGGTGACGCGAAGGAGGAACTCCAGCGCGTGGTTGAGATTCGTGCCGGGGCGGCTGGGCTCAAAGAAGAGCACCTCACGGATCACCCGGAGCACGTGGCGGCGTCCCTTGCGGGGAGGAATGAACTTCTCGATTTGGTCGCTGAAGAGGATGAGACCTACCTTGTCGTTGTTGCGGATGGCGGAGAAGGCCAGCACGGAGGCAATCTCGGCGGTAAGTTCGCGTTTGGATTGGTCCTGGGATCCGAACCGACCCGAACCACTCACATCCACCATCAACATCAGAGTGAGTTCGCGCTCCTCGACAAACTTTTTGATGAACGGGTGGTTCATTCGCGCCGTCACATTCCAGTCGATGGAGCGCACTTCGTCCCCTGGTTGGTACTCCCGAACCTCATCGAAGTTCATACCCTGCCCCTTGAAGACGCTATGGTACTGACCCGCCAGAGTCTCGCTGACCAGTCGATTGGTGCGGATTTCGATCTGACGGATCTTCTTGAGTATCTCGCGCGGAATCATACCTTGCGTCGGACAGGGGGCGAAGACGCTAAGCTGCGAGTCTAGGGCACTGGCAGTTCGTCAAAAATCTTCTGGATCACCGTCTCACTTGTTTTTTCCTCGGCCTCGGCCTCGTAAGTAATGGCGACGCGATGGCGAAGGACATCCATGCCGATACTTTTAACGTCCTGGGGGGTGACGTAGCCGCGGCCCTTGAGAAAAGCGTAGGCTTTGGCGGCAAGGGTTAGGCAAATGGTGGCACGAGGTGAAGCGCCCAGTTGAATGAACTCTTTCAACTGGATTTTGTAGTGGTCCGGATCACGGGTGGCGCAGACCAAGTCCACGATGTAATCCTTGACCTTGTCATCGATATAGATGTCGTTGATGACCTGGCGGGCGCGGAGCACGGCGGCGGGGTCTACCACGGGAGAGACGGTGGGGCTGTCGGAGGTCTTGGCCATCAGCTCAAGAATCTGCCGTTCCTCCGCCCGGGAAGGGTAGCCAATTCTGAGCTTGAGCATGAAGCGATCGACTTGAGCTTCTGGGAGGGGGTAGGTGCCTTCCTGTTCGATGGGGTTTTGGGTGGCGAGCACGAGGAAGGGTTCCTCCAACTTGAACGTTTGCTCACCGATAGTTACCTGGCGCTCCTGCATCGCCTCGAGCAACGCGCTCTGCACCTTTGCAGGTGCCCGGTTGATTTCATCGGCCAGGACCAGGTTGGCGAACACCGGGCCTTTCCGGGTGGAAAAGGCACCGGACTGAGGGTTGTAGATTTGGGTGCCTACGACATCCGCAGGCAGCATGTCCGGGGTGAACTGGAGCCGGGAGAACTTGACGTTGAGGCAGCCGGCGAGTGATTTCACCGAGAGAGTTTTGGCAAGGCCTGGGACGCCTTCGAGCAAGACATGCCCGTTGGCGAGAAGGCCCACCACGAGGCGTTCCACGAGGTAATGTTGGCCGACGATGACCTTGCCCAGCTCGGAGAAGAGCGGGCGAACAAAAGCACCAGCGTCCTGGACGGCCTGGTTGATGGCAGTGATTTCAGTATTCATTCAATCGCAAAGTTCACAGTCCCATGGACAAACCCATACGGGTCCGCGTTCAACCCTGGGTTTGGACGTGGTTGGCGAAACCCGAGCCAGGGGCGCTGAACCGAGCGCAGGGTATAGTGCAAAAAACCGGAGTTCGTTCAAGAGTAGTTTCGATATTATAGTTGGGCGGGGGCGCGGTTGGGAGTGGGAGCGAAGGGTGTGGCGGGGGAGAGGCGGGATAGATTCAGTTTTTTTTACCGTTGTCAGGTTTCGGTGGGGCGGGTACAAGTGGGCCGCCTAATTAATATGAAATCCTTCCTTGCCTCAGCGTTTCTTGCTGCGTTTGTGGTTGCCTGGCCCTCGGGAGGGGGTGCAAGGCCGTTAGTGTACGAGGGTGGCGATGGTCCAGGGAAAGGAAAGCACATTGTTTTCCTGGCTGGGGACGAGGAGTATCGCTCGGAGGAGGGATTGCCCATGATGGCGAAGATCCTGGCGGTGCGGCATGGATTTAAGTGCACGGTGTTGTTCAGTTTAGACCCACGGGAGGGCACCATTGATCCAGTAGTGACGACAAACCTGCCAGGCATGGAGGTTTTGCGGGAGGCAGACCTCTGTTTCATGAAGCTCCGGTTTCGGGACCTGCCGGATGATCAAATGAGGCATTTCGTGGATTACGTTGAGTCTGGCCATCCGTTGATTGGGCTGAGGACCAGCACTCACGCATTTGCCTTCAATCAGCACAAACAGAGTCCCTATGCCAAGTATGATTGGCGAAACCGCGATTGGCCCGGCGGTTTTGGCCAGCAGGTGCTGGGTGAGACTTGGGTGAATCACCATGGTTCGCACGGGAAGGAAAGCACCCGGGGTGTGGTGAACGAGAAGGTGCGCGAACATCCGATGCTTCGCGGCGTTACTGATGTGTGGGGACCGTCGGATGTTTACACCGTGGCCCACTTGCCTGCTGACGCGACAGTGCTGCTTTTCGGCCAGGTGCTGACAGGGATGAAACCTTCGGACCCGCCAGTGAGCGGCGCAAAGAATACCCCGATGATGCCGCTTGCCTGGTTCAGGAATTATACCGGAGCGAAAGGTAACACGTCCAAGGTGTTCACCACGACTATGGGCGCTTCGGTAGATTTGGAAAGTGAAGGACTGCGGCGACTGCTGGTGAACGCCTGCTATTGGGCGGCAGGGTTGCAGGACAAGATTCCGGAGCGTGCGGATGTGAGCTATGTGGGGGATTACCAGCCGACCTTCTTCGGTTTCGGAAAATTCAAGCCCGGAGTGAAACCGGAGGATTTACGGCTGAACCGTTAATCCGGCGGGACTCAATTGAGACGCACATTACGGTTGGAACTCCAGGAATGCCAGTGGCCGAAACGGTCGCGAGGTGGAGCCATGCGTTCCGGGTAGACGACGTAGGCGGCGTTTTGCGAGTGGGCCCAGGCGTGTGCTACCTGTGCGCGCGGGAATATTTTCTGGACATTCCGGCGGGTGCCGGGGTCGTTGATGATAACGTCGCCGTTTTCGGTGAAACCGACGCAGACCACCAAGTGCCCGCTCGGTTCACCGGTCCGGCCGCGCAGCTTGTTGTAACAGAGGGAAAGCGCGACCGGTTGCCCGGCGGCGATCCAGTCCTCCAATTCTGAAAGATCGCTCATCCGCGTGACGTAGGCACGGATGCCGTCCAGGCTGCCGGCGTAGGCCGTATTGAACACCCAATTACCTGTGCCCTGCCAATTCCGGTCGTATACCCCTGCGACGATTTCCGGGACCGGACGGCTGAGTTCGGGGCGGTCGAGGCGCAGTGACCAGTAATCCAGCATCATTGCCAGGGCGGTAGGGCTGCAAATGACCCCACCGTTTTCATACGCCATTTGGCTCAGTTCCGGCACCCTTAACGAGCGCCCCCAGGCTTTGCGATTGGGCGGCAGCGCGGGAAACGTTGCGGTCGAATCGCTCACGCACAGTCCGAGGAACTTGAGATCCGGTTGTTGGGCAAAGTCTCCACCGAGTGTGAGACGCACCTGAACCTGGTCGTGCTTGTCGTGCAAGATCAGGGTATCCGTGTCCACCTTGCCACGGTCTTCCTTCTGACCGAGGACACTTTGCCGAGGATAGCGTGTGGGATCTGAGGACCAGAGGCCCATCCCATACCATTTTGTGGGGTGCCCGAGGCGCAGCCCGCGAGCCTCGATTACCAGGTAAGTTCCCTCGGGTGCCTGGGCGTTCCAGGAGACAACCAACTCGTTCCAGGCGAAGCGGGTGGTGATGCGGGGTGACGTCAGCACCGCAATTGTGGCGTTGCTGCCGGTGGACCTGGTGAACTGTTTAAAATGACTAAAGCCTATGAACTGGATCCCACGAGATTCTGAGGCGCGGGCAGTTACCGGAAAGGTTTGGCCGGTGAGCAAGGAAAAGGATACCCACAGGAGAAGCAGGGCAGGGCGTTTGCGGAACAGGTTAACGGGCTTGGCCATAAACATGAGTTAGCATTGATTGCGGAATTCAGACAGAAGGGAAATCAAAAAGAGTGTGAAGGGCGAGTGACGGCAGTGAACCAGGGCCAGAGGACAAGGCCTACAAATACGAATCCAGCCGCTGCATTCAAGCTGGTGCTGCTGGCACGATTCGGGACGAGGCTGGCCAAAGCGCCAAGGCCCAACCCGCCGAGAAACCCTCCGAGGTGGGCCAGTACGTCTGAGCCGGGGTTCAGGCCAAGCAAGACGAATAACATGATAATCGCGGCGGCGGTGCCTAACACTGCTTTCCACCGGGGCCCAGGGATGTTTCCGGCCTGGAAGGACTCGAAGGCGAGCAGTCCCAGGCTACCCATGACCATTCCCGACGCTCCCAGGCTTAGATGGGGAGTGGTGGCGAGGAGACCGGCAAACAGGTTTCCTGCGGCTCCCGACAGGCACACCAGCAGGAGACCGCAACCGGTGCCGTGACGTCCGAGCGCTAGGCCCACCAGCACCAGACCCAGGGAGGCATTCATGCCCAGATGGGCGAGGTCCGCGTGGAGCCACGTGGCGGTGAACAGGCGCCACCAATCGCCAGAAAAAACAGCCTGGCTATTCATTCTGCCGACGACTCGCAAATCCGGGGTCTTTGTTGTGGCCCAGAAAAAAAAGATCAGGAGCAACACCCAACCAAGCCCGCCCCAGTCGAACAGGGCAGTCTCCTTCAGGATGGGACGGCGCCAGGGCCACCGTCGGTTTTCCAGGCGGAAGAGTCGGATGGCTTCAAGAGCCCGGGGGTGGTCTTCTGGTGTCACTAACAGGGTCCATCCCGCTCCTGACTCCTCAAATTCGATCGTCGATTCAATCCCCTGGCTAACCAGGACCAAACTCCAGTCCATGGCCTGCCGCCGGGTCCGGGCTCGAATCCTGGGGTTGCCTGACAATTCCATGCGCAAGAGACATGTGCGCCGGGATGTGCGCATAGTCAAGGCGAACGAGGAACCTGAATGAGTGATTCTTGGGGCGTTCCGGAGTATTCAGGGAAGGTGACCTCTGCCAAAGCAAGATTCTCAGGTCAAATCGGAGTTTGATTCGACACCCATTTCCTGGTTGGCTTGAGGCCCCATGAAATGGATCACGGCTCTGTGCCTGGGCCTGGTTTCCGCGGGCATCGGGTTCACCCAGGGGGCCACACCGACTCGGGTGCTGCCTCTGGCGCACTGGAGCTTCGATGAAGAGGACGGAGGGAAAATCTTCCGCAATGGGGTCTGCACGAATGGGTGGCAGGCACAAGCCGACCGGCCCCTGCCGCGCTCTCGTGGCATCCATGATAAAGCATTACAGTTGCGCGGTACGCACGCGGTGCTGGTCCGGCCGGAGTTCGGTGGGCTTGAGTTGCCGGCCATTAGTTTTGCCGCCTGGGTCAGGCCCATGGAGTTGGTAGGTTTCCGAGAGATTTTCCGCCAGGAAAGTGAGAGACGTTTACTTTTTTCATTTCAGGAAAGCGGCTCAATCCTGTCGCTGGGATTGAATATTGCGGGTTACGTTGAATGCGACGCTGCCATCGACCCCGCATCGGTGCTCGACGGCTGTTGGCATCACTGCGCCGCCACGTTCGACGGCGCCTTCATGCGCGTGTACCTGGATGGACTAGAGATTGCCTCGATGCGGCGACCGGGCAAAGTCTTCATTGACGAGGCAGCGCCAGCTTTTATTGGATCGCTCGGCGGCACGAGTGAACATTTCCAAGGGGAACTCGACGATCTCCGGGTTTACGATTCGGCGTTGAGCGGGGCCGATGTGTGTTGCCTTTGGCGCGCTGGAGTGGCAGCTCAACAACGTTTATTGGCGGAGTTGGAGCAGCGCCTCGGGCCCATCATGGTTAGCGGTGGCTCCTTTGCCGAGACCCTGGTGTCGATGCGTCAGAGGCTCACGGAACAGGAGACCGATCGCGCGCGCGATTTGGCCCCGCTGGCTTATGCGAAACTGGTAGCCGCATTTCCCGGGGAGTCACGGACTTTTCGTGATTCGACCGGGATCATGCTGCTGGATTACATGCTCTCAAAGGACTGCGACCTGAATTTGAAACTAGCCGGTCGGTTGGTCGAATTGATGCTGGAGTACAAACCGCTCACTGAGGCCCAGTGGAAAAGACAGAAACCCACAGCCGTGGCGGCTTGGGCGGTGGCGGACGCGATCAAGACGCGGTTTGACGCTCTGGTCCGGCAAGGAAACGACGCGCAGTTCTCACCGGATTGGGTGCGGGTGATTTTGGAAGCCAGCGCTCGGATTCAGCTCCGTCCCTCGCAGTATGAAGCTGTGGCGCCGTATGCGCGCCCGGAAACACCCGTCACACGCACATTAACAGCAATTGAGACGCGTCAGGTGCTCGAACGCGACTGGCTGCATCAGGCGCGGCAGAACCCGACGCCCGAGCTTATCCGAAGCGAAATTCAATGGACCCACGAATTGGCGCAGCGCATCCAGGTGGCGCATCAATCAGACGTGGATTTCGAGCCGGAGTTCGTCGAGCTGAAGAAGCTAAGTCAGCAGGCCAAGACGATCACCGGGACGAGTCCGGAACTCTACTATCGGGTCCGGGAGCTTAAGCGGGGGATCATGTTCAAGAACCCGGTGTTGGATTTCGACAAAGTGCTGTTTGTCGATATGCCGTTTCCGCAAGGTTCCGAGTGGCGGCACGAGACACGTCACCGACTGGGTTACATGGCCGTGCCTGGGGCCCGTCTGCTGGTGCTGGAGGGTTTGGGACCTGACGGCAAGCTGAAGCAGTTAATGCCCCAAGCGCCCCTTCACGGGGCATTCTGGCGGCCCGACGTATCTTTTGATGGGACTAGGATCGTGTTTAGTTTTAAGCCGCATAATGAGAAATCCTTCCATCTTTACGAAATCAACGCCGACGGCACCGGGTTGGTGCAGTTAACCGACGGCCCATTCGACGACTTCGATCCGGTTTATTTGCCGGACGAAAAGCACCTGATCTTCTCAACGACGCGGGCTCACACCTATGTTCGCTGCATGCCTCCGACCAGTTCTTTTGTGTTGGCGCGATGCGAGCGGGACGGCAGTAACATGTATTTTATTTCCGCCAACAACGAGCCGGATTACTTGCCGAGCGTGATGAACGACGGGCGCATTCTCTACACGCGTTGGGAGTACACGGACAAACCGCTTTGGCGGGCACAGAAGCTTTGGACTGTCCACCCCGATGGTACCCAGGTCGTTATGTTTTGGGGGAATCAAAGCGTCTGGCCCGATGTGACCAAGGACGCGCGGAGTATTCCCGGCAGCCGGCGGGTTATGTTTACCGGCAGCGCGCATCACGATTGGTTTGCGGGTTCGGTCGGGATTATCGATCCGGACACAGGGTTAAACTTCCCGCACGGTCTCACCAAGGTAACAGCCGACGTGGCCTGGCCTGAATGTGGCAACGGGTCGGTGGATCCGGTGGAATCAACCCGCTACCACGCCAGTGGAGACTACCCGGCGTATTACTCTCCCTATCCGCTCAGCGATCAGGACTTCCTCGTCTCCGCCCAGCGCGAGGGCAAGTTCGTGCTCTACCTGATGGATGTGGATGGCAATCGCGAGTTGGTGTATGAAGGAGCGCACCAGATCTTCCACCCCATCCCGCTCAAGCCCCGCACGAAACCCCCCGTGATCCCGGACCAGGTTGCCTGGCCGGAGCTGGCGGAGCGAGATTCACCCAAGCCCGGGGTCATTTACAGCGGCGATGTTTATGCGGGAGCGCCTGCGGAGCTTCGAGGCAAAGCCCGCTTTCTACGCATCTTTAGCATCGATGCGAAGACATACACCTATTGGTACAAGCGGCCCTATATCTCGACCGGCCCGGTCGTCTCCGCCGTCCAGTCGGAAGGGGTGAAGCGTTTGCTGGGCACCGTGCCAATCGAGCAGGACGGCTCGGTGGCGTTTAAGGCGCCGGCGGGTTTGAGCCTGCATTTCCAGTTGCTGGACGAACAGCAGCGGGCGATGCAGACCATGCGGAGCTTTGTGAATGTGATGCCCGGAGAATACCGCGGGTGCCTGGGCTGCCACGAGTCGCACAGCCGCGCGCCCGAGACGGTCGGTCAGCCCAGGGCACTGAAAACGGCACCGCACGCCATCACCGCGCCGCCCTGGCCGGACCAGACGGTGAGCTACCCGCGTTATGTTCAGCCCGTGCTGGACCGATATTGTGGCAAGTGTCACCAGGGAGAAGGAGAGGGGTGCAAAGTTCTCGACCTGACGGAACGGCCGAGCCCACCGGTTTTTACCGAACCGTATCTTACCCTCATCGGCCGTCCGAGTTGGGGCAGTCCCTACCAGCCTCCTGAGAACCCACCTGCGGGTTTCGGGATTGCTGGATGCCTCATGGTGGAAGGTTTCGGGACGGTGGATCCCCAGGCGTATGTTACCCCTGAGCCGATGACCTCGCTGTCCTATCGCAGCCAGCTCATTGAGTTAGTCTCCAGCGGGAAGCACCACGGCGTGAAAGTGGATGAAATCAGCCGACTGCGTCTGATTGCCTGGGTCGACGCCATGTGTCCCTACATGGGCGATGAAGAAATCCGGGAAATTCCCGACCCGGTGTTTCAGGGTGTTGAATGGCTGGCGGTGCGGCCCAGGATCGCTAGCGCACCCAGGATTGTGCGACCCGGCCCCGTCAAGGACTGACTTTCTTTACCGTAGCCAAGGTCAGACGAGAATGTGACCTGGGATGAATGGTGCCAAAGCCTCCCAGGTCTGCTCCGGGCTTTGCTGCAGTATGGTATTCCACCCGCGCGCCCGGCCAGTGGCGATGTTCTCAGGGCGGTCGTCGATGTAAACGATGTCGGCACCGGCCCGCTGCGTTAACCGTTCAACCGCCTCATAAATCGGCACATCCGGCTTCATGCTTCGCTCTTCGTAGGAAAGCACGTAACCGTCGAAGTGGGCGAAGAACAGAAAAGTCCGGCTAATGTGGCGGACGGCGAGTTCGTTCGTGTTGGAGAAGATGTACGTGGGAACGTTTGCTCTGCGGAGGGTCGCGTGAAGCGCGATCATTTTATCGATCGGCGTGAAGATGTCGCCGAACACGCGGCCAAACTCATCCGGGGATCCGCAGTAACCCGTGGCGTCGCGGAACCGCGTGAAGAATTCGTTTGAGTCGAAGAGCCCGAGTTCGTAGTCCACCAGGAGAGACGTTTGGAAAAGCGTGCCGCGGATGGCTACGGCATCGACACGGCTCTGCTTCGCGAGATTGGTGGCCGCGATCCAGTAATCGAAATCGAGGAGCACCTTGCCCAGGTCAAAAACAACAACTTTATTCATCTTGCTTCATGTCCCTGCGGCCTTCCAGAGCTCGTGACAGGGTCAATTCATCCGCGAAATCAAGGCCCGCACCCGCCGGCAGGCCGTGCGCGATTCTGCTGATCTTGAGTCCCGGCCGGGCGAGTCGCCGGGCGAGATAAAAACTGGTAGCGTCGCCTTCAACGTCTGTGCCCAAAGCAATCAGGATCTCTTTGACCGGCTCGCGTGTGAGACGTTCCTCGAGTTCTCGAATGCGCAGGTCCTCCGGTTCAATCCCGTTGAGCGGCGACAATTTGCCACCCAGAACATGGTATCGGCCCCGGAAGGTCCCTGGTTTCTCAATCACAAGGGTGTCCGTGGGGCGCTCGACGACGCACAGGAAGGTGGCGTCGCGCCGTGGGTCAGAGCAGGTGCCGCAGGGGGAGGTTTCGGTCAGCGCGCCGCACGTCGCACACAACTGAACGCGAGCGCGCGCCTCGGTGAGGTGACGTGCCAGTTGCTCTACGGCGTGAGGGTCGGCTTGGACCAGGTGGAGCGCAATGCGTTCAGCGGACCGCGGGCCGATCCCGGGCAGGGATCGAAGCGACGCAATCAAGGCTACAATGGCGGCCGGAAGGGCGGACATACGAAACCGAGCTTAAAACGGGGAGCCGTCCGGAGGGTGCCGGTTGCGGCGGGGTCCCTAATCGGAATCTGTTTAGGTCAAGCCGGGCAGGCTAAAGCCCGAGGTTACCTTGCCCATTTCAGCGTTGGAAATCTCTTTGGCCTGGGCGAGCGCCTGGTTGGCAGCGGTCAGGACGAGGTCCTCCAGCAATTGGGCGTCCGCCGGGTTGATGGCCTGGGGATCGATCTTGATGCTGGACAACGAGCCGTCGCATTTGGCTATCACCTTTACCGCGCCGCCGCCGCTGGTGGCTTCGACGGTGCGGTTGGCGAGATCGTTTTGGATCTGTTCCATCTGCTGCTGCATGCGCGCAGCTTGTTTCATGAGTTTGCCGATACTGGACATGGTTTAAGCCTCTGAATCTAGGTGAGATTATTCAAGTGCGAACATCAACAATTTGCCCCTTGAAGACTTCGAGCGCCTTCTGGATGAGGGGGTCTTTTTTAAAATCATCTTTGCTCAGAATCACGGTTACCGGCTTTTCTCTGGGGACGGTGGCCCCGGTGGGGCGGGCAGGCGCCTCGGACGCCGCCGGTTGAGTGCTCGCAGCGGGCACGGGAGCACTCGCGCTTTCTTCGAACGACGGTTCCGCAGGCCTTTCCCTCAAGGGCGCTTCGGCCTTGATGAGCTTGATCTGGCAATTCGGATGACCCAACTCGCTCAGCTTTGTTTGGAGCAGCGTATGGTTGCGCGAGTTATCCACCAGCCCGATGTGATCCTCGAATTCCGGGTCGAAGCCGATGACAAAGACACCTCGGTTGAAAGACACTGGGTGCGCCTCGCGGAGGTAACTGCGTATAAATGGGCTCGCGCGGCCGGCCGATTCCACCAGCTTGGCCCAGATGCTATCCAGGTCGGGGGCACCGGACGCGGTCGTGGCGGTTTCTCGCATCGGTTCCGCGGTCCGAGTTGCCGGCTCGGGTGCCGGAGGCGGAGGCGGAGGCGGGGAACTGAGTGCGGGCACCGGTCCAGTGGCCGTGGCCGCAGGTGCGGGAAGAGGCTGCGCTTGAACCGGGGCCGGAGCCGAAGTCGGGTGGCTTCCCGCGGCCCCACGCAGTTGGTTCAGTTGGCTCAGAACGGCATCGAGGCTTACCGCGTTGCGGGCTTCGATGGCTTTGAGCAAGGCGACCTCGATGAGGATCTTACGGGAGGCGGCATCGCGCAAACGGAGTTCCGCTTCACCGAGGACTTCCAGGATGCGGGTCAGTCCCTGGGAGGTAGCCATGGCGGCCTGGGCTTTTAGCGACTCCCCTTCGCTCTCGGAAATCTCAAGGATAGAAAGGTCTCCGCGGGAAACCTGGTACACCAGCAGGTTACGAAAGTGGTTGAGCAGGTCGCCGAGCAAACGCCCCAGGTCCTTGCCTGACCCGGTCAACTGGTTCAACTGGCGTAGGGCTGGTTCCACCTCGCCCTTCAGCACGGCCAGCGCCAGGTCGAGCAATTGCGCCTGGGCCGTCAAGCCGAACATGGAAAGCACATCCGCTTCCTCGATCCGGTTCCCGCAGAAGCTGATCAGTTGGTCGAGGGTGGATTCGGCATCGCGCATGCCGCCTTCCGCGCCGCGGGCAATGGCAAACAGGGCGGGTTCATCAATGGTCACCTTTTCCTCGCCTGCGATCTTGGAGAGGTGCTTGACGATCAGGGCGGCCGGAATGCGGCGCAGGTCAAAACGCTGGCAGCGCGAGAGGATGGTCGGGAGAACTTTCTCGGGCTCCGTGGTGGCGAACATGAACTTCACGTGCTCCGGCGGTTCTTCGAGCGTCTTCAGAAGCGCGTTGAACGCCTCCTTGGTGAGCATGTGAACTTCGTCGATGATATAGACCTTGAACTTCGATCCGGCGGGGGCGTAGCGCACCGTTTCCCGAAGCCCGCGGATCTCATCGATGCCGCGGTTGCTCGCCGCGTCAATTTCCAGCACGTCCAGGGATCGGCCTTCAGCGATCTCCTTGCAGCGCGGGTCGTTTTCGTCGAAGTCGGCCTTGGGGCCGCCCGTGCAATTCAGGCATTTGGCGAAAATGCGGGCGATGGTGGTTTTGCCCGTGCCGCGGGGGCCGCAAAAAAGGTAGGCGTGAGCGATCCGGTTCTGCTCAATGGCTTGGGACAGCGTGCGCGTAACATGTTCCTGGCCCACCACGTCGCTGAAACGCTGCGGCCGGTACTTGCGAGCTATAACTTGATACGACATGGACAAAAGGCTGACCGAACTGACCTGACCCGATGCGAACCCAGCCTGGCGACCATAACCAGCCGGGTTTTAGGGGCGGGCGACCCCCTCCCAACCCGCCGTTGAACCCCCGCAGGGCGCGTAAAATTTAAAGTGCCAGGGTGACCACGGCAGACGCAGAGCAAACTACCGTTGCTGCCTTCCGGCCCTGGCGGGGTTCGTAAGTCCACATTCCATGGGCCCTGGCAAAAAAGAATCTGCCGCAGCTCGGGGGTGGGTTCAAGGAAAATAGGGCTGGATTGTGCAATACGATTTGCTCGTTGTTGCGCATACAGGTGCATCCGGCTATTCCTTAAAAGCTATGCTCTTCGTATCCTCAAGCTGCCTAATCATGGGCTGAACTTTTTCCCAAAAGTTGCCTGGCACTTGATCTTGCTCTCGCGGTGTCTCGACAGGCCCCTCAAAAACTAAGTTGCCAGACCTGTCATGACGATTCATGGGGTCCGCCACAAGGACGTATCCCCCGGCGTGCTTGTTTCCTAGAAACCAAGGATTGAGTTCTGCTACAGCCAACTCCAAGCTGAAGCCATGCAGCCTTTCAAAATGCTGAAAACCTTGCACCTTGCCCCCGCCCGCCTTCGTCCGGGATTACTCCAAATCTGGTTCGCCTCGTTTCTCTGTGCGGCTGGTTTCACTGGTGCAGCACCTGGACCGCGCACATGGGATGATTACCACCCTATTATGTGGATGGGTGACAGCGTATGGAAGGATCCGACGAGGATTAGCTTGGTTCTCGAGCGATTAAAGGAAATGGGGGTGACCACAGGAATGGTCCATGGCGACAGTAGCCCGCAGCCGCTGGTCGAAAGTGGTTTTCCATACTACGTCGAAAACATGGTGAACCGCGGGCTGTGCCTGAAATGGAACTCAAAGGTTAGGGACTGGGACTCGTTTGTGACGCAATGGACCAAGGATGGGCGCCCGGACTCAGCGCTGATCCGCGACTATTGTCTGGACGACTCTAAATGGCTTACCTGGGCGAGGGACGAGATGAGGAGACTAGCGCAAAGAAACCGTAGCAACTCCCCCCTCGCGTACGACATACGCGACGAGCTTTCTACGACAATTTCAGCCAATCCATTTGATTACGACTTTAGTCCTTTGGCACTAGTTGCCTTCCGCGAATGGCTTTCGAGCCAATATGGTAACTTGGAAGCGCTGAACACCGGCTGGGAAACCACGTTCAAAACTTGGGAGGAAGTGCGGCCGTTCACCACGGACCAGATCAAGAATCGAATGTCTACAGGAATAGCGTCGCCACGAGGAAACCCGGATTGGCAGGCTCTACAGCGGTTACGCTTTAACCCGACGGTCTCAAGGAGTAACCTTACTCGCTGGAACTTTTCGCCCTGGGCTGACTTTCGGACCTATATGGACGTTGCGTTGGCGCGGACCCTAAATGATTTGCGGGTGGCCAGTAGGACGGTGGATCCGGAAACGCCTGTTGGTGTCGAAGGAACCCAGATGCCCCATGCATTTGGGGGATACGACTTGTGGCGACTATCACAGGCTTTAGATTGGGTAGAACCCTATGACATTGGCAATGCCCGCGAAATCTTCGGGTCGTTTATGACCGGTCGCCCCATTCTCTCGACTGTCTTCGAGCGGGAAACAGATCGAGCTAGCCGCCGGCTGTGGCATCTGCTGCTAGAGGGAGACCGGGGATGCATTATCTGGTGGAGCGAGGATTGCTTGGACTGGAACTCCCCTGATTTGCGCCTGACGGACAAGGGTAAGGAATTAGCGCCCGTGATGAAGGATATGACTTCAGACCTTGCACGCCTCTTTTTGCGTGCTCGGCGCGTGCGCGATCCCATTTTTTTGCACTATTCGCAACCCAGCATCCAGGTGCATTGGCTTTTGGAATCCACCGTTGACGGCCCCTCCTGGATCCGCCGCTTCTCAAGCTACGAATCATCACACAACCGCTTAGCGCGTGTGAGGAATGGTTGGTTGAAGCTATTTCAAGATCTAGGATTCAGTCCACAGTTTATCTCTTCCGAAACGCTAGAATCCGGGGCCTTGCGTACGAATGGAACCTCTGTCCTCGTTCTGCCCGGGTCACTCGCTTTATCGGCTAAAGAATCGGATGAGATATCTCGGTTCTTGGGCAGTGGGTCCGGAACGGCGAGGCGTTGCATGGTCGGTAGCGATACCCCAGGATGTTTTGACGAGCATGGTAAACTCCGTGCGAATCCGATATTGTCTCCGGTCTCGCCGCTGCTCCTAGGCACCAACACGCAACCGTTCGCGTTCCTCGTATCGAATAAGCATTCGTCAGATTATGCAGGTGCCGTGGAGGAATACCCCTCGAAACGCCTCAGACACGAACCAGAACTAAGTTGGTTAAGATGGCTAGGACCTCAGTTAGAGTCCTTGGAACTGGAGGTTAAAGTGGATAGTCGAGAGCGGGTAAGAATTCATCGTTTCCATGTCGCCGACGCGATCTTGGTGGCATTTGAACGCAATATTGATTACCACATGAGCGAGGATTTGAAACAAGCTGGTGGAAACGAGGCGTTGGAGCAATCCGGCGCAGTCGAGGCCAAGCTTCTAAGGGCGATGCATGTGTATGATTTGCGAAAACTCCATTACCTGGGACTGATCAGCAAGGTTCAGTTCAACCTTTCTCCATGGCAGCCATCATTGTTTGCGCTGACCGAAAAACCTCTCCCCTTGGTAGGCTTGATAGACTCGCTAACTCCCCGGTAAGATAACTATCATGGACCTAGTTGTCGCTAAGTCATCGCGCTTCTAGCTTTTTGGAAATTGGCATCAGCCCGAACTCCCTTTCCCAGCCGCTTGGAATCCCGTCGCCGATCCGGTGTTCATCTGCCGAATTGGTGCCGATTGCCGCCGGCTCAGCCTTGCCCGTTTGCTATCGTGCGTCGGCAAGATTTCATTCGCCAGAGACTCGGTAAGAAGACCTGCGTTCAAGGCCGGTGTTCGATCTGAGCGCGAAGAGACAAAGAGACCTCATGCACGAAATAAAGTTGGATTCTTTGTGCCATTCATGGCAAAAAGAACGACTCAGTTTGAGGTGTTCGTCGTCCAGCGACCCTTACAAGACGCAGAAGTCATGAAAAAACCGAATATTTTACGATTTGGGTTGCCCAAAGGCAGCCTGCAGGATGCCACTATCGAGAAGATGGCCAAAGCCGGATTCCACATCACCGTCAGCAGCAGGTCATATATCCCCTATGTTGATGACTCGGAGCTTGAAATACGAATGATCCGGGCCCAGGAAATCAGCCGTTACGTTGAGCACGGCTATCTAGACTGCGGTATTACAGGCTACGATTGGATTCAGGAAAACGCGTCCAAGGTGTATGAAGTCGGAGAGTTTCTCTTCAGCAAAGCGACTCGGCAGCCGGCCCGCTGGGTTCTGGCGGTTCCCGAACATTCGGCGGTCAAATCCGTTAAAGATCTCCAAGGCAAGCGTATTGCAACCGAGGTGGTCAACCTGACCAAAAAATGGCTGCGAAAGCACAAAGTCAAAGCGGACGTCGAGTTTTCCTGGGGTGCCACAGAAGTGAAGGCCCACGAACTGGTGGACGCGATTGTGGAAATCACTGAGACCGGTTCATCTTTACGTGCTAACAAGTTACGTATCGTTGAGACTCTGTTGGTTTCCACCCCGCGCCTGATTGTGAATTTGAATGCTTGGAAAGACCGGTGGAAACGACAAAAGATCGAGAGAATCGCCTTGCTGCTCAAAGGTGCGCTCGAAGCGGAGGCTAAGGTCGGCCTCAAAATGAACATATCCGGAAAGAATCTGGAGAACCTCCTAAAAACGTTGCCGGCCTTGAGAAATCCCACCGTTTCCAGTCTCAGCCAGGAGGGTTGGGTGGCTGTGGAAACGATCATCGACGAACATATCGTGCGCGAGTTGATTCCAGCCCTAAAAGCCGCGGGAGCCGAGGGGATTATCGAATACCCACTCAACAAAGTGGTTTACTGACCTATTTGACACCGGGTGCCTCCTGGACAACAGTAACGCTAAAGCAGTTGAAATAAAAACCATCTTAGCACAAAAACTTTATGGCAATACCTGTTGGCGCGAAAGCTCCTGATTTTAGCTTAAAATCCAAGCAGTCCACCGGCTTGGTGGACATCAGCCTTAGTAGCAACTTCGGAAAGAAGAACACCGTGCTTCTTTTCTTTCCTGCTGCATTCACTGGGGTTTGCACCCAGGAGCTGTGTGACATCTCATCTGGATTGAATGTGTACTCCGAGTTGAACGCTGAGGTTATCGGCATTAGCGTCGATACCCCGTTTGCACAGGAAGCCTGGGCCCAAAAGGAGAAGATAACGATCGCCCTGGCCAGTGATTTGAACAAAGAAGTAATCAAGAACTACGATGTTGTGTTCCCGATGCTGGCAGGCGTGGGCGATACAGCGGCACGTGCGGCGTTTGTAATCGACAAGAACGGAGTGGTCCAATACAGCGAACAGACGCCTACTCCGAAAGACCTGCCGGATTTTGCCAAGGTTAAAGAGGTCCTAGCAAAACTTAAATAACTCGGTCAAGAATGAATCAGCCTCGCGTCGGTAGCCCGATGCGAGGCTCTTGATCCAAGAAAGGTTGGCTAGTCCGAATGGACTCGCCTTATGTTTGGCTGGAATTTCCTGCGATAACCTCAGTATTCACGCTTGCGGTTGATGCCAGGCATAGGAATCGGGTAGCGCCCGTTGGCATCCGCCACGAGTGGAGCAGGGGAACCCATATCGAATTTTGACAAGTCCGGCGCGAATTCGTGCTCGCAATTGAGCATGTCCTCGAAGGTGATTTCCTGGCCCGTATGCGCGGCCATACGTCCCATGCTGCTGACGAGACTTGCCTCAATGCCACGCTTAGCTTCGTTATAGGGTTTGTTCCCCCGGATAGCTTCCATCAGGTCATTCCATTCATTCAGGTAAGGATCCTGCTGGCCTTGTATAACCGGAGACTGCCAGATCATGTTAGACCGCTGCATGTTTTGCCCCTTGAAGGTCATCGAAGGGAAGCCGCAATCGCTTGACTTGGAGACCACAGCTATGCCTTTGCTGCCATGGGCATAACTGGAGTAAATGTCATTGCACCCATTCATGCAACGACCATCCATGTACATCTTGGCACCATCCTCAAAGGTGTATTCTACTGCATACGAGTCAAAGTTCTGGTCTACGTAAGGCTTGCCATCATGGGTCTCTTTGTAGTGACGTCCTCCGAGAGATTGAGCCTTGATCGGCCAGGCATTCTTCATCCAACAGAGATGATCGAGGTGGTGAATGTAAAAATCACTGTAGCAGCCGCCACTAGCCCAAAGGAAACTGTGGAAATGCTGGATTTGCCAGAGCAACTCGCTGGAATCGCCCGGCCAGCGGGTGGAAAAGGCTGATCCCGCTGGCGCATGCATACGGTAGCCCCGCATGAGGATGACATCGCCAATATCATCCTGCAATCGACTGTGCAGCGTCTGCAACGCCCGGCTATGGCGAGACATCAAACCGACGCCGACTTTTAGGTTTTTCTTAACGGAGGCCTCAGCCTGTTCCAACATTCGGCGTGAAGTAGGGCCGTCGCATGTGACAGGCTTCTCCATGAACACGTTCAGGTTTTTTCCCACCGCGTAACCAAAGTGCAACCAGCGAAAAGCGGGCGGGGTCGTGAAAATAGCGATATCTCCTGGCTGCAGACAGTCCATTGCCTTCTTATAACCGTCAAAGCCGACAAACCTGCGATCTGGAGGGACGTCGACCTGTTGTCCGCTTTGGCGCTTCAGGTTTTCATAGCTGCTGTTGAGGCGGTTTTCGAACACGTCGGCCATCGCCACCAACTTTATCGGCCCCTGCGGGCTTGTGGCCAGAGCGTTGGCTGCGGCACCGGTGCCACGACCGCCGCAACCGATCAGGGCAATCTGGATCGCATCACTTCCGGCGGCGTGAACATAAGGAACAGAGACGCCAGCCAGTGCGGACACAGCGGCCAGTCGTCCCGTGGTTTTAAGGAATTCCCGTCTTGTTGAGAGGTTTTGAGAAGAAGCTTCGTTCATAATTGTATAATCCTGACGTTGATCGGCACCTGTCAATTCAAACCTGAAGTCTCCACGGAGCCCGGTAGGGCCTGCTCATCAACTTTGCAGCCTCCTCATCACCGGAAAGGGTCGCTTTGACTGCATCCCATTTAATCTTGCGACCAACCAGCATAGCAATAAGCCCCAGATGACCCGGAAGGGCCGAATGGTGAGCAGTTTCCACTGGTGTGATCGTCGGTTTGCGGGACTTCACGCAATCCAGGAAGTTTCGGAAGTGGTTATCCGAGCGATATAACTTGACGTTGTATTTATCGGCGGGGAGATTCGCAAACCAGTCCGTGTTGGAAGCATCAAACCCGCCTCGGTCCACCCACACCCAACCATCAGTGCCGATCCATTTCGTGCCGCCCCGAATATCTCCATGTCCGCCGGCTATGATCATTTCCACGCCGTTCGCGTAGGCACACCTGATTCGGTACTTGGTGCAGGTGTTCCAGACTGCGTCTTTCGGTGGGAAATCCCCCTGGCCCTCAACCTCGATAGGCGCGGAGTTATCGGCATCCATGCCCCAATGCGCGATGTCGCAGTGATGGCCGATCCAGTCTAACAGTTGGCCTCCCCCAATATTGTAATTCCAGCGCCAATTCATGTGAACACGGCCCTTAATGTAAGGCTCCATAGCCGACGGACCTATCCACCGATCGTAGTTCAACTCAGGTGGGGGTTCTGAAACCGTCCTAAACGCTGCAGTGCCGGCAAAGTCATGGTGGCCGGCCGGGAGCCCGACTTCGACCCGGATGACCCTCCCAATAAGCCCATTCCTAACGATTTCGGCAGCTCGACGGAAGGGACCCTGAGAACGTTGCCAAGATCCGGTTTGCCAGATGCAGCCGGCTTTCTGCACCGCATTCACAATCGCTTGCTGCTCAACAATGGTACGTGCGAGAGGTTTCTCTCCATAGATGTCCTTCTTCTGAGCGGCGGCTTCCATAGCAGTAAGGGCGTGCCAGTTGTCTGGCACGGCGAGCATCACGGCATCGATATCCCTTCGGGCCATCATTTCCCGGTAATCGTCGTAGGCTTTACAATCCTGGTTCTTGTAATGACTATTGATGGCCTTCACCGCCGCTTGCAGGTGGTTCTTGTCGAGGTCACAAGCAGCGACGACTTGGCAGTCAGCCAGATTTAGAAACTGGCTAGTATTGCCTGGACCTTGCATGCCCCATCCGACCACCCCAAGAGCGATCCGTTCCGAGGGGGGCGGTTGTCCCCCACGTCCAAGCACGCGGGTGCTTACGATAGAAGGTGCGGCCAAGAGGAGGCTGGTCGCTCCCAAGAAACGCCGACGGCTTATGCCAGCGCGAGAGAAAGAAGTCTGCATACGCCCTATGACGCCAGAATCTTGACCGGTATTCTAGCAAAAAAATCAACACCCGACCTGTCACATACGCTCCCAATACCTGCCAGGAACAAAGAGTTGCCCTGCACGCCCCCCTTTTTATAATGCGCCGATGTTGGACATTAAACTGATCCGCGAAAAGCCGGATTTTGTTCGTCAGCGCCTGGCGAGCCGCGGGGCAGGGGACGAAGTCAGGGTGGACGAATTCCTGAAGCTGGACGAGCAACGGCGCAAGTGCCTGGCGGAAACCGAGTCCCTAAAAGCCCAACGCAACCGTGCCTCCAAAGAGATTGGCGCGTTGATGGGGCAAAAAAAGTTGGCTGAAGCTGAAGTTCGCAAACTGGAGACTCGCGAGCTTGGCGATAGAATCGCGGCTCTGGATCGCCGGGCCGCAGGCATCGATGAAGTCCGAAACCAAGTGCTCCTCCAGTTTCCAAACCTTCCCCACGAGTCGGTGCCTCAGGGCAAGAGCAGCGAGCACAACCCTGTAGTCCGCACCTATGGGGAGAAGCCAGTTTTTAGTTTCTTACCGAAATCTCACATTGAGATTGCCGGACAGTTGAAGCTGGTGGACTTCGAGCGAGCTACCAAACTGTCAGGAAGCGGATTCGTCCTTTACACGAACTGGGGTGCCCGACTTGAACGCGCGCTTATCCAGTTCATGCTCGATCTCCACACTTCGGAGCACGGATATACCGAAGTTTCGCCTCCGTTCATGGTCGGGCCACAATGCTTGGAAGGCGTTGGTCAATTCCCGAAATTCGCTGACCAGTATTACGGGGTCCAGGAAGGACTCGATAGTAAGACGCTGGGTCGGCTGTACCTGATTCCGACGGCCGAGACGCCCGTGGCCAATATCCATCGAGAGGAGATCCTTTCTCTAGAGCAATTGCCGATTTCCTATTGCGCCTACACCCCCTGTTTCCGGGGCGAGGCAGGAGCGGCGGGCGTAGGATCGCGCGGGTTAATACGAATTCACCAATTCGACAAGGTCGAACTCATAAAGGTCGTCCGGCCGGAAGATGGTTACACGGCTCAGGAAGAAATGCTCGTCCATGCAGAACGCGTGCTCCAATTACTCGGCCTTCACTACCGTGTGGTGCTGTTGTGCACTGGCGATATGGGATTCGCCAGCGCCAGAACTTTCGACATTGAAGTCTGGGCGCCAGGGCAGGGGAGTTACCTGGAGGTTTCGAGCGTGTCCAACTGCGAGGATTTCCAAGCTCGGCGGATGGGCTTGCGCTACAAGACCGAAACTGGTGAAAACCGCTTTCCTCACCTCTTGAACGGGAGCGGCACCGCGCTAGCCCGCCTGTTTGTCTCCCTAGTCGAAAGCTGTCAGCAAGCCGACGGGTCATTGCTGCTCCCAGCGCCACTGTGGCCTTATTTAAGAACCGAAAGGATTTCCGGTTGAAAATTCTCCTGGCGAGCAGCGAGGTCCATCCCTTTTCCAAAACTGGCGGCTTGGCCGACATGGTCGGCGCCTTGGGGAAGGCACTCGCTCGCAAGGGACACCAGGTCGGTCTTATCACTCCGCTTTACGCTGGCATCCGCGAACGCTACCCCCAGCTCAAACCCACGTCACTCCCCTTGGACTTTCCCTTGGGAGTACGGCGGTTCCGTGGCGAAGTATGGTCGCTGAACACGATTCCTGGGCTGACTATTTACTTCGTTGACCAGCCTGATTTCTTTCAACGAGCCTCTCTCTATCAAAAAGATGGCATGGATTACCCGGACAATGCCGAGCGATTCATGTTCTTCAGTAAAGCGGTAGCTCATCTGGCTTTCCATTTGCCGTGGAAACCAGAGGTTTTGCACGTCCACGATTGGCAAGCCAGCTTGGCGACCCTGTTCGTGCATCACCAAAAGCGGATCCCTGCATGGAGGAACGGTCCAGGAACCTGCCTAACAGTTCATAACCTTGCCTACCAGGGCCAGTTCCCTTCGGCACAGTATCAATTGACCAATCTACCTTGGGAATACTTCATTCCCTCCGGTGTCGAGTTCTACGGGGGGATGAATTGTTTAAAAGCAGGCATCAGTTATGCTGATATAATTACCACAGTCAGCCCGCGCTACGCCCGCGAGATCACAACCGAAGAATTTGGCTGCGGTTTAGATGGGTTGTTACGCCAGCGCCCGGAACGACTGCTCGGGATCCTTAACGGCGTGGATTACAGCGAATGGAACACTTATGAAAACCCATATATTCATCAGGCTTATGCAATTGACACTCTCCACCTGAAGGCACGGAATAAGGCTTCGTTGCAGCAGGAGTTGGGTCTACCTGAGAGAGTGGAGATACCGCTGTTTGCCAACATCGGGCGCATGGTGGAACAGAAGGGCGTAGACATTCTTTACGGTGCCCTAGAGGAAATGCTGCATGCGGACATTCAGGTGGTAATCTTGGGCAGTGGGGCCTCGAGGTTCCAGCGAGCCTTCCAGGATCTTGGACGGCGATTTGCCAACCGTGCAGCGGTGCGGATTGGCTTCGACGAAGGGCTGTCGCACCGCATCGAAGCAGCCAGTGATTTCTTCCTGATGCCATCGCGTTTTGAACCTTGTGGACTAAACCAAATGTATAGCCTGCGCTACGGAGCGGTTCCTATAGTGCGTGCCGTGGGAGGCTTAGATGACACCGTGCTGGATTTTAAAGAACAACCAGAAGCAGCAACCGGTATCAAGTTTTATGATTACTCAAGTTCTGCCGTGACCAAAGCTATGCGCAAGGCCATTGCCATATACAACAACCCCACGCTCCTGCACTGGTTCAGAAGAAATGGCATGGAGTGCGATTTCTCCTGGGATCGAACGGCGGGAGAATACGTTGAGGTTTACGCACAAATCAAGAACGCTAATTAGTGTTCCGGTCGCATGGAACGATAATCCACGAATTAAATATAACAAACAAGCGTTTTCTTCTCTGTGAATAAGTCAGTGAATAACTCGCTTCGCTGTCTGGGGACGCGAAAGGCTTTTCCTTGAGTCAAAAAAGTAGCGAAGGCCAAGAATTATGGTGGGGTGGCCGGGCCGAAGCGGCTGCGGCCCGAGCGTCCATTGCAATCCACACTGCAACTTGTCGAAAGCAACAATCCAGCTAAGCGCAAACGATTAGGGCGCCGCGTCGGCCCGGCCACCAGGACCGCTTCGCTGTCAAGGGACGCAACAACGCAAGCCCACGTTTCCCAGTTGAGCTAAGCGCCCGCTTGCTTTGAGGAGGGGGTAAACCCCCTGCCATAGGCCGGTAAGTCAACCTGGGGACATTCTGAACGCCATTCCACGGGGCTTTAGAACGGGAGGGCAAGAGTCGAGGCGGACATTATCGCCCCGAGTAGGGCAGGGCACATGCCGAGCGTTTTCGAGTGCTCCGCATAGGTCGCTTTTTTTCTTCCTCGCGGCCTGGGCTGGCCCAGGGGGTAATCGGAAAAGAGCCCGTAGCAAGGATCTCCCTGCCTCAGCAGGGCAAGCCCTTCTCCGCACTGCCACCCCCCGAACCAGCCCGGCCCCCAATGTTACGCTGCGTAACATCGAGAAACGGAATGCCCTTGATCGCGCAAAACTCCGACAATCGGTCACGATCCAGCCGCCCCATGAACGACGACCGACGCCCCATTGGCGTGTCAACCTGAAACCAAGCAACCCCATCAGAGAAAACAACCTGGCCAGTCTCAGGAATCTGAAAACGTGGCCCACGCCCCCAACGATTCCGCACTCCATCACACATTGATTCCACACTTGCCATCTCTAAGGCCCTTTCCGATTGGAATGGTTAATCGATTCAAAACACATGAGAAAACGCATTCTCTGTTAGAATGGTTTAAATATTAAACAAGGTAAGGGGGCGGCGGCCCTTCGGGCCGCACGCCCCGATCCCGTTCGCCTGCGAACGCCTGGCCCGGCGCTGTGCCACTTCAACGCCGCCCAGGTAAAGCGCTCCGTCCATGACATACCGGGTGAATCGCCCCAGCTCGACCAGCTCATAGACCCGTTGACGGGAGACCCCGAGCAACCTGGCCACGTCGCCCACCTGCAGGAACCCGCCCGCCTGCCCGCTGAACTTGATCCAATCGTCAAGGCCCGAAAGAACCACCCGCTTCACATTCCACCTCCTGCAGCTTGCTCAGGGAAGGCAACGACCTTGCCCGGTTCTTGCTTGGGATAGATGCCGGCCACGTGGGCCGCGATCAGGTCCAGCTTGTGGTGGATGCTTTCCAAGGTGGCGGCGGCCGTCTCTGGGTGAGCTTTCCCCTGGGAGTAAAGATCGCAGACACGCTGCCGCAGCTCCTTAGCAAGCCAAGTCAAATGGCTGCTGTCGATCTTGGGGGAAGTCTGGCTGTCGTAAGGCGCAAGAATGCGCCCCAGATTGGCGTTAAGGACATAACGGGCGAAATCGTTCGCCGCGTCCAATTCGCGCACCTGGGCAACCTGGGCCTGGTAGTATTCCAGCCGGTTGACCGTCTGGGTGTAAAGCACCCACATTGATACGCGATCCGGTTCAGACATGGGACAAGCGGCCTCCTGTGCTCGCTTTTCTGAACCGCGGGTTTTAGTCAGACCCTTGCAACTGCCTTCGGCTGCGGTAACGCCTACATCACGGACGGAAGCTAGGGGAAGGATGCGGTTTGCCGTTAAAACGTCAAGGGTTTTCGGTCGCATGGGCCGAAAGTGCCCGAACTAAATATAACAAACATTGTGCGAAATAATATACCTGATTTCTGAATTGCTTCCGGAATTGGCTGTTGGTAATTAATCCGATTATCGGTGGTAACCCCACCCGAACCGTCCTGACAGTGGCCAGTAAACAAAAAAACCTTTGCCGATCACGTATTCGCTCGGAAACGCGCCCCAGGACCTGGAATCCAAGCTGTTGACCGTGTTATCGCCCATGGCCAGATAATGACGGTCTGGAATTCTGAAACCCTCCGGTTTGTTATGAAACATCGGTGCTAAGAATGGTCCGTCGACGTGGCCGGAATAACGGCTGTCCTCCGGTGGCAGTTTTGGATCGAAAGAGTAAAGCCTTTCAAAATGTGGTATTGAAGCCGTCAGGCGCTCGCCATTTACCGTCAGATGACGGTCTTCACCAATCTGGATCTGCTCGCCACCTAGTCCCACAAGTCTTTTGATGTAGAATTGGTCACCAGGGATGCCGAAATAATCGCGTGCTCGCTCCGGGATGCCTTTGGTTTCAAAAACGATGATCTCTCCACGTTTGGGCGGGCGGAAATTGTAGGTCAACCGATCAACAAATAAATGGTCGCCAGCAATGATTTTCATTCGCACCACATCGTCGCCTTTGTGGTAGATCTTACTTGCGTTCAGACCTGCGCGCTTTTCCAAGGTGAGACTGCCGTAGTCGGGTGGGAAAAACACCCGATGCGTGACACCGCCGATTTTCAGGGTTTGGTAGATATTAAAAATGAGTAGCTTAAATGGAGGTCGGACGTCTTGAATCGGGCCATCGGCCTTGGCTTTGATTACCAGATAGGATACTCCTGCGAACCATTGCCGCACACGGTCCAATCCTCCAGGGACCTCGATCTTCTCCGCTGCCGGGACCATTTCGTCGACTGAGGCACGGCGGCTATGATCCGGGTAGGAAGTGACGCCGTACAAAGTCGGTTGCATCGAACCCGTTGGAATCTTGAATGGCTGTAGCAAGAAGGTGCGTATGCCCATGGCTATGGCCAGGGCGACGAGTAATACCTCTACGTTTTCGCGCCACGCGGGGTTGGGGTAAGGCTTAAGCCAATTATTTGCCACCTTTTCCAGGTTATCCATTCGCTGCTGCAATTCCGCTTTGCCTGAGTGCTGTTGAATGGTCTGATCCATCTCCGTAAGTGCGTTTTGGAGCTGAATGAGCGCCTGCGCAGAAAGCAGATCGCGTTGGTGGTTGACCAATTTCTGAACGTGGCGGCGCATGGCGGTGGCTTGCCGCACGGTGCTCGAAAGGAACCATTGAAGAGTCATGCTGGTCAAGATTGCCAATTATGCTTTCAAAACTTCGATGAAAGCCTCTTGGGGAATGTTCACCGAACCGACGGATTTCATCCGCTTCTTGCCTTCCTTTTGTTTTTCCAGGAGCTTGCGTTTCCGGGTAATGTCGCCGCCATAACACTTAGCAGTGACATCTTTGCGCAAAGCGCTTACGGTTTCCCGCGCAACAACTTTTCCGCCAATCGCGCCCTGGATGGCCACGGCGTATTGCTGACGGGGAATTACTTCTTTCAACTTGGCTGCCAAGGCGCGTCCCCTGCCCTCCGCTTTGTCCCGGTGGACAATACAGGAAAAAGCGTCCACCGACTCGCCGTTGACCAGCATATCGAGTTTCACCATCTCAGACTCCTTGTAGCCGGCGTGTTCGTAGTCCATGGACCCATAACCGCGCGTGAGACTCTTTATGCGATCGTGAAAATCAATCAGTATTTCGTTCAGCGGCACCTGGCTGGTCAGCATCACGCGACGGGAATCAAGAGTTTCCGTGTGATCCAGGACGCCACGTTTCTCCGAGATCAACGCCATCATGTCCCCGATATTCTCGTTAGGACAGATCACGAAGGTCTTCACCATTGGCTCTTCGATCTTATCGATATAATTCGGTTCCGGCAGAAATGCCGGGTTGTCGATCTCCTTGACTGTGCTGTCACTCATCGTCACCCGGTAAACCACACTCGGGTAGGTTGCGATGATATCCATACCATATTCACGACGCAGCCGCTCCTGCACGATTTCGAGGTGAAGCAGGCCGAGAAACCCACAACGGAAGCCAAACCCCAACGCCACGGAGGTCTCCGCCTGATAAATGAAGGCGGAGTCATTCAGTTGCAGTTTGGCCAGGTTGGCCTTCAGATGTTCATAATCCGCGGTGTTGATAGGATAGATACCGCTGAACACCATCGGGTGAATCTCCTTGAACCCAGGAAGTGGTGGCATCGGGCGGCGACTGTCGGTGACAGTATCCCCCATTTTCACCTCTTGCGGGCTCTTGATGTTGGCCGTAAAGTAACCTGTCTCGCCTGGCTCGAGCTTTTGACGCACGTAAGGTTTGGGGTTGAAGCTTCCCACTTCTTTGACCTCAACGGTTTTGCTGGAGTTCAGCAGTTTGACCTGGAGCCCTGGTCTCAATTCGCCGTTGAAGACCCGAACATGAATCACCACTCCTTTGTAAGTATCGAAGTAGGAGTCAAAAACCAGGGCTTGCAGGGCACTCGCAGGGTCGATCTTCGGCGGCGGAACCCGTTCAACAATCGCCTCCAGGATCTCATCAATACCAATCCCTTCTTTGGCACTGGCACTAAGGGCCGTATCACCGGGGATGGCGAGGATATCCTCGAGTTGTTGCTTGGCCTGAGGCACGTTCGCGTGCGGCAAATCAATCTTGTTGATCACCGGAATGATGGCAAGATTCTGTTTGATGGCCAAGTGCACGTTGGCCACGGTCTGTGCCTCCACGCCCTGCGCCGCATCCACGATCAGCAACGCCCCCTCACAGGCACTCAGACTGCGGGAAACCTCGTAGGAGAAGTCTACATGCCCGGGAGTGTCAATCAGGTTTAGCTCATAGGTTTCCCCGTTGGCGGCTTTGTAGAGCATCGTAACCGGGTGCGCTTTAATGGTAATTCCCCGCTCCTTCTCGAGGTCCATGGAGTCCAGCAATTGGTCTTCCATATCCCGGGTCGAAATTGTCCCGGTTCTATGCAAGAGCCGGTCCGAAAGAGTCGTCTTCCCATGGTCGATATGGGCAATAATGCTGAAATTTCTTATATGCGATGCATCCATCTCTTATTCCGAAATGGCCGCAGGAGACACGCACCACTATGCTCAGAGCGTCCGTCGCCCGGAATGAAAGAGGTGCCGATTACTGCCGTACGGCCTTCTTGTAACCGGCTCAAGGTAGCTGAATTCGCGTTAAAGGGAAGGAAATTGAATTTGCGGTCAAAGACAGATCAAGGGGGTGCCTCGCGGGAGTTTCAGCACCACCGTCCCCGCAACCTTGTCGTGCCACGCTTGTTTGTCTTTGTCCCACGCAATCCACAGGAATCCAAGAAATAAGACCACGGCAGAAAACCCTGCCATGAGACCCCGCACCAACGCTACCAGGAAGGTCACTGGGGTTCCATCCATGCGGGCCACCTTGAGCCCAAGCACTACGCCTCCGATCGTTGTCCCCTTCCACCCCCACATGCCACCGAAATAAGCCAAGGCCACGACAAACGCTAATGGAGGCCCGCCCACCAGGCTACCCAGGATACTCACAAGCACTACGTCAAGAAACGCTGCTCCCATTCGCTCCCAAAAGGTGGCTTTTGGATAGGGTGGAACCTCAGCATGGAAACCGAGCACCGGCTGTTCGGTCATGAGCACGTCGCCCGCAGGTGCAGGCGGTGATCCACCGATGCTCGCCGGCGGCGACACCTTTGGGTCCAACCCGTCGAGACCCGCTGGGAGTTCCAGCGGCTTCTTGGGTAGTTCCGTTTTCAAACCGCCAAAAGCCGCAGTCGCTGCTGCTCCGATACCCCAAACAGCCGTGACTCCGAAGATAATCAACCCAAGCACGGGTATGATATACAGTACGGCTATCAAAACACTCCCTAGGACGAACCCGCCCACCGGAGTTTGGACAGCAGCGATTTTCAGATGGCGGCCGATTGCCACACCAAAAGCCTGGATCAGGGCAACTTTACCTACGATCGCCCCCAGAACGAGGGCGGCTAGAAGAAACGGAAACACAAGCAAGCCCAGACCTGTCGCCGCAAGCACCAGGAAGATCAGCGGGACGAGAATCTGGGTCAAGATCCCCATCAGAAATGAGGTGGCCGGCCGCTCCCGGAATTCATTCACGCAGGCCTGAACTGGTTTGGGGAAGAGCAATGTAATTAGGAGGTACAATAGGAAGAATGCGCCAGCCACACCCCAGACCCAGGGAACCTGTGGGGCCAAGGGGCGGAGTTTGAGCAAGCATTGAACAAACCAGTCTTTCAACCACTCGGGAGTCGCAAGCCCCACCATCCCGAAGTTGACTTCATCGGTTGAGCCGGTCACGGTTGCTCCGTCAGCAACCTTGACGCTTCCCCCCACCGCAACCCCATCTCTGATTTTGCCGCCTGGCGCTATCCGAATATTACCCAGGACCGAGACCGCATCCCGCAACACCTCCCCTTCGTCTTCTACTTCTACATCTCCTGCGATTGCAACTGCGGAATCGGTGACTTTGCCCCTTATCCTGACAGACCCGCCGATCGCGACGGCCACTTCCGCAGAATCATCTGGCCCCAATTCAACACTCTTTCCCACCGCGACAAGAGTCTTGTGATGCACACCTCTGTTGCGGGAAGTCGACTCGGAGACGGTGTGTTGAGGCTGGCTCTGATTGGATTCCTCGAGCCCAACAACCGGACTCGTTAAGTCCTCGGATTGGGTCGCCTGGGCAGCCGCCAGGCAGCAGGTCGTTACTCCCAGAAGCACGGAGCCAAGCGCGATTCGGCAGACCCCATTATATAATCTCTTTTTCATAGTTAATTAGTTGAATTCGTGTCCTGCTCAAGCTGATGGTAATCAACGCCGCGCCATCCCAAGTCGCAGGTATAAGCCCCCTATCGCAAGGCACATCGCGTAAGCCAAGGCTACTGTCGTCACACAGGCGCCTGTAAAGATCGGTCCTGCTTGCTGAAGCCCTGCCATCAGGGCGCCAACAACGCTGCCGAGAGCATTCCACAGCGTGACTGCTGTGGAAAGGGCCTCCGACCGAGCTTCCCATCCGAACGCTGGAATCGGTATTTGGCGGATTTTCCAGCTTCCAAGGCAAGCCAAACCAAAGGCTGTTATCATCGTCACAAGCGCGAAATGTCGTAGGGGCAATGACCAGGTGTCCCAAACCCAGAGGTCCAAGGGTTGCCGGGAACGCACGGCGATAATCTGTATCACACGTGAAGCCAAGTGCGCAGGAGCAGGCACGTCCGAAAGGCTTTTCATTTCCTGGTCAACCGCCGCTTCAAGTTGTCGCTCGTAGTTTGAATCGCTCATAACCTGGCATGAATGGTTGCTGACTTCACGACATCGTGCCCTGCCCCAGCGCTATCGGATTGTTGTGCAAACTCCTCCGGAAGTTTTAATTGCAGTAGCCTCTTCAGAGCCTCACGCCCACGAAAGATATCCGTTTTCACCTTACCCAAGGAGACCTTCAAAGCTGCGGCGATTTCTTCATAACGCAGCCCCTCCATATGGTAGAGAACTAAGGGGACCCGCTGGGCGGGCGGCAAACGTTTAAGGGCGATTTCAACAATTTGATGGCGGTCATGGTCCTCCACCTCCTGCGAAAGATTCTGTTCGGAGGCAAAATCAACCTCTTCGCCCTCGGTTTCCTGCGTACTTGAAAAGAACTCCGAAAAGAAACGCCAGCGGGATCGATAGCGGCTCAAGTGGTTCAAACTCAAGTTGGTGGCAACTTTTTTTAGCCACCCACCAGCAGTCGGACTACCTTTCAACTCATCAAATCGCTCAAAGGCTTTCAAAAACACCTCCTGAGCAATGTCCTCTGCCTCCGCCTCATTCACCACCAGGCGCAAAGCCGTGCTATATACCATGTTCTGGTAATTCTGCATGAAAACCTCAAATTCGCATGCGCTTGACATCGCAATGGCTCAGCTTCGTCCGTGGGCGCTCTTAAGCCCCTACGCACTCAATGCTCGCATATTTGATTGTCCGCGCCCAAGCCATTTTCATCGCTCTTTTCACCCTCATTACCCCGATGGAAAAGGTTTTGTTTCAAAAATATCCGAACAGATCTCGCTCCGGCGTGGCGGGCCTGCTAACCTCTCAGCGACGATGTGTCAGTCCGCGCCCTCAAATGATCTGCCGGTTCGCGAAAGCGAAATATGCGACTTCTTTATTAGTCCGGAAATAGAAAGGATGAAGAGGCAGATCTGCGATATAGGCCGTCGCATGTGGCAGCGATCCTATGTGGACGGCAACGGTGGCAACCTGGCTGTGCGAGTTGCCCCGAATCTGGTACTCTGCACACCAACAATGGTTTCCAAGGGTTTTATGGAACCGTCGGACCTCTGCCTAGTCGACCTGGATGGGAGGCAACTTGCAGGAACGGGCCGACGCACGAGCGAAATTCTGATGCACTTGGGAATTCTCAAACGCCAACCGAGAGCTCAAGCCACCGTACATGGCCATCCGCCCTATGGTACAGCTTTCGGCATCGCCGGGCTACTTCCGCCTACAGGGTTGGTGTCGGAATATGAACTTTTTGTGTCTGCCGTGATCGCTCCCTACCACACCCCAGGCACCTCCGAATTGGGCGATGAAGTGGCCTCGTTAGCCCAAGGTCACAACACGATCTTGATGGCCAATCACGGCGTTGTTTCTTGGAGTCAGAACCACTTGGAAGACGCTTATTTCAAACTCGAGATCTTCGAAGCGTGCTGCCAAACCTATCTCATAGCTATACAACTTAATCGTGAGTTAAGTCTGATATCCGGGGGCCACCTGCAGCAACTACTTGAATTAAGACGACGGTTTGGCGTGCCTGACCCCCGAATGATTTCTGAGGTCTGAGAGAAATACCCGTTGTCCATTAGGTATTATTGTGATATTGTGCTGCGCGTGAGCCGCTTGACCAGGCAGGAACAATGGGTCTTGTGTTTCGTGTTGGGGTTGCTGCTGACGGGATTGGCCGTCAAAACGTATCGAACCGCCCATACGCCGCAGGAATCTATGGAACCGGCGCAGCGCTAAAAATGCAAGAAATCAGTTTCGACGAGGCACTCGAGTCCGCTCGGGTCAAAGATTCGCGCTACGAGCGCGATGCTTACATCTTTGTCCGAGAAGCCTTGGACTATACCCAAAAGTCCATAGCAAAGCAGAGCCGAGGACGCATGCGTCATGTCACCGGTCAGGAGTTGTTGGAAGGGATTAAGGACTACGCCCTCGAACAGTACGGTCCCATGGCGGCGACAGTGCTCGAAGCCTGGGGAGTACGGAACTGCCAGGACTTTGGCGAAATCGTTTTTAACATGGTCGAAGTCGGTTTGCTGGCGAAAACGGACAAGGACAACCGTTCGGATTTTGAAGCTGGCTATGACTTCTACGAAGCTTTTCGCAGACCATTCCTACCCCCCAGCAAACAAATTTGCTCAGAAGTCTTGTCTTCGCCACCTTCCGTGGGCAATTGACAGCTTGGAATCCCTCTGACTCGGATTTTCATAATCGAATGTCCTCTCTCATGCGAGTTGCGCCTGTCGGCGAACTGATTCCTCCTCTTTCGTCCAGGGTGAAGACGACTTTATTGGATAATGGACTGAAGATTATTGTCCTCGAAGATCACAGCGCGCCGGTGGTTTCGGCCCAGGCTTGGTGCATGTCAGGGAGCATCCACGAGGGGGAATGGCTTGGTGCCGGACTTTCTCATTTGTTGGAGCACATGCTCTTCAAAGGGACGACATCAAGGCCCGGGAACCGCATTGACCGGGAAGTACAAGAGGCCGGGGGGCACATGAATGCTTACACCTCCTTCGACCGAACGGTTTATCACATCGATGTACCGAGCACAGGAACTGCCGTCGCTTTGGACATTCTCTGCGATATCATGCAGAACGCTTCGCTGCCGCCCGAAGAATTGGCCAAGGAAATGCAAGTGATCGTTCGGGAAATGGACATGAACACCGATGACCCGGGGCGCCGGGCCAGCCGGCGACTTTTTGAGACGGTCTACATCCGCAGCCCGTATCGGTTCACAGTAATCGGGTATCCAGAGGTTTTTCACCAACTCACCCACGCCGAGGTAATGAAGTATTACCGGCAACATTATGTCCCCAACAACGTTTTCTTCGTGGTGGTGGGAGATGTTGATCCGGCTGACGTGGTGTCGAAGATTCGACAGGCTTTCAGCGAAGCAAAGCCCAGGCATCAACCCGCACTCGTTCTTCCGCTCGAACCCACGCAGACCGCGCCTCGCGAGATAATCGAGGAAGCCCCTGTTCACTTAGGTTACGTTTATCTTGTTTGGCACCTCCCGGAAATAACGAATCCCGACATTCCGATACTGGATTTGGTGGCGGCACTGCTCGGTCATGGGCGCAGTTCCCGCCTATACCAGCAGGTACGTGAACCCGGGCTGGTTCATTGTGTGGATGCCTGGACCTACAGCTCCGGCCATCCCGGGCTTTTTGGGATGAGTGCCACGATAGACCCCGGCAATCTCTGCGTCGCCCGAGACGCCGTCCTAGCCGAGTTGGCGAAAATGGAGGCCGAACCTATTTCCCCTAGCGAATTGTCCAAGGCCGTCAAACAATTCATTTCTGGCGCCCTTTCCACTCGCAAGACCATGCAAGGCCAAGCTCAGATTCTTGGAGCAAATTGGATTTCTGCCAACGATTTAGATCTTTCCGAGCGATACCTGACAGCCATCCACAGGGCTACTCCGTCGGACATCCAGCGTGTAGTCGCACGGTATCTCGGTGCCGAAAGCCGCACGCTCTACGCCCTTATGCCGGCGACCTCTGCTATAGCACCGCTGCCCACGGATCAGATTCACCACGCCCTCCCGGTGAAAAGATTTCAACTAGCGAACGGGCTCCGCATCCTGATTAAAGAAGACCACCGGTTGCCGTTTGTAGAGTTTCGAGTTGTCTTACGGGGTGGCGTGTTGGCGGAATCGCCAGAGGAGAACGGCACGACACAATTGATGAGCAAGCTGCTGCTCAAAGGAACCTCGTCACGCTCCGCGGAGGAGATCGCCACAGAGATCGAATCCGTCGGTGGTCACATCGACAGCTTTGGGGGCAACAACAGTTTTGGCCTGCACCTGGAGGTGCTTGATGATGAGTTCGACACGGCCTTGAATATCCTGAAAGACGTGCTGCGGAACCCGGTGTTTCCCGAAACCCTCCTCGAGCGAGAGCGGCAGGTACAGTTGGCGGGAATCAAAGCGGAACGCGATCACCTGCTCCACAGCGCAATCAAACTCATGCGCCAGAAGCTGTTCGGCAGCAAGGGTTATGGTCTCGATCTGCTCGGTTCCGAGCAGAGCCTGACAACCATACAAGCACCCCAGGTTCGTTCGTTCTACGGTCGGTTGGCTGTTCCCGAAAACTGTGTAATGGCAGTATACGGACATGTTCAGACGGATCATGTCAGAGCGGCAGTGGAAACCGTCTTCGGAGATTGGCCAGCGATGGTAGCGCCTTCTCTCATCGCCTGCGACGCCGTCCCTGAACCAGTGGCACTGCGAATCACAGAATCAAGGGACAAGAAACAGGCGGTGGTAGTTATCGGATTTCGGGGAACTACGCTCTATCGCAGAGACCGCTACGCCTTGGAACTCCTGCAGGAAAGTTGCAGCGACTTGGGGTCCCGATTGTTTCTGCGTATTCGCGAAGAACTTGGGCTTGCCTATTATGTCGGCGCCCAGAACTTCCCCGGGCTAATTCCAGGCTTTTTCTGTTTTTATGCAGGTACAACGCCTGAAAAAGCGGATTTGGTCGAGAAGGAGATTCTGGCAGAAATTGAACTGCTGCGTACTGAGGGCTTGGCTGAGGACGAATTGCAGCGCGCAAAATCAAAAATCATTGGGCAGCGGAAGATTGCTCGCCAGGACCTGGGTAGTCAGGCGGCAGCTGCAGCACTGGATGAATTGTACGGCTTGGGCTTCGACCGTGCCGAGCAGGAAGATGCCTTTTACGAAGCGGTTACGCTGGCTGAGGTCCGCGAGGCCGCTCTGAGTTATCTGAGCCACGACAACTCGGTCGTCGTTATCTTGGGACGGAATGAATGAAGGCCTTAGGTTAGCCTAGTCAGAAAGTGCTAACTGTCTCCTGGTATTGAATGCCTCAGGTTGCGCGTTGGAACATTAGGAGTATATTAAATGTGGGGTTATTGTAGTGGTTGTTAGGTTGGTTAGATGAGGCGGTTCGGCCCACCGGACCGCCTTCTCGCTGGCTGAGATCAAAGCAGGGGGACGGCTATCCTGAGAGGCATTTTCAGAAACACCCTTGCGCCAATCCGATCGGTATCCTGAAACCAGGTCTCCACATCCACCAGCGGCTCACTTTGTCAAATGCGAGAAAATCAATCACATGGCAAGGAATTCGCCGAGCGATCAAAGCGCCGGTTTTACGGTGGCTGCAAAACCTCCAAAGGACAGCATCCTGACCGTGAACTCGCCGCCCGCAACAGAGCGGTGGGTGAGATGTGAAAAACTGCGTGCGTCCTGACCGTCGGCAATCAGGGAGATCCTAAAACCCTGCGTTCCAGCCAGGCACCCAGCCTTAAACGATCCTCCAGTAGTTTATCCTGACCACTTACACCTGCCATGTACTAGATTGTGAGTCTTGGTTGCGCGGGCATACCCTTAGACCGGCAGGAAAGTGAAGAACGGGCACTCTATAGTCTTGACCAGCGGCATTCCACACCGTTTACTAAGTTCGTTCGTTAGGCAAATTTTCATGTTTGCGCAATTTAAAAGCCTGTTTTCCAACGACATTGGAATAGACCTGGGCACGGCTAACTCGCTCGTTTACGTGCGGGACCGGGGGATTGTGTTGCGAGAACCTTCTGTTGTTGCCATCCAAGCTGGGACGACAAATGTCCTGGCTGTCGGGGAGGAAGCCAAGCGGATGTTAGGCCGCACTCCTGGCAACATAGTTGCCATTCGGCCGATGAAAGACGGCGTAATTGCTGACTTCGAGATCACCGAAGCCATGCTGCGCCATTTTATCCAGAAGGTACACCACCGCAAGATGATCGCGCCTCGAGTGGTCGTCGCGGTGCCTTCGGGGATTACCGAGGTCGAAAAGCGGGCAGTCAAGGATTCCGCTACTCATGCAGGAGCCCGGGAGGTGTATCTGATCGAACAGCCGATGGCCTCCGCCATTGGCGTGGGTTTGCCCGTGCATGAACCGGCTGGTAACATGATCGTGGACATTGGCGGGGGTACATGCGAAATCGCGATTATTTCCCTCGCCGGTATCGTCTTCAGCCGCAGCCTGAGGGTAGGCGGAGACGAGTTTGACGAGACTATCGTCGCGCACATGAAGCGAGCCTACAACCTGATGATAGGCGAACGCACTGCGGAAGAGATCAAAATTAAAATTGGTTCCGCTTTTCCGTTGGAGCAGGAATTAACCTTAGAGGTCAAAGGACGCGATCTGAGCGCCGGTTTGCCAAAGACTCTGACAATCCGGTCTGAAGAAATCCGCGAAGCTTTGCAGGAACCGCTTTCGAGTATTTTGGAGTCAGTACGCATAACCTTGGAACGATGCCCGCCTGAATTGTCTGCAGACTTGGTGGATCGAGGTATCGTCATGGCTGGCGGCGGCGCCCTTTTGCGGGGAATTGACCGTTTGGTCGCAGAAGAAACCGGCCTGCCAGTCCACATTGCCGAGGATCCTCTGAGTGCGGTTGCCGAAGGCACCGGCCGGGTGCTTCAAGAACTCCAATTCCTCAAACGCGTTTCCTCAAATTCCAAGTAGGTAAGGATAACTTCCGTTTCATCAGGTGATAAAGTGCCTCGCCCCGGTGGGCGAAGCCTCACGGGTAGGCCCTTGTGGGTTCTATCTGAATCGCTGGCGCCTTGCTTTCAATTGTGCCAGCACGAGAAATACGAAACCGGATGCTAAAACGTCGGCATTACATTGTGTTAGGCCTGGTTGTTGTGCTGACCTTGATTATTTTGAATTTGCCAGTCCAAACCACGGCACGTCTGAAACAGGGCATCAACAGCATCTTCCTTCCCTTGTTAGGACTTACCAGTTCTTCGGAGAAACTTGCCGGTGCAGCGATGGATCATGTGTTGCCCCGGGGTGAATTGGTCCGCCAAAACGATCTACTCAACCGGGAAAATCAGCGGTTACGTCTACTCCTGATCGAGCATGAGGAAATAACCCGGGAAAACTCGCAACTCCGACAGCAACTTAGCTGGCAACGGCGACAACCCTGGAGGATGAAGCTGGCGAACGTGGCGCTTCGTGACCCCGCCAACTGGTGGCGCACCATCCAGATTGACCTCGGGTCCCGGGATGGCCTTAGCAACAACCTCCCGGTAATCACACCGGAAGGCTTGGTGGGCCGCATTTCCATGGTCACCCTTACACACTCCCAGGTGCTTCTTGTCGGGGATCCGAACTGCAGAGTCGCCGCTCGTGTGGCGAACGTCGCGCGAGACACAGGGGTGGTTCAGGGTTCAGGACCGCTGGAAACCGATTTAGTGGATCTGATATACTTGTCCAAGACCGCCCAGTTAAAGCCGGGACAACCAGTCGTCACCAGTGGAGAAGGCGGAGTCTTCCCCAAGGATATTCCAATAGGCAGGATTGTCGACTCGCGCCGTATGGATTATGGCATGAGCACCATGGCTCGAGTGAAACTCGGAGTGAATCTGAACGCGTTAGAGCAGGTTTGGGTTCTGTTTCTTGACCAATGAACTGGCTTTCACCAACATCGATTCTGCTCGCGGCCATTCTAGCGGTATACTGGCAGGCTGCCTTCCCTATGCTGCGGAGTGTGCTAGGAGCCCAACCGGATCTGCTGCCCGGTTTGATGGTTTACGCCGCTCTTAGGTCGAGAATTCAGACCATGGTCTTGCTCAGTTTTGTGGGGGGACTTGGACAGGACGCCCTGTCTGCCAACCCGCTCGGGATCAGTGTTCTTCCATTATTCGCCCTCGGCTTGGCGATTTACGCTAAACGCGACCTGATCGTCAAAGATCAACTATTCGCCCAAAGCGTCTTGGGGTTAGCCGTCAGTTTCTTGAATCCGATCCTATGCTTGCTTCTGCTCCTAAGCCTGGGCAAGCACCCTCTGTTGGGGTGGGGCACTCTCTGGCAAATCGCAATTATGACCATTGTCGGCAGCATTGTTACCCCGATTTGGTTTGAGTTGTTCCGTTGGCTGGAGGGTGCACTAGGCCCGAGTCATACCACCGAATCCAGCTTCCGGCCCGACCGGGAAATCAGGAGAGGACGGGCATGATGATGTTCTTCGACCAGCTTCGTAGGAGTGACTTGCGGCTTCGTTCGCTTGCTTGGGGTATCTTTGCAGGACTGCTGATGCTTCTCGTAGGTCTATGGTGGATCCAGATCGTATCTGGCCGCGATTATGAGGCAAACCTCCAGACCCAGGCCTTTCGCACCGTGCGCGTTCCGGCAGTCCGCGGCATGATTACCGATAGAAACGGAGTTCCGTTGGCGGAGAATCGGCCGGTCTATAATATCTGCCTCTATCTGGAAGAGTTGCGCCCTTCTTTCGATGCCGCGTTCACCACCAAGGCACGTTGGGTTCGCACCAATCTTCAAGCCCAAATGGTTGCGGAAGAGCACCGACTCGGTCGGGTACTGACTCCCGCTGAACAAAAGGCATTCACCTTGACTTTGAACAAGAGAAACGCACTTCGCGAGGAGGCTCGGTTCGCAGTCGCCAGCAACATTGTATTCAACCTCGGTCTGCAATTGCAGCAACCGCTCTCGTTGGATGCCGATCGTTTTCTGCGCCATTACAGAGCGCGTCTCTATGTCCCCTACCCCGTCCTCGCAGACCTCAACGACCAGCAAGTCGCCCGTTTTCTCGAACAATCCACAGGCACGATCGGTGTTGACCTCGAAATGCAGTCCGTGCGGGTCTATCCCCATGGGGCCACAGCGGCTCACGTCCTGGGCTACTTGAAATTCGATGACAGCTCAGCCGAAGGAGAAGATGCGTCCTTCTCCTACCGTTTCCCGGATTACCGTGGCTTGGTAGGTGTCGAAGCCGGATATGACAAGGAGCTTCGCGGTCGGGCTGGGGCAAAGTCAATTCTTGTCAATAACCTGGGGTATCGCCAAGCGGAGAGCGTATGGAGCGAGGTTGAGCCCGGACAGAATGTGCGCTTGGCGCTTGATCTGCACATTCAGCAGGTGGCGGAGAAAGCCCTTGCGGTCTACGGACCGGACACACGCGGTGCTGCAGTAGTGATGGACGTGCATTCCGGCGATATAGTTGCGATGGTTTCCTCCCCTGCCATCGATCCAAACCATTTCGTGCACGGTTTCCCGCTCGGTGAAGGACAGCGTCTCAACGATCAAAGACTCCGGCCGCTGATTAACCGGGCCACCCAGGAGAACTACCCCCCAGGTTCCATTTTTAAGCCGTTGGTGGGATTAGCGGCTCTGGAATCCGGACTTGATCCGGAAGCACTCTATCGCGTTCAACCCCATCCGATACGGCCACACCACGGGTGCATCTACGTCAGACGACGTCTCATTGAGGATCTAGCGGAGCCTGGCGACTATGATTTGCGACGCGCAATTCTCCGTTCCAGCAATGCGTACTTTATCAATAATGGCCTTCGTTTCGGAGGTATCGAGGCCATCATCAAGCTCAGCCAGAGATTTTGCCTCGGTGAGCGTGCGGGGCTCCCAACGCGGCAGGAGGCCAAGGGAATCCTGCCAACCTTGACCCAGGTGAGTTCGGGTTGGTCCGATGGAGACACCGCCAATATCTGCATCGGCCAAGGCCATGTAGCGGTCACTCCTCTCCAGATGGCAGTTATGACCGCGGCAATTGCTAACGGGGGAAAAGTAATGTGGCCGCGTCTGGTGAATCACGTGGAACCACCTCAACTAGAGAGTGCGCCGCCGGCAAAAGTCCAGCCACTGGGCCGGGTACGAAATCAACTCGGTCTATCTCCCCAACATCTGGCCCGTGTGCGCGAGGCTATGCTGGCGGACGTAGAGGATCCACACGGCACGGGAACGCAAGCTGCAGTGTCAGGCTATCGAATCAGCGGCAAAACTGGCACAGCGCAAGTCATGAACACTCGGAACCAAGTCACCGATTTGATCACCTGGTTTGTTTCGTTTGCGCCGTACGAGCAACCCAAGTACGCCGTGGTAGTTATGGTCGAAAGTGGTGCTGCTGGTGGGAGCACCTGCGCCCCGATCGCCCGCGAGATTTATCTCGCTCTGCGCGACTGGGACCACGCTTCCAAACTTGCGGCCGCAAACTATCCACGCGAAACCCCTCCACGCACCAACTGAACCAATGTTTGACGCCACCCTAAACGAAAAACAGGCCCGTATCGACCGGCTTCAGCTTGCGGCGCTCGCCGGCCTGATCGCCCTGGGACTCGCTTTCGTTTATAGCGCTACAATGGTAGGTGAAACCGCATGGACAACCCCGTTCTACAACCAAAGTTGGTTTCGGCAGGCCTTGTGGTACACATTGGGTTTGGGGATCGGAGCAGCGCTTTGCCTGATAGATTATCGTATACTGGCACGGTGGTCCTACGTCTTTTACGGCGGAGCAATTCTGCTTCTCATCGCGGTTTTGATTCCCTTCATCGGGTCGGTACGCTTTGGCGCTCGGCGCTGGATTGATCTGGGTGTGTTTCAATTTCAGCCTTCGGAATTTGCCAAGCTCGCATTCATTCTGGCACAGGCGAATTTCCTTAGTCGACCGACAGAAGAACTCCGTAGCCCGAAAGTATTCTGGACGGCCATGGCGATGATGATGGCCCCGTTTGTGTTAATCATGAAAGAGCCGGACCTTGGTTCCGCTCTTGTGCTACTTCCCTCGGGAATGGCAATGCTGTTTGTCGCAGGAACTCCGCGAAAATACCTGTTTCGGCTCCTCAGCGGTGTGGGGTTACTGGGGGCGATCTTTATTCTAAACGTGCTCTTCTCGCCACCAGAATGGCGATTCACTCTTGAGGATTACCAGCGACGCCGGCTGCTGGTCTATTTTGGGGTAGACTACGCTTCTTCGGTGTCCGGTGTATCCAAGGCGGAAGTGGAGCAACTGCGCAGACAACAATTCAACGACTCGCACAACGTGCGACAGGCGTTGATCTCCGTCGGTTCAGGCGGCCTGACGGGAAAAGGTTGGAGGCAAGGCACACAAAATGCGCTTGGCTATCTGCCTCGGGCAGTAGCCCACAATGACTTCATTTTTTCCGTTATTGCCGAAGAAATGGGGTTCATGGGCAGCGTGTTGGTGCTCACGCTTTACGGTGCGGTGTTGTTTTCCGGAATCAGAATCGCCAGCCAGGCCCGCGATCGCCTGGGAAAACTCTTGGCTGTGGGCGTCGTAACGCTCTTCTTCAGCCATGTGTTTATCAATGTCGGAATGCACATCCGACTCATGCCCGTGACGGGTGTGCCCCTGCCCCTCCTATCCTACGGAGGCTCCTCGGTGCTCAGCTCGTTGATCGCCATCGGCATCTTGCAGAACGTAAATATCCATCGAAAGGCTTATTAATATGAGTGACAGAAACTTTTCACGCCGACGCCGCGGCATGCGATTTCGCCCCAGTGGCGGACTCGGCCATGTACAACAAAAGCCAGACCGGGAAGCCCTACAGGCCCGGGCCGAGCTAAGGGAACAGCAGCCCACGCAGGAGAAACTGTATGATCGTCGCCATGCCTCGGAAATCGAGCGGTCGGAGAATATTGCCGCAGGACTGCCACCGGAGGGACTCCCTCCCGAACCCGTCGTTGACGCCCCCGCCGGCAAACGAGATTTCCGAGAACCCCATCCGGAAACCCCAGCTCAGGTTGAGGAGGAAGGAACTTTCCAACCTGTGAGGGTGCCCGAACAGCCCAAAGGGCTTGTCGAGACCATTCGGGTAGTTGCCACCAACCTGGTTAAGAAAGTGCAGCGGCTGATTAAACCAGTGAAGCGCATCCACAAGGAAGTCATCATTAATGCCGAAACCCTCGAAACGCGCGTTGCGGTAAATGAAGAAGGCCGCCTCGAGGAATTTAACATCGAGCGAACCACGGAAGAACGTCTCGTTGGCAGCATCTTCAAGGGAAAGGTGCGTAATCTGGAAGATGGTCTGAAGGCTGCCTTCGTTGATATCGGCTTCGAAAAAAACGCGTTTCTACACTACTGGGATATTGTCCCCAACAGTTTCGACAGTGGTGTTGAAATCGTCGAGCGCGAAGGCCGCCGCAAAGATCGGCCCAAAATCACTCAGAAGGATATACCCCGCGTATATCCACCGGGAAGCGACATTATTGTACAAGTCACCAAGGGTCCCATCGGGACCAAAGGGCCACGGGTCACCACCAATCTCGTGCTTCCTGGCCGCTACCTCGTGCTCTTACCAAACTCTGACCAGAGCGGGATCTCACGCAAAATTGAGAATCAGCAAGAACGTCACCGCCTCAAAAAGGTTCTTCGGGAACTTTCCATTCCCGACGGCATGGGCGTTATCATGCGAACCGTAGGCGAAGGCCAGCAAAAACGCTACTTTGTTCGCGATCTAGCTTTATTGCTCGAGGAATGGTCGCAAATCCAGGAGCGCATCAAGAAACAGCCTCCCGCCACTTGCGTCTTCGAAGAGCCCGATCTAATTGAAAGAACCGTTCGCGATTTCCTTACCGAGGATGTCGAACGCATCGTGGTTGACAACGCCAGGGCCTACGACCGGATGCGCGAAATGATTTCCAGGATTTCCCGACGCTCGGCTGACAAGGTTAAACTCTACGCCGATCCTCAACCAATCTTTGACCGATTCGGGATTACGCGTCAGTTGGAGAATGCCTTTTCACGCCAAGTCCACCTCAAAAGTGGTGGTTATCTCGTTGTGGATGAGACTGAAGCCCTGGTGGCGATCGATGTGAACACAGGACGACACAAAGGCGGGAAGGACCAGGAGGCCGCCATTCTCAAAGTAAACCTCGAAGCCGCCGAGGAAATCGCCCGTCAGTTGCGCTTGCGCAATATGGGAGGATTGATCGTCTTGGATTTCATTGACATGAAATCCCGCCGCGATCAGCAGCAGGTTTATCAGCGCATGAAGGAAGGGCTGCGGCGAGACAAAGCCAAGACCCATGTGCTGCCGATCTCACAACTCGGGCTCATGGAGATGACCCGCCAGCGCCACTCCGAAAGTGTGCATGCTGCCGTGTACGACGATTGCCCTTACTGTAAAGGCCGTGGCAGGGTGAAGAGCGCTCTTACCATGAGCGTGGAGATCCAACGCAAGCTCAGTGAAATCCTAAAAAAGCGTCCGCGAGATGAATCGGACTTTCAGCTTCGCATCGTGGTTCATCCAAGCATTCTAGACCGGCTTCGCACTGAGGATGAGAAACACCTCATCGAAATGGAGAAGCGCTACTTCGGTAAGTTGTCGTTCCGGGCTGATCCGGCGCTGCATGCGGAACAGTTTAAAATTGTAAACGTGGCCAATAACGAGGAACTAGTCAGTGTTCCTTAGTCTGTTGTTCACCGTGGCAGCCATTGGCTGCCACGGTGCCCCAGCTAGATGAGTCCCCCGATCCTTAGCTCGGTGAAAAAATATTCATACACCAACAGACCACTTTGGAGCAGCGCAAGCACATGGGTGCGGGCCTTGCGCCCGTAGCAAACCTTGCACCATTACTGTTCACTTTCACCAATTGAAATATTTCGCCGGTCCATGCTGAGCTCATAGCGGCGAGGACGTACTGGGTCATTGCCGATAAAGGTCACCCCATTCTCTCACGCAACTGCGTGCCTCCCAACCCGGTCATACCACCTCAACCAAATCGAAGAAATGATCGATCGGTGCGGCTCGAGATCACCCGGCAAACCGTGGAAGCTTCTGCGGCGTTTAAACGCTGCTAGCTTCGCGTTAAAACTATGGCGCCAGTGTACTCTAGCAACCTACTTCCCGCGCTAATCGCTGAAGGTGGTGTTCCAATCTCTTGGCCGAAACTGGAAACGCTGTGCCCAGTTCCTGCGCAAAAACCGAAACTCTGTATTCCTCGAGCATCCATCGGTAAGCATCAACCAGATTACGAGCCGTAGCCGTGTGGATTGAGGCGGTTCGATACTTGAGCCAAACCTCGTGGAATGGCCTGACCAGGCTGGCTCGGTCATCATCCTTTCTTGGGTTGAGTTTGCGGCGCTCAGCACGTGTCAGCAGCGCTTTCAAATACCTGGGAAAGTGGACCATTTGTTCGGGCGGAATGACCTCCAGGAAATTGGCGGGCAGAAGCCGGGTTAATTCAATCAGAATGACATCTTCCTGAGCTAGGCCAGGCGTTACCGGCTTTGCCAACTGTCGAAACTCCGTGAGCACACCTCGATGCATCGCGTCTGGCGTTTGTGGCTCGCCGCAACGCTGTCGGACTGCCTGCCGCGCTTTCAGTATTTCTTCCAAACGGTCGATGAAAGCTGGAACCAAGCCAGGCATTCGATTCCGCCCATCCTGGACGGCTTGGTCAAAGCAAGACCGTGTGAGGCGTATCGGGAGTTGGGATGGGAGAATCAACCTGTTCAGGTGGGTGATCGCCATCGATTCAAGTGCCCCCAGACTGCAGAGGTCTTGGATTAATGGGGTGAGGCGATCAAGCGATCGAAGGTCCTTCTGCAACCATGCGAGGTCTTTCAGCAATGCTAGCTCCACAAGACGCCGAAATCCTTCCAGACTCTGGCACCGCGACTTTCCGCGGTCACGAAACAAGACAAGGTTTACCTGCCCTGCCTCGATTTGTAGACCTGGGAAGGCAGTCGTTGTCATTCCATCGGATACTGACACGGCAATTTCCTCGGGCACGTCCCCAAATGTCCAATGCGTTAATCCAAACTGCTCCCATTGGACGCACAGCTTTTTCCAAGCAGAATCCTCCACGGCAGAATGGTCAGGGCCTGATGCCTGTGGCACGGACTCCATTTGGTTCCTGATTAGAACCAAGTTCCGCCCAACAACCAGTGGCTTGGCCTCCGGCCCTAGGACCTCGACTCGTGGTTGGAGGTAGGCGGGTAAGGCATCGGTTGGCCATGCAGTGATAGGGATGCGCACTCCGTAGTGCTCCTGAATAAACTGGGCAACATCATGTTTGATCGAGGCCCCACCCGGTCTCAAATTCTTCACAATCTCACGCGCTTTAGGTCCCATCGGCTGCAGTTCGCGGCGATAACTCTTAGGCAAAGCCCGCAAGAGTTCGTTGATCTGCGCCTCGCGCATGCCCGGCACAGCCCATTCGATGAGTGAGGCCGGCACCCTGCTGGCAAGATCGAAACCCATACGGATCGTGACTCCGTCGAGTTCCTCGCCAGGTCGGTAGGCATAGGACAAGGCAACGGACTTCCCTTCCAGTGAGACTCTGTCGGGAAACGCTTCTTCATCGAAGGTAAGGTCGCGGTCGCCGACAAGATCCTTCTCGCAAACGCGAAGTCGTTCCGGATTACCCGATCCTCGAAGGAACCTGTTTAATTGGTGCAATGACGAAACGGTCGAAAGATGTCGCATGTAGAATTGAGCCAGCGCGTCATCGAGGTCGGGAAGGTCATGCTGACGTGTGCGCGTTTGCCAAGTCTCAACTTTGTGTCGGATCCTTCGGTTATATTCCAGAAAAGCATACGCAGTAGGGAGACAGGGTTCGTCGACTTCTATGGAATCAAGCAGGCTCTGCGAACTCGGTTTGGTGCTGAGTGAGCGGTCACGGTGCTTGCGCTGCGCAACGGGTTGCAGGTTCTCCTCAACCAATGCTCCCCGAACGAAAATCATGGAAGCTTCCAGTGGGTTCACATTACCATATGCCACGTCGCGCCTGCGTATTCCGAGTCCATTGAAAGTCATTCGTTCTTCCGCCATCACCTGACCGGCGTCGGGGCTCCAATGCGGATTGTGATAAGTCGTCTTACACAGGTGGGGGGCGAGTTGCGCGATCCAAGCGGGATCAATGCCGGCCACCGTGCGTACAAAGACCTGGGAGGTCTCCACAACCTCCCCAGCGACAATCCATTCTGGTTGGCTTGTGGTCTCCGTGGAGGCTACGGTCAGATGGCCGCGCCTTGTTTTTGATTTCGGCACGCCACCGCGTTCAAAAAGTGCCGAGCCGGGGAAGATTCTGACCGTGCGGTTGCCTGAAGCCTTGAACTCGTTGCGGCCCTCCCGGAAAGCCACGTGACCAAGTAAACCGGATATGATGGATCGATGGATTGCCTCGTAAGCGGCATTGCTGTCATTTAGACGAACGGTTCCCAATTCCTGAAGTGACTCATGCAATTGGGCATGCAAGTCCTGCCATTCACGCATGCGCAGATAGGAGAGAAAATGAGCCCTGCAAAACTTGCGGCGCTGGTTCTGGCTGCCCAGACTCTCCCATTGCGCGTGAACTGCATTCCAAAGATTTAGCAGCGTCAGAAAATCGGAACGAGAGTCGACAAACCTCTGGTGGACTGCCTGTGCTGCCTGTTTTTCATCCGGGGGGCGCTCACGGGGATCCTGAATGCTCAGTCCAGCGGCGATGATCAGGATCTCACGTGTAGCATGCTCCTGTTGTGCTTGGATCACCATCCGCCCGAGTGCGGGATCAATAGGAAGGCGCGCCAAGTCCCATCCCATCTTGGTCAATTCGCGGTTTTCATCCAGCGCGCCCAACTCCTGGAGTAAGGCGTATCCCCCCTGCACTGCCCCGGGCGACGGCGGGTTGAGGAAAGGAAACGTCTCAATTTCACCTAATCTAAAAGCCTTCATCCGCAGGATCACCTCAGCTAGGTTTGATCGCTGGATCTCCGGCTGAGTGAACGCCGGCCGGCTGCTGTAGTCCGCCGCCGAATACAGACGAATGCACAGTCCCTGCCGCACCCGACCACTGCGCCCCTTACGCTGGTTGGCACTACTTTGCGAAATAGGCTCGATCGGCAGACGCCTCGTTCGGGTTCGCGGATTATAGCGACTAATCCGTGCCAAGCCAGTGTCGATCACGAACCGTATCCCAGGAATCGTCAGGGAGGTCTCAGCGATGTTGGTTGCAATAACGACTTTTCGCTTTGCTGCGGCAGCAAAAACCCGCTCCTGGTCCACGGCACTCAGGCGCCCATACAATGGAATCACCTCTGCGGTGATGCCTACACGATTTCTTAGCAGTTCCCCTGTCTCACGTATGTCGCGCTCCCCAGGCATGAAGATTAAGACGTCCCCGTCCCCGGGTTCGGTCAGAACCTGTTCAGTGGCACGAACCGCTGCGTCTACATAAGTCAAATCGCCATTTTCCTCGGCTGCGACATCCAGAGGCAAGTATACCTCTTCCACTGGAAACAGCCGACCGGAGACTTCCAATATCGGAGCGTTATCGAATGCCTTGGAGAAAGCCTGCGTATCTATCGTGGCGGAGGTGATGATCACTTTCAGGTCCTTCCTGCTGAAAATCAATCCCTTCAGCAACCCGAGAAGGAAGTCGATATTCAGGCTGCGTTCGTGCGCCTCATCTATGATCAGCGCGTGATACTCTGTCAACAGTGGATCCCCTTGGGCTTCAGCCAGGAGTATTCCATCCGTCATTAGCTTGATGCGAGTATAGGGGCTAGAACGGTCGTCGAATCGGATTTTGCATCCGACTTCAACGCCCCACGTCAGATGAAGCTCCTCGGCGATTCGCTTTGATATGGATACAGCGGCTACCCGTCGAGGTTGTGTAACGCCAATCTTGGCTTCTATGCCCAAACCCGCTTCCAAGCACATCTTTGGGATCTGGGTGGTCTTACCAGAGCCCGTCTGCCCGGCTATCACGACGACTTGGTGCTGGCGAATGGCCTCCACGATCTCTGCCCGTCTGACGGTGATCGGCAGGTCTGGTGGATAATTTGGAGCCGGATGGGTCGCCCGCCGTTGTTCTCGCAAAGCTACGGATGCACGCGCACGTGCGAGCAATCGGTCTAAGATCAGGCCATGGTTCCCCCGATGCTGTGCATCCCTCAACACTCGCACCAGTCGCGCACCTAGTCGGACCCAGTCCGCGATCATCGCTTGGGGCAACAGGCCCCTGATCTCTTCAATTCGAGGATCGTCCATGGCAGCCCAAGTCGGTAAAAAATGAATGCTTATGAAGGGTTGCGAACTGAAGCGGGACACCTTACCCTGTGCTCCAGTAAGGAACCGCGAAGATCGCGCCGCTAAAGCGGTGTCCAAAGCGGGCTTATCATCCTCGGCCGGTGTGGCGAAATGGCAGACGCACAGGACTTAAAATCCTGGGGCCTTAAAAAGCCGTGTGGGTTCAAGTCCCACCACCGGCACCAGGATGACAGTCGTTTTTCATAAAACTTGACTCTTCTTCGACTTACGGCCTCGGGTCTTACTGGCGGTAGGTTTTGTTGGTTGAGTTTTAAGATTTCGACGAATTGTGCCTACCTGTGCGGCAAGGTTTTTTTCCATCATATCCCGCCAGACTTGGCGGCATTCACAGGTTTTGTGAGGACACCGCTCCAGGAAAGCCAACTGACGTCTGCGCTGCCGCACGAGTTCATTCAGCCTCTCGAGTTCTGCTGCCAGTTCTACTACCTTTCGCTGCTTGCTTTTCATGCTTACGATCTGTTCAATCTTAGTGCCAAACTATAATATTGTCATTCTTAATGAACGCCAGCACGGCCGAATAATCTTCTGCTCGTTGATTTTAGGATGAAAAAGTCAAAAAAACATTTGCCAGAGACCCACTAGCCTGAATTATATATTACGGTTCATCGTCAATCTTTTTCCATGTTCCTACAACCCAGGCTGAACATTTTTAGGAAGCCGTCTACGCTGCTGGCCACTTTGCTGGTGTTCTCCCTCACTGCCTGCCAGCATTCTCAAAAGAGCTCCACAGTGCCGCCGCCAGCTAAGGAGTCGTATGAACGCCAAATCGAGGAGATCTTTGCCCTCGCGCGGCAAGACCGATGGGAGGACGCCCAGGCCAAGGCAGACGTGCTGCGACAGCAAGCCCCGAGCGACGCCATGGTAGAGCGCGTGCATGGCTGGGTCACGCAATCCGCCCAAAAAGCGGCTGAGAAGCGGGTTGAAGACAAGATTCGCGAGGTCGATTCTTCCAAGTCGGTATTTAATCCAACCATTCCCGGATTGCTTCGAGAAAACAAAGATCGGGGGCTTCCCGCAAGCAAAGACATTCGCGATACGATCAGCAAAATCGAAAGTTCGCCGTGGATTCCTGAAACGTATGGCAAGACGATTGAAGAAAAAGGTCCTTTGTTTGACCTCGAGAGTACTAAGGGAAAGATGGCCAAGGTGCTCGAAAAGAAGATATCTGTGCACTTTGACAATGTTCCCTTGGAGACGATCATTCTAAACTTGGGGCAGACGGCTGGAATCAATATCGTGGCCGACAAAGCGTTACCGGCCCTTAAGCAATCCCTCAGCGCGAATCTGCAGCAAGTTGAATTGGGCGAGTTCTTGCGCTACATCGGGCGGAATTACGAGCTTCAGTTTCAGGTTGGAGATGAGTTGGTTTGGGTCGTCGATGGCAAAGATCCTAAACGGCTCATGGAAGAGACGAGATTCTATCGCCTCCGCAAGGGTTTTATCATGCCGGCTGAATTTGGGGCAGAGGAGGCAGTCAAACAAATCGTTAGGGCTGCCAATGTTGTCACCGAAACCGAAACCGCCAAATTTGAGAAATTCGTAAACGATGCGGCTCCTCCCCAACCCGCCTTGGAGAAGGCCATCAAAGAGCTTTTTCTCGGGACTAAGTTCTTTATTGATTACGAGCGGAATATCGTGGTTGCCAGGGGGACAGAGGAACAGCTCCAGGTGATGGAGAAGATCATCGAAGAGTTCGATCGACCGGTTCAGCAGGTTCTTATCGAGGCTCGTTTTGTGACGGTTTCCAAACCGGCTTTCCTAAGCTTGGGCGTGTTATGGGAAACAGATAGAACGGTGGGGGCCGATGCTACGGTGCGCAGGCCCAAAGACTACACCGGGATGGTGGCCAGCGATGGCGTTTCCGCTCTGGGCATTGGGATCCAGCAGACGATCACCAATGTTCTGAACTCCGAATCCTTGAGTGCGACAATTACCGCCCTCGAACAGAGCGGCGAGAGTCAGACCTTGAGCGCGCCACGCCTGACCGTGCTCAATAATCGTCCAGCCAAGATCGCGGACGGGAAAGTTCAGTATTACTACGAGGAATACCAGGTGAAGACCGTGGCTCAGCAATACTACACCGCTTCCTCTTTTGTGCCAAGCGGCAAACCCACAAAAATCACCTCGGGGGCAGAACTTAACGTACTGGCCAGCATCAGTGGCGACGGCGAGAGTATCCTGCTGGCTCTAAACCCCCGAGTAAACACTGACGTTCAAATGGTGCGTTATGCGACACTGACAGATTACAGTTCGTCCGGCGAGATCCAAAGCACCTACGATATTAACCTTCCACAATATCGCACCCAGGAGCTGTCGACCCGCGTTGCTGTCAAGTCAGGAGAAACTGTAGTCATGGGTGGGGTGCTTGAGCGCCAACGCTCGACCTACGTGGAAGCAGTGCCGGTGCTTGGTAAACTTCCAGTGATCGGGGTCCTGTTCCGGCGACGCACGGAGATAGACACCCCCCGGTACCTTCTTATTTTTGTCACAGCCACAATTGTTCGGGACAGCGGAGAATTCCTGATCTACAAAGACCGAGAGTCTGCGACTTCCTCCTCAGCCCCCGCGCGATGAAAGCCACCGAGATCTTCCGACCTGGCTTCGGCATCAATTGGCGGTTCCTTCGTCCCGTAAGTAACAACCCAGCGCAACCATGAGTATTGCCAAAGTCCTGCCGCCAATGAAGCGCTTGCTGGCTTTGGATGCTGGCCAGCGGAGAGTTAAACTCCTCGCTCTGCAAAGCGAGTTCGGTCGCTGGCGATTGCTTCGCCAGGAGATGATCGATCTCCAAGCTGACGGTCTCGTATCGACGGACGAGGCAAAAGCACAGTTGCAATCGTTTCTAATCGAATTGGGACATCCCCCGATCGCCCTCGTTCTGCCACAGCACTTGTCCATCTCGCAGGTAATTGACCTCCCGGTGTCACCGGAGGACGAAGTGGAACGTTTAGTCGCCGAAGAGGCAGTCAAGTTAGGAGGGGTCGCAGACAGCCGGATCGTATACGATTTCGTGCGTGCACGATCCGCTCATCCAGAACGGCAGCAATTCTGGGTTACGCTCTGCCAAGAAAGCGAAATTCGGCAGCGGATATCGACACTGGGGATTGAACGGGAAGACATCTGTGAGGTCACCACCACCGCCAACGCGCTCGTTGCTGCCTTCAATCAAGCCCGCCCGCAAGCACGGGAGGCGATTCTTGTCCACTCAGGTGCCCAATCGACGGTGTTGGTCCGGGTTCAGGAAGGTCGAGCCGTGTATGCCTCCAGCTTTCAAATGGGAGGCGATTTTCTCACAAGATCGCTGGCGCGGGTGACCCACGATTCAGAAGAGGCAGCTGAGACTCTCAAGCGGACTACGGATTTGCTGCACGGTCAAACGACTTTAACGACCTTCGTCAATATCGTTGATGGCTGGCTCGCCGAATTGAAACGCCAATTGAACGAATGTTTGCACCAGTCTCCCGGTGCGCAACTTGATTTCGGCAGTGTTGACTTCTATGTCAGCGGCGGGACTTTTCGCCAACCGGGCTTGCTCGAATACCTCTCTGAAAGCGCTCGTTTCACCCTTCAGCCATGGCCGAGTTCACCTGAACCACCCGGGTTTGCTCCGGAGCCCGGTTTTGAAGTGGCCTTCGGCACGGCACTTCAAGCGCTCGGCAAAAGCCCCCAGCCAGTCTCCTTGCTGCCAGATGACTATCGGCGCGGTTGGAGAAAGCGATTGGTTCGGCGCCGGATCGAGTTGGCCAGTTTGGCACTGGCCGCCGCATGCGGACTGCTCCTGGCGATTGGGACTTGGCAGAAAATGGGGGTTATAAATTCAAAGGACGCCCTGCTAAAAAAGATCACTGCTGCCCAGGAATCATTGGACGCGAATACTGCCCTGTCCGCGGAGCTATTGTTGGAGTTCGAAAGCATGCGCCCGTTGGTGGCTCGTCAACAGAATACCATCGACGTGTTGGCTACTTTTTCATTACTTCAAAATTCACGCAGCAACCAAGCCTTTTGGTATGTGCTCATGGCTGATCAACGCAGTTATTTTAGCTTCCCGCCAACGGGGATTTCCACGAACCGCGTTGCTCGCACAAACCTTATTGGTCCAGTGCTCGCTCCCTTCATTGGTCCTATCGAACCCAACCCTGTCAGCCTGACAAATCAGCCCACCGCTCGACCGGGAATCATCGCTGAGATTTGCGTTCCTGGTGATGGCGAAAAGGCGAGAAAGGTCTTGGGCGATTTGGTTAGTACGCTCAAGCAGGAGCCGCGGTTTGCAAAGGCAGATTCCCTTTCCGAAGACCTGCGCCGTAATCTTGCAGACCCAAAAGTGGTGATCCCGGACCGTCATTTCGCTCTCGCTCTTGATTTTGCCGAAAGCGATTTTGACCAACCTGTCATGAATCGAAGAATCCTTGCACTGGGCACAGGCCAGGGGTCCCGCCCGTCAAATCCACGCGATCGAACATCGGTTAATGGGTCCTCCAACGGCAGCCGAAAACCCTGACAAGAATCTCTCGAGACATGGCCTCATTCCAGGAATATAAGCGGCGCGGTTTTCTCCCGATGATCGGCGTCGTGCTGGCGTTCTATTTCCTGCTCGTCTATTTGCATTTATGCAGAACTGCCAGCGATCTGGACGTTCCGTTGCAGAAATCCTGGGTCAAATTGGCGACAGCGCTCGGCAACACAAACGCTCTAGCTCTGGATTTCGTTTATGTTACCAATCAACTCCAGGAAACACGCCAGGCATTAGCTGCCATTTCATCTGCTAGACAGAACCTGATTAAGCAAATGGAGTTGCCGCCGCCGCTGCGGGACAGAGTGCATGCTCCTTTCGAATTGTTTGAGTATCAGAATAAATTGAGCCAGCAATTGGACAGCCTTGACGTGAGAGCGAAGCAGCAGAAGGTCGCTATCGATCCAGCAGTATTTGCGGGTTTTCCGGAACATAGCTTTACAGTGCAGGACCCTGCCCTTCTCTGGGCCGCTTTAGCTTTCACCGAGTCCCTGCTCGACACAGCGCTGGATGCACGAGTCCTATCCATTCATTCCCTTTTTGTCGTCGTCGGAACAACCAACGCGACCAATGCGGACGTGGGCCGTTGGGTCGAGATTCCTTTGGAATTGGAGTTGAGTGCTTCCGCTAATAGTGCTGCCAGGTTCGTTGAATCGCTGCCGCTGCGTCAACTTGCGGCTGCTGAACCGCCTCCGGGCGCAAACACTAGCACGAACAGTCCAGTTCCCGTAAGCACGCCCAAAGTCCCCTTGTTAATCGATTCATTCATCATTCGGAAACAGGCCCCAGAGGCTCCTGATACCGTCCGGCTCTGGGTCCGTGTGGTAGGATTTGTACACCGGTCTTGATTATGGCTTCCCTGCTCACCCTGACTATCCGGAGCCGCTGGCTGGCGATCGCAGTGCACCTCGGACTCTGGCTGATTCTCATCCTCACCCTGATTAATCTTAGGTCCGATCTCCCGAATTACCGGGAAAATACGGCCTTTTCAACTCCTACAGAGTCGCTCGTGCCGGCCGACAGGGTAGCCGCAATTTTTTCCTCTCCCGCAAAACCGGTTCCCATCGCCTGGTCCAATGCAGCCAACCCTTTCTTCACCCAGTATTTCATTCCTCCACCAAAGCCGGCGCCACCACCTCCGCCGACAACCCGAAAAGTCCAGTTAACCTACCAGGGCTTTTTCCTGGGCGGCGAGGAGATGAAGCACGCAATTGTGAGAGTAGCCACAAACTTTCACTTTGTTCAAATTGGTGCTCAAATCGATACTAACCTGACCGTTGTGGAGGCAACCGCCCAGCTATTGACGTTGACGAATCGCGCTGCACAAACCAACCTCTTACCCTTGAACGTCCAAACTGAGATCGAAGTGCCACTCTGATGACTCCGGGTTCAGGTTCAACTCAGCAAGAGCCCGGCGACCTGTTGCTGGCTCAAGGTAAGATTACCGAGCAGCAGCTCGAACAAGTGCGACGCCGACAGCGTCGGTTGGGTATCGCCCAACATCGGGCCATACTAGATCTGAATTTTGTCTCTGAGGAAGATACTTGGCGCGCCTTGGCTGCAGCCAGCAACCTTCCCTACGTGGATCCTCTCGAACTTAATCTCCAACGCCAGACCTTGGAGTTAGTTCCCATTAAAGTAATTTTCCACTATCACCTGCTCCCGATTGGCGTGGAGGATGAGTGTGTCTTACTAGCTTTCAGCGAACCGCCTCGCCAAATCGAGCAGGGAAACCTCCGCTTGTTACTCGGCACCCGATTCAGGGTGGTGCTAGCGACTCCGAGTTCGATTCATTCGCTTATCAAGAAACATTTCGGTCTCGGTGCGGAGACCATTCAGCGGCTTAGAGAGCAACGCGGTGGGGCCGAGATAAGCGAGGAGATCGTCTTCGACGTTCAGAACAAGGAGCCCGACTCCGCCTTGGAATCCACCATTTCAACATTTGTAGATCAGCTCTTGCAGGAGGCGTTGCGTCTTAAGGCTACTGACATCCACCTAGAGCCTTATCCAGGCCATGTCCGGCTCCGCTATCGCGTGGACGGCATGCTCGAAACTGTGCCGGTCCCTCAAGGCATGCGCCATCTCTATTCGGCGGTAGTTTCGCGTCTCAAAATCATGGCTGGACTCAATATCGCCGAAAAGCGACTGCCTCAGGATGGCAGGATTGCTGTCAAGACCGGCGAGCACGAATACGATTTGCGCGTCTCCATCGTGCCAACCAAGAACGGCGAAGCTGTTTGCCTTCGTCTTCTGGGCCGCGAAAGCCTCTTTCTCGATCTTGGCCAGCTAGGCATGGAACCCGAACAAGAGCGAGTATTCAATCAGTTGACTCACTTGCCTCAAGGTCTCGTGCTTCTCACCGGGCCGACCGGAAGCGGCAAGACAACGACTCTCTACACCGCCTTGGCTCAAGCCAACGACGAAAATCGTAAGACCATTACCTTTGAAGACCCCATCGAGTACCAACTGGATGGCACTGTCCAAATCCAAGTGCGGGAACAGATCGGTTTGTCTTTTGCGGCAGGTCTTAGGTCTGTGCTTCGGCACGATCCTGATGTGGTATTGGTTGGGGAGATACGCGACTTGGAGACAGCGGAAATCGCCGTTCGGGCAGCTCAAACCGGTCATTTGGTATTCTCTACGCTTCACACGAATGACAGCGTTAGCGCTGTAACCCGGTTGATCGAGATGCGCATTGAGCCCTATTTGATCGCCTCTTCGCTTGTCTGCAGCATTTCACAACGCTTAGCCCGCCGGATATGCCGCCACTGTGCGGAATCGGACACGAATATCCCGGATGATATCCGACTGGAAATGGCAACGACCCTCAATTCGTCTCCGGATCTGGTTAGTGCCTGGAAGGGCGCGGGATGCGTTGAATGCAATCAGAAAGGGTATCGGGGGCGCGTCGCAATCTACGAGTTTTTCATTGTTAACCAAACTGTTGCCGATCTGATTCAACCGGGCTTACGCAGTAGCACTTTGCGGGACGCTGCACGCGCGTTCGGGTGGCGCTCCCTTCGTGAAATGGGTTGGCTAAAAGTCCAGCGAGGCCTGATTCCGATTTCTGAACAGGAGCGCTGGACTCGCGTGCTTGACCCTTCTGTGCTTGCCAACCGCACCCAGCAGGACTCTTCCGCGACAACGCCGTAAGGATTCCTGCAGGCCAGGCAGCCATGAACAGGAGCTTTGCAGGGCGTTCGCAAGGCAAAAACACTTTACAGAGCTTTACGCTATCCTCACAGTAGCCTTGTGGAAGTCGTTTCATTGCCCGGAAACTATCTCAGTGAATCACAGTCTGCCGCGCACCCAACTGCTGTATGTCCGGATCGATTAGGGACCGCCATCAAGCGGTCTCAAGATTTCCTTTTAAAGCAGCAGAAAAGCGAAGGTTATTGGATCGGTGAACTCATCGTCGATTCCACTTTGGTAGCCGACATGATCGCTTACCATCACTGGAATGGCAAAGTCGACCCCCAATGGCAGCAAAAAGCAGTCAACCACATTTTCTCGCTTCAACTCCCAGACGGCGGATGGAATATTTATCACGGTGGGCCGCCAGAAGTTAATGCGACCGTCAAAGCCTACCTGGCGCTGAAACTGGCCGGCGTGCCTGTCACGGATTCTCGGATGCTCCGCGCTCGGGAAGTTGCTCTGAATCTGGGTGGGGTGCCTCGGATGAATACTTTTTCAAAGCTTTACTTGGCTTTGTTAGGTTTATTCCCGTGGGACTACGTTCCCACCATACCCTGCGAGGTAATTCTGATCGGCAAGTGGTTCTATGTGAACATCAACGAGATGAGTTCGTGGAGCCGTTCGATGCTTGTGCCACTGGCAATCATCAATCATTATAAACCCACGAGGCTTCCCAAGAATAAAGTCAACCTGGATGAGCTTTTTCCGGAGGGAATCCATGAGCGTGACCTGGCTTTGCCCCTGGACCCGGACCGTCTAACTTGGAGAAATTTTTTCCTGTGGATCGATAGAGTCAACAAGTTCGCGGAGTGGTTCGCTGAGAATGGAATACATCCCTTTCGTAAACGCGCCCTGAAAAGAGCAGAGCAATGGATGCTGGAGCGGTTTGAAGGATCTGACGGACTGGCGGCCATTTTCCCGGCTATGTTGAATTCGTTGATCGCCCTGAAGGCACTAGGCTATCCGGATGACCATCCGCAAGTTGTGCGCGCAAGTAGTGAACTGTCGCGGTTGGCACACGAGACGAACGACTCTGTCCGAATTGAACCTTGTTTCTCTCCTGTCTGGGACACTGCGATTACCACCATGTGTTTGCGCGAATCTGGGGTTCCTGAGAACAACCCTTTGCTCGTTCGCGCTGCTCATTGGCTCATCTCGAAAGAAATCCGTTTTCGTGGTGATTGGCAGTATAAGAATCCAGCCAAGGTCGAACCCAGTGGCTGGGTATTCGAGTTTGAAAACAAGTGGAACCCGGATGTCGATGACAGCGCAATGGTTCTGCTGGCCCTCCGCCTTGTGGCAACCGAGGATCCCGCGAAGAGAAACCAGTGCGTCCAACGTGCCTTGAAGTGGCTGTTAACTTTCCAATGTCGTGACGGTGGATGGGCTGCCTTCGACAAAGACTGCACTAAGGGAGTACTCGAAAAAGTCCCGTTCGCCGATCACAACGCGATGTTGGATCCTGAGTGCGCTGACATCACGGCTCGCATTCTTGAATTGCTTGGCTATGAGGGCTATACTGTGGAGAATCCTCAGGTTCAGAAAGCTCTTAAGTTCGTAAAGGATCGACAGGAGGAGGACGGCTCTTGGTATGGACGCTGGGGAGTGAATTATATATATGGGACTTGGCAGGTATTGCGCGGGCTGCGTGCTTTGAACCTGGATATGAAGCAGACGTGGATTCTCAAAGGCCGTGACTGGCTGGAAAGCGTGCAACATGAGGATGGCGGTTGGGGTGAACGATGCAATACTTACGACGATCCTGTGTTCAAAGGTCAGGGACCCAGCACGGCCTCGCAAACCGCGTGGGCGGTGATGGGCTTGTGTGCCCTCGGTGAACCATATCGACCAAGCATCCAACGTGGCATTGATTACCTGGTCCAAACCCAAAATGAAGACGGCTCCTGGACCGAGCATGAAACCACGGGCACGGGTTTTCCTAAAGTCTTCTACCTCAAATACGACATGTACCGAAACACTTGGCCTTTGCTGGCTCTGGCCACTTATCGCAATCTCCTGAAACAAACCCACGCAACAACCCCATGAGTTGGTTGTATCGCCACCTCGCGCGTCCGGTTCTATTCGGTCAGGATCCGGAGGAAATTCACAATTGGACCCTTGCCGCACTGGCCCGTGTCAGTCGCTCGGAAATTCTCTGCGACGCACTGCAGAATTTCCTGGTTCCGCAACCGCTGCCAGTCGAACTTTTCGGCCTCAGATTTCCTAACCCGATCGGCTTGGCTGCCGGAATGGACAAACACGGCGAAGCAGCGTCTGCGTGGGAAGCTCTCGGTTTTGGGTTCACAGAACTCGGAGCTGTGACTTGGCTCTCACAGCCTGGCAATCCGTCCCCCCGGGTGTTTCGTGTCGTTTCAGAGCAAGCAATTGTGAATCGAATGGGCTTCAACAACAGGGGTGCCGAGCGGCTTTCGGAGGTTGTCGCGAAGTGTCGCTCAGCGGGGCGATGGCCTCGGCATCCTGTCGGGGTCAACCTTGGCAAGTCCAGGGTTACCCCTCTGAGTCAGGCGGCTGAAGACTACGCACGATCGATGCGTGTGCTTTTGCCGCATCTCGATTTCTTTGTAGTGAACGTGAGTTCTCCGAACACCCCGAACTTACGTCAACTGCAGGACAAAAATGCTCTTGACGAGATTCTGGCTGCCATTCAAGCGGTGGTCAGCTCTGCTCCAGGCGGCTGCAAACCAATACTCGTCAAAGTCGCTCCGGACCTTTCCTTCTCAGCCCTTGATGATGTTCTCGAGACTGTTTCGGCTCGGGGAGTCTCTGGGATTGTCGCCACCAACACAACAATCTCTCGCCCAGCGACAAATGATCCTGGCCTGCAGAAACTCTATGCCGAGGCAGGAGGACTCAGCGGACGTCCATTGAAGCTTCGCAGCACTGAAGTCATCCGCCATATTTATCGACAGTCACGGGGGAAGATTCCGATTATTGGGGTCGGAGGAATTTTTAGTGCCGAGGATGCTTGGGAGAAAATTCTAGCGGGCGCTTCGTTGCTCCAAGTTTACACCAGCCTGGTTTATTCAGGACCAGGTGTCGTTAAAAGAATTGTTTCTGGAATTCACAATTTGTTGTCCATGAATAACTTGAGCAGCATTAATGAGGCTGTTGGAAAAGCCTGTGAAGTAGCATCGGCTGAGGAAGCGAATTAATCTTCCTCACGGGCTACAACCCAAAGTCAAGCCACAGGTTTCTTCCACTCCAGGCTTGACCCTTGCCATTGTGGGGGTTATAAGGTTCTCAACAACAGCCCAATAAACCTCATAATTATATGACTCTCACTAAACGCGATTTGGTGGTTCGTATCAGCGAGGAGACGGATCTGAATCAGCAGCAGGTGCTTGATGTGATTCAAAGAACCTTGGATCACATCTCCGCTGCCTTGGCGAAAGGTGACAAAGTCGAGCTTCGGAACTTTGGTGTCTTCGAAGTAAAGGTTAGGAAGGCTCGCATCGGTCGTAACCCTAACGCTCCGGCGACGGATGTACCAATCCCTGAGCGCTCTGTGGTCAAGTTTAAAGCAGGGAAGGAAATGCGAGCCGAAGTTCTGAAGCTGCCGGTGCATTAGCGAACCCACGCCACCGCCGAGCCAAGCAACACGGGCCAAAGGGGCACCTAATTCGGTGCACTTAAGCCATTCCACAGAGGGGCATTTCAAAGTGGAGTGTTGCCTTTCTCGATTAGAGACTTTGCCTTTCGGCGGTGAGGAAACCGTTTTAGTGCCTATAGAAAGCCTTCCGTGGATCCAATGCTCTTGTTTCAGGACGCCGCAAGGAAAGTGTAAGTGTTTGGCTTTTGGTCCAATGCACTCTATCCTGAGTTCCTCTATGGATCGATTGCCTGGTTTTCGAGACTTCTATCCTGAACCACTGCCGGATGCCGGATTGTGGAGTGCTGATGCACGTCAGCATATCTTCACCAAATGGCGAGACACCGCACGACTCTATGGATTTCGCGAATACGATGGACCGCCGTTGGAGCCGCTGGAACTATTTACGTTGAAGAGCGGTGATGAAATCGTGGGACAACTCTATAACTTCACTGATAAGGGTGGACGCCCCTTGGCGCTGCGTCCAGAAATGACCCCGACGCTGGCTCGTATGGTTGCGGCCCACGAGCGAAGTTACAAGAAGCCAGTTAAGTGGTTCGCTATCCCGCAACTTTTTCGCTACGAACGTCAGCAAAAGGGGCGCTTGCGCGAGCATTTTCAGTTCAATGCCGATATTATCGGTGAAAGCGACTCATCGGCCGATGCCGAATTAATTGCGCTGCTCGTGGACACGTTACTAAACCTAGGTCTGACGGCTGAAGATTTCGTAATCCGACTGAGTAGTCGCAATGCCTGGCATGAGTTTTTTCTTCGGCACAATGGCGCCCTAGATGCCGAGTACGAATTCTTTCAGGCCATCGACAAAATCGAGCGCCAGTCAGAGGAGGAGAACGAGGCAAAACTCGCACGGCTTGGGTTCTCACTCTCGCAAGTGCAGGATTTTATCACTGGCGGAGTCCCAACTTCAGAATTGGCTGCCATCTTGAAGAACCTTCAGGCTCGCGGGCTTGATCGATTTGTGCGGGTTGACTATCAGGTTGTCCGAGGCTTGGCCTACTATACCGGGCCGGTCTTCGAGGCGTTCGACCGGAAGGGAGAATTTCGCGCGATTGCTGGAGGTGGACGTTACGATAACCTTATCCGCCTCATCAGTGGTGGAAAGGTCAACCTCCCTGCCTTGGGCTTTGGTATGGGAGATGTCGTATTGTTGGAACTGCTCAAGACTCGTGGTGCTCTAAAAGGTTTCAGTGGAGCCATTGACACGTTCGTATTGGTCGAGGCCGAGGATTTACGCGGTCCCAGCCTAGGATTAGTTCAGGATCTCCGACGCAACGGGCTGGCCGTCGATTACTCGCTCACCCCCGCCAAACCGGAAAAGCAATTCAAGCGCGCCCTGGAATTTAACGCTACATACGCCGTGCGCCTGGTCCGCAGTGGCTCCGACCAAACACTGCTCCAACTTAAGAATCTGCGAACTCGGACTGAAACAACTGTGACCACCGCGCAAGCGATAGAGCAGATGAAACAGGGGGCTTAAGAAGTGACTCTGTTGTCTGGCTTGGCAAGGACAACAAAAACGAAAGCGAGGCTGAGGCTTCGCTTTCGTTTTTGGAAGTCTCCTATGACCAAACTCAGGCCGCAGCAGGAGCGGTAACCGATTTCACCTGTTTCTCGCGCACGAGCGTCGCACCTTTGCCAAGACGCTTGCGCAGATACGTTAGCTTGGCGCGCCGCACCGATCCCTGCCGCTCCACCTCCACCTTTTCTACTCGAGGTGAATTCACGGGAAATACCCGTTCCACACCTTCGCCGTAACTGATGCGGCGCACTGTGAATGTCTCATTCAGTCCACGGCCGCGTCGTCCTATGACCACTCCTGAAAAAATCTGAATGCGTTCCTTGTCGCCCTCAACCACCCTGGTGTGAACGCGTACGCTGTCGCCGATCCCGAATACAACGGGATTCTTGCGAAACTGTTCCGACTCAATCTTATCAAGTATTGCCTGATTCATATTAAAACTGGTTAAATTAAACAACTGCTCAGGGCAGTAAATCCGGGCGCCGTTCCCGAGTGCGCAAGACCGCCTGCTCTGCCCGCCATCGTGCGATTTCCGCATGATTCCCCGACAGCAGCACTTCAGGAACCTTCATGCCACGAAACTCGGCTGGACGCGTGTACTGCGGGAATTCCAGCAAGCCCTGACTGAACGATTCCTGCTCCGCGCTGAATTCATCACCCAGCACTCCAGGCAAAAGTCGCGCAACGCAATCGATTACTACCATCGCTGGCAATGCACCATTCGTCAGCACAAAATCCCCAACCGACAACTCATCATCAGCCAACTTCTCGCGAATCCGTTCGTCAAACCCTTCATAATGCCCAGTAATCATAAGCAGATTCTTTTCCAGGGACAAATCCCGGGCAATGCCTTGATTGAACAAGCGACCCGCAGGCGAAAGCAAAATAACCCGCGTTTCGTCACCGCGCAGAGCTTCAACTGCTTCAAAGATCGGCTCGGGCTTCAGCAACATGCCCGGTCCGCCACCAAATGGGCGATCATCGACTGTCTTATGCCGGTCATGGGCATAGTCACGCAGGTTATGAAAGTTAACCTGAAGCAAACCGGCTCTCCGAGCCCGCATAATGATGCTCTCATCGAGCGGCCCCGTAAACATACCTGGAAACAGCGTAAGAACGTCGATTCTCAATGCCCGGGTTTCGGTAAATCTGACCGCTTCAACGACTAACTAAAAAAGGAGAACCTCTCAGGCGGTCGGCTTTTCTTCCACAATTTCCAAAGTGCATCGCAGTCCTTTGCGTGCACTACCTGCGAGCAATAGTGACCGTATGGCGTTAATCGTCATCCCTTGACGTCCAATTACTTTACCGACATCCTGGGGATGCAATCTCAGCTCGTACACAGTGGTCCCCTCACGCTCGACGGGCGTTACAGCCACATCCTCCGCGTGCTCCACCAGACCCTTGACCACGTATTCAAGAAAGGCCTGCATACCAGCCTCTTAGTTCCGCCATTAGGCCGCCTCAGCCGCCTTGCGGTCGGCCTTCTTGATGAAGCTGGCGACGGTCTCGCTGGGCTGAGCACCCTTACTAACCCAAAACTTAGCGCGGTCGAGTTTAAGGGTGAAGTTTTCACCCTTTTTCAGCGGTTGGTAGGTTCCGATCTCCTCGAGGAACTTGCCATCGCGCGGACTACGACTATCGGCTACCACAATGCGGAAAACCGGCGCGTTTTTTGCCCCAGCCCGCTTCAAGCGAATTCTGACTGCCATATTTATTAAATCTGCTTCGCGACAGGTTCTTCTGATCAATCCTCGCCGCGAGGGTTGCTAAAATGAGGGCAAAGCCTAGTCGTCTATATGGAGCTTTGCAAGCTCTGTTTTCAAACAAATTCCTTCTCGTTGGTGTCTAGCCCAACAACTAGGCAGAACAGGATAATTTTCCAACGGCTTGAAGTTCAAAGAAGGTCTAGTCAACTTTGATCAATACGACAATACAGCTTATTTCCTGGGTGACAGTAACCAGCCCGACTTTTCGGGCAATGGCTTTGCTGGCGCGGACACGCTCAAAACCCCTTCAAGCCATCAGAAAGACATATGACCACAGGCGCACCTCTAACAGCGACGCAACCTGCTTGCCTTCTAATGAATTAATCGGTTTGCTTCACACAGATTGTTGTGTGTGAAATGAATCTTGAATTCGCGTTTATAGAATCCAGCAGAGACGCTGACCGGCGAAGGTCTAACATCGTTCAGGAGCTTCGGAGTTTTGATCTCTTTGGCCAGAAGACACGGGAGTCGCGAGCCTTGTGCTCCGGAGATCGCGATGTTGGTGTGCCGGTCTTCGTGAATGAGTTCTGGACCGCCCGACAGCGGCAAGCGTCCTCCTTGCACGAGGTTTCCTATCGTGCCTGCTTTAAACCGCAATTACCAAGATTCTTTATAGAGCGCCTAACCGACCCTGGCGAGTATGTTTACGATCCGTTCATGGGGCGTGGGACCACACTAATCGAGGCGGCGTTGCTGGCTAGGCATCCCGTAGGCAATGACATTAACCCGCTTAGTGTGGCCTTTACCAAACCCCGTTTGAATCCACCACTTTGGCACGCAATCGAAACACGGTTGGCACATATCAATTTTAACGACCCGGCCGAGATGCCTGAAGATCTGCACGCGTTTTATCACCCGGACACGTTACGACAAATCTCATCTCTCAAGAAATACTTGGTGTGCCAGCAACGTAATGAGCAACTCGACGGAGTGGATGAGTGGATTCGAATGGTAGCGATCAATCGATTAACCGGACACTCTAGCGGTTTCTTCTCGGTTTATACACTGCCTCCCAACCAAGCGGTTTCAATTAAGTCTCAACGAAGGATTAACGAAAAGCGTGGGCAGACCCCGCCACAGCGGGACGTTACCCGAATTATTCTCAAGAAATCACGGCAATTGTTAGCAGATATCACTGAAGGGGTTCGCCAGACTCTGAACCGCTTGGGGCCGGCAGCAGTGCTCCTAACATGCCCCGCGGATGCGACGCCCGAAATTCCGGATCAATCCATCAGCCTGATCATTACCTCCCCGCCGTTTCTCAATGTTGTCCAATATGCTACCGACAATTGGCTTCGGTGTTGGTTCCTGGGTATTGACGCCGAAGAGGTGAAGCTGACTGTTCCTAGCAAGTTGGCAGACTGGGAGATTGTTATGAATCGGGTGTTCATGGAACTGAGTCGCATTCTGAAACCCGGCGGCCATGTTGCGTTTGAAGTAGGTGAGGTCCATGCCGGAACCACTCTATTGGAGAAAACTGTGTTAAGCTGCGGACTGCGTGCGGGGCTCCGCCCCATTCTGGTGCTCATCAATGATCAAAAGTTCACTAAGACCGCGAATTGCTGGGGAGTAGAGAATATGTCTAAAGGAACCAACTCAAACCGAATTGTCCTGTTTCAACGCGACGATTGCAGACCGCCCATCCGGATCTGAGACAACCTGACGATCAAACCGACCACCAAAGTGCAGTGTTAGCGGCAAATTGGCCCTTACCGATTCAATCAAGTCGGGTCTCCGGATAGCTGGCGTTCGTTTCCAGCATGCCAATCAATTCATTTCGGATTTGATCTAGCCTTTGCCGGTCGGTTTCTCTTTTGTCTTGCAGCATCACCGAGAGGCCTGGGTTAAGTCTCAAGTTCAACGCGGCGTATCGCTGAAGTTTCAGGTCGATCAACTCCTCAATTAGGCTGACAAAAGTCTGTGCGCTCATACTGCAATTACTACTTGAAATCAGGGCTTGCGCGAAGCGGCGAGCATCGGTTGGCACCTGGCTGCGTGCAAACAGAGCAAGAAAAAGGCCACTGGAAGAATCCCGAGATCTGACTTGGAATCCAATGGCCTGCTGATTTGAGTCGTCCAAAAACAGGACAACCCCGGCTCTCCATTTTACAGCGTGCCAATCTCAACTCTCGGACCAACCGTGAGTTCCACGAACTGCTACCATCGTGCGTAAGATGTCGTTCCACGTCTGCTGCTGCAACATCACATCATTGGAGAACATGCATCCATCCCAGCAAATATGCCGCATTTTCTTCGTCAATTTACCGCTATCATCCCGCAGCCATAACCCGGCATGCCGGACGATGTCTAATTTGCCGTTGGGATCGCCCGGCAGGCAATGGTGTCCTGTCTTGTCATGTGTGCCACTGCCGTGGACGGTGGCGTCGTTTTGGGCCACATGAAAATCTATGGTCCAAGGGCGTAGCGCCCGGGTGAGTGTGCTCAAGGCCGCGTCCAGTCTGCCTACCTCGGACCAATTCCAATCCGACGGCAAAAGCGCGTCCTCCGGGGCGTTGTGGCCCATCGCGTACAACAGCGTGTGGGCCATGTCAGCCTGGAATCCCAGGACCTCCGGACGATTAACCCGCTCTAGAAGATTGACCATTATCTTCCAACTATGCATGCCACCCCAGCAGATTTCCCCTTCGGCAGCCAACCGTTCGCCGGCATCGGCCGCAACCAAGCACGCCTCTCGGAATGTCTCTGCTATTCTATCCTGATTGACTTCGGAATCTTTGGCCCAGTCGGCCACGCTTGACGCAGAGTCAATCCGCACCACTCCATAGGGCCGCACTCCCAATTCCCGAAGTCGGCTCGCTAAACGGCACGTCTTTTTTACCTGTCGGACAAAGTTGCTTCGGTCGGTTGTTTCGCCTAAGGCAGACCCGCCGCCTGTCGGTGGCCACACCGGCGCCACCACGCTACCCACCACAAAACCTTTTCCCGTGATTTTTTCAGCCAGACGCTTGATGCCGTCATCATCAAGGTCCACAGATACGTGAGGATCAGAAATGAACAAATCCACTCCATCAAAGCGGACCCCGTCAATCTCGGCCTCGGCAGTCAAATTCAGCATGGTGTCGAGGTCGATGAAAGGTTCCGCACCTGGGCTGCCTTTGCCCACTAGTCCGGGCCACATGGCGTTGTGCAGTTTGGGATAGTTGTTTTGAACTTGAGGTTGATTCATGCCCTTATTCAAGCGTGATGTGCAGATTTGGCAAGACCCAATGCGAGCAGAATGCCGGTTGCTTTTCCTCGGATTTCCTGCCCCGCCGATGCGATCAAGAAAACCCTAAACCGTGAAACTCTGCTAACCCTAGGGACCGTTGGTAACTGAGACAGTTGGTAACTGAGACTGGTCAGAGAACTCAAGCTCGGCTATTCTGGTCCCGATGATGGATTGTTTGCCAAGACCTGAAGTGATCCTCACACACGAGAGCGACCTTGACGGCCTTATTGCGGGCGTCTTATTACAGCGTTTAGCCAAGGCCTTGTTTCAGGACGATGTCCGTATGGAGGCCTGCAACTACAATTATTGGCGCCAGCGTGATGTGCGCGAAAAGGCCGCTTGGGTCACCGATTTGGCATTTGAACCTCGTTTGGATAAACCTAACTGGCTCATCATTGATCACCACGTCACTGAGACTGTTCCCAAACAGGCACAGCTTATTCACGACGTAACCAAATCAGCGGGATTGCTCTGCTACGAGCTCTGTTGCCGACATGGGATCGGGTCTCCTGCCCTCGATCGGTTGGTGCAGTTGAATAACGTTGCAGACCTGTTTATCGAAGACGACCCGGACTTTGAATTGGCAGGTGACTACGCAAACTTGGTCAAGACTTATCAATTCTGGAACTTACACGCTTTGCTGAATGGCCAAATAGAGAAACTCCTGGACCACCCATTATTGGAAGTCATGGCGGTTAAACGCCGAGTGGAGAACCCACTCGGTTTTGCCTGGAGCAAGTCCAACGTTGTGCAATTGGGCCCAACCATCGGGTTCGTGGACACCGTCGTGGGTAACAATAACCTCATCATACACCGGCTATTGGAAGAAGGGTCCACGCCCTATCCCGTGCTCATCACGTTGTTTCGTCGCGCAAACGGTGTCATGATTGCTAGCATTCGCAGTCGAAATGGGGAAGCCTTGAAGGTAGCAGAACGCCTGCAGGGAGGGGGGCATGCAAATGCCAGCGCGGCAACTCTTCCCCGTTCCGTAAAATCCCAAAACGATGCTATTCACTACCTGCGACAGATACTCAATCCCCGCACGGACGGCTCGCTGAACAGCCTTGAGGCACTCTTTGAGTCGCTGGAAATTCGATCAAGATAGAAAGGGAGTGTTCCTCCCTAGCGAGAGCCACGCCCTGAACGAAATCCTTCTGCATTGCTCGTTTTAGGCAACTCTAATAACCTTACTTTGCTTATGGGCCAACTCGAAACAACACCCAACGCAATACTACGCGCGGATAATAGGCGTGATGATGAATTGCGTCCAATTCGGTTCCTGAACCACATCGCACCAAACGCCACTGGCTCCACCTTGGTCGAATGGGGGAATACCCGGGTGATTTGTGGTGTTACCGTAGAGGAGAGCGTGCCTCGATGGATGAAGGAACAGGGCGTCACTGGCGGATGGATCAGTTCGGAGTATTCGATGCTTCCCTACTCCACTCTTCAGCGGAAGACTCGGGATATATCGAGGGGCAAGATCGACGGGCGATCCCAGGAAATCCAACGCCTGATCGGCCGCGCCATGCGTGCAGCGGTTGACCTTGAAAAACTGGGATCGCGGACCCTCTGGGTAGACTGCGATGTACTGCAGGCCGACGGAGGCACTCGTACCGCTGCCATAACGGGTTCCTATGTGGCTCTCTATTTGGCGATGGGGCGGCTTCTTGCAGAGGGTAAACTGCCTTGCAGCCCTGTATTGCACGCGGTTACGGCGGTAAGCGTTGGCGTTGTAAACCGTCGAGTACTTCTGGATTTGTGTTATACAGAGGACGCCGCCGCCTCAGTAGATCTTAACCTTGTCATGAATTCCGAGGGGCACTTCATTGAACTGCAAGCCAGTGGGGAGGAAGCCACTTTTTCCGACGCGGAATTAACGCAAATGCTGACGGTAGGGAGACAGGGCATTAGCCGGCTGCTAATTGCTCAACAAACAGCATTGAGTGATTGAGTTCCCGAGTTAGATCATGAAGGAAGCATCGTCCTCAACCGCCCCGACCTCCACCCCATCCCCGACTCGATTGTGGCTCATCCGGCACGCGGAGGTGGAGGCTGCTTATCAAGGGGTCTTTGGCGGCAGGATCGATATGAATCTCTCGCCGACGGGCCAGGAGCAGGCAGCCTGCCTCGCCCATTATCTCAAAGTTCATCAGATTGACGCGGTCTACGCAAGTCCAATGAAACGTGTGCAGCAGACCCTGGCTCCCTTCGTGGCCAGCAAGCCCGCGAAATCCTTTACCGTTCCAGAATTCAGGGAGGTGGATTTTGGACAATGGACGGGTTTGAAGTGGGCTGAGGTGCATGAGAGGTTTGGCATCAGTGCCTTCGCTTGGCTCGAGGAATTGGAAAAAGCCACCATCGTTGGTGCGGAGTCCGCGCAAAAATTGCGTGCCCGTGTGGAACCGGCGCTTCGTCGAGTGATTGAGCAACATCATGGCAGGCAGGTTGCGCTTTTTTGCCACGGCGGGGTAATCCGCTCAATGCTTTCAATACTGCTCCATTGGCCTCTGCCTCGCCTCGCGGCGTTTCAAGTGGAGTATGCAAGCGTAACCCGCGTGGCTGCGTGGCCGCATGCCGCTGAGTTACAACTCTTGAATTTCACACCCTGGCGTGACCTGCCACGATGAAAGCAAGGAATTTGTGGCGCGTTTCAGTCGATACTTCACCAGAAGGAGAAGCACCGGTTACGATGGTTTTATCGGAGTTCTTTAAACAAGGGGTTGCTTCGTACACTCACATCGAGACCGCCCGCACCCGGGTTAGCGTCTGGCTTCCGGATCGGCGGCAAATCACCGCGGCGGCTTTGCAGGATCTCAAGACCAGCATTCAGACGCGGGCGGGCAGAGCAGCAAAACTCTTGCGTGCCAGGATCTCCGTCTCTCGCGTGCGCGATGAGGATTGGGCTGAATCCTGGAAACGCCACTTCAAGGTCCTCGAGATTGGCTCCAAGCTGCTGATCAGCCCCCCATGGATTCGACGTCGGCCCAAACCAGGCCAAACGATGCTTGTCCTCAACCCAGGGTTGAGTTTCGGCACTGGCCAACATCCCACTACGGCGTTTTGCCTTGAGCAAATCGTCCGGCGCCGTGCCCTTGGTTCTTCTCAGTCCTTCTTGGACATCGGTACGGGCTCAGGGATTTTGGCACTCGCTGCGGCACGGTTGGGCTATGGTCCGGTTGTCGCTTTCGATTTTGATCCTGACGCGATTCGTTGCGCCCGCGCGAACGCGCAGGCAAACAAGCTCTCCCGGGTCGTGCGGCCTGTCCTTGGCGATGTCCGGCAACTCTCCCTGAGCCCCGGTAGACGCTACTCACTGGTGTGCGCCAACCTGATAAGCGATCTTCTAATCGCCAAAATCGATTTGATTTCAGCACAGGTTGCTCCGGACGGCGTTTTGGTGCTCGCGGGGATCCTGCGCAGAGAATTTGATACCGTAGTTGCCGCATGCGAAGCACAGAGACTAAAGCGAGTTGCCTGTCGCTCGGTCGGGGAATGGCGTTCCGGCACGTTCGCGTGGGCTCGGCTTTCGCCTTAGCACCTCAGTTAATCAGGCTGCTTCGGCGCGGATTGTGCGATTCTGTGCTGTGCGCTTGCGTTGATTCTCATTAAGGATTTTCTTCCGAAGTCGCAAATGGTTCGGCGTGGCCTCCACGTACTCATCAGGGCCGATATACTCCAAGGCACGTTCCAACGAAAGCTTCAACGGGGGTTCCAACTGAATGCCCTTCCCGTCTCCCTGCGATCGCATGTTTGTCAAGTGCTTGCTCTTGCAGGGGTTCACCGGAATGTCGTTTTCCCGGGCGTTTTCTCCGACAATCATTCCCCTATATATCTTATCTGCGGGCTCCACCATTAATCGGCCTCGCTCCTGGATCATGTTCAATGCGTAGGCTGTCGCCTCGCCATCCTCCATGCTGACCAAGGATCCGTTTTTTCGCGAGATGATCTCACCGCGGTCGGGACCATACTCGTGAAAGAGATGACTCATCACGCCAATCCCGCGAGTCTGGTTCACTAGGTCGGTTTCGAACCCGATCAAGCCTCGCATAGGAATCAAGGCCTCAAGACTGACTTGATCGCCATGATGATGCATGTTTGTGATGTCTGCTTTGCGGTTAGACAGGTTTTCCAGCACGGGCCCCATGGCTTCTTTGGGGATTTCGACGAACAGTTTTTCAATCGGCTCAAACACGGCGCCAGATGCGTCTCTTTGGTAAATAACCTCCGGCCGAGATACCAACACCTCATGACCTTCACGCCGCATCTGCTCCACCAAAATGGCGATCTGCATCTCGCCTCGACCCGCAACGTTAAAAATGTTCGGAGCCTCGGTCTGCTCGATCCTCAAAGCCACATTGGTTCTGATTTCCTTGACCAGGCGCTCCCATATGTGCCGGGCTGTTACCAACTTCCCATCCGTGCCGGCCAAGGGGCCATCGTTGACCGCGAACTGCATCTGGATTGTCGGCGGGTCGATCGGCACGAAAGGCAATGCGGGCCTCGTCTCGGAATCCGTGATGGTTTCCCCAATGAACACATCCTCGAACCCGGTGATGCCAACCACGTCGCCGGCGTGGGCCTCCTCAATTTCTATACGCTTTAGACCTTCAAAGTTGAAAATTGCGGTGACCTTCGCCTGCGTCTTCCGCCCATCACCATGGATGCAGATGGCTTGATCTCCCACCTTGACCTTGCCGGCGTGAATCTTACCGAATGCGATTCGCCCCAAGTAGTCAGAGTAATCCAGATTTGCCACAAGCAATTGAAAGCCCTCACCAGCCGCCGCACGAGGGGGAGGTATGTGTTTTATAATTGCTTCAAATAAAGGCTCCATCGTGCCGGTAACGTGGTTCATGTCGACTTTCGCGTAGCCATCTTTCGCACTTGCGTAAATCACTGGGAAATCCATCTGCTCGTCCGTCGCGTGTAATGACCCGAACAGGTCCCAAACCAAGTCGAGAACCTTGTGTGGATTGGCGTTTTCGCGGTCGATTTTATTGATCACCACGATGGGCTTGGCCCCCGCTTCCAGCGCCTTGCGCAGGACAAACCGGGTCTGGGCCTGAGGACCATCGGCCGCATCCACCACCAAAAGCACCCCGTCGATCATGTTCATAATACGCTCGACTTCACCGCCAAAATCAGCGTGTCCCGGCGTATCCACGATGTTGATGTGGTAGTCTTTGTAGCGGAATGCAGCATTCTTGGCCCGGATGGTGATGCCTTTTTCGCGCTCCAGATCCATCGAATCCATAATCCGCTCTTCCGAGGCGATTGCCTGGTTGGCGCGGAAAGTGCCAGATTGTTTCAGAAGACAATCCACCAAAGTTGTCTTGCCATGATCAACGTGTGCGATGATCGCTATATTTCTTATATGCTGCATGTTTGTAAAAATTTTCGGAGGACGGCACTAACACGACATTCGTAAGTCGAGCTGCGGAGAGCCTCTCCCGATAAAAGAGAAAGTATTGTGCCTTGAAGCCGGCAAAAATCAAGCGCGCGAATTGACGTACTCTGTCCGGCGTGCCGCCAAACGCTGCAGTACTTACACAACTGTCTGATCCAAGGCAACGTGCGCACCGGAAAAACAAAAAAGTTTCGATCTCCAATATTCTTATATACTCTATAAACAACGCTCAAATCTTGGCCAAACCGTCGAAACCCGTTGAATTGGAGATTCTCGGGAGCTAAGTTAATACGTAGATCAGTTTTGGCAATGATTGTGTGTTGTCTATGAAATCGTTTCTTAGCCCAAGTCTGAGCCACAAGGTGGAGGTTTTCTTATGAACCCTGGAAATTCACTTTCCCGCTGCCTTACGTTCATCAACTGCCAACTCCAAACACCCTCCACTGCAACCTCAGGTGGCATTCGCGAGACTTCTCGCCTTGTCATCACCATTTCGCGTCAGGCCGGATCTGGAGCGCACGCAGTGGCTGAGTGGTTGGCGGAGTATTTGCAGGCGAAATACCCGGTCGAAGGTCGTCCTTATACCGTGTTTGACCGTAACCTCGTGGAGAAAGTATTGGAAGATCATAAGCTCCCGGGGCGAGTCGCTCGCTTCATGCCTGAAGATAGGATTTCGGAGATCTCAGACACGATGGACGAGTTGTTCGGCCTTCACCCATCCTCCTGGACTTTGGTCCACAAAACAGCTGAGACAATTCTCCACTTAGCGGAATTGGGAAATGTGATTCTGATTGGGCGTGGGGCCAACATCATCACCAACAAACTACCGTATGCATTCCACGTACGACTTGTGGGGTCAGTCGAGAAGCGCCTTGCACATCTCCAGGACTATTACAAACTCGATTATAAGACCGCACAAGCACTTGTCAGGGAAGGTGATTTAGGTAGAAAGCGCTTCTTAAAAAAGTACTTCGAAAAGGAAATCGATGATCCCCTGCTCTACCATATGGTTGTAAACACCGACCTGCTTAGTCATGCCGAAGTCGCCCGTATAATCGCCGAGGCAGCTATCCGTACCACCCCTGTAGCGCCAATGAGCCCATCCTCGCCTGCGGTGATGGTTTAACCCCGCGGCCAGAACCGCAACCAAAAGCGCAGCGGAGATTGGAGCAAGATGTCCCGGAGCAACGCCTCCATGCTCGCGGCCTTGGGCTCGGACAATCGGCGAGATAGAAAAAACGCAAATAAAAAGACCATCCCTGCGCCGGCGAAGAACACAGCGAACCGAGTCCAAGAGAGTCCGGCAAATGGCCGACTACTGGGACCAAGAAGGTCGATTACCATACCCCACCCGATCGGGGCCATTCCAAGCGTCACATTCCCGACCACCGAGTAAATCGCAAAGAAGTGATTGCGCCCCATTACCGGTATGACGGCCATAGCTAGCCGGGTATTAGCCATCTGCACGATCGCCGCAAGCAGGCCCATCAATAACTGGAGCAGTAGTACCAAGGGCACGCTCGCGGATACGGCCCCCCCAGAAATTCCCACCCAGCCGGCCATAACCCACGCCCAAGCAATAAAGCAAACCGCGAGCACGGGCTTGCTTCCCAATCGGTCCAATCGTGAGCCGAGAAACCAGAGACTGCTCAACCCACCTAGAAATGACGCTGATGTCACCGCCAGAATACGTCCCTCACTCATGCCAACCTCGGACTTCAGAAACGCCACCGTGAACGCAGCAATGCCGCCATAGGCAATAGACCAACAGGACAGGGTAACGAGGAGCTTCTTAAAGGGCGCATATCGTGCCATGGCAAGCCAAGGAACTCTTGCTTTTCCCCCCTGGATCTCCTCCGGTATCGGTGCATCAGGCATTCGCTTCAAGAAGCCGAGGCTTATAGCGCCCGTGACGGCACTAAAAAGAAAGAGTCCTGAAAACTGCCATGTTCCGGGCCTGCTGGCGAGGCAAGCAGCTGCAATTAAAAAGGTTGCAAAGCTGGCCAGATTTTGGACCGCCGCATCTCGAGCCAGGTATTTCCCTCGCAAAGTCGAGGGTATGAGAGCGGTAATCCATGGAAGCCAGGCGCAACTCGATATCCCCCTGGATAGATTGAACCCAAACAGCAGCGCCAATAGTAGCCCCAGTCGGTTATTCTGATCCAGGATCGGACCCGTAAGCGGAATCACAGCCATGGCGAAGATAAACAACACTCGTGTACCCCATCCCGCATACACGAAACCTCTGAAACCGAGTCGCGGGATGTGGCTGGCGGCGGGAATCTGGAAAATGACGAGCAATGGCATCATCCCAGCGATAAGGCCGAGCAACGTGGCGCTGGCCCCAAGGCTCCGGGCATAAAGCACCATGGGACTGCTTAGAACGATCTGATAAGAAAAAGCGTTGAACGCTGAAAACCAATAGGCGTGGTGCAGCCCTTCCGGGAACGACTCCCCTTCCGGTGGCTTATTACTGGCCGTTGGCACTCGCTCGTCCACAAAAACAATCGACCGGACAAAATCACTGCGCAGTTGTCAACTTCAGGATAGCGACTGTGTTGAGTAAAGCTTTCGGAACAAATGAGGAGATTTCGACGTATTCAGGCAATTTCGTACCATCCGCACTCCGCTCAGAGCAATGACCATGATCGCCCCAAGGGCCCAACCCATCCAGAGTGGGTACTGAGTCCCAAAGTAAGTTGCCATCACTCAGACCACCCCGTTCCTGGCTATCCACAACCATGCCAAGCTCCTCCGATGCCGCCTTCCAAATGGAGAACAACCGATCTGTCTGAGCGTTCCTCGGCCAGGGGCGACTCTCGGTTAAAACACATGCCTGGACCTGGCAGGGGTAACCGTCCGTGGCACTCCGAACAATCCCTGAACCCGTTAGCGCCAGCAAATCTGATTTGGCCTTGTTGTAGATTTCCGGGTCGAACGTCCGGAACTCACCCTCAATGACCGTCTCGTGGGGAACGCGATTAAGCACGGTACCACCAGAAATTGTAGCTACATTAAAAGTCAGCATCCGGGCGTAATCAGTGAGTCCTGCGATACGCTCTACTAGGTCTCCTGCCTGTACAATCGCGTTCGCTCCATGTTCGTGTTTGCCCCCTGCGTGTGCCCCTCGCCCTTTGACAGCGACTCTCCACGTGGCCCGCCCCTTGCGAGCTACCACCAGAAGGCTGTCACTTCCACAACGGTCTTCCGATTCGAACACGAGAGCTGCCATCGTCCTCGAGTCCAGATGCCTGCGGCACACGTCCCCGAAATCCGGAGAGAAACACTCTTCCGAGGAGTTCCACATCAGTTTCCAGGTCACGCTGTCGAGAACCTCCGGTTCCTCAGCGCACAAGGTTGTCAAAACAAGCCACATCATCGCAGTGCCGCCCTTGATATCATTAGTACCGGGGCCGTAGATGCGGTCCCCTTCGATCTGCCAATGAAAGGCATTACTTAACTCCTCCTCTGGAGGAAAAACTGTGTCGAGATGCGAGACTAAACCAATACTGCGATTCGACCGACCAAGGCGGGTCATGACCAAGTGGTTACCGTAAGCCGGATTTGCCGAAGGGATGAATTCCGCAGTGAATCCTAGGGCTTCAAACTGAGCGGCAGTGAGGCGAGCCAGTTGGTTCACTCCCGTCGGGTTGGCGGTGTAACTATTTATCGCCACCATCGAGCGCAGGAACTCCAGCGTCATAGGCATTTGTCGCTCAATGAAAGCTCGAATTCGATCACTTTTTTGCATGGATGATCCTTTGAAAGCCAGAGGAGTGCGTCAACAAGGTATGTTCGGCAGAAGCAAGCGTGAAATCTCCTCGTATGTGCGTACCACGTGGTGTGCCTGTATCAACTCCGCCGCCGGATGGGTGTTCGCAATGGCAATCACTCGCATGCCTGCGGCCAACCCGGCAGCAATACCAGGTTTAGAATCCTCGATCACCCAGCAGTTGGCCGGTTTAACCTCGAGCAGTCCAGCAGCTCGGAGGAAGATCTCAGGATCTGGCTTGCCCCGTTGAACGTCGCCGCAGGTCACCGTTGCGGAGAAGAACCGCCTCAGATCGTCAAGATCCAGGACTGTCTCGACGATGGGACGCTCGGAGCCTGATGCCAACCCCAGCCGATAATGTGACGACAACCTGGAGACCAACTGTGAAAGTCCGTCGAAAACGGGCCGATCACGACGGAGGATGTCGATAACCCGCTGTGTCTTCATCTCGAGCAATTCCATCATCGAGTGTCCGGGGCTGTGCGCCGTGAAAAATGCCTCCCAGAGTTCCCGGTCTGAACGGCCTACATATTCCTGAAAATCAATGTCATGCTTCTCCCCGAAGCCAATAGCTGAGACGGTGTCCCGAAAGGCCTGCTCGTGGCGTGACTCGCTATCCACTATCACACCGTCCATATCAAATATGACAGCGCGGTTCGGCATCATCACAGATCCACCTGCCCTAACTTACAGATTCGCGCAAATTGCGTGCCCTCGATGGGCATCACTGACAAACGGGCCTGCCGCACCAGTGGCAATTCCTTGAGCAGAGGGTCCCTTTTGATTTGATCCAGTGAGACATGCTTGGGAAAAGCCCTAACCGGGACAATGTCTACGCAGGACCAATCTCCGTCGTCTGCTGTAGGGTCGGGATAAGCTGCGTTTTCCACGCAGGCCAAACCCACAACACACTTGTCCGTAACACTGTGGTAAAACAACACGAGGTCGTTTTTTTCCATCGACCGCAAATGATTACGGGCTTGAAAACTTCGAACGCCAGTCCAGGCTGTGCACCCTTCCGCCACGAATGTCGTCCATGAGAAGGCTTCAGGTTCTTGTTTAACTAGCCAATAGCGCATCAGTCCAAATTGTATGCTCCTAATCAAAAGGTCACAATGCTTTTGCCGAACGAAATCTCAAGACCATGGTTCCTGGCCACCGCCGTCCCTAACTCCGTACGTAAGAAACGGCACCGACCGGGAGTAACAATTAGACAGGGGCTCATCAAGTTGCGTGTCAGTCTAAAGCCTGTATTGAATTGCCATAGTAAACTAAGCCTATATTAAATGCGGAACTGGGAAAAGGTGGAGTATCGACTGTTCACCGGAGAATCTCCAGGCTAGGCTCTGAACATGGACCTGGCAGAGAATCTTAAAACCGTTCAAAAGCGCATAGCCGAAGCAGCAAGCCGGGCAGGCCGAGACCCGTCCAGCGTAACCCTCCTGGCGGTGACCAAGGGACAGGGACCCGAGGTCGTCCAGGAAGCGGCACGGCTTGGCTTGACTCTCTTTGGTGAGAACAAGGTTCAGGAGGCAAAGGCCAAGATTCCGCTATGCCCTGGACGGCTTCGCTGGCATATGATCGGGCATCTTCAATCCAATAAGGTGCGCGACGCCCTCCGCCTGTTTGAGGTAATTGAAGGGGTGGACAGCCTCTCCCTGGCGCAGGATATTAATAGACGGGCTGAACAGGCAGCCAAAACGATTCCTATCTTGCTGGAAGTGAACATTGTCGGGGAGGCTAGCAAGTTTGGGTATCCACCGGACAGATTGCTAAGTGAATTTGCCGAGATCAACCGACTGCCCCGGCTCGAGGTCCACGGACTGATGACCATTCCGCCATGGTCTCCGGTGCCCGAAAAAGTTCGTCCCGCGTTTCGAAGGCTCAGGAGACTCAAAGACGAGTGCGAGCAAATCCTGGGAGCGCCCTTGCCGCACCTTAGCATGGGAATGACTGGCGATTTCGAGGTGGCGATCGAAGAGGGATCCACCATAGTTCGTATCGGCACAGCTTTGTTCGGCGAGCGTCGAAAACCTGCAAACGACTGACGACGTAAACGTCGCTCAGCGCGTCTATGCTGGGCCAGAATTCTGAAGGAACTTGCTTCCGCAAGAGTTTTTTCGTCTTTACCTGCCATGCCGATTTGGCTCTCGATTGTTTTGCTGGGTGTTGTTGAAGGAATCACGGAGTTTCTCCCGATCTCTTCCACCGGCCACCTGTTATTGGCGCAACATTGGCTCCCACGCCAGTCAGATTTGTTCAACATTGTAATTCAAGCTGGCGCTGTGCTGGCCGTGATCCCTCTGTTTCCCGAACGCATACGCCAGTTCTTACTTCATTGGCGCGAGCCAGCTACGCAAGACTACCTGCTAAAAATCCTCCTGGCGTTCTTGATCACCGCTGCCGGGGGGGTGGTGCTCACGGCATTCGGTTTTGCCCTTCCCGAAACCATCCTTCCAGTCGCCATTGCGCTCCTCGTTGGCGGCATGCTGTTTATATTCGTGGAACACAAGCTCAAAGGCAGACCTCTGCATCACGACATAACCTGGAGGGTTGCTGTTGCTGTCGGACTGGCCCAATTGGTAGCTGCTGTTTTCCCAGGCACATCGCGTTCCGGCAGCACTATTCTCATAGCGCTCCTCCTCGGCCTCACGCGTCCCGCGGCCACAGAGTTCACCTTTCTGGTCGGCATTCCCACCATGCTTGCGGCGAGCGCATGGAGGATTTTCAAGGAACTGCAAGAACCCGATGGTTCAACGGAAGACTGGGCCATGCTCGCACTCGGCTTCGTAGTGGCCGCGGCAGTTTCTTTTGTCGTGGTTCGCTGGCTCCTTCGCTACGTCCAGAGCCACACTTTCACTATCTTCGGGTGGTACCGGATCGTCTTCGCGTTGATACTATTCCTATTCCTGGCAACGCGCCAGTGAGAGCGCCAGCGTTTACGGGGCCGGAATTATTATTTCCTGGCCTACTCCGAGCCGCTCGGGTTTCAGCCCTGGATTGGCCTTCAACACTTGGTCGACGGTAACCCGCACGTTTTGTTCGCGAAAGGCTGCGACAATGCTGGAAAGAGTCTCGCCCTTGGCAACGGTGTGGCGCATATACCGCTCGGGTAGACTGGACTTGGGGCTTTCTTTCTCGGCAGTAACCGGCTGACTTCTCGTGGCCGGTGCGGTGAGAATTTTGGCCAGCTTTTTCAATTCAACTTGAACGGTTTCCGCATCCGCGATGCGTTTTCGATCCACATCTTTGATGGTTTCGGCCAGACGATTCAAATCTGCAACCGTTGCATAGCTGGTATTCGGCTTGTCGATCGCGTCGCGAAGTTGCTGCAACTCCCGGGAAATATCCCCCAACTGTTTCGCCTGGGCTCTCTGCGAGGCGATGAGATCTTCTATCTGACCACTCAAGCGGTTCAATCGTTCCTCAGTGGCCGCATCCTGCCCGGACACCTTCGCCACCCAACAGGTTGCCAACATCAGAAGGACGCAGATCTTCTTCATAAGGCGAACATAGGTACCACCCCTTAGAAGTTCAAGTGGGAACTGGAATCGAACCGACAACATTTCTCAACACATTTTCTGTGACGGTAATTGCCTGCTCCGCTATTTTCAGGCAAACTAAAAGTCTCTTTATGAAGTTTGGACTTGTGTGCATGGCGCTGATGGCGGTTTTTCTGGGCACCATGTTGACCGGATGCAACCGTCAATCGGCGCCTGACTCAAAACGACCCGTTGATCAACCGCCGCGTCTTGTCCAATTCGAACCGGCGCAAATTCGGGTTTGGCCTCAGATTCTTCAAGTAACCGGCACCTTGGCGGCTCAGGAGCGAGTCGTGTTGAGCGCTAAAGTTGCCGGACGACTGGAGACAGTGACGGTCGACATTGGCAGCAATGTCCGGAAAGGCGATGTGCTGGCTACCATCGAACCGCGCGATTATGAATTGAGACTGGCTCAGGCGGCCGCGAACTTGGCGCAGGCTCGCGCAATGTTGGGCCTTCCGTCTGAGGGGAATCAAGACATTGTGCAACTCGATGAGGTTACGGCTGTTCGTCAGGCCCAAGCCGTTTTAGATGAGGCGACGAAAAGCCGCCAACGGATTCGAGATTTGCAGCGTGCTGGAATAGCTTCGCAATCGGAGTTGGACACTGCAGAGGCGACGTACGCTGTTGCGGTTACGAGGCATGAGACAGCCCGCGAGGAGGCTCGTACCCGCCTCGCTTCTTTGGGGGGATTTCGTGCCGCGTTCGAGCTCGCTGCGAAGCAACTTGCCGATGCCACCATTCGGGCACCTTTCAACGGCGTGGTCCAAGATCGCACCGCTGGCATTGGTGAATACTTGTCCCCCGGAACCCCGGTTCTTCAACTCGTGCAAACAGATCCATTGCGCCTTAAGCTCGATGTCCCTGAACGTTCTGCTGCTCTGATTCGCCTTGGACAGACGGTTCACCTGCGGGTTGAGGGTGACACCAACGACTACGCGGGGTCTATCGCTCGCATTAGTCCCGCCCTGGTAGAAAGAACGCGCACCCTCCTGGTCGAGGCTGATATTCCCGCCCAAGGAAACCTGCGCCCGGGCCTATTTGCCCGCGCCGGCATCGTTTTTGATCCCAGCGCGGAAACTCTCACCGTTCCGGATTCTGCGGTGATTGTTTTTGCCGGTCTGGAGAAGGTCTTCACGGCAAAAGATGGCCGGGCCGTGGAACGTGCTGTGATCACCGGTCGGCGTGACGCCGCCAACATCGAGATACTTCGGGGGCTTGAAGCTGGGGAATCAGTGATTCTTACGCCCGCCGGCCTGCAAACCGGGCAGCCTGTCCAGGATCAAGTCAACCCTCCCGCACCTCAACGCTCCTGACGGGGTAACTCGATGGAAAAACTAGCAGCTATTTGCATTCGCCGCCCGGTTTTCGCGTCGATGATCATTCTGAGCCTGGTGGTTGTCGGCGTGGCGGGCTACTTCAATTTGGATGTGGATCGATTCCCTTCCATCGATCTGCCAACCGTGCGAGTGAGTGCGCGATTGCCAGGAGCAGCGCCTGAGGAGATGGAGTCGCAAGTTGCACAGCCAATCGAAGAAACCTTGAATACTATCGAGGGAATTCGCGAGCTCCGATCAATTAATGGCTCAGGCTCAAGTTTTATCGTCGTTACGTTTGAACTAAGCCGCGAAATCGATCCAGCGACCCAAGATGTACGAGATCGCATTGCAACAGTCATTAGGGATCTGCCGCGCGATATCGATGCGCCAACCATATCGAAGTCTGATACAGACCAGTTTCCAATCATGTCGCTGGCGCTCTCGGGAAGTCGGTCACTGCGCGAACTTTCCGAAATCGCAGACAAAATCGTTAAGGAACAGATTGAGCGGTCCTCAGGCATCGGCCAAGTGGATATCATCGGCGACCTTCAGCGGGCAGTTAATGTATGGATCGACGCAGATCGCCTTGCTGCCTATCAAATCCCCATAACTGATGTTCGAGACGCAGTGGCTCGACAAAACGCCAATATCCCGGGCGGCTACATAACAGGTCAGATACGCGAGCAGACGCTCCGAACCATGGGACGACTGACCAACGCCTTGCAATTTAATGACCTGGTGATTGCCACTCGTGATGGTTATCCAATCCGAGTGCGAGACATCGGTTGGGCGGAGGACGGCACCAAAGAGCAAAGATCCGTCTCGCGCCTGGACGGCGAATCTTCAGTAACGCTGAATGTTCTGCGTCAATCCGGAGCAAACACCGTCAGCGTAATTGAGGGGGTGAAGAGGAAGCTCAAAGAAATCGAACCTTTGCTGCCTGTGGACGTCAGACTGACTATCACGCGCGACCAATCCCGTTATATCTACGAAGCCCTGCATGAAATCAAGACACACCTGATCCTCGGCAGTATTCTGGCCAGCCTGGCAGTGTTCCTCTTCATGCGCAATTGGCGCGCGATGGTCATAGCTGCTGTCGCTATTCCTACGTCTGTCATCTCGGCCTTTGGTATGATGAAGGCTTTAGATTTTACGCTGAATAACGTCACGATGCTTGCGCTGGTGCTCATGGTTGGCATTGTGATTGATGACGCGATCGTCGTCCTGGAGAATATCTTTCGGTTCTTGGAAGAAAAAAAGATGCGCCCCTTCGAGGCGGCTCGGGCCGCAACCGCGGAAATCGCCATGCCGGTCATGGCCACAACCCTTAGTCTGGTGGTGATCTTCGTACCCGTCTCCTTTATGTCGAGCATTTCGGGACGCTTCTTGTACCAGTTCGGAATCACGGCGGCCGTTGCGGTCCTGGTTAGTCTTATTGTGTCGTTCACCCTCACCCCGATGATGAGTGCCCGTCTGCTAAAGCTCGACTGCGGGGAGGCAGAACCTTCACATGCACAACCCCGTTCGCGCCGAGGGTTCTATGCTCTTATCGACCGTTTTTACACGCGTGCGCTGTCCTGGGCCATGGCCAGGAGATTGTTGATCGCCATCCTTGCCCTCGCCGTGATGGGCTCATCTCTTCCACTTTACCGAATGGTCAAACAGGAGTTTCTGCCGTCAAATGTGGATGAAGGCGAGTTTGATGTCCGCGTGACAACCGCCGAAGGCACAAGCCTCCCTGCCATAAACGACCTCTCCTTGCAGATTGAGGACCAACTGCGTCGGGTTCCGGGAATTGACTCCGTTCTGACCTCGGCTGGCGGCGGTTTTATCGGTGGCGTAAACAGCGCCAATTTCTTTGTTCGCCTGGAACCGCATGAGAACCGCACTTTTCGCTGGAAACGATTGCTGCAATGGCCACCCTGGAGGGCCTTCCAAGGCAATTTCTCCCAGCGGGAGGTTCAACAGGAGATTCGCCGACGGTTACCACGGCACCCTGATCTCCGGATCGGCATCCGCAATCCCCAGACGTTTGTCGGGGGCGGCCCGAACTGGGATATCGATTTTGCTTTATTGGGGCCAGACCTCGCTGTGCTCTACAGTTATGCTGAGACGCTTCGAACCAACGCTTCCAGGCTTGGTCTGCTCGACGCTGACACTACACTAAAACTGGACAAACCGGAACTTCGCGTGCAGATCGATCGTGATCGTGCGGCAAACCTCGGAGTTAACACCACAGACATCGCCGACGCGCTTCGAATCATGGTCGGTGGTGACGATCGAGTCACACGCTTCCGTGATGAGTCCATGAACGAGGATTACGATGTGCAAGTTCGCCTTCGTGAAGAAGACCGAAACGATCCGGAGATCATTGGGCGCCTGTTCATCCCCAGGCAAAGCGGAGATTTGGTTCGGCTTGATAATGTGGTCAGTCTGGAATCCACTCTGGCCCCCTCACGCATCGATCGCTTGGATCGGCAACGTCAGGTTAGTTTGCGCGCGTCGGTCGATGAAGGTTTTGCGCAAGCCGACCGCATTGCGGCTCTTAGAAGCGAAGTTGAGCGCATGGGGTTGCCAACCGGCTATTCGACCCGGGTTTCGGGCAGGGCACGCGAACTGGAAACAACGTTTCGTGAATTCCTGATCGCATTCGCATTTTCCGTCATTCTTATGTACATCATTCTGGCCGCGCAGTTTGAAAGCATTGTACACCCGTTTACCATTTTGCTCTCACTGCCGTTGTCAGTGCCCTTTGCCTTTTTATCCCTGCTGCTGGCAGGCCAAAACCTTAACCTCTACTCTGCCCTTGGCCTGTTGGTGCTCTTTGGTGTTGTGAAGAAGAACGCGATCCTTCAAATAGATCACATGAACAAGCTGCGCGCAGCTGGACTGGATCGAACCACCGCGATTCTGCAAGGCAATCGTGAGCGGTTGCGCCCAATTCTAATGACGACCCTGACCCTGGTCGCTGGCATGTTGCCTTTGGCCCTGGGAACTGGCCCCGGAGCCGAGGAACGCCGTGCTGTAGCCGTTGTGGTAATTGGCGGTCAGGCCTTATGCCTCTTTCTCACACTTATCGTGACCCCGGTGGCTTACTCCTTACTTGACGATCTCCGGGTAAAGCCCCGACTGCGGCAAAAGGAATTACACCACGAATCGATGCTTCTCGGGGAGCCTTGATAGCGAGTCTTATATGTCCACTCTATCAGCCATTGCCATTGCCGCCCATCCGGACGACATTGAGTTTCACATGGCAGGAACTCTGGCCCTGCTAAGGCGTGCAGGATACGAAACCCACTATTTCAGTATCGCCAGCGGCAACTGCGGGACTACCCGCTATAGTTCGGCAGCGACCCGAAGAATCCGCGCTGCGGAGGCTCGCGAGGGTGCCCGCATTCTTGGCGCCCATTTTCACCCCTCAATCACCGACGACTTGGAAATTGTCTATAGCACGAAGCTGCTCCGCAAAATCGCAGCGGTGGTGCGTGACGCAAGACCGGTGATTGTGCTCACTCACTCGCCTCAGGACTATATGGAGGACCACATGAACGCTTGCCGCCTGGCAGTCACTGCGGCTTTCGCCCACGGCATGCCCAATTTTTCGACCAATCCGCCACGAGCTGCGTTTGACGGAGAAGTTACGGTATACCACTCCATGCCTCATGGGTTGTGCGACGGCCTGCGGCGGCGAATCATTCCTGGCGCCTTCGTTAACACCACTTCGGTCCAGGTCCTCAAACGCTCAGCACTGGCTGCACACAAGAGCCAGCAAGACTGGCTGGACAAAAGTCAGAGGATGGACTCTTTTCTCTCGGCCATGGAAAGCATGGCCAGAGAAGTCGGCCGTTTGTCAGGCAGATTCCAGTTTGCCGAGGGCTTCCGCCGCCATTCTCACCTCGGGTTGTGCGCCGCACAATCGGATCCTTTGAAAGAAGCTCTGGGCAAGAACTACTTAGTCAATCACACCTATGAACGCACCCTCAAGAAAGGACTCTGAACATGTCGCGTAAAATCAGCTCCATCGCCCCGTCGTGGTGGGACTATACCACTCTTGAACCTGAACTCATCCGCGACGCCGCTGCGCTGACTCCCGAAAAAATGCTCAGACTTTCGCGCCCTGGCTTCAAGGTGGTGATGTACGACTCGCTGGAGGAATTCTACCTGGCGGAAGCCCTGGAATATATTTCCGCGTGGAGGCAGTCCACCCCGGATAACCCCGCAGGTATCTGCGGACCAATCGGCCCAACAGAGCAATTGCGGTTGGTGGCGCGTATCGTCAATGACCTTAATCTGGATATACGCTCCGGCCACTTCTGGGGCATGGACGAGTGGATCATCGATGGCGTCGCCGCGCCTGTGAATCACCCGTTGTCCTTCGAGGGGGCGGATCGCCAACTCTGCTTCAACCTAATTCGCAAGCAGTTGGTTATGCCAGACGATCACCTGCACTTTCCCAAAGAGGACACGTCGTCCTATCAAGCCACCTGGGACGGAGCCATTCGCTGCGCCGTGATGCAGGGCGGACAGGGCGACGTCAAACACTGGGCCTTCAATGATCCTCCCAAACGCTCAGGGCGCTACAAAGACTGTCCGCCCCAACCTGAGGAATACCGCAAGCTTGCCACGAGAATCGTCGACCTTCATCCCTTGACCGTTGCTCAAAATGCCCGCACTTCAGGCGGAGGAAATATTTCGCTCGTTCCAACGCAGGCCGTCTCCGTCGGCCCGCGGGAAACCTGGAAGGCCGAAAAAGTATCCATCTGGCAAGCTGGAAACCATGACAACCCATTTGGGCAACGACTCACCTGCCTGATGATCGCCAAGCACCTTCCAGACGCGGCGGTGCCGATGTCCTTATTAGCGGATCATCCGAATGTCCAGTTCAATTACTACCGTAAGGGGCTGGGTTCCTGCGCGGTCGAAATGCACTGATCTGCCTCCAGAAGACTCGGGTTGCCACACTTTAGCCGTGATGTCGCGAATCTCGTGCCGGTAAGAATCGTAAGCGTAAGCATCGACTCCAGCGCGAGCGAGCAGTTGGATTCAGCTTCCGTTCCTCACGTAAAATGGGATGCTGGGGCGGCCAGAACATGAATGGATCAGGGAACTTCCGCTGGTTGCGCACAGAAAACTCGCCGTATCCATCGATTCGCTGATAATTACCGCGCACCATTTGGACATGAAGGTGCGGGAACCAATTGCCATTATTGGTCGGGCCACCAACACTGCCGATGAATTGCCCTACGCGAACTTGGTTTCCCGTGTCAATGCGAATTCTACCCAAGTGCGCCAGCACCAGGTAAAGACGCAGCCTAACCTCCAGTATGACACGCCCCCCCCAACCGCCCACAGTGTCGTCATCATGCCAAGCCTCCACGACGCGGGCATTTGCAGGGCTATAGACTCTGGACTTCTCTGGAACATTAAAATCTACTCCCAGATGGAAGGTTCGCCCTGTTTCCATGTAATGCCCCTGCCAGAGAATCGAGCGGTCCTCGAACCACCCGCCATAGGAACAACTGGCCCGATAGCGTCGATGCAACCGCTTCACCCATCGCTGACAAAAACCAGGGTCAAGCAGGGGATTGCCCTGCCCCACTTTTTGTTCCCCCAAGGCAAGCGTTCCCAAGGGTAGATAGACCCACCGGCGCCGCTCGTACTGGGGAAACAGGAGTTGAAACATATCACTCGTCCAGGAACCTTCTTTCTAATGCTTTTGGATGGTTGTCCAAGTTCAGCGACAGGTAAACGTGCCGCTTTTCCTGTCCGAAACCAAATTTTCGGAAGAATGCCAACGCATTCTTGTTCACTTCTGAAGTATCCACCAGCATCATACGGATTTCTCCCTCAACAAAGCGCTCCTGTAATTGGCGCACCAGACGTTGGGCCACCCGTCGGCGTTTATACGCCGGATTGACTGCCAACCATTCCAACCACCCGTAGCGCCAAGGGTTGCCTGGCTTTTGCAGCACACTACCCAAGGCAAAACCCACCACCCGATCCTCTCTCGTGGCCACCAGGCATGTCTCTTTGTATCCGGTATATATACGGAGCACTTCTGCTTCTTCCCAGCAACGGTACAGCGTCGGAAATCTTTCCGCACTAAATAAAGTGTTCCCTAACTCAACGACACCAGGAATGTCGTCTACTTGCATTTCCCGGATGTTTATACTCGGGTGACGTGGCATGGCTTTAAACTTGCTCGGCACACGGGTGCGGACCTCGGAAAGGTCGCTGGGGGTGTTGATTCTCGGCCTCCAGTCGAGCCGCCAAAACATTGCCAAGCCCGCTTGAGGCTGTCCAGCAGCAAATGCCTTGACTCATCGCAGCGGCGAGCCAAGAGTGACTCTCACCCGCCAAGGGGCGTTGAAGTAATGCTATTGGAAATATTTTGCGGATTTGCCACAATCACACCAGCTGAGTCGGCAAAAGTGCGGCGCACGGTGGCGCCAAGCTCTTAATTGCCACTGGCTTGACTGAATCATGAAGACGCAAAACTCGTTTCCCCTTCTCGCTCCAGCCTACACCGATTACCGTTGGCTAGGTTTTGCAGCCTTGATATCCGCTCTGGCGTGCCTCCAGCCGTGTCACTCGATAGCCCAGGAGGATTGGCAAAACCAAAGGCTCACCGGTATCAACAACTTGCCACCCCACGCAAACATGGTTGTTTGTCCTGACGTCTCCATTGCCCGCAGAATCGAACATCATAATAATGACGAACGAGTCAAATCGCCCTTTTATCGTTCTCTAAACGGACAGTGGAAATATCACTACTCATCAAATCATCTTGGACGTGTTCCCGGGTTCTGGAGGTTGGATTTCGATGACTCAAAATGGAGTCTGATCCCCGTACCAGCGAATGTGGAAATGCATGGGTACGGCATTCCGATCTATGTTAATATCCGATATCCTTGGCCCGAGCCTTGGCAGCCCCCCTTCGTTCCGGAGGATGACCCCAATAACACCGTAAATTCGTACAGGCGGACCTTCGGTGTGCCGAAATCTTGGGACGGTCGCCGCGTCCTGCTTACCTTCGACGGGGTCAATTCTTTCTTCATTCTCTGGATCAATGGCCAGAGAGTGGGCATGGGCAAAGACAGCCGTACGCCGGTCGAGTTCGACGTGACGCGCTACTTGAAAACCGGAGAAAACCTGCTTGCAGTGGAGAATTTCCGATGGTGCGACGGTTCTTATTTGGAGGACCAAGACTTCTGGCGCATGAGTGGCATTTTCCGCGATGTTTACCTTTGGTCTCCGCCCAATCTTCACGTCCGTGACTTTGAAGTGCACACAGATCTGGACGCTGATTATCGAGACGGGACTTTTGGTTTGACCGTCGAGGTTGAAAATGCGGGGGAGATTGCGGCCAAGGTTACGGTCGAAACTACACTCTACTCACCCTCCGGCGAGCGGGTGGCCTCTCCCACAATCAATATGGAGGTTCAACCGGATGGTCGGGGTGGGCATGCCCGCGTTTCGACGACAGTTCCTAATCCACTTCAATGGTCAGCCGAATACCCGCACCTCTACCGACTTTTTGTGAGTCTCAAAGACAGTGCTGGCAAGACCTTGGAAGTCATTCCCGCGAATGTGGGCTTTCGTAAGATTGAAATCAAAGAGGGTGACCTTCTCGTAAATGGCAAACGCGTGCTCTTCAAAGGTGCCAACCGCCACGAGACCCATCCCGACCTCGGCCAAGCTATTGATTCAGAGTCGATGATAAAAGACATCAAGTTGATGAAACAGAACAACTTCAACGCTGTGCGATGCTGCCATTATCCAAACCAGCCAGTTTGGTATGATCTTTGTGACCGCTTCGGCATTTACCTTATCGACGAGGCGAATATTGAGAGCCACGGTATGGGGTATGCCGAAAAGTCCCTCGCCAAGGACGCCTCTTGGGTTGATGCCCACATGAACCGCACCATTCGCATGGTCGAACGTAACAAGAACCATCCTTCAATCGTCATCTGGTCCCTCGGCAACGAGGCAGGCAACGGTACGAATTTTGTGGCCACTTACAATTGGATCAAGCGGCGTGATCCAAGCCGTCCAGTGCATTATGAACGCGCTGGATTTGATGCCAACACGGATATTTATTGTCCGATGTATCCTGCTCCATCCCATCTTCTCGATTATGCCTCCGGTAAAGCGCTTAATGGTGGCTGGGGATTTCGCCTCCCGGAACAGGAGAAACGCTCGCGTCCTTTGATCATGTGCGAGTACGCACATGCTATGGGCAACAGCAGCGGGAATATGTGGCTGTATTGGGACTTGATCTACGGGGAGCCGTATCTTCAAGGCGGATTTGTCTGGGACTGGGTCGATCAGGGCCTCAGAAAGACTGTGCCTCCAGGTTGGATAATCCAGGATCATAGTAATCACAAGCTCTCTGTGCAGGTGCCCAGCGGCGATTTGGTGGACGGAGTTCTGGCGACTCCGGTGCGTCTGCCCGACGCATCGCATCTCCAGATCACCGGCCCCATGACGCTCGAGGTGATCGTAAAACCCACCGTCACTTCCGGTTACAGTTCCTTCATCTCAAAAGGTGACACCCAATGGGCTCTGCAAGTAGCTCGAGGCAGATCGCTCGAGTTTTTTGTGTTTGATTCCACCCGCTCCAGAGGGTGGGTTACCGCAACAGCTGACCTGCCTGCTAATTGGCTCGGGCAATGGCACCACGTGGCGGGAGCCTTTACCGGAACAGAGCTGCGCCTCTTCCTAGACGGCCAACGCGTTGCCACCACGTCTTTTTCAGGACGGGCCACTCCTACTGCCTACCAAGTCGAGATTGGTGGCAACGCGCAAGAAGCCGGGCGCGAAGTCGCGGGACTGATCCGCGAAGTGCGAATTTACGATCGGGCGCTTTCTGATGAAGAGATTGCCTGCGCCAGCCGGAACGTCGATCCGGCCCTGCTTTTCTGGGCTAAGCTTGACGAGGTCAAACCCGGAAAGGGCCGCGACAAACGCGAGTTCTTTTACGCTTTTGGCGGGGATTACGGCCCTCTTGGAACTCCCAGTGATCAAAACTTCTGCTGTAATGGACTGGTCAGTCCAGACCGCGAGCCTCACCCTGGACTGCATGAGGTCAAGCACATTTATCAGTACATTCATTGTCGGCTGATCGACCCGGTTGCCCGCAATCTGGAAATTAAGAATCACTATCAGTTCACTAACCTTAGGGGTATCGCCACTGGCTCCTGGAAGCTGACTGCGGATGGAAGCACAGTGCAAGAAGGTAGTCTGGATTTTCCGGATGTGCCCCCCGGTGGTGCGATTCGTATGAAAGTGCCAGTTCGCCCCTTCCAACCCGCTCCCGGCGAGCAGTACTTTCTCGAAGTTAGTTTTCATCTTAAGGACCAGCAAGCCTGGGCCAAAAAAGGTCACGAGTTGGCCTGGGATCAGTTCCAGTTGCCTGATTCTCTGCCGCCTGTGGCTTTAGCAGCCTCCGCCTGGTCCCTGAAGCTCCAAGAGTCCAGCGAACTGACCGCAATTGCAGGAAAGCACTTCGAGGCGCAGTTCGATAAACTAACGGGCACCCTGGTCTCTCTGCGATTTAAAGGCCACCAATTGGTTGAAGTGCCATTGCGTCCCGACTTCTGGCGCGCTCCTACTGACAACGACCGTGGACGCAATATGGCCCGCGCTCAGGGTGTTTGGCGTACAGCCCACAAGAATCTGGAACTCATGGAGTTCACCGTGCGAACCCTTGATGATCATCGCAAGGTCGCTGTCCGCGCAGTCCACCGTCTGCCGACTGTCGACGCCACTTGGGAAACGCTTTACGAAGTACTCGGCTCCGGTGACATCATCGTTAGCTGCAAGTTGCTGCCGGGTGAGAAGAACCTTCCGAGGCTGCCTAGAATCGGCATGCAGATGATTTTGCCAGCGGGCTTCGAACACATTAAATGGCTCGGCCCGGGCCCCCACGAGACCTACTGGGATCGCAAGGATGCCAAAGTAGGGTTATACTCGCGCAGAATCCGCGAACAATTCTATTGGGACTATGTGGAACCAGGCGAAAGCGGCAACAAGGTTGATGTGCGATGGGCTGCCTTGACGAATCGCAAAGGTGTGGGATTACTCGCTTGCGGTCTACCCATCCTTAGCCTCAACGCGCTCCACCATACCACCGATGATATGCAGTCCGCCCAGCATCCCTTCGAGCTTCCCAGGCGCGACATAACTGTCCTCAATCTTGATCTTGCTCAACAAGGCGTTGGAGGCGATGATAGCTGGGGGGCATGGCCGCACAATCAATACCTGCTCCCTTGCCGGGATTATGAGTACCAGTTCCGCTTGCGGCCTTTCGACGCGTCCGAAGATCCTGCCAAATTGGCGCGCCAAGTCGTTCGATAGCTGAGCTGAACCGTGGTTGCATAGGCCCCCTGAGACGCCGATCTTCGCGCTTCAGCGTTTTAGAAACTTGGCCACGGCTTCAGTCCGAGTTCGAACCTGGAGTTTTTCATAAATGCGGCGGATATAGGTGTGGACTGTCTCGTAACTGATGCCGAGTTTGTCCGCAATTTCCTTGTACAGAAAACCCTGACTCAGACAGTCCAGAACTTCCTGCTCGCGTTGTGAGAGGTTCTCCGTCGGCTGGGGGGACGGACCTGACTTCTGGAAAGACTGTACCACCTTCCGCGCAATATGGGTCGTCATGGGTGACCCACCCCGCTGAACCTCGCGAATCGAATCCAGAAGCTCAGCGCTCTTAGTCCTCTTCAGCAAATAGCCGGAAGCGCCAGCCGCCAACGCGTTGAAGATGTTTTCAGTATCTTCGTAAACGGTTAACATAACTGCCAGGATCCTTGGCGCGAGCTGTTTGAGTTGGCGAACACACTCCACTCCGTTCATACCCGGCAGATTGATGTCCATCAACACGACATCTGGATTATCTTTCGGCAAACCTTGCAGTGCGGATTCCGCATCCCCGTAATGGCTCACGCACCGGAATCCCTCCGCACGATTGAGTACCCTTGCCAGCGTGGCCCGGAGTTGCTCGTTATCTTCTACAATGGAGACTGCAATCGGCATGTTCAACCTAAGCATTAACCGGGCAGAGATCGCCCGTCAAACCGTGTTTCTCAGGGCGCCTCATTTTGGGTGTAGGGCAAATTCGTTTGCAG
>DIXK01000100.1 GCA_002428665.1 Verrucomicrobia subdivision 3 bacterium UBA6082
TCCGCTCTCACCCGACAAGACCCTGCGGACCCCCGGAAGCGGGCAAAGTTGGTTGTTGACACCATCCCTTGCATTTAAAAGTATTAATCATGTTTGGTGAGGCTGAAAACCGATTCTCCCTAAGCCTCGTAGCGCCCAGTAAGGGCAGACGCCCGAGAAACAAATTCCCATCACAATCACCTATCACAATCACCTCATTGTCCAAATCGCTCATAGTCGTGTGGACCTTCCTTACGATCATGGGAACCCATGTATCGCAATCCCAATCGATCTGGGTGCGGGTCAATCCCGTGTTCAACGGCGTGACCTCCGGTGACGGCAAAACGGTCGCAGTGGGCGCCGCTGGTGCCGCGTGGGTTTCAGAGCAGGATGGCACGTGGGTTAAGGGCAACGTCGGGAAAAGCACTGACCTCCATGGCGTCTGTTACAGTCCAGGTCTGTTTGTTGCCGTGGGAACCCTGACCACACTCGGCCCGTGGGACCGTTTGGGTCGAACCACCAACACGACTGGAGTCATATTCTACTCGAGCGATGCACGGACCTGGAGACAGCCGTTCCAGTCGCCGCTCTCCCGACCGTCGCGAATCATCTTTGGGAACGGTCGCTTCGTTGCCGTTGGCTCGTCTGTAGACACGAACGTGGCGGCTCAAGGCACGTCGTGGACATCCACAGATGGCATTACCTGGACGCAACACGAAGGCATTTCAGATCAATCCATTCGGGACATCGCCTTCGGAAAAGACCAATTCACGGCGATCACAGAAAATCAGTTCTTGGGTTCCGGGGATGGAGAAACGTGGCAGACGGTCGCCAGCTTGCCAGCTTACAGTTTTCGCGGCCTTGCTTATGGTGCCGGAAACTGGGTCGCCGTTGGAGATGGCGTGGCTGCTGTGTCGACCAACGGTGTATTCTGGGAAACGGTGCCGCTGGATGAAGGTGCGCAACCCACATCAGTTGCCTACGGTGACGGAGGATTTGTGACCGTCGGCCGTGGCGGGTTGGCGATGCGCTCCGGAGATGGGCGCGCATGGACCAAGATCAACGCCGATGCGGAAAGCGATTTGCGGTGCGTCACGGTCGCCCGCGGAGCATTCGTTGCGGCGGGGGATGCAGCCCTGCTGCTTCGGTCGGCGGACCACGCGTCATGGATCACGGAAAATGAAGCGGTTGATGGGTTCCTCGTGGATATTGCGTACGGTGAGGGTCTGTTCGTTTCTGTTGGGCGGCGGGGTGCTATTTGGGCGTCGCGAGACGGGGAACAGTGGGCGCGCCAGCAATCCCCGACAACCAATGATCTGGCGGCGGTCGCGTATGGTGCAGGAAGATTCATAGCCGTCGGAAGTAACAGTGCTCTTTTGATCTCAGAGGATGGCTCGACCTGGAAGCAAAGGGACTGCGGTCTAGTTGCCGACCTTACAAGTGTGGCCTGGGGGAAAAAAAACAACTTCATCGTGGGAACCGGTGACGGCAAGGTGACAACCTCAAAGGATGGTGATTACTGGAACTCGATCTATGAATCCTATGAGCCGGTTCCTGTGCCTGCGGTCTGCGCTTCTGACAACCTCATGATGGTAGTTCTCAAAACGTCCTCCATCCAAACTAACTTGCATGGGCCTCCTTTTGATGATCTCGTATTCTCCAGAGAAAACTGGGATGGTTTTGAAGCGTGGCGGTCACCCACTGGTGGCCCCTGGGGCACCTCAACGGCGGTTTACTGCGATGGTCACAACTTCTATATCGGAGCATTACCTTGGTATGAATTTGTTTACGTTCCGGGCGAGGGTTTGGAGCGCATTAGGCCATTCATTATGAGCTCTAACGACGGCGTGAGTTGGGATGAGCACTATGCTCTCTGCTTCACGCCGGCCGATCTGCTCATGGGAGAGGCTGTTTCGATCATCGTAGGTCCCACCATTGCGTATCGTTATCGCAACTCAGACTGGCTAGAGTTCGAGATTGGTTCCCCGGATGCTCCACTCTCCGGCATCGCTCGGGGGCGCAATGTGATCGTGGCCGTAGGCTCGGGTTCAATCTGGACATCTGAAACCGACCTAAGGTTACACATCTCTCCTCAACAAGATACCCCAGGCTTTGAAATCGAACTCACTGGGTGCGTTGACCGGTTTTGCGATATTCAGGCATCGAGCAATCTCGTCGACTGGAAGACCTTGTTCCTGCTCGAGCCATCGCAGGACCCAGTGCGATTAGTCGACTCAAGTAAGCCCTCGTTGGCCCGGTTTTACCGCGTCGTCGTTCGCGAACCGGGCGTCGAGAAAGTCCGATAGGCTTTAAGTCAACGAGAGCCTAAACTCCATACCGGACCAAAGCGCGATTTGACTGCCACACGGCGAGATGCAGATTGGTTCCGCGCTTGAGGCGATCTAAGCAGCATGCTGAGAGACTCATTGGGCAAGCAGCTTTTCTAATGAAGCTGGCCTACTTTCTGCCACAAGTTACAACGGATACGGGTGCAACGTGACAATCGCGACGCGTTGGTGGCTTCAGGCTTTTGGATAACTAAGGTTGCCTGCAATTTCTTGGGAGTGAATCTGAGCGAGTATCGAGAACAGGTGGGGCGGATTCCTTATGGGAAGCGGCTGCCGACGGCGCTGTAGATGCATTGTGAGGGGTTAGCGGCATTGGGCGGGAGCTTGGGGGCAGTGCTGGATCACGTCGTGGGGAAGTAACAAATCTCGGCGGAGTTTAACCTGGTGAAGTGGGACGGATATCGAATGCGGGCCATCAAGTGCGACCGTTCGGTGCGGTTGATCTCCAGGAACGGCGCTGATTCTACGCGTCGCTTTGCGAAGGTGGCCGAAGCCGTTGATCGTCTGAAGCCCCGGAGGATTCACCTGGATGGAGAATAGGTGGCCACGGATCAGCAGGGCCGTCCATCATTTTAAATTCTGCAGGGTGGTTTACCGCTCCCGAAAGGCTGGAGCATCGGGTATTACGCGTTCGATTTGCTGCACCTGGGCAATCGTTTTTTTCAGCAACAATCCGTTTCAGCAAGGTGACCTGAGATGGAGGAAGTCGTATCAGGAGCGGCAATCAGATTCTCGCCTGTTCTGAAAGGCACGTGTGGTTGGCAAAAAAGCCATTGTGCCGTATGGTCAAAATACCCGGCTTGGTATTTTGAGACAGACAACTCTGGTATACATTTGGAACAGAACAGGGCGGTTTCTCGATAATGGGAAGACACTGATTGCGGCCGACGCAAGTGAATCACGGTGTTCCGGTCACTCCTTTTCCGAAACACTGACTGAGATCCAACACGCAGATCAGGCGGCAGCGCGATAGTATAATGTTGAGTTCCCAATAATGT
>DIXK01000014.1 GCA_002428665.1 Verrucomicrobia subdivision 3 bacterium UBA6082
ATAATCTTCAGTTATCCGTGATTCGGCCTGACGCTGCCTCAGAGCCGCGTTTGTGGACGATTGGTCCGCAAAATGGAGACAGGCCCTGGAATAGCGGCGCCGACATTCAGTTTCCCAGTGACGGGCGCCACTCCTCTTGGCAACTCAACTATACACGCGATTAACGCTAGTGAAGAGGTGTGCGTCGTCGAACAGCCGTTCGGTGGCCGTGTCGAAGCTGACCATGGGCGCAGTCTTGGTGCCTTTTCCGCCCTGCTTGGCCACCACGTTTGACCCGGTGTCCAGATGTTGCAGGCGTTCGGTAGCTGGTCCGAGCCGTTGCAGCAAGCTGTGTGGGGGAATTCGGCAAGGAGAAGTTGTTCGATATAATGAACAACAGCGCTTCGCTGGATTCTTTGAAGGACGTTTTTCTCCTCTGAGGCGGGACGAGAATTCGTGCGTTCAATATTTAGACCCATAAATAATTGAGGTATGTGTTTCGTAACTAATTGTGCATACGCTTGTTGTGTATATTCAGCGATTTGGCACGCGTCTTGTTCAAGGAGTGTAAACCGGTGATCCAGTCAAGAGCATGACGGCTGACAAAGCACAGAAAGTTGAAATCGACGAAACGAGATTCGAGTCGGAGCTTGTCCATTTGCACGCACGCAGCCATGCGGGTCTCCCTGGCGCTCCATGTGCCTGCCCCCACCGCATCGGCTGCGCTGCGCGCCTTGGTAAAACCACAACGTAGGAACTCAAGACCAACAACCACGCAAAACTAAAACGAGCGAATGAAACTACTCTCACTCCGCAAACGCATGGATGCTCTGGAGGCCATCAGCCACCGCATCTCGGCCAACCAGTTTGATCCGGCCAAGCCGCTAACCCGTGCTGAAATCGACGAATTGGTGCAATACGCCACACAGGCTCCGTCCTCGTTCAATCTACAGCACTGGCGGTTTGCGGCCGTAACCGAGCATTCGGACAAGGAGCGCCTCAAGGCAGTCGCCTACCACCAGCAGAAAGTGGTGGACGCCGCTGTCACGTTCATCGTTTTAGGCGACCTGGAGGCGCACACCAAGGCGGCTGACATTCTCGGCCAGTCCGTGAAAGAAGGGATTTTTGACCAGGCGAAGGCGGAAGAATTGATCGAAATGGCCCGCGTCATGTATGTGGACCCGATGGTCCGACGGGATGAAGCCATCCGGTCGGCGTCGCTAGCGGCGATGACGCTCATGCTGGCGGCTGAAGCCAAGGGCTTGGTTTCCGGGCCGATGGTGGGGTTTGATCCGCAAGCGCTCAGGCAGGAATTCCAGATACCCGAGCGCTACCTGCCGGTGATGCTGATTGCAGTCGGTCATGGCGCGCCGGGGAACTGGCCGCGCAAGCCCCGGCTGGCGCTGGAGGACGTGCTTGTGCATGGCGTTGACTGGAACCTGCCATGAACGGCCATTCACAGCCCCCGCGAGGTAAAGACGCGACCAACGCAAACCATCAGATGTGACTGCCCCTTTCTTCCAAGTTCTATGCCCACCATCATCATTGAAGGTCCACCACTGGCCATCCGGCAAAAACGCCGCTTGGCTGAAGCCCTCACGCGGCTCGTTGCCCAAGCCTACGACTGGCCGAAGGCAAACATCATCCTAATTCTCCATGAAAATCCTAATCAAAACATCGCCCGAGGTGGGCGGCTGCTTGGTGACCGGAAGAAGAACCTTTGATCGCATTGAAACGCGGCCCAAGACGAGGGCCACGCTTGATGCCGCGCTATGGCAGTTTGTTCACGAAGCGGGAAAGCGGGCTGTGATGGCATTCTTCATGGTTGGCGTGGTAAGAGTTGCGGTGTCGCCGCCAGCCGCTAGCGCGGTTGAGATGACCAACCACACCGCGGTCACTCGCATCAGCGCCGAACCGCGGCAATGGTCAATGTCGGTGCGCTGGGAAAACGACACGTTCGGCGGCAGCGACCGATTTTACACCGATGGTGTTGCGCTATCGCTGGCCCACACCGGCCCCAGTTGGATGGATCCGGTGGCCGATTGGCTGCCGTGGGGACAGGGACGCCGCACTGTGGGCTACGACATCACGCAGGCCATGTTTACGCCAGCCGATACAACGCGCACCGTCCCTGATCCGAAAGATCGGCCTTACGCCGGCATTCTCTCGGTTGGGCTTTCCCTGCACGTGGAACGGTCGAATTCCTATCACGGGATCAAATTGCTCACGGGCGTCGTGGGCCCCTGGTCCCTGGCCGGAGAAACACAGCGGGAAGTCCATCGCCTCGGGGGCTGGGGCCAATCACAGGGCTGGGATTACCAGTTGAAGAATGAGCCCATCTTTAATCTGGCTTACGAGTATCGCCATAAGTTCCTACTCGCAGGGGATCGTGACGGATGGTCCGCCGAAGCGCTGCCGTCCGTTGGCGGCATGGTGGGCAATGTCCTCACTGAGGGACAGGTGGGCGGGCTTTTACGCTTCGGCTACAACATTCCCAATGATTTCGGCATCACACTCGCGCGAGGCATGGGGCAAATGCCGCCGCCGCGTCGGGGCGCTGAATCAAGGTCCAGTTGGGGGTTTTCCATTTACGGTGGCGGCGTGGCCAGCCTGGTTTTGAGAGACATAACCCTCGATGGGAGCACCTTCAGGGACAGCCCAAGTGTTGATAAGGATCTGTTCGTTCCGGCGGCGGGAGTCGGGATAGCCATAGGCAATCGGCGTTTCCTCGCTTCATTCACCTACGTTTTTTGGGGCAGGGAGTTCGAAGGCCAGCAGGAGTATTCCAAGTTCGGCGCACTCACCTGCAGCTATTTCTTTTAGGGACGGGCAACCCGAAACCTGGGGCAGCCCAGCATTCACAACCGACGCAAACCGAGAAAGCAAGTCGCAGTGTCATGAAAACCCGCCTGATGAATGAGCTCATACGCATGGCTTCTCGCCGGACACAACGATGTAAGTCAGGATTCGCTCACCAATGAAATTTGCCGCATTAACTAGATTGGAAAGTAACGCCCGCCGGGTCGGGGAAATCATCGGTGTGTTCGCGAAATACGGCCTGGCAGACTGGCTCAAGGGCTGGAACTACTCGTGGATCCAGGATCGGATTCAGAGCGTTGACGGCCAGCATATCCCCGACCTCAAAGTCGAGGAGCGCGTGCGCCTGGCATTCACCGAGCTCGGCACCACGTTCATCAAGCTCGGCCAGGTGCTCAGCACGCGGCCCGACCTCGTCGGGCCCGAGATCGCCCGGGAGCTGGCCCACCTGCAAACCGCCGCCCCGGCCGACCCGCCCGACACGGTGCGGGCCAGAATTGAAGCTGAGTTCGACAAGCCGCTGAGCGAGCTGTTTGCACAATTTGAAGAGGTGCCATTAGCCTCAGCCTCCATCGCCCAGGTCCATCTGGCTCGGCTACACTCGGGCGAGCAAGTCGTCGTCAAGGTCCAGCACGCCGGCATTGCGGACAAGATCATGCCCGACCTTGATATCCTCGCCGGCCTAGCCGAGTTGGCGGAAAAGCACGCTTCCCAGATTCGTAATTACCAGCCAGTTGCAGTTGTCCGGCAGTTCCGCCGCACCCTCCTGCGCGAGCTGGATTTCACCTCCGAACGCCGCAATCTTGATGAGTTCGCGGAACATTTCGTCCAGGACGACACCGTCCATTTTCCCCGCGCCTACCCGCAGTTCTCGACGCGCCGTGTCCTGACAATGGAACGTCTGGATGGCATCCTTGGCACCGACTCCGCGGCGCTCGCCGCCTCGGGCGCTGACCTCAATGAATTTGCGCGCCGCGGCGCCAATATGTATCTCCAGATGATCTTCCGCGACGCGTTCTACCATTCCGACCCGCATCCCGGCAACCTGATGCTCATGCCTGACGGTGTGGTCGGGGTGCTCGACTGTGGCATGGTCGGCCGCCTCGATGAAGAACTGGCGGAAGGCATCGATGAAATGCTCATGGCCGTCGTGACCCACAACTCTGGGGACCTGGGGGAAGTCATCCTGCGCCTCGGCTCCGCTCCGCCCGCCACGCCCCGCGACCAATTGCGCGCCGATCTCATCGATTTCGTGGCTGACTATGTGGGCCAGTCCATCCAGGAGATGGACTTGAGCGGCGCGGTGAACAGCCTGTTTGAAATCATCCGGCGCTATAACATCACCTTGCCGCCTCCCTTCTCACTGCTGCTTCGCACGCTGGTCGAGTTGGAGGGGACCGCCCAGCAGCTGAGTCCAGAGTTCAGCCTGGCCGAGGTGTTTCGCCCGTTTTACGCCACGATGGTCCACCGGCGTCTCTCCGTCCGGCGCATCCTTGGCCGGCTCCAGCACGCCTATCGCGACTGGGAGCGGCTGGTGGAGACTTTGCCCCGAGACCTGGGCGACGTTCTCAAGCGCGTGCGCGATGGCACCTTCTCTGTCCACCTGGACCTCCGCCATATCGACCCGGTGATCAACCGCCTCGTCCTGGGCGTGATGACCTCATCCTTGTTTGTCGGCTCATCCCTCCTCTGGAGTATGAAAGCGCCGCCGACGATCGCCGGCGTTTCAGTATTTGGCGGTGCTGGTTACCTCATAGCCGCTTACCTCGGTTGGCGCCTGTTGCGCGCCATCAAGAACTCCGGCGACATCAATTCAAAGAAATAGAGTCGTATGGTGCGGAAATTCGTCTGGGCTGGCGCGGCAAGATGCAATGCCTCGGTTGCAATGGAAGACCAGCATCCTCCACCACAACGGAACATCCGTTGCTGACGACATGACCCAGCTGGATGAAATTTCGCCGCCGGTCAACGAACTACCCCGGCTGGGAAGAACCGCCCCTTCCCCTGCTCTGGCCCGAAAACTGGCGTGGACCCTGGGCGTCATGTCGGCGTTTGGACCATTCGCCATCGATATGTATCTCCCGGGCTTCCCCAGGATCGCCAAGGACCTCGGCACCACCATCGGATCGGTGCAGATGTCTGCGCAACCATGCATTCCATCCACACGCTGATCATCGCTCGCTTTTTCATGGGCCTGGGCGGCTCCGCTGGCGTCGTAATCTCCCGCGCCATCGTCCATGATTTGTTCGAGGAAAAGGAGGCCGCCAGGTTCTATTCGATGATGATGATCATCGGCGGTATCGGCCCCATCGTTTCCCCTTCCGGGGAAGCCTGTTGCTGACCCGCTACAACTGGCGGGCCATCTTCTGGACCATCGCACCCTTGGATTATGCAACGAGGACGGGTCCCGAACAGCGATGAGGCATAAACCGGTGTCAAGAACTCCCAACCAACTCAATCTGGACGACAATTCGGACGTTCGATATTTAGACCCATAAAAGAACGAGGTGTGTATTTCGCAACATGCGTAAAATCAATATGTTATGAATCTTCAACCGCGTTGGCACACGTCTTGTTATAGGAACGCAAAAACTTGTTATTTCAGTCGCCATACATGAACGCTGACAAAGCACAGAACGTTGAAACCGGTGAAAGGAACCTCGCGACAAAGGTTCTGAAGCAGTCTAAGCAGTCTATTATGTTAGCGTCCTCGGCGCACGTGAATGCATCCGGCTTCCCTGCCCTGAGCCAAGAAGAGCTGGCAGAAGGTGCGTCTCCGCTCGACCAAGCTGTTTCGAGGGCTTTGCAGTGGCTGGCAGACCAGCAGCAGCCGGAAGGCTTTTGGGTGGGCATGCTCGAATCGAACTGCTGCATGGAGGCGCAGTGGATTCTAGGGATGCACTTCTTAGGTGTGAAAAGCGACCCCAAAATGCCTGGGGTGCTTCGTGCGATCCTAAACGAACAGCGACCAGACGGATCCTGGGAGGTATATCACCAGGCGCCCATGGGAGACATCAATACCACCGTCGAATGCTACGCCGCATTACGCTGTTCGGGTTTCAGGGCGCACGCTCTTCCAGTGCGGAAGGCAAGGGCTTGGATACTGTCGCACGGTGGCCTCAGCAAAATTCGTAACTTCACCCGCATCTGGCTCGCCCTGATCGGCGAATGGCCGTGGAAACAAACCCCGGCAGTCCCTCCCGAAATGATTTGCCTGCCCACGTGGGTTCCGTTCAACCTTTATTGGTTTGCCAGCTGGGCTCGGGCTACCATTGTCCCCTTGGCAATTGTCTCGGCCCGACGCCCTGTCCACCATTTGCCGTCCGAATCCCGATTGGACGAACTATTTCCCGAGGGCCGGGAACGATTCGACTATGCGATGCCGAAAAGGATGACAGGGTTTTGGCCCGCGTATTTCCGACTGAACGAGAAGTTGTTGCACGCATACATAAGCAGCCCTTGGAAACTGGGACGGGAGACTTCCATTAAACTCTGCCTGGAATGGATACTGAGGCATCAGGATTCGGACGGGGCCTGGGGCGGGATCCAGCCGCCTTGGATATACAGCTTATTGGCGCTCAAGACAGAAGGTTACTTGTTGGGTCATCCCGCGATGCAGAAAGGTCTCGATGCCTGGAACCAGCACTGGTCTTACAAGAGGGGTGGGGCAACGTATCTCCAGGCGAGCGAATCGCCGGTCTGGGACACGCTTTTAACCCTCCAAGCTTTGCTTGATTGCGACGCAACCGTGAACAGTTTTCCCCAGATGCTTCCAGCTCTGGATTGGATTCTGAACAAGCAGATTCTGGTCAAAGGCGATTGGGCGATGACGGTCAAGGAAGTCGAGTGCGGCGGCTGGGCCTTTGAACGGGCGAATACTCATTACCCGGACCTGGACGACACTGCAGTCGCCATCATTGTTCTAGTCCGAATCCGCGGGCTGGTCCCTGCTGAATACCGCACGCGCATCGACGCGGCACTCGAACGAGCTGAAGCATGGGTGAGGGCAATGCAGTCTTCGAGTGGAGGGTGGGGAGCTTTCGACAAGGACAATGACAAATGGATTCTCACAAGGATTCCGTTCTGCGACTTTGGCGAGATCCTGGATCCTCCCAGCGCTGATCTAACTGGGCATAAGCTGGAAGCTCTCGGCCTCATGGGCTGCACCATGACTGATCCCGCAGTTAGGAGGGCCGTAGACTACGTCATGAGTGAGCAAGAACCGGAAGGGAGTTGGTTTGGACGGTGGGGGGTCAACCATCTTTACGGCACTGCGCTGGTCTTGCCAGGGCTGCGGGCGGTCGGCTTCGATATGGAAGACCCTCGCATTCAACACGCTGGGCAATGGCTGGCATCCAAACAAAGTGCAGACGGTGGATGGGGTGAATCTTGCGGGTCTTACATGGATGATACCCTGCGTGGCGCAGGCCCGAACACGCCTTCCCAAACTGCTTGGGCCTTGATCGGCCTGCTGGCGATTGGAGGCCATGATTTCGATCCTGCAATACGCCGAGGCGTAGACTGGCTGGTTAATCATCAGATGGCTTGCACATGGAATGAGCCAGATTACGTCGGCTGCGGCTTCCCGGGTTACGGAATCGGGGAGCGCATTGACCTGAACAAAAACACCACCATGCTCGCTCAAGGCCGCGAGTTGGCGCGCGGCTTCATGATCAACTATAACATGTATCGCCATTACTTCCCGCTTCAAGCTCTCGGCCGCGCACGCCAACACCTGAGCAGCGCCGCCAGGACAATCATATCGGGCCGGGATGATCCGGCCCGACGCTGAGCCATGCGCCGTTTTTCCCAGAAGAATTCCTTGGTGACGCTGACTGAGATCAACGTCACTCCGCTACTGGACTTGGTGTTCGTGCTTCTCATCATCTTTGTCATCACCACCCCCTTGCTGGAGCAGAGCATCCAACTGAACCTGCCGACCGGCGGCCGCGACGATGCCAAGAAACTGACCAAGGAGGACATCCGCACCGTGGAAGTCACCGCTCGCGGGGATTACCGTCTGACGGGCCAGCCCATCAACTTTTCTCAGCTCGAAATGGAACTGACCCAGGCTCACCGTGCCAATCCGAATTTGGTGGTTTATATCCGCGCGGACGAGAACGGGGCTTACAAGCATGTGGCGAGGATACTTGACATGTGCCAACGCAGCGACATCACCCGGCTCTCCTTGCGCACTCAACCCGACCGGCACTCAAATTGAATGGACCGGCTGCAAACGAATGCCTGCTGGTTTCGGCCACCACAGATGGCAAAAGCGCGGCACGGCACTGCTGGCAACGAATAGTCATCACTGGGAAAGGCACGAACATGGAATCCAAGATCATTGTGTTTACAATCGTCTGCCTGGGCACGCTCGCCTGCATGTGGCGACGGAGAGCCGTGCTGCACCTTGCGGAGGCGTTGCAAAGAGCGTGTGCAAAAGACTATTCGAACCGGCAGTGGGCGAGCCGGTGCATCTCGGAGTCGTTCTCGATCCTGGTGACTGGGTTGCAAGCCGCCCTGGGGCAACTGGGTAAATCCCCCCTGAATCTGGGCACCGGCAACACCAGCGCCGCTACGCACGAACTGGAGCAGATGCCGGTCGTTCCCACGGGTATAACTTCGATTACCTGGAACTATGGACGCACTATGCTCTGACGCCCCTCACTACTAATGTCGCCTGTCCCCACGAGCACGGGGACGTGGAGTCGCAAAGCCCGCACAGAGAAAGGACGTCGCATGAGTATCGCAATTCACACTTTGAGCAGGAAAGTAGATTGGAGAGATTTCCTGTCATTGCCATTCCAAATATACAACGGCAATCCTTATTGGGTGCCACCGTTGTTCAGCGAGGTGATGGAGCTTCTCGATCTCCAGAAAAACCCGTTCTGGGAGCATGCCGCCCGCGAGGTATTCCTGGCTAAGAAGGATGGCCGCATAGTAGGCCGTATTGTCGCTATTATCAATGATATGCACAACTCCGTCCACGCCGAGAAGACCGGTTTCTTCGGCTTTTTCGAGTGCGTCAACGATGCCGAAGTCGCCTCTGCTCTCTGGGATAGGACCAGAGAGTGGCTTTGCGCTCGAGGCATGACCAACATGCGAGGCCCTGCCAGCCCCAGCCTCAACGACGAGTGCTCCTTTCTATCCGAGGGATTCGACATGCCCCCAACCGTTATGATGCCCTATTCGCCCCCTTATTATCTGGAGCTGTGCGAAAACTATGGCTTCAAGAAAGCCAAGGGTATGATCGCCCTTTTGAAAACGGCGGAGGATGGCATCCCCGAGCGTATCAAGCGGATGGTGGAAGTGGTCAGAAAGCGCACCAAGGTAACGATTCGTCCGGCTGATTTCAAGCATCTCGACCGAGAGGTTGCCTACCTCAAGGAGATCTATAACGCCGCCTGGGAGAGGAACTGGGGCTTCGTGCCGATGACCGACAAGGAGATCGACCTAACTGCCAAGAAGCTCAAACAGTTTGCGATACCGGAGTTGATCCAGTTTGCCGAGATTAACGGTGAGCCGGTGGGGGTGACCGTAACGGTGCCCGATGTCAACCAAGTGCTCATCAAGCTCAAAGGCAAACTCAATCTGATCGGCATTCTCAAATTCTTATATTACCGGCGCAAGATCGACGGTGTCCGCTCGCTGATCGGAGGGGTAAAGAAGGAATACCGCAACACCGGCATTATCGCGGTGCTATTTTACGAGACCGCCAAGGCCGCTATGGAGCTGGGTTACAAGTCGAGCGAACTCGGCTGGAATCTTGAGGATAACGACCTGATCAACGACTTCGACCAAGCGATCGGCGGTAGAATCTATAAGAAATATGTCATTTACGAAATGGAGATATAAACCTGCTAGTTGGGGCAAACGGCACGTTTCCGTGCGGACGAGAATGGGCCTTACAAGCACGTGGCGCGAGTCCTCGACATGTGCCAACGCGCAGAGATCACTCGGTTCTCTTTGCGCACTCAACCCGACCGGCACTCAAATTGAATGGACCGGCTGCAAACGAATGCCTGGTGATTCCCGCCAACGGCGTAACCACCGCGTGTCACTGCTGGCTAACGAATTGTGACCGCGAAGAAAGGAACGAACATGGAATGGAAGATCATCGTGTTTGCGGTCGTGTGTGTGGCCATGCTTGCATGCATGTGGCGAGGCGGGCCGTGCTGCACATTCTGGAGGAGCTGCAAAGAGCGTCTGCGGAAGACGTCATCCGGAAGCAAGGGTGGTTGCGGCGAGGAATCAGCACCTCCGCCGGAGTCAAAGAAGTGAGGCGGGCTTTCCAGTCTCAACAGGTGGCGGCCCGAGGCATGGTGCCTGTGACCGCACAGCCCACCGGTGCGAGCACCCGCGCTGCATCGTGGACAGTCCGGCCAATCCGAAGGGGTTGGGCCTGGAGTTCACGCAAGAACTTGATGGCAGGTGTCCAGCTCCTCCAAGGTCGGCGAGGCGGTTGAGGGTTGGACGGGGCGGTTGCATGGCTGGTTGATTGCCGCGTGGCTGGATGAGGTGATCGGGCAGTGCCTCCTCGCCCGCAGAGAATTCGGTTTCATCGCTAAACTCAACCTGCGGTATAGTCTCCGATGGTGTCGCAAACACCCATGACGGTGCGAGCCTGCCTGCTCTGCACTCGCATCGGCGCCTGCACCTGCTGCGTGCGGAACCGCGCCAGAACGACCGGTCAAGACGGCCCTGGACACGTCTATCGAGCCACCAGCGGGCGACCGTGCTGCCGCCACTTTGTCGGTGCGTAAGCACCCGTCATAAACTAAACCTCACAGCTAGGAATTCTCACGTGCCTACCATCATCATTGAAGGCCAGCCGCTGGACCTTGCGCACGAACGCAAGCTGTGACCCACAGTCATTTGCCGGGGCGCCTGATCCCCATCTTTTTCATTCGTGAAAGCAACGTGGTCGGCTTCACCCCCAAAAGTTCCGCCGCCCCATTTGGGCCTTTGATTTTCCACCCGGACCTCTCGAGAACTGCGATAAGGTTCTCGCGCTCACGACGCTGCATTTCAGCTTCGGTAAAATAATCGCTGCCGGCGTTGGCGCCAGGAGGGGGCGCCGATGAAGCCGGAGGGGGTGCGGAATCTGTCGCTGGCAGGTCGAAGAACAAAGAACCGCCGCGCGCCAGGATAACCGCGCGTTCGATCACGTTGCGCAGTTCCCGAACGTTGCCAGGCCAGTCGTAATTCTGGAGTCTGGCCACGGCGGCCCGGGTCAACCGGGGTTTCGGGCACCTCAACTCTTTCACGGACAGATCGACGAAATGTTTTGCCAGAAGCGGGATGTCGTCCTTTCGCTCCTTCAGGGTGGTGACGTGGATCGGGAAGACGTGCAGCCGGTAATACAGGTCTTCACGAAAGCGGCCGGCCGCCAGTTCTTTCTTCAAGTCCCGATTGGTGGCCCCGATGATTCGCACATCCGCCTGCCGCGTTCGGTCATCACCCACGCGCTCGTAGCGCTTTTCCTGTAGCACGCGCAGCAGTTTGCCCTGTATTTCCATGGGCAATTCCCCGATCTCGTCCAGAAACAATGTCCCGCCCTCGGCAGTTTCAAAACGACCAGGCCGGTCCTTGATGGCACTTGTGAAAGCGCCCTTCACGTGACCAAAGAACTCGCTTTCAAACAACTCCTTGGGGATCGAGGCGCAATTGACCCGGACCATGGCGTTGTCCTTGCGCTGGCTGCGGCGGTGGATTTCGTGTGCGACAAGATCCTTGCCCGTCCCCGTCTCACCTAGAATGAGGACCGAGGCTTCCGTTGGGGCCACCAGGTCAATCTGGCTGATGATCTGTCGCAAGGCGGCGCTTTGACCGACGAGGTCGCCAAAAGCCTTGGCTTCCACTACCTCCTCCTGCAAGTAGGTGTTCTGCTGTTCGAGCTGCGCCTTGAGCCGCTGAATTTCCTCAAAGGCGCGTGCGTTGGCGATGGCAGCGCCGATATGATCGGCAAAAATCTGTCCCCAAGGGAGCGCTTCGTCCGGCATGTCCTCACGAACAAACGCGACGGAGACCCCCAAGACCTCTCCTTTGAAAGTGATCGGCGACCCGTTGAATCCCCAAACGTGCTCTTGCTCCAGCCAGTCAAACTCAGCCAACTCTCCCGGCATCTTGTCCAAGCCTCTCAGGATAAGTTGCTGACCTGTCACAGCCACTTTTCCCACCAAGCCAACTCCCAGCGGCATCCGGGCGTTGGGATCATTGAAACGCGGAACACTCACTCCAGAGTCTGAGAATGATTTGCCCCCACCCGCAACCAAGTGCAGGCAGCGGGTTTGGTTGGGGCAATTCGGTCTCTGAGGACAAACGGAGCAGCGGTCTCCTTTATCTACCAACCAGACCTGGACGCAGGCCACGTCAGTGCGCTCCATTGCACTGCGGATGAGCTTTTGCAGCACGTGCTCCACCGATTGCTCGTGCGCGATGTCCAAAAGCAAGCGTGTGGCGAAATTTGGATCGAACCGCCTATCGTTAGTTGATTCCACAGTGGGCAAATACTATCTGGAGCCGGTCCGGTTCTCAACTTAATTCGGACGATAATTCGGACGGTCAACTTTTAGACCCATAAACAACAGGCGCATAAACAACCGTAATATGCTGTTGCGCAGTGTGTTACGATTGTTTCACCAAGTTGGCACAAGTCATGTTTAGGGTGGATGAAACATGTGATTCACTCGCAAACATGAACGCTGACAAAGCACAGAACATTGAAATCGGCGAAACGAACTTCGACTCGGAGGTTCTGAAGTCGAAGCAGCCTGTAATGGTGGCGTTTTCGGCTCCGTGGAGCCGCCCTTGCCATATTATCAGGTCAGTGCTGGACGAAGTCGCGACCGCGTGTGCCGGGAGGGTGAAAGTCTTGAGAGTCAACGTGGATGACCATCCAGATCTTGGAGTTTGGTATGACATCCAATCCATCCCAACCTTGCTCTGCTTCGTCAGCGGCAAGGTGTGCGTCCGAATCGTTGGGACCGCCAGCAAGGAAGCGATTCTCTCCAAATTGGAGCCTTTTCTTCCCAGTGCCTGAATCGAAAACCCTTCAACAAACCAACGTGATCTCCAAATACCAAACACCAATGAATGCGATAATTTCTGAGCCAGCCCCGAATGCCGAGTCGCGGCGCTGGCCTGCGGGCCGGAGTCTCCATCATGTAAGCTTTTTCTGCGAAGCGAGGGAAGCGGATCGCGTTTTCTTGGTGGGAGATTTCAATCATTGGAACCCCACCGCCACACCAATGAATCGGATGCCCGACGGACGATGGATGGCCAGCTTGGAGCTTCCTCACGGTCACCATCAGTATCGTTTTCTCGTGGATGGTGAACCTCAGCTTGACTCGAACGCGAGCGGCGTCACCCACAACGAGCACAACGAACCGGTTTCCCTCATCGCCGTCAGCTGACCATGAGTGCCATATTCTTCAACCCAATCTCGGACATGGATGGAAACCTATATCGCCGAAACGAGTCGCCTGGGGCTTCCAGAGCCTTGACGAGCAACCTGCCTCTATACGTATGAACAACCCAAGCGCACCCAATGCCCAAGTGATCTCCATGCCCAGCACGCGTCTGCTGGACACCATCAGAGCAACTCGAGAGCACGTTGGGGATGGCCTCAACGACCACGAACTCACTCGCCTGCTGCGACAGACTGCGCTGCCGACCGAAGCAGGATTCGCGTTTCTGAGCATCTGCAGCGGGATAGTGACATTGAGTGTCCCTCACCAGGACTTGGCGAACTGGTATCCGGAGCAAGGCTGGATCGTGGCGGAGAAGGAGAGCCTTGCCACGGCGATTGCAGAAAAATATGGACTCTTGCTCGGTGAACCACCCGATGAACCATCGAGTGCTCGATTTCCACGTTCCGATGCGGTGAACATTCACCACCACCTGGAGCTGAGGAATCGTTGGGACGCCATCATTGTCGCTCACCCCAATTACCTCAAAGTGCGCATGTTCGGCGCGAGCCCCGAATGCCGATACGTTTGGGATGCGAAGAAACCCGTGCTGTTAGCCCCGGATGTGTTGCACGACCTTTCGGCCTTGTATCAGCCATGACTTTCATCTCGAAAACCATATCCACTCATCGACAACAAGCTGAGAAATCGTAATGCAAATCAATAACCAGATTCCTGAGGTCTTTATTAGATGGAAAACGGTCCTGATGGCCCTCTTGTGCGGGCTCTCCATGACCGCTTGCAATCGCAAGGTCCAAGCTCCGCCGCCCCCCGTGCCAGAAGTCGCAACGGTGAGAGTGGCTCGGCAGCAGGTTCAACTCACAACCGAGCTGCCCGGACGCACCTCTGCATATCGCATTGCGGAGATCCGGCCCCAGGTCAACGGTCTCATTCAAAAGCGCCTTTTCACGGAGGGTGTCGACGTCCAATCAGGCCAGGAACTTTATCAAATCGATCCCGCGCCCTTTCAGGCGGCGCTCGACAACGCCAAGGCTGCACGTGGCAGGGCTGAAGCCAACCTGCCTGCCCTTCAGTTGAGGGCTGATCGTTACAAGGAAGCGCTGACCGACAAAGCGGTCAGCCAACAGGACCTCGATGATGCCTCTGCTGCCCTGAAGCAGGCCCGAGCCGATATCCAGTATTATGAAGCGATGGTGGAGACAGCCCGCATCAACCTCAATTACGCCCATGTCGTCTCGCCTATTTCCGGTCGCATCGGAACGTCCGCCGTAACCGATGGCGCCATCGTGACGGCGTATCAGCCCGTGGCCTTGGCCACCATTCAACAACTGGACCCCATTTATGTGGACGTGCCCCAATCCACCACCGAACTGCTTCGGTTGCGGCGCCGCCTGGAGGATGGGCGCATCCACCACGAAGAGACGAATGCAAACCAGGTGCAGCTTATTCTGGAAGACGGCACAAAGTATCCTTTGGAAGGGGCTCTTCAATTCCGAGACATCTCTGTGGATCCGACCACAGCCTCTGTGATCTTGCGGATGGTCTTCCCGAATCCGAACGGGGTTCTCCTACCGGGCATGTTCGTCCGGGCGGTCGTCAAAGAAGGCGTCAACGCCCAAGCCATCCTGATTCCGCAGCAGGCTGTGTCTCGCAATACCAAGGGGGAACCCGTCGCCTGGACTTTGGACGCGAGCGGGATTGCGCAGCAGCAGAAACTCACGCTCGACCGGGCCATCGCCGACCAATGGCTCGTCTCCTCGGGACTTGCCCCCGGCGACCGCGTGATCGTTGAGGGGCTCCAGCGCGTGCGGCCTGGCACGCAGGTCAAAGAGGTTCCCCCGGGTGCTGGAGGAAAAGAGACCGCGCCTCCCGGCCAAACGCCCCAACCGGCCCCGAAATCAAACTAACGGAGGCGCATCATGTTCTCGAGATTCTTTCTGCAACGGCCGGTATTCGCGTGGGTTATCGCCATCGTCATCATGGTGCTGGGCGGGCTGGCCATTTACAGCCTGCCCATTGCCCAGTATCCGCCCATCGCTCCACCTTCCATCCGCATTGTGGCCTTTTACCCCGGGGCCTCTGCGGAGACGGTGGAGAACAGCGTTACCCAGATCATCGAGCAGAAGATGACCGGCCTGGACAAGATGATCTATATGTCCTCAACAAGCGATTCTGCCGGCAGTTCGATTACCGAGCTGACTTTTGCCCCCGGGACGGATCCGGACATTGCGTGGGTCAAAGTGCAGAACAAGCTCCAGTTGGCCATGGCCAGCCTCCCGGAAGTGGTCCAGCAAACAGGCGTCGATGTCGGGAAGGCCACAAAGAACTACCTGCTCGCAGTGGGCTTGATCTCCGAAGACGGCAGCATGAGCGACATCGATTTGCGGGATTACACTCAATCCAAACTCGAGCAGGTTCTGGCCCGTGTGCCTGGAGTGGGCGAAATCCAGGAGTTGGGTTTCCAGTATGCCATGCGCGTTTGGCTCGACCCGGACAAGCTCACCAATTACCGCCTGACCGTCGAAGACGTTGTTCTGGCGCTGCGGGCCTACAACGTGGAGGTTTCCGCCGGCCAGTTCGGCGGGGCACCAGCGAGGAAAGGCCAGCGCTTAAACGTCAACATAATCGTGCAGAGCCTGCTCAAGACCCCTGACGAGTTTGCCGCCGTTCCTCTGCGCACCAATCCGGACGGTTCTATCGTGCGGATCAAGGACATCGGGAGAACGGAACTGGGAACTGACTACTACGATGTTGACGTCAAATACAATGGGAAGCCTGCCGCCGCCATGCTCATCCGGATGGAACCTGGCGCAAACGCTCTGGCGACCGCGGATCTCATCAAGACCAAACTGGCGGAGATGAGCCGCTACTTCCCGCCGGGCATGAAGGTCGTGTATCCCTACGACACCACTCCGTTCGTCAAGGTAGCCATCAATGAGACCGTTAAGACCCTGTTCGAGGCGATCGGGCTTGTGTTCGTGGTGATGTATCTGTTCATGGGGAACATCCGCGCCACGCTGGTCCCCACCATCGCGGTGCCGGTGGTCCTCCTGGGCACGTTCGCCATGCTGGGGGCGTTTGGTTTTTCGATCAACATGCTGACCATGTTCGCGATGGTGCTGGCCATCGGCCTTCTCGTGGACGACGCCATCGTGGTGGTGGAAAACGTGGAACGGATCATGAGCGAGGAAGGGCTTTCGCCCCGGGAAGCCACAGCCAAGTCCATGGATCAGATCACCCCCGCCCTGATCGGCATCGGCTTGGTGCTCGCGGCGGTCTTTGGTCCCATGGCTTTCTTTGGCGGATCCACCGGTGTGCTCTACCGTCAGTTTTCCGTGACCATTGCCGCCGCCATGCTGCTGTCCGTGGTCGTGGCCTTGATCCTGTCGCCGGTGCTGTGCGCGACGGTCCTCAAGCCGGTGGCCAAGGGGCACGAGGCGGCGGAAGGGGCGATTTGGTTTGTGCGCCCGTTCTTCGTGTGGTTTGACCGCGCCTTCTCCTGGTTTCGAGACGCCTATGTCAAACTGGTTGGCCGCGCCCTTGCCAAGAAACTGCGCTACCTCATGGCGTTCGTCCTGATTGTGGCAGGACTGGGATTCCTATTTATCAGGATGCCTAAGAGTTATCTCCCGGATGAAGACCAAGGGAATCTGTTCGCCCAGATCCTCATGCCGACGGGCGCCACCATGGAACAGACCCAGGCGGTTGCCGATGAAATCCAGCGCTATTTTCAGGAACACGAAAAGGAGGCGGTGGAATCGTGCATGACGGCTGTCGGCATGGGCTTCTCCGGCCGCGCACAAAACAACGGCATGGTGTTTGCCAAGTTGAAGGATTGGAAGCTGCGCGAGCGGCCGGATTTGCGGGTCAAGGCCATCGCCGGACGAGCCATGAAAGCGATGTCCAAGATTCGTGGTGCCATGGTGTTTGTCTTCCCGCCGCCTTCGGTTGTCGAGTTGGGCATGGCCAAGGGATTTGATTTTCAGCTGACCGACCGGGGCGGCCTCGGTCACGCCGCCCTGCTGAACGCTCGCAACCAATTGATGGGCATGGTGGCGCTGGACCCAAGATTGGTGAATGTCCGGCCCAACGGCATGGAGGACGTGCCCGAATACCGGATTGACGTGGACTGGGAAAAAGCTGGCGCGTTGGGAGCGCCCATCACCTCGATCCACAATACGATCTCGGCGGCTTTCGGTGGCGCCTACGTCAACAACTTCATTCAAGGCGGTCGCGTTAAACGGGTTTTCGTCCAAGCGGACGCCCCCTTCCGCATGTTGCCCGAGGATCTGGACAAAATCTACGTGCGCAATACCAGCGGGAAGATGGCACCCTTTGCCTCGCTTGCCTCCAGTCACTGGACAACCGGTTCGCCCCGACTGGAGCGCTACAACGGGTTCCCGTCTATGAACATCTGGGGCGAGCCGGCGCCAGGCCGGAGTTCGGGCGAGGCGATGCAGGCCATGGAAGAGATAGTCTCCAAGCTACCTCAGGGGGTCGGTTATGACTGGACCGGGCTCTCCTACCAGGAACGGATGGCCAATGCCCAGTCGGCGCCGCTTTACGTCTTTTCCATCCTCGTAATCTTTCTGTGCCTCGCCGCCCTTTACGAAAGCTGGCCCATCCCCTTCGCGATCCTGCTGGTGCTGCCGTTGGGGATCATCGGCGGCGTCATCGCTTCGACGCTGCGGGGGTTGCCCAATGACGTCTATTTCCAGATCGGGTTGTTGACCACCTTGGGCCTGACCACCAAGAACGCCATCTTGATCATCCAGTTCGCCAAGGCACGGTCCGAACAGGGCATGGGCCTGATTGAGGCGACGCTGGAAGCCACCAAACTGCGGTTCCGCCCCATCGTCATGACTTCGCTCGCCTTCGGGTTTGGCGTCCTGCCCCTGGCGTTGAGCACGGGCGCAGGCGCGGGCGCCATGAATGCCATTGGCACCTCGGTGCTGGGGGGCATGATCACCGGCACGCTCCTCGTGATTCTATTCGCCCCGTTGTTCTACGTGCTGATCGAGAAAACCTTTGGCAAACACAAGTCCCGACCGGCGGCGAACAGCGATGCGACAACCCCATCTGGTAATCAATAGATGAGGAAAAACATTATTCTGGTGATGGTCGGAATTGCCCTCGCACCGGTCGGCTGCACCATGGCCCCGAAATATGCCCGGCCGGCCGCCCCGGTCCCTGCCGAGTGGCCAACCGGTGCGGCCTATGCCGGAGCCCAGGTGGTAACAAATGCCCCGGAAGCTCCGAATCTCAGATGGCGGGAATTCTTCACCGACCAGAAGCTTCTGCAAATCATCGGAACGGCCTTGACCAACAACCGCGACCTGCGGATTGCCGCCTTGAATGTGGAACGGGCCCGGGCCATGTATGGCATTGCGCGAGCCGAGCTGTTGCCAACGGTCAATGCCACGGGCAGCGGGAGCAAACAACGAGTGCCCGCCGACCTTTCGTCCACCGGAAGCAGACAAACTGTAGAACAATACGGCGTCAACCTCGGCATCGCCTCCTGGGAAATCGACTTCTTCGGCCGCATCCGCAGCCTCAAGGATCGTGCTCTGGAGGAATACCTGGCCACGGAGCAGGCTCGCCGCAGTGCACAAATACTGCTGGTGTCCTCGGTTGCACAAGCGTATCTGGCCCTGGCTGCGGATCGGGAGAATCTCAAATTGGCGGAGACCACCTTCGACGCGCAGAAGAGCTCCTATGATTTGATTAAACGCCGCCACGACCTTGGGCTTGCTCCCGAATTGGACCTTTATCGCGCACAAACGCCAGTGGATATAGCCCGCCGGGACATCGCCCGCTACGTGCAACAAGTGGCACAGGATGAAAACGCCTTGAACCTCCTGGTGGGCTCTCCCGCACCAAGCGAACTCCTGCCAGCGGAGTTGGGGCAGGTCAGTCCACCCAAAGAAATCAGTGCTGGCGTGTCCTCCGAAGTGCTCCTGCGCCGGCCCGATGTGCTTCAGGCCGAGGATCTGCTCAAGGCGGCCAATGCCGACATCGGCGCAGCCCGGGCGGCATTCTTCCCGCGCGTCTCCCTGTCGACCGCGATTGGCACTGCCAGCAGCGATCTCTCCGGACTCTTCAAATCCGGCTCAGGTGCGTGGAGCTATGCGCCACAGATTGTCATGCCGATTTTTGATGCGCGCACGTGGTCCGCAAACAAGGCCGCCAAAGTGCAGCGGGAAATCGCCGTGACCCAATACGAGAAGGCAATCCAGAGCGCCTTCAGGGAAGTGGCCGACGCCCTTGCCATCCACGGCACCGTGGACCAGCAGGTGACGGCGCAACAATCCCTGGTCCATGCCTTCGCAGAAACCTACCGCCTCTCCAATTCCCGTTATGACAAGGGGATCGACAGTTACCTGGGCGTCCTTGATGCGCAACGGTCCCTCTTCGCGGCACAGCAGGGTCTGGTCTTCCTCCGCCTGGCAAAACTCGCCAACCAGGTGAGCCTTTATGCCGTGTTGGGAGGCGGCTGGGAAACTGAAAAGCAATCCAACGGGTCGGAAACCCTGGCTTCTGCATCAACTAAGCCAAGGAGCAACTGAGAGGAGACACAACACTAAGACGAGGCAACAACATGAAAAAGCAGAGGAATAAGAAGCAGACAGCTGCCAATAATGCGACACGTGTGGACGGGCTGGAAAAGGACACACAGACGAACGCGCCCATCCCCGAAGATCGCATTCGCCAGCGCGCCTACGAAGTTTCGCAGGCGCGCGGCGGCGCTCCAGGGTGTGAACTGGACGACTGGTTGCAGGCTGAACGCGAATTGAAAGAGGAAATGGCCCGCGCCCACCCCGCCGATGGTCCGGCCGACTTGAAGACTCGTTTGCTCGGCACCCAGGGCCTCCGGGTGAGCGTCCTGGGTTTGGGGTGCATGGGCATGTCCGACTTCTACGGCCCCGGCGACGAAGGTGAGGCCATTGCCACCATCCACCGCGCCATTGAACTTGGCTTAACCTTGCTGGATACCGCCGACATGTATGGCATGGGCCGGAATGAGGAGTTGGTCGGCAAAGCCATCAAGGGGCGACGCGACCAGGTGCTGATTGCTACCAAATTCGGCGTGGTGCGTGATTCGACGGGCAAAATCGTGGCCATCGAGGGCAGTCCCGCCTATGTGCGCGCCGCCTGCGAAGCGAGCCTCAAGCGACTGGGCACTGACACCATTGACCTTTACTACCAGCACCGGGTTGACCGTCGCCGACCCATCGAGGAGACGGTGGAGGCCATGGCCGGGTTGGTGCGCGAGGGGAAGGTGCGGTTCCTGGGCCTGTCCGAGGCCGGGCCGGACACTCTCCGTCGCGCTCACGCGGTGCATCCCATCTCGGCGCTCCAGACCGAATACTCGCTCTGGACACGCGACCCCGAGGCGACGGTGCTGCCAGCGGCGCGCGCGCTGGGCATCGGCTTTATCGCCTATAGCCCGCTGGGCCGCGGTTTCCTCACCGGCCGCATCCGACAGCCGGACGACCTGGCCCCGGACGATTGGCGACGGCAGACGCCCCGCTTCCAAGAGGGGAACTTTCAACGCAACCTCAGGCTGGTCGCCGAAATCGAGCGTCTGGCCGGAGAAAAAGGCTGCACGGCGGCTCAACTCGCGCTGGCTTGGGTGCTGGCCCAAGGCGAGGACGTTGTCCCCATCCCCGGCACTAAGCGGCGTTCCTACCTGGAAGAAAACGTTGGTGCGATCGAGGTAACCCTAACGCCAGAAGACCTGGCGCGGATTGACCGCGTCCTGCCCCCTGGGGCCGCTGCGGGATGTCGTTACAACGAGGACCAGATGCAGGCCCTCAACCGCTGATAGACCATTATGAAAAGAGAAACCAGGAGTATGGGAAGAAAAGGCCGCAACCCATCGAAAAAAGATGGGGCGGCGACGACCTCCATGAAGCGGGATTTGCAGCACTCCACCGAGGACCAAATCCGCCAGCGCGCCTACGAAATCCACCTGGCACGAGGCGGCGCCCCGGGGCAGGACCTGGATGACTGGCTGCAAGCGGAGCGTGAATTCAAAGCCGAAATGCAGCAAGTCTCCGACGCTCAAACCTAGGCTCTCAACCATGCGTGCGGTTCGTCCAAAGAGGATGGAGCACCGGCTGCCGGAAATCCCGGAGCTCGGCTCCGGACTGAATGCGGCTTCTCAGGGCAACCAACCGCTGCGCATAGTGATGGTGAACAACGAGGCCTTCCTGCTGACTTATGTTTGGCACCTCACCGCCTTTTTCGAGCGGGTGTGTCCCACGGGACTACCCGTATGGGAATATTGGTCCTATGCCGATATTGCTCAGCCGTCGGGAATGGCTGCCGCCAGTGAAGCCATTCGCATGGCGAACTGGATCATGTTCTGCCAAGCAACACCGGCAGCTTTGCCGCCGCATGTCCAACGCTGGGCGGAGAGCTGGCCATATCGGGAGCATGAGGCACAGACGTTAGTCGGCTTTCTCTCCCTCACTGGAGATGAGGAGGGTGCGGAGAGCAAAGCTCGAGCATGTCTGCGCAAATTGGCCCGAAAAGCCAACTGTGGATTTGTGGCTGTTCGCGACTGCTTGTGTGGGGATCGAGGCAGCGTGCTAAGCGGTATCACGCACCTCCAACAGACCAACTTGATCTGTGAATGACTCCATCGAGAACCAGAGACAGGTGTTATGAGAATCGTATTCCACAGAGAATCCCGGCCGCGTGTGACGCGCGACCTGTTCCAGCTCACGAGTGAATACAGTCATTGCCCAATGCCGGTCACCATACATCGAATATTCCGCGTGGGAGCGCGTCGCCCGAGCGGCACCCCACCAGCATCCGTTTCCCGGATAACCCGCATGATAAGAAGAGCACACAGAAGACTGTCTCAAGCGATAGAATCTGTTGCCCGAACGGTTGCCAGCCAAGCCTCACCAGAAGCCACCTGTGCGACCCATCCCGCAGCTCACTCAAACCAGTCGTAGGTGAACCCAATGGAAAGGTCTTCAGCATGTCATATTTCATAAACCCAGTTGAAGAGGAGAAGTGCGTGTTTCTTACCCACGAGGGGGAGATGTCGATGCTCGAAGCTGCGGCGGCACGGCAGGAAGTCGGGGAATTATTGACCGCAAGGCGATGGAACCGAATTATCGTGGATGTCACCGCCATGCGATCAGTTCCGAAAGGCGCGGAAGTATTCGCTCTTGGTGAGTCGTTATCTCGAAGCCTGCCCCGGGGTGTCCGAATTGCTCTGGTCGTGCGGCCGGACCAGGCAAAGCATGCCAGATTGATTGAGCAAGTGGCTCGCAAAGGTGGAGCATTTCTGACGTTTTTCATCGATGCCGAGAAGGCTAAAGCTTGGGTGCGAGGAACCCCCGTCAATGCCCGCCCCCTATTTCCAAGTGTCCCAACACCCTGTCGCCCAGGAGCAGAACCAACAACAGTAATGAGGGGAAACTATAATGCGTGAAGAGGTCCAACAACGCTTGGCAATGGCCATGGCAATAGCGGATGACCCGGCCATCGTGTTTTGCGTCCATCCGTTTACCTCGGTTGAACGCGATGGTGGTGAGAAGCTGGGGAACTTGTTAGCTCGCGTGATGGGTGATCCCGACCACTCCCTGCTTGTTGTGACAGGAACGGCGTTTGTGTTCGCCTTTAGCCGGGACCTACTCGCGCAGGGCCAAAGCGCTGGGATGCGGGACAACGGAACGACAGAAGCACACTCCTAACTTCCAATGCGTATGAACCAGTCATCAACATGGCAGGCCCACTCTCCAGAAACAAATTGCCGTGAGCGCAAAAGGCGGGTGCTCAAGGTGGCCTGCCAGCTGTTTGCCAGACACGGGTTTGAAGGCACACATGTCCGGGAAATCTGCAATCTCGCAGGGGTCAATATTGCTTTGGTCTGCTATCATTTTCGGGACAAACAAGGTCTATATGAGGCAGTTCGGACTGAAGCCCGTGAACGGCTTTCCAGAAGATCGAACTGCGATGTGTGTGCTTGGCGTGACATCACACCCCAGGAGAAACTTCAAGCCGTTATCGAGTCTCTGTTCGCAAGACTCAGCGGGGATTCCGCGTGGATCGCGCACCTTGTGGCACGGGAGTTGGCTGAGGAAACGAAAACATCCCAAGGAACGGTCAGCGAGGGCTTTCGTGGTGATCTGACCCTCCTTGAATCCGTGATCAGGGATGCCGTCGGTCCTGAAACCGACGCGAATACCATCCGTCTGGACGCGTTACATGTGCTCAGCCAGTGTGTTTTCTATTGCGCAGCGAAGGGGGCACTTACGCGCTTCTCCCCGAAATTGGATCAACCGGCTTTGAAGCCCCAACGATTGGTGCGCCACCTCACCCTCTTTTCATTGCGAGGTCTGGGTGATGGTGCGCGTCTCTCAAGAATTCGGCAGAAGGCCCCGGCCACGGACACCTCCGTCTCACTACACGAAGTCCCGATGAAAAAGCTGGGTGCGGTGGGTCAAGAATCCCGTTTATGAAGCCACACCGAAGAAATCCAGGGGAGCCGCCCCCGAGGCCCAATAGCATCCGGACACTCTTGGTAGATGACTCCCCAATCATGCTCAAAACCCTGGTCAGAATTCTGGCTGCGGAGGGTGGTTTCGAGGTCGTTGGCACTGCAACGGATGGCCACCAGGCGGTGCTCTCTGCCGCGACCTTGGCACCGGCACTGGTCCTAATGGACCTACATTTGCCACATCTAAACGGCGTCGAAGCGACGCGGTGCCTGAAGCAATTCGAAAATCCGCCGGTCGTCTTCATGGTCACCTCGGACGACAGCTCTAGTTCCCGAGCGATGAGCACAGACGCCGGCGCCGATGCGTTTGTGGTGAAATCGGGAGACCTTCATGCCCAGTTGAAATCGAAACTGCAGGAGTGGTTCGGCCTAAAGGCCGCAAACCACCACACTTCAAAAAGCCCGTGTCCCGCCGATGGCCTCACTGAGGGAGGGAGCGAACAACGCCAAAATTCATGAAGCTAGCACCACGACTTCGAACGCCCCAGTCGCCGCTGCCAAAAGCCTTTCAGTTTAGAATCCGACCATCGCGCAGCGTATGGTTCAGTCCCGTCCTCAAGAGAAGTCTAATGCCCCCGCTTTCAGACTGTTCAGCGAAACAGCATTTGGGAAGCGCACGCGGCATCCTGCGTGCGGTGCTCGTGCCTTCCGAGCATTCTTGGCCGCCCACTCTCCCGGCCAGTCGGTTGCGCGCTCACCGGCAGCACGTGCGTGCGCTTCCCCACACTCCGTCGTGGTGAATACGAACCATCCGATGAAAGGAATAACAATGCTGGATAGTAATCGATCGCCGAAGAAATCCTCACTGAAGGGCAGGAACACACCGCCCGCAAAACCCAACGCCAACCGACCACGGGCTCCGCTCGTAGTGCTGGGCGCCGTCATGCTTGTGATCGTGTTAAGCGGGTGCGCTTCCACCAACGTGGAGGATTATGATTCGTTGAAATACAACCCCAACACTGGCTACCCGTTCATTGGTGGGCCTTTTGACCATTCACGTCCCTAACCTCGGTGTCAATTCGTTCCTGTTTAGTGGTGGCATCGCTTGATTCCTCTAAAGGTTCCTCCTGATGAGAATGAAACAATTCAACTCGCGCCGGGTGATAACAGGAACGTCTTATGAAGCAGAACTTCCAATCGATCGCTCCGAAGCCGTCTCGCCAATTGATCAAGCACTCGAACATGACGGACGAATTCACACGGTTCAAGAGCCCGAGGCAGGGGCTTTTCAGCTCCAAATCTGGCCATGGCGCTACGAGCATTTCAGCCCTCCAGTCGTGATGGAGTTTAACGAGGATTCTCGGGAAAGCCCTAAATCGACAAGAGCCAAAAAGAATTTGGGAAGCGCACGAATATCCCACGTGCGATGCTCGCCCTCTCCCGAGCATTTTGGCTGTCCAGCAGAGCCAGCCGGCTTCACCCCGAGTCGGTGGCACGAGAGTGCGCTTCCCTTCACCCTCATTCCGCGCGTGGAACAGGTTTTTGAAAACCACAAAAACGCGGGAAGCCAAATTCGCAACCACTTATGAAAGGGAAATGGAATGAATGACGACGACAGATTGAAAGGTTCCGTGGTGAACGCCGAAAGGACAAAATTGCTCGGAGCACATGCTTCCAAAGAAGTCTGGACAGGCCTCCTGGCTCTATGCGCCGCCATGGCGATTGTCCTGGCAAACGGCTGCGCCTCAGCCCGTGTCCAGGAAGATGCTGACGCGTGGCAACACAATCCGAACACCGGCTACCCTGCGGTCGGCGGCCCAGGCTGGCGTTCTTAAGTCAGGAAGTGATGGTTATGTCCATGCTCCCCGTCATCATCGTGACCATTGTCTTGGCCGTGCTCTACGGTTTCTTCTGGCACAATCAGCCTGCCAATGAACGCAACAGTGCGGGGGGCGACGATAATCACGAGGACAAGTTGCGGGCAGCCCTCGGCCTCAGGAGGCCAGGAGTTCCTGCAACCAAGCACAAACTTCCGAAAGGGCAAAGCGTGCGTGGCAAAGACGATACCACCAAGGCCAATGGATCGACGGAACAAACTACGGCCCATGCGAAAGAAGCATCCCAGGCCAACCCTATAATCCCATTGAAGGATGAAATATCCGCACATTCTTGTTGATGATCTGCGCCCCGACCCAGGTTCACATCCTGCCTCCGGCAGCCATGACCGCGGCCATGAATCCATCAAACGATTGCTGGCCTTTGCCATCTCGCTTTGGGTGTGCTCCGCCCCAGCTCAAGACTCTCATTTCCTTTCGTCCACGCTAAGTCTTGAGACAGCGCCTGTGTCGCCAGCCCTACCCGAGGCGCGGGCATTCCTGTCCACAAACTGGAACATTGGGTTGACGATGGGCGCCGGCTTCGGCGTGAGCGCCATGGGCAGCTCGGTGGCGCACGACCTCACCGTCACCACGCTGCATGTAGGAAAGCTGCTGGAGTCGGAAAGGCCGTTTCTCCGCCACGTGGAACTAGCCGGCGAGCTGTGGAGTGGCGCACAGTATCACCCCGATACCGCCTTCCTGGTGGGGCTCACGCCTGTCGTGCGGTATCATTTCCTGCCAGGCTCGCGGTTGGACCCATTTCTTGACGGGGGCGCGGGCATCACGGCCACCGACATCGGGCGTCCGGACTTGAGCACCACCTTCGAGTTCAATCTCCAGGCGGGAGCCGGCTTCCACTGGGTTTTGTGGAAGAACATGGCGTTCACCTTCCAGGCACGCTACATCCACCTGTCCAATGCGCACATTGACACCCCTAACCTCGGGGTCAATTCGTTCTTGTTCAGTGGCGGCCTCACCTGGTTTCTCTAGCGATTCCTCCCGATGAAAATAGAACGAGACAATGGCGCTGGATGATGACGGAATTGTGCTATGAAGCAGACCTCGCAACCGACCGCTCCCCCTTCTCGGCAACCGACGCGAGCTTTGGGGAAACCCGCCCAGGACGACATCCGCACCCCGAGGCAAGTGCGGACACTCATAGCCGACGATTCTCCTTTCGGGCTGAAAGCCCTCGCCCGAATACTACTGATCGAGGGCAACTTTCCGCTCGTCGGCACAGCGACCGACGGCTGCCAGGCAGTCCGACAGGCTTTCATCCTACAGCCGGAATTGATTCTGATGGACTATGACATGCCCCACATGGACGGCATAGAGGCCAGGCGATTCATAAAGCAGTTCAAGAATCCCCCGTTGGTCATCATTGTTACCTCAAACAACACGCCGGAATGCAGGGCGCTGGCCAAGGCCGCGGGGGCGGACGGTTTTGTAGACAAGGGCGGAGATCTGCACGGCCAGCTGCGCATGGTCTTCCAGGAGCTCCTGCGGGCCGTGTCGGGAACGATTCCTTGTCAGGAAGTATCAAGATCCCAACGGCCCCGTGGTTGCGTCTGACGAATAAAATGACACTCCTCAAGCAAACGTTTATGCAGACCGACAACGCAAAAGCACTTGGCACATGTCTGGTTTGTGGCCAGGCGTTCTCCGCAAATGAACGACTGCTTTTTGAAAACCCGAGCGCGGTGCGACACCACACTTGTCCGAAAGATAAACTCCTGAACGCGCTACGAAAGAGCGCCGAGACCCGCGGTTGCACTCCACAGGGCCTGCTTGTTATGCGGCTGGCAGAGATGCAACGCCGGATCATTTGCGCCTTGGGTGAGGTATCCTTTGAACAGTTTTGCAACCCAGGGCCGCTGGGTTATGTGACCATGCGCCTCTCAGAAACGGGCTTCGATATCTCAGTTGAATTCCGCCCCGTTTTCCTGCTTCGTGCCATCTACCACGAGGCACTGATTACACCGGGCGCTCTGCAGCAACGAAAGGCGCAACTGCTCGCGCAAATCGTTGAACGGGTATCTCAACAAGGCGTTTCAATGAGCAAGGACCTGGCAGAGAGCCAGATGATCGAGCAACTTAAGAACGGGGGGAATCATTGGGACGGCCGCAAGAAAGCGGACCTATCATTGGAGATATTATCCGCAGAAGGAATACCCTTCAAAGCCCTTTCGTTTGTGGAAAAGGACAAGGAACTGGCTATGCAAGCCTTTGCGGAGAGCCCGGTGGGACTCCAGCAACTCACGGAGCAAATCCTCGGCAGATTGGGCCCGCAGGACGCGAAGCAATATTGAGAATAAGAACGCGGACGATGAAAGGCAGATTGTATGGCAAATCAACATTCGATCCACCGCTGCGAACAGAACGGCACTCCTCTCACGGGACACAATGCGGGCCAGCTCCCGCTTGAGCTTTCTCGGCAACGCCGCCAGGGTGAGGACCCTTGCGAGGCATTGACCGAGAATCAGGAACGGCCACCAAGATCGACGCCAACCAGAGCCAGAAACCTAAAGCGTGAAGAGGTTGCAATGTGGTTATTCATTGTTGCCATAATAATCATGAGTGGCCTGGCTTGGTATCTCCTGCGGGCTAAACTCTCTTTGCACTCACCATCCTAAGTGCCAGTCCTGCCTCACAAAAGTCTTTATGAAACCACAAATGTATCCGTTCGATCCTGAAGGATCTGCTCCGCACCCTGCACATTGGACCAGCCACCCTCACTCTGCCCCTCGCAAAGAGCACGAACGGCGGCGACAACGCCGGAAAATGCGGCAGGTTCTCCATGAAGTCTTCAGCGGCAAAGGCCCGGAATCCGCCCTCGATACTGCCCACCCGCAGGTGGTCTCCAAATCCGGCGGGGCTTCCGCTTCTTCCCCCGTGACAAGACGCACGATATGACGGCTTCTGAACTCGAAAAGAGTGGGCGGCTGCTAACGGCGATCCTCGATAATATTCCTGACCCCGTCTGGCTGAAGGACAAAGATGGCCATTTCCTGGCCTGCAACAAGACATTCGCGGAATTCTGTGGATGCACTGTGGGAACTGTGCTCGGGCGGACGGTCCTCGATGTAATTCCTCAAGAAGCCGACCGTCTGGCTCGGGAGGACGAGAAAGTCATTAGCTCCCGAAAACCCCTTCGGGTGGAGGAACCAATTCTCGACAGGAAAGGCAGAACCCGGTGGTTTGAAACGATCAAATCACCGATTTGCGGCGAATCCGGCGAGGTGGTCGGAACGGTGGGCATCGCGCGCGAGACCACCGAGCGGAAACAGACCGAGGAGGCCTTAAAGGCGGCCCAGCAACGGTTCGGTCATTTATTGGCAAAAAGTCCGGCAATCATCTATTCGGCCAGATTGGAAGACGGGGAGTTCATCATCTCATGGGGCAGCGAGAATTTCAGCGAACTGCTTGGCCATGGTGTGCAAAATCCCTGCCAGTGGGGCTGGTGGGCTGAACATGTTCATCCCGAGGACCGGGAGCATGCGAGCACCATCATGGCCCAAATCTCTGAGCGGAGCCAGACATCGCAGGAATATCGAATTCTGCACAAGAACGGAAAATACCTCTGGGTCCGGGATGAGCAGCGGTTGGTGTATGACGAAACCGGCCAGCCAGCGGAAATTGTCGGCTCGTGGACCGATGTCACGGAGCGCAGACAGCTTGAGGCGCAGTTGCGTCAATCCCAGAAACTGGAGGCTGTGGGCCAACTGGCAAGTGGCGTGGCGCACGACTTTAATAACCTGCTCAGCGTCATCCGCGGGAACACCGAATTGGTCTTGATGAACTCCGCCAACCTCAGCACCAACGTGTGTGAATGCCTCAAACAAGTCATTGCCGCCACAGATCGCGCGGCCAACCTGACTCGCCAACTGCTCGCTTTCAGCCGCAAGCAGATCATGCAGCCTAAGCCCGTCAACCTGGACGAGGTGATTGGGAACCTGACCAGGATGCTCAACCGGATTATCGGTGAGGACATTCAACTCCAGTGCAAATATGCCACCCGACTGCCTTTCGTTCAGGCTGACGTCAGCATGATTGAGCAAGTGCTCTTCAATCTTGTGGTCAACGCGCGCGACGCCATGCCGCGCGGAGGTCAATTGCAGATCACGACGGAAATGGCCACCGTTGACGAGACCTATTGCCAATCACACCCAGAAGCCCGCCCCGGCCATTTCATCTGCTTAAGCGTCAGCGACACCGGCATGGGCATTCCATCAGAGAGCCTGCCACTGATCTTCGAGCCCTTCTTTACCACCAAGGACCCTGGCAAGGGCACCGGCCTCGGCCTCGCCACCGTGCTGGGCATAGTAAAACAGCATCAGGGCAGGATCGAAGTGTCCAGTCGCATCGATGCGGGCACAACGTTCAAGGTTTTTCTGCCTGAAGTTGCGCCGCCTGCCGGAGCGAAGGCGGCGGCCCCGGCTGAATCGAGCGAGCGAGGAGGAACCGAGACGATCCTGTTGGTGGAAGATGACCAGGAGGTGCGAGCGGTGACTCGGCGCATTCTCGAGAGGGTCGGTTACCGCGTTCACGAAGCGACATCCGGAAGCGAAGCGCTCCAGCTCTGGTGTTCTCAGGAGCCTCGGCTCGATCTACTCCTAACGGACATTGTGCTGCCTGGAGGCATCAGCGGCAGGGAACTCGCGGAGCGATTGCGGACTCATCAGCCGGGGGTGAAGGTGATCTTCACCAGCGGTTACAGTTTTGCGGAGACCAATAAAGACACGGAGTTTATCCAAAGAAGTAACAGCTATCTTTTGCAGAAACCCTGCCCGTCCCGCGCGCTCCTCCGAACAGTGCGCCGTTGCCTGGACGAAGTTTGCCATGAACAACCCACATAGCCCATGTTAATCGAGAAGTTGTTGACCAACGACGAGGCGGTCTTCAGCGGTCCCCAAGGCGGGGTGGAAGCAAGAACTCCTCCGGGTGCGGTCCCGAATGCGCCCACATCTTTCTTACGCGGATGGTGCCCTTCTGCGAGAAACCAATAGACGAAGTGTGTGTTAAGCAAAGCCAATAAGCACAGACGCGAACAAATTGCACAATGGGTCTTCATAATCGCCGTAATAATAATCAGTTTCGTGGCAGCCCATCTCTTGTGGGGGAAGCTCTCCTTCCACCAATCGTCCTGAGACGCTAAACCGCTTAAGTTCATCTATGAAAACGCAAGTTCATCCCTTCGATCCCGAAGGTTCCGCTCCGCACCCTGCGCATTGGGCCTATCAGGCTCGTTCTTCCTCTCGTAAGGCGCATGAACGGCGGCGGTATCGTCGAAAAATGCGACAAATCCTGCATGATGCCTGCATCGGCGAGGCCTCGGGAGTCCAGCCCCCCTTGAACATTGAAAGAAAGGCATGAAGACCAAACTGATACCAACCGTCGTCTGTGTGCTGGTGCTCCTGATGAACAGACCCACGCCGGCGTTCGCGTCCTCCGACATGGACGCGACCTTGATCGTGGTGGACGTGGCCGTGGCACGTCCGTTTACCTTCGTCCTAACCATACTTGGATCGGCAGTGTTTGTGGTCAGCCTCCCTGTCACAATCCCAACGGGAAGCGTGAAAAAAGTGGCGCACACGCTGGTGGTGGGGCCGGCTAAAGACACTCTCACTAGGCCGGTCGGCGATTTGGACGACTTCCTGGAGTATTGACAAAGATGTAGGCGAAGTAGTGCCTCGTTTCGCGGCGGGGCAAATGCTGCTTGATGCTAACGAAATCGATGGCTAACCAGGAGAATCCAGTGTCCCGGGGCCAAACCCAGTGCGGTGCGTCAACTCACAGCACACCCCGCCGGAGAAGACCAGAGGCTCTAGCCGATAACCCACGGATTGATGCTGTTTCGTTGGAGGATAACAACCCACAGAAGTGCTCGATTTGTGGCACGGAATTGGCGGCAGGGGGCTGGTTCTGTCGAGTTCCTCGTGAAAAGACGAGAATAGTGCTCCGTAGTCCCCCGTGTGCGCTCAGCTATTTTGACACGCTGCATCCGACGACTAACAGCGATGAGCAGGACTTGGCGGATTACGACCACCGGCTGCATTTCATTGTAGATGGGGAAAAGCCATGCGACTGATACTCTCCAGCACCTTGCTGGCAGTTGCGCTGTTGATCAGCGGTTGTGCTCATTATCCAGTCAACGCGCCCCTGGCGGCGGTAGACGCCCGGACAGGATACCGTTTCCAGAACGTGGCATCCCCAACAAATTCCCAGGATCTGTTGCTGATGCTGGCTTTCTCAGGCGGGGGCACCCGCGCCGCCGCCCTGTCCTACGGGGTGCTAGAGGAACTCGCCCGCACCCAGGTGGGTCCTTTATGTGAGCAACATCGCCTCCTTGACGAGGTGGATGTAATTTCGTCTGTTTCCGGAGGCAGTTTCACCGCCGCCTATTACGGGCTGTGGGGCGACCGCATCTTCTCGGATTTCGAGCCGCGGTTTCTCAAGAATCATGTCGAGAACGGGTTGCTCCTCCGCAACCTGGCCCCATGGAACAGGGTTCGGCTGGCTTCGCCAAAGTTCACCAGGAGTGATCTGGCCGCCGAGTATTACGACCATTTGCTGTTCGATGGGGCCACCTTTGGCGATCTGGCCGCCCGGCCGGGCCGCCCGTTCATCATCATCAACGCCACAGACATCGCCCTGGGAGCGCGCTTTGAATTCACTCAGGACCAGTCGACTTGATCGAGTCCGATTTGTCTCGATTCCCGATTGCCAGGGCGGTAGCGGCCTCATCCGCGTTCCCCATGTTCTTGAGCCCCATCGTCCTAAAGAATTACTCAGCCGGGCACCAGACTCCGGAGCCGGATTGGATCCGCGTGGCGTTGACGAACCCGGCCGCATCCGACCGCCTGAAAAACCTGGCCGTGTATGCGCGCTCCTACATCGACGGAGACCGGCGGCGTTTTATCCATCTCCTCGACGGTGGAATCACCGATAACCTGGGACTGCGCGGCTCAGTGGACAGAGCCCTGGTGCGGGAGGGACCTTCAGGACCATTGCTCAGTCCATTTCTGGAAAGGACCCGCCGGATCGCGGTCATTATCGTCGATGCCCAGGTGGACAGGGACTACGGCTGGGATTCCAAGGAGCGCTCGCCCAAGTTCCGGGACCTGGTCGGGTCGATTGCCCGGGTGCCGATCAGCCGCTATTCGTTTGAGACCATTGAGCTGTTCAGGGAAACCGCGCCGCGTCTGGCTCGGGAGATGGAAGCATCCCGCCGCGCAACCGGCGCGGATGAGCCGACGGGATTGACAATATATATCGTGGAGCTGCATTTCAGCCAGGTGGCGGACGATTCGGACCGCCGGTTCCTTAATTCGGTGCCCACTCGACTTCAGCTTTCTTCACCGACCGTCGACCGGCTACGCCGGATTGCCGCTTCCGAACTGACCAGAAACGAAGAATTCCGCAGGTTGGTCAGGGATCTCAGGGCAGCACCCCCGCCTGCATGCTCAACAGTGCATGATGGGTTACCCAAAGCGACGACAAAAGAAAGCGGAGATTAGCCCTGTGACAATTATTCCGCCACTTGCCACACGTTATGGCGGAGCACCAGTGAGCGGCACTTTGACGGTCTCCTCGGTCGCAAGGCCGGGGAGTGGATTGAAACGATTGAAATAGTAAGCAACTGTCAGCGAGGATGCCGCCCTTCGCTTGATAAGCCAGGTGTTTCATTCCTTCCCATTGCCTCAAACAGGCCCTTGGCAAACTCGAACTCGATCACCAAGTCGTGCGCGGTCCGCTCGGGCCACTTCTCAACCTCAGTCAACCAGCGCATCAGGTCGTGGGTGTTGAGCGTGGAGTTCTCCCGATTGACGGCGATCAAGAACGCATACCAGCGGTCCCGATCCATCGGATGGGCGCTGCCCGTGGATTTGTTCGCCAACCCTGAAAAGGATCTGAGCAACTTGAAGGTGTCCGAAGACATGAGGTCTTCAATCCTGCGCTGGTCACCGGATGCCAGGATAGTCACCGGGAAATCGATTTCCAGCTTGCGCAAGATGTTGTCGTGGAAATCCATCAGAACCATGTTGTATTGATCATGCGTCAGCTCGCTGGTTTCCGACGGGACGATGTTGGAGACATAGAGCAGGCGGTCGTCCTTGCGGTAGATGGCCAGTAGAGCCTTTGGCCGTTCCCCACGCGCCTCGCAAACGTAGTAGACGTGCCACCCGCCTACCGGATCCTCGGTGGCTTCCTTGCGGGTCCAGCCATTTGCCAGGACCGCATCCATGGCGGTGATAAACTTCTCAGTGTTGGCTTCATCTACTGCTATTTGGAGTTCTCGGAATGTCTTCATGTCGTTAGTGTAGTTATGGGCGAGCTTGGGGCTACCCTGTTTTATCTGGATTGAGCGAATTGCCGAACTTGCCGCCGGCGGCAATCCCGATTGCCAAGCCAATCGGACCGCCCAAGGCAAGCCCGGCGAGGCCGCCACCAACCAGGCCGAGAAATGTGTTCTCTGCCCGGGCCGCCTCGCGCCGCTCGACAGACATAGGGGCCTTGGAGTGACCGTTCCAGCCACGGACCGTTCTTGTGGTCAGCCTGCCCTTGTCGCGGTTGCACGTGATGCAGGCCGCATACAGGTTATTCCCGTGGTGGGAACCGCTCTTGCATTGCGGCACTGAATGCTCGACCTCCCATGCGCCGCGCTTGCCAAGCTTCCCGTAGTTATGGCGGCATATCTTTTTGTGGCAGATGTGGCAGTAACCGCTCGTCCGGTTGAATATCCGTGTCAGTTGTTCAAGCTCGAAAGGCATATTCGTATGGCTGTGAGGGTTCAAAACCAAAGTCGGCGCCGGTGCTTGCACCACACGATGCGCCCGGACCTCAAGAAGAAGTGGCTCCGGCAGCCCACCTGCCGGTTGACCGATGGTGATACGGTGGGAAGGCCCTTGGCGCTCACCGAAACAGACCAGCGGGGCCGGTGGCCCCTGAGCAGGTTGAGCCACACCGGCTTTTGGCATCCGCATGGGCACGTGAACACGGCGACCCACTTCTCCTGCTCACCGACCAGATAAAGCACGTTAGGAAGCAGGGCCTCTGGCTCCTCGGCGATCCTCATCGTCTTCCAACGCCGGCCGGGCGGCCAGCTATCACGGACACGTCCCAAAAAGGTTTTGAGTTTCTTGAGCATCACCCGATGTAGCAGTCCAGAAATGGTTCCATATCGCCCCGCCCGACGTATCGTTGGAGCACCCCGCAGGTATCGCCATCGGGGTTCGTGCCAAACACGCCGTTGACCAAGTCGAACCACTGGTGCCGAATCTCACCGTTCGACTCGATGCGAAACGGGTGTAGCCGGGCCAGCAGGTTGTTGACCGCCAGGGTTGCACAGAGCCCATTTACGCTGATGACGGCCGGGCTCTCCACCTTGACGCCCTTGATGTAGCCCTCGGCCAGCTCAGATTCAAACTGCTCGGGGTTGGTGCGGCGCAGGTTGGCGACACGCAGTCCCTCGGGGGTGTAAACCCGCCGAGACAGGAGGCTCGAGCCGCCCGGAAGCAGATAATGCACGGATCCGCAGGCAACGTTAACGCCGCCTTGGCCGTCGGCATCCAGCCTAACGCCAAGGTCAAAATATGGGATGATGTAGAAGGCGGCCAAGCGGTTGAGCAAGTCGCGGCCATCCACGCTGTCCATGCAACCACAAAGCACGTCGCAGGTCGCCAGCTCCCGTAGCACCCCGAGATTATAAAGGTTCTCCTGCCGCGCGGTAACCCGTGTGCATGTCCCCATCCGCTCTATGGCTGAACGCAGGGATTGCACCTTTGCCGTTTTGTTTTGGGCGTCCTCCAAGGTCGAATTGACGATGCGGTTCAAATTCTTGTGCTCGACCACGTCCGGGTCGACCAGTATCAACTCGCCCACCCCCAGCCGGGCCAACTGTTCTATAACCCAGCTTCCAGTTCCGGAACAACCCACCACACCAACTCTGAGCGAGTTGAGCAGTCCGACCGTCTTTTCTCCGAAGGCCTGCGCGGTTCGCAGGTCCTTGGCGGCGACGGACCGGTGCGATGGGCTATGGTCGAAAAAACTTATGTCATCCCCGGCAATCAATATGCGGTCTATGGGAACGAACTGCATGGCGGCCGTGACCACCCGGGCGAAAATCTCTTTGTTCGGGAGCATGACTGCGCTGGCGTGCGTCATTCCATCATCCGTCCAGCCGTGGAGGGAGCCGAAAAGCTCAACGTCTGATGCGTCATCAACCTCCGAGAATTGGCGGTAGTAACCGGGGTGGCTGTGGATTTTGAGGACGGCCATGTGCTTGCGCATCGCCTCATCGTAGATTGGCCGGCCCAGCTCCGTCGGCCAGTGGACACGCAGGGGACCCCGCTCATGGCACTTGTTGTGCGGGATAAACAGCAACTTGCTGGCGCATAGCACGTGCGTGTCGGGCGCATCCCGACGGCCACACAGAACCAGCGCCACTGCCTCGTTGCCGTCGCCTGGAAACAGGTGTGCGTAAAGCTCGTCCACCTGCTGGGACGTGAACCTTAGTTGGTAAGTGGGCATTTAATTCCTCTGAAATTCCCGCTCCAGCCAGTGCCGCACGAGCGCCAGGTGGGTGATCACGTTGTATTCCCCCGGGATCCATGGGTGGACAGGGCTATAGTGGCGCGACCACCGCTGCCAGTTCGTCCCGTCGATCTGAACGACGGCTTGGGTGGCCGGAATGCCCCGCCCGTCGCTCCGGCTGAGCAACGGGTTGAAAAAGACCATGTCCAGCGGGGTCGTGGGATACCCCCCTGGGATTTGGACGGCCACGGACGCCGCAGGCACGTTGTAGCCGCCCGGCAACTGGTATCCATGCACCAGTAACCAGCCGTTGCCGCCGGCCCCCACGGTTTCCCAGTGGAAGCCGGCCGCCTCGAGCGCCTCGACATCGCCTTCGGGCAACTGGAACTGGCGCCGAGGGGTGCCCACACCCTCGGTTTGGTCCTTGGGCAGGGTCATGAACCGCTCGATGCCGGGCTCCCGGAAGTCCACGACATCGGTCAGGCCGATGGCCTTCACGTGGCCGCCCTTCAGCTTCTGGTTCAGGATCCAGTGCTCCGGCGGTAGCTTCTTCGCCAGCTCTAGTATCTGGCGACCGGTCATTTCCGGCACCTCCACCGTGTATTTTTCCCGGTCAATGCGGATGCGGTATCGCTTGGCCTTCGGGGGTTTGCCCCCATGCACCTTGGAAAACTCCTCGATATCGAGTTCTTCCACCTCAGCAGCCTCCGGTTGCGCCGGAAGCTGCTCGACTTTGTCTGCGTTTTTATGGTCGTTACTCATAATTTTACCTATACTTCAACTCGAAGGCGTTATTGCCCTTCACCCAAGTAAATGCGGTCGGGTGACATCGCACCCCAACCCGTTGGTCGTCAACGGGTGACACCTGCCTGCATTTACATAGTGAAGAAAGGTTACGATGAGTAGTTTAACAAGTTCTGCCGAAGGGCAAGTGGGGGTCAAAGCCGAAGATGACGACTTAAGTCTGATTCTCCGGATGGCCGACAAAGAGAGCGACTGGGCAGGCGCCGAAGCCGCACTGGTCATATTCTTCAATCGGCACCACAGGTTGCTGAAGGGCTTCGCCGAGAGGAACAACTACAGGAGCCTCGGGTTTGACCCCGAGAATTTCGTCCTCCGAACGTTCCACAAGGCATTCGAGAGGGCCGGCACCTTCGATGCACCCGCCGACCTTTCGCCTGAGCAGTTCCAACGAAAGGTTCGAACCTGGCTGTTTGAAATTGCCAAAAACGAGTTCCTGATGGAGTTCCGCAAGGGGCTCAACAAGTCAGAGGAGACCAGAGATCCAAGTTTTCTGCTTCCGCCAGAACCACTCGACCAGGAGGAAACAGATGAGGGCAAGCCCGCCCCGGATGATAACCAAGCATCATTACCGCCAACTCAGATGCCCGATTTTGGGGTGGATGAGGAAGAACCCGTCCTGACTGGCAAGGCTGCCGCGGTGCGCACGTTCCTGGAAGGGCTCCCCGAGGGGGACCGTCAGATGTTGGAAACTTCGATGAATTTCTACGACTACAAGGCAAAAAAGGCGGTCATACCGAAGGACATATTAAGGGGGCTGGCCAATGCCCTTGCCACGACACCTGAGGGCATAAAACAAAAGAGGAAACGACTCCTTCAAAAACTGAAGGAATACCTCGAAAAAGCATAACACCAAAAAAACCGTTAAAGAAGAGAAAGGCATTATGAAAAACGACAAGAACCAAGCCAAGGCCGGCGTTCGGGACGAGGATCTCGAAGCCCTGGTGCACCAGGTTCTTCGAGCGGATGGAAAAGTATTCCCAGCGTCCGAAAAAGACATAACCAACCTCGAAGCCGAGATCGATACTGACGAGGTCAAACCCATCGACCCTGCCCGGCTTTTAGCCCGGGTTCGGGGCGAGAAGACCGATGAAAGCTCCGACAAGGTGGCCCCCCTGTTTGGGGAGGTTCCGAACCAAGTCCAAGAGGACATGTTAGCGATGGCCGCGCGCAATGGTGGTCAAATCACCGAGGAAGTGCGCCGCCAAATGGAAGAAGACAGAGCTAATGCCGAGAAGCCGCACAACGGCCAAAAGAATCAATGAGCAGGCATAGGCTACCTCCCGCGCGGCGGGATGAAATCGTTGGGCTGGCCGAGGAAGTCGCGGAAACGCACTGCCCCGGCCGGTTCATTGATCCCATCCACATACTCAACACCAAGCAAATCACGTTCTCGTTCAACTACTATGGAAACGGGTTTGATGGGATGTTGGAGCACCGTCGCGGGAAGTTTCACATGTTCTGCAATCTCGATCGCGTCCAAAACTCCACCAGCCCCCGTGCCAGGTTTACCCAGGGGCATGAACTGGGGCACTATTTTATCGACGAGCACCGCAACGCTTTGCTCCACGGGGTGCCACCGCACTTCTCGATAGCTGACCAGGCAGACCCGGAGCGCATTATCGAGGAAGAAGCCGACCTATTCGCATCGCACTTTCTGATGCCGCCACAACGGTTTGCAACCGCCTTTAAGAGCCACCCAACCGGTCTCACCGGCATTATCGCCACCAGCAAACTCTTCAGCGTTTCGTGCTTGAGCGCCGCGATCCGGGTTTTGAGGCACAGCAAGGAACCCCTTGCGCTGGCGCACTGGCGCAACGACAAGCCCCCGTGGGCGGAGGTCAACATGGGGTTTACAACCATGGGCTTGGTCCACCTGCTAAGACGTGCCGACCGCCTGCCACCTGATTGTGCGACCTCGCTGGCGATGGCCGATGACCCAGCCGTTTACTCCAACTGCCGATCTTCGGCATCGTTGGCATCCAGTTGGTTTGCCGGCATCCACCAAGGCTCTGCCCTGGATATTGTGGTCCAGGAGGAAGCACTCCGGCTGGGGAGGTTTGGTGTCATCACCGTCATCCGACCGTTCAAAAAGTAAACGCGCAGAAGACAACGAACTATGCTCATACAAGGAAACAGCATCCGGTCACTCGACCGACACCTCGCGGGGGTCAAGCCCGGCACCGAGATCGCGCTGGGGGTCAGAGACCTTCAAAGCCGCACCGCCCGGCTCAAGGAGATCGGTTTCACCACGAACCTGGCTGCCGGGGAGCGCGTATTGCCGCCGGCGTCCCTGGGGCCGACGTGCATGCGCAACGCGGAGGGCTGGGTTATCGTCCACAAGGACAGGCCCAAGGAGACAGCATACCGGATGGTGGAATGGCATTGGAAGGAATGGCATGGCCGATACGACCAGCAAGATCGTTCAAAGCTCGTCAATGTCCCCTATAAGCGATTTCCGCGCACGCAAGTCCCCCCGCCGGGCGTTGAGGTGTCGATCGCCACGACCACCGCCGGGGAGAAGATGGCCGTAGTGGACACAATCATTTTCGACAAGGCCCACGAGGACCAGTTGCTCCACGCCGTCAACCTCATGCTCAACCTGTTCGGGGAGTGCGAGGTCCTGACCGCAAACCTTAACCAAATCCTCAGCGCGCCAGTGCGCCGGCTCAACTGGGATGTGCTTCCGCCCGGCCAGCATCCCTGGCCCACGCTGAAGCCACTCCTGGCCCCGATCATTGCCAAGGCCCCGGCGGGGAACCAGGCCCTCATAACGGACAGGCTCGAAACGGTCAGCGGCTACAAGCCAGAGTTCGTCGCCGTGGGCCGCGCGGGGTTCACCGGATACGTCATCTTCGGGTTCCCCAAAAAGAAGGTGTTCGTGTTGGAAAGTGCCCACTTTGGGAACGCCACCTACGTCTTGGGGGACAACTGGGAAAGGCTTTCGCAGTTGACCAAAGGCCAGATACTCGCCGGCGGCCTCCAAAAAGACAGAATTGTCCACCTCGTTGGCTGGCACTCGAAAACCAAGGCCCACCTTAACTGAACCAATCGTGAAATCGGATGCGGAACTGACTTGCGAACCGGCTGCCGGAACGGAAGAACTTCTCACGGTCTCAGACAACCGTGGGCACAACTATCAGTTGCCACTGTTCGAAGATGCCATGGGCTGGTCCACGAAGGTGCTCGATGGCGACACCCGCGTCGGCCAAATCCACTGCCTGAAACAGGGGGATGCCCTCTTTCTCGCCGACCTGCACGTATTGGACTCGGCCACGCACCCAATCCAAGGGCTGGCGCAGATGAAGGCTTGGCTGGGATTTGATACGCACGGGCGGATTGAGAACTACCGCAACCGAGGGCTGGGCTCCGCGCTGCTTAGCTTCGTCATCAGCCGGGCTGGGGAGCAAGGCTTTCAGCGCGTCACCGGCAGGCTGGCGCCAATAGATCTCAAGGAGAATCCGATGCTCCCGGATTGGTATCGACACCGGGGCTTTCAGGCCACCATGGCCGCCCACCAGTTGGCGGGAGAATTGGAAATGGTCCTGAAGCCGGCCAAACGATAACACTTTCATGGACCGAGACAACTTTACGGCAAAAACGAGGCGCAACCTGGGCGATCGGGTCGGATATCGTTGCTCCTGCCCAACCTGCCGGCGGCTCACGATTGGCCCAACGAAAGACATTTCTGCCCCGTTGCTAATCGCGGAGGCGGCCCACATTTCCGCCGCCAGCGAGGGTGGTCCGCGTTTCAACCAGAACCTGACCGCAGAGGAGCGGAAAGCTGTCGAAAACGGGATTTGGCTGTGCGCCACCTGTCACACGATGGTGGACAAAGACCGCAACCACTTCACTGACGACTTGCTACGGGATTGGAAGAGGGTGGCCGAAGATTTCGCGCGGCGAGAAGTCGAGGGGGAGCTGATTTTCTCCGGATACACAGACCCGCGAAAGTGCGCAGAACAGCACTTCAAAACGCAGTTTCAGGAATTCGCAACCGCCCGCACCGACATGGGGCGTGATCTGCAATCCCCGCAACCCACGGAAACCCCTCCGACGCCGATCGTCTGGTTGCAGATGGCTTCGGTGGCGTCGTTGAAAGGTTTGGTGAAGCTAACGCCCACCCAGATGAAGGGCCACCTGAACCCTATCCAGCCGGCCGTTTGCTCCAGCTGGGGAACAGAAGTCTCGCGATTCGGCGTCAATGTCTCCGGATATGGCTCATCGGGCCCAGGATCAGACCGCTGCCTGCAGTCGCTGGTGCAACTTTTCAAAGATGGTAGCATCGCCATTGGGTTCGTCCTGTTCGCAACCAACGCCGCGAGCTTTGGATACGATTACTTGAAGTCGAAGGCCATCCCGTGGATGGCCCTCGAGGACCGGCTGATCAACAGCATCGGGCAAGGGTTGCACGTCCTCAAGGGCCTCCAAGTGCCGCAGGTTGCTTACGCCCGCATGATCGTCCCAGGTATCAAGGGCTATGGTTTTGTCTTCGACCCTTCAAACTGGATCCAATATACGCCGGCGGACACCGACACGGTCGTGACTGGCGAGTCCCTGATCGCCAATTTCGATCTCCCGCCGACCGAGATCGCAAGGCCCATGTTGGAGGAATTCTGGCAGCATTTCAGCGTCTGGCATTCCCCCAGCTACAACGACAACGGAGATTTCGTCCGAAAGAAGCATTAAGCGAGGACCACGCCAGTTCCACACTGTTGGCTGGGCTTGCTGATCCCACGAGCCGGGAGGCCAGCCAGTGGGCGAAGCACCGGTAGAAGACTCGACCGTGAAGGTATGATGCCAAACTCAACGAACATGACCGTCACCGAGATCGTCAGGTTGCTGGGCCGAGATAATCTCAGCCCCAGAGTTATTTCGCACCTCCAGAACTGCGCCGGAGTGGCTCATCTACGAAAGTATTGGACTCGCTGTGGGACTTTCCAGAACTTGGCATATTTGCCGTCAGGGAGAAGCACTACCTCGTCGCCGACGCTCAGCCTGTGACACCGGACACCGATTCCATTTGGAGTCATCGCCATCTGACAAACAGGGTGTCAGATGTTTATCGACAGCTTCCAACACCACAGGTCGATGCTCTTGGCGCTGGCCCGTAGCTCCAGCCGCTATTCCCCCATTTAAGTTCCCTTTAACTTTCAGCCTCATCGTATCATGTCATAATGCGGTTGTTGATCGGAAGCCGTGGTGGTCTCCATCAGCAATCGGTCATGGCAAAGCGCAATCATAATTCAATGCTGGGGCATATCAACAGGTTTGAGCATTGCGCAATCCGGCTGGCGTTCCTCGCCATTACTCTCTTCGCGATCTGGAAATACCTAGCGCAGGAGTGGAAAGATGTGGCAGGTGCTGGCCACAACAAGAGCGAGGAACCTAACCGGATGGCGGTCATCCAGACCAACGGTGCAGATACGACCCATCCCGACGCATCGACTGTCCTCATCAAGGCCAACTCTAATTGAGGGCGGTTGGCACAGGGCGAATCAGGCCTTGCAGGTCTCGTTTAGCCCAAGCGAGGTGACGGCATGAAGCCAGTCCAACCCATCCGGTGGAAGAATTTCCCGGAGGGAGTTCCACAAATTGCGTTTGATGGGAGGATGATCCCAAAACATCGGAAGCGCGACGGCCGTGGGAACGTCCAAGTGAATGATGTTTGCGTTTAGAATGTCAGCCGTCCTTTCGGAGACGTCGCCGTTTGGCACATAATAGATGTCCTCCTTGCGGGATGCCCTGACGCGAGGCTCAAATAGCTTCCCCCAAGTGGACCCGATTTGGGTTTTCTTATTGCCTGACAAGGTCAGAATCTTAGGAGGCGGCTTGCTTACCGCCACGCAATCAGATTCATCCCAGCCCTTCAACTGAGCGTCCCAACCCTTAAGGCGGGCCAGGGTCGAGCCGTAAGCCCAGAGATAAAGATAGGCATAGGGGGTCGCACTGACGTTTGCCACATGAGAAAACCGCTTCCCTGCCGAGGTAAAGGTAACATCGAAGGTATTGGCACCAGGATTTTTCCGACCCTCAACCGCCAACTTGAACTCGGGGATCCAGAGCTTTCTTGATAATTCGCCCCAAAGCCGATCCCGCAATGTGCGGAACACCTTGCCACTCTGCTTGAACTCATCCCTCGTATAGTGGAAGCAGCGCGATTGAAATAAGGGGCTGTGCTCGTGGATGGCGCCATCACTGGAACTGAAGGCAATGCAGGGAATGTGACGCGCCACGCAATCCATCGCAAAGCTGTAGCCTGGCAGTTTCTGGATGTCTTCTGTTGCTTTCGGCTGAGTCAAAACGCCTTTGTAGAGATCGGTCAGAACCAGCTGCGGCCAAAGCGGAACGCCCGCAGGCCCGGCAAGGTTACCGGCGAGGAACGCTTTCAGGGGATCCCAGTCCTCGAAACCGTATACAACGAACTCAACCGGTCTGTTGATGCCACAGGGTGTGACAATCGCCCCCCGTTCCACAGAGACCACGTAGGTCCAGGCTAACGAACTGCGCAAAACCGGGTCGGTCTCAGGGGCAAACTCGGTGGTGAGCATTCTCGCCTGCACCCGGTTGGGTGTGGCAAGGCTCGAGACGAATTGATTGATGCAATCTGTGATGGGACCGGACACCCATGTCTGTCCATTGTTGTCGTCAACGACCCAGAAAATAAAGGTTACGGGGTTGTTTGGTTTCATATCACAACGGGCTGCACAGCATTCTGATCTGGGCGGCGGGGAAGTCGGGAACGACGCTAAGTCCTACCATGCCCGCAAGTTGGTGAACGCGGTTCAGGCTCCGGCCAACCGTTCGCGCCCCCCTCTCAAGGCGCAACTTAACGTCCTCTTTATCACCGGCTTTCAGAGGGTTAGACACGATGATCCCTGACTTGAGCAAGGCTACGTCGACAGCAGCTTTCGCCCTCAACTGTGGTTGCTTCTCCAGATACTTGGTCGCATTGTCAACGAGCTCCGCAATGATCAGGGCCATCAGTCCTGCGGGGACGGGGTAGATCGCGTCCGGGTCCCATGTGAGTTTTACCGGCATCTGCCTCACAGGGTCTTTGACCACCACCGAAGTAACAGAGGTTAGATCGAGCTTGGCTGTCAGGGTAGATTGGTCATACCGCGCGGTTCGCAAAACTCCAATGATCGAGGTCGCACTAGTGCTAGTTGTGGTGTTGGAGCTGGCCTCAAAGAGCGGACTCAATGCTTCCACCTCCAGGTTGGTGAACACCCCAAGGCGGTTCAAAAACTCGATCATCTCCCGGGTTCGTTGTTTCAGATCGGGAGCCAAGGCCACCTCCGATGCGATTCGCTGAGTGTAGCTCAGCATGTTCTCCAATGGACGCTTTAATGTGTGAATCGTGCCCATCACCGTTGAACCGAACTTCCTGTAATCCTTGGCCTGGGCATGGGAAACAGCCGCGTCAATAGCTCTTCGAATCGCACCATTTCCATGCAACGCGAACGTCTTTGCGAGCGGATCGGATGGACCGGCGGGCTCCAGCACCGGATAGGCTTGGTCGGTAGCTGCCAACGTGAGAAAGGGCACCGGATAAACGTCCAGAACAAATTGAAGCAGGGCGAGGACCTCACCCCGAACATAACTGTTTGCCCCGATGCGCTCCGGGCTCAAGGCGGGATTGTCCCAGAAGAGCTCCAGCAACAGTTGAAACAGAGCATCTTGAAAGCAGTTAAGTAACATCACCGGCGCAAGGCCGGCAAGGTGCTCACCGCGGTCCAGTAGGCAGAGCGGGTCGTCCTCCGGGCCAAAGCTGATCTGCAGGGCAAGCCACTTCAGGACTGGAACATAGAGCAAATGCGGCAATTCGTCAGCCCGTGCCCGGCGCTTGAAATCCTCTTTGACACCATCGGGTATCTTCCAGTCCTTGTTCTCAGCGTAGTTCCACGTTATGCGCGGGGTTTTCTCCTGCAGAACGCGATGAACAATTGCCCCGGAACCATCGGGATTTACAATGGTTGGCACGTCCAACGTGGAGGGCCAGTAGAGGTAGACGTAAGGCTGGTGGTTGGCGTCCGTGCGAGTCTTTGCAAGCCAGGCCCATCTTGGCAGGCTACTCGGCTTCCTGCCGCCGTCAGAATCGGTCAGGAGATCAAGCGTTTCGATAAGCGGCAATAGGAGTTTGGGATTCCGATCGGTCAAGAGGGACGGGGCTGCCTGCCTTATCACAAATTCCGTGCCACCGTTCCCAGTCTGGGAGCGCGCCAAGGCCAAGTTCTTCAGGTGCGGTCCCGCGTATTCTGCCAAGGCAACGCACACGTTCTCCAGCCAAGGCAATTTAGCAAACAGCGCTTCAGCGCCTTCCACCACGAGGAAGAGATGGTTCCCAATGGGGAACTTCTTCGATGCCCCCTTCGGTTTGGGCACATCGCTGCCAGGAGGTTCATGGCCAAGATTCACGCCATCGAAATCGGTGATGCGGACAAAAATCGGATATGGAACAGAGAACCGGTGACCGTCTGGCTTGCGCCGTTTCTCCTCGATGGATGCCGCCCTCGCATAGCTGTGGGCATTGAGAAACGTCTTAAATGCTGCGGCGATTGCCTCGCCTTTCTGCACGGCATCGTCCATGCCATCGATTGTTGCCGTAAGGTCCGCGCAAAACCTGGTCGTGGAATATTCAGTGAACAGGTTCATGGCATCAGGAGGATAATCGAAAATGCAAGTAGTAGCACCCTGCCTCAGGCGGAAGGGACGGCGTCGCCCAAACGCGTTGACTCTCCTGCAATTCCCAACCGGCTTCCGAAAAATCCTTCAAGAGGCGGGCTTGGGGGACCTTCCACTCCGTGTTTGCACTCGTGTCTCCAGGCATCATTGTCCAGTTCAGAAAGCGTTTGCAGAGGTCAGAGGCTTGACCGCGCTGGAGTTTTGCCTTTACCGCTTCGTAATAGGCATGCACTTGGGATTCAGCGAGGCAGATTTCCAAGACAAGCAGGTCGCCCCCGGGCTTGCACCACTTCCGCAGGTTCCTGCACAACTGCAATTTTTGGGCGTCAGGAACATGGTGGTATGCGAAGCTACACAAGATCAGGTCGAACCGTTCCTCAATCTCTGCCTGCACCATGTCCGCGCACTTCTCGGTCAGGCTGGGCCACTTCGACTGGGCAAATTCCAGCAGCTTGTGATCCGCATCCAACCCGACGAAGCGGAAGCTCTGCTTAGTCGCCGCCCGTTTATCGAAAACGCTCCTTGTCGCCATCGCCGTGCCACACGCGACATCCAGCACGCTTACCTCTTTGGATTTGTTGTGCAGCAGGCGCCCAGCCTGGCGGTGCAAGGTTGTCATGGCGGCTCGGTAATCGTCGCGGAGCATTTGTATTTCGTCATACATCTCCGCGCCGAGCTGCATCAAAAAATGTGAAAACCACTCATCCATGCAGAACCTCAATATTTTAACCGACGGCCGTTTCCATCAAAAGCAAAGAGTCCATCTTGAGGGACCACCAAGCATAGCAAAGAGGTGCATTCCCCGTTTGCCATCTGCGGAATGTTCCAATCGCTGTCGGAGCAGGGCAGCGACACCGCAAATACCGCCTGCCCGCCAACAAAGCTGGGGCGCTCCGTGTTCGCCTCCGTTTCCCATCCCGGCGTTTGAAGGCCCCCGTTCCCTCGATAAACCTTCCGCGTGTTGATCACGAGCGATCTGACGCCAGTTGGCAAGCACGGGCCCTTAAAAGACACGGGCCCCACCTGGAAACCTGAAGCAGTGGGGACAATCTCATCCAAGCGCACGCGGAAGAACGGGTCGATTGCCGAAGCGACGACTACGTGAGCGGGGTTTTCTACGAGATCCTTCGGGGTCGAGATCTGGAGTATCTGACCCTGGTGCAAAAAGGCAACACGATCAGCCAGGCCCAGCGTCGACTCCTGATCGTGGGAAACCAGAAGTAACGTTTTGGGATGCCTGCGGTGGACCTGACGAATCAAAGTGGTCAACCCAATTCTCAGGTGCTGGTCCAGCCCGCTCATGGGTTCGTCGAAGGCAACACAGCAGGACGGCCGCAACATCGCCTTCGCCAGAGCTACGCGTTGCGCCTCCCCGCCCGAAATGTCGCTCGGTCTCCTGTCGAGCAGATGCCCGATCCCCAATTCTTCGAGGAGACCGAATACGTGCTCCTTTGTCACCCCCGGCGGCTTGGCCAACTCCAAGTTTTGGCGCACGGTCAGGTGGGGATACAAATTCGAGTGCTGTGAGATGAGCGAAATGGCTCGGGCAGACGGTTCGGCATCACTGAGGTCTTGCCCACCGATGATGAGCTTTCCCGAGTGATACACGGAAGAATTCAGAGCAAACCGCCTCTTTCGGGCACCATTGCCTCGGATCAATCCAGCCGCGACCTTGATGAGCGTGGACTTGCCGCCGCCCGACGGACCAAGGATCGCAAATTTCTCTCCAGGGGAGACGGCAAAATCAGCCGAGATAGGATAATGGCCCGTGGCATACGCCACCCTGATCTGTTCAAATGCGATTGAAACGCATTCAGATTCTGAGCTCATGGTCCCTCCTCTTCAATACGAACTCAACGAGCAGGCTTGCGGCTGCCGTCGGTAACGCCAAGACGAAAGCTGCAGCCATCAAAACCCCCCAGGGCAAGACGGCGCCTTGGGAAATGTCCTGAAAGCTCACTACCGCAGTGCGAAAACGTGACCCGCCAAGGATGGAGGCAAAGAGGTAGTCTGACCAGCAGGCCGCGAAGACCAATGCACCGGCCATGCACATCGCACCTATCCTATTGGGTAGAAACACACGGACGAAATACCGCGTCAGAGAGATGGCCTCGCTTGCGGACTCTGCCGGCGGGTTGACGTGATGGTCGTTGCCAAAGACGGTGAGCACGGTGGCGGCCAGAGGCAGCGCAAATCCGATCATGCCAGCGGAGACCGCCAAGGGGCCTCCCAGCATGTTCAGAGAGCCTGCGACGCTCTGAAAGCCGTAAGCCAACAAGACGGGAGGAAGACAATAAAACAGGATGGCTGACTGACCCCAGGACGAAGACCCGGGAAAACGAAAAACCCACACGAGAAAGGAGAAGGGAACGCACGCAACGAGGATGGCGGTCGTGGAAATTACTGTCGCCTCCAAAGAATGGAGCAAGCTTCCGCCAAAATCGAAGTTTTGGAACAACACATAATAGTTCCTCAGCGTAAAGTTGAATCCGTCGGATGGGAACCTAGCGGAAATGCTCCCATAAAGGACCGCAGCGGTGGGAATAAGTATCGCCGCGAAGACCGCGATTAGGCCCATCACGCTACCCAGTTTGGCGCCGAATCCCTGAATTTTGGCCATCAACGGCCCTGCGGGGGCCGGCACCCATTTCAGCTGTCGAAATCTAGCTCCCCGGAGGATGGCCCTGAGGAGATACCCCCCAGCGAACACGGCAACCACCAGCGCGAGCACGAGCGTGCTGGCCGCGGCACCCAAACCCAGTTTCCCCTGGGTCAGGCCCACCCTGTATATGTAAAGCGGCGTGGATTCCACCGATTCCAGGAGGGCTGAGGTCCCCCCCAAGAAATACAGAACATCGAATTTTCCGAACGTGAGGCAAAACCTTAGGGCAAAAAGCGCCAGCAACAGTGGTGTAATCTCTGGCAGCGTCACCACCCGGAGCGTTCTCCACGGCCCAAGGTCATCGAGTTCCGCCCGCTGATAGAGCGACGTTGGTATCAGCCGAATACGCTCCGAGAGCAAAAGGAACGATAACGGGAAGAACTGGAAAGCCGTCAGAACGGAGCCAGTGGCCAAGAGCGCGTCTTCGCTGAAAAAGTTCGGCGTCGTTCCAACCAAGGTCTCGAACGCCCGCGCAAGCGGACCGTAGGTTGCATCGAACAGCATCCGAAACACGGCCACGGTCGCCGCCGGTGGGATCAAGACAGGGATGAGGCAGAAGCATCGTGCAATTGCGGACAGCCGCGACATGCGCCGTAGCCCGATGGCAGCCACGGCCGCCAGGGCAACCTGGAGAAACGAGCTTTCCCCCGCGTAGGCGAACCCCTTGCCCATCGAAGCCCAGAAACGCAGGTCCGTGATCAGTTCCCGGTAATTTCCAAATCCGCAGAAGACGCCATAGGGATGCGCCAACGACCCGGTGAACAGGGCACGGTAAGCGTTGAAACCCAGAGGCAGCACGAGGGTGAAGCCCAACAAGAGAGCTAGCGGCAGGGCCAAAAGGAGCCAGCGCCGCCGCTCCCATAGACAGGATCGCTCGTTGTGAAGAACGCTCACCATTTTTTGTATCCCATTTTCGCGATCAAATCTTCGGCCCTTTGCTGAGCTACTTTTGCGCGTTCCACCGGGGTCTGTGCCCCTTTCCCACCGATCATCTCGGTCACGATTCTGGCTTGGTAAACATCCCAAAGAAACGGCAGGCGGTGCTCCTCTTTCGATGAACTCATTAAGGGATACCCCTGTTTGCCCTCGATCACCTGCACCTGCACCTCAGCCCAAGAGTGCCACTTCTGCAAGAAAGGGTCGTTGAAGTAGCGCTCTCGGAGGCTCAGCCGCGAGGGGGTCAGGTGCAAGGGGACGGCTCTGCAGAAGCGCAGGTAGGTTTCATCGGAATAAAACTTGTAGAGGAACTGCCTGGCCAGGTCCTTGTTCTTGGACTTGGCAAAGACCACCCAGGGTTCGGCGTCAATGAATGTAAACGAATTGGTCCCGCGCGGGCCCACCGGCGTCTGGAAGACCCCAAAATGCGACGGGTCTGCAATTTCCGGAGGCGCGTCCTTGGCAATCTGGTTGATGGTGCGGGCAGCCGTCAGAGGAACAATCGCTGCATCGCCTTTCGAGTAGGCGACAAACGTGTCCTGATATGGACGCGTTTTCCAATCTGCAGGTGCGAACTTCGCCATACGGTCAAAGAACTCCAGGGTCTGGATAACTTCTGGACTGTCAAACAGCGGGCGATTGGTCCGAGGATCAAACATCCGCCCGCCATTTGAAGCCACAAGATTGACGAACAACTGATCAAGCAGAAAATCCGTCCCTCCGCACAACAGAACCGGCGCCGGATAGTAAGTTTTCAGAGCTTGCGCCATCGCAAGAAACTCATCCCAGGTCTTGGGCGTGCCCAAGCCCAACTTCTTGAGCAAGTCAATACGAACAGAGAAGTATCCGATTCCATACGCGTGGGGGATTCCATAAAGATGGTTTTCGAAGGTATTCATCTCCCTTAGAAACGGAGAAAAATCCTCCTTGCCGATCTTGCCATAGACGTCGTCCAGCGGCTCGATCAATCCTTGGCTGATCAACGAAGACATCATATAGGGCTCAACCATGCTGAGATCGGGCGAGCGTTGTTGGGAGATCGCCGAGGCCAGCTCTGCACCCAGGGTGAGCCACGGCTTGTTCTCCACCACCACCTTCAGACCAGGATTGTCCTGCTCCAACTCCTTGGCGATTGCGTTTAGAACATCCACAGCCTCTTGAGTCGGTTCGACATGCCAGACGATCAACTCGCGTTGTTTCGTGGCCGCCGACTCATTATTCTTGCTGCACCCTGGATTGAACAACACGCAGAGCCCGAGTAGTGCCCATGCGAGACGGCTCCAAAACATCACATAGCTTCTTTTCATAGCGGCATGATCGCGCATCCTTGAACAGACGAAAACTTAAACCGAACTTAAACACTCGTGGGGGGTGGGGACAAAGCGCGGTGGCCTTAACCGATGCCGCTTCCGCCGCGCGCAACTTACCGTGTATCAGTCACATGTGCCGCCATCCGGTTGGGGCGGCACGCAATCGAACAGCCGGTTCCAATCCAGAGAACCCTTGGCATCAATGGTGACCAGAGCAGTTTGCGCTCGGGCCAGAATTACCGCATGACCATGCCCTGCCAAGGGAGTGCCTGGGGCCATCGTCGAGACCGCATTCAACCGCAAATGACGCCGTCAGCGTGCCGCCAAAAGCCTTCGCGGAGAAAGCGACGGCGGCGTTGCGCGTAATACATGGCCATTCCCGTCTCGATGCAATTGCCACGAAGACGGGCATCCCCATTCTCGCAGGCCTTTGACGGTTTGTGTGCCAGCTCCACCTGCTGCTGAACTCGGACACTACCGAATGAATAATCGCGTTTTCGCATACTTTCAGTTGCTCGGAAAACCATCACGGTTTTCTCGATCAACTGCAGCATCGCACGGGAACACAGGACCACTGAAGTTAAACGGGCCTTAACGCTCATGCAGCGACTGGGCCACTGGACCACGGTCACTGCTTGCTCGGAGTTTCCGATCTTCGCAAACGAGCAAGGGCGGGAGTCCTCAGGCGGCCGCGTAAGGCAGCGGCACTATTGCATAAATTAGCGGCCTACAAACGGCGGAAGAAGCTGCAGGTCGAGCACACACCGGATGCCTTCTTGGTTGGGCTACGGAGCTTAGTCTCACCAGATTACGGTCTAACGCAATCTTCGTGAAAAATGAGCGCTACACGGAGAATTTATTAGAACAGGAGTTGAGGAAAAAGGGTTTCGATGAAGCCAAGCTTCAGTTTCAAGGTTCTTACGACCCGGACATCCAAGCCTTTCTCCCGTCAAAACGATCTGGAAAAGACGGCAAGGGGAAAAGCGAGTTCATTATCCGCCTGAACGGCGACGCCGCAGATTTGCTGGTGGTCGAGTGCAAGGCGGATACTGCACTTCATGCTTCTGCCCCCAACCTGAGCGGAACCTCTGATTTGAAGCCCGTCCATTTCGCCGAGGACGGGGTGCTTCACTACATGAAGGGGCTCAAACGGGATTTCAACGTCATCGGTCTCGCTGTTTCCGGCACCGAGAAACTGAAAATCACCACGTTCAAAGCACTTCGCAATGGCGACATCGAGCGCCTTCCAACTACCGGCATTCTAGACCGGGAAGATTATGTCGCCCTGCTCAGGCGCACATGTGGTTATGGGCAAAAGTCTGAGGCTGAAATCGCATCATTCGCCAAGGAGTTGCACGAGTTCCTGCGGGATTCCATGGAGCTCAAGGAAGAAAACAAACCTGTTATCGTCAGCGGGATATTGCTGGCACTCATGGATCAGACTTTCGAGGAAAGCTACCGGAGCCTGACGAACTGCGATGATCTCGCTGAAGCACTGCTGGGCGCCATTCGTCGCACGCTCAAGAAGGCCAAGGTCCGCGAAGAGAAAATGGAGGCGATGGAGGCCAACTACCAGTTCATTAAAACCGACAAATCGGTGAAGAAGCATCTGGCTGGCACCATCTCCAGGATTTACCGCCACCTCTACTTCGCCCTCCAGCCGACCAGCAGTCTCGATATGCTTGGTAACTTTTACGCCGAGTTCCTCCGTTACAGTGGTGGCGACCAAAAGGGGTTGGGGAAGGTGCTAACGCCCCGGCACGTTACTGAGTTGTTCGCGGAGCTTGCGGATCTCGATCCAGCCAAAAGCGTTGTCCTCGACATCTGCACGGGCACCGCCGGCTTTTTGATCGCCGCGATGGCGCGTATGTTCGGCCTGGCCAATGGTGACAAACAGCTCCAAAACAGGATCAAGGACAAAGGGCTGATCGGCGTTGAGCTTGATTCCCACATGTTCACCCTGGCGTGTGCCAACATGATTTTTCGCGGCGATGGCAAGTCCAACATGTTCTGGGACGACTGCCTCAGCAATCGTGACAGAGACGCCGACCAGGTTAGGGAGAGCCTCGTAAGCACGATCGAGAGCGCCAAAAAGCAGATGAGCCGTGACGAAATCGAAAAAGCCGAAGAGGTGGTTGCCGCGCTTCGCTCGATCCGGCTTGATGGGGCAGCGAAGCAGGATTCAGAAATCGACCGCGTCAAAATCCTGATGGCCGATCTGAATCTCGGAAAGGAAGTAGTGCGCACACTTGAGGCTCTTAAGCAGACTGGTGAAACCGACAGGCAGATAAAAAGCAGGGGCGCCAACGTAGCCATGCTCAACCCTCCCTATGCCAAAAAGCTTGGGGATAAGCACGAATTGGCCTTCATCCTGAAGGCCCTAGACCTACTCGAGCAGAATGGCACCTGCATCGCCATTATCCCAATGTCCTGCATCATCGAGGATAGCGCGACAACGCAGGCACTCAAACGGGAGTTGCTGGAAAGCCACACCCTTCGTGCGGTGATGTCGATGCCGGATCAACTTTTTCAACCTCAAGCGGCAACCACAACCGCAATTGTGGTGTTCACTGCCCACAAACCTCATAATCCTAAAAGGCCGACCTGGTTCGGTTACTGGAAAGATGATGGGTATACGTTGAGCAAGAATCGTCGTGTTGAGAGGGCGCCCGGTATTTGGGCGCAGGTGAAAGCAAACTGGCTGGGCGGATATCTGAACGAAAGGGAGGTGGACCAAGTATCATGCAAACAAGCCGTCACCGCAGAGATGGAGTGGTGCGCCGAAGCCTACCTAAAAACTGACTACTCTGCGCTGACCAAGGAGCATTTCGAGGAGGCCCTCAAGCAGTATGCAATCCACCTTCTCCGGCACAGCATGCTTCAACGTCAGGACGAGCAGCTTAACCAGGAGATTGCCTAATGAAAATGGTATGTGAGCTTTTCGACGTCAAGTATGGGCACAATTACGAGTTGTGCCATCTTGAGGAAGATCCAAACGGCATACCTTTTGTATCCCGCACGTCGGCAAACAACGGTGTTTCAGCGCGAGTAAAGCATACCGGAGAGGCGCCCACACCAGCTGGTGCCCTTACAGTTGCGCTGGGTGGTTCAGTGCTGTCAACCTTCTTACAGCCAGTTCCCTGTTACGAGGGGCGCGATGTTGCGACCCTCATACCAAAGCATCCGATGACGGATGAAGAAAAGCTCTGGTATGCCTGCGCCATACGCGCCAACCGTTACCGCTACAGTTACGGTCGCCAGGCCAATCGAGAACTACCACGAATAGTGCTTCCACCGCCTCCAGCGTGGGTGAGGACAAGGAGAATACCCGATTTTTCATGGATCGCCGATGCAGTCGCGCACCCTGCACCCTTTCCAAAAGCACGCTTGGTTCGTTTAAGCGACATCTTCGATATCCACAACGGAATCCCGGCAACGTCATTATACGTGTTCAATGAAGACGCCGAAGGACGAATCCCATTGCGGTGTCCAAGCAACTCTTACGAGGGGACTTTGGCAGGATTTGTCGAGGGCGCCGGCGTCCTCAAGAACAAGGTGTTCCCCGCTGAAACCCTGATGGTCGGCACGGATGGCGAGGGGAGTCACACCTTTAGCTACGTCATGGCACGGGAATTTGTGCCGAATAGCAACGTGGTCGCCTTGGTTCCAAAACAGACGCTCACGTTGGCTGAGAAGATATTCTATTCCAAAGCGATCTCCGCCAACAGACCCCTGTTTTCGTATGGACGAAAGCCCAAAGGGGAGCGTTTGGCCAGAATCCTAGTGCCAGAACCGACTGCAGGTATGGAAGCATTCATTCTTGGGTGCCGTTACAGTGTTGCTCTCAAGAAGAACTCCCATGCATGACCCACCGTGGTGCCACGCACTCGTTTTGCCCGGCTAAGCGCCCAGCGAGAACACATCCCTGATTTGCGCAAGCAGGGCTGGGGGTTCTGGGAGGTTGGCGACGGCTTGGCCAATTGCCCGCCATTCGGCCGCATCGGCAGGGAAGCTCGCCGCAAACTGCCGCAGGTGGGTGCGCACCACCTCGGAAACCTGAAAGCGATCCGCCGGAGCCAGGGTCACCAACAGGCGGAAAACATCGTTGCGGTGCTTTTTGATGTCGGACTCGCTCACGTTGGCCTCCCCGGCGGTCTTCCGAGCCGTCAGGTCGAGCCAAGCCCTGGCCTTGAGGGGAATGAGGCAGCTCGCTGGAACGGTGGAGATGCCATCGACCAGCCGGCGTGAATCCAGCACCAACCGGTAGTAATCATCGTCGAGCAGGATGGCCGACAGGCTCGAAAGATCCTCGCCGGCTGGAACGGGTGAGAGGTGGACGTCCGCAGGCAAATCCAAAGCCCGTCGGCTGAACAACTCGATCATCCAGGGAAAACCAGTTTGGGCCGGCTTCTTGAAGCGATAGAAGTTCCGAGGTTCCTGGCCGCCGCCGAAACCTTCGTAACCGGCATCCTTCACGAATTGCCAAAAAACTCGGAAAAACTCCGGGCGAAGAGCTTCGACCACGAGCACCATGTCGATATCCTTGGTGGCGCGAAAATCGAGAGCCCGTTCGCCCATCCAGAGGTCACAAGCCGTTCCACCGATCAAGACGTAGCAGTCGTCGAGTCCACGAAAACGATCCCGAAATATCGTAAGTCCCTCTACCATTGGATTCCTTTCAGGAGGTCGATCAGTGCTGCCTCAACCCGCTCGTCGCTTGTTCCACGCACCGATAGATAGAGCGATAGCGGGTCAACGGTTTTGCCATCGGTCGACAGCAAGGCAGGTTCGTAGCGCCACAGCTCAATCTCCGCCGCATTCGGCTCTGGAAAAGGCACTGGCTCCAGCAAATGCCGGCTCTTGGCCGCCTTAAAAGTGCCTGGCGTCATCGCGAGCACCTGGTTCTTCCCTGGTGCCAAGTCCGAGAACTTGGCCAAGGCCGTCAACCCCGCGTCCAGTGCCGATTCAGGCCGGTCACCGGGCAACTGAGCATGGACGCGCCGTAGCACAGGGATCACCATCATCGGGGCCGCTTTGTCCCAGAGTTCCCGGCGGGAGGCATCAAACTCGATCACCACGAGTCTGCCACGCCCAACTTTTGCGGCGAGGCCGGCATCCGCCAACTCATCACAAGCCCTTGTCATGGTCATGCGCGAATAGCCAAGTAACCGTGCCCATTCGTAAAGCGGGAGGGGGTCTTTAGCCTGCGGCTTTTGGATTTGAAACAGAACGGTCACCTGCGCGGGCGCTGAAAGCGCTTCGCCTTCCGGTTCGGGGCCTGCAGATGCCTGTTGTTCCTTGAGCGCTACAAAAGAACCGGGCAAGTAGACTTGGCTCTGGGGAACGATAAACGGCACTTGTTTCTGCACCAGTCGATTGCGTTCGTAAGAGGCCAACTTCCGGAAAACAAACACGACCGTTTGGCCCAGCGCCTGGGTCGCGGCACGAGCATGCCCAACCACCTCGGCCGGCGTCGGGGTAGCACGCCGCTTGAAAATCAGGAGCGTCCGCGGTTGACCAAAAAGGTCGGCCCGATGCGCTTCGTAAAACTGCCCCAGGAACATGGGCAGCCGGCCCTTGGCACCCTCGTCAGGCACGATGGTGACCGGTTGGCCGGTCAACTCCCGGCAATAGGCTCGCAACTCGTCTATTAACATGTGAAAGCACAATAACATGTAGCATGTTATTGTGCAATACAAATGTTATTGCTGGTTGAGTTGTGAACATAATTCACTATTTACCAACTCTTTGCACACGCTCACAAGTATGCACAGCACCGCCAAGAAGGATGCCAAACTGAAAATCAGTGAAACGAAACTCGAAGATTTTATAATCCCTTGTGAATGCTGATGTTCTGATCGGTGGGATAGATTTCGACCTCTGGCTAGACCAGATAGGCCGAAGCCGGTCCACGGGCTTGCGCTGGCGCAACCGCGGCTGGGTCACAACCGTGAACATCGATGGCCACCAGTTCATAGCCCAAGAGGAGATCGACCGGTTCTGGGCTCGCGCCAAAGCTGGGGAATTTGCCAAAGAAGCTGGCGGGATCATCTGCATGCAAAAGGAGGAGGCCAATAATAAGCCCACCTCAGAAACTTCGCAGCCAGCTTCCTCGCCGTCTTCCAAGCATGCTCGCGGTCCAGTTGGCCGCACCAAGGCGGCACCCTGATGTGTGACCTAAACCACGAGAATACAACCAAAGAAAGACAATACCTATGGGACTCGACATGGACCTATACGCCGTGAAGTATTTGGACGACTTTAAGTCCACCCCGCCGGCACAAAGAGCAGCGTTTCGCAAGGTGATTGCCGCAGTTGGCATCGCACCTTTCAAACCTCACGACAGCATCCCGAGTATTGCCGTGAAACTTCACGTGGCCGACTGGAAAAATGCCTATCATATCCACCGATGGATTGTGGATCATGTGCAGGACGGCGAGGACACAAGGCAGGAAACCGAAGTCCAGCGCGAGCAACTGCAGGAGTTGGTGGCCCTATGCAAGCGTCTCCTCAAAAAGAAAGACCGCGAGGAGGCAGCCGAATTGTTGCCTCTCCTGGATGACCTGTTCAAGACGGAAGACGAAGAGAATTACTACTGGGAGGAAGCCTACTGGTGGGACTTGAAGGCCACCTTACGGCAACTGGGCCCCTTGCTCGACAACCCAAAGCTCAACGCTTGGGAATTCTACTACCATGCAACCTGGTAGCCTTGTGCCGCTGTCCTCAAAGAAGTCAGTCCACCTCTAGAACTTCGCGTCCAGCTTCTTTGCCATTTTCTGCGGGTGTTCTCGGTCCAAATGGCCGTAAAGCCTCCCAATAAGCACGCCGCCGTCCCGATGGCCCGCCCACTTGGCGATGGTCATGTAATCCACGCCCGACATCACGCAGTGCGAAATGAAGTAATGCCGGAAATACTGGAATGTCACGTCGTGGATCTTCGTCTCGTTTCTCACCCGGTGCAGTTGCTTCGTGAACCTCGTTACCGGACCATCCACCCGGTGAGAAGGGAACATTAGATCCGTGTTCGGATCCCGACGCTTCTCCATCGCCTTGAGGTGCGCCTGAAGCTTGCCGAAGAAGTCCACGTCCCGCGGACCGCCGGCCTCGCGCGATCCCCCGCCGCGTTTGCCCCCCTGACTGGCTCCAGGAAAGTGCAGGCATCGCTGCTTCCAATGCACGTTGGACCATCGCAACTGAATTGTCTCCTGTTCCCGGCCGCCGCTGTAGGCCATCAGCCTCATGTAATCCGAAAACGCCTGTCCAGTCAGCGCCTGCGCTTCCCGCAGGTGACGAAACCGTGGGTTGATAAGCTTGAGCGCCTCCGGCTTCAGCACGGCGGCGTCGCAAAGCTGGTCCAGCTCCTCAGGTGAAATTAGCCGATCCTTTGAAGGGGCCTTCGCTCGTTTCTGCCAGGCCAAGTCTGGCAGCTTGGGTAACCACTTGTGCAATACGGCCCAATCGAGGACGTGGTTAAGCGCCATGACATCCAGGTCTAGCGTGCGGCCACCCAACTTCCTGCCCCGCGTCTTGGCATCCTCTTTTCGCCAGACCTCGTAGTCCGCAAGCGTCTCCGAATCAATCTGGTCAATCAGAAGGGTTCCGAACTTCTCCCCCCACTTCTTTAGGCCGCTGTCCTCCCGCTTCGCGGTCTTGAAATCTTTGTGCTCCACCAGATCTCGATCCTTCTTGTAGCCTGCGATTGCATCTTTGAGCGGGGATTCCGGCCCTCCAACAACCTGTGCTCCACCCTCCACGCCCTGTGCTCCTTCTGGCACCGGCGGTGCCTTTCGCCGAGGTGCCTTCAAAATTCCTTCACGTCTTTGCTTTTTCAGGGCTTGCATTCCCTCTATGGCTTGTGGCACAGTCTCCGCGTGTTCGATACGAAGACGAACCTTGCGACCGCTGATGCGTATCTGGGTGTAAAACAACCCGTTACGCTCCCAGAGTCCACGCACGCGTTCACCTCCGCGATCGAAAACCCGATTATATCGGTTGGCCTTTTTGCGCGGCGGCTTGACATCCATAGCGATGTATTGCGCTTCACTTCGCTTCATACTGCAAATGGAGCACAGGAATGGAGCACACAGGCAAGCCAAAACGCAAAAACGCCTTGTTTCCTAGGGTTGGCTGGGTAGCTCAGTTGGTAGAGCAGAGGACTGAAAATCCTTGTGTCGGCGGTTCAATTCCGCCCCCAGCCACCACCTATTCCAAGTCTCTCAAAACAGGTTGACTGCGATACGGCCAGTTTGCCCTTTGAGCATTATTCAAGAAGCCCATTCTTTCGCGATCCATGGTCGCAGTTCATCCCGGAGCCGGCAGCGCGCCGGAAAACTAAAGATTTCCGAGATCGACACAGAAGCTGAGAGAGTTCAGGATTCTGACATGAGTTTCATGCGGACACATTCGCGCAGCGCCGCTGGCAGGGGGTTTACGTTGATCGAATTGTTGGTGGTCATTGCTATCATCGCTATTCTGGCGGCCATGCTCCTGCCGGCGTTAAGTCGGGCGAAGGAACGATCGAAACGCATCGCCTGCCTGAGCAACCTCAAACAGATAGGCGTGGCGACATTGGCCTACGCTGGTGAGAACGGGGATAAGGTCGTGCAAGCCGGGGATAGCATCTATCCACTGCAGTTTAATCAAAGTGACGCCTCCATTCAGGCTTGGCAACAGTTGGGCTTGAGCGTGTCTCAGACGAACTCGAGGAGTGTGTGGGCGTGCCCAAACCGCCCGGAGTTTCCCGCTTACGATCCAAATTACCGACAGTTTTTGATTGGGTATCAGTATTACGGTGGGATTCCGACGTGGAAAAATAACCTGGGCACTTTTCCTTCTGCAAGTCCCATCAAAACTGCGATTTCAAAGCCAAGCTGGATGTTGGCTGCGGACGTAATGGCCAAACCCGACGGCATTAATTGGACCTTCCCGACTACTCCTGGTAGCGGTTGGTCGACACTTCCTGCGCACAAACAGCCGATAGGGGGGCACCCGGCGGGCGGCAATCAGGTTTTCATTGATGGCTCGGCGCGTTGGATCAGGCTCGAGGAAATGCTTTTCGTCCACTCTTGGAACGTGACGCGAGAGCTTTATATTTACCAGGAGCATCTGGGGGAACTAGAATCCAAGCGTTCCAGTCTAAAGCGCGCTAAGTGAGTTCACAACCCTTGGTCTTCAACACGGGATCGTTTTTTCTGTTCAAAGCAGTTGCCTGAAGCGCGGCCTGCGCGCCGATCGCTTGGATACGCTTGGCATTTATCTGCATATCCGCATACTCGCTGGACAAGCCATATGAGCAAGCAACCGGATATCCAATCTCCCCTTGGCTCCGTCGCCTCCCCTTTGCTCGACGCCGACCCAAGTGAGGCAACCGGTGACGAATTCGAACGGCGACCAGTGCCCGAATCTTCGCGCAAGGGGCCCTCCGCTTTCTGGGGGATGTACGCGGGGGAACACACAGCTGGGACCGAATTCATGATTGGTCCTCTCTTTGTCGCTTGGGGAGCCAGCGCATTCGATCTGATTTTTGGTTTGTTATTGGGCAACCTGCTGGCGGTTCTGTCATGGCGATTCCTGACTGCGGAGATTGCGACACGGCGCCGGCTGACACTGTATTACCAACTAGAGAGGATTTGCGGACGAAACCTCGCGGTGGGATATAACTTGTTGAATGGGGTCTTGTTCTGCTTTCTCGCGGGAGCGATGGTGACGGTATCCGCCACTGCTGTGGGCTTGCCGTTCGGTGACAGCATTCGGATGCCGTCTTTTTCCGACACCCTGCCCACTGGATTCGCTTGGTGTGCCACGTGTCTGGCCATTGCGGCCCTGATGACCTTTGTGGCTATTCGCGGATATGGTTTCGTGGCCCGCGTAGGTCACGTCTCCGCTCCATGGATGTTTCTGGTCTTTGTGGCGTGTGGGGTGGTGATGCTTGGAAAACTGGGTACCGCGAATTTATGGGACTTAATCAAACCTCCGGCAGGAGCGGCGTCGCGCATCGGATTCTGGGGTGTGGTGTTCTTTTCCTGGTTTTGCAACGCAGCTGTCCATATTGGAATGTCCGATCTCTCGATCCTACGATTTGCGCGCAAAGCCAGTTATGGATGGGCTTCGGCCGCAGGCATGCTGCTCGGGCATTATATTGCATGGATTTGCGCCGCCTTGCTGCTAGTCTACTGGGTGCGGGAACGTGGAGCAGATCCCGTCATTGGAGTGGCGCCGGGGCCAATGGTGTTTGATGCCGTGGGGTGGGCAGGATTGGTTTGCGTTATAGTCGCGGGATGGACTACGGCAAACCCAACGATCTATCGGGCAGGGCTTGCTTTTCAGGGGATGCTGCCAGCGCTGTCACGTTCGAAAGCTACGGCGATCGCTGGTTTGGTCTGCGGCATTGCGAGCATGTTCCCGGCATTTGCGATGAAGCTGCTCGATTTTGTCGGCATCTACGGCACTCTGCTTTGTCCGGTGGGAGCGATTATCGTGGTTGATCATTTTCTGGCGAAACGGCTGGGGATACCGTCCGATTACGCATCTCGCTTTGCGAGTCGCACCAATGTGCCGGCACTCATTGCTTGGAGTATCCCAGTGTCCGTGGGGATGTGGTTCTATGCAGCCAAGGATGTGCCTCCGTTCTTTCTGCCCTTGCCGTGCTGGATCACTTGTGGCCTGTTATACATCGTCCTGATTAAACTGTTGGAACCGTCTCGAGAAACCGCCCTGCTTTCAGAGAACCGCTCGCAGGTCGATAGATTGTCGGAGATCGCAACGGTTGATCGGGGATTCGGCTACAAGGGAGAGGCAGCAACAGGGCCAATCTCGAACTCACGGAGGTTCATGGGCATGCTGGCGATTGCGGCCCTAGTCGCCACGCTTGTACCTCCAATCTTGTTCGCGCTTCAAATCTTGGGAGAATCAGGAATGAAGACCATCCTGTTGGTGGGGGCGGTAGGATGGTTCTCTGCCGCCCCCTTCTGGCTCAGAGGAGGCGGGGATTAGTGTCTGCCCTTTTATCGGGCGCGGTTCAACGGACTCCAATCGGCACTAGCGACCCGAACCCCATATGAAAAGGGGGCAACACCGCTACAGCGCGTGTATGACAAGGCTTGCCCACCCGCGTGTAGCCATATCTCCCCCTACTACCTTTTATTGTGGGGTTGTGCCATTGAGGATTCATGTTCCTGTTTTTCGAGGGCAACAAAGATTTCGCTTAGTTCGGACCAAGTCTTCTTCCTGGGTTTGGGGCCTTTGACCCACTGCACCTGACGTCCGCGCCAGAGGGAGTAGATCGCGGGCACGAGTTCGAGGGTGAGTATGGTGGAGGTGACCAGGCCGCCAATCATGGGTGCGGCAATGCGTTGGATGGCTTCCGCGCCCGCGCCATGCGCCCAGAGGGCTGGCACGAGGCCAAGGGTAATCATGGTAACGGTCATCAGTTTCGGACGGGCCCGCTGCACCGCCCCATAGGTGATGGCCTCGAATAGATCGTGTTGGGTGTTCATCCGGCCTGCTTTTTGGTAGGCGTGGAACGCCTCGTCGAGGTAGATGATCATGACGGTGCCAGTTTGAGCAGCCAAACCTGAAAGGGCGATGATGCCCACCCAAACGGCGACGCTGAGGTTGTAGTCCATGATCCATAGGAACCAGATACTTCCCGTCATGGCAAAAGGAATGGAGAGCAGGATAATAAACGTTTCCGTGATGCTCTTGAAGTTCATGAAAAGCAGCACAAAAATGAGAGCCACGGTAATGGGCACAACCACTTTTAGCCGCTCCTTTACCCGCAGCATGTGTTCATACTGTCCAGTCCACTCGAGGCGGTAGCCTGAAGGGAGCAAGCCCGCTTCCTCAATCTTCTTCTGAACTGTTTGCTTGGCGTCCGCAACGTAACTGCCGATATCTCGCCCGGTCATGTCGATATAAACCCAACCGGTCAAGGCGCCATCTTCGTTCTTGATCAACGGCGGTCCATTCGTGATTTGGATGGTGGCGAGCTGCCCTAATGGTATCATGGCAGTGGGCTGGGTTGGGTTGACTTCGGAGCCCGCCATGGCTGCGCCGGCGGTTTTGGTTTCGGTCATCGCCCGTTGCCCCAGCGGAACAAGGATTCGCTTGAGCTTTTCCGGGTCATCGCGCAGTTCGCGTCCGTATCGGACATTGATCGTATAGCGCTCACGCCCTTCAACGGTGCGATCCACGGCCATGCCGCCGATCGCCGTTTCGACGAGGGCCAGCACCTCCTCGACGTTCAAGCCGTAGCGTGCGATTGTGGCGCGGTCGGGGATGATATCGAGGTAGAGACCGCCGGTGGTGCGCTCAGAGAAAACGCTACGGGTGCCGGGCACCTCACGGAGCACTGATTCCAAATGTTCCCCGAGGGTGTTGATGACTGATAAATCCGAGCCGAAGATTTTAATGCCGATCGGGGTGCGAACGCCTGTAGAGAGCATGTCGATACGAGCCTTTATGGGCATCGTCCAGGCGTTGACCAAGCCGGGGATCTGGAGTGCTTCGTCCATTTCCTGAACGAGTTCGTCCCAACTTATGGGGCGGACGTCGGGCCAGATCTTGCGGAGTGGTTTTTGGAGCCACTCCGGTGCCCACGAGGAGTACCAGCGTTCCTGGGCTATAGTGCGCCACTCATTCTCGGGTTTGAGTTGGACGACCGTTTCAAACATTTCCAGGGGTGCAGGGTCGGTGGCCGTGTCGGCGCGGCCGGCCTTGCCGTGGACGGTCAGAACCTCTGGGAATTGCTTGATGATTCGGTCCTGGATCTGCATCAGTCGGGTTGCCTCGGTGATGGAGACAGTCGGCATGGTGGTGGGCATGTAAAGTATGGTGCCTTCGTTAACCGGCGGCATGAATTCCGAGCCAAGCCGGGTGAACACGGGTACGGAGGAACCCACGGCGACCAGGGCGACAAGGATCGAGAGTACCCGCCGGCGCATCAACGCGCTGACCCAGGGGTAGTAGAGCCGATGAATGAAGCGGCTTATGGGGTGCCGATGTTCCGGGATGACTTTGGCACCCGTCATGAGCACGATGAGGGCGGGGCCGATGGTGATTGAGAGGAACGCGGCCCAGGCCATCGTGAAGGTTTTGGTATAGGCCAGAGGTTTGAATAACCGGCCTTCTTGGTCTTCGAGTGTGAACACGGGCAGGAAGCTCACCGTGATTACCAGCAAAGCGAAAAACAAGGGTTTGCCTAGTTGTTTGCAAGCTTTAATGATAATCTCCTGGCGCTGCCACCGACTCAGTCCCGGGGGCGCATGCTCTAACTTCTTGTGCACGTTTTCCACCATCACCACCGCCTCATCGGCGATGACCCCAATGGAAATGGCGATGCCGGCCAGGGACATTATATTTGCGGTCAGCCCCATCAGGTACATGGGGATGAATGCCAGCACCACGGCGATGGGCAAGGTAACAATCGCGCGCGCTGCACCGCCAAAATCGAGAAGGAAGATGATGACGATAATCGCAACAATAATCGACTCCTCGAGTATGGTCCGGGTGAGGGTCTGGATGGACCGGTGGATGAGGTCGGATCGATCGTAAGTGATCACGACCTCTACTCCCGGGGGGAGTGAGCTTTTGGTGGCCTCCAGTTTGGCTTTGATGCGGGCGATCACCTGCAGCACGTTTTGGCCGTACCTGACGACCACGATGCCTCCAACGGTCTCGCCTTCCCCGTTGAAATCCCCGGCACCCCGGCGCATCTCGGGGCCTAGTGAAATGTTACTGGCGACATCGCGCAGGAGCACGGGGGTCCCATTGGCGTCCGTGGAGACGACTACGAGTCGCAACGCTTCCAAATTCTGAATGTAACCTCTCCCGCGCACCATGTAAGTGGTGCCGTAGCGCTCGAGTTCCCGGCCACCCACGTCATTGTTGCCGCTGCGGATGGCCGAGATCACTTTTGTCAGCGGCACGTCGTAGGCCAGCAGTTTGTTAGGGTCGATTTCGACCTGGTACTGTTTCTGAAATCCCCCAAAAGTAGCGACCTCGGCGACCCCTTCGACGCCCTGGATCCAGTAGCGCAGGTGCCAGTCCTGGAAAGAGCGCAAATCAGCCGCATCATGTTTGCCGGATTTGTCGATCAGCGCGTATTGGAACGCCCAACCGACCCCAGTGGCATCCGGGCCCAAGGTTGGTGTTACATCTGGCGGCAGGGCTCCAGTGAGGCCCTGCAAGTATTCCAGCACGCGCGAACGAGCCCAATAGATGTCCGTCCCGTCTTCGAAAACAACGTAAACGAACGAATAACCGAAGAACGAATAACCCCGAACGACTCGGATGTTCGGAGCACTGATGAGCTTAGTGACGATCGGATAGGTGACCTGGTCTTCGACTAGGTTCGGGCTGCGTCCTTCCCATTCCGTGTAGATGATTACTTGCGCGTCAGAAAGATCGGGTAGGGCGTCCAGCGGCGCATGGCGGAGGCAGTATATGCCACCGATAAAGAGCGCCCCGGTCAGCATAATCACCATGAACTTGTTGCGTGCGCTCCATTCTATGATGCGCTCAATCAGAGAGTCTGATATAGGGTGAGCGTCGTCCGTGATTTGCGGGGCGGTCATAGGCGGCGAGACCGGCGAATTAATGCTGGTGGGTTTCTGCGGAAATCATGCCAGCAATGGCCGACTTCAACTGACTTTCGGAATCCACCAGGAACAAGGCGCGCGAGACTACTTTCTCTCCTTGGCTTAGACCTGAGAGTACCTCGTAGTAATCGTCTGTTTTCATGCCAACTTTCACCTCCCGAGGTTCGAGGTGCTGATCATCGCCTGCGACGAAAGCCACGTAGCGCTGGCCGGAGTTGATTACCGAGCTGGCTGGCACGCTGAGCCGCTCGCTTGAGTCCACTTGGATCTCAACGCTGGCCCACATATCAGGGCGGATACGTTGACCCGGGTTATCTATCTCCAGCCGGATCTCACCACGGCGTGACTGCCGCTCGATGTGTGGGTAAATGAAGGTGACATCTCCATTGACCGCCAGGTTGCCAAGGTGGGGAAAGTGAATCTCCGCGGGTTGTCCCACCGCGATCAAAGGCAACTCGAATTCGTACACGTAGGCTCTGAGCCAAAGATGGTCAAGGTCGGCGATTTCGTACAGTGTCTCACCTGCGGAGAAAGCTTTGCCTTGCACTGCGTTTTTCACCACGACGTGACCTGAAAACGGTGCTCGGAACAGTAGTTGGGCGCTGGCCTTGCCTCTCTGTTCCAGTTGCCCGATTTCCGTTTCGCCCACCTCAAACAAAGCCAGACGGAGGCGAGTTGCATCGAGCAAGTTCTGCACCGAGTCCCGTTGCGCAGCGAGTGCGTCCGGCTTCAACTGGTCCGCGGTACGCCGGAGCGAAAGGTATTCATTTTCGGTTGCAAATAGCTCGGGGCTGTAAACGCTGAAGAGCGGTTGGCCTTTTTCGACCGCCGCTCCGGTGAAATTCACATGGAGGTCCCGGACCCAGCCGGTAAATCGGGGTGCGATCCTCGCATAGCGCGTTTCGTCATGCTCCACCAACGCGGTCGTTCGAACCGTGCGGGCCAGGGCGCGTTGTTCCACGGTCGCCAAGGTCAGACCGATCAGATTCCTTTTCTCGGGCGACAGGCTAATGCTGACTCGCCCCGGCACCGGTTCATTGCTTTTTACTCCTCCATGTTCTCCAGGGCAACAGGCTTCGGCAGATTCCTTTTTCTGAATGAGATCCATCTCGCAATCGGGGCAGATTCCCGGAGTGTTGCTGATAATGCTCGGATGCATCGGGCAATAGTACTCTCCGGGCTTGATGTGGGCGGTCTTCTCATCGGGGGCAGCGGTCATTGGCTTTGGCGGTGTGGAATCCTCCCGAATCGGCACCAGCTTCATATTGCAGATTGGGCAGTCACCGGGCCGGATGCTGACATAAGTTGGATGCATCGGGCAGTGGTATTTTTGCCCACCCACGTCTGCGGTTTCAGAAGCGGTTTTCCCACATCCGCTCAGGACGCCGGCGAAACCGATCACGATTGTTGCCAGAATTACGGTGGTAAGCTTAATTCGCATACAGAAATCATTTCAGAGATTAGTTGTATATTGTGATACAATCTCCTCTGCTAATACGCCTCTGAAGCGCAAATCCCTTAGAAATTGTGCCGGGGGAAGGCCCTTACTGGGCGCTCTGCTTGACATTCCATTCGCTTATCAGCTTGGTGACCGTGTTACTCGCCCGGCATCGGAAATACCCCTCTTTCCCCAGTTTCACTTGAATCCGTTTGGTGGCGGTCACGGCGTATAATTGAAACGGTTTCGTGAGTTGATCTGTCCACCAAACCTCAAAAACAATGTTGGTGGGGTTGTTTTCGGTGGTGTATTCATAATCCCACTCGAGCCAGATGACGTCCTGAGGCACCCCTCCGAATTCGGAGGCGAAATCCTCCTCTGGTGGCGCCAGGACAGATCTCTCCACCGATATTCTCTTTGCGCCAGAATCGAAGTTCGTTGCGGATTCGAACGCGTCCGGTAGGCGGGCAAGCGCCGCTTCACAGAGAGACTGGAGCTGGTGGACGCCGCAAACGCCCGGGCGGGAAGCTAGCCGCCACTCGTGTCGCGGGACGAACGAGGGTATCCTGTCCTTGCTGGCATTGTCGCCGTTAAGCGCAGTACCTAGGGAGCCGGCATGCGCCAAGCTCATCGCACTCGCGATCGTTATAGCATTTAGCCATCGGAATTCTCGGTAGCGACGCATAAACAACTTGGCCGCCCCGCAGGTTTCACTGCACGACGATTGAGAACCCTGATAATGTGTATTACTGAAACCATCAGTGGTAACATAAGCCCAACCCGGCTTCGCGGCAATCAGCCTTTGTGAAAAAGTGCAGTCACGAAGCGATGAAACGCGGGAGTGACCTGGACGGAAAAGGGTCGAGATCGGATTACGTCCGTTCGGTTCAATCGCCGACTAAACGGTTCAGCATTCTGCCGGTGTACTCTCGGGCTCGCGCTGGGGCTGCAGGGTCCTGCCGAGGAATCGAGCGGAGAAGACTGAGCGCCGGTTCCGCTCTTTCGCCCAATGCGTCGATCGCTGACAAAGCCTCGAGTGCCGCGAACGCACCATTCTTTTCAGGATCACAAAGGCTTTGCAGCGTTCGCAAGGCAGCCTGCAGGTCCTCGCCAGCGCCCCAAAGCCCCAGAGCCTGCGCAGCGACGATCTGCACACTCGGGCTTGGATCCTCAAGCAGTGGGCGCAGCTCGTGTACGGCCGGAACCACTGCATTGGAACCCCGAATCAAGAGGCCCATAACCGCCCAGTAACGGATCCCCGCTTCAGCATGCTTTAGGCTCGGCAGAAGTTGTTTGGCGCTGTTCTCAGTAAGCTGCGTCGCGATGTTCGCCGTATTGAGCAACTCGCCAAGCGGGTAACGCAAATCGTCCGCTCCAAACTCGTAAATCGACAGGGTCCTGCAACGCCGATATCTTTCCGCTTCCGGTAAGAATCCCTTGTCCCGAATTTCCAGCAAATGATTCTCCAGTGCGTCGTTCAGCTCCTCCTGTACCAATCGCAGAGCAGGGGACCCTGCGAGATTCTTGACCTCATCCGGGTCTGATTGGAGGTCGTATAGTTCTTCAACCGGCTTTCGTTCCCAGAAGAACGTGCGCGGTGGTAAGAGTTGACCGGAGTCATAGAGTTGCTTCCATACACGGGTAGTCGGTGTTTCGAACATGTACGAGATATACTGCCCATAAATCAGGTGCGGCATGTAGTTTCGAACGTAGATGTAGCGCTCGTTCCTCACAGATCGAACGAGGTCCTGGCGTTCATCCATTCTGCCGCGAAGTCCGAAAATGTGTTTTCGCGGAGGCGTGTCAGACTTTCCCATGAAGGCGCGCCCTTGCATCCACGACGGCGGTTGAACCTCGGCGAGGCTCAAGAGTGTTGGGGCGAAATCCACGAAACTGACCAGTCTCTTCGTGACCGCTCCCGGTTGATAATCACGAGGCGCCAGGTTTTTGAACTTATCGGGCACATGGACAATGAGAGGCACACTAAGGCCGGAATTGAGAGGCCAACGCTTGCTTCGTGGCATGCCGCTGCCGTTGTCTCCATAGAAAAAGACAATGGTGTCTTGCGCCAAACCATCTTCATCCAGTTCTTTCAAGCGCGCTGCGACCTGTGCATCCATCGTGGTTAAATTGTCATAGTATTGGGCCCAATCGTGGCGAACCTCAGGGGTGTCGGGGTGATATGAGGGGACGCGGACTTTCGCCGGATCAGTACTGAGCGTATGAGGCCGTTTGCGGATCTGGCTTTCGTGGGTAATGTTGAAGTTGAACACGGCGAGAAACGGCTGCGCGGGTTTTCGGTTTCGCCAGTGCGCTTTGGCAGAAGATTCGTCCCAAATTCTGCCGGTACGTTCGAGGTTGTAGTCCTCCTTGTTGTTGTTCACGCAATAGTAGCCTGCATCCCGCATCAGTTCCGGGTAAAGGCGCATGAATGGTGGGATCGCGACCTGACTACGCATGTGCTCAGCGCCGATGCTGGTGGGGTACATGCCCGTAATGAGGGCTGTTCGGGCCGGGGCGCAGACTGGTGCCGTGGACCAGCAATTCGGATAGCGCAGACTGCGGGCGGCGAAGCGGTCCAAATGGGGTGTGACGGCGACGGGGTCTCCAAAGCAGCCTAGGTGGGGATTGATATCTTCAGCCACGAGCCACAGAATATTTGGTTTGGCTGGCTCGGCGTGTGTCCTGTCGAGTGGACTCAGGGCGGAACAGAGACCCAGAAAGAGAACAAGGAGGTGGTTCATGCAGCGGTAGTGTTGTGACCTGCTCTGCAGGTTTCAAGCGGATTCGGCGGCGGATATGATTAGAAACGGAGCTTCAGATTGTAATCCCGCGCGCTGCGTTTTTTCTTTATGGTGACGCTCGTATGAAAACCGTGATGTCTTTGCCGACGAAGATTCTGGCTGGCGGGTCTATGGCGTTCCAGAGCCACTTGGTTTTGGTGAACCAAATTGAGTTGGAGCAGATGCGGTTCGCGATTGCCCGTGGCGCTCTACCGGTCGATTTTGAGCACAAGCTCAGGCGGATTGCGGCAGAGAGTCTAAACGGACGCTTTATTGAGCAGCAATGCCGGTGGTTTGCGGCGCTGTTGATTGCCGTTCAATCGGGACAGTTCCGCGGGGTTGATAATGACCGGTTTCAACAACTCATGCGAGTACTGGCGTATGTTCGCAAGGAGGATGATGCGATTCCAGATTACCAGGTGAAGGGCTTGGCCGATGATCAACACGAGGTTCGGTTGGTCGTCGTGGAAATGCAGGTGTTGATCGCAGGTTTTAAAGACTGGTGGTTGCGATCCAGGGTGCCGGTCGCCTGGAACCAACCGGTTGCTTTCGCCATTTGACCTAGCAGGCTCGCCCTCTAGCCGAAGAATCCGTGCGTCCTTGAGTGCTGACAGGTTTATCCCGGCGGTGTATAGGTTTGCTGAATGGCACTTTGCAGGCGGCTTTCGTTCGCGTTGAGTTGCGCGCTGGAATTGGCGTTGCTGGCTGTGGGAGTGGGCTTGGGTTGGCTGGTTGGCACGCCGGTGTTTGGCAACGTATGCCCCGGCTTTGATTCCACGCTAGTGGGAGTGGTTTGCGTTATTCCTTTGCTTGGCATGGGTTGGTGGTACTTCAAGAGTGAACTTTCGTGGGTTGTGGCAAATCGTGGAGAATTCGAACGAGTGGCCTTGCCGCTTTTCCGGGGGTGGTCCACGGTCCAATTCGCAATCATTTCCGCGTTGGCTGGCGTATGCGAAGAAGCGTTTTTTCGAGGAGCGATTCAGGGGATGATCAATGGGATGTTTGGCGCCGGTCCGGCTATCATTCTCGCCAGTATCGCCTTTGGATTGGCGCATTATTTGAACTGGTCCTATGCAGTCCTCACTAGTCTGGTCGGCTTTTATCTCGGTCTCCTGTTCTCCTGGTCAGGCAATTTGTGGATCCCCATGCTCGTTCACGGCTTGTATGATTTCATTGCCTTAACCCTGTTCGTCGGCAGGTCTGCGGAGGCTTCTGCGGTTGATGATTCCTGATGGTCAGTTAGGGACGTTTTCTCTGCGTTCAGGATCCAGAAGTCGGTATTCTGCTTGCCAAGTTCAAATCGTGCCAACTACCTTTCTGTCCGCTCAGCCGGTCCCAGGTAAATGACAGCGATTGAACACGGTCAAAGTGCCAAAACTGCGCAGTTTTGTTCTATGAAACGCCATTCCGCATTCACCCTCATCGAGCTCCTGGTTGTGATTGCAATCATTGCTATCTTGGCGGCGATGCTGCTTCCGGCGCTCGCCAAAGCCAAACGCAAGGCCCAGCAGACCGGATGTCTAAACAACCTGAAGCAAACCGGTATGGCTCTGCACATGTGGGTTGACGACAACAACGGATGGCTGCCGCCCGGTGAGGGGTCGAGTTTTGGCCTGTGGGTCGGTCAAACGACGAGCTACAACCGAAACTCCAAATCAGAGTTGATCTACTACCTGGCGACTTACATGGGCTACAAAGCGCCTGATGCCGAAACCCGCTTGGCCCCGGCCATGTTTTGTCCGGGCTTTCAGCGGTACAATGAAAACCGGGCGAGCACCACGATGTCGAATGTCACCGTGTATTGCCGGACGGTTCCAAGCCAGGCGGGTATCACGAATGCGAACGGGTCGGTAGCCTTTGATCCCTTTGGATATCCGGCGTATGAAGGGGCACCTCCTGTTCCTCCAAAACGCATGAGCGACATACAATCCGTGCGTTCGCTAACGGATGTGTGGTTCCTCATCGATGCCGACCAAATAGCTTTTCCCACGGCAGGGTGGTCCGGGCAGCTTCCCAAGGTGCCTGTGCACGGAAAAGTGCGTAACTACATCTACTTCGATAACCACGTGGCTACCCGCAAGATAGGCCCGAAAGGCTCACTGCGGTGATGCGCGGTGCGACTTTCGACGTAGGGATCATTGGCCGGATCGCCATTCAACTATTGGCTGTCTTCTCTTTGTCTGTCTCGGGGTTTCCTTCAGGGAGCGGCCTTACTGGCGAGTATTTCGACAACCCGGATTTCACTGGTCTCAAAGCGGTGCGAATCGATCGTGCTGTTGATTTCGACTGGGGGACTGGGGCTCCCACGAACACAATCGCGGCGGATTCTTTTTCCATTCGATGGTCGGGGCAGGTGGAGCCGGAATTCTCGGAGACTTACGTTTTTTTTGTGACTGCAGACGACGGGGCCAGGCTTTGGGTCAATGACCGGCTGGTGCTGGCGCGCACAACTTATTCTGCCGCGGCAATGGAAATGTGCGGTCGTGTCAACCTGTCCGCTGGCAGGCGCTACAACATTATGATGGAGTTCCTGGAAACCACCGGGAAAGCACAAGTGCAACTTGCCTGGTCGAGTGAGAGCCAGTCCAAACAGATAATTCCCCAGAACCGTCTCTATCCATCGCTGAGTGTCCCGGAAGCAGGATCCATCCTGCTAGAGCACTGGATGAATCTTCCGGGCACTAACGTCGACTCGATTGCCGCCACGGCCAATTTCCCGACCCGGCCCGATAGCAGGGAATTTCTTACGAGTCTTGAAACCCTCCAGCCTGATTGGGCCGATGATTACGCCACCCGGGTAACTGGATTTCTGGAGCCGCCTGCGGACGGCAATTATCGCTTTGCGGTTTCGGGATCAGCCTCAGTTCAACTATTCCTTGGCACTAACTCGAATCCGGTCGGTCTTCAACTCATTGCTTCGAACACCGTTCCCACCCCCTTTCGTGACTTCACTCTTTTGACGGGGCAGGTCTCAGCCCCGATCACTCTGAACTCTCACCAGCATTACCGCGTCGAACTCTTGCACAAGGCGGGCAGAGGACCGGACCACTTTTCTGTCGGTTGGATGGAGCCAGGAGCTACCAACTTTGCCATAATCCCGGCCATGGCATTGGTTCCAGCAGGGCTTGACCGCACGGACCCTTCCCAGAACCACTACCTCGACACTCTCTCCTCCAGTCATCCGCGTCTGCTGGCGTCGCCACAGCGCTTTGAAAAACTCAGACGCACGCTGGCTGCCAACGGTGTTCCCCAACTGACCACGTGGTGGGGAACGGTCAGTAACTCGGCTTATTCGATCCTCAGCCAGCCAGTTAATGAATACAACCAGGACGTCCGGGGAACCATTCTTGCCATCAGCCGCAGTGTTTTGGACCGGATGTATAAGCCTTGTCATTACCCACATCTTTTTA
>DIXK01000077.1 GCA_002428665.1 Verrucomicrobia subdivision 3 bacterium UBA6082
ATGAAGATATTTTCCTGGATAAGATCGCGATTACGGACCTGCCGACGGCAGTGGTGCTGGAGACGACAACGCCGTATCTGAAGTCCGTGGGATTGCAGTGGACGGCATCGCCCTTGGGTGCGGCGTTCAAGCGCACGGAAGTGTATCGGGCGACGCGAGCCAATGTGACGATAGACGACACGTTAATCGGAACGTTTAACGATCCTGCAGTGGTAAATCTGGTCGATACGGGATTATCGATTGGGGCGACCTATTATTACCGGGTGTTTACGGTGGATACCAACGACGCCTACACGGCATCAAACGAGCGGTCGGCGACAACGGTGCCGTTGAATTTGCCGGTGAGCGACAGTCTGGAGAACCTGGATCAGTGGGTGACGACGGGGAGTTGGGGGATATCGACGCAAAACCCGCATGGAGGCAGCGGGTCACTGGCGGATTCGCCGGTGGGGGATTACGAGAACAGCCGGGACAGTTACGCGTTGACGGCGGTGAATTTGAACGGGACGAGCTGGCCGGTGCTGCGTTTTTGGGATCGGATGCGGATGGGTAGTGGGGATTGGGGCCGGGTGGAAGTCTCGACGGATGGGAACAGTTGGGCGCCGGTGTATGGGGTATCGGAGAACCAGGTGCGGAACGAGTGGGCGGAGCAGCAGATTGACCTATCGCCCTGGCGGACGCAGAGCAACTTGCGGATACGGTTTCATTTGTGGACGGATGGGGTGGGGACGGAAGACGGGTGGTATATCGATGATGTGAGTGTGGGGGAGAACCCGGGGGTGGCAATCAGTTATCCGTTCCATGAGGGGTTTGAGTCGGGACTGGGGAAGTGGTTGTCGGCGGGCTGGGTGGTGGATACGAGCAGCTCGTATGTGGGGCAGGGAGCGGTGCGGGACACGGTGGCACCGCGGATGGCGCCGGATGTGACGATGGCGCTGACGTTAGCAGGGTCGTTAAACCTGAGCAATGCAGTGAACCCGCAGTTGACGTTTTGGGTGAAGGGGAAGTTGACGTATCGGTCTTATTTTCGGGTGCAGATATCGACGGACGGAGGGTTGAACTGGACGGAGCAAGGCACGGCGAATCTAAACTCGGACTGGACGTCGGACTGGGTTAGGCGGCAGGTATCGCTGGCGGCGTATGCGAACCAGTCGGTGCGATTGCGTTTTGTGACGTGGAACAGCTATAGCAGTGCGGCCGATGAAGATATTTTCCTGGATAAGATAACGGTAGAGGCGACCCCGACTCCTGTCACGTTGAATCCAATTGACGAAATCACCGTCTCCTCAATGCGGTTGTCCTGGACACCGGCTGCGCTTCCAAACTTCAAGGAGTATCGTGTTTATCGTTCGGAGTCCGCAACGGTCAATGAATCGTCCCAACTGATGGCCACGATAACGGATCCAGCCGTCACTGTTTTTAGAGACACCGGGCTCATGGGTCGCAAGACCTATTATTATCAAGTGTTCGTTTACAATCAAAACGACACCGGAACCGCGTCCAACCAGGCCTCGGCCATGACCCGCGGCGTACCGCAATCGTGGTCCGACGATTTTGCTGTTCCGCAGGATGCCTGGACCTTCAGCGGAGGATGGACTACAAGTCCCAGTGTCGGTCGCGAGGGTGGTGCCGCACTGGTTGACTCACCAGGGGATTACGCAAATTCCTCAGATACTTGGGCGCAGTTCGCGGTGGATCTTTCCGGCACAGCTTGGCCCGTGCTGAAGTTCTGGGACCGCCATGCGTTGGCCGATAACGACTATGGCCGCCTGGAGGTCTCGGTTAACGCGGGGGCCAATTGGTCACTGATTTACGGCATCTCCAGCACGCGCACCAACTGGGCCGAGCAAACCGTGGATCTGTCATCCTGGAAGAACCAGCCACAGGTCTGGATTCGCTTCCGGCTTTTCACTGACGGTTCCGTGCAAAACGATGGCTGGTACATCAGTAACCTCTCCCTGGGCGAAAACCCGGCGCAGGTCGTCGGTTATCCTTTCTTTGAAAACTTCGAAAACGGACTCAGCCGCTGGATCAATGCGGGCTGGGCGGTGAACGACGACCAACCCTTTGGTGGCACCTATTCGGTGCGGGATACGGTTGCGGTGCGGATGGCACCGGATGTCAGCATGGCCTTGACGTTGGCGGGTCCGCTGACTCTGACCAACACCCTGAACCCGCAACTCACTTTCCGGGTGCGAGGGAAGCTGACCTACCGTTCCCATTTCCGTGCCCAGGTTTCCAACGATGGCGGCGTCAATTGGACCGATCTCGCCGAGGCAAGTCTGAATTCTGATTGGTCATCGACCTGGATAAAACGCCAGATTTCTCTTGCCGCCTACACCAACCAAACGCTGCGGTTGCGGTTTATTACCTGGAACAGTTACAGCAGCGCAGCGGACGAGGATATCTTCCTCGATAATATCGGCATTGGCGATCTTGCCCCAGGCGCACCGACGATTGTATCTCCGGCGCCGTTGTCCTCGGTCTCGGTTTTGCGCCCCACGCTAGAAGTGGGGAACGCTGTCGACTACCAGGGGGACGCTCTCTCCTACCGGTTCGAAGTTTATTCCGATGCCAATCTGACCGCTCTAGTCGCGCAGGTGCCTGCCGTGGCCGCCGGCGCCAACACCACGACCTGGCCGGTTGATGTTGATCTTCAAAACAATCGTCAATACTGGTGGCGTTGCCGCGCCAACGACGGCGGTCAGGACGGTCCGTGGTCGACTACTGGCACCTTCTTCGTAAACGAAGTCAATCACGCTCCCAGTGTCCCCATGCTCATCGGTCCCCCCGATAGTGTCCGGCTAACTGATCTGAGTGAATGGCTCTTCTGGCTCTCTTCCAGTGACCCGGATGAAGGTGATGCAGTAACCTCCTATCACTTGCAAGTGGCCGCTTCGGCCGGATTTGAAACCGCGGTTATCGATCACGAAAACATACCGGCTCTTACTTACCCAACGGACCTGAGCTGGGCTATGGCAGTGCCGCTCAGCGAATTGGCCGGTGCAGAAAACCTCGTGCCTGGCACGAGCTACTATTACTGGCGCGTCCGCGCTCGGGATCTTCGCGGACTTCACTCCGATTGGTCCGAAGGACCGCGCACTTTCTTATTCGGACCCGCACCGCAGCCTGCCAGAATCACGGGTCTTCGTTCGGGTGGAAATGGAACTCTGGTGCTTGAGTGGGAAGGGTCTAACTATCCCGTCTACTTGGAATACACTCCAACCCTCAACCCGCCCGACTGGCGGGTTCTGGCGGGCCCGTTCCAGGGAGCCACGGCTGTGATCACCCCCGATCCAGCAGTGCCCAGTGGTTTCTACCGGATGCGGACCCAGTAAGACGCCAGGCCTACTTTGAGGAAAGCTGTTTCGTCGTTGCGGGTTCGGTGCCAGTACCGGACTCGCTGTCGTGGTCGTTTTGGTGGCTGCTGAGGCCTGTTATCATGGCCAAATGCTGTGAAGCAACGCCTAATAAGCCACTGAACTCAAGTCTGCAGTGTTTGCGTAACTGTTTTGGCCACATAACCTTGACTTGTGTAACTGAAGCGGTTTGACTGTCGGCAATATGAAGAGTATTCGCCCCTTCCCGCTTCTGCTCTGGCGCAACTGTATCCTGATCGTCTCCGTCGGCCTGCTCCACATCAGTGTTTCGCAAGCCCAAACTCCGCCAGATCGGTTTAGTGGTTTCGTTACCACTACTGAGGATTGGCGCTCCAGCACGAACACGGTCTTGCTCAGCCACTTGGCTACCGGAGGGACGCCCGATGGATACTTGCGCGGTTCTGGTCCTGCTGGAACCAACGTCTGGTTCTTCCTGTCTCCAGCATCCTGGGCTGGCAATTGGTCGGGCTACAAGGTGATCAAGTTCGACTTCAGCATCCCCAGCCGCCATTACCCTGATGAAGCGCAGGTCGACATGGTTACGATTGTGGGGGCTAATGGCCAGCAAATGATTTGGAACGGTTCTTCGCCACTTTGGACCTGGACGCATTATGAGGTTAGTTTGACGCCAAGTGCTTTCGGCGTGGATCAGACCACCTTCAACGCCATCATTGCCAACGTAGCTGAATTGCGGATTCTGGCCGAATTCAGTGCTTCCACTGAGACTGTGGGGTTGGACAATGTGCTGCTGACGGCCACGCCGCCTCAGGCACATGAGGCAGATCTGGTATGCCGTTTTACGGACGACACGATTCAAGGATGGCGCCCCGTGGATGATGTGACCCTCACCGTCGACACTTTTGGACAGCCCAGCTTCGGTCTCAAGGGGGACGACTGGATGGACGGACGGTATTACAAGATCGCTACTCCCCTAGCCTGGGCCGGAGATTGGCGCCTATACCGGGAACTGAGTTTTGATATGTGGTGGACGGGTGAGTCTGCCTCGCATCAGAGCGTGCAACTGATTAAGATCTTCGGCGCAAACGGCCAAAGTCTCAATTATTCTAATTCCCTCACACGCGGTGTTTGGACGCGGCGCTCCATTCCTTTGGTACCGGAAACCTTCGGTGTCAGCGCAAGCGAATTTGACGCCATTCTGACCCATGTGAGTGAGATGTGGATTTTCGGCGAGTTCGGGGGCTCGGATGACATCACTTATCTGGACAACGTGATGCTCTTGACCAGCGCCAACAGCATTCCGCAGCATACACAGAGTCTTGTCGCGCGTTTCGACTTTGGCAATGAGGGATGGGTGGGCTATGACGGCAGCACCATGACTTGGGCGTCCACCAACGGCATTTCCGGCGGGGGGTTGAAGTCTGTCGATGCGGGGAGCGGCACTGCCCGGTTTCAATCTCCGGATGCCTGGAGCGGGGATTGGCGGGATTTTCGCGCCCTTCGTTTCAAGCTGCGGATTCAGTATAACAGTCGTGCGGATTTCAATAGTCAGGTCCAGATCGCCACGTGGAGTGGCAGCAATCTGAATCTTACATTGCCCAAAGCCTGGCCATCCTGGAACCCGTACACTGTCGATCTCACACCTGAGACCTTTGGCGTCACGGCGGATGCATTCGATGCCATCATGAGCAACGTGGCGTGTTTGTGGATCAACGGTGACCTGATCAGCGGGTCTGGCAGCATTGACACGACCTTTCTGGACGAGGTGATCTTGTTGACGGACAGCCAGCCAGGCCTGCCTGGGGATCGTTGGTCTGACTTCGAGACCGGTCATCAGAATTGGCGGTATGGAGGCTGGGCGACGTCCTCTCAGAGTTGGGCCTTTCGCGGTCTGGCGCTACACTACAGCACTGGTGGCAATCCCGATGGCAACATTCAAAATACCGATACCGGGGACTGGACCTATTGGTTTACACCGGAGAGTTGGGCGGGAGACTGGCGAGGGCTGGAGTATGTGTCTTTCGATTTCAAAATCATGCAGGGCACAACCCTTTTCGACACACGGATGATTTCCCTCTGCTCTCCGTGGACCAACCTGCATGCCAATGTTGTTACTCTCCCTGTGCCCGGCCAATGGGAGCGCTTTCAATTCGCACTCACGCCTGCCACCTTTGGTGTATCGGATGAAATTTTTGAACGCGTCATGAGGGATGTGGTGTTCTTGGGCGTCCGCAGTGAATGGATTGAAGGCGCTGAACGGCAGGGTCTGGACAACTTCCGTCTCTCGAAGGCCTCCGATGCTTACTGGAGCTGGATTACCGCTTATTTCTCGGGCAGCGACCTGACGGATGAAGCAAAGGCGGGCAGATACGCCGACCCGGATGGCGACGCCCTCGACAACTGGAGCGAATATATTGCTGGCACCGTGCCGACCAATCGCCTGGATTACCTCCGCCTTAATGTTGCAGCCGTTGTGAATGGTGTGTGCACGTTGAGTTTTCAAAGCGTCAATGGTCGGGTGTACGGTGTGGAGCGCAGTGAGGATCTTGGGGTTCCTGGTTCTTGGTCGGTCGTTACCGATAACTTGCCCGGCACCGGTTCGATAATGATCGTTCAGGACGAGGCAGTGTCCATCCCGCGTTTCTATCGCCTAGAAGTGCGCCTTCCGGATTGATCGCACAGCATGCCCGCGATCCGTAGCCCAAACAACAGGGCGGAAAGGGAGCGGCGGTGTGCCTCCGCGCAATCGAGCCCAACCAGCGTGTGATTTGTCACCGGCTTGGCTGCGCGTCTTTTTTACCGGGCGCAAGCGGGTTCACGGGTGCGAGAGACAGAATGAGTTTGCGGATTTCTCGCAGGCGCGCTGCGGCGCCGGTCTTTGTGAGGCGCGGGAACCGGTTGCCTACCATAACCAGTTCGCCAAAGCGCGTGAACATCAGCTTGTCGTCCCGCACCTCAATGGAGTCAATGCCGCGCTCTCCGGCCAGAATCTTAAGTTCGCCCACCTGCACCAACCGTTCCACCGCAGGTGGGGGTGGGCCAAACCGGTCGCGCAGTTCAGCCTGCAGCGTTTTGAGACTCTCGGTATCGTTCGCCTGCGCGAGCTTACGATAGATTTCGATGCGCTGGCGCGGATCGGCAATGTATGTATAGGGAATCGCAGCGTGGTCCGGCAGTACCAGTAGCGGCTGCTCACCGGGTTCGGTTGACTTAACGTTGTCGCTGGCCGGGGCATCTCCCGGGCTAAGTGGCAGAAAGTCCAGACGGACCTGCACCTCCAAACGCGGTTTCACCTTCTCGCCTTTCAATGCGGAAACGCTTTGTTTAAGGAGTTGACAGTATAGATCAAAACCGACCGCGGTGATGTGGCCGCTTTGTTCGGCGCCGAGCAAGTTGCCCGCACCGCGAATCTCGAGGTCGCGCATGGCGATTTTGAAGCCGCTGCCGAGCGTGGAGTATTGCTTGATGGCGCTGAGACGCTTGCGGACATCGTTCAGCAAACTTGCGTGACGCGGCAGCAGGAGGTAGGCGTAGGCTTGGTGCTTGTAGCGCCCGACACGGCCGCGGAGTTGGTAGAGATCACTCAGTCCGAAGCGGTCGGCGCGATCGATAATAATGGTGTTGGCGTTGGGGATATCCAGGCCGCTTTCGATAATCGTGGTGGAAAGCAGAATATCGGCTTCGCCGTTGACAAACGCCGTCATTACCTCTTCCAGTTCATCGCTGTCCATCTGGCCATGGCCTACGAGGATCCGCGCGTGCGGCAGCAAGGCTGCGAGTTTCTGGGCCATGGCTCCGATAGTGGCCACGCGGTTATGCAGGAAGAAGACCTGGCCTCCGCGGTTTAATTCGCGCTGGATGGCATCGCGGATCAGCCGTTCGTCGTATTGGGTAACAATGGTCTCGACCGGCAGTCGGTCATGCGGCGGCGTCTGGATGGTGCTCATGTCACGCGCGCCGGTAAGGGCGAGATAAAGCGTGCGCGGGATGGGCGTGGCGCTCAAGGTGAGCACATCTACCAGCTTGCGTAGCATCTTGAACTTTTCCTTGTGCAGCACGCCGAATCGTTGTTCCTCGTCGATCACCACCAGCCCCAGGTCTTTGAATGCCACATCACTTTGGATGAGCCGGTGAGTGCCGATCACAATATCCACCGACCCGGTCGCCAGGTCCTGCACCACGCGTTGCTGGGCGCGGCGAGTCCGGAAACGGGAGAGCAACTCCACGCGCACCGGATAGTCGGCCATCCTTTCCCGGAAGGTGTTGTAATGCTGCTGAGCCAGCACGGTCGTTGGTACTAGTATTGCCACTTGCTTCCCGTCCATTACTGCTTTGAAGGCGGCGCGGATGCCTACCTCCGTTTTTCCAAATCCCACGTCACCGCAAATCAAGCGGTCCATCGGCTTAGGCCGCTCCATGTCCGCCTTGGCTTCGAGAATCGCGCGCATTTGGTCGGGCGTTTCCTCATACACGAACGAGCTCTCAAATTCCCGTTGCCACGGCGCGTCGGCTTTGAAGGGGTGGCCGGCTTGCGATTCCCGGGCGGCCTGAATTGAGAGCAGTTCGCTCGCGACATCCCGCACAGCGCGTTCAGCCTGGGCTTTGGCCTTGGCCCACCGCGTGCCCCCCAGGGTGTTGAGTGGTGGCCGCGCTTTGCCGGTCCCTACGTACTTGCTTACCAGGTGCGCCTCGGTGACCGGGACATATAGGCGCGGAGGCGGTTGTGACGAATCGAAGGGCGCATACTCGATGACCAGGCATTCCTGGCCGGATCCGGCAATCGCCGTGGCGCCGGTTGTGGCTTTGCCCCCCGCGCCAGCGGGCAGGACCTGCAAGCCCTGGTAACGGCCGATGCCGTGCTGGAGATGAACCACGAAGTCCCCCTCTTCCAGATCGGTGAAGTCGATATCCAGTGCCGATCGGACAGCCTGGGCATGGGGCGATTTTAGCCGGCGCGGTCGCTGAACTTTGTAGCGGCCAAAAATTTCGGCATCGGTCACGACGACTAACCGAGCCGGCTCGCAGATGAATCCGCGGGCGATCGTGCCGAGGTGACTCCGTGGTACTAGGGCCGCCGGACCTTGCGGTGGGCCATCGGCGGAGGCAGTGACCCCGAGCCCTTGTTCCTCCCAAACCTCTCCGAACCGCTGGCGCTCACCAGCATTGTTGAAATAAACATGCACCTCGAATCCCTGACGGAGCCAGCGGTGGAGTTGGCCCAGGAATTCTCGTCGTTGCGCTTCCGCGACCTGCGGGTCCGGCAGGCGCTCGCTGATCGGTCGGAAAGCGTCCAGGCTCAGGAAACTCAGCAGAACCGTGTCCGTGGGCTCCACTGGCGATTCAGAAGCGGTCTCGGGCGAAGTTTCCGCGAGCGCCACCACTGCCATGCCACGTGCGACTGCGGCTGCCTTGAATTCGTCCCACCGCTCCAGGAATGGATCGCCCGCGATTGCCTGCGAGGCATATTCGTCAGCTCGGCTGTCCAGAGATTCTGGTTCGTTTAATAGCAGGATTGCATCCCCAGGCAGGTGGTCGAGCAGGGTTCCCAGGCCTTGGTCAGCCAACTGTTTCTTCAACAGTCCCAGTTCTCCTGCCGGCGGGATGACCGCTTCAGTGATCGCTTCGCGCGATGTTTGCGTGACCGGATCGAACTGCCGGAGTGATTCGATTTCGTCGCCGAAAAACTCGATTCGGACCGGCCAGGGGCTGGTCAGCGGAAAGACGTCCAGGATACCCCCGCGCAACGCCAATTCGCCTTTCTGAGTTACTTTCGCCTCGGGTTCGTAGCCTTGGTCCTCGAGCCATTCCACCAAGTCGAGAGGGTCCACCCGGTCACCGGGAATCACCCGTCGTGAGTGTTCGCGGAGGAATCCTGGCGGGAATGTGCGTTGCACCAAGGCTACCACGCTCGTCACGATCAAGGGGGCAGGGGACGGACGCGCAGCGGCGCTACCCGTTAGTGCTACCAGGGTCTCCAACCGTTCACTAATGACATCCACGTGCGGCAACCGGGAATCCTGCGGTAGAATCTCCCACGAAGGATAGAAGAGCGGTGGCGCGACTTCGGCAGGATCTGAGGCCGCTCCAGGCCCGCTCCCAAGCCACGTGAGCAGATCCTGGTGGACCCATTCCTGAGTCTTCAGGCTGTCATTGATCACGACGACGGGCCGCTGGGGAAACCAATGACGCACCAGGGCAGCCAGAAACGGTTGGGCCGACACGCTCACCCCGGAAACGGCCAAAGCACCCCCTTTCTCCAGACGCCGTGCCAAAGCCTGCACAGCGGGAGTCTCAATGACTTGGACGATCAGCGCCCTCGTCGCTTCGGCTGTCAAATGACGCGCCAGGCAGTTGTAAGCTCGCAACGGTTGGCGGTGGCGTCAAGGACCGGGTTCGTGTGGTGATCAATTACGCCGCTACTTGTAAATGCTCGCTGGAAGTGCCGTTTGCAGGGTGCGACTTTTTGTTCCCAGGCGGTCACGCCAGGAAATGAGCCGGTCTATGCTGCAACGTCGTGTGTCTGATGGCCCGCCTTCACCCGTTCCCTGTCCAAGCAATCTGGACAAATTCCATGGGTGAAATCGGCATCGGTATTGGCCTGCAAATAGGCCTCCACCTTCGTCCAATAGCCGTGATCGTCGCGAATCCGTTTACACCAGGCACAAATGGGCAGGAGTCCTTGAAGCGTTTTGACATGTTCGAGCTCATGGGCCAGCCGGGCCGACACTCGACGCAGTTCCAAGAGCGCCATTACCTGCCTGGCCAGCGCTTCCATCGCCAGTTGCTGTGCCGCTGAAATCCGGCGTGGCTTGTTGTCCACCGCGCACAAACTCCCAACCGCTACCCCCTCGGGGTTGAGCAGCGGAAAACCAGCATAGAAACGGATGTGAGGGTCCTCTTTCACCAGTGGACTGTTCGCAAAGCGCGCATCCTTGGTGGCGTCTGGGACAATGAGGGGCTTTGGCATGAGAATGGTGTGCGTGCAAAAAGACACCTCCCGGCAGGTTTCCTGCGTCAGGATCCCCAGGCGCGACTTGAACCACTGCCGCGAAACGTCCACCAGTGAAATCATCGCCATGGGCACCCGGCAGACGTGAGCCGCTAACCGGGCGATGTCGTCGTACACCTGCTCCGGAGGGGTATCCAAAATGCGGTACTCACGCAGGGCCGCCAATCTCTGGCATTCATCAGGTGATTGGTTTTTCCTCATTTAGTAATATAATGCGGCTTGACTCCTCTGTCAAACCGCTGTGCCGCTCTGCCTCAGTCCCCGCCTTGACGCCGCACGGCGGGAGAATGCCGTTTGTTTACCCTCAAGCTGGTCCGTGATGATCTAGTGCGTAATCATCAGCGTGTTGGGAAAGGTGCGTATCCTAAAAGGTGGACACCCAACACGTTTTTCAGAACGACTCGTAGAGAAACGCAGAGTTAATCAATGGTGCTTTTTCTTCAAGTAGGCCGTGACGGGCTCAGCGCCGATGGTGCCTTGCAGGCGGACCAGGGCCGAGGGGGAATCGAGGGAGGCGAGGTGGGCGCGGGCCTGGCGGCGGCGAAGGGCGATGCCCAACCGTTCCGCTTCATCGGCGTGGCTCTGGCGTTTCAGGAAGGTATCCAGGTAGGCGACCTGGCGGCGGCCAAGCTTGCGCTCTACCTCGAGCCGAGCCTCGAGCCGAGCGGCATACCAGTCACTGGCCAGGAGGGCCTCCCGGGTGAAACCTTGCCGGATTTCGGGGTGGGCCAGATCTTTGCCCTCGTAGTGATCGTCCCGCATAATATGGAGCAACGCCCTGAGGGGCGGGCACGCCTGGGCGATCGACCCGTCTTCAAAATACATTCCGGCCACCCGTTTGTGTGTGGCCACAATGTTGTCCATCCCCTCGGCGAAGACGTCCATGTCCTGCAACTCGGGGCACAACATCTCCTCCGTGAACACGGAGTGCGGGTGGTTGAAAATCCGGCCGAAGAATGCGGCCACAAAGCGCTCGTTGATGCGGTAGCCGAGGCGATGCGCCAGCACCTGCCGGCCCTGGTGTTCGAAATCCCGGCAGGCAACCAGGTAATTGTTGGCGATGAGGAACTGTGGGTCGCGTTCTTCGAGGCTCATGCGGCTCCACAGCTCTGGCATTAACAGGCTGATGTCGTGATCCACCCGTGCCTTGGGGCCGACAAACCCGGCAGCAGTCACGAATCCCTGGTGTCCAGTCAACAGCCAGGAGACCAGGGCGTTGTTCAAATCCATGATTGGGGGCAGGGCGTTGAACGGGCCTTTGGTAAGCGCTCCCTCCGAGCCGGCACCGGTAGTCGAGGGTGATTTCCCGGTCATGCTGGAGATGAATTCCATGAACAGCTCCGGCAGTGCGAGGTAATGAATCGGGTTAAACACCGCCAGCGACCGGATTTTCGGCTCGGGTGGGTTATTGCGTCGACCGGGCAGCACCGCGTGAACGGGGGTGAGCACCGGTTCCTCCGGGCGGAGCCGTTGCCGCAGCCGCATGGACATTTCTGCCAGGTAATACTCGCGGGGATTCACCAGGTCCGGCCGTCGTTGCAGGTAACGCGGATTCTTGCTGGGTTTGCCGCCAACGAGCCGGGGGTTCGAGGTGCAGACAAACCAAGCCGGCTTCCCCGTCTCAGCCACCTCGCGCACCACGGCCTGCATCGGGGCCGTGTAACGCGTAAACCGGATGGAATCCTCGTACATCTCGCGGGCATCGCCCGGCTTGAGCGGCTCGTAATTCGAGAAGAAATTGCCATCATGCCCAAACTCGAACTCGGTCTGCTTGTCGTAGCCCGGGTGAATCGCGTCGTCCGGCCGCTGGAAGAGGCGTTTCTCGCAGTTCTGAATAAACTTAAGGGAGTGGCTTTCGGGAAGGTTCAAGGCTCCCGGCGGCACCACCACAGACGCGGTGATATCGTCTTCGCACTGCAGCTTGCAGGCGGGGTGAAAATCCTTGCGCAGCCCGAACGTGCGCCACAGGCCATCCTGGTCATACCCGACGCGGAGGAAATGCGCGACGAGCTTTTGGTTGTCGAGCTTGAGTTCATTGCCGGGTGTGCCGTTGATGATGTCTACGCTGAAATGGTCCCGCCAATGGCTGCCCCATTCCAGTTTGTAGAACCGCTTAACGACAAACACCAACTCTTTGAGGTATTGCGGCACGGTCTCGAGCCAGTCGTTGTATTCTGGAGTAAAATCCCGCTGATCGGGAGTGAGCAGCTTGATCACCGAGCCCAAGGACCGCTCTGGAGATAAAATCGCCCGCGTGTCCGCTTTCTGTGGATCTTGAAAACGGTGGCTATAATCCCGGTTCAGCAACTCGTGCACCCGGTCAAAGTCCTCCTTAAAATTGGCCACGAAAACGGGTCCCCGCAAAATCGCGTCGCTGATCGGTTTCGAGATCTCGGATTTGCCGCCACCCGAAACAGTGCTGGGCTTGTGGCACAGAGTCGGTTCCGCGACTGTGCCGATCAAGCGCCAGGCGTGCTGCTCTGGCGGTTGCTCCATCTGCACCCGGTAGCCGGATGGCCGCAGGTAGGTTATGGACGGCAGTAGTTTCAGGCTGTGCTCGGTATCGCCATCCTTCCACGTGATGCGTTGCGCGTGCAGGTCGAATCGCGCCCCCTCGGGGACATAGAGGATGTCGGGGTAGTGGCGGTCTACCGCGTAGCCCTCGCAGCGCACATCCATACGGTCCGCGTAGCGTGCGGCAGCTTCAGCGAAGGTGTGGCCCTTGTCACGGACATGGGCGCTGCCGGAAAACTTCTCGCCCAGGTTGTAGCTGGGAAGGACCACGGCACCTCCCGCGTGCTCTTCTTCACACAGACCGTAGAGGTTGGCGGCGTAACTGATCTGGGTCTTTACTTCTTTCTTGCAATACCCGAAGTAGTTGTCGGCGATCAGGGTGACAATAACCCCGTTCTCATCACGGCAGGTGAGCTTGAATGCCTGGCCGCCGTTGTAGCGCTCCGTTTCGTCGCGCCAGCACATGCCGTCCCGCCGCTGTCGCTCAGTGGCGTGGTCCCAATGCGGGAGTCCCACGGCCTGCTTGGTCACCGTCACTAGGTGGGGAGCCAGGATCACACAGCCGGTGTGGCCGGTCCAGTGCTCGACATCCAGCGCGGCGTCGTGGTCAGGTAGAAACGGATCTCCCGCATTGCCAAAAATGCTCTCCACGAAATCCAGGTTGCTCACCATGCCGCCCGGCGCAAAAAAGCGGATCTCCAGGGTTTTTTGAGGAGTGAAGCCCGGGACTTCAGGACAGACAATCGGGCGGAGCAACAGCGAAACGAAACACTCCGCTGGTCGTGCTTGAGTGGAGGTAAAGGGCAACCGCAGCAGTTCGGGGGGTGGCGTGAGGGCCAGGGTCAGCATTTGCGCAAAAACGGCCGCAGGCACCGCAATTTTGTCGTCGGGTATAGGCAGGCCGCCCTCCGCCACGTGGAAAATGCCCTGGGTCGTTCGCCGGTCACTCTTAGGGTTATGCAACACGCCTTGCTTCACGCGGTAGGAGTTGATGATGTCCGAGGTAAACTCATCCCGATCCACCGGCAGCGACAGCACCCGCGCCAGGCCGGGCTTATCCAGCACAAACGTCCGGTTGGGCAGCTTGGCTACTGGTGCTTCCTGAAGGTAATCATAAAGAAAGGTCTGGATCCGCTGGTCCGAGGGACACAAGTAGCTGGACAGCAACCGATCCTGCTCCCGGCAGCGCGCGATGAGCGGCGACGCAATCTCCGAGAAGGCGGCATCGTCGCAACAGGGCACCGGCTCGCACCCCAGCAGCGCCAGCTTCGCGTTAATGTAGGAGGTCCACGCCGGGTCCGCGGCGTGATTCTGTTCGGCGGCCATAATCGTTGTATTCGGTCGTTTTTTGGCAGTGGCGGACGCGATCCCGATTCCCCGTTCTAGTTCGACTCCGGGGAAACTCCAACCAAGTCGTGGCCGCATCCTCCCCTGCCAACAAGAAAAAGATGGGCGATCTTCCCCGGAGCGTCAATGCGATTGGCGGGCGAGGCGGTTCGCCATTGACAGCCGTTGGCCTCCTGTGGCCATCCTGCGCGCATCATGCTCGCACCAGCGGATTTGTTCGACCTGACGCAGACGGAGCACGCAGCCATTTTCGAAGGCTGCACCTATGCCTGGGAGGCCTTGACGCGGATTAATGAATGCCTGCGCACGAAGCTGTGTCCCGGCCTGCACAACCAATGTCAGGGCACGGCCTGGATTGGCGACCAGGTCTCTATCGGTGAAGGGACCGTCCTGGAAGACGGCGTCATGATCAAAGGTCCCGCAATTATTGGTCGCAACTGCCAGATCCGCCACAACGCTTACATACGCGAGCACGTGATCGTGGGCGACAATTGTGTGGTGGGGAATGCCTCCGAACTCAAAAACGCCCTGCTGTTTAATCACGCAGTCGTGCCTCATTTCAACTACGTTGGCGACTCCATCCTGGGCTATAAAGTGCACCTGGGTGCGGGGGTGAAGGTGTCGAACTTCCGGCTGGTACCGGGCAATATTTATGTAGAGGTGGAGGGGAAACCGTTTGACACGGGGTTGCGCAAGTTCGGGGCGCTGGTAGGCGACGGCGCGGAAATCGGGTGCAACGCTGTGTTGAATCCCGGCAGCGTCATCGGCCGGCACTCTGTGGTCTATGCCAACACCAACTGGCGGGGGATCCTGCCGGCTCACCGCGTGGCGAAGAATCGGGCGGAGATCGAGATTGTAGAACGTCGCCAGTAAGTTGGGCCCCCGCAGTCGGGATCAGCGTGCGAGGCGGCGGAAGTAGAATTGTGCCGGCTCGTGAGCGTCCAGATCGAGGGAGGCCAGGTAGTAGCCACCATCTTTCACCAACTCCAACCCGGCCAGCGATGGACAGAGCCGTACCTTAAAGGGCTCCCAGTGCCGGGCCTCGCGCAAGGCGGTGCTCAGCCGCCGAACCGTGTTGCCGAGGAACGGAATTCGCGGCAGTCCGGCCATCGCCCTCGCCTGGCGCAGTATCAGGGGCGAGTGCAGGTGACCGATGAAGGTCGTGTTCACCTGGGCCATCCGAGAACGAATCTTCGGTTCCGCCCCAAGAAACGGGAGCGCCGTTGGGTCGTGGCAGAACAACATAATCCGTTCGTCCGATCGAATGGCGGCGAAAGTTTGGCGGATTTGCTCCAGATGCGCGGCTCGCAATTCGTGCCACTGGGAGCGCTCTTCGGGGAGTGTATCGGGTTCGAAGACCGGCAGTGCGATTAGCGAAGAGGTCACGCCGATGAGTCGGTTCCTTCCAACGGATACCTGCCACAGCGGGTCGAGTTTCAGGTTTTCCCGGGCATGTTCCCAACTCGCCAGCCTCATGCCGCCGCGTCCGCCCACCAGGCTCTTCTTGCCCAATTCGTGGTCTCCGAATGTGGCGAGGAAGGCATTGCCAAACTGGCTGCGGAGTTTGGCGAGGCATTCGCTGGCGCTGGCCCCGGCAGCGGGATCACTCACGCCGATGAACGCGGAGTCGCATGAATAATCGCCGTTGGCGACCGCCAGGTCAGCCCCGACTGTCTGCCGCAGGAAAGCGTCGAGGAGGTAATTCTGTCGGAGCGGTTGGTGCAGCCAGACATAACGGCGGTAGGTGCGCAGGCAGAAGCGCAACAGGGGATTTGCCAGGGCACGGATTTCGTAATCATCCCCACGCGCCTCCTCCGCCGCTCCGGCATAGTGAATATCACTGACGATCGCAATGATCTTTCGGGCCATGGGAGATGGCGCGCCTTCGCTTGAGGAATTCGGGTCAGCGCCGACGCCGGGCTGGGCCGAAGAAATAGCCGCCGCGAATGCGAGCGGCGGTAATGCGTCCGGTGCTGGCGGGTGCTTGTCCGGGCTTGGGCTCCTCGAAGAGGGCGGTGTAGCGATACTCGAAATTCTCGAGCTTGGTACGCGGGATCTTCTGGCTAATGAACCGTTCGATCGCCTGAACATGCCGGCCATCCTCGGCCACCATCAGAGTAAAGGCATCGCCGCTGGCTTCCGCGCGGCCGGTGCGGCCGATACGATGGATGTAGTCCTCCGGATGCTGCGGCACATCGTAGTTGACCACGTGGCTCACGTCGGCAATGTCGAGCCCGCGTGCGGCAATGTCAGTCGCCACGAGCACTTCGTAGCGCCCGTCCCGGAAGCCACGCAAGGCTTGCTCCCGCTCCCGTTGGGTGCGGTTGGAATGCAGTACTGCCACCGCGTGGTTGTTGCGTTTGAGCACGCTCGCCACTCGGTCAGCCCCGTGCTTGGTGCGGCAAAAGACTATCACCGATTCATAATTCACCCGGTTCAGCAATTCGAGCAGCAGGTCCATCTTCTGCGCATCCGCCACGGGGTAGATCACGTGTTTGACGGTCTCGGCGGGGGTGCGCCGGGCTCCGATTTCGACCGTCTCCGGGTTCTGCATAGCCCACTGGATGAGGGTCTCAATCTCGGGCGGGATGGTGGCAGAAAAGAGGGAGGTATGTCGCTCGCGGGGGCACTTCTGCAGGATGCGGCGGACATCGGGCAGGAAACCCATGTCCAGCATGCGGTCCGCCTCATCCAGAACGAGGTACTGGACTTTGTCGAGGCGGCAGACCTGCTGGTTCATCAGGTCAAGTAAGCGGCCCGGAGTGGCCACGAGCACGTCCACGCCCTTGCCCAACGTTTCACGCTGGCGTCCGTAGCCCACGCCCCCAAACACGACCGTGATGCTCAGGTTCGTGAATCGGGCGAAATCCCGCAAAGCGGTCTCGACCTGTGCAGCCAGTTCGCGTGTGGGTTCGAGCACCAGCAGGCGCGGTCCGGGACCATGGGGCCCTAGCTTGGTCAGGATCGGGAGCCCGAAAGCGGCGGTTTTGCCGGTGCCCGTCTGCGCGCTACCGATCAGGTCGCGTCCCTCCATGACGAGCGGAATGGCTCGTCGTTGAATCGGCGTCGGCTCCACGTAACCCATGGCCCGCACCCCATCTAAAAGGGCAGGTGAGAGCCCCAACTTGCTAAAAGACATGGCTAAAACATAGCAGGCCCGGAGTGAAAGGGAATACTAATCCCGCCGGCCGCGGCCGTTGCGGATTGCTTGACCCGTCGATTCTGGGCCATAGACTAGGCAATAATCGAATGAAGCGATGTTCCGCATTAATGGCGGTGCTGGTGGCAGTGCTGCTGGCTGCCGAGGCGAACGCGGCCCTGGTCAACGGCATTAAAGCCGTAGTCCACGACTCGGCCGTCACCTATGATCAGGTCGAGCAGCTTACCGAGCAGACCGCGGATGAGTTGGTTCGCGACCTTGCTTCTAAACCCGCCGAGCTGCAGAAACGGCTCAATGCCGTGCGTGGCGAGAACCTCGAGAAACTGATGGATCGGGAATTGATCCTGCATGAATTCAAGACGGCTGGCTACTCCCTGCCGGAAAGTGTGCTCGAGGACCTGGTGCAGGAACGAATCAAGACACGGTACGGCGACCGCCGACGCCTCACGCAGACCCTTCAGGCGCAGGGCATGACGTTCGAGAAGTTTAAGCAGCAGGTGAAGGACCAGTTCATTGTCGAAGCCTTGCGGTCCAAGAACATCGCCTCCGAAATCCTGATCTCGCCTTACAAGATGGAGAAGTATTACCAGGAGAATCAGGACCGGTTCAAAATGGACGACCAGGTGAAGCTCAGCTTGATCGTGCTGATTGCCAAAGACAGCAACCGGGAGCAGGCACGGCAGTTGGCGAACGAGATACATGCAAAGCTCAAGGAAGGCGCCACGTTTTTCGAAATGGCCTCAATCTATTCCCAGGGCGCGGAACGAACTCTGGGCGGGCAACGCCCGATGCAGGAGATGCGGACGCTCCGCGATGAACTCAACAAGGCGGCCAGCAAATTGCAGCCAGGCGAATTCAGCGACGTCATCGATACCGGCGACGCGGTTTGGCTCGTGAAGTTGGACGAGAGGATTGTGGCGCACGTCAAGCCCATCACGGAGGTGCGCGATGAAATCGAAAAGGATTTGCTGGCGCAGGAGCGCAACCGGCTGGAGAAACAGTGGATCGAACGCCTTCGCAAGAAAACCTTCGTTCGGTACTTCTGAGTCCAATCGCGGGGGCGAAGCTTTTGTTCAATTTCCAGCCTCTGAGCCCATGGGGCCTGTGGCTTGCCGCCGCGTAGATAGGAACTGAATCTTTCTTGGCTTTATGCACACCATTGGAATTGCCCTCGGCGATGTCACCGGGATCGGCCCCGAAGTCACACTCAAAGCGTTGGCCGCAGGCGGCGCAGCTCCCGATACCGCGTATGTGATACTGGGTGACGCCGTGATCCTGGATGCGATTAATCGCCGTCTAGGCACTCAGTTAAACCTTGCTCCGTGGGACGGCAAACCCGCCGCTGGCAGGGTGTTTGTGTGTCAATCGTTGCCCGAAACCCTGCCGCTGAACTTGTCCCCTGGCGCGCCCGAAGCGGCCCGGGCCGCCGTGGCCTGGCTGCGAGACGGCGCGGCTCGGTGCCTGCGTGGCGAACTTCAGGCCCTCGTGACCGCGCCGGTGAACAAAAAGGCTATCGTCAGTGCCGGTGAAACCGGCTTTATTGGCCAAACCGAGTTGCTTTCGAGCCTGGCCGGGACCGACCGAACCGCCATGATGCTGCTCGGGCAGGATGATCGTGGTCGGTGGTTGCGGGTGGCGCTGGCAACCACCCACATATCAATCCGCAAGCTGGCGGACCACCTTACCGGCGAGCGAGTGGAACGTGCGATCGAGTTGGCCGCACTGGCGTGTCGTGACCTTCGCTTACCGCGAGCGCGCATTGCTGTGTGCGGTCTCAACCCCCATGCCGGGGAAGGTGGAGAAATGGGAACAGAGGAACAAACTGTCATCGAACCGGCGGTGCGCGCGGTCCGTGAGCGGGGAGTTGATGCGCACGGTCCAACGAGCGCGGATGCCCTGTTTTACTACGTTTACCGGGGCGATTACGACGCCGTGGTGGCCATGTATCACGACCAGGGGTTGGCGCCGCTGAAAATGGTCGCTTTTGAGCGTGGGATTAACTGGACGCTCGGTCTGCCTTTCATCCGCACCTCTCCCGATCACGGGACGGCTTACGACATCGCGGGACAGGGGATCGCCAGTCCCGCCAGTATGCAAGCCGCGCTGGATCTCGCGGTCCAACTGGCGCGGGGTAAGTAAGCCTTCGAGTTTAGGAATTGTCGCCGTCGAGGATGCGGCCGAGGCCACCCAGGATGGAGCCTTCACCGCGCCCGCCACCGCCGCTCTGGGGTGCCGCGGCATAGATGCGCCCAGCCAAACGGCTGAGCGGCAGGGATTGCAGCCATATTCGCCCGGGCCCGCGCAGTGTGGCAAAGAAGAGACCCTCACCGCCGAACAACGCCGTCTTGATGCCGCGTACCATCTGGATGTCGTATGCCACCGAAGGCTGAAACGCCACAATACACCCAGTATCCACTCGCACCAGTTCGCCCGGTGCCAGGTCCCGCTCCATGATCGTGCCACCGGCATGCACAAACGCGAGTCCATCGCCTTGCAGCCGTTGCAGGATGAATCCTTCCCCGCCGAACAGGCCCGCGCCAAATCGCTTGGTGAAGGCAATCCCCAGGGTCACCCCTTTGGCCGCGCACAAAAACGAATCTTTTTGCGCCAGAATCTCTCCACCCAGTTCCGCCAGTCTGATCGGGATAATCTTTCCCGGGTAGGGAGCGCCAAAGGCGATCCGTTGCTTGCCGTGGCCGCGATTTTGAAACACGGTCATGAACAACGACTCGCCGGTGAGCAGACGCTTGCCGGCCCCCATCAGGGCGCCGAGGAAGCCGCTGTTCTGTTGTGAGCCGTCCCCGAAGATTGTCTCCATCTCGATCCCTTCGTCCATGTACATCATGCCGCCGGCTTCGGCCACGGCTGCTTCCATCGGGTCGAGTTCCACTTCGACGAATTGCATGTCGTCGCCGTAGATCTTGAAATCAATTTCGTGCATGGGTGCCATACGTTTTAAGCAGATTCAGCAAATATTTCTGTCCAGTCTAAGCCCATCCTCTCCGCACCCGCAAGCCGGAGCCGGAGCCGGTTTGCATCGCGGCCTCACAGCCAGGCAGGGCGATCTCTTCGAAACTGCTGACCCGGCGCCGCACCGGCGAGAAAGCCCCACCGTTGGTTGAGGCACTATTCCTCGTCACAATTCCGTTTTGAATTGATAGGAGCCAGAGAGAATCTCGAGAATCGCCCGGCCATCCCGATAGGCGATCCAGCGCACGCCCTCCGCGGCGGTTGCAGGGTTGCCGCTCTCCAAAACCTGGGATTCGGGCTTGGCGGGCAGCCGCACCTCGGCAGTGGTGTTTGCTGGGATTGTAACGTCCAATTCGAGCGTGTTGCCATTCCGTCGCCAATGGCTGCGGATTTCCCCCCGGGCAGAATCGTATGAAGCTCGGGTCCAAGAGATGGGAGGCACATTCGGGTTGCTGTCAGCAGACGGGGGGCCGGGCTGGATGAGGACTTTCTTATAGCCAGGGCCGGATGTGTCAATTCCCGCCAGGTCGCGGTAAGCCCACTCCATGACCGCTCCGAAAGCGTAATGACTGAAGCTGTTCATCGAGGCGTTTTGATTGCCGTCGCGGCCGTCGAACCCGTGCTCACGCGTGAAACTGTCCCAGCGTTCCCACACGGTGGTGGCTCCATTGACAACCTCGTAGCCCCAGGAGGGGAACTCCCGGCTTTGGAACAGGCGCACCGCCACGTCGTGCTTTCCGTTGGCGGTGAGCGTTGGCAGCAGGGCGCGGGTGCCGAGGAAGCCGGTGGTCATGCGGTGACCGGCCTGGGAAATTCGCTCTGCCAATTTAGCGGCGGCCTTGGGCGCGAGATCACTCGATAGAACCCTGGCCTGTAAAGCCAGCACGTAAGCCGACTGGCTGTTGACTTTCAGCGTGCCATCCTCGTTGGCGTAAGCTTTGCGAAAAGCGCCTGCGATCCGGACCAGCCGCCGATTATAGTTGGCCGCTTCCAGGGGCCGGTTTAATGCCCCGGCCATGTCCGCCATCAGGCGGCAACTCAGCGCGTGGTAACAGGTGTCAACAAACTCCACGGGCGTGGGCTCGTTCACATTTAGCCAGTCACCCCAAGGGTTGCCGATATTGACACCCAGGCCATCCCCGCTCATCGTGCTCGCGCGCCACTCCATGAACCGAGTCATCGAGTCCCAATGCCGCTCCAACACTCGCGTATCGCCATAAACCTGCCAGATCGTCCACGGGCAGATGATGCCGGCGTCGGTCCAGGCTGTCCCTGCAGTCTGAAACGGCTGGCCGTGCCCCATCGGGTACGGAGAATAATCCGGATAAGCACCGAAGCTGCGCTGGGCTTCCTCTACGTCGTCCAGCCACTTGGTGAAGAACGCCGCCACATCGGCGTTGAACGTAGCCGTTCGGATATAGGCCTGGGCATCGCCCATCCAGCCCAACCGTTCGTCGCGTTGCGGACAGTCGGTGGGTACTTCCACGAAATTCGCGCGCTGGGTCCAGTGCGCGTTTTGTCCAAACCGTGTCAGCACTTCGTCGCTGCAGGCGAACGATCCCACCTTCGGTGTGTCATTGTGCAGCACCAATCCGGTGACTGCGCCCAGGTCCGGTCGCGCGGGCAGGCCGGTCAACTCCACGTATTGAAAACCGTGATACGTAAACCGCGGTGACCACGTCTCCCCTCCGGCCTCGCCGCGGAGGGTATAGTAGTCGGTGGCGCGGGCGCGGCGGAGGTTTTCCGTCATGAGCCGTCCATCCCGGTGGAGCATTTCACCGTAGCGGATCTGGACCTTTGTTCCAGAAGGGGCAGCCACGTTCAGCCGGATGATCCCGGCGAAGTTCTGTCCGAGGTCAAAGATGTAAACGCCGGGTTTGGGCTCGGTGATGCGCCGCGCGGGAAGCTCCTCGGTGATGCGGATGGGCGGGGCGCCGTAGGCCTGCAGTACGGGCGGCTTTTGGAATCCCAACTCGACTTCACGGTCGCCACAGTTGTCGCTGAACACGGCGCGGACACTGCCGTTGTGCTCGGCCGCGATAGCTCGATCCCATTTCCAGGTCGAACCACCGCCAACGGTGCACCAGGCCGGATCGGCGCGGCGCGCGTCGAAAGCCTCGCCCATGATCAGGTCGGCTTCGCGCGTGGGACCGTCCTGGCTGCACTCCCAGGAGGGATCGGTGCTGATCACCTGGCGCGAACCGTCGGTAAACTCGATCTCCAATTGGCCCAGGAGGGCGGGTGTTTTGCCGTAAAAATAGCGGCCCACCTTGTTTGGCCCGTAGCCCACCAGCAACCCGTAGCCGACATACCCGGAATACCAGCCTTCCGCCAGTTCGGCGCCCAGGCAATTCTCCCCTGGCGAAAGGATTGCGGTGACGTCGTGAGTCCGGTAATAGGCGCGTTGGTGATAATCGGCCCAGCCCGGTTCGAAATAGGCGTCGCTGACGCGCCGACCATTCACATGCCAATCGCTCAAGCCCAACGCGGAACCGTAAAGTGTGGCGCGCTGGACGGGCTTATCGAGGTGGAATCCTTTACGGAAGTGCGTGGCCGGTGGCAGGAAGAGTTGGTTGCGATCCTTATGTAACGGGGAGGTGTCGCGGAACGAAATCCAACGGGCTTGCCAATCTTCAGCCTTCAGGAGTCCCAGGCTCCAGTGCGACGGTTCGCTCCAGTCCGAAGGCTGGTCACTGCGGTCCCACACCTGGACTTTCCAAAAACACCGTTGGCCGGAACGCAGTGGCTTGCCGGCATACTCAATGTGCAGGGTAGCGTCGCTGACGACTTTCCCACTATCCCAGAGATCACCTTCGCCCTGAGCGAGCTTTGCGGGGTCGCTGGCGACCAGCACCTGGTACGCCGTCTGCCGCTGGCCGCGCGCGGCCCCAAGCACTTTCCAGCTCAACCGTGGTGTGACGGTGTCGATACCGGCGGGATTTTCAAGGTACTCGCAGCGCAGTTGCCGCACTTCCAGCCCGGCGCCCTCGGCTCCGAACAACGGAGTTAGAAAAAAGAGGTACACTGCCGGCAGTGCTACCTTCAGAATTGTTCGCCATGGATTCATAAATCAGAGCAAAAGACAGTTTTTGACGCGCACAGCATTCGAAATGGAACGATAGGTGTCGATGGGAAAAAAGCGGCGGCGCCGCACGTTAAAGCGTGGATGAGGAGTCTTGATCCGGAGGATATCGCAGATGCTTTGGTGTCTGATACGAAGCAGTACCGCAAGGGCGCTGGCAAAAAGACGTAGGCAATTGCCAGAGGTAATCCTTGCCTAGTTATGTCAAGACAAGACGCAACTGCAACTCCCGATTTTGTTTCCGAGGTGGCTCGCCCTCAGAAGCTATGCAACCCGGACGCGACAGAACTGAGCTGCCCGGTTGAAGAACCGGTAGGGGAGACTCAGTCTCGGGCTTTGCGGTCCGATTCAGATCTCGGTTTGTGCTTCACACTTTCTTAGGCGGTCGGGCAGCGGATAACCCAAGTATGCTTCAACCACCTCTTCCATAGTGAGTTCGCGTCCCGTTTGCAGGCTTTCTAATTCCAACTGCAAGAGGTCCACGAGACCTAGGGCCAGCCCCACCACACCCAACATCCCCGAACCTCGCCTTATCGCGGCCGAGGCGTTGGCTGCTTCCGAGGCCGCGCGAGCAGCGTCCCTGGGCACCTGGCGCGACAGGCGACGATCCAGGGTCTTGTTCCGACGCTCGAGGAAATCTCTACGGGATTCCATCGCTTCGCCGGTCTCCGGGTTCGTAGCTTGCTCAATCTTCGTAACGGCTTCCCAACCGGCGTCAGGATCTCCTCCGGGGACGGGCTGGGTCCCCTGGTGGTCCACGCGGTTTACGGGGTCGTTATAGCAGTAGCGGTAGAGGTTGGGCTCGGTGGACGTCACACCGATTGGGTCCTTGGCCGTCCAACGACCCGTCTCCGAGTCGTAATCGCGCACCCCAAACCGCAGCAACCGGGTCGCGGGGTCGTATAGGCCGCCCACGAAGCCGAACGGTTGAAAGGCTGGATTCGTGTCCAGGAGCACGTTCCCGAAGGCATCGTAATCGAGACGCTGAACGATCTCTCCCGTGCCCGCATGCACCACTAAGCGGACACTGCCGAGGTGATCCTGCACGAACCGATAGGTCTCCCCCTGGCGCACCATGTAGGCCGGGGCTGCCCCACCCGCATAAACAAACCGGCTCACCAGCGTCCCCTCGGCATCCAATTGTCCGATCAGCCGATCCCTCGAGTAAACATACATCGCCACAACGTTGCCATTGACGATCCGCCCGACCCGCCGATCCACACCGTCGAGCAAATAGGAAACCTTCGTGCCGTTTGGCAGTGTCACGCCCAGCAGATTGCCTGTGGCATCGTAGTCATAGGAAGTCACCTCACCAGAGAAGGAGCGGGCGCGCAGCTGCCCGGCCGGAGTCCACTCGTAACCCGCTTCGCCGTGCGTGAGAAGCCGGTCCTGGGCGTCATGGGTCGCGTTCCGAACTAGATTCCCCACAATCCCCTGCGTTCGATTGCCGCCCACGTCATATTGATAGCGCTCCACCTCGGAGCCGTCCTGCTTCACAGAGATCAGTTGCCCCGCCAAGTCATACTTATACTCAAAGGTGCGGGTGGCGCCTTCAACTACCTCTACTCTGCGAATCACGCGTCCGATCGCATCGTAGGCAAGGCTCTCCTGGAAGACCGGCGCCCCGGCCGCCGTTACGGTGTGTTGGCTCAGACGGCCAAACGGATCCCAACCGCGCGTGTCCGCGATCGCCTCCAGCGTGCGGGAGACTGCAAAACCCGTCACCGGGTCCAAGCTGAGCGTGAGCGCGCCTGCGGACGTTAGCAAGTTGTCGGCGTCATAAGTGAACGCGACGGTGGCGTTGTCGTTGATCGACTCTGTCGCCAGGCGCAGCGCAACGTCAAACGTGCGGGAGACTTTGGCGGTGACGGGGCCGCTCCAGTTGATGTTCGTCATCAGGAACCCATCGTAGCCATAGGTCACCATCTGGGTGCCAGGGCCGGTAACGCTTTCCACGAGACCCGCGCTGTTGTAGCTCAGGTTGTAGGCTACGGGGGCAGACAGATGATTGGTAACCAGGATCAACGCGGGCCTGCCCGCAGGGTCATACCTCAAATCGATGATTTCTCCTCCGGGCCGGCTGACCCGGGTTAACGCACCATCGGCGTCTTCAGCGAATGTCGTGGGACCGGTTCCGGCCAAGGCGGGCGGCGTTACCACCGTAAGGTCATTGCGGGCGCCATGCGCAAACGCGTGCGCCGGTCGTCCCGGTGGAGTGAGGGCGGCGAGATTGCCTGCCGGGTCATATTCGAACCGGACTTTGTTGCCATCGGGCAACTGCTTTTCGGTCAGTCGCCCTACGGCGTCGCGACGGTATTCCACCGTGCGCCCGAGCGAATCGGTGGCCGAACGCAGGAAGCCCTGGGGATCGTAGGCAAAGCTGAGCTTTCGGGTGTCAACGCCGACTCCCGCGCTCATTTCCGCTATACGCCCGTAAGAGTCGTACTGAACGGTGATCGGAGCCAATCCCGCATATTGAACCGAGATCGGCTGACCCCATTCGTTCAGGGTCATTACGCGGGTGCGTCCCCCTGCCGAGCGGCTTAACAGAGTGCGATTCGTAGCGCTGTAGGTAGACGTGGAGGTGCGGCCGCCGAGCGTCATGCTGTTGGATAGGCTGGTCAAGCTCAATGGGTCCAAGGCAGTTGCCAGAACTGCCCCTGACGAATACGCATTTGTCAGACGAAAGCCGCCGGGCAGCGCGAGCGTATCGGTCTGGCGGATCGCCGCCGCCATGCCAAAGCGCGGGTCTGGCCCCAGCACGTTGGTGGTGGAGCTACCGTCCGCCATGGCGGTCACCCAGGAGCCATCCCGGCGGTTCTCTTGAGTGTCTCGCGTGCCATCAGGCCAGGTGTCAATGAGCTGAAGATTGCCGTTGGACAACCGCTCGACTTTGTGAGTCGACGCTCGGCCCAACGCGGTGGTGCGAGTGACGGCGAACCCGGAACCGTCTTCGGTCCGAGAGAAAGTCTGCGTCCCGCAACAAGGGTCCGCGGCACGGGTCAGTCGACCTAGGGAATCATACTCGTATCGGGCCGCATGGCCACGGGCGTTGGTAAACGCGGTCAGCAAGCCCTCGGTGGTATAGGTCATGAGGTTGGTTTCCCCGGAATGATTCAACACCCGCGCAAGGAACCCGTTGGCATCGACCGCGAGGGCTGTGGTCTGACCATAGGGGCTGATGATGGCGGTTGGGTGACCGTTGGCATCGTGCTGGATGGCGGTCACGTTGTCTGTCCCGCCCGTCTTTTCGATCACTTGGATCAGGCGGCCGCTGGCATCGTAACCAAACTCGAGTAGCACGGCGCCTGTCAGCGCGTTGAGGGTCTGCAAATGTCGGCCGGAGGCATCGAAGCGGTAGAGTGAACCGCCGTCGGCGGAAGGGACCGCCAAATCGAATCCGTTAAAGCCGGGTAGTGGCTGGCTCAGGTGTCGAATGCGTTTGGAGTCGCTGAAGACCAGCCTTGCGCCCTTGTTGATTGTCGACACCAAAACTCCGCCGCTCTGGGTGGCGGGGAGGCCGTCGCCGTTGAAGCTCGTCAGGCCTGTACCCGCAATAGTGGCGATGGTGCCGTCCGCTCCGACTCGGCGAATTCGCCCGTTGCCAGAGTCCGCAATGAGGATGCCGCCCTGGTCATCGGTCTCAACACTCCTGGGCGAATTGATTTGTGCAAGATGCGCTGGCCCACCATCCCCACTGAATCCCTGAGTTCCGTTTCCAGCCACGGTGGTAATGATCCCATCCGGACCGACTCGCCGGATGCGGTGATTGCCAAAGTCCGCGATGTAAAGGCTGCCGTCGCGGCTGACGGCGACGTCAAACGGGTTGAGCAAGAACGCACGCGTGGCCAAATCCCCATCCCCGGGAGAACTGGTGCCGCCTCCTGCCACGGTCGTGATAATGCCGTCGGGCGCAATGCGCCGAACCCGACGATTGATTTCGGCAACATAGAGGCTTCCATCGGGTCCTATGGCCAGGCCACCGCAACCATCAAACATTGCCTGGATGGCAGGCCCGCCGTCGCCAGCAAAACCCCGCACTCCGGTGCCCGCGAAGGTGGTGATGATGCCGTCCGGTCCCACTCGCCGAATGCGGCGCCCCTGCGTCGAGCTTTCCGATATGTAGAGAGTCCCGTCTTGGGCCAGAGCCAGCCCTGAGGGTACGACCCTCGCCTCGGTGGCCGGTCCCCCGTCTCCACTGAAACCCAAAACCCCGGTGCCTGCGAAGGTGGTGATGGTGCCGTTCGGATCTACCCGCCGCACCCGGAAGTTGCCGGAGTCAGCGATGTAAACGGTGCCATCCGGCCCCTCCGCGATGTGCGCCGCTCGCAAAAAGGAGGCCTCTGTGGCTGGACCGTTATCACCACTGAACCCATCAACTCCATTACCAGCCAGAGTGGTAAGAATTCCCCCCACGGATTCAGCCTGCTGGCGTCGCCCATCACCCAAGTATAGGGTGTGCTCCACCGGGTCATAGTGATGGTGAGCGTTAAGGGTCCAACCGCCGAGGCCCGAGCCGCGAAGATCCCGCGCTCCCAAAGTGCCCGAAAAGGGTTGTGTGATACTGATTTCCTGCCGTGCTCGGTTACCTTCCAGCCGTGAATTGCCGAAACTGGCAAAGGCCGATGAAAGTCCGGCCGGGGTGGAGTAGACAGCTCCGTAAACATAACTGATGGTGCCCCCATAGCGCAGCTGGCCATTCAGCCTGCGACCGTAAGCGTCCACTCCGTCCCAGGTGAAGAAGGCGGACTGGTTGGTCGCGGCTGGCAGGGTCTGGTGGAACCGGCGGCCCGCGACCTGAAACTCGACTTCAATCCGATTTAGGCTGGTGGGCACGCTCGCCCCGCTCACCGGCACAACCACAGTACGTGCGGTCAACCGTCCGGGAACCCGATCGCTCCGGTAGTTTAAGCTCCAGCCCGTGCCTGCGATAGGCAGCGACTCCCCGAGCACCTGGTTCTGGGCTTCGATGATCGAACCGCACTCTTCGATCAGGCCATCGTCGATTAGGTCCTCCGTTTTCGGGGCCGGTTGGTTGGGTGGCGTCGCATCCGTCGGTGGCGCATACGGCCAGTTGTAATCCCACGGGGTGAAGTGGGTCACCGGCACTCGCCATAGTGTCTGCCCGGCGGCATAGAGCGTTGCCAACCGTTGCCGCTCCAAATCCGTGATCCCTTCTAGGGTGTCGGCCGCACCGTCCCCGTTGGTGTCCACATCAGCTACCCCGCCAGCCGTCCCCAAGACCTGGATTACCCGGCCGTTTAAGGAAGGCACCCAAACGCCTTGCTGCCGGTCATAGTAGCCCGCCGGCACAATCCCACCGACCGGAAAGCCAAGGAAATTCTCCACATAAGTGACGACCGGCCGGTCAAACTCGATTGTCGCTCCCGCTACCAGCGCCTCATCCGCGCTAAACTCCACGCAATAGGTGTAGGCGCTGCTCGGCGGCAGGACCGCCGGCATCGCCGCCGGTCCGTTCGTCCCCACCGTGTACTCTGTCGCCCGGATGTTTAACGAGTTGACGGCCTGCACCGTGCCGTTGGGTAAAACCAGGCGCGCCGAGGTGTCCGGCGGGAAGATCAGGGCCGATCGGCGTGTGCCATCCACGTCGCTTTGCAGGCTGCCTTGATGCACCTGAACCGGTGAACCCGCTCCAAACGCGACCGGGGTCACGAGTGGGTCCACCCCAACCATCACGATCTCCGGCAGGAGCACAAACTCTTGCCACGGCACGCTGGCCTGCCGTTGAACTGGCAGAAATCCCGCCTTCTCGTATTGCACCGTGAGCGACATGCCGCCGTTTACCGCCAGGTCAAACATCCCGTCTCCCCGGCTGAGTGTCGAACCAAACTCGGGATGGTTCAGAATCGAGACCGTCGCCCCAGATAGCGGGGCGCCATCGGCTTGGCTTACCCTGCCCCGCACAACGGCCGCGCGATGGGCCAGGATCGTACCGTTAGTCACCCCCGTTTGGATGGGATTTGGTCCGGTGTAAAGGAACTCGGTTGAAGCCGCCAGGAGCGTGACGACACCCGCTTCCGGCTCTGGCGCCACGTCCGCGGGGTCGGGCGGCAAGTTGCTCCCCACGCCGCGGAGGCGAAAGAACCGTTCTGGTCCCTGATGACTTAGCCTGAGAGAAAAGGCTTGGTTAACCAGTTCCGGTGTCTGTGGTACGGGCGACCAGGACCCCGCCGGGAACTGGCCGGCTTCCTCCAGGAGAAAACCTGCGGGTGCAGCGGGCCAGGAAAGGCGAACGTGCGCCGGGCCATCTACTTCGATGACCAGTTGGGGAGGAGTCTGCGCTTGGGCGGTAAACAGGAGACAAAACCCAAGCGCCGATAAACCGCGTACAAACGTTTTCACAAAGTGATTGAAATATAATGGATTAGATAGTTGCATACCCTTGTAAATCCGTCAAATGGGGCGGGGTGATTTCAGGGAATTGCAGAGTGCAACGGAGCGGTGGCTTCTGCGCGGTTGCGAGGAATTTTCAGTGCATCGTCTTCGCTTCCAACCTTGGCAGCCAAGCGCCAGAATGAGGAAACGAACCTGACGCGATGAGCTGGGCCGGCGTATGCGTTTCTGGCGCACGGCTTTCCCCAACTTATTGGCAGTAGAAACGTCGAATTTGACATCGCAAGTTTGACGTCGCCCTGCTTCTCGCAATAATTAAGGCATGCAACCGGTTCTTCACCTTGCTGCTGTCGCTGCGGCGCTAATGCTTGCTGCCCCGATGGACGCTGCGCCGGCAGCGCGGTCGACGCCACGTCAGAACCGGCTCGATATTCCTGAGGTCGCTCGTCAGGACGCGATTTGTTTCGCCTATTACACGGTGAACCGTGGCGTTCTGAAACTCACGACCCAGCTTTATCCGCTGAAGGATGGCGATAGCCGCGCGGCAAAACTGGAAATTCGTGAGGGAGAGGCGTGGAAGGTTGTGGCCACGACGCGCGTCACTGAGGAGGACTATAAGAATTACCGCCAGGACAAAACCTGGACGGCGCATTTCCGAGTCGAGGAGTGGGACGAACGTTGTGCTGTGCCCTACCGAGTCACTGCGTTGGATGGCGTGGCAACCTACCAAGGACTGATCCGCGCAAACCCAGTCGCGAAGCGCGAAATTGTCGTAGCCGCTTTCACCGGCAACTCGAATCAGGATCGCCGCCTCAAACCCGACCTCATCGCCAATCTCAAGGCTCAGGATCCCGACCTGTTGTTCTTTTCCGGCGACCAAGTTTATGACCACACGGATCATCTCGGCGCCTGGTTGCTGTTTGGCCGCCAGTTCGGCGAGATCATCCGGGACCGCCCGATGGTTAGCATTCCGGACGATCACGACGTGGGTCAGGCCAATCTCTGGGGCGCGGGTGGCAAAGTGTCCACCAACGCCGCCGGAGATGATGGCGGTTACTTCATGCCAGCCGAGTATGTCAAAGCCGTCGAGCGCGCGCAGACGTGGCATCTGCCAGATCCGGTGGACCCGGCGCCCATTGCGCAGGGCCTTGGCGTTTATTTCACCGCCCTGAACTGGGGAGGCATCAGCTTCGCCATTCTCGAAGACCGGAAATTCAAGACAGGGCCAAACGGTCCGCTGCAGCTCAAACCCAAGTTTGCCCCGCGACCCGACTGGGTGACCAATACGGATTGCGATCCCAAGAGCCTTGATCTTCCCGGCCTCGAATTGCTGGGTGTGCGCCAGGAGAAGTTCCTCAAGAACTGGGGCGAAGACTGGACTGGCGCGGACTTCAAGGTGGCGCTTTCGCAAACGATATTCAGCTATGCCACCCACATCTCCCACGGCAACCGCCTCCTGGCCGATCTCGATTCGAATGGGTGGCCACAATCGGGCCGTCGCCGCGCGGTGGAATTGTTACAGCGTTGTTTCGCCTTCCACATTTCCGGCGACCAACATCTTGGCTGTGTGGCGCAATACGGGGTGGAGGATTGGCGCGACGCGAGCGTGGCCTTCTGCGTGCCGTCCATCGTGAACTATTATCCGCGCAAGTGGTTGCCGCTGCATCCGCCCGCTCGTGTCATTACGGGGCCGTTGCCTCATTTGGGCGATTACACGGAGGGCTTTGGCAACAAGCTTACCATGTTCGCCTATGCCAATCCGACCGCATTTCCGGCGCCGCTCACCAATCTCGCGGCCAGCGCCAGCGGCCACGGCCTGGTACGTTTTGACAAAGTCACGCGCAAGATTACGATGGAATGCTGGCCGCGTGGGGTGGATGTGACTCAAGCCGGCGCCAAACAATACCCCGGTTGGCCGATCACGATTGACCAACGGGACAACTACGGCCGCCGACCCGTGGCCTGGTTGCCCGAAGTCGCAGCGCCGGCAGGCATCACCAATCCGGTCGTGCGGGTGGTGGACGAGCGCTCAGGCGAGTTGGTTTATTCCCTGCGAAGCCGAACGTCGCATTTCAAACCGTGGGTATTCGCCGAAGGCAGCTATACGGTTCACATTGGTGAACCACCTGACCGCGTCACGACGCTCACCGGTCAGCGCAGCCGCAAACCATGAAACAATTCCGCAACCCAAAACAAAGCACCATGAAACCAATACTCCGCACCCTCCTCGGCCTGGTGTCGCTTGCCGTCGCCACGGCTGGCGCCGCCGAAACCACCCGCCCCAACATCTTGTTCATCTTCTCCGACGACCACGCGGAACATGCCATCTCTGCCTACGGGTCGAAAGTGAATCAGACGCCGCACATTGATCGGCTCGCCAAGGAAGGGGTGCGGTTCCTCAACTCGTTTGTGGCCAATTCCATCTGCACGCCGAGCCGCGCCTCGCTGCTCACCGGGCAGTATTCACACCTCAACGGCGTGCCGGTGTTTAACCGCTTTGATGGCACACGGGACAACGTGGCCAAGCGCCTGCAAGCGGGCGGGTATCACACCGGCATGATTGGGAAGTGGCATCTTGGCTCGGACCCCACGGGGTTCGACCGCTGGATCGTCCTGCCCGGCCAGGGCGCGTATTGGAATCCAGCCTTCCTCGTTCCTGACCGCCGGCTCACCATCGAGGGTCACTGCACCGATATCACCACCGACCTCGGCATCGAGTGGTTGAAAACGCGTCCGAAGGACAAACCGTTTTTCCTGATGCTGCATCACAAGGCGCCGCACCGCGCCTGGGAGCCGGATCAACGGAACCTGGCCCGGTTCAAAGACCAAGTGATCCCCGAGCCGGAAACACTTTGGGACGATTACGCGACGCGGCCCACAGCGCTGCCCATCAACGAGCAGACCGTGGCGCGCGACCTCACCCGCCGCGATCTCAAGCTCGAACCGCCCGCCGATCTCAAAGGCCCGGCCCACAACCAGTGGTTCAACGAGAAGCCCAAGGAAGTCATCGTGGACGGCAAGACCCTGACGGGCAAGGCACTCGTCCGTTGGAAGTATCAGCGATACATGCAAGACTATCTTGCCTGCGTCCAGGGAGTGGATGACAGCGTGGGCAAAGTGCTCGACTACCTTGACCAGACTGGCCTCGCGAAGAACACCATCGTCATCTACTCCGCTGACAACGGCTGGTATCTCGGGGACCTCGGCCTCTATGATAAACGCTTCATGTATGAGCCGGGCCTCCGGGTTCCACTGCTCGCGCGCGGTCCCGGCATCCAAGCAGGCCGGCTACCCGCGCAGTTCGTCGTCAACATTGACCTCGCACCCACATTCCTCGACCTCGCCGGACTGCCCATTCCCGCTTCCATGCAAGGCCGTTCGTTGGCCCCGTTGCTGCGCGGCACCGCGCCTGCCGATTGGCGCACGAGTGTCTATTACCGCTACTACCACGATCCCGGCCATCACAACACCGCTGCTCACCTCGGCGTCCGAACAGCCACCCACAAGTTGATTTATTACTGGAAGCAGAACGCTTACGAGATGTTCGACTTGACGAAAGATCCAACGGAACAGCGCAATCTTCTGTTCTCGCCAACGGACGCCAACAAACCAGAGATCGCTTCCAAGTTCGCGGAGTTGAAGGCCGAGATCGCCCGCCTGCAAAAGGAATACAAGGACGACGGACTATACGCCGATCCCGCTACCTGGCCCAAAGGCGGATCGGACGGCCCGTTTGAGGGCAAGGAACCCACCGGTATCAAGACTGTCACTGAAGCCATCGCCCTAAGCGCATCCAAATAAAGCATCGCCAATTCCTAATTCTCCTTGCAGTGCGCAAAGGGCGCCATATCGGGTAAACCCAACATCGGGTTCATCCTGGCGGATGATATGGGTAATCGGATCTCGGCTGCCAGGGTGGCGAGATCGAGGCGCCCAATCTCGATTTCCTGGCGAAGAACGGCCTGCGGTTCACCCAGTTTTACAACACTGCCTGATGTGGCCAGCGGCGGCCAGAGTGTGCGACCGGGTTGGGCACGGTTGCTGCCGGATTTGCGTCGGCCCGTTGGGTATCGCGGTTATCACAGCGGCAACTTGAATCGGCAAAGGCGTGTTTACCGGTTCCATGACGGAGTGAGGAACGGATTGTCGGCGAACGCGTAGGCGCGTAACACCTTACCGTGGATCAAGTGCTCCTGGATGATTTGCTCCAGAACTTCGGGGGTGCAGGAGTGATACCACACGCCTTCCGGGTAAACGACAGCGATCGGCCCTTGCATACACACGCGCAGGCAGTTTGCCTTCGTGCGGTAGACGAGCGGTTCGGGACCGGCCAGTTTCAACTCATCCAGCCGTTTCTTTAAATAGTCCCATGAGGCCTAGCCTTGCTCCTTTGCGCAGCATTTCGGCTCTGTTTGATCAGCACAAAGAAAAATGTGGCGCCGATACTTCAGGAGCCCCCTCGAGTTCACCACTGAATTCAGGTTTTCCATAAGTTGCCTCGAAACACAGTTGGAAACCACTGACGTGGATCAGGGTTCAACGTTGTGTGTCAGACCCTGCCACTGCCGTCAAGCAGGCGTTTTTCCGATTGGGTGAAACAGCATTTTACGTTGGCGCAATCTCGGCGTTGCGTTGGCAGGCGGCGGAGTGCGGAAAAACCGGGCTGCGCGGGTGCGGGGGTTGCCCAAGCTGTCAGCCCTCCAGGTTTGGGTCACGGCGGCTCAATAACTTCAATTCCTTGACCTGCATCAAGTCGGACTGACCCGGTTTCATGTTAAGGTTTGCTTACGAACGTGCTGATGACGGGATTGTTATCAGTATGACTACTTAAAACAAATAGAAATAGATATCAACAAGACCATGTTTTGCTTTCAGTGCGAACAAACCTCCAAAGGAACCGGCTGCATCGACTTCGGCGTTTGCGGCAAAGACGAGGAAACAGCAGCGTTGCAGGACATGCTCTTGCACGCCACCAAAGGCGTTGCGCAATATGCCCACCGGGCCAGGACTCTGGGTGTGACCGATCTCACGGTAGACCGGTTTCTCCTGCGCGGGTTGTTTCTAACGGTGACGAATGTGAATTTCGACCCCGCATCCATTGAGATCGCCATCCGCGATGCGGCGCAGGTGCGGGACACAGCCAAGGCGCTTTATGAAACCGCGGCAGGGCAAGCCGGAAAGACCCCGGAGCCGATCAAGGGGCCGGCGACGTGGGTGCCTGCACCGACGCGGAGCGGATTGCGCGCCGCAGGGGAACTGGTGGATATAGTGTCGCGCAAACACAGTTTCGGTGCCGACCTGGCCGGTCTGCAGGAGTTGCTGACCTACGGCATCAAAGGCCTTGCGGCATACGCCGATCACGCGCAGATCCTGGGACACGAAGCCGAGCCGGTGTATGCGTTTCTGGCGGAGGCGCTGAATTGCCTGGCGGAGACAAAGCCTACGGTGGACCAGATGCTCCAGCTTTGCCTCCGGTGCGGAGAAGTCAATTTGAAGGTGATGGAACTGCTGGACGCTGCCCACACCAGCACCTATGGGCATCCAGTCCCCACGCCAGTCCGCGTGGAACCGGTCCAAGGTAAAGCGATCCTCGTGTCCGGCCATGATCTGAAAGACCTGGAGATGCTGCTGGAGCAGACTGAGGGCAAGGGCATCAACATCTACACGCACGGCGAAATGCTTCCGGCGCACGGCTACCCACGCCTGAAGAAGTACCGCCACCTGGTCGGCAATTATGGCGGTGCATGGCAGGACCAGAAGGTCGAATTCGCCCAGTTCCCAGGCGCCATCCTGATGACCACGAATTGTATCCAGGAGCCGGTAGCTTCTTACATGGGTCGGATATTCACTGCCGGCCATGTCGGCTGGCCGGGTGTCCGCCATATTGACAATGGCGACTTTTCACCGGTGATCGCGGCCGCCCTGGAAGCCCCGGGTTTTGCGGAGGATGGCCCGGACCAGACCATCCTCGTCGGGTTTGGACACCATGCGGTTCTTGGTGTGGCTGACAAAGTGGTTGAAGCCGTCAAGTCCGGCGCGATTCGCCATTTCTTTCTGGTGGGCGGGTGCGACGGAGCCCGCAGCGGGCGCGATTATTACACGGAGTTCGCCGAGTCGGTTCCCAAGGACTGCGTGATCCTGACCCTGGCGTGCGGAAAGTTCCGGTTTAACAAGCTGGATTTCGGTACCATTGGTGGCATTCCCCGCCTGCTCGACATTGGCCAGTGCAACGATGCCTACTCAGCGATCCAGATTGCGGTAGCCCTGTCCAAAGCGTTTGGTTGCGGCGTCAACGATCTCCCGCTATCGATGGTGCTCTCCTGGTACGAACAGAAGGCGGTCGCCATTCTCCTGACGCTCCTTTTCCTGGGCATCCGCAACATCCGGCTGGGCCCCACACTGCCCGCATTCGTCACCCCCGCCGTGCTGAACGTGCTGGTTGAAAAGTTCAACCTCATGCCCATCGGCACCGCGGAAACCGACCTGCGGGCCATCCTGAACAAGGCGGCCTAACAGGATAAGAGAATGCCGTCATTAGGCGTGGCCTGGTGTGAGTCACCGTTGCCAAACGTGATTCACCGGGCGACCTTGGTTGATCTGCAAGGCAAGGTCGAGGCAACCAGACTGTACGGAAAGGGGATTCCAGGGCGATGAATGCCAATTGAACTCACCTGGCCAACCCCCAGCAACGATCGATCCCGGACGGGAATGTCACTCGGCACCCGCTTGAACGAGTCGTTCTCCTGTCGAGCCGAGCAACCAAATCCTGCCGGAGCGGCCTGAAACCGCCAAATAAGTGCCATCCCGACTCCAGGCAAGTGCAAAGCCTTCCGAGAACAGGCCGCGTATGAGCAGGAGTTCATACCCAAAAAAGGCATCCCACACACGAAGCGAGCCATCACGCCCACAACTGGCCAGGCGCTCACCGTCTGGACTCCAGGCCACTTGGCTGACAGCGGCCGAGTGGCCATGGGCGGACCAGACCAGCTTGCCCGAACCGGCCTCAATCACCATGATCCGGCCGTTGGCCGTGCCGTAGGCGATCCGCTGGGTGTCGGGTTTCAGGACCATGCACGTCTGGGATCCCTGGGGAAGTTGCAGTTCGTTCACGCGTTCACCGGTCACGCTGTTCCATACCTCGATCACGGTCGCGGCGGTTCCGACCGTGTAGGCCAGAGTTCCATCGGTGCTGAATTGGACGCGATTGATTCGGGGCACTTTGGAAGAGAACTTAAGGAGCGGGGACGCGGTTTCGAGGTCCCAAACGCATACGCCACCCGCGTCGTGGCTGCTGGCCACCCGCTTTCCGTCAGGGGCAATGGCCAAGCTTCTGGCCGGACCCTGCCCGGGGTCGAAAGTGCGCTCCTGCAGACCGCTCTTGAGGTTCCAAACCACACATCGCCCGTCCGTGCCGGAGGTGACCACAGTCTCCCCGTTCGGACTGAATGAAGCCATGGTCATCCGGGAATCATGGGCGTTAAACACGTTTCGGACCTGGCCGGTGTCCAGGCTCCAGACTCGAGCGGTGCCGTCGCGAGCCGCACTGAGGAGATTTCGATTATCGGAACTGAATTCAAGTCGGGTGACCACATTCGTGTGCCCATCAAACACTCGGACCAGGGGCGAATGCCTGGTACGCCATAGGAACACGTCCTGGTCAATCCCGCCGCTGGCAAGCCATTCGCCATCGGGGCTCAAGGCAACACTGTTTACACGCCCGGAATGACCATGCAGCACCTGGTCAAGCTTTCCTGCCACAGGGTTCCAAAGGCAAATCATGCCGTCCGCTCCGCCGCTGGCTAACACCGATCCGTCCCGGGAAAAATCCAGCGCCAGCACTAGGTCCTGGTGTGCCGCGAGGCTGAATAACTGGACGCCGTCGCCTGCCCGCCACAAAGCAACCGTCCCGTCATCGCTGCCTGAGGTCAGCAACGCTCCATCGGGGCTGAACTTGAGAGCGCGAACGGCAGCGCGATGGCCGGCGATCGTTTGCAATGGTTTTCCCTCGGGAACAGACCACAGACGAATCTTGCGATCGCGGCCGCCAGTGGCCAAAGCCGTTCCATCAGGACTGAAGACTGCGCTAAAAAGCTCCGTTGAATCCGCCTGCCCGGTAATCAGGAGCGTTCCGGAAACCCGGTCCCACAGGTGGAAGCGTCCCAGGGAGTCGCCTGCGACTACCCGGGTGGCACTGCGATCCAGGTTTACCGCGGTTGCCCGCCCTTGGTTCAGTGCAAACTGGCGTTCCTCTTTCAGAGACTCGCCATTCCAGATGCGAACCGTGCCATCCTGGCCGCCGGTAACGATTGACTTGCCGTCCCTGCTGAACGCGAGAGACAAGGGGCGTTCCCGATGCGCCACGACCTGGCGGGATTGACGACCGTCGGGCATCGACCACACGCGCAGCGTCAGGTCCATGCCCAGGCTGGCAACCTGGTTGCCGGTGGGGTGAAACGCGACGGCACTAATTGGGTTACCGTGCCCTTGGAGCCGCAAGTGATGCTGGTCGAGCATGCCTTGGAGGTAGCGATGTTCCCAGCCCCTTTGCGCAACGTCGGTTGTGCTGAGATTCCGCCGAGCCGCCGTCGTATCTCCGGCTTCCCGGGAGCGTTGGGCGGCGACAATCTGATGCGCATAGGCCAGGCGCTCGCGCTGTAGTTCCGCAGCATGGCGTATGCGCTGCTCGCGTCCAGCCAGTTCTTGGGTGCGGACCAAGTCGTCGCGCATTTGGTGGTTCCATGCATAGAGGCCTATGACTGCGCCGAGGCCGAGCAGCGAAACTGCCAGCAAGAAGAGCATCGCAACAACTTGGGCTGGATGAGCTCGTTTTACCCGCCACCACACACTCTGAAGCCATTGACTTCGAGCCCGGGGCTGGGAGCGATTCGCAAAAGCCCGCAATGCCTCCGCCACCATACCTGCGCTGCGATAGCGACGCTCTGGTTTCTTGTCCAGACAACGCAGGCAGACGGCCTCCAGTTCAACGGGCACGGCGGGATTCAAGAGGCTCGGTGCCGGCACCTCGCGCCGAAGCACTTGCTCGATGGTATCGGCGGGCGTAGCGGCTGAAAACGGAGGGCGCCCGGTCAACAGTTGGTAAAGCACGGCGCCGATGGCATAAATGTCGCTAGCCTGCTTTACCTCTCCCCGATGCGCGGAGATCTGCTCGGGCGGCAAATAGGCTGGCGAACCCAGTGTCTCACCCGTGCGCGTCAAATCTCGGGGCATCCAATCCGCGACTGCCAGGCCGAAATCGGTAATTTTTGGGCGCTCCTCCGCATCGAGCAGAATGTTCGAAGGTTTTAGATCCCGATGCAGAATTCCCTGTTCGTGAGCATTTTGAACGGCATCGGCCACCTGCGCCACAATCCGTGCGGCGCGTCTTGGCTCGAGTGGATGATCGCGAACCAGTTGTGCCAGGTTGGGTCCGTCCACAAACGACATCACCAAAAAGGGGAGACCATCAGCGTCACCCACCTCGTGAATCTGCACGATATCCGGATGGTGCAGCCGGGCCAGGGCTTGCGCTTCGCGCTGGAGGCGTTCATGGGCCTTCTTGTCGGCGAAGATTCCCCCAGCTAGCACCTTCACCGCCACCCAGCCCTCCGCACCCTGTCGGCGTGCTTTGTAGACGGTCCCCATTCCCCCTCGTCCGAGGATCTCCACCAACTCATAATCTCCCAATTTCCCGAGTGATTGGCCGGACGCCGCCGATGGTGGGTCTGCCGATGAAGGCAGCGGCGCTGTCGCGTCCGCAATTCTCAGAGCATCTTCCAGGGCACACGGAGTGCATACGGGCAATTCGCTCCTGTCCGGAAGCGACCGTCCGCAGCGGATGCACGTCTGAATCGACTTGGCCCTTGTCATACGCTTACCGCCCTGACCTGCTGAGGTCCGGGAAAATGCCTCCGAGCCACTACTCGCAGCGCAGCACTCGGATCAGGTAACTCAGCTCCTCGTCCACGGATTCCCCGGGAGCGAGTGTTTGCCGGATCTCCTCGCGAATCCAATACGCCAAACGCAACCTCAACCGATAGGCCTTCATTTTGAGCACGCTGGGCGCCAGGCCCAACTGGAGCGATAGCTGGCGATACGTCGGCGCGTCGGGATCGGCATAAATCAGTTGCTCGATGGCCTCGGTCGCCAAAGCGCGATCGGGAGTGCCGGACTGTTCCGCGCGCCAGTTCACCAGCGCGTTGCTCAAGACCGCCTGCGCCCAGGCTTGCTCGTAGGCCCGATCGGGCGTGCAGGACTGCCCCTGCGGCGCAGTCGCCCGAGTTTGATCGACCAGTGTCTCGGTCAGTGGCAGGTGAGGTATCCTCCCCCCGCGTTTTTGCATCGCCGCACGGGCTTCCTGGTCGCTGAGATAGTTCTGGATGCTCTGGACCAGGAACGCTCGAAAACGACCCTTGCCCGGGGTCATGCCGACGAGAAACTCGCGTTCGAGCAGGTGCGCAAAAAACCCCTGCACGACGTCCGACGCACCATGGTAATCCAAGCCTCGCCGCTGCAGGTAGATAAAGAGAGGTTCGCGGTAACGCTCGCACAGCCGGGCCAAAGCCGGCTGCGAACGCCCGCAGGCGGAGTGAATATCCTCCCAGATGGTCGTCGGAAACAATTCCGCGCCACCAAATCCGCCAACGCCGCCCTGATCCCCCGAAGGCATGGGCCCATCCTATAGACCTCAACTCCGGCCTGCAAGCTGCCGATGATCGGCGGTGGCCTCCGGTTGGCGCCGGACCCGATCCAGGATCCAGGCCCGGGCCTCGGCCGGGACGGGTGAGCTCGACTGGTGCGGCAGTCCGGGGTGCCGAGGTGGCCCTGCGCAGGGATCCTGCGGGCGTTCGGCTGCCTTTCCCGTTTCGAGGTGCGTCCACCATGGTTGGCTGCAATGCAAATGAAAGCGACCAGGTCCCTGTTCATCACGTCGCCCCTCCCTTTATTATCCCTTACCCTTTAGACGTGTGCGAAGACCTGGTCGCAAAACTCAAAATAGCGCTTGTTCTAAGGGTTGCTTAACCGGCAGCTAGTGACGGCACCATCTTTGGTCTCAACGCTTCACTTTTTTGGCCGTCAACTCATACCAGGGTATCCAGGTCTTGCCTTCGTCGAGGGACAGTTCAAGTTTCGAAGTGAATTCGTCGCCGCCTGCTTGAAATACGCAACTGGCTCTAATTATCGATGCGGTTCCCTTGGCGTCAGTCTGAGTTCCCCGGCCGGTCACGGTGTTGCCCTGGAAGGTGTCGATGATTACGGACACGATGCCGAAATTGTCACACGAGTAGGTGACGTACTGGTCCTTGGCAGGATCGTAGCAGTGTAATTCCTTCCCGGCCGCAATCACCGTTCCATCTTCAGACCAATCGCTCTCGAGGGCAAAGCCATTGAGGATGAGCCGGTTGGTCATTCTGCCTTTGAATTTGCCTGCTGGCCCAAGCAGTGTTGTATGCTGGACGCCCTCATACGTCCAATCCCCCTCCCATACTTTTAGTTTCTCATATTTCGGCCCGGGTTTGGCCCCCGCAACTTGAGCCTGGGCGGTCAAGACCAGGAGCGGAAGCATTAGTAGCATTGCCGGGAGGCAAACGGAGAGGGTGGACCATTTCTTAGCGGTTTTCATGATTTGTTTTGGTTGCTGAGGTTAGTGATCAACGAAGGACATAGAAGTTCGTATTCACTCCCTTTCGAAACACGGAGTCAGGTAGCAGCGCCTGAGACTTGGAGGGTCGTGTAACCTTTCACAAAAGTTATACTCGCACGCCAGAGGGTTTCAGCTTGGTTCCCGCTCATAACAGCGCTTGTTCGAAGGGTTGCTTGTCCGGGGACTGCCGATGCCAGCCGCTTCGGTCTCACCGCTTCACTTTCCTGGCCGTCATTTCATACCAGGGTATCCACGTCTTGCCCTTGTCCGTGGATAGTTGGAGCTTTACGGTAAAAGTGTCTCCATTTTGTTGGAAACTCCCGCTAGCCCTGCTCATGTAGGAGATCCCCTTGGTGTCCGTGAGCGTGCCACGGCCGGTAACGGTGTCACCCTCGAACGTGTCGATAAGGACGCCCACGCCGCCGGAGTTGTCACACGAGTAGGTGACGTATTGGTCTTTGGCAGCATCATAACAATGCAATTCCTTCCCGGTCAGGCCGAGAGTGACCCCTTCGTTGTCAGACCAGTCGCTCTCGAGGGCAAAACCGTTTAGAATGAGCCGGTTGGTCTGTTTACCTTTGAATTTACCCTCCGGCCCGAGCGGCGTTGCGTATTGGGTTCCCTCATACGTCCAATTTCCCTCCCAAACTTTTAGCTTCTCATATTTCGGCCCGGGCTTCTCCCCGGCAACTTGAGCCTGGGAAGTAAACGCTAGGAGCGGAAGCATCAGCAGCCATGCTGGGAGGCAAACGGAGAGGACGGACATTCTCTTAATGGTTTTCATGTTGTGTTCTTTCTGGTTACCGACATTAACGATCAAAGACGGACGAAAAGGCTCGCATTCGCTTTCCTTCGAAATGTCGAATCAAGGAGCGGTGGCGCGGGCTTGGAGAGTCGTGTATCCCTTGACAAAGGTGTTGGTGGCTCGCCAAAGCGCCTGGGCCTGATTTCCGCTGGCATAAGTGGCGTTTACCCATTGGTAGCCACCCCACTTTTGCGCGGCCCGAACTTGCACGACGCCCTCGATAGGGAAATTCAAAGTCTCCAGAATGATGACAGCCGGCGTGTCCTTCTGAATGGCGATATCAGCGCTACTGACTAGCGGTGCGGTGGGATCAACTGGCACAGTAGCCTCGGCGATCATCACAATACGAATGGTCGGCGCCACCTCCGGCGGCCAAATAATGGGAGGACTCGCAGGTGGAACCGCGATGGTTTCAGGGTATGTACGCACTGAAGCTGCGAGAGCGTTAGCTTCAATTCGCACGCGCCCATCCTGGAGGCAATTGATTTCGCCGTTACCGAGAACTTGCGAGGCGACAATTCGCACGGCACCGCCAGATGCAGCTCCACCCCTACCAGAGTAGCGGTCATTTGCAAGAATGCTTCCCACGATCGTTACACTACTCGAGGACGCGATGAGAATCGCACCTCCCCCACTATTTCCAGACTGATCACCACCAGGTGCTGGAGAGCCAGAGCCGCCGATTAGCGGCAGTATTTGCGGATTGCCGTAGAGTGACTGATACTGGCCCATTCCATGACTTCCCGGCCCTAGACCGGCACCAGCGCCTTGTGGACCGCCTGCACCGCCACGGAATCCTCCCGGGCCGGGCTCAGTGGGAATGAGAGACTCCACGCCTATCACGCCTTTTTTGCCAGCAAGATCTACAACTCCACTAATGTTAACATCCCCCTGCACCAACCAAACCACTGGAGCCCGCGATCGGTGGTTCTTAAAGGAAACCGTCACACCCGCTGGGATGTTGACCGAGGAATACTTGAACACCACGGCCCATTTGTCGGGATCATATACCCCGTTTCCCGCATTGGCACTGTTGTCCTGGCTCCACACGCCGTCCGTAGCCAGGGACAGATCGATGACGAGATTGGTGACACTGCCATCAGGCGCAAAGGCCCCATCGGAGCCGTCGCTCGGGATGACCAGTTGGGCGATAGCCGGGGGCGCGCACAGGAGCAACCCGAGGGCGATTAGTAACATTATCGGTTTCGTTTTCATACGTTGTATCTGGTTGGAGCCTTGAATAGTCGCAAATAGTTAGCCAATGGGTGTCAGCAGTGCGCCGGCTATGGGTTCACTGGTTCCTCAAAGTTTATAAGGGTCATTTCTCGCGATATGGCTTCGAAATCTGCGGTGGGTTGTCCCAGGTTAAACACGGTCAACTCACGCGAATGAACCTGCTGAAATTCGGTGGTCGGCGGACCGGAACCGGGAAACGCGTTGTAGACCGAGATCTCCGGCGAAATGGCTTCAATGGGGGCGGAAGGCGAACCAAAGTTCCAGGTGGTAACCTCCTGTGAAATTGCCTCATACCTTGCTGAAGGGGCACCAAAGTTCCAGCTCGTCACTTCACGCGAATAAACCTGCAGAATGTCCGAGGTAGGAGGTCCAGATCCAGGGTTTGCGTTGTAAATGGAAATCTCTGGCGAAATCGCCTCGATGCGAGCCGTGGGCGCCCCAAAATTCCAGATGGTCGTCTCCCGGCTGAAGAATTGCAGGGCCAACCCCGGACTGCCAAAGAGTTCACGCAGGTAGAACTGGTAATTCGAGATACCATCGGCCAAACAACTTTGGCTTGCATCGAGCCAGTTGAGTGGGTCCAGGCAGTCAGGGTGCTCCAGTTCGAAACGGTCATCAATGCCGTCACCATCGGAGTCCTGTGGCGTAAAGATATCATGAGACTGAACCCGAAAGAACCCGGCGCTCGCCCCAACCGTGACCGAGTAGGCCCAGGCAGGTCCAGTACTGCCAACAACCATGCTCACCGGGGTGAAAGTCACCCAGTCTTCGGTCCACTCCAGCGTGTAGTACGCTTCAGGTTTCGGCGGCAGCGAGAGCAGTAAGGTGCTGTTTTCCACGTCAAGACTGTAATTCAGGATCAAGTCCTCGGCTGGGCAACAGGTGACTATAGCCAACCACACAGTCGCACTGATGGATGCAAAATGCGGATACCAGAAAGCCTTTCCTGGAGAATTAGCGCCGCTCGCGCCAATCTCTGGCTTCCAGACCGGTTTTTGACAGTCGCAAAGGTACACGTGGTCACCCGTAACAACGGGAAATTCGGAGCGCGGTAACCGACTTTTTTTAGTTTTTCTGCTGCCAAGGAGGGTGGGGCGGGTCATTGGCTACTGGCAGTATTTACCCATCATTTATCACAGGATTTCGTTGGCGCTTTTCAATCAGCGATTTGGCTGCTACAGATAGGTTGACATGATGAACCACTGGCGCAGATCTCTCCCGGCCCTGGCGTGCGCATTGGCGCTGAGCGTCTCAGTGGCCAACTGCCTTGCGCAGACGGCCCGGGATCTGGCGGTGGTGCTCAGCGCCACGGTTCAGACCAACCCGGATCGAATCTCCTTGTCCTGGGTGGCAGACGCTGCGGCGACGAATTACACGGTTTACCGCAAGAACCCCCAGTCCGGCCAGTGGGGGGCGGGCACAAGCTTGGGTGCTGAGGCAACCAGCCATGTAGATAACTCGGTGACAACGGGCATTGCCTATGAATACCACGTCCGCAAGCAGGCGACGAATCATACCGGCGATGGCTATATTTGCGCGGGCATTCAGGTGCCGATGACTGATTCGCGGGGAAAACTGGTGTTGGTAGTGGACGAGAGTGTCGCCCCGGGGCTAGCCCTGCAATTGCACCGCCTGGAACTGGACCTGGCGGGAGACGGTTGGACGGTGCTGCGTCGGGATGTCTCCCGCAGTGCGTCGGTAACCGAGGTGAAGGCCTTGATCCAAGGGGATTACAATGCCGATCCCGCCGGCGTAAAGGCGGTGTTCCTGATGGGACGTGTGCCCGTGCCCTACTCGGGTAACATCTTTCCGGATGGTCACACGCCGGATCACAAAGGCGCCTGGCCCGCCGATGGCTATTACGGGGAAATGAATGGGAACTGGACCGATACGACTGTGAATTACAGCGGATCAAGCGACCCCCGGAATCGGAACGTGCCCGGCGACGGCAAGTTTGACCAAGTGGATTTTCCTTCGGCGGTGGAACTGCAAGTGGGTCGCGTGGATTTCGCGAATCTGCCTGCCATCCCCCTTAGCGAAACCGAGTTACTGCGTCGATACCTGGATAAGAACCATGCCTTTCGGCAGAAGGCGGTCAGCGTGCCGGCGCGTGGATTGATTGACGATGCGATCGGCGTGTTGACCGACCCTCAAGACCCGTCCTACCGCGAGGGGTTTTCGACCAGCGCCTGGCGGATATTCGGACCGTTCTTCGGACCGGCAAACATCACCGGGGGCGACTGGATCGTAACGCTGGGGTCGCAGAGTTACCTCTGGGGTTACGGCTGCGGCTTTGGCAACTACACCTTTGCCGGCGGCATTGCGAACACGACGCAACTGGTGACGAACGACACGCGCGTCGTGTTCACGATGCTCTTTGGCAGTTACTTCGGCGACTGGGACGCGACGAACAATCTGATGCGCGCCCAGGTGGCCACGTCCAGCCACACCTTGGCGTGCGCGTGGTCTGGCCGGCCTTATTGGCTGCTGCATCCCATGGCCCTGGGCGAAACGCTCGGCGCTGGCGCCTTGCTGACCCAGAATAACTCCGATGATTACGAAGCCAACGACATAGGCGATGCGCTCGGCACCTGGAAGGTGCATATCGGCTTGATGGGCGACCCCACGCTGCGCCTGCATGTCGTGACGCCGCCGAGTGCGATGCTGGCCAGGACCGGTGATTCGCCAGGTGTGGAGCTGACCTGGACGGCGTCGCCGGAGGGCGTGCTTGGTTACCAGGTTTACCGCGCGAATGCCGCAGCCGGGCCCTTCACGCGGCTGAACAGCCTTCCGGTCAGCGGGACTTTCTTCAATGACCTGACAGGCGGGCCCGCGCACGTGTATATGGTGCGGGCGCTGAAGCTGGAGACCTCGGCCAGTGGTTCCTACACCAACCTTAGCCAGGGGGTGTTCCAGAGCCTGGACCCGGTGTTCGCCACGCCGGCGATTCAATTGACCGAGCCGACGAATAGCACTCTCCGCGTGCTGCCAACGGCCCTGCCATTGCGGGTCAGTGTCTATGACCCGGCCCGCACGATCACCAACGTTTCCTATTGGGCAAATGGGGTGAAGATCGGGGAAACCACAGCTCCGCCCTACAGCCTGTGGTGGAGCAACCCGCCAGTGGGAGTTTACTCAGTCGAAGCTCGGACGGCTTCGGTCCTGCACGGCACCACAAACTCCGCGACAGTCACGATCACCATCGACCACGGCGGCAAACCGCTGCTTGCCGTCACGCTTCAGCCGGATGGTTCCCGGATCATTTCTGGACCTGACCCCATGGGACGCACCTACACCATCCTGGGGGCTCAAGATCTTGAAGGGAACTGGCAGACCCTGGGCACAACCACAGCCGCGGGCGGCATATTTCAATTCATCGATCCACCGCCTACGACGAATCATTTCTACCGCTCACGCTGGCCGTAAGACCTAGCCTCTTCCAAATCGGCTGGCATTTAAACACCGCGTCCTTTCACCGGTGGCGCCGGACGATCGGCACCGAATACGCCGGGATCAGGAGGGAAGGTCTTTGCCGCTGGTGGTGACGGTGAGCTTGCCGTGTTTGACTCCCTTGGCCCCAATCAGTTCATCGGCGATTTTCTTGACCGTGCGCGCTTTGCCCCGGACAGCGAGCACCTCGAGGCAGTTGTGGTGGTCGAGATGGACATGGAGGGTGGAGAGAATGACCTCGTGGTGGTCGTGTTGGATATCGGTGAGCGCGGCCTGCACGTGCTGCTTGTGGTGGTCGTAAACCAGGGTGATCGTGCCGGCAATCTCGTGGTCGCCGTAATTCTGGCGGTGCTCGACCAGGCCCGCACGGATGAGGTCCGCCACCGCCTGCGACCGATTGTCGTAGCCTTTCTGCTGGGTCATCTGGTCGAGTTGCTTGCCCAGGTCGCGTGGCACGGAAACCGTAAACCGCACGACGCCTTCTTTTTTCGCACTTTTCACGCGCACACCTTAACAAAGGGCCGATGGCCGTCAATGCGGCTGGAGCCGCAGCGTCCTGCCCCAGGTCGCAACCCGCATCCGTATCCGGCTTTTCTCGCCCGGCAACCCACTCGCACCTCTCCGTAGATTTCATACGGATTGACTCTTGTATCATACTTTAATGAGTATTACGATTGTATAACTTCGTCATTCTATAAAAACTGTGAATGCCAATCCGGACAGTGCCTGCCGACCCCGCGGTAGCGGTGTGCCTGGCAGCTGCGTGCTGCCAGATGTGGCGTTCACGCTGATCGAATTGCTGGTAGTGATCGCCGTGATCGCCATCCTGGCTGCCTTACTCTTGCCTGCCTTGGGTCAGGCCCGGGAGCGGGGAAAACAGGCTTCGTGTCTCAGCAACCTGCGGCAGATCGGTATCGCGGTGCAGTGTTACACCGACGAGGCACGTTCGTATCCTCCGGCATATGTGGACGCTTCGGCACGATGGATGGATTTGCTCAAGCCGTTTCTGGCCAAATCGTCAGGGGTTTACCTGTGCCCTGCGGACCTCAAACGCATCCCGGTGACCTGGGACACGAACATTTTCCTCAGCTACGGCATGAACGTATTCCGGTTTGCAGACCAGGACGCTTGTTTCTGGTACCCGGTAAAGCCCGTGCGCATCACGAAGCCGGCCTTGACCATTCTCGCCGCGGACTGCACCCCGGGCAAATACTACTGTGGCGGCGGCTCGTTGTTCGCGCATCCCGTCCCGGATGTGGATTACCGCCATCCCCGAAAATCCTTCGTGGCCGTGCATTGCGACGGACACGTCGAATCTAAAACTAAGACCCGTCAAGAGGAATGGGATGCCTCGAAATAGCGGGAACACGCTGCTCGATCATGAAAACTCCATACAACCCTGCGGCGCGATGGCTGCCGGCAATAATCCTGGCAGCTAGCTTGTTCACTAACAGACTCGAGGCGGGTTTCTCCGCGCCCGGCCATGGTCTCACCAACGTTCTCTCCGGCAGTCTGCCGAACGCCGGGCTGTTTTGGCAGACCTCGACCAACTGGATTAATGGTGCGCCTCCGGCGAAGCCGTATGAGTTGACCAACCACTTCACTCTGCCTGTCGGAGAGGCGATCGCGTTGGCGCGGTTGGCCACCACGGTGTGGGGCGGCGCGGCGAGTTACTCGAGCGAGTTCACGGTCACCGTCAACAACAAGCCGCTTGCTGGGGCTAACCCGTTGGTTTTCGGCACTACGAGCGACGCAAACGCCGTGTTTAGCCCGAGCACTCCCAGCGTTTATGGTGCGGGCTCGGGACTATGGCTGGTGATGTTGCCGGTTCCCGGAGATCTACTGTTTACGGACGGCACCAGTAACACTGTCGTCATCACTCAAACCACGCCCGACAGTTTTGATGGCCGAATCCATCACGTTACTTTGTTCGGGGTGTATCAAAGCAGCACGCTGCAGAATCAATTCGATTACGCCATCGCGGAGGGCAGTGGAGACCTCTATCGAGCCCCCAGCGCGATCCAGACGGATCACCGGGAGTTTACCCTCACCGTGAACCCGACCAACGCGACTGCTGCCGTCCTGCAGGCGCTCTACACGTATGGCGACCCGGGCCAAAACGACAGGTTGTATTTTAATCGCGTTCAACTCGGTAGCGATGACGTGGCCACCTGGGACAAAGCCGGGTCCGGCTTTGATTATGGACCGAGCCGAGTCACGTTCGACGTGTTGCCGTGGCTCGCTGAAACCAACGACGTCCTTTTCACCGTTGCCAGTAGTGACGTGCCGGATACCCGCGAGAGCAGTCTTCGGCCGCAACTGGCCATGCTGGCGGTGACCCGGACCCCCGTGCCAGTTCCCCCACCACCTGAGCTTGCGGTAGCGACCGAGACCGACCGGTTGCTGCTGACGGTTTCGGGTGAGGTGGGCCGCGCTTACACCATACTCACCTCCACGAACCTGACTCATTGGCCTGAGTGGGACACTTTTGTAAACACGAACGCCATATCCAGCTTTTCCGTTCCCTTGACCAACGAAGTGCGGTTCTTCCGCGTTCGCACATTTTAAATCACGAATTATGACTGCGATTGACCAACTTCGCGAATTCTTCCACCACATTGCCGCGTTTCTCGTTTGGCCGGTGCTTGCGGGGTTGCTCTGCCTGATGGCGGCCATGTTGGTGGCGCTCGGGGGCTTTGTCCGCGAGGCCTGGGATCGCCGTGCCGGTTGTCGTCGGTCATTGGAGCGCGCACAACAAGCCTTGGACCGCATCGCGAGCCAACCTCGGGAGGGACTGGATCTGTTGCTGGAAGAACAGCTGCAAAACACCGAGCGGGAACGCTGGCGCGCTTTGGGCCGCCTGCGTTTGGCCGTGCGTGTTGGGCCGTCGTTGGGTCTGATGGGCACACTGATTCCGATGGCCAACGCGCTGCAAGGGTTAGCCGACGGCAACCTGCCCGCGCTGGCCAGCAACATGGTGACAGCCTTTGCCGCCACAGTCATCGGGCTGACGATCAGCGTAGCTGCCTACCTCATGGCTGCCGCACGCGAAAGCTGGGTGCGCGCCGATTCCCAGGCACTGGCTTTTCACGCTGAGCGATTGCTGCGCCGCGTCACCGGGAAGGAGTAATCATGCGTTTCGTTCATCGCCACCGCATTCCCGTCCATGGCCCCGCGCCAGGTTATGATGACGATCCCCTCGCCGGTATCGCCAACCTGTTCGACGTCAGTGTGGCGTTCATTGTCGCCCTCCTCATCGCGCTCTTTGCTTTGTTCTCTTCCGGAGCGCTCCTCGATAAGAACTCCAAGGTGACACTGGTTAAACAGACGGAATCCGGCGAGATGGAGATCATCACCAAAGAAGGGGCACAGATAAAAGTGCAGAAGGTCACGGACAAAACCCTCTCAGGCCAGGGCACGCGCCTCGGCACGGCTTACCGCCTCGCCAACGGTCAGGTCGTCTACGTGCCCGACGACGAGGCGCACTCCGAGTAATGAAGCGTGGAGTGAAGCTTTTGTTTACGCGGTTCCTGCTGTTGGCCTGCCTCTGGGCTATGCCGGCAGCAGCCGCACCCGTGAGAATAGCCCTGCTGACCGGTGACCTGCACTCGGCATTAGCCACCGGGGCGATCACCGAACTAAAACGCGATCCCGCTTTGAAGGAGGTAATGGCTCGCGTCTTTCCGCGAAGTGAACTCAGCGATACCGACCGCGAGTTTGTGCGGCACAGTGACATCATCATTGCCTATACGCGGTATGGTGCCTTGATGCGCGCACTGGGACTGGAGATTCGAGCGGCGGCGGACCGTGGTGCTCTGGTGGCGGGTGTTGGCGGAGCGCTCGATCCCGAGTTTGCCGACTTGGGTTGCTCGCGGGATGCCGCACTGGCTGCTTATTTCGAAGCCGGGGGGCAGGCTAATCTCGTGCAACTCGTGCGTGCGGCGCTCGCTCGCCGTCACCTGCCTGGCATTCGTGCGCTCCCCCCGGCGCCGTTTCCGAACATTGGGTTTTTCGATCCCGCCAGCCGTCGCCCCTTCGAGCAGTTTGAGGACTACACCGAGGCGTACTTTGCCGACCGACCTGAACGCCGCGGTCGGCCCTGGATCGGAGTCTATTTCTCACGCGATACCGCCACCTCCGGGCAAACGGAGTTGCTGTCCGCGTTGGATGCCGCCCTCAGCTCACGCGGCCTCAATGGCCTCTTCGGTTTTGGTTATCCCAGTGACTCCGCCCTGCCGGTGCTGTTTATCGATGGCGACGAGCGCAGCCGCGTTGAGGTGTTGATCGGCCTAACGCTTAAGATTGGCAATGTTCCGGCAAAACTCGATCCCCTGCTGGCACAGATCAACGTCCCGGTGCTTAATGCCATTGCCCTAAATCATCAGACCCGCGCGGAGTGGGAGCGCTCAGCGATCGGACTCGATTTCATTGAACGCTCGTGGCAGGTCGGGAGTGCGGAACTGGCGGGAGCCATCGCCCCGACGATTGTGGCCTCGAAAGAACGGCTGATCGATGCCGCCACTGGCCAGGGTTACGTGATGACGATGCCGATTGCCGAGCGGGTAGAGCGATTGGTTGACCGCGCGCAGGCATTGTTGCGCCTGCGGCAGGCCCCACCGCCCGCCAAGCGGGTGGCCATCATTTACTACAACTACCCGCCCGGCCGCGAAAGCATCGGAGCTTCCTACTTGAATGTGCTGCCCCTCTCGCTATTTCAAATCCTGACCCGGCTCCAGGCTGAGGGGTTCACTGCCGAGGGTGCGCCTTCCAACGCAGAGGACTTGTTCGCGCTCATCCGGACTTTTGGGAACAATCCTGCGCCAGGAACCAATATCCATGCCGATCTCGACCGCCTCGCGCGCTCGGGGCGGGTGCCCTTGCTGCCGATCCCCGAGTATCGCGGCTGGTTCGAACAATTGCCCGCGCGCTTGCGCTCCCAGATCATCGCCCAATGGGGTGAACCGGAGCAGAGCCGGGTGATGGTGTGGCGAGACGAATCGGGAATGCCTTGCTTCGTCCTGCCCATATTGCGCTGGGGCAACTTGGTGTTTGGGGCGCAGCCCACGCGCGGCTGGGAGCAGGATATCGAAGCGGCCTACCACGACGTCACCCTGCCGCCGCACCACCAGTACCTGGCGTTTTATCTCTGGCTGCAAAAGGTGTTTGGCGCCGATGCCATGGTTCACGTCGGCACTCATGCCACACATGAGTGGCTACCCGGAAAGGAAGTGGGGTTCACTGCCGCCGACGCGGGCGAGGTCCTCGTGGGCGCTGTGCCGCAGTTTTATCCGTTTATTGTCGATGACGTTGGGGAAGGGCTGCAGGCGAAACGCCGGGCGATGGCGGCCATCATCAGCCACCTCCCACCGCCGATGGATCGCTCAACTCTCAGCCCCGAACTCCGCGCGATTTCCGGGTTGATTAACGATTACCACCTGGCCCGGGACAAAGGTGCGCACGGCGCCGCAGACCTCCTTCAGGAACTGGCGCGCCGCTGCGAGCAGCGCGGATTATTCACCGATCTAGGCATCGCTCTGCCGAAAGGGGCTTCCTTGAACGATAGCCACATCGAAGACCTGGAGCATCATCTCAAAAAGATCGGGGAACGTATGACCCCGTTTGGCATGCACACGCTCGGCCAGGCGCCGGATGAAGCCAGCCGCGCCGCGACCGCGGATGCGATTCTGTCGCTCGAACCTGAGTTGTCGCCAGGGGACTACTCCCGTCGCAAGGCGGAATTGATGGAACGCATCGAATCCTCCGCCCGCGCCGAACTGGAGGCGTTGTCGGCCGGTTTGGCGGGGCGCTATATCGCGGCCGGACCGGGAAACGATCCCCTCCGCAATCCTGAGGCTCTCCCCACCGGGAGGAATTTCTATGGCTTCGACCCGGCGCGATTGCCGACGGAGGCCACGTTTGCCGCGGGAGAACGGTTGGCGGCAGACCTGGTGAAGTCCTATCGGCGACGACATTCAGGCGAGTATCCTGATCGGTTGGTATTCAACCTCTGGGGCACGGAAACCAGCCGGCACGAGGGCGTGATGGAAGCCCAGATCCTGGCGTTGATGGGCGTGCGGCTGCAGTGGGATGCGCGCGGCCGGGTCCAGGGTGTCGAGTTGATACCACGCGACCGACTCGGGCGGCCGCGGGTGGACGTGACCATCGTTCCTTCGGGCCTGTATCGTGACCTCTTTCCCAACCTGATGCTGCTGCTCGACCAGGCAGTGACTGTGGTGAAGACGGACACCAGCGACGACAATCCCCTGGTACTGAACATTGCCGCGACCCGCGCCGCGCTGGAATCACAGGGTGTGGCACCCACGGAAGCCGAGCGGTTGGCGTCCGTCCGCCTGTTCAGTGTTCCGTCGGGAGCCTACGGCACCGGGTTGGACCCTGTGATTCAGGCGGCGGACAGTTGGACCAACGACCAACAGGTGGCCTCGGTGTTCTTCAACCGCATGAGCCATTTGTTCGGGCAAGGTTTTTGGGGCGCGCGCCCCGCGGCGGGCACGAACGATAATCTTTCCTCGGCGGTTCTCCGGTTAGCGCTGAAAGGCGCCAAAGCCGTCGTTCACAGCCGCTCCTCCAACGTTTACGGGGCGATCGACAGTGACGATTTCTACCAATACCTGGGCGGAACGGCGATGGCGGTGCGCGAGGTCAATGGCCAGGCGGCGGAAACCCTGGTCGCTGACTTGAGCCATCCGGGGCAGGGTGAAACCGTCTCGTTGGAGCGCTACCTCGGCCGCGAACTGCGGGCGCGCTATGTCAACCCGAAGTGGATTGAAGCCATGCTCAAGGAAGGTTATGCCGGGGCCCGCATGATCCGGCAGGTTACTGACAATCTATGGGGATGGCAGGTGGTGGTGCCGGAGGCGGTGGATGCGGCGAAGTGGCAGGAGATGTTTGAGACGTATGTACAAGACCGTTACGCCTTGGACATTCGCGAGCAGTTTCAGGCGGCAGACAACCTCGCCGCCTACTCGGCCCTGGTGGATCGCCTGCTGACGGTCGTGGAAAAAGGCTATTGGCAGCCAGCCCCCGAGACCGTGGCCCAATTACGCCAAACCCAATCTGACCTGGCGCCCGTGGTCGCAGCCGAAACCGACCGCATCACGCGGCGAGCGGATCTCCAACCGGCCCCCGGACCAGCACCGGCTGTAGCGGCGAACGTGCCCTCGACCCCGGCGCCTAAGCCCGCCGTGGTCGTGAAGGGCAGGGTGTTGGAAGAAAATCCGCCAGCCTCGTCACAGCCTTTCCCGGTAACAATCGGCTCGCGCCCCGCACTCATTCCCGGGCTGATAGCCATAGTGTTCCTGGCCCTGGGCTGGTGGCGCGAAGGCCGCCGAGAGCGGCGGTGAAAACTTGAAAAGCACCTAAGTTTCACCCCATGCGTTCGAAGAACCCAAAACAGCAAGTTCTCGCAGTGCCCCACTCGCGCCCCTACCAGCACAGCGGTATAGGCTGCAGGGATGTGCGCGAACAGTTTTTCTAGAACGCAGCCGCAAACCTCTTAGGCACGCCTGCTAAAGCCAGAAAAGGGATATGGCCAATCCGTCCGGAAATTTCTTGCAGGAGTGGAACGGCTGCGCCAAACGGCCCATGCCTATGAGCTCTCCGCCGTCCGACTTCCGAGGATTCCCGAAGTTGTTCAACTCTGGCCTCATTAACTATGGGGTCATTGGTGGCTATGCGGTGGCCTATCATGGCTACCGACGCTACACGAGACGCCAACGTTAGTTTACACCTTAAAGCTCCAACGTGAACTGCGCACTTGCTGTTCTTCTGAAGGCTGCCGTGGACAATTCAGGGCCTTCTTCAGTCAGACCTGCTTTGCGTGCAGTGACATGAAACATCTGCGTCACCTGATCCGCGAAGATGCCCTCGCCGCGCATGCGGGAGCCGAAGCGGGAGTCGTTCAACTTGCCGCCGCGGACGGCGCGAATGCGGTCGAGGACTTTGTCTTTCTTCTCCGGGAAGTGTTGTTCGAGCCAGTGCTCGAAAAGTTCCTGGTTGGCGTAGGGCAGCCGCAGCATTTCGTAGCCGGAAAAGTTCAAGATCCAGCAGAATCAGCTATCACTAGTTGGCCCCAACGATTATCTTTGAACAGTGATATCGCCACTTGCAAAAACGGCTCGGGTCAACCGGAAAAGATTTTCGGTCGCTGGCCTGCACGAACACGGGAGCGAGTTGCGGTATTGGCGCCGCCAAACCGTAAGCAAACGCCTTGAAGGGGTTGAACTGCTGCGCCAAACAGCTCACGCCTATGATCCCGCTGCCGCGCGACTTCCAAGACTTCTTAAAGTTGTTAAACGCAGGCCGCATTAGATACGTGGTCATTGGCGGCTATGCCGTAGCGTACCACGGATATGTGCGCTACACAGGCGATCTGGATCTGTTTGTCGAGATGTCAGAGACCAATGCCACCAAACTGGTATGTGCTTTGCGCAAGTTCGGCTTTGACCTACCCAGGCTCAAGCCTGCCCTGTTTCTTGAAAAGGGCAGGATTATACGCCTTGGATACGAGCCCATGCGGCTGGAGATCCTAAATGAAATTGATGGCGTAAGTTTCGAAGAATGCTTTCGTCATCGACGCCGCTCCAGGATTGGCGGGCTGAGCATCAATTTCATCGATCTGCCGCGCTTGCTCAAAAACAAGCGCGCCAGCGGCAGACAGAAAGATTTGGCTGATGTTGAGGCACTGACCGCGAAAGCTGCTCGGGGCAAAATCCAGCCCTAATGCAGGCTTCAAAGCTCCAAATCCAACTGTGCACCTGTTGGGGTGAGGAACGCAGCCGTGGAAAGTACAGGACCAACACCTGGTAAACCCGCTTTGCGCGCTGCCACCTGAAACATCTGCGCCATTTGTTCCGCGAACATGCCCTCGCCGCGCATGCGGGAGCCGAAGTGGGAGTCGTTCAACTTGCCGCCGCGGACGGCTCGAATGCGGCCGAGGACTTTGTCTTTCTTCTCCGGGAAGTGTTGTTCGAGCCAGTGCTCGAAAAGTTCCTGGTTGGAGTAGGGCAGCCGCAGCATTTCCCAACCGGCAAACGAAGCTCCGGCTTGCGCCGCGGCTTCGAGGATCCCTGGAATTTCGTGATCGGTCAGGCCCGGAATCACCGGCGCCACCAGCACGCCCACGGGGATGCCCGCTCCCGAGAGTTGACGGATCGCAGTCAGGCGAGCGGTTGGCGGCGACGTGCGCGGCTCCAGGACGCCGCGCAAGTCCGGATCCAGGCTGGTGACCGAAATGCACACAGAGGCAGCTCGGTTTTTTGCCAGCTCTGACAACAGATCGATGTCCCGCGTGACGAGGCTGTTTTTGGTGACGATGTTCACCGGGTTGCGGAACTCGGCGAGCACCTCGAGACACCCGCGCGTGATCTTGAGCTTTCGCTCAACCGGCTGATAACAATCCGTCACCCCGCTCATGCCCAGCGGCTGCGGTCTCCACTTTGGAGAAGACAGCTCCTTGCGCAGCAACTCCGCCGCACGCTCCTTCACCATGATCTTCGTCTCGAAATCCAAGCCTGCTGAAAACCCGAGATACTCATGCGTGGGCCGGGCATAGCAGTAGATGCAGCCGTGTTCGCAGCCGCGATAGGGGTTGATGCCTGCGGCAAAACCGACATCCGGGCTGTCGTTGAAGGTGATGATGGATTGACTGCGGTCTTTCAAAAAAACTGTCCGCGGCAGCGGATCCTCTTCCGGTTTCCAATCCTCATCCCGCTCGAGCCGGAGTGGCTCAAAGCGGTTGGGCGGATTGCTCCCGGCGCCCCGATGCGGCGCGGGTCTGCCTGCCGCCGGATTTTCTGGGCCGCGATCCATGCACATAAAGCCTCGTTCGGCGGGGCGGGAGGCGCAACCGCAAAAGCGGTACGGTGGGGCCGCCATAAATTCTCAACATGGGGACTGCCTCGGCGAAGAAGCCAGAGCACGCCGCTTTCGGCGAAAGCGCCTTACCTGGATTGATGTTAGGCTGCCGGTTCCACGCCCCGTTGACAGCCTCCAGGTGAATCCCTAACGTTTCAACGTTCCATGAGAAGCACTGCTGCATTGCCGTTCGTTAGACTGCCCACCTTCGCGTTGCCGCTCATCCCATTGTCGATTATGAAACAAGTCGCTCTCGCCATCACAATCCTGGTTCTCGTTGCGCCAGAAACGCTTTGGGCCGCCGTCGCCGCAAGACCTGCCGGCGGCATGCCCAACGTTTTGTTTATCGCCTCCGACGATATGCGACCACAACTCGGTTGCTACGGCGATCCGGTCGCAAAATCCCCCAATCTCGACCGATTGGCGGCGCGCGGGATGGTCTTCAACCGGGCTTACTGCCAGCAGGCGCTATGTTCGCCCTCGCGGATCTCTCTGCTCACGGGGCGGCATGTCTGGACCACCAGGATCAATCAAATCGGCCCTTTCCTGCGCGAGACCATGCCGGACGTGGTGACTTTGCCTCAGCACCTCAAGAACAATGGCTATTTTACCCGCAGCCTGGGCAAGATTTATCACGTCGGCATTGACGACCCTCAATCCTGGAGCGTGCCGCCGTGGCACTCCAAGAAGCCGCGCTACGGACCGGTGGGATCTTCGATGGTCGCGAAACGCGTGGCCAACCTCAAAGCGTCCGGCCAGCCCATACCGAAAAAGGGCGAGAACGCGCCGTTCTATGGCGGGCCGGCTTTCGAAGCGCCGAACTTGGAAGATGAGGACCTGTTGGACGGGGACACAGTGCGCGAGGCCTTGGGAGCGATGAGGGAATTGGCGAAGAAGCCTGAGCAACCGTTCTTTCTGGCGGTCGGCTTCGCCAACCCGCACGTCCCCTGGGTGGCGCCAAGAAAGTATTGGGACTTGTATCGAACGGAAGACCTGCCGTTGCCTGAGAATCGGTATGCACCGAGGAACGCCCCGTCGTTTGCCGCGACTAGTGGCGCGGATTTCTACTGGTACGGCAACGTTCCCAAAGATCGGAAGATCAATCCGGAGTTTGGCCGGCAGTGTCTGCACGGGTATCTCGCGGCGATCAGTTATGTGGATGCCGGCATCGGCCGACTGCTGGCCGAGTTGGAGCGCCTGGGCCTGAGCGCGAATACAATTTTAGTTTTCTGGGGTGACCACGGGTACTACATGGGTGAGCACAACTGGTGGGGTGGAAAACACAATAATTACGAAGGCGCAACCCGCGCGCCGCTGATTGTGTCTGTGCCAGGGATGAAAGGTTCGGGGAAGCAGACCGATGCGCTGGTCGAGTTCGTGGACATTTACCCGTCGTTGGCGGAATTGTGTGGGCTGCCGCTCACGCAGGGACTCGAGGGCAAAAGCTTTATGCCGCTGCTGGACGACCCGAACCGTCCGTGGGACAAGGTAGCCTTTAGTGAGTATCCCAAGGGAGGGCACCAAGGTGCCGCCATGCGGACCGACCGTTACCGCTACGTGGAGTGGCGTAACAAGAGAGGGGAGCTCGCCGCGCAAGAGCTTTACGACCATCAAACGGATCCGGAAGAGAACGAGAACGTGGCAGAGGTTCCGGCCAACGCTTCTGTTTTGGCAAGGTTGGCAGAGCAACTGCGTGCTGCGCGGCAGGGGTCCGGTTCTCCAATGGCGCCGGCAGCGAGCAAACGGTGAAACCCTAGAGATCCGTGCTGCGGATGTCCGTTCGCTATGATCCGATGTCAGTCGCGATTCTTTATTGCCGCTACGCTGCAAGTACGAGAATGCGGACTCGCCCAGAAAATGCTCAAATGCCCGTTTAGGCTCGCCTCCCCAAGTTGTCTTGATTAAGGTCCCACCAGCATTCGTCTCTTATGAGTGGTCAGAGCTTTATGAACCTATTGCGTACCCTTCGCTGGTCTACTCTCCTTCTTTTCCTAGCCTTGCCCGGTAATTCCCTTGCAGCTCCGCCCTGGCTGTCCCCCTCGGCACTGGTGGCTTCACCCAATAGCCAGCATCTGTATGTGGCGTGCCGTGATGCGGCCCAGGTTCTCGGGATAGAAACTGTCTCCTGGACGGTCCAGCCCGGCATTACAGTCCCGCCGAACCCCAGCGGACTGGCAGTTTCCCCCGATGGTACATTGCTGGTCGTAACCTGCGCCGCGCCTGAAAGCAAAATCTGCGTCATCAACCTGGCAGAGCGCAAAGTCGATCACATGCTCGAAGGTGGGCACACGGCTGGAGCACCGGTCTTTTCCCCGGACGGCAGGACCTTGTACATCTGCAACCGGTTCAACAACGACGTCAGCGTCTTCGATCTTGCCTCGCGCCGCGAGGTGCGCCGGATCGCTGTCCGACGCGAGCCAATCGCCGCAGCGCTCACGCGCGATGGTCGTTGGCTTTATGTGGCGAACCACCTGCCGGCGGGTCCGGCGAACGCCCGGCACGTCGCGGCTGTGGTTAGCGTCATCGACATCCAAGCCGGTACGGTGGTCAAAGAACTGGTGTTGCCCAACGGATCGGGATCCTTGACCGACGTGCGGGTGTCTCCCGATGGCAGGCATGCCGTGGTGTCACATGTCCTGTCCCGGCACCAAATGCCCACCACCCAACTGGACCGTGGGTGGATGAATACCAACGCCAAAACCCTGATCGACATCGCGAAGCATGAGATCATCACCACCGTGCTGCTGGATACGGTGGATCGCGGTGCCGCCAATCCGTGGGGACTCGCCTGGACGGCAGACGGCAAGCGGTTGGCCGTGGCGCTGGCCGGAACCCACGAGCTTGCGGTGATCGATTTTCCCGGGGTGTTGGAACGGTTTCAGAAGATTTCCACCCAGCCGCCGGCAGAGTTGGCCAAGACTTACGGCGGGGCGGCGCTCAGCGCGGCGGATATTCCCAACGACCTGGGCTTTCTCACCGGGCTCAGCCGCCGGGTGAAGCTTCCGGAGACCGACCTTGGCCCTCGGGCGGTGGTGGTGCTCGGGAATACCGCCATCACGGCCAACTACTTCGGCGACACCCTCACACTGGTGGACCTCGAGAAGCCCGAGGCGCGCCCGCGCAGCCTGCCTTTGGGGCCGGCGCCGCAAATGACGGTGGTGCGGCAGGGCGAGCTCTACTTCCACGACGCCCGGATCTGTTTCCAGGGCTGGCAGAGCTGCGCCACCTGCCATCCAGGTGAGGCCCGGGTGGACGCGTTGAACTGGGACCTGCTGAATGACGGCATTGGTAATCCGCGGAACAACAAGAGCTTGCTCTTCTCGCACCGGACACCACCCGCCATGAGCACTGGCGTGCGCGACACGGCAGAGACCGCAGTGCGAAGCGGCGTGAAATTCATCCTGTTCACCGTGCAACCGGAGTTCGTCTACAACGCCCTCGACGAATACCTCAAAACCCTGCGCCCGGAACCGTCGCCTTACCTGGAGAAAGGGAAGTTGAGCGAGGCCGCGCGCCGGGGCGAAAAGATTTTTCGTAGCGACCGGGCGGGCTGCGCCAGTTGCCACACGGCACCCCTATTCACCGACCAGCAACCGTATGATGTCGGCACCTCGAAGGGTGGAGAGCGGCTCGATACGCCCACGTTGATCGAGCTTTGGCGCACTGCGCCCTACCTCAATGACGGCTCGGCGGCGACCTTGCGCGAAGTGCTCACGACAGCGAACCAGGGCGATCGGCATGGAGTGACCTCACACTTGACTCCGCGCGACCTGGAAGACCTGGAAACCTACCTGAATTCGTTATGAACCGGTTTATTCCCTGCCTGCTGGCCGCGCTGCTGCTGCCCGACGCAACATCCCAGGCGGCCCCGGCCGGCTCCAGGCTCTTGGAGCGATTCCGGGCCGGGGCGATGTCCGACGTCACCGAGATTATCTTCTGCGCGCGCAAGCCCAACCCGACGGACGGCCATTGGTATGCCAACTTCGGCTACTATGCCCCGGACGAAAACCGCAAGGCCTGGCAGGAGGGTACCCACCTCTCGCGTTGGAACCTGGCCACGGGGGAGGTCGCGACTCTCCTCGAGGATCCCCGCGGCGGCATTCGCGACCCCCAGGTTCACTACGACGGCGGAAAGATCCTCTTCAGTTACCGTAAAGGTGGCACGGAAAACTATCTGCTCTACGAAATCAACGTGGACGGCAGTGGTTTGAAACAGATCACGTTTGGTGATTATGACGACATCGAGCCCACGTACCTGCCCAATGGGGACATCGTCTTTGTGAGCAGCCGGTGCAAGCGCTGGGTGAATTGCTGGCTGACCCAGGTGGCCATCATGTACCGTTGCGGGGCCGCTGGGGAAAACCTGCGCCCCATTTCCAGCAACAACGAGCATGACAACACCCCCTGGCCGTTGCCGGACGGACGTCTGCTTTATACCCGCTGGGAATACGTGGACCGGTCTCAGGTGGATTACCACCATCTCTGGACCACCAATCCGGACGGCACCGCCCAGATGATCTGGTTCGGCAACCTCCATCCCGGCATTCTGATGATCGATGCTAAGCCTATTCCCGGCACCGATAAAGTAGTCGCCAGTTTTTCTCCCGGCCATGGCTCCAGAGAACATGCGGGAGCCGTAACGGTGGTTGATCCCAAAGCAGGTCCGGACGCCAAAGAATTCGCCGTAACCATTTCCAAAGGGAACCAGTATCGCGATCCGTGGGCATTCAGCGAAACCGCTTTCATGGCGGCTGACGGTGCCACCTTGGTGCTGATGGATGAGACCGGGGCGACCGAGACGGTTTACCGATTGCCCAAAACCGAGGCCGACAGCGGCATGCAGCTTCACGAACCACGCCCGGTGGTCGCTCGGCCGCGTGAACCCGTCGTGGTCGACCGGGCGAATCCGCGTTCTCCAACAGGTCGGCTGGTGCTGGCCAATATATACGACGGTCGCAACATGGCAGGCGTTAAGCCGGGTGAAATCAAGAAGTTGCTCGTGCTTGAAAGCCTGCCCATGCCTGTCCACTACACCGGCGGCATGGATCCCATCAGCTACGGCGGCACTTTTACCCTGGAGCGTATTCTCGGCACAGTGCCCGTGGAATCCGACGGCTCTGCTCACCTCGAGTTGCCAGCGCTGCGCAGCCTCTTTTTCGTGGCATTGGATGAGAATGATCTTTCGGTGAAACGCATGCAGAGCTTTCTGACCGTGCAACCCGGGGAGACCACTAGTTGCGTGGGTTGCCACGAGCAACGCACCCGCACGCCCGCTGATTTTCCGCCTCTGACGACGCTTGCAGCCTTGCACCGGCCACCAAGCCGTATCGAGCCTATCGCCGGCGTGCCCCAGGTGATCGATTTTCCGCGGGACGTTCAACCCATTCTTGACCGCCTGTGTGTGGATTGCCACGGGTACGAGAAGACCCCGCGCGGTGGCCCCCGTGATGGCCGGTTGATGCTGGCTGGAGATCGCGGTCCGATGTTCAGCCACAGTTACTACATGCTCACCGTCGCCCATCTTTTTTCGGACGGCCGCAACCAGCCGCGCAGCAGCTACGCGCCACGCTCCCTCGGGTCATCCGCAAGTCGGTTGCTCAAACTGGTGGACGGCTCCCATTACGAGGCGAAGGCCACCCCGGAGGAACTGCGACTGCTCCGGCTCTGGATCGAATCCGGCGCCGCCTATCCCGGAACCTATGCGGCCCTGGGATGTGGGATGATCGGCGGCTACGAAGAGAACAACATGATCAATGCCGACTTCGATTGGCCGACGACCCGGGCGGGGTCTGCAGTCATCGACCAGCAATGCCAGGGTTGTCACAGCACGCCGGGCCGACTGCTGCCACGGGCCCTGGCCGATGAACGGGGCGTTTCGTTCTGGCGTCCGGACATGCGTGATCCGCGCCTTCTGACCAGCCGTCACATGGTCTTCAATCTCTCCCATCCGGAAAAATCATTGATTCTGCTGGCGCCACTGGCCCGGACCGCCGGAGGTTGGGGGTTGTGTGGGGCCACCAATGCCGCTCCCGCGAATCGCGATGGCGTGTTCCAGGAAAAATCCTCGCCGAACTACCAGGCGCTCCTGGCGATGGTCAAGGCTGGGAAGCAGTTCCTGGACCAGAACAAGCGATTTGATATGGCCGGCTTTTATCCGCGCAAAGCTTGGATTCGCGAGATGAAACGGTATGGACTTTTGCCCGCCGAAGCGCCAACTCTCGAACCCCTGGATCCCTACGCTCTGGAATCGCGATATTGGGAGTCGCTGTGGCACCAACTGCCTTGAGCCGTTTGGTGTTCGTGAATGACATGGTTCGCGAGGCACGGTTAGCAGGTCACGTCGCGTCGAGGTCTTCAACGGAGCCGAAAGCGCCTTAGCTAGCGCCCACCGCAGTCCCTACGCTGCGCACCGAGGCGCGTACCGCCATCGGGAGTTGTGGGCCGCCGCCGCCGCGCAGAATTCGCTCTAGAAAAGACTTGCAGAGTAAGCACTTCCTTCTTAGATTCAGTTAACGACCGCACGCGAAAGGACACGATATGTATTTCGGCGTCGACTACCATCCTGAGCAGTGGGTATATCCCTACGGCGGAACCAAGGACAATCCCGAAAGCGAGTGGGAGCATGATATTGAACTCATGCTTCGAGCTGGAGTGAACGTCGTTCGCATTGGGGAATTCACTTGGGGCCTATGTGAGCCGGAAGACGGCAAGTATGACTTTGCCTGGATGCAGCGTGTGATGGATTTGCTCAGGAAGGCGGGTATCCAGGTGGTGCTGGCCACCCCGACCGCGGCGCCGCCGATCTGGCTGGCGCAAAAGCACCCCGAGATTCTACCACTCGACGAGCATGGTCTCGTGAAGCACGAAGGTACACGTCGGGCTGCGTGCCTCAACAGCGATGTTTACTGGGATTACTGCAAACGGATTGTGGAGCGCCTGGCAAAAACGCTTGGGAAACATCCTCAACTCATTGCCTGGCAAATCGATAATGGGTTAGGTGGACACTTCACGGAGGCTTCCTTCAACGAGGCGACCCGCCGGGACTGGCACAGCTGGTTGGAGTCCAAGTATGAGACCATCGACCGGCTCAACAACCTGATGGGGCTGCGACACTGGGGTCAGGTGGTCACGGACTGGAGCCAGGTACCCATGCCCATGGCGGCACCAACGGTGCACAACCCCTCATTGTCACTGGATTGGTGCCGGTTCTGCAGTGATACTATCGTTCAGTTCGCCCGGATGCAGGCGGACGTCCTCCACGAACTAACGCCGGACAAACCGGTCACAACCAACCTGCGCCCGTTGGTGCATCGTTTCGACCATTTCGATCTCGCCGACGTCATTGATTTCGTCAGCATCGAAAACACGGCCGCGCTGCGGGCCAAATCGGCCGAACTCGCCTGTGAAATCGATATGCTGCGGTCGCTCAAGAAAACCGGCATCCGGACGCCCGATGGCGAATCGGGGTTCTGGGTGATGGAGCAAAAGGCGGGGAACGTAATGTGGCAGGAGGTGAACTCGCTGGTGCGACCCGGCGTCCTGCGCATGTTCAGCTATCAATTGGTGTCGCGAGGCGCCAACGCCATCCTGTTCTTCCGCTGGCGGCAGCCGCGAATCGGCACGGAGAAATTCCACGGGGCCGTCTTGCCTCACAAGGCCCGCCCGGATGGCCGGGTGTTTTCAGAAGTGGCACAGATCGGGGACGAAATGAAGCTGCTGGCACCGGCGCTCAAAGGCACGCAAGTGCAACCCGAGGTGTGCATCGTCTACAGCCACGACAACGAATGGGTGTTGCAGGAGCGCATGCGGCTCAACCAACACTTTAAGTTGCGCGACCACATCATGCTGTTTTACACCGCGTTGCACGACCGGAACATCATGGTGGACTTTGCGCGGCCAACGGAAGACCTGTCGCGCTACAAGCTGGTCATCGCACCCTCGCTGCACCTGCTCTCTGGCGGGGAAGCCGACCGACTGAAGCTTTATGTGCAAAACGGCGGGACGCTAGTAGGGACCTTCGACACCGGCTTGGTGGACGAGCACAACATGGCGCCCGACACGGGCTATCCGCACGACCTGACCGACCTCTTCGGGTTGGAGGTGCTGGAGTTTGACCAACTGCCGCCCGGCGAGGAAAATCACCTCACCTTCAAAGGCACCTTCCCGACCAGCCACCTCCATGCGGCGCGGATCTGGTGCGACTTGATCGAGCCCAATGGCTGCCAAATCCTGGCCACGTACGCGAAGGACTTTTACTCGGGGCGCCCGGCCATGACGATGAACAATTTCGGCTTGGGCAAGGCCATTTATATCGGCACTCTTTCGCACCAGCATTTTTACGGAGACCTGGTGACGTGGTTGCGCCAAATGTGCAACCTGCATCCGCTGTTGAAAGTGCCCGAAAGCGTGGAAGTGGCCCTGCGGCAAAAAGAAGACACCCGCATTTACTTCCTGCTCAACCATCAGACCGCGCCGGTTCGGGTGCAGTTCTACAAACCGATTCACGATTACCTGACCGGCAATACGTGCGTGGGAAATGTGGACCTGCAATCGCACGGGGTGCTTGTCCTGGACGAGCATCCGTCGGCAAAACCTGCTGAGCGCGAGCCAGCCAAAGGTTAACTGGCGGGGTCTCGCAGAACGCCATACGTCCGCTTCGCCAGGGCAGGGGATACGAACCGCCTCTAACGGGTGTGTGGGCGGCTGGACGTCGCGATGTTGGACGGCTGCGGTTGGCGGTTATACGGGTTGCGTGCGGCCTGAAGGCGGGGCAGAGTTCGGATGGCGCTTGGTTGCTATCCGTCCGATCTCGTTGTTGCTTTTCAGCGGAGCGTAAAGGAAGGTCAGCCAGCCCAAACGACCTTTTTCCATTCGGTGGAATTATGACTTTGAAAGAGTTGTCAGCCCTGGCCCTGGTGGCGGTGCTCGCGTTTGGCGCTGGCCATTGGTGGGCCTCGCGATCAGGTGCGCCCCAACCGCGGCCAGCCATTATCACCGGGGAATCTGCCGTGGACACCGCCCGTTCCGATGCCGCCAGTCGGGCTACGCGGGACGCGCCAGCGTCAAAAGTCGTGGGGGAATCGGATGCTGGGCCCGACCTGGCGACGCTCCTGCAGCGAATCCGCACCGCGTCCGACCTGGATTGGCGGCGCTCGAGCGATTTGCAAAAGTGGATTCCGCGCGTCGCGGCGGAGCACTTGCCCAGCCTCGTCGCCGCGCTCGAGCAGAATCCTTCCCGGATGGTTCGCGAGCATCTCCTGGGGCCAATGATCCTGGCACGCTGGGCGGAGGTGAACCCGGCTGCCGCCATGCGTTACGCTTCGGCCCTCCCGTCCGGCAAAGCCCGGGAAGCGGCGCAAATGGCCACATTAAGAGGATGGGTGGAGATCGAAACCGAAGGGCCGTTGGCCTGGGCGCAGGCGCTCCCGGCTGGATCGTTTCGCAGTCGCGCGATGCAGACGGTGATCAATCGCCTCGCCGTAACCGATCCGGACCGTGCGTTTGCCCTGCTTCCCACCGATAAAGCCAGCGGGCAGGGGACTCCCAGCCTCTATTCCATTTTCGCCACGTGGGCGGAGCAGGATCCGCAGAAGGCAGCCGCTCAATTGGCCGGGTTGGCCTCGTCCCACCAGCGTTCACAGGCTATTCAGGCCATTGCGGCGGGCTGGGCTAAAGGAGATCCTGTCGCGGCCTTGGCCTGGGCGGCCACACTGAACCCAGGCGAGAGGAAGCAGGCCACCGCGGGGGCGATCCAGCAATGGGCCCAGCGTGATCCCGCGAGCGCCGTGGCCTGGCTCAAGCAAATGCCCGAAGGCGCCAACCGGCTCGAAGCCCTGGAAGCTATCGGAACCGAGTGGGTGGAGGCGGATCCCACAGCGGCCATAGCTCTCGTCAGCAGCCTCCCCGCCTCCACCAAGCAGCATCGACTCCTCAACTCCTATGTTTCGGAATGGGCCCGGCACGACGCGGCAGCCGCCATGGCCTATGTGCAGACTCTGCCCGAAGGCAGCCAGAGGACCGCGCTGCTGCAAGCCGCCATATCCGGCCAGGCGATTGAAGACCCGACGGCCGCCGCAGCCCTGATCGCCGGCATGCCTCCCGGTCAGGCGCAGATTTCCGCCCTCCAGCGTGTCTCCTACAGCCTGGTGGAAAAAGACCCGTCCGCCGCTTTGGAATGGATTGCCGCCCTGCCGGACGGTCCGCTGAAACGCACCGCCATGCAAAACACCTCATGGCGCCTCGCGGAACAGGATCCGCAGGGAACGGCGAAACTGGCCCTGACCCTGCCGGCCGGTCGCGACCGCGACAATCTCATGGGCACCATCGCGTCACGATGGGCGAACCTGGATTTGAATGGCGCCGTGCAGTGGGCCTCCACGCTGCCGGAAGGTGCGGGCAAGGAGCGCGCTCTCATGAGCCTGGCCTCGCCCTGGGCAGAACAGGATCCCGAAAGCGCCTTGGCTTACGCACGCAGCCTGCCCCAGGGCAAAGACCAGCGGGACTTCTTCCGCAGCCTTGGCAAGACACTCTCGGAGACCGACTCAGCTCGGGCAATGGCCGCGGCTGCGTCATTCCCCACGGGCGAAGGCGCGGACGCGTTCTACGAGGGCTTGGCGGCTGGGATGAGCGAGTCCTCTCCCGAGCAGGCAGCCAGCTTCGTAGCCTCTCTGCCGGTCGGCGAAGGCCAGAACCGCGCCGCCCTGTCGGTCGTTTCGCAATGGGCAGCCGCAGACCCAAAAGCCGCCGCCGCCTGGGTCTCCAGTTTTCCCGAAAGCAGCACTCGGGAAAGCGCCCTGCAAAACCTCGTCTCGGCCTGGTCGCAACACGACCCCGTGTCCACGGGCCAATGGCTGGACACCTTGCCCGCTGGCAAATCCTGGGAGCGGGCTGTGAACTCGTTCGTCAATCAGACCGCCTGGAACTACCCGGAATACGCCGCACCCTGGGCGTCGCGGCTCTCGGACGAAAACCAGCGCATGTCCGCAATTGAAACCGTAGCCCGCAACTGGCTTCAGATGAACCGCGCCAGCGCCGAAGCCTGGCTCAACCAAACCAGCCTCCCTGCCGACCGTAAAGCCCGCCTGCTAAAGTAGGTAGGCACCGTGTCATAGCTATGATGCCCATGACACAAACTGGAAACTTTTGCAGGCCAAACCCGACCGCTTCATCCACCCAGCCAGCAAGCACGGCGCCACGCCGAAATCCCTCGCGAACGAGTTCCGTAAGACCGGCAGGCGTATCATTGACCTTTGACGGACGTTTCTTTCTGGTCTCCGCCATTGTTGGCGGTTGGCGGGGAAGTGCCCCGAGTCATAACTCCGGGCCCTGATAGCGATCTCTCACTTGCAGTCCTATTTCGCCTTGTCGACGCTTTTCAGCCGCGCGCGGTTCTTTCGGAAGAGCTTGTAGGCGCGGTAGAGGAGCACAACGCCTACCCAGCCCAGCAGCGCGACGAGCGGATAGGCCAGAATCCGGGGGAACAACGCGAAGAGGGTGGCCAAAAGCAGCAGGGCCGCGCCGCCGCCAAACATGATGCGCGATTCCACTGGTTCGAGCACGCGCCGGTTGGTGAAGGCGGCTCCGAGGGTGTGGCCGATGCGGATCGCCCCGGCCGCGGCACGGCCACCGCTGGTGCGGGCGTGGGCCAACACCCGCCGATAACGATACGGTGTTTTGGGGGCGCGCAATTTGTGCCGGGCGTCCAATACCACCTCGGTGGCGTTTTCGAGGTCGCGCAGATAAGTCTCCTCCATGAGGTGCGCGAAAGCCTCATTTTCTACCACCACGTCGATCTCACAATTGCCGAACCAACTGGCAACGTTGAGATTGGTGGAGCCGACGCGGGCCCAGCGCGAATCCGCAACAGCCGTCTTTGCGTGCAACATAGTACCGTTCCATTCGAAAACTCGCACGCCAGCCTCCAGCAACGGCCGATAGCCGGCCCGGGACAACGGCTTAAGCAAAGGAAGGTCCGTGGCGTTGGGAACCAGGAGGCGCACATCCACCCCGTCACCAGCGGCGGCGCTCAAGGCCTGCATGTAAGCGGTGGTGCCGGCGTAATAGGCATCCGTCAGCCAGAGACGATGCCTCGCCAGTGCCGCAACCAATTGATCGACACGGAAAAGTCCTGCCGTGGAAGGTGTGCTCGCCACCACGCGCAACGCGGCCTCCCCGGCCGGGGCCGGCGCAGCCTGGGACCCGGATGGATCTTCCGGCAGCGGGTCCCCGATCATGGCCCATACTGAGGCGAATGCCTGCTCGATCTCTGCCACCGACGGGCCTCGCACCGCGACCCCGGTATCGCGCCAGGGTTCAAGCTTCTTTTCCGGGTTGCCCAGCCACCGTTGGCTCACGCATAGGCCGGTAACAAATCCCACTTTGCTATCCACCGTGAGGGTCTTGCGATGATCCCGACTGAGCCATCCCAACGGTGAATCCCAGCGTGGCGGGTTGTAGCAGCGCACCTCTATCCCCGCTGCGCGCAGCCCGTTCCAGAATCTGCGCGAGGCGCTTCCAAAGCTGCCTAACCAATCGTAGATGATCCGCACCCGCACCCCTTCACGGGCCTTGGCCGTGAGCGCCTCGGCAAACATCCGGCCGGCGGTGTCGTCGCTAAAAATGTAGTTTTCGAAATGAATATTGGATTCTGCACCGCGGATCGCTTCGAGCCAGGCTGGGTAGTTCTCTCCTGCATCCAAGAGCAGGCGAATATCGTTGCCCTCCACCAGGGCGGTGCCCGCCGCGCGCGAAAATGCTTGGTCGGCCACGGCGCGGAAAGGTGAGACTGCTCCGCGCTTGCGGTGAGTGATAGGCAGGACAAGGGCCATATTCGGGGTCCCATGCGGCGACCAGATACACTCAGCGAGCCTGTCGCCCCAGGGACTTCCGCTGTTTATAGCCCGGTCTGGTGCTCGCGTCGAGACCGTGTGAAGAGAGATTTTGGCCGAAGCGATTTTGCTTCCCTTGCCAGGTAGCAGGCCTATTATTCCGCTTCGATCGCGACTCGTCGCGGTCCAGGATCAAACCGTTGACCCATCTAATAGGAATACTATGCCACTAACACACACCAAAGAGCTGTTTGCTAAAGCACTGAAGGGCAAGTACGCGCTTGGCGCTTTCAACGTCAACAATATGGAATTGCTCCAAGCCATTATTGAGGCTTGCGAGGAGGAAAAAGCGCCCGTCATGCTCCAGATTTCCAAGGGCGCCCGCAGCTACGCCAACCCGGTTTATCTCAAGAAACTCATTGAAGCTGCCGTCAGCCTGTCGAACATCCCCATCGCGGTCCACTTGGACCACGGAGACACTTTCGAGCTCTGCAAAGACTGCATCGATGAAGGTTTCACCAGCGTCATGATCGATGCCAGCCATGAACCCTTCGAGAAGAACGTGGAAATCTGCCGGAAGGTCGTGGACTACGCCCACAAACATAACTGCGTGGTGGAGGGTGAATTAGGGCATCTCGTTGGAGCTCAATTTGATGAAGGTGAAGAAGGTGGTAGTTACTCTACCCAGGGCCATTACACAAACCCAGCGGAAGCCGTTAAATTCGTAAAGGAATCCGGCGTAGACTCCCTCGCAGTGGCGATCGGCAATTCTCACGGAGCCTACAAGTTTAAAGGCGAACAGCACCTCGACCTCGAACGTCTGAAAGCCATCAAAAAAGCCCTGATGGAAGCCGGTTTGGGCGATTACCCGCTGGTTCTGCACGGGGCCTCGAGCGTGCCAAAAGATCTCGTGGAGGAAATCAACAAGTACGGCGGCAAGTTGGGCACAGACGCTGCCGGCGTGCCAGAGGCAGACATCGAAGTCGCCCGACGCATTGGTTGCACCAAGGTTAACATTGACACTGACTTGCGTCTGGCGCTCACGGCAGGTATCCGCAAGGCTTTCTTCGAGAATCCCAAAGAGTTTGACCCGCGCAAGTACCTCGGACCGGCTCGCGTGAGGGTGAAAGAGTTGGTCCGGCACAAAGTGAAGAACGTGCTCTGCTGCGCTGGACACGCCTTTGACTAAATCGAAGATCAGAGCGATTTCTTACGGCAGACTCCGCCCCGGACACCGGTGATTCCGGCTGTTTCGGGGCGGTTTTTTTAATTTTTTACACGGGTTTTGGCTTGCCAAAGGGTTTTGGTGGCTTAAATTACGCCCTGCCTGAACACCGTGTGTACGGATGTTCATATCGGCTGAGAAAGAGAAGTTAACGAACAACCTGACCCTCAACCTCCGTTGCCCCCGCAACGTCTGGTCCGTTAGGCAATGGAGTATTGGCTGGCCTTGAGCTGACCCATCCTCCCAAAAGTTCGTCGTTCGAATCGTATAGTCCGTTACTGCACGTAATTATGCTTACAATGGAAGAAGCCATGAAGCAGACGGGGTCTCTCCCCTTTGCTCCTGGCGGTATCGTCAAGGGAACCATCATCGAAGTCCGCCCCAAAGAAGTCCTGGTGGACATCGGCTACAAGAGTGAAGGTGTCATCTCCGGCGGAGAGTTTGACGACCTCAAAACGGTCAAAGTCGGTGACCAGATCGACGTCCTCATTGAGAAACTCGAGGACCGCGAGGGAATGGTCGTTCTCTCCAAGGAAAAGGCGGAGTTCAAGCAGAACTGGGAGCGTATCCTAACCATCTGCAACGAAGGCGGCACCATCAACGGCAAGGTCAAAGCCATTGTCAAAGGCGGCCTGCTGGTCAACATCGGCGTGGAGGCTTTCCTGCCCGCCTCACAGATCGACGTCATGACGCCTAAGAACCTGGCGCAATACGTCGGCAATACCTACGAATTTAAGGTCGTCAAGATCAACCAGGAACGGCAGAACATCGTGCTGTCCCGCCGCGAACTCATCGAGCAGGAACGCATGGAACGCCGCCAGAAGCTCCTGGCCGAGATGACCCCGGGCGACATCCGCAAGGGCACGGTCAAGAACATTACCGATTTCGGCGCGTTCATCGACCTGAACGGTATCGACGGCCTGCTGCACATCACCGACATGAGCTGGGGCCGCATCGGTCACCCCTCCGAACTGCTCAAGGTTGGGCAGGACATCGACGTGGTCGTGCTCGATATCAACAAGGAAAAGGAACGCGTCAGCCTTGGACTGAAGCAGAAGCTGGCCAATCCGTGGGACAGCATCGAGCAGAAATATCCTGTGGGCGCCCGCGTCAAGGGCAAGGTCGTCAACCTGGTTCCCTACGGCGCGTTCGTGGAATTGGAACCCGGCGTCGAGGGTTTGGTGCACGTTACCGAACTCTCCTGGACCAAACGCATCGCGAAACCTTCCGATGTGCTCAAACAGGATCAGGAAATCGAAGCCCAGGTGCTCGGTATCAACCGCGAGGAGCAGAAGATCTCCCTCGGCCTGCGCCAACTCGAGTCCAACCCGTGGGACCTCGCCCAGGAGAAATACGTTCAGGGCACCAGAGTCAAAGGCAAGATTCGCAATCTCACCAGCTACGGTGCGTTTATCGAACTGGAAGAGGGCTTGGACGGCATGATCCATGTGTCCGACATCTCCTGGACGCGCAAGATCAATCATCCTTCGGAAGTCCTCAAGAAAGGCGACGAAGTCGAAGCCATCGTGCTGGAAGTGGACAAGACCAACCAACGCATCGCCGTCGGCATCAAGCAGCTTTCTCAAGACCCTTGGGAAACCATCGATCAGCTTTACAAGGTTGGCGACCTCGTCACCGGCCAGGTAACCAAGCTCGCGAGCTTCGGCGCCTTCATCGGGCTGCAGCATGAAATCGACGGCCTGGTCCATATCTCGCAGATCAGCGAGGACCGGGTGGACAAGATCAAGAACGTGCTTAAGGTCGGCCAGGACGTGACCGCGCGCGTGATCAAGATCGACAAGAGCGACCGTCGTATCGGCCTCTCCATCAAGGCCGCGAACTACTCGCCTGAGCAACTCAAGGCTGAACAGGCTGTGCTCGACGCCCTCAAGCCCGGCGAAGATCTCGTCGCGCTGCAGCACGCGTTCGACGCCGCGGACGAGGCTCGGCAGGATCAGAAGTAAGCCGTTTATCTCGTTATTCCTTTCATGGGCGGACTCGCAAGAGTCCGCCCTTTTTTCATCGGTCAGTCCCCCGCCAAGCCCGAATCACCTTGAACCATGCGGGGACGTCTGCCAGATTCCAATGAATCCCGAGGCTCAAACAACTGCGATGCCACAGCAGCGCGACGGGGCATTTCCGATCAACCTTCGGGATGACCCGAGCCTGCTGGCGCATGCGAATGCGCTGAACGGGCTCTAAAGACTGGCTCAAATGACACCTCCAACGTTCGACCAGGTAGTCCGGCAAGAACCCGATAAGGTTCATCACACGATCCGCAAGACCATCAGCCTCGGCCTTTTGGCGCTGATGTGTGCCGGTCCTGTGCCGTTGTGCGGGGCCGAGGCTCGTGCCGCTTCCACTGCAACCGGTCCCGCCGGAACACCCTCCACCGTGGGCCAACTTGGACGGAAGGACGCCCTGGAATTCGAAGGGAACCAGACCTTTCCGACGGAGGCTATCCACCGCGGGTTCAGGCTGCATTTAGGGTATCACCTCGCCGCTCACCCGACCGCCCCGCTCGGGGCATACTTGACGACCCTGCAGAGCATGGTAACCGAGGGGTATCGCCGAGGCGGATTCTCGAACCCCCAAGTGAACGTCACGTTGAGCCCGGACCAAAACCGGATCCTGGTGAGAATCCAGGAGGGCCACCGCTTTAAAGCGGGAGTGGTTCGTTTCAAAGGCGCCCTACCCATGGCCGATCCTTCGGTGCAAGAAAAACTGCTGAACGCCCTGGCCGGGCTCTCCTTCGCTTCGCCAACCAATGGCATGCCCACGACCAACCTTTCGCGGGCCACCTGGACCAAAGGCGCTTATGTTCCATTCGATGAGCGGGCCGTGGATGAGTTGAAAGCCTCCGTCGCGCAGGAGTTGGGTACACTGAACTTTTACCGTCCCGACCTCAAGTTGACGATCGTGCCGGATATCGCCAGAAAAGAAGCCGACCTGGTGGTAAACATGTTGGATGAGGGCCTGAAAGGGACCATCGAGGACTTCAGCTTCACCTATCCATTGAGGGAAAAGAAGAACACGGATGAGGAACTCATGGACTTTCTTGGTCTCAAGCGGGGCATGCCCTTCCAGGGCTCGCTCCTGCAGGACCTGACCGGGCGGCTCTGGGACTCTGGGAGGTTCTTTCGCCACGAGGTCACACTTGAACCGCTGGCCGATGTCGGCAAATTCAAGCTCAGTTTCAAACTCGAGGACCTGATGAACGCGTCCCCGTTGCGGGTGCCGCTCACCACCAACGAAACGGTGATGCTCAAACTGTGCCGGCGCCTCAATGAGCTGGATAGAGGCCCGGACGACCTGGTTTTGACCGGCGCAGCGGACCTGCCCAAGTCCTCCGGGTTAGGGTCCTTCCTCGCCGAACTGGTATTGTCCCGGTCGGGGCTGGCGTTGTTGGTGCATGCGCCCGTTTTGAACGGTCCCCCCCGCGTCCTTTATGCGACCGTCCTTTCCGAGCAGTTAGGCATGTATTCCGGTTGGCGGCGGCAGATGCTCCTCTTTCCGGATAAGATGTCCATTAAAGCCTTCGCCTCCCTGCTTCCTGAGCCGGAACCAGGGATTGAAGAGAGGTTTACGCTGTCCTTAGGTGCCGGGTTCTCTTCCGTGACATCTGACAAGGCAGTAGATTGGACCTTTAGATTTGCACCCTCCAGGTTCCTCGCGTTCGCTCATGACGATGAAGAGCGATTCAAGGTGGAAGACGGCGTGTTGAGCGCCAGACTGGACCCGGAAACCGGGCTTCCTTTCGACGTCAAGATCGACGTGGAGACTGGGCGGTTGTTGCAGGCCTCCTTGGTTGTAAAAACGAATGCAGCCAGTGTGAACCTACAACTCCGTTTCGAGGAGGGGGGATATGCGCGCGTGAGTGCCGAGATTGCGAAGGCGACCGCGGGCTTTCAAAACCAACACCAGTCGGAGTTCCCCTTAAGCTCGCTGCTGGGTTTCTGCGCCACGGACCTGCTCGAGTCTGCAGTCCTTGAATCACCGTTTCTCATCGAGAAGTTTTTCGAGGACAAACCCCCGGAAGAACGGCTTGCGTGGGAAAAGGGCTTGCCCAATCTACGGTCAACGGTAGCGAAGGTCAAAGCTGCACTCGGAAAGAAGGACCTGGCGGAATGCTTCTCGGGTTTTGAAGCCCTGTATAACCAAGCCGTGGATGGGCAGGGCGAATCCTCGGCGGTGGACGACCGGGACAGCTTCACGATTCCCATGAGCCTGGACCCTGCGCTCCCGTCGATGCAGCACTTGCTCGGCATAATCGGGGCATGGGTGGTAAGCGAGAGCGACCTGATTTGGCCGCGGGGGACCTGGCCCTGGGTGCTGACGCGGGAGACGGGGTTCACGCTCGCAAACCAGGGCAAATACACCCCCGTGGAATTGCAGAAACTGCTGACCTCGGAGGAAGTGGGCCCGTTGGGCAGTTGGGCGGCAGCTACGCTTTTGGCCCGGGTGAACGCACCCCTGTCCGAGCGGTTTGTCCGGCGCAGCCTGGAGCAACTGTCTCCAGAGGCGCTGCGGCGGGACCTGGAAACCCTGTTGGACCCAACCGTAGTGGCTGGCCAGGTTTCGAGCAACGCGCTCACGTTGTTCAGTCGGTTCAAAAGCTCGGACCTCGAAGCGATGGTTCAACTAGTCAAGCCGGAGACCGCGCGGTTTCTCACCGAAATGGCGGAGTCCCTGCGCCAGGGCAGGAACCGTCCCCCCGTCGAGGCGTTCTGGCCTATTCTCACCAAGTATTGGGAACCGGTGGTGAAACCGGCGATTGAGAACGAGCTCCGGGCACTGCTCACCAAAGTTGGACCGCCGACGGACCCTGCGGGGGCGTTTGCGCGGGCCAATTTCATTATGCAGTCCGCCGCCAAACCGGAGGAATTGCTGGAAGCGCGAAAGTACTTTCTGTATGCCGCCGAACGGGGGCATGGCCAAGCCCAATTCAGCCTTGCCAGGATCTACCTCGAGGGTCGCGGCGTGGATAAGGACGAAGCTGAAGCATTTAAATGGCTGATCAAGGCGGCGGGACAAAAAGAACCCCACACCGGTTGCCGGGTTGCAGACATGTACGCCAGGGGCCAAGGGGTAGACAAGAACGAACTGGAAGCTTTGAAATGGTATCTACAGGAAGCCACGAATGGGTGCGCGAGTTCCCAATTCAAAGTCGGCCGATATTACGAATATCACGGAAAACCGGTGGAAGCCCTGGGATGGTACCGGCAAGCTGCCACGAACGGACTGGTGCTCGCTCAGACCACTCTGGGCGAACGCCTCACCGACGGCTTCACGGTCAAACTCGACTATGAGGAGGCCTACCTCTGGTACAGCCTGGCGACCGAAAACGGCGACCGGGTTGCCGACCTGTCCGCTCGGCGTACCCGCAACAAGTTGGACCCCAGCCGTATTGAGGCGATCGACAGGGAAATCAGCCGGCTGCTGCGTCAAAGCCGGGCGGCCCAGTCGCATCATTGAGAGGTTCGACAGGAAAAACTGGGTGAAATGGGGCGGTTTGGGGGTATGTTGTGGGTAAAGAAAAGGAAGGAGTGTTATGAATGCGAGACGTGGTTACGGTGTGACGGCAGTGACGATCCTGCTCGTCAGCGGGGCGGCGGCATTGGCTCAGTCCGAGGTAGCGCCATCGGCCGCAACTGAGGCGCATGATCTAGTCTCGGACTTTAAATTGTCCGATGCGGACAGAGTGCTCGAGCCGGATCGAAGCGTAACCGTCCTGGGCCTTAAGCTCGGCGGAGTGATCTTCGACGCACTGAAGGTGGACAAGCCAATCCAGTTTCTCAACCCGCAGGCGCCGGCTAGGTACGGCTGGGGGGAGGTAAACCTCATTCAGGATACGGTGACCAACCGGCCAATGGGCTTACGCCTGTTCAGCCTGAAGTTGTGACCCTCAAGCCTGCGACGAAGCCAACGAGGCGGAAATGAGGCTCGGTTGGACCGAGCCGCGCCGAGAGGAGTGCTGACCAGTGCCGGAGCTGCCCGGGATCTTACTTCCGAGGCATTGCCACCCGGCCCGTCCGGGTGAGGTCGAGAATCCCGAAGGCCTTCATCAACTCGAGGAACTTTTCCAATTTTGATTCGTCTCCCGTGATTTCGATGGTCAGGGTTTTTGGCTGCACATCGACGATTTTGGCTCGGAAAATATCCGTGATTTGCATCACCTCAGCCCGGGTTTTGGAGTCCACACTCACTTTCACCAGCGCGAGCTCGCGATCCACGTATTCATGCTCGCGGAAGTCCAGCACTTGCATCACGTTGGCGAGCTTGCGAAGTTGCTTCACGATCTGCTCCAGGGTGGCATCATCGCCTCGGGTGACGATGGTCATGCGCGAGGCGGTGGGGTCGTTTGTCGGCGCCACGTTCAGGCTATCGATGTTGTAGCCACGCCCGCTAAACAGCCCGGCCACGCGCGTCAGCACGCCGAATTTATTTTCCACTAAAACAGAAATGGTGTGTCGCATATTGCTCGCCCCGGTTTCTCACAGGGTGGGGGAGCCTATCAATGCCCGCCACAGCCGGTCAACAGCCCATTTTGTCGTCGCCATTATTTCCGTCTATTGTGTCCCCTTCACGTTCTCTTAAGGTTTCCTGTGCTAGGTTTCCGGCGTGGTCGATAGCCAGGTCCTGGGAGATTGCCTCCCGGAAGGGCAAGCGGCCCGCAACAATATGAACCTGCAAACCTTGCGGCACATGAAACTGCCCGGGACGGATTGCCCTGACACCGAAGCGGAAATCCTGCGGCGCACGGAAACTTTGTTCCGCCTGGCCGTCGCCGGCTGGGTCATAGCCTGCCTGTTCATCATGCTGGCCATCCTGCTGCACTGGGGCTGACCGACAAAGAAAAGCGGCGTGATATGAAAACGACTCTCGCAAGTGTGATCCCGGTCTTGATCCTGCTGCTGTCACCGTGGGCCCGCGCTGATATCGATCATGGCGCCGTCGCCACGTTGACAAACGCAGTGACGGAAGCCCACGCCCAGCCGCCTTCATCGGCCGATTCGGCGGAGCTGCAGGCCGGGTCTGAGTCGAATTACGGTCCCAATGAACTCCGCCTGAACTTCCGCGGCGCACCCATCGCCATGGTACTCGAATACCTGTCCGATGCTGCCGGGTTTACCATCGATGCCGAAGTCCAGCCGCGCGGCACGATCGATCTCTGGAGCGAAACCCCGGTCACTAGGGAGGAAGCATTTCACCTCCTGAACGCCGCCTTGCTGAAAAACGGCAACGCCGCCATCCGCAAAGGCCAGGTGCTCACCATCATCAACCGCGACGAAGCCAAGACCCACGCCCTTCCGGTAAAAGTTGGCGGCGACCCGCAGGCTATACCCGACGACCAGGAACTGGTCACCCAGATTCTCCCGGTGCGCTTCGTGGAAGCGGCCCAATTACTCAAAGATATCCAACCGTTGGTCTCCTCCCACGCCATTCTCACCGCCAACGAATCCGCGAACACCATCGTCATGACGGATACCCAGGGCAGTATCCGCCGAATCGCCGAAGTCATTCAGGCGATCGACGGTGGCTCTGAAGCCGTCACTGCGGTGCGCCTGTTTACGCTGAAAAACGCTGACCCGCTGGAATTGGCGGATCTTCTAACCCAGCTTTTCCCCCAGGAACAATCCACCAGCGGTGCCCAGCCAACAGGCATGGGCAGTCTCCCCTTCGCTGCCCCTGGGGGCATGGGCGGGCCGGGCTCGCCACCGGGAATGGGGTTCCCTGGTGGCAGTTCGGCCAGCCCTGTTGGCTCTGCTACCTCCAGTGCGCGGCTGAAAAAGGGACAGCAAATGCTTGCTGTGGGCGATGCCCGAACATCCTCGATCGCGGTTAGCGCTCCTGCCGAACTCATGACCAAAATCGCCGATGTCATTCGCCAGTTGGATACCGACCCTGCCCACAAACAGACCGTCAAGGTCTTTTCGATTAAGAACGCCAGTGTGCAGGAAGTCGCAAAGGTTCTTCAGGATCTGTTCCAGAAGGATGGTACCACCACGCGCTCCTCCTCCGGCAGCAGCTCCTCTTGGACTGACCCGCTGGAAACCCGGGCCAACAACCAGAGGCAAACCCAAAGCACCGCTTCCGGAACCACTGGCTTCGGAGCCGGCCAGGGCGGCGGCGGAAACAGTGGTGGTGGCAGCAGCTCCGGACAGTAATCCCGGAGAAGGGGATTCTCAGCTTAATGCAACTCCGGCGGCTGGTTGCGCGTCCACACCGTGACTTTCACCCGGTCGGGCACTTGGGTCACGATGCCGGGCCGTAGCGCGGCCAGGAGATGGAGAAAGAAGATCGCATCATGCCGAAAAGGCCAGGGAGAGGGAGTTCCTGCCGCCAATCTTTCCGGTGTGAGAACGTTTTTTGGACTCGAATAGTTTTTGGCCAGGCGATCCAAGGCACGCTTTAAACGCAGCCCGCCCCGGCGGGAGATCCGCTGCAGCCCGCTTTGCACAACCTGGCGCACCCGCTCCCGAGTGATACCGAAACGGTCGGCTACGGCCTGGAGGGTGTGGATGGTGTCGGGTTCACTCCCAAACCGAAGTTGAATGAACTCGTTCTCACGCGACCGCAGGTGCAGCAGTAGCGAGTCCAGGTATTCGAGCAAAGCGCTCCGGCTTAGTTCCTTGTCCGTTTGGAGCAAATAAGCTCCGGTCCGCGCCTTCGCCAACAGGCGCTGGATTTCCCGAATAGTCCCTTGTCCACAGGCGCTGATCGCCAGCAGTTGCTGCGGGTTTATCCCGTCCAGATCGCCCAGTTGCCGGACGCCGATTTTACGCAGAACATTCTCCGCCCGGTGGGACAGGGGCAAATCAAAGGCGTTGATGGCGTGTAGATGAGGTGGCACGGACAAGGCACGCAGGGGTGCTCCAGCAGGTGTCTTGCGCGGTGACGCTGGCCGTTGCTCAACTACCAGTGTGCCTCCTGCGCTATGGACAAGGTGCTGGAGTTCAACCGAGCTTTTTCGACCACATCCCGCCAAACGGCGGAAATCCCGCATCAAAAGGCCGTGCAAATCGCCCAACACGGTCATTTGGTTGCGCATGAAGATCTTGCCCAGTCGCACGGATGGTTTGAACTCTTCCAGTCGCCGTGAGCGGTCAGTTTCGGGAATGGAGATAGTCGAAACGGAGAGCCCAGGCAGGTCTGTGGCAGCTACCGGAGGCAGCGATAACTCCCGAGTGGATCCGCCACTCTCAGGCCTGACTGCCGCTGCCACCGACTCTTGGCTCGGCTGACGACGGCTTCGGGAAATTCTCGGTGGTTTTTGGACGGACATGATCAGACATTAGGGGTTACTTGGTAGTCAGAACCTGTTCCAGGAGCTCGTTAAGTCGCTTCAGCATGGCTTGAGGATCTTCCAACAACCCGGCAGCCACCCGCGCGTTGTCCAGCACCTGTTCGGCCACCTTGGCTGCCAGGGTTGGATTGGCTTCTCGCTGCTCTGCGAGCCGCGCGATGATCGCATGCCGCGGGTTGATCTCAAGATCCGGCTTGGCCGGTGGTGGGCCGTCGGTTTCCTTAGCGCTGGCCGCAGCAGCCTTGAGTATCCGCCGCATCGTTGAGGTCATGAACTTGTCACTATCCACCACTACGGCCGGGCTGTCGACCAGGCGCTGGGATACGCGCACCTCGTTGACGCGGTCGCCCAGAGTTTGCTTGAGCCACTGAGCGAGATCTTTGGCCTGCGCTTCCGGCAGCGCGCCTTCCTGGCTGGCGCCTTCAATTCCCAGTTCCGCTTTCTCCGCCGCGCGTAGCGTCTTCTGCTCGAACCCGTGGAGATGCTCCATCACGAACTCGTCCCAAGGATCAAACAGGAACAGCACTTCGAGCTTCCGCTGGCGGAATACTTCGAAGTAAGGGCTGTTTTCCGCCGCTTCGCGGTTGGGGGCTAGCAGGTAATAGATCTCCTTTTGGTCCGTGCCCATGCGCTGTACGTATTCTGCCAGTGACGTCCGTTTCCCTTTCTCGGTAGTGGAACTCTCGAAACGCAGCAGCTTGCCCAGTGCTTCACGGTGGGCAAAATCCGTCGCTACCCCCTCTTTAAGGAATCGCTGGTATTCAGAATAGAACCGGTCGTAGGTATCCGGATCCTTTCGGGATTGCTCATCCAGAAACTTCAGAAAACGGCCGGTGAGGGCCCGGTTGAGCTTCTGCAGCAGCGCACTGTCCTGCATGGTCTCACGCGAAATGTTCAGCGGCAGATCCTCGCTGTCCACGACTCCTTTAAGGAAGCGGAGCCACTCGGGAAACAGGTTCTTGGCACGAGCCTGGATCAGGACCTTGCGGCAATGGAGGTTAACTTCCGATTCGATGCGACCCATCCCCAAGGTCTCGAAATTGCGCTGTGGCACAAAGACCAGTGCCTGGATGGCCAGCGGAGCGTCCGAGGTGAAATGTAAGCGGTAAAATGGCTTGTCCTGATCGTGCCCAACGTACTCGTAGAACTCGTTGTATTCTTCCTCCTTCACCTCAGCCGGGCTGCGCGTCCAGATGGCCTGGACGGTATTCAACCGCTGCCCGTTTAGCTCGATGGGGAACTGAACGAAATTTGAGTAGCGCCTTATGATGTGCTCCAAGGTGGCGGTTTTGGCGAAGTCCTTCGCGTCGTCCTTCAGGTGCAGCACGATCTTCGTCCCGCGCGGCAGGTCGGCGGCGGGCTCCAGTTCATAACCATTGGCCCCCTCGCTGTTCCATCGCCAGCCCGTTTCGTCCGCTTGCGCGGCGCGGCTAAACACCGTGACGCGGTCGGCAACCATGAAGGCCGAATAGAAACCCACACCAAACTGCCCGATCAGCTTTGCGTCCGGTCGGCGTTCCTCCGCCAGTTGCTTCAGGAAGGCCTTGGTGCCCGAGTGGGCTATCGTCCCCAGGTTTTCCACCAGGTCACCGTGGGTCATGCCGATTCCGGTGTCGGTAAAGGTGATGGTATTCTCTTTGTCATCGGCGCTGATAGAAATCGCCGGGGCCGTCTCCGCTTGGTAAACCGGTTGGCCACTCGCCTGGGTGAATCGCAACTTCTCACACGCATCCGCGGCATTCGAGATCAACTCGCGCACAAAAATCTCTTTATCCGTGTAAAGAGAGTGGATGACGATATCCAACAATTGTTGAATCTCTGCTTGAAAGTGATGTTTTTCCAAGGTGCTCATAAAAATGACACTGTCTCCGCTCAACCTTAACTGTATAAACGAAATACTAATCGTCAAGACCGTGTCAGCGGAGCATGCCCTCAAAATGCACGGATTTCCGGCTCTGGTGCCGGGATTACCTTTGCGGAAACGGAGATTGTCGATCTCCAAACTGCAGGGGGCACTCTTGGGCATGAGGCCCCCACCAATGAAATGTTGACGAACGGCAAGCCCAATTCACAGATGCCTTATCCGAACCCGAGTTGGTCTGGGCGCCTTGCCGGACCTTGCCCGGGATCAAAAAAAAGCCGCTCTCACGAGCGGCTTTTGCATAAAAGGGGAGCTTGCGCTTACTGGCGCCGGCGGAAGATCAGGAGCGCAGCAGCGCCCAACCCCGCGAGAGCGAAGCTCGAGGGTTCCGGCACCAACTGAACCAACACGTCATCATAATAAGCCACGCCGTTCGCGGAACTCAGACCTGATCCGACTGTGACGCGATCAAACGTTATGGCTCCAGCCGCAGACGCGTATTGAATATCGGCCATGCCGAGAACGCCGTCCACGTATAAATCCACTGTCGTGTCCGAGAACACGGCCTTCAACTCATGCCAACCGGTGCTGCGAGTAGGTACACCCTCGGTATTCAAAATGAACCAGTTGGGTCCGGGGGCGAACGCCACACGGCAGGCATAGTATGTGTTCAGATCAGCCGCCGTTACCGAGAGGCCGGTGAACAGGTTCTTCGTCAAGGTCGAATCATTGTAAGCGCCAATTGCCACAAGCTGCGCAAGCGCTGGAGAATTGTCGCGAATGGTCGCGAATTGACGCAGGTTGGCCTCCTGGGTTGAGTCATAAAAACGGAACGACCATTCAAGTGGCTGCGCATTTGAGCCAGAGGTCGGTGTGAAGTCCCTGGCGCTCTGCTGGGCGGCCACGCCCTGCAAGACTGATTGACTCGCACTGTAGGACTGGTCCAACGACAGGGTTGTGCCACCCCCAACCACCCCAACATTCCACGCCGCTCCAAAGGCCGCCTGGTCTGCGTAGCCGTCAAAATTGTCGTAGAGCAAAACCTGGGCACTGGCTGCGCTCGCGAGTGCGAGAACTCCTGTCAACACAAACAATTTCTTCATAAGTTTTCTCCTGATAACTAAACGAATTAACTTAGGGCAGAATGCTTCTACCACGACTGTGCTAGTTTGCTAACTTTGGAGAATTTTTACCCGAATCCAAATTGCCGTCAATCTTTTTTGATATATTTTTTTCGAGACGGGGATTTGCCAAAGGACTTTTTGAAGCGATGGACCATCAATGGTGTTTGTTCTTTTCCTCTTTTTTGCATTGTTTGAACTGGTGATTTTCCTGAGATTATTGCGCATGAACCGAGTTGGCATTCCTCGACGAACGTTTCTCAAAGGTATCAGCCTCGCGGCCCCGGTCGCCGCGGTTGGTCCCACCATTCTCCAAGCCCAAGTCCAGGCGACCCCCTCGCCCACGAGTCGATTGCTATGGACTCCCAAGGAACTGGCGGCGGATGTGGTGATTATTGGCGGCGGACTAGGGGGATGCGCTGCAGCGCTGGCTGCTGCTCGAAATGGCGCCCGGGTCATTATGACCGAGGAAACCGATTGGATCGGCGGACAGTTGACGTCGCAGGCCGTCCCCCCGGACGAGAACCCCTGGATCGAGACCTTTGGTGGCACCCGTACCTACCTCGAATTGAGGCAACGTATTCGGGATTATTATCGCCGCAATTTTCCGTTGACGGCGGAAGCGCGTGCCAATCCGTATTTGAATCCTGGCAATGGCTCGGTGTCACGGCTTTGCCACGAGCCCCGGGCGGCACTGGCGGTCTTGGAGGAAATGCTGGCACCGTATGTGGCCGGCACGCGTGTGCGCATTCTGCTGCGACACCGCGCCGTTTCCGCCGAAACTTCCGGCGACCGCGTGTCGAGCGTCCTGGTCCGGAGTCTGGAGACGGGCAATGACCTGATCTTACGCGCTCCATGGTTTGTGGATGCCACCGAAATGGGTGACCTGTTGCCGCTGACCAAAACCGAATACGTGACGGGCGCTGAGAGCCGCAAAGACACCGGCGAACCGCACGCACCGGAGAACGCCGCGCCGCACAACATGCAAGCCTTCACCTGGTGCTTCCCGATGGAGTACCTGCACGGGGAAGACCATACGATCGAAAAGCCGGGCAATTATACCTTCTGGCGTGACTATGTTCCAGACATCAAGCCACCCTGGCCTGGAAAGCTCCTGAGTTTCGTCTATTCCAACCCTGCAACCCTCCAGCCGAGGGACTATGGATTCAACGCCGAGAATGCGGGCGGATTCTTCCTCTACCGCCGGATCGTGGACCGCAAGAATTATGTGCCAGGCACCCACGCCGGGGATGTCACCCTGGTAAACTGGCCACAGAATGATTACCTGCTTGGGAATCCCTTCGAAGTTTCTGAAGCGGATGCGGCAAGGCATCTTCAGGGGTCCAAAGAATTGAGCCTCTGCCTGATGTATTGGCTCCAAACCGAGGCCCCGCGCCCTGACGGCGGTACCGGCTGGAAGGGACTGCGCCTGCGGCCCGACATCGTCGGCACGGAGGATGGCATGGCGAAGTATCCTTACATCCGAGAAAGCCGCCGGATCCTGGCCGAGGTGACCGTCGTCGAGCAGCATGTTGGCACCGAGGCTCGCATGCAAGCGACCGGAGCCACGCGGACCACAGTGAAAGCGGAGGAGTATAAAGACTCGGTGGGCATCGGGAGCTACCGGATTGATTTGCATCCCAGCACGGGTGGCGACAACTATATCGATATCAGTTCGCTGCCGTTCCAAATCCCCCTCGGGTCACTGATCCCTCGACGTGTGGAGAACCTGCTGGCCGCCTGCAAGAATCTGGGCGTGACGCACATCACGAACGGTTGTTATCGGCTGCATCCCGTGGAATGGAACATTGGGGAAGCGGTGGGCGCTCTGGCGGCTTTCTGCCTGGGCAAGAAGAGCCTGCCACGCGAAGTCCGGGCCAAGGCCAACCTGCTGCGCGAGTATCAGAATCTGCTGGTGCGTGACGGCGTGCCCCTGGCCTGGCCAAAGGCGACGCCGAGGTGAGCCGGTTCACGAGCGCCGGTCTGGGACCGGCTTTAGTGAACGGGTGTTTCAATCACGGGCGGGCTGCGGCCATAGTTTCCAGCTTTTTGACCAGCGCTCGAATATTCTCCTGCTCCAGGTCAGCCATGCGCTGGCGTTTCGCGGCGTAGCGTTGGTATTTGGCCAGTTCCTCGTCATTCCAGGCGTTGGCCTCCAGGTAGTCACCGCAATACGGGACGAGCAGGTCGATCCAGCAGGCGATGGTTTCCATTTCGGCGCGAGACAGCTCGACCCCTTTGTGGCCTTGGTCCAGCAGGGTCATTAAACCACTGGTGATGGCGCCAGCCTGGCCGGGAGGCAGCATTTCCGGAACAGACTGGGAACCGATCCAGGTAACGAGCTCATTTTCAGGATTCCCCCGAAACGAGCCGGCCCCATCTTCAGAGTGATCGGGCAGGGCATCGGTCAGCAGCAGATAGGAATCGGTCCAGTGCCGTTTGGCGGAAGGGTCCTTGGTCATCTGCCCGAGCAAACTGAACGCCCTTTCCTCGGAATCCGGAGTGCCGGCTAAGGGCGGCGGTTCCGATTGGTTCTCCCGCAGCGGCGGTCGGCGTTTACCTTGAGCCAGGGCTTCCACGGGCGACCGGTCATTATGACACCGGGTGCAGTGCCGATCCAGAATGGGCTGGACCTCCTTCAGGAAACTGAAGCCACGCGCTGGCCCGTGAAAGGGCTGGAGGTCCTTCACTCCCGCGGTCATGGCCAGGGACAATCCGTACCCAGTTGTTGCCGGCACCTGGCTTTTGTGCTCGTGGCAGCCGATGCAGGCAAAGGTCTCCCCGGGCTGCAACGTGCTCCAGCTCCGCATCGTTTGAACCGCATATCCCCGTTTATCGAGTGCCTGGAAGTACACCGGCGTCCGCGCCGGCACGGTGAACATCGCTGAGCCATCCTCATAGACCTCGGCCTCGCCCAATACCACCTTCACGTCCCAGGAACCGTTGCCAATGGAGATGGGGGTGCTGATCAACGCGCCTCCGCCGGGCCCGGCGCTGCCGTTATTGCCGACTCCCGCCGCGCGAAAGTCCAGGGCCACCACGCGCAATTTCTTAATCGACCCACGCTCCACTCCTGCCAGGCCTGGGCCGGCGTAGATGTCCTGAAGGTAAAACACGCCATGGTTAAGGGTATAATCCACCATACTGGGCCGCACGGGCGGACGGGCCCGCGGAGCCAGCGGCACTGGCTGGCTGCAGGGCATGCGCGGATCGCTGACCAGCAGTTCGCGGTTCCCGTCCACATCCATCCAATAGATCCCAAATGCTGCGTCGCCTTGGAAGCGCTCGGGCTGATCCCACCCGAGCGGCGCGTAGGCTACGAAGCATTCCCGCTCGTTCAGCGGGTAGGGGTATTGCCAGAGCTCGCCATCCTGACCATAAGAGTCGATGCGTTCCGCTGGGGTTGGTCGCACGGGAGCGACCAGTTGGACGCCGCTGTTTTCCTGCCGGCCCAACGCGGGATCGATAATCGCAAGCTTGCCCGCCTGGGCGCTGTGATGGCCGCACAGAATGGCCAGGACCTTTTCCGTGCCGGGAATCCCCCGCGCGTGAGCGATCGTGGTGGGGAACCACGAGTTGTTGCCGTAAAACTCGGTTTGGCCCGTGCCATCCGCCGCCATCTGGAAGAGCGGCTGCGGAAAAATCTGGCCGCGGTCGTTATAATCCCACCGGGTGTAGATCACGCGGCCGTCGTCCATCACTTGAGGAAAGATGGCGTGCACTTGGTCAAAGGTCAGACGCCTGAGAAACCGCCCGTCCGGACCGCAGGAGTAGAGGTTGCTGACTTCCGTCCACCAGCAATCGACGGTTTGCACACAGCGTGTGGAGGAAAAGATCAGATCGCCATTCGGCAGAAACGCCGGTTCGTAATCGGCAAACCCCGCTCCGGAGGTGATCTGACGGCATTCGCCGGACGCCCCGGTCACCTCGTAGAGGTGGTAATCATCGTCGTCGAGTGCTTTCTTCCAGGCGAACACCACACGCTGGCCATCCCAGGAAACCGCCGGGTCACGTATCGCACCTGTGGGATCCGCCACCAGGGTTCGCTCCTGGGCATAGAGCCCCTCCATTTCGAACACGCACAGTTCTGATCCGGGCCGGAAATGCCGTTCGTTTTGGGCATCGGACTGGCCTTCGGTGTAAGCGAAGAAGGAAGGCCGCACGGTGCGGCGCTTGGCAAAAACCACGCGGGGCGCCTCGGCTAATACCGTCTGCAAGCGATACGCCCGGCGTGCTTCGCACGCCCGGAAATACAGATCAAGCCAGCGCCGGTCCGCATCCGGGCCAGTGGCTCCAGCCAGACGGTCCAAGTCGGCCCGCAGGCCGGCGCCGCTTGGGCCGGCTCCCTCAATCGCCTTCTCGATCGGTTGACGCAGCGTATCGAGGGGATTTGCCGCATCCAGGCAGAAGGCGGGGTTCCGGTCCGAATCCTGCGCGAACCAGTCCGACACGACCGGGAAATCTACCTGGATCCGCCGCACGATCTCCAATCGGCTCTTGGCCTGGTCGCCCCGGGACAAACCGGAATCGCGCAGCGCCTCGCGCGCCGAGCATACCGTGTCCACCCAAGTGGCATGACGCACATATCGATCCGCAGCCAAAGCGGGGATTCGGGCCAGGCAGCCGAGCGCCAGCATCAGACACCCAACCCTGAAAGAAAGGCTCTGCGTATTTGCGTTCATGGGGCAGGGGAGGGTGTCTTACTTGACCGAGCGCCAAGTATGTAGCTTGCTGCCGCGGAGAGGTCATCGAGCACGACAGCCTTCTCCAGCCGGTCGGGGTTTTCGCGTTCCGCCCTGGCGCCGTAGCCGGTCCGGACGAGGATGCTCTGCCGCACCCCCGCGTTCCAGCCGCACTCAAGGTCGATGAGCTTGTCGCCGATCATGTAACTGGCGCCGAGGTCAAGGTCGAACTCATCGCGCGCATCAAACAGGAATTGAGGCAAAGGCTTGCGCCCGCGGCTGGGTTGGTCCGGAGCTTCCGGGGCAATATACACCTTCTCGAACCGCACTCCCTCTCGCGCCAAATGCTCGGCGATGTGCGCATTCACCCGGTCCACGTTCTCGAGAGTAAAGTAGCCGCGCCCGACACCGGATTGGTTGGTCACCACAAGCAGCTTGAAACCGGCATCGCTCAACCGCTTCAGCGCCGCGCCCGCGCCGGGCAGGAAAGCCACCTCCTCGGGGCGGCTCAGATAATTCCGCTCCTCAATGATGGTGCCGTCGCGGTCCAGAAAAATCGCTCGATTCATGACAGCAGGCCCGGCCTGGTTCTTAATCCGCCCGGAGCCACACAACTCCAGTGCGGCGGCGCTTGCGGCGAAACCGCTCTGCTCGGCCAAGGGTGTTTCGCCAAGATAGCGCGAATTGTTGACATTGTACTCATAGGCGCCTCTCTACCCGTGCTCACAATCCTGTGGGATGATCGAGAAACTGCCAGGGCAATTTGAATTTGCGACTCAGTTCGGTGGCCAACGCTTTCACTCCAAACGTCTCGGTGGCGTAATGTCCGCCGTAAAGCACGTTGATGCCTAATTCCTCGGCCATGGCGTAGGTCCAATGAGGTCCCTCACCGGTCACGAACGTATCAACGCCTTCAGCCGATGCCGCTTTGAGGTCGCCGCCCGCCCCGCCGGTAACCACCCCAATGCACCGGCATGTTTCCGGACCGCCAGGCAGCACACGTGGTTCCGCACCGGTGGCTGCCGCAAGCCGCCGGACCAATTCCGCTCGGGATAGGTTTGCCCGGGCCTGAAAACCAATCGGCTGTCCATGACTTTCGAAAAAGGGCTTCAACCCCTTCAATTTCATCGCGGCGCAGAGCAGCGCGTTGTTCCCGAGCCGCGGGTGCAGATCCAGCGGCAGGTGCGCGCTGTAAACAGCCAGGTCGTGATCCAGCAGCAGCCGAAGCAACTCGTAGCGCCGTCCCGTCCAGGGATGCGTTGGGCTCCAAAACAGGCCATGGTGAACAATTAACAGGTTAGCGCCCGATTCAATCGCCAACCGCACTGTCGCCAAGCTGGCATCCACGGTGGCAGCCATCCGCGAAACCATTCCACGGTTGGCCACCTGGAGCCCATTCACCGCGCCACCGTAATCCTGAATCTCCGCGATTCGCAACTCCCGGTCACAATAACGCCCGATCAGTTCGAGGGACACCTTCGCCATAAACTCAATAAACCAGAAAGTCACCCGCCCCGCAAACTCTGACGTGGGATTGAAACTAGAAAAGGCCCTATCGGGATGAGACTCGTCAGTCCTCGACCGGGGATGTCTCCGAAGCGCGACGTTAGCAACGGGGCGCGGATTCAGTTGGACCCGATCAGGCGATAGTACGCCTGTACACCGGAAATTGCATCGGTGCTGCTGCTGGCGCCGTCACTGCCGGGAACGTCCTGCCAGTTGGGGTTGCTGAGGCTGGCAGCTTTCTGGAGTTTGACGCCGGGCGCACCGTCCCAGGAGATGGTCACATTGGCGCCGTCGCGGACGATGCTGTTGATCCGCATCTCGGACGCGCCCAGGCTGTAGAGTCCCACATTATCAATGCCGAAATACCAGCTATCCGTGCCGGCATGCGCAAAACGCAGACGGACCTTCGGTTGATTATCCGCTTCGGGCAGGGGGAACAGTTCCACGCGCTTCGACGCTATGGGATTGTCATCCAACCGCGGGCTGATGTAGTCGCCAAGGGCGAACCAACGGCCCATATCCACACCGATGAAAGCCCCATAATACCCGCCCTCAGTGACCATGGTGTCCGGATTGTAGTACGTGGCCACTGCCTGAAATCCTTCCGGGTGGCTGGTTGACAGTGTCAACATGGAGTCAATAGTGCTGTCCGGGTTCGTGAAAACATCCGCCGTCTCGACCAAATAAACGATCGGCAGCCAGGTGGCGCCGCTGTCAATCGAGTATTCCACCGCGGCGATGCTGTCCTGGTTCTGCTCCCAAATGCTGTGAAAGGCAAGATGGACATTGGTCTTGCCCGTAAGATCGAAATCCGGCGAAAACAAGTATAATACCTGCCCGAGCGCATCGTTGCGATAACCGGAGTTGGCAAACGCCATCCGGCCACTAGCCAGGTTGCGGATGAACTTGCCATTGACCACGTTGGAGGGATTGACCGACAGCACGCGCTGGTAATCCTCCGCGTAGCCCGCCGGTTGGGTCTGTCCATTGTACAATTGGCTGTAGGTGTCGAAAGTGCCGGCAAACCGCGACACTTCCACTGTGGTCCAGTTGGTGTACGCGGCTGAGTCCAGGTTGCCAAAATTCAGAGCTGGTTCGGAAGCCCCGTTTCTGAAGGTGTCCGGGCTCACGGCCGTCCACCCAGCGGGCAGGCTGCCTTCGGGCGTGCTGTCGAAGTCTTCAAACACAATCGGTGCCGGCAATTTGAGGTCCACATAGGCCGCCACCACAAACTGAACCTCATTTGTAAAGCTTTGGGCCGGCGCGCTGTTGTCTTTGTAGATGAGGGTATAGTGATTGGTGGAACCGCTTGGCAGGACCGACGTCAACGCGAAGGTCACAGTGGTCAAATCATCCGCTTGGGAAATCGTTGGTGCGGGCGACACCAGGCTGCCGTTAAGTCTTAACTGAATCGAATCGGTAACGATGGCGGTGGTCTGATTAGTGACCGTCGCCCGGTACGCGCCATCAGGAGCCACGCTGACTTGGCCATTTGCAGGTGTGACACCAACAACCTGAGGTCCGACCGAAAACACACTTTCCGGCAACTGCGCAAAGGCAAGATCATCCATCGCGATATTGGCATTGCCGCCTTCAGTCTCGAAGTCGCCCAGGGTGGAAGCCACTCGTGCCAGGCGCAATGTCAATGCCTGGCCCGGGCTTCCGGTGTAATTGACGCTCACCGGCACCTTCACGGCTTCGGAAATGAACGTCACGGTCAACGGACCGCTCACCACCGTTTCTCCAGCCAGCACACTCACTTCGTAAGTGTAGCGCTCGGTGGAATAATAATAGGGGTGGAAGGTGAAGGACTTGATGACCACCGCCGCCTGTGAGGCGTTGGGAGTAAAGCTCACCTCATGGCGGTCACCGATGTCCGAGTTGTCCAACTGACCGGCCGCCCAGACGCTGTCGATGTAAAAATCCCATCGTGCGGCCCCGCCTGTTACGGGCTTCGTCTGCCACGTCAAGCCCACGTTCGGCGTTCCAAACCCGGCCACCGTGACGCCCGCGCTCGAGACTGCGGCATTGTCACCGAACGATTGAATGATAACGACGTTTTGCCCTTGACCGGCCGGATGTGACTCAAAGTCAACAATCGTGTCGGCGTGAGCGCCGTATCCGAGAAACACGCCCATCGCCAGCAACGCCGCGGGGCGAAGATTCATCCAGTACTTCATGTTCGTCCGTCTGTTTGGTTAGCTCTGTGAAGATGAGATTCTGCAAAATCATCGAAGCGGCCCGGGTTGGGCCGGGTCCTGACATCGCCTCCGCCACATCGCCCGGGTTCGGGTGTGACAAAACGGTTGGCCGCGCCACACACTCCGGGTGGCTTCACTCAACTCCGCGGTAATACCCGACGCCAGCGCAGCCCCGCACATGTCAACAGTCCCAGCAGTCCCAGGCTGACGGCGGAAGGTTCGGGAATTACGAAGATGCCTTGGGCATTGGGCCCGCCCAAAGCGAGGATCTCCGCCTGCGAGAGCGTCCGGTCCGCAAAGGCAACGCTGCTAACATACAGTTCATGAGTGTATTGGCCGCTGGTGTCGCCTTCGTTAAAGAGCAGGAAGCTGGGTTCAACATCCAGATTGGAGTAGGCCGAGAACCTTCCATCGACCAGTGAACTGCCCGTTCGGTCGTGAACTGAAATTCCGTTTACATAGAACGATGCCGTGCCTGCGCCCAGGTCCGCCGCAAACGCGATGCGATACCAGGTATCAGCCGCTATGACCCCGGCGCTGGAATAGCCCAGCGGGCCAATGCCCAGCGACCCGTCGTCGGCGAGGTAAAAGTCTGCGTCATTGGCGTTGTCGGGAGCCGTGTTGAAGAACGGAGTCCAGTTCAGGGATCCCGGGCTAAACACGTCAAAGAGGATAGTGTATTGATTGATGTAGGCGCCCCCACCATTCGGCGCGCTGTCATTGAGCTTTAGGAGGTAGCCGTTGGCCAAATTGGCGAATGCCGGGACGTGCATATAGGCTGCCACCTGGCCATTGATGTTAGGCACTCCGCCGCCGGTGTTGCCGAAGGTCGTCAAGGTGCCACTCTCGGCGTCGGCGTAGCTCATCACGCCATTACCGAGCGTGGTGGAAAGATTGCTGGCGTTGAAATTCCATTCGTAGCTCGCTGCGCGACTCATAGAGGCGCAGGCAAAAAGGCTCACCGTGGCCACGATAAGCCAGCGGCAGCGACTTGGTTTGGTTTTCATGGTATTGATTGCTGTTGGAATGTCAGCCTACCTGCCCGTTGATTTTTCACAACCCCTTCTTTAAGGGGCATGACGATATGACCGCTTCCCCCTGAAGAGAGCAAACCAGCGCCTCGCCCGGAGGCGGCATTCCGTTCTTGCGAACCGCCGGTGACAAAAACCCCATGCCCGTAGAGGGTTTGTGAAATGGGCCCTTGATCGCCAGCGTCCGCGGTTAAACATTGACAGCCCCCGACGATGACCGTTGGATGAGCTAATGTTCAAGCAGTGGCCAAGCAATCTCCAGCCCGGAACCGACCTGCGGGACGAGTGCGTTCCGGCGGACGCTCAGGCAATTCATTGTTGGAAGCAACGACTTTTCAAGAATTCTTATACCCGCGCCGGACGCCGCTTCAAACTCCGGCATTGGTCCGTTAGAATTCAACACGCCGGCCGGCGTCACACGTTTTCACTGAGGGCTCGTGCCAAACCTGCGGCTGCTGCCGAAGCCAAGCTCATTCATGAAACCCTCCTGGGCGACGGCTGGGATGCCGCGTTGCGTCGGAATGTGGCCTGCCGCGAGGACAGCGGGGAATTCCACAAAACGGATGTCCGTTACTGGCGGCAGCGGTTGCTCCTGCGACGCCATCTTCATCCGGCGCCCAACGCCGCCGCCGCAGACCTTACGGTGCGCATCGAGCACGCCGGGCTGGCCCAGTTCTTTCCGCTTGGAACCTCTGACCAGGATGCCGCCGCCGACCAGGCCCGGCGGATTTACCAGGCCATAATCGCCGATGGCTGGGCGGCGGCGTGTCGCCGGTTCCCGCGAGAGGTTACCGTGGGGTTCGCGTGGTCGGCCAAACCGCTCATCTGGACCTACACGACCTTGCACACCATCCTTCAGGAGCCGGAGTTGTCGGGCAACACTCAGTCATCGGCCCAGAACCCAATGCACCCCGTCGTCCTGCTGGAACCAGACCCTGGTCTGAGCCGGGCTCTGATTTGGGCTATCCAACAATGTGCGGGGTTCGTGGTTTTCGCTTGCGATTCCCCGCAGTCATTTCAAAGCGTAATCAAGCATCGCCAGCCGCATCTCATTCTCGCCAATCACCTGCTGACCGAGTCTTGCGGCCTTACCGCCGGTCATGCGCTGACGTCTTACCGTCCTGGCGTCACCCTCCTCACTTACTCGGTTCACGTGGATAGCGATCAGTTGTTCCTGGCGACCCCCGGAGGTATGGGAGTCTACTTTCTGAATCGCGTTGAGCCTTCGGGCTTGCTGGCACCACTGGAAAACGCGGTTGATAATACCGAACTCTCTACGATGGAGGTTTCCCGGCGCGTGCAACACTATTTCACAGGATTACTGGAGCCTCCCGCTATGCGTGGCACAACCGGCCTCGCCCGGCTCACCCGCCGAGAGCTCGACGTGCTTGCGCTGCTCAGCAAGGGCTACATTGACAAGGAAGTCGGCCGTGCTCTCGATATTAGCACCTGGACGGTCCGCGGGCACATAAAGAAAATCTTCGAGCGCCTCAATGTCCACACGCGAACCGAAGCCGTTGTGCAGTATCTGGAACGGTGAATTGCCAGCGGGGTGCAGTTCGATTTCAGTTGCCCATGACTCGGAAGAACCTGGTGCCGGTGGACATGGGTTCCCGGAATATACGGTCGTAGGAGGGCAAACTGGCGTCGTCCCAGCCGGACGCTACCAAGGAGGTGGTTCGCTGCACCTGAAACGGCCCCTTGCCGCCGTACCAACTCACCACCAAATCCTCTCCCGTGCGCGTTACAGAGGCCTTTAACGACGGTCCGGAAAAAATGCCACTGGCCTTCGGTTCGCCAAGCGCCAGAATTTCTGCTGCCGTCAATGTCCGGTCCACAAAAGCCCAGGCGCTAAGCACGATTTGATGCGTGTAGTTGCCCGAATTGTCCCCCTCATTAAACAGGAGCAAGTCCGCTCCCGCATCCAGGTTCGAGTAGAGCGCAAACCGCCCATCCAGCAGCGATGGACCGGTCCGTGTATGCACCGGCATTCCATTGACATAATACACCACCGTTCCCGCCCCCAGGTCAGCCGATATGGCAAGCCGATACCAGGTATTGGCCGCAATCACCCCCGCGCTGGAGTAACCCAGCGCCGCGATGCCCGCAGAACCGTCGTCGGCAATATAAGCGTCGGCGTCATTGCCATTTTCAGTGTTGGTGTTGAATAATGCCGCCCAGCCCAGCGGCGAAGGAATCAACAAGTCCTGAATCACGGTGTATTGATTGATGTAAACCCCGCCACCGTTGGGACCGCTGTCCGTGAAAGTCACACGGTATCCGTTCTGCAGTCCGGGCATTTGTGGAACGCGCATATACTTCGCCGCCTGACCGTCAATGTGCGGCACGGTTGCCCCGTCCGTCGTGCCGAAACTCGTGAGGTTCGACGTGGTAACGTCGGCATACGAGAGCAGTCCTTTGCCCAGCGCCGCACTGAGATTGCTCAAGGCAAAGGTCCATTCATACGTTTGCGAGACCGGCACCACCGTGGTGAAGGACCAGGTCTGTCCCGTGATGACCCCGCTCGTGGTGGTGGTGTCGATACGCCAGAAATACGTCGAGCCAGGGGCCAGCATCCCAGGGTCAAAATGGCTGTTGGTCGTGTTGATGCGAAACGGGGCAGGGGTGTTTGTGCCGAAGTATACCGCCTGCGAAACCATGTTCGTGGCCGGCAGCCAGGTCAGCAGTGGATTGCGCTGGACTGTGGTCGACTCGTCCGGAGGAAAAGGCGCGCTCACTGTATCGCTTAGTGCCGGAGGTGTTAGGGTGAAGGTCGACAGCACGGCGCGATGATCCGATGGCCAGGGATTTGCGCTGTTGCGCCCATCCAGTTCGTTGGATTGGCTTGGCACCGCGCCGTCACCGAAAGAGTAATACACAAAGTCAATTCGGTCGAAGACCCCTTCCGGTTCCTGGTCGGTTCGCGGTGTCCACGTAATGCCGGGCTCGTCGTAGGTGAAAGGACCGGGGAACTTGCGATGACCTGGATGCATCTCACGATACGAATCGCCCAACCCGGCCTCCACGGTGATCACAGAGGTGGGCCACGGGAAATCTGTATAGTCCAGGTGCGACGGCGCGTTGAAGTCACCCGTCAGAAAACACACATCCGGGCCGTCGAGCCACGGCCGCATCGCCTGGAGCAACACGTTCAGCGGCGGCACCCTCGTCTGGTTCTCCTGGTTGATGATGAACGTCTGCGACTGGCCTTTCTTCAAATCATACGGGCCATAGGGATATGCCGGCAGATGGCAATTGAACAAATGCAGCCTCTGGCCGGGATACGGCTCGACAGTGATGCGCGTTGAATTGCCGATAGTCTGTGAGCTCACAATGGGATAGCGGCTGACAATCGAAGCGCCCGAGGCGGGCAAGACGTGAAAGCCAAGCGAGGTAGCGATACTCTGGGCAGTAGTGGCGTTGCATTCCTGCAAACCAACCAGGTCCGCCCCGCTGGAGCGAATGGCTTCGATCACTTTGTTCAATCCCTGCGCACCTTGCACCCAAATATTGAAGCTCATTACTTTGACTTCGCGCAACTCCCCGCCTGACGCCGCGAGGGCTGGGAGGATCGAGCCTAGCGCCAGGCAAACCAGCCAGCGTGCCACATAACGCGGTTTCTTGGTTTGCCACCCGTTGGACGCACTCGGCTGCTTAGAAAGCCACCGGGCCAATGCATTTCTCAAAATTCGGTTCATCGCGCGACTTAAAGCATGCAATTTAGCAGCCACTCAATGCCTGGACCATTCCCTATTTTGTGGGGTACGCAAAAAACCCTGCCGTCCCGAGGAGGACGGCAGGGTGTGAGACAGCTTTTCGGTTGACCGCTTACTGGGCGACGACCCGGTAGAAGCGCTGCGTGGCACCGCCAGTGTTATCCTGATAGGAGGCGGTGGTGCCGGTGGCTACGACCAGTTGGCCGAGGTTTTGCCAGGGACCGTCGATCGACGGCGCGGACATCACCTGGTAGCTCTTGCCGGCCTGGGCTTCCCAGGACAAGGTCACGACTCCAGCAACCGCAGTGGTTTCCAGGATCTCGAACGAGCCAGCAGGCGGCTGGTAGCTCGAATCAATCAGGAAGGCCATCACGCCGTTGTTTTCATTCAGCGCGAACAAGTAGGTATTCCCACCGAAGTCCAACGCACCGTTGGCTTCCACGCTGGCATTGTAGGTGGGAAACAGTTCCTGATCGCGGAACTGCGGTCCGGCTTCCAGGTCGGCCACGCTGTAGATCTGGACGTTCTTCTGGTCATCACGCGCAATGGTGGCCAGCAGCTTTAGACTGTCATTGTAGGCCAGCGTCGTGGCGGTCAACGGCAGGTGAGAGTTATCGTAGGTCTTAAGAACCGTGCCGGTCTGCGCCGTCAGGTCATACTGCACCAGGTAAGTGATCCCCTGCCAGGTCTTGACCCAGAAGGTGTTACCCGCGCCCCAGGAGATGCCCAACCGCGCGAAATTGGCCGGCACGTTGGCCACCAGGACCTCTGTGGGGGTGAAGTTGATGCCGTCGGCAGTTTTGAGGATGGAGAGCACGTTGGTCTCCGCCGTGCTCAACAGTATTTCCGTATTCACTCCGGCGCCGCGGACATCCATAGTCCATCCGCTGGCTTTGCCGGGGTTCATGGTGCCGAATGGATCACCGCTGTACGCGATGTTGGCTCCGGTGCTTGCACCGTCATCAGCCCAGCGATACAGCGTAAACGGCACCGTGGCGGGCGCTGTGGTGCGGTTGGCCGCATACACCACGCCATCGTCGGCCACGCCGATCTTGTTGATCCACCGGTTTCCGCCGTAAACCGCACTCACATCCAGCACGTGCTTGTCAATGCCCGTCAAGGCATCCATTACCGCGATGATCACCGGAGTCGTGTTGGTTGCCACGTAACTGGCAACCAGCAGATTCGAGTTCACCGGGTTGAAGGCCATCCCGTACTCGTAGTAGAAGGTATTCAAATAAGGACGTGTGCCCGCGGCAACTGACCAGATATTGGTCATTTGCGCTGTGTTGTTGATCGGCATGAGGGTGAGTGTCGCCGGGGCGCTGTCGCGATAGCCGTCGGCATTGGTCACGCGAACGTAGTACTGGCCTTCCTGGCTCGGTTGCACGTTGGTTAGGGTCAATGCGGAAGACGTGGCACCAGAGATGGCGGCTCCGTCGAAATACCATTGATAGCTCAACGGGGTCGCACTGTCCGCCACCACCGTCAGTGTCGGGCTCGTGCTCACAAACCATGTGGCACTGGCCGGATGGGCGAGGATCACCGGCAGCCGCGGAGCGGCGGCGTTCACTTTGAACATCTTAAGACCGTTGTTGACGCCCAGAGCCGCAAGGTAGCCCCCGGCAAAATCCACGTTGCCTTGGAACTCAATGTCCGCATAGTAAGTGGTAAACAATTCCTGGTCTACCCACAGCGGGCCGGCTTCCACATCGGTCAAGTCATATACTGGCACACTGACCGGCGAGGGCGGGCTCCCGTTCAGCAAACCAGCCAGTAGCTTCGATGCGGAATCATACCGAACACCCGTCACGGAACTCGGTACGCTGCGCGCTCCGGTCAGCGAATAGGTCTTCTTTACAAAGCCGGTCTGGGTGGCTAAATCGAACTCCACTAGAACCATGCTCGTAGCCGCCGACTTGGCAAAGAACGTGTTGGCTCCAGGACCCCAGGTTAGACCGAGACGCCCGAATTTGTCCGGTGCGTCAGGAATGGTAACAGCCGTCGAGGTGAAGAAACCATTGGCATCAGCCTGGAGAATGGCCACCGTGCGGCTCGACTGATTCCAACTGCCCGATCCCAGCAGAATCTGGGTGTTTGGTCCTGATCCGCGGACGTCCATGGTGCCGCCCCAAACCACGTTGGGAGAGGTGTAACCGTTGCCGGGGTCACCGGAGTACAGCATCCGACCGGCCTGGGCAGGCACGGGGCCGTCGTCCGAAAGACCATCAATGTGGAACGGATTGCTACCACCGGTGTCAGTGCTGAGGTTGCAAAGATAGACCGTGCCGTCATCCGCCACATCCACCTTATTGTACCCGCCGGTTAGCGGCAGCAAACCCGAATAGTCAATGTAGTGTTTCTCGGCCCCGGTCAGTCCATCCAGCACGACGAGCATATTCGTGGGGTTCTGGCGAGTGAGCACCAGCACGTTGTTGTTTACGGGGTTAATCGCTACGCCATATTCCTTGTAACCTGAGGTGAGGTACTGCCGAATATTCGGTTCAATACTCCAGATATTGGTGACCTGGTCCGAGGGGTTGCCGGGGGTTACCGCCAGGTTGCCGGGGTTGCTTGTCGCGCTGCCAGAGGAGTTCTGGACCGTCACGCTGTAGGCCCCCGCGTTGGCCAGGGTAACTTCCGGGATGAGCAAAGTAGCTTCCGTTGCTCCAGCCAAATCTTCCCCATTGAAACGCCATTGATAGGTCAACGGCTTCGTGCCGCTGATGCCGGCGGTGACTGCGTATTTCGCTTTTTCCCAAAGTGTGATGTTTACTGGATGGGTCAAGATTGCCGGAGCATACACCACTTCGTGGACCGAGTAGCCCACAATGCCGTTGTTCGTTTCCAAGGCAAACAGCTTGCCGTCCTTGAGGACAACCGCACCGACTGAATTCGCGTTAGCGTTGGCTGCCGGCATATCCTTGGTGCCGTCTGTTTGCACGGGTGCCGTTGGATCCGAGATATCGAACACTCGCAGTTTGTGATTCGCGGGATCGGTGGTCCCAGAAGGCTGGAGAACAGCAATCAGCTTACGTTCCAGGTCCACTGCCAGCGGGCCTCCATTACCATTCAGCAGGGCTACACTCAAGGTCGTCTTAGCAGTTTGCGTCGTCAGGTCGAGTGTGAGTTGTTTGAGATTTCCTGTACCCTGTTTTGCCCAAAAGGTATTTCCCTCACCCCAGGCCAGCCCCCAACGTGTGTCCTGCCCAGTTACATCCGTCATGATTTTGGTCGAGGTAAAATTCACTCCGTCGGTGGTGGTCAACAGGCCCAGGAGGGTGGTGTAACCGCCCAAAAGGATCTGGGTATTCGCGCCAGTGCCTCGAACCGCAATGGAATCGCCAAACCGGCGGAAGTTGGTGCCCGTCGTGCCTTCTGCCGGGTCACCGGAGTAGGCAAGGGTCGGTTGCGCCGTTTCATTGGCCCAGCGATAGAGCCGGAAAGGCCCGCCTGCCGCAGCGGTGTCGGTCGTCAGGTTGCCCACATAGATCACGCCATCGGTGGTCACCCCAACCATATTGATCACGAACGTGCCGCCCGCGATAATACTGGTATCGAAGGGTAAGGTCCCAAGTTCCGCGCCCGTGGACGAATCCAGGATATGAACCGCATTAGACTCCGTTCGGCTGACCACCAGGAGATGGCCTGTGACTGGGTTATAATCCATGCCCCGCGTCAAGTTATCGCTTGCATTCAGGAATGGTAAAGAAGCGTCGCCCGCTGCCACGCTCCAGAGATTTGAGAACGCATGCATCTGCGCTACAGAAGTTTGCGCCAGGCTCAATCCCAGAACCATCAAAGCTCCAGCCGCGCACCGGCGAAGAGAGGTACGCGTTGACTCACGGCAAAACCTTACCGAAGGGTTGGGAGGTTTTCGGATGGTTGACTCGTAATCATGCTTACCGGGCGCGTGCCTTATCGAACACCAACTTGAGCTTTTGTTCAACCTGCTCTTTGAGTTGGAAGGGATCCAGTTGGTGATATTGATCACGGAGCTTTGCCTTCTGTTCTTGGGTCAGGTGCGAGGAGTCTAGCAGGCGTTGATACGGAGTCTGTGCTTTGGAATACTTGCGCAGGGTCTTGGAACCTTTACGGGTCTTGCTCAGCAGCTTGAGCGTCGGGCAGAAGAAGTTGTGGAACAGGCCCCAGGTGCGATACAGATCGTTGATCAGGGGGATCAGTTTCAGTTGCTCCAGGCGCTGATAGCCCAG
>DIXK01000032.1 GCA_002428665.1 Verrucomicrobia subdivision 3 bacterium UBA6082
CCATACACCGAGCTGTCGGCGGCCTTAAGCTGCCCAATCAGGTCGTAGCTGTAGTCCACCGTGGTGCCATCCGCCCAGGTCTGCCGGGTGCGCTGATGCGCCCCGTTGTAGGTATATTCATGGCTCCGGTACGTGGTCCCGCCGCTGTTCTTGAGGTAGGTGCCCGTGAGCCGGGCCAGCACGTCGTGGCTATTCGTGATATAGCCGCCGCCGGGCAGGTTTAGCCGCTTGACCAGCATCCCCGCCCCGGCCAGCCCATACCCGTAACTGCCCGCCTGCGAGGTCACGTTGGTCAACCGCCCGGCAAGGTCATACCCAAACCCGTTGGTCCACAGGCCGCTGGGTTGTTGCAGCGCCAGCGCCGTGCGCAATCGGTTTTGATAGCTGTTGGTCACAGTATCGCTGCCAAACGGGCCATCCTCGGTCCACAACAGCCCGCCAGCCGTGTAAGCATACTTCGTGGTGCCCGAGGCGTCCACCATGTTCGTGAGCCGATTGAGCCAGTCATACTGGAGCGTCACGTCCGGGCTGGAGGGATAGTTGATGGCGGTGAGGTTCCCACCGGCGTCGTAGCTGTAGCCGGTGTTGCCTTTGGCCGCGCTCCAGCGGTTGGTGAGCCGGTCGTTGGCATCGTAGGCATAGACCAGGATCACGCTGCCCGCCTGGTCTACTTTGTTGGTCACCCGGCCAAAGGGATCGTAACCCCAGCGGGTGGACTGGCTCTTGCCATCCACCAGGTTGGTCAGGTTGCCCGACGGATCGTAGGCAAACTCGATCAGTTCACCGTTATGGTTGCGTTCGGCGGTCTTCCATCCGGCGGCGTTGTAGCTGTAGCCGTTGGTCAACCCGAGTTGGTTGGTGTAGGCGGTCAGGCCCAGCGCGGAGTAGCCGAAGGTTTCGGCGTTGCCCGAAGGCCGGTCCGGGTGTCCGCGGGCCACCAGCCGGCCCAGTGGATCATAGGCATTGGTCACGGTCACCCCGCTGGCGTCGGTCACCGCGAAGGGCCGGTCATGGATGTCGAACCGGCTCAGCCGTTCGCTCCCGGCGTCGGTGGTGATGTTGGTGATCAACCCCTGGTGATTGTGCCCGAAGAAACGGACCGCCTGGCCATCGGCCGTGGCGATGATCCGGCCCAGGGAATCGTGCCAGTTGGTCACGGTGATGTCCGGCCGATAGGTGTAAATGCGGTTGCCCTGCAAGTCGTAGCCGAAGGTGGTCACTTCCTGGGCGGGCGTGTTCCAGGCATTGGTGATGGAGTAAAGCGTGCCGCAATCGCAGTAGCCGTATCGGGTTACCACGTTGTTGGCGTTGGTTTCGGCAATCTTTTGCCGCACGCCGTTGAACCCGAAGCGCGTCCAGTTGCCCAGGCGGTCTTTGACGCCGGCAAGATCCAGCAAATGGAACTGGTTGGAGGTGGTGCCCCGGGCGTCCGCCGTGCCCGCCAGCCGCTGCAAGTCGTCCCAGTAGTTGGTCTGGCTCACCCCCCGCTCGTTGGTATGCACCCACGGGAGCCCGTTGGCATAGTAGGTGTACGAGTTGGTCCGGCCAATCTCCAGGTCCACGGTCGTTTCGAGGCGGTGGGCGCTGGTCCCCGAACTGTAATACCAATTGGTGGTGGTCAACCCGCCGCCGGGCCGGCTGAGGCCGGTCAACTGCCGGGCGCTGTTGTAAAAGTAGCGGGTTTCCTGGTTGAGGGCGTCGTAGGTGGCGTCCGGTTGATGGAAGGTATTGTTGACATAGTTGCTGACGACCTGGGAGCCCTCCGGGCCAAGGTGCTGTTGCAGGTCAATCTGGTTGGCGGCGTAGTGGAAAGTGTTGGTGCGGAACTCCAGGCTGCCCGTGCTGTCTGCCCAGGTGGAGATGGCCTCGGTGACTTTGCCTAGGCTGTTGCGGCTGGTGCGCTCCAGCCACGTGCTGCCGTCGGGCAGGACCCGCGTGGTGAGCAGCGGCAGGGCGGTGGTGCCGATCCAGCCAGGGTCTTGGATTCCGTCGTAATCATACCAGGTGACCAAGCCCTCCGTGCTGCCGTCCGGGCTGGGAAGCCGTTCCACCGACATGACCGCCATCGGAACGCCGTTGCCATCGGTCAGCCAGTGCCGCAAATGGCCGATGGCGTAATCGGACGAAATCAGTGCCGTGGGGTCCGCGGTGGAGAGCGCGTCGTGCTGCAGGGGATTCCAATGAAGGCTATTGCGACTGGCTTGATCGTAAAACTCCAGGGTGTTGGCGAAGGGGAGGGTGTTCGGCATGACACTGTATTCGGCAGGCAGAACCGCGCTGCCGTCGTGACGGTACAAATACAAGTGCTTGCCCCCCGTGGGCAGGTTCACTTCCGCGAAGCGGTTGACCTGGTTGTTGCCTGTGGTAAACGATGCGTTCTCGGCATCGACGCCGCCAAACCGAAATCCGGTGGGGCCATAGCCGGTCACCAGGTTGGTAATCCAATCCCGGCGCGAGCCCTGATCGTAGCTGAAGCCCGAGGCCAGCCCGGCGATGTCAATGATGTTGGTGAGATACCCTTCCGCGTCGTATTGGAGCGCATTGGTCCGGCTGTAAGGGTCCACCACGTGGGTGATCTGGTTCGGAAACGCGCTGTTGGTGTAGTAGAGCCAGGTGCTCTGGCCGTCGCCATCCTCCACGCGCAGCAATCGCACGTAATCCGGATCGGTGTCGTAGTGGAATAGCAGCACCGAACCGGCGGGGTTGGTTCGTGCCGTCAAAAAGTAAAAAGCATACTGGTTGGTCCCGGCCGCATAGCTTTTGTCGAACACCTCGGCCGTGCCGTCGGCGTGTTGCAGCCGGTAGCCGGTGCCCGCGCTGCTGAGGATGGACTGGTCCCGGAACTGGGGCTGGTCGAGCGTGTAGTCGATCACCCCGGCCCCGCCCCGATGGAGTTTGAGCGGGCTGCCACTGGTGTCCAGCAGGTACGCGCGAAAGGAGCAGGACCAATTAGTCCCCACGCCGAACACATCGGGATACTCCAGCACCCCGCCCCGCTGGCGGTAGGATACCTGAAACCGGACCGGCTCGCCCCGTGCGGGAGTGTGCCATAAGGGTGTGTCTTCGAGCCGCAGGTTAAGGTAGGGCTGCGAGATCCACCACTGGGCCATGCCGCGATACTGAGGCCGGGTCGGCGTACAGGAGGTGCACACGGCACTGTCGGAGCCTTCCTCGCCCGGGAGGTCACCGGGGCATTCGGACAACGGGGGATCCTGCTGGTCGGGGCAAATGCCGTATTGCGCGCAAGGGGTATTCTCTGCCAGGGCGGATTGAAGGGTAAGGTGAACCAGCAGGCATCCCAGGGCGAACCAGACCCCGCCGCGGATAACGTTCATTATCTCTTTGCTCCTAATTCCACAACCGGGCGCACGCTACTCCGCACGAGACTGCCCACCGGACGGGAGCCCCAGGCATCCCGCTCGGGTGCGAACAATGACCTACCAGATCATGAGATTCCTTTGTCTCAGCGCACTTTCCCTATGGTGAATTATGGTAACTACTAACACCCCACAAGCACCGCGTCAACCGCAATAATAAAAAAAGTGCATTTTATTCGCCATTTGTATTAGGGCCACGTTTTCCCTGGCAGAGCCCGGCCGCTCGCGGCTTGCGAGCGGTTCAAATCATTTGCCTATCTCAATTGGTTTTCGCTCCGGTGACGGCTGGTCTCCAGCACGTGATTTAGCATTTTCTCCATAGACTCCAACCGCGATTTCAAGGCCGCATTCTCCGCTTCGAGCTGGCCCATTCGGCGCTCCGTGTCCTTCGCTCCGCCTTCCACCTTTTCGTTTAAGCCCTGGATCGCGGCCAACGCCACGCCATCGGCATCCACGGTGGCAATGTGTGTATCGTCCGCGCCCAGACCAAAAGCGGCGTGGAAATCCTGCGCCATCGGGCCCAGATGACGCTGGCCCTCGGCGTCCGCTTTATACGTCCATTCGTGCAGCGGCAGCGCGGCGACCTTCTCCAGGACCACCTGCGGATTCACCAGGGCAAAATCCTCCTTCAATTCACGATCACTGCTGCTGACAAACGTTCCCCTCACTGTCAGGCCGCTATTGTTAAGCGTCATCAATACCGAGCCCCCGCCGGGATCGTTCTGGGTGTCGTTGTGAGAGCCTCCCAGGAACCAGGAGAACCGGCCGTTGGACCGCTGATACAAGGTGCCGCTCTGAACTCCGATGGCGTAAGTGCTGCCGTACAGGTTCAGCATCTGTCGTGTGGCCGAGCCAAAGGACAACTGCGGCGTGTCATCACTCAAACGCACGCCCCCGGTGGCGCCGATGTTAAACTGGTTGCTCGTGGTGGAACTGAAGCTGCTCCGCGAATCGGACCAAACAAAGGACCCACGATGACCGGCATAGGACCCCAAACCCAGCGCCATGGAATAGTCTCCGGAAGCCTGGGCCGAAGTGCCGAGGGCCATCGCGTAATCTCCGCTAGCGCGCGTGAAGTAACCCATCGCGGTAGCGCCCTTTCCCGAGGCTCTCGCATTGTCCCCCAGGGCTGTCGATCCGATGCCGCTGGCTTCGACAAAGGAGCCTATGGCCGTGGAACCCTCGCCGCTGGCCCTCGCATTGTAACCCAAGGCCGTCGCATAGTCACCGCTGGCGGTCGAGCTTGTTCCCAAGGAAACGTGTTTCGCCTCCACTTCCACGGAGTCCGCCCCCTGCACCAGTAAACTGCCAACGAGGTGCAGCGGCGCCAGCGGCGTTTGCGTGCCGATGCCCACCCAGCCTTCCGACACGAAGCTCGATGCCGCCGGGGCGATTTCAAGCAGCGTTAATCGAGAGCCCTCGGAGCTGTAGTCGGTAAGAACCAGCTTAGACCCGGCAAAAGCGAGTGCATTTGGCGGTGTCAACGCGATGTTTCCAACCTGCCTGCGTATTACCCCACGCAACACGGGCTGGGAGGGTTGGCTCACGTCCACCAGGGTGACCACCGCGTTGTCCGAACTCAGAATGGCGAGCAAGGAGCCATTGAACGCAACGCGGCTCAAACCTTGCAGATCATCAAATCCACCCACACCATCGCGCAGCACCGCCCGCACCACCGGGTTGGCCGGGTTGCTCACATCCACCAGGGTTACCGCCGAGTCGATGAGGGCCGCGATGGCCAGCAAGTTGCCGGAGAAAGCAATATCCACCGCCCCGTCCAGGGCGTCGAAGGCATCCACGCCATCTTTCAACACGGATCGCCGCACCGGGCTGGCGGGGTTACTCACGTCCACCAGGGTCACCGCGTCTTCAAACGGGGCCGCGATTCCCAACAAATTGCCCGAGAACGCCATCCGTGAGACCCGGTACAATGCGTCGTACCCACCGACGTTATCTTGTAATACCGCCCGCAGCGCGGGAGCGCTGGGTTTGCTCACATCCACCAGGGTTACCGCATCCTCGGCAGAGGAGGCAATCGCCAGCAAACTCCCCGAAAACGCCACCGCGCTGGCACCGAGCAAACGGTCGAACCCTCCCACGCCATCTTGCATGACTGCCCAGCGGGTGACCACGCCCGGGGCTCCAATCTCCGCCAGGGTCACGGCGTTGTCTCCAGAGGCCGCAATCGCCAACAGGTTCCCGGAAAAAGCGACGCCGTTAGCGCTGTCCAGCGCGTTGAAGAGGCCGACTCCATCGCGCATTTGGGCATGAATGACGGGCGCGGCGGCGTTGCTGATGTTAAACACCGTGACGGCATGATCTTCGCTGCCGGGCACCGCCAGGAGATGCCCGGAGACCGCGACGTTGTAGGCTCCGCCGAGGTTGGTGTAACCCCCCGTGTTATCCAGGGCTGAGAAGAGCAGGCTGGAGGTCAAGAGCGGCTCGCCTCCAACAATATGCAACCCGGCCCGCGGCACCCCGGTGCCGATACCCACCAGGCCGTTGGTGTCTACCTGCACCGCTTTCAGTGGTGTCCCATCCGCCGCCCCCAGGTGAGTCACTGCACCCTCGGCGAGTTTCGCCGCAGTCACCGCCCCATTCGCCAGCATCGCGCTGGTAATGGCCCCGCTCGCCACCCCTTGGGCCTGCGCCGCGCGTATCGCATAAGGCGTGGCCGTCACGGGTTGCCGCGGGCTTAACGCGGTATAACTGCCCGTGCTCGCTCCCGGTCGCACGCCTATCTGCAGCCACCGGCCTCCCCCGTTGAATGGGGATGAACCGAAATCCAGCGGCACCGTAAAAAGACCCCCGTCAATCGCAACGTCGCTGACGACGTTGCTGGTCCCTACCACCGACCCGCCCTCAACGGCGTTATACAGCGTGAAGGTGAGGTCATACACCCCGCTAGCCCCGACCCCACCCTCACCCAGGTAGCCCTGGTAAGTAAAGGCTGTAGTCTGACCCGCTGCCGGGAACGGGAGCCAGGCCGCGAGCAGAAAGCCGGCGATCAGGAAACGCCAAGAAGTCTGTTGCGCGTGTCGGTGGTGTGACGTGTTCATAAGTAGAATGATTGGCATTATGCCTAATGCTATGTAAAAGTTCCCTTTAACACTGGCCGGGCGGGTTTTCAAGTGGTCACCGCGTTATTTCCTTCGCGCCGGTTATGCGCCATACTGGATCCCCTATGATGAAATCACCGCTGGTTCACTGTGTCCTGGGCGCACTCGTTTCGCTCGCGGTCTCTCTGCCAGGCCGGTTGCCCGCCGCTGAAGTAGTGGTGAACGACGCCACCGGGTTTCGGCGGGAGCTGAACCAGGCCCAGCCGGGCCTTACGCTACGCCTGGCGCCGGGCCTTTATGGGGGCAGCTATCACTTCGCGAACCTTCGCGGGTCGGCGGAGCAGCCCATCCTGGTTGCCGCCGCGGATCCGGCGAACCCACCCGTTTTTGACGGCAGCACCGGCGGGTTGCAGTTTTCCGGCGTGGCGCACCTCGAGTTGCGCGGGCTGGTCATCACGAATTTTCAGCAGAACGGACTCAACCTCGACGACGGGAGTTCCTACGAAACCCCGGCGCACCACATTGTGCTGCGGAACCTGAAGGTGGTGGGCTCGAGCCCCGGCGGGAATCGCGACGCCATCAAACTTTCCGGGTTGGTGGATTTCGAGGTGCGCGATTGTGAGATCGAAGGTTGGGGCACCGGCGGCGGCTCCGGCATTGACATGGTCGGTTGCCACCGCGGCCGAATCGAAGGCAACCAACTGCGGCACACGGACTCGGTGGGCAGCACCGGCATCCAGGCCAAGGGCGACACGAGCGAGATCGTGATCCGCCGCAACCGTTTCGAGAACGCCGGCGGCCGCGCCATCAATATCGGCGGCAGCACCGGACTCCAGTTCTTCCGTCCGCCGCTAAAGCCGGGCGAAGAGCATAGCGAAGCCAGTGACATCACGGTCGAGGGCAACACATTTATCGGCAGCGGCGCCCCCGTGGCGTTTGTGGGAGTGGATGGGGCCAAGGTGTGTTTCAATACCATTTATCATCCGAAACGCTGGGCCCTGCGCATTCTTCAGGAAACGAAAGCGCCGGGTTTTGTGCCGTCGCGCAACGGTGAGTTCACGGACAACATCGTGGTTTTTGACTCACGCGACTGGGGCGAGGGCGGCGTGAACATTGGCGCCGGCACGGCACCCGAAACGTTCTCCTTTGCGCGGAACTGGTGGTATTGCCTGGATAACCCGGAACGCAGCCGGCCGCGTCTGCCCACGGAAGAGAAGTCCGGAGTTTATGGAAAAGATCCCGAACTCCGGGATCCCGAAAAGGGAGATTTCACACTCACGCCCGCATCTCCGGCACGGAACTACGGTGCCTCTGCTTTGAAGTAAGCTGCAGGGGACCTCGGTGCGTCTCATCCGCAGCCGTCCCCTTGCCGCTGCGACGCTATTTCCCGGGGGTAACGGTCAAGCGGATGTTGGCCGTGGCGGCGGGGGTATCGAGGCTGATGGCGATGCGCACCGGTTTAACCGGGGTGCTGACGTCTTCATCGAGGGTGGTCGAACTGAGTTTGAACGGCAGCCCGCCGGTATCGATATTCACCTGCACACTGTCCGCGCCATCCGTGATGACCAGGGTGTTACCGTCCGCTCGCTTCCATTCTCCCCAGGTCACCAGGGCGGTTTCAATGGTTTGCGGCGCACTAAAGACGATTCGGTCCGTAATGCTGAGGCTGGGTTGAGCGCCCCGGCGGAAGACAAACGTGCGTTCCAGGGTCTTCAACTCTGGAATTGTGTAGGCCGAGCTGATATCCAGCGCCAGGAGATCCGCTTCGTCGGAAAACTCCGTTTTCAGCACCTTGCCTCGCGCTTCGGCTCCGCTGCGCTGCATTTTTCCCGCGAGCAACGGCACCATGTGACCGAAGGAGTTCAACACTTTGCTGTCGTAACGGCGGTTGCTGAAGGTGCGCGCGGTATAGGTCTCCGCGCCAGGATCGCACAAGACCACGGTTTTTCCGGACACTACGCTGAAACTTCCCACGTCATTGTGGTTGTGGTGCTCCGCGTTGTTACCCCCTTTCAGGACGGCCGCAAATGGGACCGCGTCGGTGGGACCCGCCGCAGGACGGCAAATCAGAACGCCACCATCAGAAAACCAGGTGCGCAGCGGCGATTCCGGGGCTGCCGATGCCTGAGATACCCGGGGTAGTGGCTCCGGCATGAAGGCAAACACCAGGCTCGGGGCAAAACTGCCCTCCGGTTTGCCGAATCTCGCCTGCCGGGCGTCACTGTTCTTTAAATCAAAGCGCTCCGCGATATACCTCACAAAAACCGGATCCGGCCGGCTGCCGGGATGACAATCCGCGATGGAAGGATATAACCCATTCATGACGTGGCTCCGCACCGAGTAAAGTGCCGGATACCGGGATTCAGGCAGGGCGAAGAAGTCCAGTTTACCGCCCGTGGCTTGCCGGACGGATTCGCTCAGCATCAGGAATCGGCCAAACCCGTAATTCCAATAACCCATTCCCTCGCTGCAATAGCCATCGGGAGTGAATCCCTTGAAAAAATTATCGATAAAGTGCTCAGAAGCAGCCACAAACCAAGCACGTTCATCCCGTTTTGGCTCCAGCGCCAGGGCTGCACCGGCCACTCCCGCCAAACAAACCGAATTCCAGTTGTGGGTCGCTTTAAGCCAATAACAACCTTTCTGACGACCTTCAACAACCTCGCGAAACGGGTGCAAGATCCTGCGCTGGACCTCTTTCTCGATCAAAGTGCGGGTATCGGGAGGCAGTTTATCGCCCAGCACCCAGTGGATCGAAGCCAGTTCCCATCCAATCAGGGTTGCCCGAAGGTCCATATCGACCACTTTACCGTTAAAGTTTTCCAAACTTCGGTCGTGAGCAGGCAAAACCCACGTTTTTTCCGTCGAAATCGCCTGAATTATCTCAGAAAGTGGCTTGATGAACCGGCCCTGATACTCCAATGCCTCAGCCAGGGCCAAGCTGGTTAAGCGACGGTCGCGCCGGCCCAGCACACTCTGGCATCGGGTACGGTTCCCGGTTTTAGAAAAATCCAGAAAAAGGTCATCAGGGAGGGGAGGAATGGGCGTCTTGACAAGATCTTCGGCAGCACCAATCAACTTCGACCAATCAGGATCCTTTGCCAGGTTCTCCCACGCGGTGCGGTCGCTGGCTGGTCGACCTGGACCTCCGGGTGCCTGGGGAAGCCACGAGGAGATTTCGCTCACGCGCGCCGACACGACCGGAGAGGCGGCCGCCAAAACGTCCCAGGTTGAGCTCGACAAATATCCAAGAAAGACGATCGTTCCCAGAAGAAGCAAACGTGGCCAGTTGTAGAACGCAGTCATAAGTCGGCTCATGATGTCAAGGGGCTGGTGGCATGGGAAGCCTGACGAGTCTGTTTTGTCGTTTTAATTCGGCACAAAACATTGGTTTGGACAACGATCCGTGGTGGATAAACCTGCTAATAACTTTTGAGGCTCCAGTGAATGAGTTGCGGGTAATGTGAACAACTCCGACTTTTGGGAAATCCTGGATGAAATTCGTGATTTCATTCCCAGAGATATTTTGGCGTAAGTGCCTGCCGTTTCCTTGACACTGTGGGTTGTTTGCCTTATTCACACCCCATAATACGGATAGAGTCTTATTGTACAAGAGTAATATAATATTAAGCACGCAATGAATCTGACCATTTCCAAGGAGCAAATCATTAACGGGCTGCAGGCGGTGCAGAACGTGGTCAGCACGCGCACGACTCTCCCAATTCTGTCCAACGTGCTTATGCGCGCCGAGGGTGATCGACTCGAGTTCACGGCGACAGACCTTGACGTTACGATCTCATGTGCGGTCGAGGCGAAAGTGAAGACTCCTGGCGCGTCCACGGTTCCGGTCAAGAAGTTGTTCGGTATTGTTCGCGAACTGGCCGGTCTTGAGATTGATATCGACGTGGATGAAAAACATTCCTGCAGCATTCGGTGTGGTTCTTCGTTTTACAAGATCAACGGACTGAACGCCGATGAATTCCCGCCGATGCCGGAATTCAAAGAGGAAAAGAAAGTCACCCTCCCCCAGGAAACGGTGCGGGGGATGATCAAGAAGACGTCGTTCGCGATCTCCAGCGACGAGTCGCGCTACGTGTTGAACGGAATTTTTCTGAGCCTGAAGGATCACAAGATGACCATGGTTGCCACAGACGGTCGGCGCCTGGCTCTGGTGGACGAGGAAGTGGATATCTCGGAAAGCAGCCATGGCGATTTCATTGTGCCCGGCAAAACGGTCAACGAACTGAACCGGTTAATGCAGGACAAAGGCCAGGTGGACTTGCGTTTCACCGAAAACCAGGCGGCGTTCACCCTGCGCGATGAAAAAGGTTTTTCGATCCTTATTATTACCAAGCTTATTGAAGGGAACTATCCGAACTATCGTCAGGTCATTCCTGCGGAAATGAAGGAACGCGTCAGCTTGCCGCGCGAAGAGTTCCTGCACGCACTGCGCCGCGCCGAGATCATGACCAGCGATAAGGCGAATTCCGTTAAGCTGAATTTCAACAAGAACAAGCTGGAAATTACCGCCAATTCGCCGGACGTAGGCGAGGCCAAGGAGACCATGGCCATCAACTACAAAGGCCCGGAGATTTCTATCGCCTTCAATCCGAAATACGTCATCGACCCGCTCAACGCGCTCACTAACGACGAAGTTTTCATGGAGTTGATCGACGAACTGAGCCCGGGCGTGCTCAAGATCAACGGCCCGTTCCTCTACGTCGTGATGCCGATGCGCCTAAGCTAGCCCGTGGGCTTGCTTGGGAGTCGATTATTAGGAAAGTTTTTTTCTTCGGTTTTCATTGAATCAATCCACCGCTAAGCCCGAATGGGCTTGCCTTGTGGACGGGCTCGGGACGATGCTGATCACGCATTAAGCCCGTTCCACTGAGAAACTTGAAAACCTGGTGCCCGTGAATGTCTTGCCGCCAACGGCAGTCGCTGTGTCGTCCCCTTCCGTGGGCGGTCGCCGTGGGGCCTTTACCTTGATTGAACTGCTGGTGGTCATTGCCATCATCGCCATCCTGGCGGCTATGTTGTTGCCGGCGTTGGCCCGGGCGAAAGAAGCTTCTCGGAAAGCTAATTGCCTCAGCAACCTGCACCAGATGGGGCTCGGCTTGATGATGTATGCCGATGACCACAACGGCTATGTGCCTCGCGGCAACCAACCGACGTGGTGGCAAGTGCTCGCGCCCCAGTTGGGCGGACAGCGCACAAACGATTACGGAAAAGTCCGCATCTATACCTGCCCGAGTTACCCGGACAAAAAGCAACTGATTTGCTATGTGGTCAATGCCTGGAAATTCAGCAATCCACGGGACCTCACCGGATCGGAACAACTGGGACTCACCCGCCTGAGCCACGTCCAGCGCCCGTCTGAGACCATTTACTTCGCCGACAACGAAAACGGCTCCTGGCGCCCGGTCATCACCACTCTCCCCTCCTCGGGAAACAGTCAACTGCAGGATGTTTGGAGCCCCAGCCATCTCCCCTACGCTGCGGGAGGACGGACGTTGAACACGTCGCGCCGCGTCGCCCTCGCCCGCCATGGCAGGGGCCCAAATCTCATGTTTTATGACGGTCATTCGGCCTGGAAGAAAGCCCAGTTGATCACGGCGGACGATTGGCGGGAGCAGAAGTACTGAGGTTCCCGGCGAGTGAGAGGTGTGAGCGGGAGAAGGTCGATGGGGCGAAGGGGTTTGATCTGGGTCGAAAGGCTTCTTATTCTGGCAAGGTGCGGTTTATGTCTGCGAGCCTGATGCTGAAGGGTCGCGGGTCGGCCCTCGGTGGCGGGGTTGGCTGCGTCCGGCGTGGGCGTTTAACCTGGCTTCAGGTGGTGGGATTACTCCTCGCGGCGATTCCCCTTTGGGCTGCTGAACTGCCGTTGCCTGCGACGGAAGGACTCGGTTCCTCGGTCCTGAACCCCGAATACATGGTAGAGTTCTGGCGCACCGGGGAGGGGTTGCCTCATAACACGGTGAATGCGCTGCTGCAGACGCGGAGCGGTTATTTGTGGGTGGGCACAGCCGCGGGGTTGGCGCGGTTCGATGGACTGGTGTTCACGCTGGTATCAGAGGAAACCACGCCGGAGTTGCGCGAGGCCTGGATCACCGCACTGGTCGAGGACCACGACGGCGCGCTTTGGGTGGGGACGCAGGGAAGGGGGGTGCTCCGGCTGGGCCCAGGTCTGGGTGTGCAGCGCTTCAGCACGGTCGAGGGCCTGGCGCATGACACGATAACCAGCCTGGCCCTAGATGAAGCCGGCTCGGTTTGGATCGGCACCCACGCCGGCTTGAACCGGATCGAACCCGGCGGACGCCTTTCACTCTTCAACTCGGACCCGGTCCCCGCCGGAGACGGCATTATGGCTTTGCACACGGGACCTTCCGGTAAGCTGTGGATTACCACGCGCACCGGGGTGTTTTTCCTGCAGAACGGCCACGCCACACGGTTCGAATTGGAGGATGCCCCGCAAGGCCGCCAAGCAGAGTTCATTGGTGCACACGAGGATAGCCTGGGAAACCTCTGGGCCTTCGGCGCCACGTTTCTGCTGAATGTGAACGAGGGACGCCGGTTCAATTATTTTCGGTCTCAAGAGTTGGCTTCCTCACGCGTCTGGACGATTTGCGAGCAGAAGGACGGCAGCCTCTGGATTGGGACCAGCGGGCGCGGCCTGTTCCGGTTCGAAAACGGGCGATTTCGTGTGACGGGTGCGGCGCAGGGCCTGGAACAGTGCGACGTGCGCGCGCTCTACGCGGATGCCCTGGGCAACGTGTGGATTGGCACCACGGACAATGGATTGGCGCGGCTTCGTGCCCCGCGCGTTCCTTTCGTCAATGCGCGACGCGGGGTGGCGGAGGCACGGGTCACATCCGTGGCGGCGGATCCGGGCGGCGGCCTCTGGGTGGGGACCGCCGATGCCGGATTGCTGTTTTGGGATGGCACCCGGCTGAACCCGGCAGCGGAGAGCGGGCCGCTGAAACGCGTGACGCAGGTCCAGTCGCTGGCCGTGGATGGCGCCGGGGCGTTATGGGTGGGCACCTGGGGGGCCGGCCTGTGGCAAGGGCAGGGCGGCCGGTTCCGGCAGTTTACCACTGCGGATGGTCTCGGGGATGACGTCGTCATGGCTGTGGCCGCGGATCCTGAAGGCGGCGGCGTTTGGGCCGGCACTCAGGCCGGGCTGCTCTCCCGTATTCGTGAGGGGCGCGTCGAGACAATCTCCCCGCCAGCAGCGCCCGCCGGAAGCGCCGTGCTCTGCCTGCTGCCCGCCCCGGGAGGGACGGTGTTCGGCGGCACGGCTGGAGGACAATTGTTTGAATCCGACGGCCGTGAATTGCGCCTGCTGCCGGTGCCGGCGGAATTGGCCGGCAAAGCCATCCGCGCCCTCGCGTTCGATCATCAGCAGCGTCTCTGGGTCGGGTCGTGGGGTGCGGGCGCGTTTTGCCGCCTGGAGGAGGGCTGGATCCGACTGGGCCGCCGCCAGGGCCTGAATTCGGATTTCGTGGGCCAAATTGTTCAGGACGATCCCGGCTATTTCTGGTTTGCCACCGCGGACAGCCTGGTGAAAGTGCGCGCGGTGGAATTGGAATCGTTTTTGATTCGTGGCGGCCGGGGAACCATCAGCGGTTCGCCGGGAATGGCGGATGACGTGGCCGGGGAGTTGAGTTGCGCTACCGGCTGGCCCGGTTCGGCCCGCGGCACGAACGGCGTGTTGTGGCTCGCCACCAGTGGCGGGCTGCTGCCCCTCAGTGTCATTGGCCGGGCGCCGGTCGAACCGCCCCCGCAGGTGATCCTCGAGAGTGTCCTGGTGAATGGCCAGCAGCGGCCCGTGGAACCAGGCCAACCGCTGCGCCTCAGGACGACCACCCGCAGCTTGGATTTTGTGTTCACTGCCATCAACTTCACCGCGCCGCAAAAGGTGAAGTTTAGGCACAAGTTGGAGGACTTTGACGTGGACTGGGTGCAGAGTGAGCTGGCGCGGCGCGCGCATTACGGGCCGCTCCCGCCCGGGCGCTACCGGTTCCGCGTCATGGCCTGCAATCCCGATGGGGTATGGAGTGAGGCGACCACCACCCAGGGCATCATCGTGGTGCCGCCGTTTTGGCGCACGGCCTGGTTTCTCACGCTGGCCGGCGCCGGCTGTGTGGCCATCGTCTGGGCCACAGCGCGGTTCATCTCCACTCGCCGCCTCCGGGCCCGGCTCCGCGCCACCCAGGCGCAACATGCCACCGATCGTGAACGCGCCCGCATCGCCCAGGATATGCACGACGAGATCGGCTCCAAACTCACCCGCATCTCTTTCCTGAGCGAAGTCGCGCGTCATGCCGTGGACAAACCCGACGAAGTGGGGCCGCCGGTGGAAGCCATCGCCGGCACGTCGCGCGAACTTCTGCAGGCGCTGGACGAAATCGTCTGGGCGGTGAACCCCCGCAACGACAACCTGGAGCAACTGGCCGGCTACCTCGAGCAGCACGCGCGCGAGTATTTCGAAAACACGGCGGTTCACTGCCACATCCAACTCCCGGCCGAGCTGCCGCAAGCGCTGCTCTCTGCCGAGGTCCGCCACAATGTGTTCCTCGCCTTTGAGGAAGTGCTGAACAACACGCTCAAGCACGCCGGTGCCGCGCATGTGAAAGTGCTCATGAGCCTGAATGGACGGCACTTTGAAATCGTCGTTGAAGATGATGGCAAAGGTTTTTCGCCCGGCGCCGGTGCCCTTCCTGAGCAGGACGGACTGCAGAATATCCAGGCCCGGCTCAAGGCCGTGGGCGGCACCTGCGAAATCGCGAGCGAACCCGGTCATGGCACCCGGGTGCGGATGCGGTTTCCGCTCGGGCGCACCCCGGCCGGGACGCGCCAGGCCGCCGCGGATTCGTGAGTTTAACCGAAACCAACACTTGTTGAGCTATGAGCATTACCGTTTCGATCGTGGATGACGACGCCGGGCTGCGCGACAGCATAGTGCAGTTTCTCAAGACGGCGCGGGGTTTTCGCTGCCTCGGGGTCTACGCCTCAGCTGCCGAAGCCCTGGCGGGGATCCCCGCGGACAAACCGGACGTGGTACTGATGGATATCAATATGGCGGACGTCGATGGAATCGAGTGCACACGCCAGCTCAAACGGCTCGTGCCGGAAGCGCAAATCCTCATGCTCACGGTCTATGAAGATACGGACAAAATCTTCAAAGCCCTGGCAGCCGGCGCCAGCGGATACTTGCTGAAACGGGTGGACCCGGCGCAACTGCTCGACGCTATTCGCGAAGTCCAGTCCGGTGGTTCGCCCATGTCCGGTCCCATTGCCCGCAAGGTGGTGCAGTTTTTCCAACCGGGCGTTCCGACCAGGAACCACGCGGATGTCTTGTCCGCGCGCGAGCGCGAGGTGCTGCAATGTCTCGCCCAGGGTTTTGCCTACAAACAGATCAGCGACAAACTCGGGGTGAGCATGGACACCACGCGCACCCACATCCGCCGGATCTACGAGAAGCTCCATGTTCATTCCCGCACCGAAGCGGTGGTCAGGTTCCTGGGCGGGGAGAGTCGAAAACGGGGCGAAACGCATCCCCCGGTTTGACTTTCGCGCAGTACGCGCATACAAACCGTTAAGTCGAAACCAACACAGAATTTTTATGATAGCACGACGATCCTTCCTGATGCAGGCCGGTGTGGCCGTGGCCGCGGCCGTGAGCGGTCCCACCCTGGTTGCCCAACGCGCAAACGCACAAACCCCCGCTGCCGCCGGTGATCCCCGGGACACCTTCCGCCTCGCCGTCGCGGGCTATACATTCAACAAGTTTAAGCTCGATCAGACGCTGGAGATGCTCAAGAAAGTGGATGTCCGCTACCTGTGCATCAAAGACTTCCACCTGCCGCTGACCAGCAATGAGGAGGAAATCGCCGCGTTCCATGCCAAGTGCAAGAGCTTCAACGTGACGGGGTATGGTGTGGGACCGATCTACATGGGCAGCGAGCAGCAGGTGAATGATGCCTTCGCTTACGCCAAACGCGTGGGGGTGAAGGTCCTGGTCGGCGTGCCGTTCAAAATGGATGGCAAGAAACGGGTCTCGTCTCCGGAACTGCTCAAGCTCATCCACGACAAGGTCCAGGAGTACAACATCAAGTACGCCATTCACAATCACGGCCCCGACATGCCGGAACTCTTTCCCACCGCTGAAAGCGGCATCGAACTCATCCAGAACCTGGATAAGCGCGTGGGCCTCTGCTTCGACATCGGACACCAGCTCCGCGACGGCAAAGACCCGGTGAAGGCGATGGTCGACTTCGCCGAGCGCGTCCACGATATCCACATCAAGAACGTGACGGAAGCGACGAAGCAAGGTCGCGCCATCGAAATGCCTCGCGGAGCGATCGATATGCCGGCCTTCGTGCGCGTGCTGCGCCAGGTGAAGTACAGCGGCATGTGCAGCCTCGAATATGAGAAGGACATGAACGACCCGCTGCTGGGCGTCGCGGAGTCGATCGGCTACTTCCGCGGCCTGATGGATGCCACGCGCACCTGAGCTGACCTGACGCATGGCGTTTGATTCCTACGGCGATTTCGTGCGCCGGCTCGACCGGGCCGGCGAGCTGAAGCGTTTCACCCAGCCGGTGGCGACTGAGCTGGAGATCACGGAGCTGGCCAACCGGGAGATGAAGCAGCCCGGCGGCGGCAAAGCGCTCCTGTTTGAAAAACCCACGGTCAACGGACAGGTCAGTCCGTTCCCGGTGGCGATCAATACGCTTGGCTCCTGGAAGCGCATGGCGCTGGCGCTCGACGCCGACAGTGTGGATGTGGTCGCCGCCGAGCTGGGCGCCATCCTCAAAGCCAAACCCCCGATGTCGCTGCGCGAGGCCGGCAAACTTCTCGCCTCCTTTTTCGAACTGCGCCACACGAAACCGAAACGCGTGCGCACCGGCCCGTGCAAAGAGGTGGTGCACCGCTTCGAGTCCCCGCCCACGCGGCTCGTCCCCTGGCCGGAGGCCCCGCAGATCCGGTGTGACACCCCGCCGTCGGCCGCAGCGGGCTGGGCGGCCCCTACCTTGCGCGACTTGCCCATCCTCCGCTGCTGGCCGCTGGATGGCGGGCGGTTCGTCACGCTGCCTTGTGTAGTGACCCAGGACCCGGACACCGGGGAGCGCAATGTGGGCATGTACCGCATCCAGATCTACGACGACCTCACCGCAGGCATGCATTGGCAACTGCAAAAGGTGGGCGCGCGCCACGGACGCCGCTATTACGAAACCGGCGAACGTATGCCGGTGGCAGTGTTTTTGGGCGGCGACCCCATATTCCCGTTTGCGGCCACCGCGCCGCTGCCGGACGGCATGGACGAGTTTTTACTCGCGGGCTACCTGCGCAAGAAATCGATCGAACTGGTGAAGTGCGAGACCTGCGACCTGGAGGTGCCGGCCAATGCGGATTTTGTGATCGAAGGGTACGTGGACCCGAAGGAGCCGCTGCGCGACGAAGGGCCGTTTGGCGATCATACGGGTTTTTACACCCTGCCCGAGCCCTACCCGGTGTTCCACGTCACGGCGATCACCCACCGGAAAGACGCCGTCTATCCCGCGACCATCGTGGGCATCCCTCCCATGGAGGATTTTTACATGGGCGGCGCGTCGCTGAAGTTGTTCCTCCCGGTGTTTAAAATGAATTTCCCGGAAATCGTGGATCTCGCCCTGCCGGCTGAGGGTGTGGTGCACAACCTGGTGTTTGTCAGCATCCGTAAAACCTACCCGCTGCAGGCGTACAAAATCATGCACGGCCTCTGGGGCATGGGCCAAATGATGTTCACTAAATACATCGTGGTCGTGGATGACGACGTGGATGTGCAGAACACCAGCGAGGTGCTGTTCCGCCTCTGCGCCAATACCGATCCCCAGCGTGACAGCATCTTCACGAAAGGCCCGTCCGATGTCCTCGACCACGCCACCTCGGAAATCGCGTGCGGCTCGAAACTCGGCATCGACGCCACTCGCAAGCTCCCCGGCGAAGGGTTCCACCGCCCCTGGCCGCCCATTATCAAGATGAGCGAGGAGATTCGCCAAAAGATCGCCGCGCAGTTTCCCCCGTAAACGGCAGAGCGCGAAAAGCACGACGCAGAGAGGTTCGGCGATACTTTCCAGAGCGCCCGGCCGGCGTTGAGATTCCCTTTGAATCACGAGCCGTTTCTGGTCCACACTCCGGACTGTGAAACTTCTGTTCATACACGCGCACTTTGACGACTTTGAATTCACCGCGGCCGGCACCTTTGAGATGTGGCGCCGCAAACTGGGCAACCAGGTTCAGCGCCGTGTGATCGTGTGCACCGACGGCCGGGCCGGACACCACGCGCGCACGCGCGAAGAAACCGGACGCCTCCGTCTGGAGGAGCAACTGGCCTCGGCCCGCATCGGTGGGTACGAGTTTGAATTGTTGCGGCTGCCTAACGGTGAAACACCGCGGGAAGCGTGTATGGGCGTGACGTCGGACCTGCTGGCTGCACTCTGGAAAGCCATCCGCGATTTCCAACCTGACTACCTCTTTTGCCCGCCGCTGCCTGCGGATCCGTTGGCCGGAATTCATGTGGACCACGTGGCTGTGGCCGAGGCGGTCCGGAAAGTGGCCTACATGATCAATGTTCCCCACGCCTTCACGCCCGAATACCCGGCGCCCGAAGATCTCTCCACCTGGATCAACACCCCCGTCATTCTTAACGTTTACGATCCCTACACTGCCGGTACCAACAGTCACGATTTCGCCATCGACGTTGAGCCGGCTTTTGATCAGATCGCCGCGATGTCCTGGTGCCACCAATCCCAGATCATGGAGTGGCTCCCTTGGATTGGGCGCCACAAGCTCGAACTCCCGCGCACCCCAGAGGACTGGGCCCGGATCCTGCGGCGCCGGTCCGAACACAAGGCTCGCGATTTGGGACTTTCGACAAACCGCGCCGTGGAAGTTTACACCGTTAGCGGTTGGGGCTCAGTGCCCACCTGGGAACAACTCGAGGCTGACCTTCCCAACCTCTGCCCCGAAGCGTCCAACCTGGACCGCCTCAAAGCGCGCCTCGCCCGCCTGGGGACGGTCTGAATCCCATTGGAATTGCTTTGCTCAGAGCCTAGAATCGTTCTGGTTCCATGGGACGCACGTGGCCCGGGTTGCCGGTGCGGCGGGAATCGTTTCATCCTTAACCATGAATTAAATTATGACGACAAGGAAAGCCTCCTCCAAACCCTCGCCCAGGATCTGCCGCGCCGTGTCGGCTGGCGTGTTGATCGCGTTGTTGGCTCTCGGACCGGCTTGGGCCGCGGAAACCCGGGTGGGCCTGGCGTCCACCGACATCACGCCGCCGCTGGGCATGCCGATGGCCGGCTACTACCACGCGCGCGGCGCGGACGGGGTGCTGGACCCGTTGTGGAGCAAGGCGCTGGTGCTGGAGCAGGACGGCGAGCGTGCCGCCCTGGTGGTGCTGGACATCATCAGCGTGACCCGCGAGGTCACGGATGAGGCCCGGGCCGCTATTGTTAAGGCCACCGGGATTCCGGGCGACCACGTCATGATCAGCGCCACCCACGCGCACACCGGGCCGGAACTGGCCAAGCGCTCGCAGCGCAGCGACGACATGGGCGGTCGACAACAAATCGCCGTCGATTACACCGCGCGCCTGCCCGGGCTGATTGCCGAAAGCGTGCGCCGGGCCAGTGAACAGCTTCAGCCCGTGCGCCTCAGCGCGTGCAAAGGCCAATGCCAGGATTTGGCTTTTAACCGCCGCTTTTTCATGCGGGACGGCACCACGGCCTGGAACGCAGGCAAGCTCAACCCGAACATTGTCATGCCTGCCGGCCCCACCGATCCTGAGGTCGGCGTTCTCTCCGTGGAATCAGCCGCCGCCAAGGGACCGGGCCAGATATTGGCGACCTATGTGAATTTCGCGATGCACCCGGATACCACGGGCGGCAGCCAGTTCAGCGCAGACTGGCCCGGTGCGCTCAGCCGGGTGCTGGGCGGTTATCACGGCTCAAACCATCTCACCCTCGTCGCCAATGGTGCGTGCGGCAATATTAACCACGTCGACACCTCGTGGCGGGGAGCGCAGAAGGGTCCGGGCGAGGCACACCGTATTGGGGTGATGCTCGGTGCCGCGGTTTTCCAGGCCGGGAAGGCGCTCACACCCGTCACGGTCGGACCGTTGCGCGCGCGCAGTGAGAGGGTGGAGTGCGACCTGCCGCAGCTCGCGCCGGGCGAAGCAGAGGAGGCCTGGCAAACGGTGGCGGCGGTCAAAGACGATCGCGGTGCAAATTTCATGAAGCTGGTCCGGGCTTACCGCGCCATCGCGGTGGCGGATCGGCAGGGGAAACCACACCGGCTCGAAGTGCAGGCCATCGCGCTCGGCCGGGACGTCGCCTGGGTCGGTTTGCCGGGCGAGGTGTTTGTCGAACTGGGCCTGGCGATCAAGAAGAATTCGCCCTTCGCCCAAACCTTTGTGGTCGAACTGGCCAACGAAAACATTGGCTACATTCCCGACCGCCGCAGCTTTGCCGAAGGCGCGTATGAACCGGAGAGTTCCCGCTGCGCCCCGGGGTCCGGCGAGAAGCTGGCCGGCGTGGCGATCCAGTTGCTCACCCAACTCCACCGGGAGAACGCCGGCCTGGCCGACGCCACTCGGTAACCTCCACCTCGCCAAACACACCACGATGAATCCGCTCTACTCCATTTCCCGGCCGCATGATTCCGGAGGATGTGACCTATGATTGATCCCCTGCTTTCACGTCGTCAATGGATCCAGGGCATGCTCGGCGCCGGGGCGGCTGCGGCCCTGGGCGGCTGCTCCTCGAGGCCCCGCCTACGTTCGGGTGCACCCTCGGACATCGTGATTCGGGAGAACCAGCACCCCGGCACGCGCGACTGGTTGCTCACAAAAACCGCGGTCGACCCGGCGACGAAGTATCGTTGCCGCTGGATTGAAGGGTATTGCTCCCACACCAGCATTCGCGCAGGGGAAACGCTGACCTTTTACGTCAGCACCAACCCGGCGTCGCCGTTCACCCTGGATCTTTACCGGCTCGGCTATTACGGGGGAACCGGCGGCCGGTTCCTGACCCGGTTGGGACCGTTTCCGGGGTCCATCCAGCCGGATCCGCCGGTCGGCCCGAAGCGGCTGCGGGATTGCCAATGGGAGCCGTGCGCGACGCTCCAGATTCCGGAGGACTGGCCTAGCGGCGTGTATGTGGGCAAGCTCACCACAACTCACGGGGGCTGGCAAAGCTATGTGATCTTCATCGTCCGCGACGATCGGCACGCGGATTTTCTCTTTCAATGTTCCGACACGACCTGGCAGGCGTATAACCGGTGGCCCGACCAGTATGCCCTTTACGACAACGGCCGCACGGTATGGTATTGGGGCAACGACGTCGCGGTCAGCTTTAACCGGCCCTACGGCAAGTATTGCCAGATCCTGGATGCGCCCCTTTCCACCGGCTCGGGAGAGTTTTTCCTGTGGGAATTCCCGCTGGCCTATTGGCTGGAGGGGCAGGGTTACGACGTCAGCTACATCTCGAACCTGGACACGCACGCCGACCCGCGCGGCCTGCTGCGGGCGCGGGGTTTCCTGTCTGTGGGTCACGACGAATACTACTCCATTGAGATGTTCCGGAACCTGCAGCAAGCCATTGCCGCCGGACTGAACGTGGCCTTCCTTTCCGGCAACACCTGCTGTGGGCGGATTGAGTTCCAACCGGATTTTCGAGGGCGCCCGCGAACCTATGAGCGCACGGATTTCTACGGCCCGCGCGATCCAAAATCAATCTCGGGAATGGAAACGCTGCCGCACACCAGCCCCAACTCGGCCGAGTTGGTGGGGGCGCGCAACCTCGGCCCGTTCAGCGGCGGCGCGGATTGGATCTGCTTGAAACCCGAGCACTGGCTCTTTGCCGGCACCGGCATGAAGCAGGGCGAAGGCATACCCGGCCTGGTTGGATGGGAATGGCACGGCGACCCGGCGAAAATCCCAGGGTTGGAAATAGTGGCGGGCGGCCCCACCCAGAGCGCTCCCGGCAAATTGAACGGGGGCCAATACACCGCCACAATCTATCCCGGCCCGCGCGGCAATTTCGTCTTTAACGCGTCCACCTGCTGGTGGGGTGATGGACTCAGCGCGCCCCCAGGCTACCTCCGCCCCTCGGTCTACACGACGCCCCAAGGCCCAGACCCGCGCGCGCAACGGATCACCCGGAACGTGTTGGAAAGGATGCGACGATAGGACGATGGGGAAAAACATGATAGCAGCAAGCGACTGTTGGGCTAAGGGGTAATGCCGTAAACCGTGGTCTCTTCCGTAAGCCTCCTTCCCGCTACGGAATACATGCGCCCCTAAAATGTAAGAGGGGCTCGGCGACATCGTCGAGGAGCCCCTCTAAACATATCCCGCCCTAATCCCCCCCTGACTCAACCCTACTTCACCCCACCCCAAATCCCTCCCTGCCCTTCAAACTATCCCTACCCTGCCTCGTCGGCGCAGCACCGAAATTGTCCCCAACCCCAACCCTGCCAGCGCAACCGTAGACGGTTCCGGAACCAGCAGAATTTGCCCCCGAATCTCCCCCGCCGGTGCAAAAGAGCTGTGAATATTCACATAATGTAAACCGGCCAACATATCCGCCGCCTGTTGCGCACTCAAAGCGGTCGTTGTCCCCGACAGGTCCCCACTCGTGGCCAGCGGAAAGGTCAACGGCTTCACCACTCCCGCCGATACCCCGGGCGCTCCCGGGCCGTGAATATGGGCGTTGTTCGCGGCTGCGGTCAGACCTGAAAAAGTGATCTCATAACTTACCGTGTTATCCAGGTTCAGCGTCAGCGTCCCCACGCCGTTGCCGAGCGACGGTGTCCCGGCCTGCGGACCGTCCAGGTTGACGGTGAACAGACTCTGAGCACCGGCCAGCGTCAGCGACCCCGCCAGGCCAAGCAGGATGAGGCTAGTTTTAATCATAAAGAACAACTGCTCCAAAGCATGACTTTGTCTTACCATAGCACTCTCCTTGTTCCTGTCAAGCGAGTGCGCGCAAATTATGGGAGCACCCCAATGACCCTCAGCACTGGCGGCGGGCCAATGATGTGTGGTATGGGACCAAAACGGAAGCCCGGCGCTATCAGGCAAGGAACCAGAACTCGTTTGAGTAACGCCATAAGCACCGAACAAAAAGTGTTCTCCCTTGCAGCCTGATTCTTGCGTCTAAGGCGTCCCTCAAGCGGAACCTCTTCGGCTGATCACAAACATCACGAGCGCAGCTAACCACAGCACGACTCCCAGAGACCACCCCAAGGGGATAATCCAAGGAGTCAGGTCCGGGTGGATCGAAACAAACGTCCCATCAGACCTTCTGTAGGTGGACACCGACTTAAGGACTGGGTACAAAAAGTGGCCCGTTACAGCAAAGATTGCCCCCACGATCGCCAGGCCAAGTGCCGCGGATCTCATTTTGATGCCTCTATTCATAAACAGCACATTACGATGCGGACCGTCGCAATCTAGTTAGTAACTATGAAAGAACTCCTGCAACGCAGATAATAGTCGGCCGACTGGAAATTAGGGAACAAGCCTTTCATAACGAATACAGTTAAGATGCGAGGCCAAACCATGCAAGGCAATCTGAATGGGCGAGCGACATCTGATCGCTGCAAGAGCGTTACGGTCGGTAAAGGGTCACCGGTCCGCCAAGAAAGCGGCAGAGGGCAGCCACACTCCATGACGCTTCGCGCGTTCGTGCGCGCCGCACGCATATCCGGCGAAGGAGCGGTGGCCAAAAACCTGATCATCTTCGACACCGGCAGTCCTTTGCGCTTGACGCCACGTTTGGGAGTTGCCACGGTCGCGACATGCTCGGTGGAACCCGAAAACCGAAGCTCCCTCGCCCGTTCTGTGTTGAGTGGCTGCCCGCGCAAGGAAAGCGATTTTGTATCGGTCCAGTGCTTGTGAACCCCGGTCGGCTCTTGGTTGCGGCGGTTGCCCTATCCCTGATCATTTACGGGGGCGCTCAAGCCCAAACACTGTCGGAAGCGCTCAACTCGCAATTGATCTGGACGTCTGGCGGCGACGCGTTGTGGGAAACCACGACCGAGATAACGCGGGATGGACTGGGAGCAAGGAGCGGCCCACTGGCACTCGGACAGGAATCATGGATTGAAACAACCGTGACCGGTCCAACCGCCCTTGTGTTTTGGTGGAGAACGGATTCTTATCCAAGCTCAAGCCCGCTTATATTCTCTGGAACCGGAGTCCAAATCTCCGGCTTTGATTCGGTCTGGGAACGATACTCGTTTTACGTTCCATCGGGTAACCAGAAGGTTCGCTGGACGTTCCGGCAAAAGGCGATCACCAGCACCCGGGAGCAACGGACTTATCTGGATGCGGTGGCCCTGGCGGATCCAGAGCCAGTCATCATCACGATCTCTCCCACCAACCAAATCGTTTTAGCGGGTGATTCAGTTTCTATTTGCGGAAAGGCCGAAGGCACGGCACCCATACAGTATTCGTGGCTGAAAAATGGCGTGCTTCAATACCACAGCACACCGTGTCTAACCATTGACAGCGCACAATCCTCGGCTGATTACGCCATGGTGGCAGCCAATGCGACGGGATCGGTGACCAGTCAGTTAGCGACGTTGACCGTGATACCCTCCGCACCGGTCTTCACTCAACAACCTCTAAGCCGGGGTGTTCCACCGTTTTCCACTGTCACACTCACTGCCATTGTAAAAGGCACCTCCCCGCTCGCCATGCAATGGTATTCCAATGGAGTCCCCGTGCGCATGCAGGCAGGACCCAAGCTGTGGATCAGCAGTGTAGAACCCTTCCACTATGCGGACTACTGGCTGGTCGCGACCAATGCCCTTGGCGCGGCTACCAGCCAGGTAGCCCGGCTGAGTTATTCGCCGGTAGTCGCCTGGGGAAATAATGATTACGGACAGAATGAGGTCCCCTGCACCGCCACAAATGTCATTTCCTGCGTTGGCGGGGATCTGCACTGGCTGGCGCTTCGGGATGACGGCAATGTCGTGGGCTGGGGGTCTGATACCTGGTGCTGCGATGAGTATTACGGCCAGGCGACTGTTCCTCCCGAAGCCACGAACGTCATCGGCATTGCCGCGGGAAGTGCCCATAGCCTTGCGGTTCGGGAGGATGGGAGCGTCGTGAAGTGGGGAAGGATCATTTTCTCGGATTGGCAGGACTTGCCTGCTGAACTCGCCAATGTTGCTTCGGTTGCGCACGGCTCGGGTGCGAGGCATGCGTTGGCGCTGCGCTGGGACTGCACGGTGGTTGCGTGGGGATCTCCTTACTTTGGACTGTTGCCAGTTCCGAAGCAAGTAACGAACATTGTTAGTGTCGCCGCAGGCTCCTATCACAGTCTCGCTTTGCGGCCCGATGGAACGGTTCTCTCCTGGGGGCAGAATCTGTCGTTTGAATCTCCTCAGGTGGTTCCTCCTGAAGCGACCAACGTAGTTGCCATAGCCACTGGCTGGTACCATAACCTGGCACTGCGAGACGATGGAACTGTGGCGGCGTGGGGGCGGCCGGTTTACGGATCGGCATCGTATACCAACGTGCCGCTGAGCGCCACGAATATAGTTGCGGTGGCTTGCGGTGGAAGCCAAAGCCTTGCGTTGAGGCGGGACGGCAGGGTCCTATCCTGGGGTAGCCTTGGGAACGCCGTGCCAACGTATGCTACCAATGTTGTTGGACTGGCGGGTTCGCAGGATGGGATGGTTGCCATCCTGGCTCACGGACCTCCCCGCCTGTCCGTGCCCTTGCTCGACCGATCCGTCACGAGCGGAAAGACTGCCTATTTCTACTCGCCGTCAGTTGGGGCCTGGCCCTTGAGCTATCAATGGCGCTTCAACGGTACTAATTTGGAAGGTGCCACTAATGCCTGGCTCGCTGTTACCAATGTTCAGCCCGGGTCTACGGGCCTTTATTCTGTTGTCGTCACCAACAACCTGGGAATGGTTGAAAGCCGGCATTGCGCGTTGACGGTCCAGCCCGACCAGCCAAAGATCGATTTGCCTTCGCTGAGTGTTTCACAAGGGCAGTTCGGTTTTACGGCCGAGGGCTCCCCGGGCTTCACCTGGAAAGTCGACACCTCATCAGACCTGAACCATTGGACCGAACTCGCCACCATAACCAACGCGACCAGTACGATGACTTTTACCACTCCGGTAACCACCGACCCGAAGCGATTCTACCGTCTGCGCCTGCACCAGTGAGCCTGGAAGTGTAATTCACCCGTGCAGCGCAGCGACACCCCCGATAGGCGATAAGCGAGAACCACGATCCCGGCAGGGGGTAGAAGCTTCAGCCGTTTGCAATCGCTATTAGGATCTGCAAAGGTGTCATTGACAGCAAACAGGCGGGGGCAAAACTTCTCCTGTGAGCACCAAGGCAAACATTTCAATCCTTGGCCCAGTCTTTTGGTTTCTGGCCAAAGGCTTCCAATTATTGTAAATTGAAAAAGATGAAAGCGCAGTTCACGTTTTGGAAAGAGCGGGATGGACGGTATCTCGGTTTCCTCAACGATTGCCCGGATCACTGGACGCAAGGGGAAAGCCTTGAGGACTTGAAGGAGCAATTAAAGGACCTGTATCAGACTTTCAGTTCTGAAGAAATCCCCGGCATACGCAGAGTCGAGGAACTGGAGATCGCTTGAAGCGTGGACACTGAACGGGCGAGGGGGAGATGCGGGGCAGGTTGTAGCCGGTCTCTGAGAATGCGGTTTAGCGCGGAATTGGTCCATGAGCGATCAAATCGAATTCAGTTTTGGGCAGGAGAACCAGCCGGACGGCCATGCGCAATGGCTGGCGGTGCGCCGCATTGCTGCCGATGAATTGGCACGCAAGATGAACCTGCCGCTCGGGCACGAAGTCGAGGTGTGGCTCCGGGGCGATATCCGGTTGCGGGGCCGACTGCGGCTCAAGGATGAACTGCTGTTCGTGGAAGAGGACAAGGCACGCCACCTGGAGTTGGTGGTAGACCACGTGCCTTTCTACTACCGGGAAATCGAATCCTGTTTGCGACTCGATTGATCTGCCAGCTGCGCCCGGAGTCTACTTCGGGACGACCCCAAAATCGCCCCTGGTAAGCACGTCAATTCGCCATCCTGGGTAACGCGCTCAAGAAGAACTCGTTCCCTTCTCCGCCGGAGAGGAATCAAGGTGGGTGGGGAGATTCCCCTCGGGTGCAGTTGAACACGGATCAACGATCCATCATTAAACCACTGAGTCTTGACCCGTTCTGAACTTGGCTCTAGGTTGGCCCCATGAAGGCTAATGATGTTGGACCCCTTAAGAACTCAATGATTGTGCCCTAATATCCAATAACATTTGCTTTTTAATGTGCTAATCAAGGTTTGAGGAGTCCGAATGAAACCAAAACACATGTCTCTAGCGGCGCTTCTCGCAGTGATCCTGATGGGGTGTCACACGACAATGAAGGACACGAACTCAAAGCGAGATTTTACCGGATGTCCGACGACTGATTTCACGCTGAGCATCGAATGCACTTCGCCCAACATGGAGTTTACCGGCACGATTGCCACGGATGGAGAGGAACAGAAAGTGTCCGGAATCGGGTCTGGGAGGTATCATGTCAGCACGCACCACCTGGTCTGTGTGTTTGCAGCAAGCAGGGCGGAGGGAAAGCTCTTGCTCACCGTGAGCGATGAGGGTCCGAGTCAAGCACGGTCGATCATGGGACCGGCGCACGGAATCCGGATCGATTATCTGCGGGGGCCAAATGAACAACACACCTTGAGCAGCACCTTTTGATGAGGCAATTTGAGTCCAGCAAATTCACTGGAGAGAACGCGGGCGGGCCACGTCAATCGCCAATGCATCCCTTTAGGATTGGTCCCCCGCGCCCCGTTGGGTGTCTCCGTTTCCGCGTGTCGGAGAGGTGATTAACATCTTAAAGGGTGGACACCGAACAGTTGCGGGGCCGGCTGCGGCTCAAGGATGAACTGCTGTTCGTGAAAGAGGACAAGGCACGCCACCTGGAGTTGGTGGTAGACCACAGGCCTTTCTACTACCGGGAAATCGAATCCTGTTTGCGACTCGATTGATCCGCCGGCTGCGCCCGGAGGCTACTTCGGGAAGAGCTGAAACTCCCAGATCGTTGGCGGGGCACTGGCCTCGGTGATGTGCAGGCGAACCTGTCTCGCCGCCACCGCCTTAAAGGTATGAGAGTGGTCCTTGCCCTGACCCTTGCCCGCATACGCCGTCTGCCACGGCGCCGCTTCCTCGGTGCGGTAAAGGATGTTGAAATGCTTTATCCTGGGTGTCAGTTCGTTGATTACCACCCGGCCCAGCGGCTCCACCTTTCCCAGGTCCACCTCGAGCCAGCATTCGGAAACGCCATCGGCCGTGGCCCAGCGCGTGTCCGGGTCGCCATCAAACGCCCGGTCCGCTCCGTAGGTCGTGCCCTGCGAGTGCACGCTGGAGGCCCGCGCCGGTTTGTGCTCCGCCAGCGAGACCGGGGGACGCTCGGGCACCAGTGGCGAATGGTACACGCCCAACTCACTGATGGCGGGGCAACCCTCCGCGGACTCGATGACCAGACGGACTTTGTTCGCCCGGGTTTCCCGCACGGGAACCAGGTTCCTCGAGCCTATGACCGTCCCGCGTCCCAACAACGTCCAGGAACCGTCCGCGTTTTCCGCCTCCAGACGATAACTACGGCTACGTTCGCCGAACCAATAGGGTTCCCGAATGCTGACCAGGTTGAACGGGGCCTCGGGCAGGGAAACTGTGAGCGTGGCGTTTGCAGCCCCATCGGGCCCGGCCCAAAATGTTTCGTTATCGCCATCTACTGCACGTTCCGGGCCATAGCCGGCCCCGTCGCGCTGCGCGGAGGCGTTCACCGGTTGCTGCAGGGCCAGGTTGCGGGAGTATAGGCTCTGAACGGCTTCCCCGAACTCTCTCAAACGCTGGACATCCGGCGGCGCAAACAAGCCCTCGGGATTGGGCGGCACGTTCAGCAGCATGACACTGTTGCGACCCACGGACTTGAAATAGATGTCCAGCAGATGTTTCAAGCTCTTCACGTTCCCATCTTCCGAAGTGTGATAAAACCATCCCGGACGGATGGAGACGTCGCACTCCGCCGGCCACCAGACCTTGCCGGTCACGCCGGCATGGGTTGTGCCCGACGCCGGTTGCACACTCGATTCCCCCACACGCGCCACGCCGGACTCGTTCCCCACCCACCGCACATCGGGTCCCATGATGGCGATGACCGCTTTCGGCGCGAGCGCGCGGATGGTCGCGTAGTAACTCGCCCAGTCATACACCTGGCGTTTGCCGTTGGGGCCTTCCCCGCACGCGCCATCGAACCACACCTCGTCGACCGTCCCGTAGCCGGTGAGCAATTCCGCCAGCTGATTCGTGAAATAGGTGTTGTAGGCATCAGTACCGTAACTGGCTTCATGCCGATCCCACGGGGAGAGGTAGAGGCCCACTTTCATTTGTTCCGCCCGGCAAGCTTCAACGAACTCTCGAACCACGTCGCCCTCTCCATTCTTCCAGGCTGCTTTCCGCACACTGTGATCGGTGAACCGGGTTGGCCACAGGCAAAAACCGTCGTGGTGCTTAGCGGTGAGAATCATCAATTTGAAGCCGCCGCTCTTGGCCGCTCGCACCCACTGGCGCGCATCCAGTTTTGCCGGGTTAAACCGGGCGGGATCCTCCTTGCCATCGCCCCACTCGCGATCGGTGAAGGTGTTGATGCCGAAATGCACAAACATCGTCAGTTCCAGGTCTTGCCACTGGCGTTGTTCGGGCGTGGGGACGGGCGGAACTGGAGGTAGCCCAGCGGGGGCGCCGGTGACCGGCCCGGCAGCCAGCGCCAGCATCAGCATCGGCATCAGGCAGGCGCGCGGTAACATGTTCATGGCCCGGTAGCATGCAAGCGAGACACGGTGAGCGCAAAACAAAATCCCGCCCGGATATCGACCTGCACGCGTTCCTGGCGTATGGTTTGGGGTCCTTAATTTACGTGATGATGATCACAACAGACACTAACGCGAAACTTTCCACCGGCCCGGCATTCGGCGCCTCCCGGGTAACGGAACTGGCGGTCACGGGAATGAGCTGCGGCAATTGCGCGCGCCACGTCGTGGAGGCCATCCAGAGCGTGGAGGGTGTGGCGAGCGCCAGCGTCGATCTTGAGGCCGGCCGCGCTAAAGTCCGCTGGGCGCCTCAGGCGGTGATCGAGCCCGACGCGGTGATCCAGGCCGTGAAGGCCGGGGGCTATGGCGCCACCGTGGCCGAGTCCGGTTCGGCGAGCGAAGGCGAACACACCCTGGCCGGGTGGAAACTGAACCTGGTGCTGGGCATTCCGGTGACGTTGATCCTGATGATCGGCGAATGGGTTTTGGGTTGGGGTACGAAACCGGCGTTTCAGTGGCTGGCGTTTGGCCTGGCGACGGTGGTCCAGGTATTCGCCGGCGCCCGGTTCTATCGCGGGGCCTGGATGCAGCTCAAGCTGGGCAGCTCAAATATGGATACTTTGGTGGCGCTGGGTTCCAGCACCGCGTTTGGGTACAGCGTGTGGGCGCTGTTCAGCGGCCATGGCGGCCATGTCTACTTCATGGAGGCGGCGGCCATCATTACCCTCATCAGCCTCGGCCACTGGATGGAATCCCGCATGAGCGTGCGCGCCTCGGGCGCACTGCGGAAACTGCTGAACCTCGCCCCCCAAACCGCTCGACGCAAAAACGCGGACGGCACCGAAACCGAGGTCCCGGTGGCGGACCTGCGCAGTGGTGACCTCCTGCTCCTGCGACCGGGAGACAAAATGCCCACGGACGGTATCGTCACTGATGGCGATTCGGCGGTGGATGAGTCGATGCTGACCGGGGAATCGGTGCCGGTGGACAAGACCCCCGGGACCGAGACCTTCGCCGGCACAGTGAATTTGAACGGGCGCATGACCGTGAAGGTCACCGCCACCGGCGAAGAGACGGCCCTGGCCCACATCATTGCGGCGGTGCAACGCGCGCAGAGCAGCCGCGCCAATATTCAGCGCCTGGGCGACCGCGTGAGCGGGGTCTTCGTGCCTGTGGTGGTGGCAGTCGCACTGCTGGCGGGATTGTGGTGGGGCCTTGCTCCGGAATCCGCCCAGCGGGTCCATGCGTTTCTTGCCCCCTTCCTGTGGCCCGCGCACCTGGTGGACACGCCACTCGCTACCGCGTTGATGATCGCCGCCGCAGTGCTGATTATCGCGTGTCCGTGTGCCATGGGCCTGGCCACCCCGGCCGCGATCATGGCCGGGTCCAACGCCGCGGCACAGCGAGGCATCCTGATCCGCGACGGTGTCGCGCTCGAAAAAGCCGGGCAGGTAACCGCCGTCGTCTTCGACAAGACCGGCACGCTTACCGTTGGGAAACCGCAGTTGGAAAAGTCCTGGACTCACTCTGACGGCGGGGGCATGGCGGACCCCCACCCCTTGGCCGCCGCCCTGGCCCGGCATTCCACGCACCCGATCAGCCAGGCCGTGGCCCGCACCGCACCCGGCGCTGTGGAAGTGAGGGATTGGCAGGAAGTGCGCGGCGCCGGCGTGCAGGCCACCTTGAATGGCGCCACCGCCCGCCTCGGCTCACTTCGCTGGCTGTCCGATTCCGGGGTGAAACTCTCGGGCGGGAAGAGTTTCATCGACGACTGGGCCAGCCAGGGCGCCACCATTGTCGGCCTTTCCGTGGATCAGACCTTGCGCGGTTTGTTTGCCGTCAAGGACACGGTCAAAGACCGGGCCCGGGACGTCGTGCGTGAATTGCAGCAGCAGGGTCTCAAGACCTACCTGGTCACCGGGGACAACCCGGCGACGGCGGCCGGCATCGCCCGGCAAACCGGGATTCCCTCTGAATGCGTGTTTGCCGAGGTGCGCCCGGAAGGGAAAGCCGATTTCGTGCGGCAACTCCAGGAGCAAGGGGAGCGAGTGGCGTTTGTGGGCGATGGCATCAATGATGCCCCGGCACTGGAGCAAGCCAACCTGGGTGTGGCCGTGAGCCGCGCCAGCGACGTCGCCCGCGAAGCCGCCGACATTATCCTGCTAAACTCGGAGATCGACGCCGTTCCGGAGAGCCTCGGTTTGGCGCGGGCCACGCTCCGCACGATTAAACAGAACCTCTTCTGGGCTTTCTTCTACAACGCGGTCGGGGTGCCGCTGGCTGCGCTCGGGTTCATGAGCCCGATCCTCTGCGCCGCCGCCATGGGCATCTCCGACCTCGTAGTCATCGGCAACGCGTTGCGTTTGACGCGCTGGAAGCTGCGTTGACCTGGTCGCCCGCGCCGAGCGCGGGCGGTTACCGCAACGCCAGCAACCCAACGACCGTGCAGGCAATGGCAATGAGCGCCGCCACGAGGGATTCGCCAGCAATCATGCCCGACGCCACGGGCACGTAGTAGGTTTCAGACTGCTTGCGCTTGAACCGGCTCCAGATCAGCACCAGGGTGGCGCCGATGGCGAACGAGAAACAGTTTTGGAAGACCATCACCCAGGACAGGCCCAACCCCATGGCGGAGGGCAGGTATGGCCCGGCCTTGGGAAAGAGTTTTGCGGCCAGTGGCAACAACACCCCGAGAATGGCTCCGATGACAATCGCCCACACCGCGGTTTGCGGCAGCATGTGGACTCCCTGGGTGAGCAGGTCGGCCACCGCTTTCCACATATTGGTCGCCGGCGGGTTGAACGCCTCCAGGGCTTGCTTATCCGGCACCATGGCGTACCAAGCCGGCACGATAGCCAGGGTCCCGAAGAAAATGCCGACAAATTGCGCGATGAATTGTTTGCGCGGGTTGGCGCCCAGGATGTAGCCGCTCTTCAGATCCGTCAGCAGGTCCGCGGCAGAGCCCCCGGCGGACGCCGTGGCACCCGCCGCCATTAGGTTGATCGACGCAATGCCCTTGGCCCCGGGAAGCACAGCATACAGCAACTGAGTCACTTTGCCCATGGCGCCAATCGGGGTGGTGTCGGTTTCACCCGTGGCCCGGCAGCAGACCAGTGAGATGACGAACGAAAGTGCCACCGCCACCAACCCGAGCCATACCGAAATGTTGAAGGCGAGGTATTGCACGATCACCATGCCGATGGTGATGGGGATCAGCCCGGCGATCAGCCAGGACATGGGGACTTCGATCTTGTCCATTGCCTGGACGTGGGAAGATGGCTGCCCCTTTTTGAGCACGGTAAACGCCCGCGCCAGGGTGCGCCACTGCAAGGCCACGCTGGCCAGGCTCGAGAACACCATGATCGAGGTGCCCCCCCACAAGGCCCACCGGGTGGGATTAAACACCCCTTCGGCGCTCACCGTAAAGGAAGGCACGTAACCCGCCACGCCCGCGTTGGCGGCATCCATAGCGAGCAACGGCGGAGCCACGCCGTAATACAGGATCACGGAGCCCGCCAGCATGGAGAGCGAGACCCGCAAGCCGGTGATCATCCCCGCGCCAATGAGCAGCACGCTCGGCTCAAAACCGAGCCCGACCATTTGCCCGCGCGCCAGGGGGTTCAGCCACTGCGGAAAGGCCAGGAACTCGGGGATCAAAATGAAACTATGGATTTTTTCGAGCCACACCTGGGGCCGGCCGGTATTGCGGAACTGCTCCACCAGGGTCCCGTAACTGCGGAATAGACCCACGCACCCGCCAACCGCGAGCGCGATGAGGAGCGCGTAGGCCTTGCGCATCGCCTCGGCACCCTTCGTATATAGACTGCGCAACGTTTCGGCGGCCGCGATTCCGCTCGGAAATTTCAACTGCTCATGATTGATCATCTGGCGTTTCATGGGGATGGCCAGAAACACCCCCAGGGCCGCCGTAAAAAACACAAACGGCGCCACCACGTACCAGGGACGATGCACCCCTTCGATGAGCAGCAGCGCGCCAAAGGCGGTGCCGATCGTTCCGCCGGTGGAATACCCCGCGGCGGAGGCGGTGGATTGCATGCAGTTGTTTTCCAGAATGGTCATCGCGCCCAATCGCCCCCCGGACAAGGCGCGCAACGCATTCCACAACACATAGGAGATTACACAGGCCGTGATCGCCACCCCAAACGCCCACCCCAGCTTGAGCGTGGTGTAAAGATTCGACGCGGACATGAACATCCCCAGCACCCCACCCATCAGCACGGCCCGGACCGTCAACTGCTTCGTCCGGTCCCCGCGACCGGTGTACACTTTTTCAAACCATTGCCGGTCGATTTCTTCAGGAGTGCCCTGGAAGCCTTTGATCGGCAAGTCCAGGGCGGCATCGGGTGCGATTTCGGATTCCTCGGACGGCTCCGCCTGTGGGCCCTTCACGGTGACGCTCATACATTGAAATACTGGCAGGCATCGACCGCGGCTTGCTGGTTGCGCGGATAACGGAACAGGGGCGCCACACCCATCGCTTTCTCCTTAATGGCGGCCACTTCCGCCTTCTTGAGCGGCTTGATTTTCGGCGCCAGCTCCAGGGCGAGCCGGAAACATTCGGGAGCGGCCGGATGCACCGCCGCCGTCACCGGGTGCGACAAGGTAAAGCGCAATCCCATGCGGGCCTCTTCCGGGTCGGTCATCGGCTCATACCAACAATTCGGGAAAGCCGAACGATCCGCTCCCTTCGGCCACGGACACTTGGCCATGGCTTTGAGCGCCAGGATGCCCATCCGCTGCTTCCGGGCGGTCTCCAGCACTTGCGGCCCGAAGTTGCCCGCATGCCACGTCGCGTAGCTGACCGGGAAAAGAATGGTGTCGAACTCATACCGCTCCATGAGCGCCATCGCGGCCTCGACCGAATGCGCGGAGAAGCCGAGGTGCCGGATTTTGCCGGCGCGGCGGGCTTCCTCAAACGCCTCGATCGCGCCCCCGGCTCCGAGGATGGTGTCCACGTCCTTGAGGTCGGTAACGGCGTGAAGTTGGTAGAGATCGAAATAGTCCGTCCGCAACCGCTCCAGGGAGCGATCCAGTTCGGCGGCCGCCTCGGCTTTCTTGCGCTGGCCGGTCTTGCAGGCAAGGAACACATCCCGGCGATATGGCTCCAGCGCCGGGCCAAGCCGCTCTTCCGAATTGCCGTAGGAGGGGGCCACGTCGAAGTAATTTACGCCCGCCTCGATCGCCTGGCGCACCCACTCAGCGGCCTGGTCGGGTGTCGAGTTCTTCAGCACCAGCCCGCCAAAACCGATGATCGAGAGTTTGCGGCCGGTCTTCCCCAGGGCGCGGCGCTCCATGCGGCCGCGCGGTTTTTCTCGCTCAACGCCGGACAACCCGGCAGGGAAACAAGCCAGCATCGCGGCTGCCGCCGCCGTGTCTTTAAGGAATGTTCTGCGTTTCATAAGCAATAGCCAAAGTTCAGTTCACGTAGGCCTGATGTTAACCTGGTGCACCCCCACAGGCTAAACCAACACGCCTGGCTTGGCGAATGGGAATTGATCCCAAAAAGCGTGGCTTCCGGGACTAGTCATTGCTAGCCTCACGGCGCGGACCCTGCCGGATCCGCAGCGAGCCTCGTGATGCAGAACCTTGTCGCCATACTCGGGACCAACGCCTCCGGAAAAAGCGATCTGGGCATCCGCCTGGCGCAGCACTTCGGCGGCGAAATCGTCTCCGCCGACTCACGCCAGGTGTATCGTGGACTTGACCTCGGCACCGGAAAAATAACCGCCGCGCAAGCCGCGACCGTCAAACACCACCTGATCGACGTAGCCGAGGTGTCTGAATACTATTCACTGGCGCAGTATCAGCGGGCTGCTTACAGCGCCATCGACGCCATTGCCGCCGCCGGGAAACTCCCGCTGCTGGTGGGTGGCAGCGGTCTCTATATCAGCGCGGTCGTCGAGGGTTATCAGTTGGTGGATGTTCCCCCAAACGACGCGCTTCGGGCCGAACTGGAAGCCCTCCCTCTCGCGCAATTGGTTGAGCGGTTGGAAAAGTCCGATTCCGCAGCCGCCAGTCGGATTGATAAAAGTAACCCGCGCCGGCTCATCCGGGCCATAGAGATTGCCGAGGCCGGCTTTACGAATGAGGCCGCTCGCCAAAACCTTCCGCAGTATCGATGCCTGCAACTGGGGCTGACTTGGCCACGACCCATCCTGGAGGAAAGAATCGAGAAACGCCTGCGGGAGCGTTTGGCCCACGGAATGATCGAGGAGGTTGACGGCCTGCGTTCGCAGGGCGTCTCCGACCTTCGGTTGGAAAAGCTTGGATTGGAGTATCGCTATATCGCGCGGTATCTCCGTGGGGAACTGAAGTCGCTCGATGACCTGTGCCTTCAACTCGGAATCGCCATCCGCCAGTTCGCCAAAGACCAACTCACCTGGTTCAAGCGAGATTCCAGGATCCTTTGGCTGGACCCCACGGGCGATTATTTCCAGGAAGCCTGCAACCGCATCCGTAATTGGACCGGAGGACGGGGTTAAGGAAACCGCGCCCAGCGTGTCCGTTCACCTGGCCGAAAGACATCCTCGGAGGCCAACCTGTTCTACAGAACCGATTCGCGTCAAACCGATTCCCACTCGCGGCGCAGGATTCTTTGGTGGGTTGACACCCGGGTCACATTGGGCCACATTAGGACCATGGGCGCCGTAGCTAAAAGTCGTATTGACCCTGAATTGAAACGCCAAGCGGAAGCCGTCCTGGCAGAGATTGGACTGAAACCCCGGGCCGCGTTGGAACTTTTTTACAAACAGATCATCAAGCGCCGGGCAATCCCGTTCCCCGTTCAAGCAGACTGTCCGGAGGATGACGTGTTGAGCCCTGCCGCCCGTCGTAATGAGTTGGCTGATGAGTTTTAAGCGTGAGAACTGTCCCTCAATCTGGTGAGGTTTGGTTCATTGACTTGGGGATGGTTGGTAAGCCGCGATATGCGCTCGTGCTGGCGGCTCGGACCGATGCCCGGCTGGCACTGGCCAGCGTAGTTTTGATCACCAAACAATTTGAGGATACGCCTTACGAGGTTACGTTGCCCCGCGTGCCATGGTTAAGGGAGCAAAGCTACATCAACGTTCAGAGCATACAGCCCGTGAAGTTCACTGAATTCGTCCGCAAAGCTCCAGGAACGTTTGATGCACGGGTCATTAACGATGTGGAAGCGGCGCTCAAACTCTGGTTGAGGCTTTGAATGACGGATACGAAGAAGTCAATAACCCGGCCATTATCAGCCTGGTGAAAAGAGCACGCCAGACGGCTTGAGTTGTGCGGAGTTTCGCACTGCCGCGACCGGATTTTCAAATCGGCGGTTTCACGCCGCCCCTCACAGCGGCGCTTAAAGACGGATGCGGCGGGGATTTATTCAAAATAAAAGTGGGTAAAAAAACCTGGGAACCTGAAGGTTTTGCGAGGTGGTTCCGTCTGCCCTGTTGTATGAAAAACATAGTCATTGCAACAGCCGTCCTACTCGGAACTGCAACCTTGGCCCATGCCGGATTCAGCATCAGCGTCGGGGTAAGCCTCCCGCTGCCGGTCCGGACCGTGATTTGCGAGCCGCCACCGGTGTATGCGCCGGCGCCGGTCTATGTGCCGGCACCGGTAGTCTATGCGCCCGCGCCCGTCCGGATCGTGGCGCCAGCCCCGGTCTGTCCGCCGGCACCGGTGTTCGTGTGCGCCCCGGGGCCCCGCGTGGTGTACGCGCCGCCGCCGGTCATTCACTATGCGCCGCGGGTAGTTGTGGCCCGGCCTCCAGTGATCCACTACGCGCCGCCGATGCGACACGGCTGGCAGGTCAACGCCCACTATTCGCACGGCCACGGAAACGGCCACGGGAACGGATATAAACACGGTCACCGGTAGACGACCGACAACCTGTCACCTTTGTTAGAAGAAACGCCGAGGCCGGGATCAATGTCCCGGCCTCGTTGTTATTCGATCGTATGCCGTTTCCCCGCCTCCACGACGATGCGTGGATCACCGATCCGGGGCGGCTGACCTAATTAATATTCGCGCTGGCGCTTCACCCCGGGCTCGGGCACGGGATAACGGCCGGAGGCGTCGAGCTGCAGGGGCGCCTCGGAGGTCATGGTGAACTCCGCCACGCCGGGAGCGAACTCGTGCTCGCAATTCAGCATGTCCTCATAGGAGATGATTTGCCCGGTATGAGCCGCCATGCGTCCCATGGAGGTGACGAGGCTGGCGGTGGCACCGCGGGCGGCCTCGTTATAGGGTTGGTCCTGCCGAATGGCTTCGACCAGGTCGTCGAACTCGAGCTGGTAGGGGCTGGGTTCCGGCTGCGGGAACGCCCAGAGCATGGCCTCGCGGGTGATGTTGTGCCCTTTGAAGGTTCGGCAGCGCCCGGGAGCATGGGAAGCAGTGGAGATGATTGCCGAGCCTTTGGTGCCGTGGGCGTAGCTGGCGAATTCGTCGTGGCAGCCGGGCTGGTGCCGGCCGTTGAACAGCAGCCGGGTGCCGTCCGGAAAAACGTATTCCACGGAGTAGAGATCGAGGTTTTGATCCAGTGAATCGCGCCGGAAATGGCGGCCGCCCAAGGCGTGAGCGCGCACCGGCCAAGCGCCTTTCATCCAGCAGCATTCATCGATCTGGTGGATGTTGTAATCGCTGAAAAGACCGCCGCTGGCCCAGAGGAAACTGTGGAACCGGCGGATCTGGTGCAGCAACTCGGAAGTCCCCGTAGGAGGCCGACCCGCCAAGGCGGAGGCGCCACCCAAACGGCAGGCGCGCAAGAGGGTGAGGTCGCCAATTTCCCCGTCCTGAATGCGTTTCAGCAAAGCCTGGCGCCCGCGGCAATGCCGCACCATGAGCCCGACACCGACCTTCAGGTTCTTCTTCTCGGATTCCTCCGCGAGCTTGAGGAGCTTGCGGGTGGTGGGCCCATCCACCGTGATCGGTTTCTCCATGAAGACGTGCAACCCTTTTTGGATGGCATAAGTAAAGTGCACCCACCGGAACGCGGGCGGGGTAGCGAAAATGGCCAGATCGCCGGGTTTTAGGCAATCCATCGCCTTCTGGTAGCCGTCAAACCCGATGAACCGGCGCGACTCCGGCACATCCATTTTCTCCCCGTGCCGCTGCAGTTGCTCGAAACTCCGATTCAGTTTGTCGGGAAAGACATCCGCCATGGCCACCAGCTTGATGGGGCCGCTCTTGGTCGAAAGGGCGTTGTCGGCAGCCCCAGTCCCACGACCCCCGCAGCCAATCAGCGCAACCTGGATGAGATCGCTGCCCGCCGCATGTACGGAGGGTAACGCCACGCCGGCCAGCGCCGATGCCGCCGCAACACGAGTGGTGGTTTTGATGAAGTCCCGACGGGAGGTGCCATGGGTAGAGTTGTTCATGGCGGGATTGTTTGGACGCCTTCGACCGGCGTCAATCCGTTTCCTCTGATATCGCCAAAAAGATGAATACTGGCGCGGAAGTCAAAACGGGGGTAAACTAGGGGTGAAGTCCAGGCAACGATATGCTGAAGCTATGAAAACTGCGAGGTTCACTCCGGTAATGGCAGCCAGCCGAGCGGGAATGGTCGCGGGCGCGGCTCTGCTTGCGTTTGGCATCCACAATGTGACGGCGTTCGAGGCTGCCCCCGAAGCTCCCGCCGCCACACAACAGGTTGGTGGCGTGCCCAATGCCACGGCGGTGGCCCTTTCACCAGCCCTGCAGGATGTTCTCAAACTGGTTCACGCCAAAGTGAACCCCGAGATCGTGAAGGCATTCATCCGGAATCAGCCCGTCCCCTACCGGCCCACTGCGGATCAGATCATTGCGCTGCAGAGCCTGGGGGTTACCTCGGACATCCTCGAAGAGGTGGTGGCGCACCGTTCGCCCGAGCTTGCACCCTTGGCTGTGGAGCCTGAACCCAGCGCGCCGCCGGAGGCTGAGGTGGCGCCGGTATCCCTGACGACACCCGGGAGCCCAACCCCGTTGCTGGATGCGGCGGGGTCGACGGTCGTATACACCACGAGTTACCCGGTCTATTACACCGCTCCGTACAACGATTACTACTACTACAATGATTGGTGGTGGACCTACCGGTATCCGTTTTGGGTGTCCTTCAGCTACTGGCCCTATTACTCGTATTACGGTTGCTGGCCCTATTGGGGCTGGCCGTACTGCGGCTATCCTGCGCGCAGCTACCACCATCACGACGGGTATGGTCCGGGGAAGCCGCCCGGGCACCCCGGCGGCCACGATGGCCGACCCGGTGATTACGCCCGCCAGGGGCCGATGACGCGCCATCCCGCAGGTGTTAACACGCTGACCCCGGCGCGTGGCGATGCCTCACAAGGCTTGGCCCGCCAGGGCCCGGCCGGCGGCAGTGCCGGCACTTTCACTGCGACTCGCGGCAGCGGCTCACCGGGCGCGGTGCGGCAGGCGCCGGTCAGCAGCGGGCATGCGCCAGCGGCGACCCAGATGACACCGGCCAGGACGGCGAGTTATACGAGCAGACCGGCGGCTTCGAGCACAGTGCGGCAGGCCCCCGTAAGCGGCGGAAAGACCCCAGCCGTTACCCAGATGACCCCGGCACGGACCCCCACCTATGCGAGCAGACCGGTGGTTTCCAGCACGGTGCGGCAGGCCCCGGTCACCAGTCACGCCCCAGCCGTTACCCGGCTGACACCGGCACGAACCACGACCTATACGCGAGGCCCTGCGGTTTCAAGTTCAAGCATCGGCAGCCGGTCCGTAATGGCGCCCTCGCGCTCATATTCACCGCCGGCACCCTCGCGAAGTTATTCCGCGCCGACGAGGTCGGTGCAAGCGCCAGCCATATCTCACAGTTATGGCGGTGGCGGACGGCCATCGATGTCGCCAGGCTACTCCGGCGGGTCCCGTTCTCCCGCCATGAGCAGCGGGTTCAGAGGCGGTGGCGGTGGCGGTTCCCGTGGCGGCGGGCGGCGCTGATTTGAGGCTGTTCGCAGGCAGGGGCTCCATCCTGGACGGCAAAGAAAACAGGGAGTCAGGAAGGCACAGGTGCTGCCCGGCTTGGGTTGCGCCATCACCACTTCGCTGATGCCATTTCAAGGCTTGCGCAAGCGGGACTAATGGAACAGGCTTGCTCCTGTAAGCCAATCCGTATGAACAGACCTGCTGGTGAGATGCAGTGGCCTGCGGCCCCGTACCCAGGGGGCACCAGTCTCGGCACACGAGCAGGGTTTACATCCGCACACGTCTCACAACCAACCTTCTCTCATGAACACTATTCCCATGTCCCGACGGTCATTCATCGCAACCACAGCCGCGGGCAGCGCCTTGCTGGCCGCCGGCGTCAGGGCACCCTGGGCCTTTGCCTCCGGGGTTGACGGCTGGCCGAAGCTGCCCCCAACCCGCATCTACAAAGTCTATGCCGGTCGCACCGGGGAATATTACCTGACACGGCCCACGGAAGAACTCGCCCGGTTCGAGGAGTATTTCAAGCAACTGGAGCAGAAGCTCGGCGATGTCAAATTCATCGGCGGCGACATGATTCCCCCGGCCAACGTGGAGCAACTGGCGGCAAAGATAAGCGAGGCCGACGCGCTGATGTTGATTCACCTGTCCGCCCACGGCGGCGACGCGCCGGTGCTGGGGAAGCTGATCGATGTGGGATTGCCCACCGCCCTCTTTTCCCAGCCGTTCAGCGGGCACGGCTGGATGTACTTCCCCGAATGGCGCAAGCAAGGCAAACGGGTCGTCTTGCTGCCGAGCAGCGATTGGAAAGAACTGGATCGCGTGGTGGGTTTGTTGCGGGTACCGGCCCGGTTGAAGCAAACGCGAATCATCGCCTGGGGGGCGCCCCTGGGCACCGCCGCAGCCTGCTCCGCCGAAGCGATCAAGAACCGGCTCGGCGCTGAGTTGATCTCCGTGAACAACGATCGCGTGCAGGCGTTGATGAAAGAAATCAGCCCGAAAGATGCCGAGAAGGAGGCCGAGGAGTATTGGATCAGCCAGGCCCGGGCCATCGTGGAGCCCACACGACCGGAGATCATTGAGTCGGCCAAGCTGTTCCTGGCGCTGCGGCAATTGATGATCGAAGAGAAAGCTCAGGCGGTGACCAGTTCGCACTGCATGGGCAACCCGCGCGGCTGCCTCGCCTTCAGCAAGCTCAACGACCTGGGACTGGTCGGCGCCTGCGAAGGCGACATGGATTCCACCCTGACCATGCTCATGTTTGCGTACGCGTTTCGCGTGCCCGGGTTTATCACCGACCCCGTGATCGACAAATCCAAGAACGCGATGGTGCACTTCCACTGCACCTCTGCCACCAAGATGGACGGGTGCGACGGCAAACGGCTTCCGTTTACCATCCGCAACCAGACGGATAGCAAAGGCGGGGTGGCGCTCGAAGTGGTGAACCGCGTTGGCCAGCCGGTGACGTGCGCCAAGCTGGTAAACCTCGACACCATGCTGGTCACGCCGGGCAAGATCATCGAGACCAGCACCAGCCCGATGGCGTGTCGCACGCAGTTCGCGCAAAGCGTGCCGGACGCCCGGCGCCTGTTCCTGAACTGGGGCGAGAACGTGATCCAGGGCGGCGTGATGACGCTCTTGCACCGGGTCGTCTTTTACGGTGACCACTACGAAGCCATCCGTGACCTCGGCGACCTGATGGGCATCAAAGTCATCGAGGAAGGCGGCGTGGCGTAGCCTGGATACTTTGGGCTTCCGATTGATTGGGTAGGAGGTGAGGGTTGAAACCTCACCGTCCTCCCGCATCACCGGACGCAAGGTTCCGCTTAACGGCGGTTCCGTTGAATACCGCTTGCTAAAAGGGGCTTCTGTTCGTCAGGCCCGTACCTACGCATCAGGCTGTTAATCAACACCAACCTAATCTTTTTTCGTGCAGCGCAGTGCAGGAATTTCTATCATCGCACGACTTTTCGTCATGGGCGGCACTCCCGCAATATGGTTGGTAGCCAAGGTGTCCCTTTCGGGCCACCCCACCCAACCGCACCCCGGCCTACTTTCAGTAAGGATTACCAGAAGCCACACCCTCAGCAATGCCTCGCATCTTTGACAATATCGCCCTGGATCTCCTGCCCGCGCTCCGCCAAACGCTGCAAATCTCCCAGCGCTCCGACTTCTGCGTCGGCTATTTCAATCTGCGCGGATGGAAAGCCATCGACAGCCTGATCGAACAGTGGCCGGGCGGCGAGGGCGCCCAATGCCGGCTGTTGGTGGGTATGCAACGCCCCGCCCAGGACGAATTACGGCTCGCTGAGATGCTCGGCATCGGCTCCCGAGCCCAGCGGCCCATCGAGGGCGCGAAAAATGGATGAGGAATGAACTATGAAGAATGAATCTTCCAAATCCGAGTTGATACTCTATCAGACCGAGGACGGCCAGACTCGGCTTGAAACCAAGTTCACCGGTGAGACGGCGTGGCTTTCCTTGAACCAAATGGCAGAGTTGTTTCAACGCGACAAATCGGTAATTTCACGGCACATCAAGAATACGTTCGAGGATGGGGAATTGAACCGGGATTCAGTTGTTGCAAATTTTGCAACAACTGCCGCGGACGGCAAAACCTACGAGGTCGAATACTACAATCTCGACGTCATTATCTCGGTCGGCTACCGGGTCAAATCGCACCGGGGCACGCAGTTCCGCATCTGGGCCACCCTACGGCTCCGCGAGTACATCGTCAAAGGTTTCGCCTTGGACGATGAGCGCCTGAAACGCGGCGGTGGTGGCAACTACTTCGACGAATTGCTGGCACGCATCCGGGACATACGCTCCTCGGAGAAGGTCTTTTGGCGCAAAGTGCTCGACATTTACGCGACGAGCATTGATTACGACCCAGCCGCAGAGGCTTCGCAACAGTTCTTCGCCACCGTGCAAAACAAGATGCACTGGGCGGTCCATGGCCAGACGGCAGCAGAGGTTATCGCCCGGCGAGCGGATGCGGCCAAGCCGCACATGGGCCTGACAAGTTGGTCCGGCAACCGCCCTCGCAAAGAGGACGCAGCCATTGCCAAGAATTACCTGACCGCCGACGAGTTGGACGGTCTGAACCGCGTAGTCACCGCCTATCTCGAATTCGCTGAACTCCAGGCCCGCAGTCGCAGACCTATGTATATGCGCGATTGGATTGGCAAACTTGATAGCTTCCTGCGCCTGAGCGAGCGCGAAATCCTCACCCACGCCGGCAGAATTACCCACGAAGCGGCCCTGGCGAAGGCGGAGGCCGAATACGAAAAGTTTCGCGTGGTTGTCGCCAACGAACCGAATCCAGTCGAACTCGCTTTCGAAGCTGCCGTCGAAAAGCTCAAGTTGAAAAGCCCCGCTGCCAAAAAGCCGCACAAACCCCCTCAGAAAGGATGAGGGATGAATTATGCAGGATGAAGGAACTCCCAAATATGAAGTCGAAAATGGCTTCTGGCGCGGGATACCACCTGTCCTGTCAATTTGGACAAGGCCATAACCTCGCTGCACTTCGGGCTTGCGCTCCTCCTCAGGCAAGGAAACGCGGGGCCTCGCGGTGGTTCACACCCGGCAGGCGGGGGCTCCCCAAAAAAAGCGGCGCCGCCCGATGAGGGGCGGCGCCTGGTTTAATTCTTCAGATCCGCGTAACCGCAGTCGCGCGGATCAGCGGCGCTATCTTAGTAGACGCGCGTGGATTCCTCTGCCGTGGTCGGCGCCGGGATGTCATCCGACGTGCGGATGAACGTCACGCGAGCATCGCCCACCTTCACGCCCTTGGCCTGGATCGTGTAGGTAAACGCCTGCTTGGCCGCCAAGCGCGGGTAGGCCGGGAAGGTCACTTTCTTGCCCGATACCACACCGCCGTTGGAAGCGCTCACCGGGTCAATCTCCGCCGGGAATTCCACCACCATCTTGATGTTCGTGTCGTCCGCCGTGCCCTGGTTGGTCACGCGCACGGTGTAGGTGGTCGTCTCACCCACCGAGATCGGATCCGGGTCATCCGCTTTCTCCAGCAGCAACGCCGATACACCGGTCACACCCGTCTGGCAGGTGGTCGATACCGGCTTGCCACACGTGCCTTTGGCCGTGCCGGCAAACCGGAACGTACCCGCACTGGTGCTCGCAAACGTTGCGCACAGGTCCCGCGGCGCATTCGGCGCCAGCGCACCCAGATCCCACACCACGTTGCCACCCGCCACGCGGCCACCGGCCGTAGCGCTGCGGAAGGTCAACCCGGCCGGAACCGGCACTTCCAGCACCGTGCCTGCGGCGGCCACGTCGCCCTTGTTCACCACGTTGTAGCACACCTCAAACGTGCGGCCCATGAAGGCATCCGCCGGCGCTTTGCAGGTGATGGCCAGCACCGGCTGACGCACCACGGTTGTCGAACTGGCTTCCGCCTCCACACCCTGTGCCGAGGTCGCCTTCGCCGTGTTCACAAACTTGCCAGGATTGCCCGCCACCGCGTTGAACTTGAATTCCCGGCTCTGTCCAGCCGCCAGGTTGCCTACGTCGAAGGTCAAGCTGGTCTTGCCGTCGCTGGTCAATCCCTGCGGCAGGCTGTCCTGCACCTTCACCGCGGTCAGCGCGCTGCTGCCCGTGTTCTTCACCACCAGCGTCATCGGTATCGGGTCGCAAATAACCACTTCCGCCGGCGCTTGCTTGGTCAACTGAATGGCCGGGCGGACGACGACCGTCGAGGCGCAGGTCCGTGGCTCAGCGTACACCGAGGCGCAGTTGACGATGGTTCCTTCGGCGCTGGCTTTAAGCCAAATCTTAATGGTCCGGGCTTCGCCGGAATCCAGGTTGCCGATGTTCCAGGTCAGGTTCTTGCCGTCTACCACCGCGGCGGGTTCGCTGCGGACGTAGGTGGCATTGGGCGGCACCATGTCGTGGATCACGACATTGCCGGCGCAGGCCTGGGCGCCCAATTGCAATTGCGCCATAAATTCAGCCCCCATGGCGACTTCGGCGGGCATGGTCTTATCCATCCGCACCAGACCCCAGGTCGGGTCGTCGCACGTGGTCTTGGCCGCAGGCGCTGGCGCGGGAGCCGGAGCCGGAGCCGGGGCGGGCGCAGGCTTGGCCACGGGAGCCGGAGCGGGCGCAGGTTTGGGCGCGGGTGCCGGCGCACGCTCCATGCGGGTGTTCATAAAGGGAGAGCGGCCGGTGTAGTATTTGCCTGGTGGCAAATCGTAGGCTCCTCGATGTTTTATATTGTCAAATTCCCCTTGGGTCTGGCCTTGAGCGTAAAGACCCGGTGCGACGGACAGCATTCCAAAAGCCAAAATGGCTGTCGAAAAGAAGGCGACAAACGGTGTTGTTTTCATAGTTAGTTTGGTTGTTATCGCTATATACAGTCAGACGTGTGGTGAGCGGACTATCATCACCTAGTCTACGACTCGTTTTTAGTATAAGCTGACTTCAAGAAACTTCGTGCAGGTTGGGTGTAAAGTCAACCGTCTAAAAGAAGCGCTTTCCCTCCGCTTTTTGCCCCTTTTCCAGTCATAAACAGGCACAAACAAATTGGGACGGATTGCCCGAGCAATCCGCCCCGAGATCTTGAATCGCAGAGGTCGGTAAGAAGGGCCGATCCTTGATCGCCCATTCCTCCCGAGCCTCCGCTCGGTGTTTAGAACTTGTAGACGATGGCCGCCACCAGCTTCAGGTCGTTTTCACGACGGCCGGGTGCCGGTTCATTGTCGTAGGTGTTCTGGACATAGGTGCGTTGGCTGAGACTCTTAGTGATATCCGATTCAATGCCGATCTCAGCATTGATGATGAAGTTTTCCCAGTCATCCACCTGCGGCAGCAGTTCCAGACTCTGCCAGATCCGCGCGCGATCATTGAGCTTGTGCTCAAACCGCTCGGCTAAACGCAGGGTCATGTAGGTGTCTTCTTCGCCACCTACTTTTTCATGAATCAAGCCAGGACCCACCTCGCCACGGAGGTACGTGCGGTCATTCTTGATGAAGTAATAACCGATACCAGGGCTGAACGAGATGCGGTAATCGATATCGGCGATGTCATCGTGCAGCGCTTCCAGGCGCAGGTATCCATAAGTTCGGTCGGTGAACAGCCGATTATACTGGCCATAGCCGCGCAGCGATTCCGCATTCTTGTCGCCACGATCTTCGCCGTAGGTGCCATCGGCACCCAGGTTGATTTCGTTCCGGTCCCACTTCTTGGCGGTCTGAATGCTGCCGTTGATTTGCAGTGTCCGGCTATTGCCTTCCGTCAGGATCAAGCCTAGGCCGGCGCTGCTTTCCCACTTCGGTTGCTTTTCAGGTTCCGGAGTCGTGGTTGCCGGGGCCTGGGCGGATGCCGCCACGGCTGCCAGCACAACGCAGGAACCCAGGGTGTAGGTGCGTAGTTTCATGTTTGTATGAGTTGGTTAGTTTTGGTTGTGAGGGGCGAGATTGTCAAAAAAGCGGCGCTCACTTGCTGCCGCCGAGTACATTTCCAACCGAGCTCTTGGCCAGAGCTGCCTGAATCTGGGTTTTCAAGCCATCTACCAGTTTTTGCTGCTCCGCAGTCAGTTTCACAGTGGACAACTGCTGCAAGGAAGTCATGGCCTCGGAGTATTTCTTTTCCGTGAACAGACTTTGCGCCTGTTTAATCAACTCCTGGGCTTTGGCGGTGGCATCACTAGCGGTTGCCTGGGCTGCGGCTGTGACATTGGCGGCCGCCTCTTTGGCCGCGGCCGTCTGTTCCGTGACCACTTTCTTGGTGTCGGCAGCCACAGTCGCCGCCGTGTCATTGACCTGCTTGATCACCGAAGACCCAGCTTGCTCCGCTGGAGCCACCGGCTTGGGAGTCTCCGTGGTGGATTCCTTTTGGCCGCAGCCGGACAGCACCACCGTCGCGATGCCGACCGTCAAGGCTAACGTCTGTAAAGTTTTCATAGTAGTAGTGTAAACGAACGATTGTTAACTGTGAGGATGGCACAAATGCCCTGAAAGCAAATGAAAAAGAGGAGCCCGCGACGTCCTCAGTTATGAGCGGGGACGCCTCGCCGCGTGAGGTCACGTGGTCTACTCGGAGGGCACCCAGTTCCGCGAAAAGATCCGGCGATTTATTTCAGCGCGTTTTCCAGCAGCGCCTTGGGCGCGTCGCCGCCTTTGCTTTTCACAAAATCCAGCACCACCGGCAGAAACTTGCCGACCATGTCCGGCTTGAGCCCCAGTTGCTGGAAGCCACCCGCCAGCGAGGCGAGGCTGCCAAGCGAGCCGAGAGCGCCGCCTTTGCCTCCCATCAGCCCGCCAATGGTGCCGAGGAGCCCGCTCGCTCCGAGGCCGACCGCCTGGGGCTTCGGCGCTTGTTGGATCACGCCCTCCACTCCAGGCAAGACTTTAGCGATTTCGCTGAAATTCGGGCCGAGCTTCTGTTGAGCGGCTCCCATGAGCAAACCAAGTCCGCCGGTGGCTTGCTGGGTGTTCACTCCCAGTTGCTGCGTGAGTATGTTTATAAGTTCCATGAGTTTGTTCCGGTTACGAAGTTTACCAGCAGAATCAGAATCGATTCGGGCCGCTCCCGGCCGGGGACAAGACCGGCCGGAAGCGAGCATCCGATGCCTACGGTTTAGGGTTGTCTTTGGATTGTTCCGCGCGCCATTCCTGCAGCGTGCGCGCCGCTTGCTCCCGGCCACCCAGGCCGAAGGCCAGGGCGAAGGCCACCGCCGCCGCGCCCAAGGTGAGGCCGAACGCGAGATTTACGATATCATCCGCGACCCCGGTCTGGCGCAACGCCATGGCGCCAGCCAGCGCCAGGATGACCACTCGCGCCACGAACGCCAGACGGCGCGCATTGCGGGCGTCGCTGGTCGAAATCACTTTCACCACGATTTGAGCCAGCAGCAGGCCCAATCCGAAGACCAGCACGCCCATCAGGATATGGCCGGCGAAGCCAATGAATTCTTTGATCATCACGCCCACGGCGTGGAACCCCAGCATGTCTGCCGCGGTCACCGAGGCGAGCAAAACGATCAGGGCCAGGACCAGCATGCCGACGACCGCCGCCGGGGATTGGCGGCCTTCCAGAGGCGCCTGTTTCGCCAACCCAAGCTTGACCAGGACGTTGTTAAAGCCCAGCCCGCTTAACAGGCTGGTCACAATACCGGAGATCACTTTGCCGATCATGACCGCGATCAACACGACGACCGAAGCGCCGATGATATTGGGCAACGCGGCCAGCATCTTGCCGAGCATCTCGCTGGCGGGTTTGGTGACGGCATCCAACTGGATCGCCGAGAGCGCGCTGATCAACACCGGTACTAGAATCACGAAGTACACCACTAGGCCCAGCAACCCGGAGAGCTTCTGTTTTCCGAACGAGGCCGCGAGACCCCATTTTTCGCTAAGACGGTCCACGCCCGCGCTGGCCAGCAGGCTTTGCACGATGCGTTGCACAATGCGGGCCACGAACCAGCCGATCGCCAGGATGGCCGCGCCCGAAAGAAGGTTGGGCAGGAAAGCGAATACCTTGTTAAACAGGGTGGTTACCGGTTCCAGCAACCCCTGCAATTGGAGTGTCTGCAGGATGGGCATTAGGAAAACCAGGAAAACCAGCCAATAAACCACCTCGGCAAACGTCTGGCTCATGGGCAAGGGTTTGGCCCCCGGACCGCCGGTGTCGCTCGCGCCTCCCATTTTCTCGTCTACCTTCGCGGCTTTCAACCCGGCCAGGATCACTTTCTTCAGCACCGTGGCCAGCACCCACGCCACCAAAACCAACACGCCTGCTCCGATAAGACGGGGAAGGTAGGCCAGGAATGGCTCCAGCAGGGTGTTTAACGGTTCGGTGACCATGGTCAGCTTGATCGTGGAAAAGAAGGCTACCAGCACGAATAGCATGACCAGGTAGAACACACCGTTGCCCACCCATCGCTCCACCGATACTTGTCTTTTGGCATCCGGACCACTGAGCCATTGGGCGATCCGCTCATCCACAGAAGTCTTGCCGAGAAGTTTGCGTGTCAGGAAAGCCAGGAAGACTGCCACTAGCCAGCCCACCACCAGCACCGCTAATCCGGCCAGCAGATTCGGGCCAAATGCCGCCAACTGTTGTTTTAACTGCTCGAAGATTTCAATCATGGTTATAATTTCGTTAAGGGTTTACGTCGCGGGTTTGAAAAAACCTCGTCCCACTTCGGGTCCCCGTCAAATGGTTTATACCTAGGACCGGTTGCTCAGAAATGAAGCCCGCGATGCCGTGTTGACATAACCTCCTGCAAATCACCTCCGTATCAAGCGAAACAACAACACCCTGAACGGCCTGCGGCTGGGACTACGGCGTCGCGAAAGCGAAACACCTCGAATCCTTTGCGCGGTTAGGTTGCCAACGGTCACACCATCCCGTCACGGGCAACTGACGCAGCCGCGCTCAACTTCCATCTGGCGGGTTCCTAAGCGGGACGCCTACGCGACCTCTTTGATCTCAGTAGCGCCGCAGTTCGTTTTGACGGACTCGATACCGTTTTTGGCCGCCGCCTCTGACGAATACATTTCGCTCTTGCCGATGACCTGCTTATTCACGGCCTTCAACACGAAGTAGGGTTGGCCTGCGGATGACGTCTTCAACTCGAAGTTCTCGTCGATCGCTCCGTTCGCTCTAACTGACTCGATACCCGCGAGCGCGGAGGCTTTCTGTTCATACATCTCACTGGTCAGGATCGTTTCATGATTCCCGGCTTTGAGGTTGAACATGAACTTTCCGTTCGCGGAGGTTTTTAACTCGTAGTATGCCATAGACTTGTTACTTGAGTAACCTGCTTGTTTCGAACGCGCCTCATGGCGGCAATAAGCATTGTCTCAGTCGAAGATCCACCTCCGCCCGTACGGTCCTATGGGGCCGCATCAAACAGATGCTGCAACCGCCGTTTCATCGCGCCTAAAAACAACAGATTCGGTTTATGCACTCTAGGTGATGCACCGCCAGGGATGTTCTACCGGACAAGCACCACACAGTGCTGTTGTATGATCTTGTATGGATTAGGATCTCCGATCGAAATCTCGTCAAGTACAAAATAAGGTCGTTGGCAGAGGCCTCAGTTAAGAGTGAGCCCGCCGCACGCGCCCTACAACCAGAGACCACTGCACGCGCCCTGTAGGCCGGAGATGTTCGGAACGCCAGGACCAAATCCCTGGAGGCTCGTGCTAAAGCGAGGTCCCGGTCCCCTGCTTTTTATTCTTCTTTTTCGCGCCACCTTTTGCAGCCGGGCCGGCGACCGGCGGCTTATTCTGCTTCGGGAGAAACTGGCTCAACTCTGTGATCACCGCCGTGTTTTTGCCGCCTTGCCGGGCGAGGTTGGTCCATTCGTAGGGATCTTCAATTTCATGGTAGAGTTCCTCGCTGGCATCGGCGTAACGGATGTAGCGCCACTGCTCGGTGCGCACGGTGTGGTTGCGATAACCGTGCGTGGTGATGGCCGGGTGTGACCAGGCTGCTTTCGGATCGCGAAGCAATGAGACCATGCTCGGACCTTCCACATGCCCGGGAATTGGAATGCCAGCAAGGTCGCACAGCGTGGGATAGATCGTCATGAAATCCACGGTGCGCTCACACACGGTGCCGGGTTTTGTAACACCGGGCGCCACCCAGATCAGCGGCGCGCGGGTCGGCTCTTCCCACAACGCGAATTTGCGCCAATGATCCTTTTCCCCAAATGACCAGCCGTGATCGCCCCAGAGCACCACGATCGTGTTTTCCCGCGCCGGACTCTTGTCGAGCGCATCCAACAGGCGGCCGATGTTCATATCCGTATAGGCGCAGGTGGCCAGGTAGGATTGGATGGCATCCTTCCACCGGCCGGACTTGAGGAACTGGGCATGGTCGCCGTCCGGTTTAGCCATGCGCACACCTGCCGGCGGAATGTCGTTCAAGTCATTTTCGCGATAGGGCGGAAGCTGAATCGAATCACGCGGAAATAGCTCGTAATACTTGCGCGGCACGGCGAAGGGGAGGTGCGGTTTGTGGAGGCCGCAGGCGATGAAGGAGGGCTGGTCTCGTTTGGTTTCGAGCTGTTTGATGCACCAGTTGACGATGTGCCAGTCGCTGATGTCCTCGTCCTTCAGATCGTGCCGCAACGGTTCGTGAAACCCTTCATCCTTGGCCAAAACCGCGCCCGACTTCGGAATCTCTTTTCCGCTCATATACTCGGTCCACTCGGAAGGGAAATAGGTGTCGCTGTGGTAGATCTTTCCCGCGCCGGCGACGTGATACCCTGACTTGAGGAATTGCGCCGTCAGGCCGTGTTTCTCTGGGATGAGGCTGCGCCAATTATCGCCGTTGAGATAGCAGGCGCTGGTCCAGGGTCGCAACCCGCTCATCAACGCCGCCCGCGCCGGCTCGCACGCGGGCACCGCACAGTAGGCGCGACTGAACGTCAGGCCGCGCGCGGCCAAACGGTCGATGTTCGGTGTCTTCGCCTGCGGATTGCGCCCGAGGTGGGTGACCCAATGGTTCAGATCATCCGCCGCGATGAATAACACATTTGGCCGGGCCGCAGGCCTGCCTGGCGCGGGCGCTGCGGCCAACGCCAGAGTGCCCGCAATCACCGACGCCATGACCCACAGGGATACAGTTTTCATACTTTTCATTTTCGTAGCGAACCTGCAATCAGGGGAACAACGCATGCAATTGTTTGAGTGTTTCCTCCACCAGCACCTGTCCGCCCTCGGGCCCGACTTTGAATTTATCCGCGCTGTAACCTCCACCCTGAACGGCTTTGGCGGTGGGCAGATAACCGCTGTTGCCCGAGGCCAGTTGCACGAGCAGCGTCAGCGTGGCGGGACTGCGCGCCTGGATGCGCGTGCCGTAATCGAGATACAGCTCGAACGGAGAGGTAGCGAGAGCCACCTCCCCCAGCCGCAACACGTGAAATTCGATGGGCTTAACGGAGTCGGTTTCATAAAAAGGCGCTCGTTCCGGTGGTTCTTCGGGCAGGTTTGCACTGGCTACCGTGTGCCGGAGGATCAGGCGGTCCTGGATGTTGGCCTTCGCCACCGGCAGGGCCTCGTCCACCGCGTTGGCGATGCGGCGGGCGATCTCTTTGCGTCGCGACAGACTGCGTCGCTGGTCCATGATTTGTTCGGCCCGCTGCCGGTAGATCGGGTGGGGCGAAAGGTCGCCCGCCGGGGCGCACTGGGGCAGGACAAAGAGCCCGGGTCCATGCCGGCGATGGAGTTCCTCGCGCACATCATGCCAGAAATCGGCGGACACCTCGTATAACTGCTCGGTCTCCTGTGACGTGCAGGCCAAATTGATAATGATGCCAGCCCACTTCGCCCCCGGCTCCCAGAGAAACACCAGGTTCACCGCATGGTCTTCGGCTCCCTCGATGTTCGCAAACTCAGGTGTGCGGGTGTTCCCGTACATGGCGGTTGACCCATTGAAAAAGTGAGCACGGCGATTGTAGCCCACCACCGCCTGCGACAACGCCCAGCTCAAGCCCCCGGGCTTGCGACTTTGCCAGGCTTGAACGACGGCTTGGGAAACTCGATCCAGGAAAAAGTCGGCATATTCGGACGCCTTCATCACGCCCGCGTCATGGCTCACGTCGTACAGGCCTTTAAATGTGCTGTCGATGAACCCCGGCCCCGTATGCGTGTGGGTTGCGTTTACGAAGAGTTTGCGAGGGTCGAAGTCCGGCAACTGGGACCGGATCATCTCCTGCAAACGCCGTTGTATCTCGATTCGGATTAACAGGATGTCGCACGACACCAGGATGGCCTGATCGGGGGCGGCGCCGCGGGTTTCCAGGGCCAGGACCGTTGCGGTCAACGGATCACGCACCCCGGTGGAAATGCGTTTGTGCAATTGCCCAGTCAGCGCGATGGGCTTGGGGGGTGTGATATCCGTCATAGCCCAACCCGCGTGCAGCGGCAATGCTGCAACTGCTTCCCGGGAGGTCAGGTCGGCGAGGGTGCGAGTGAAGAACTCGGCGCAGCGGGCGATGTCCGGGCTGTTGTTGTCCCAGTTGTATTCATATTCGATGGCGAATAGCGTCGGTTTGAGTCGCAACCGGCGGATCTCCTCCAGCACGGCGGCGAGGTCGCCCTGTCCGGTTCCCCAGGGGACATCGTGCCCGTCGGCGCTGAGCTCGTTAAGGTCTTTGCAATGCACCGAGAGCAGGCGGCTGCCGAGCAGGCGTACGGCGTCCACCGGTTTGATTCCGGAGCGCTGCCAGTGCCCGAAGTCGGCGCCGGCACCCAGCCGCGGGCTTCGGCCCTCACACACTTTCAGGACCTCTTGCGGGTGCCAATAACGGGAGCTGCCCTTGGGGTGGTTGTGAATGGCGACATTGATCCCGTATTCGTCACACAGCTTCTCGATGACGTTCAGATGTTCCGGTGCCGGCTCAGAAAGGATGGTCTCGATTCCCAACTTGCGGCACCACTCAAACACCTGGCGACATTCCGGTTCGCTCCCGGGGAGGGCGTGTATGTAGACGCTGGTGAGCGTGACGTGGGCGGAGGCGAGCTTACGGCGCATTTGCTCAACGGCCTCGGCAGACATGGCCGCGTTCAACGCCAGATCACTCTCCGAATTGAGGCGCTGACCTTCGAACGCTTCGATGTGCCGCAGGCCCAGCGCCGCCGTTTTATCGACGGCCTCGAAGAACGTGAAGCGATTAAAACTCCACGCCGCCGGCCCGACCCGCCAGCCCAGTGCGTCTCCAGCCAGGAGGGTTTGGGCTCCGGTCGCGAGCCAGACGCTCGCCAGTGCGCATTTAATCCAGAGTGATTTCATAGGAGTGTCTTTACTTGATAAAAGGGCATGGTGGCGGCAGTTACAGCTTCCACGGTTGGCGCATGGGTCGGTCCAGCAAGGCATTGGCCTCAGCGTCGTTGAGGAACTCCTGCTGGTCCGGATTCCACCGCAGCTTGCGCCGTAACTTGGCCGCAATGTATTGCAGGTTGCAGAGGGTGTCCGTGCGGACGGCGATATCGATGGGGGCGGCTGGCTTGGTTCGGCCCTTTACGGCGTCGATGAAATTGACGCCATGATTGTCGCTCTTGAAGAGCTGCGTTTCATTTGGCCCGATTTTGGCCTCCAGCAGGGAGGCGGGCTGGGCGTCCAATCGCTCCCGATCCACGTGCACCCAGCCTTCCGTGCCCAGGAACATCACGCCGTGGCCGTGGCCGCCTTTCTGCAAGGGGTGTTTCTGGCTCGTGGCGTCGTCCATGTGGATCAGAGTGACGCCATTGGCGTAGCGGTTTTCCACCTGCCAACGCACGGGGCAGTCGGAGAGCAGGCCCTGGGGAAATTCTCCCGTTCCCTCAACCTCGGTAGGCCCGCTGAGTTCCGTGTTGTTCCCCCACTGCGCGATATCGAGGTGATGGACGCCCCAGTTGCCGATCATGCCGAGGCAGTAATCGGAGATGCTATACCAGACGCTCCAACCCTCCTTCTGCGTGTAAGGCCGGCAGCGCTGATAGGAATACGGGGCCATGGGGGCTGGTCCCAGCCACAGGTCGTAATCCAGTTCCGCCGGGACCGGTTCAGCGGGCTGAATGGGGCATGCGGAGACAGTTCCTGGAACTCCCACCAGGATGGTTTTTAAGGTGCCGATCCGGCCATTGCGCACCAGTTCGCAGGCGAACCGGAACTTGCGGTCGGAGCGCTGCTGCGTGCCGAATTGAAAAACGACCCCGCTCTCCCGCACCGCGCGCTCCACGCCTTGAGCGGCACGCACGCTCCAGCCCATGGGCTTTTCCTGGTACATGTGCTTGCCGCGCCACGCCGCCTCCACCGCGATGAGCGGATGCCAGTGGTCCGGGGTGGTGATTTGCACCGCGTCGATGTCTTTTCGCGCCAGGAGTTCGCGAAAATCCTTGTGCGCGGCGCAGTCGGTGTGGCTGTAATAGGTGTCCACCACCTGCTTGCCCCGGGTGCGCTGACCCTCATGCACGTCACATACGGCCACGACTTGAATCTCGGGATGTCCCAGAAACGCCTTCATGTTGCCGGTGCCCTGGATGCCCAGGCCGATCACCCCGAGCGTGATGCGTTTCGAGGGAGCCACGAACCCCGAGCCCCCAAGGGCACGAGCGGGAGTGATGGAGCCAAGACCAATCGCGCCAGCGGCCGCCGTGGTCTTCAAGAAATGGCGCCGGGTCATCACGTGATTCATAGTAGTTGGATTTGTGTCGCTGACCCCGAGCTTAGCAGGAGGTCCAGTCGATGGCGAATATTATGGGCTTGAACAAAAGTCTCTCCGTGGTATGCACGCTACAGGTCGAAGCAACCGGTGCACGCTAGACCCATTGGCCAAACCGGCCATGATCGCAACCGATATCAGAACCTGATTATGAGTCACTCTCCAAAACGCCCCGTCCTGGAAAACGCCGCTTCCACACCCTGCACTCTGAATCGCCGCCAGTTTCTGCGGACCGCTTCTGCCGGTCTGGCGCTGTCGGCCATTACCATTGTGCCGCGACACGTGCTCGGCGGCACGGGACAGACCGCGCCCAGCGAGAGAGTCACGGTGGCTGGTATCGGGATGGGTGGCCAGGGCACGGAAAACATGCTGGCCCTGCAAAAACTGCCGGAAGTCCAAGTCGTGGCCGTATGCGACGTGAATCGCGAAGGGGGCGGATATCAATCCTGGTATTGGTCGCAAGGCAACGAGCGGCGCGTCTCCGGGAGGGAACCCACCCGCCGGCTCATGGATGAGCTCTATGCCAAACAGAACCGGTCGGGCCAATACCGGGGATGCAAAGCCTATAACGATTATCGCGAGTTGCTCGAGAAAGAGGATGTCGATGCCGTCATGGTGGCTACGCCGGACCACACCCACGCCGTGATTACGATGGCGGCGCTGAAGCGCGGCAAACATGTCTATTGCGAGAAGCCGCTGACGTATTCCGTGTTTGAAGCCCGGCAGGTTGCCGAAGCGGCGCGCAAAGCCAAGGTGGCCACGCAGTGTGGCAACCAAGGGCAGGCCGAGAACGCCGCTCGGGTCACTTGCGAGATTATCGCCGACGGCGCGATTGGTCCGGTGCGGGAGGTGCAAGTTTGGAACGGACCTCGCTTCTGGGAGTGGCCCACGTGGGACGGTCGCCCCACAGATACCCCAGAAATCCCGGAGGGCCTGGACTGGGATCTATGGCTGGGGCCCGCGCCTCACCGTCCGTATCACCCCGCCTACCATCCCTGGACCTGGCGCAACTGGCGCGATTTCGGGACCGGGTTGCTCGGGGACCTGGGCCTGCACAAGCTCTCGACGGTCTTCAAAGCCCTGAACCTGGGGCATCCCCTCACGGTGGAAGCCAGCGCCACAAAGCTCAGCCAGGAGACCTTTCCTCTGGGCGAAATCGTGCGCTACGAATTTCCGGCACGCGGGGATAAACCGCCGGTAACGCTGACCTGGTATGACGGGGGACTGAAACCGTTCCGCCCGCTGGAATTCGACGACGACGATGTCCTGCAGGATGTGATCTACATCGGCGACCAGGGCAAGCTCATGAGTAACCGCCTGATTCCCGAGTCGCGCATGGAACGTTACAAGCTGCCGGCGCCAACGCTGCCGCGCTCGACTGGTCACTACCAGGAATGGATCGACGCCTGCCGCGGCGGCGCACCCGCCGGCTCGAATTTTGTGGATCACGCGGCCCTGGTGACCGAAGTCGTCCTGCTGGGCAACATCGCCGCGCGCCTCCAGAAGAAGCTCAAGTGGGACGGCGCGAACCTTCGGTTCACAAACAGCGAACCGGCCAACCAAATGCTCCATCGTAAGTATCGCGAGGGATGGAGGCTTTGAGCCAAGCTGCCGGGTGTAGACTGGTCCCCACGGCGCAAACGCGGTAGCATTGAGAACGCGAATATGAGACTGGAAAAAAGAGAGCTCGGATCCACCGGATTCAAGGCAACGACCCTGGGCATCGGCGATATCGCTGACCGCTCCGTGCCGCTGGAAAAATGCGTGGCAACCATTCACCGGGCCATGGACTTCGGGCTCAACCTCATCGACACCGCCCCTGGCTACGAGCAGGGCTTTAGCGAGACCATTGTGGGAACCGCTTTGCGCGGCCGGCGCGACGGGATGTTCGTGATCGACAAGATCGACGAACTCGGCGATCCGGTTGCTCCGCAGGTGGATGCCAGCCTCGCGCGCCTTGGCCTGGACTACGTCGATCTTTTCGCCTTCCACGCTGTTTCGGAAGTGAACCAACGGGAGAACCTGGTCGCGCCGGGAGGCGGAATGGAGCAGTTGGCCGGAATCGTTAAGACCGGGAAGGTGCGCTATCGGGGCATTTCCAGCCACCACCCCGAGGTTCTGCGCCGGGCGATCGAAAGCGGCTGCTGCGACGTCGTCATGTTCCCGATCGGCCCGTTCTGCGACTCTCGTTATCTGGAAGAAATCCTGCCTCTGGCGAAGCAAAAGGGCGTTGGGTCCGTGTGTTTCAAAACCTTCGGCGCAGGCAAATTGCTGGGCGATACCACCGGCTACAACCAGCCGCTGGCAGCCCGTCCACGAGGCAAGTTCAGTTCCGGCGGCAAGGACTCCCCGGCGGAACCGTCCCTCCCGCGATTGAGTGTGGCCGAGTGTTTGAACTACACCTTGACGGCGAACCCGGATGTGGCGCTGCTCGGGATGAGCTTTCCCAATGAGCAAGACGCGGCGTTTGAAGCACTCGCCGCCTTTCAACCGCTCACTCCACAGCAGATGGCGGAGACGCGCGCCCGAGCCGAGATCGCAATCGAAGGCAAAGGCCCCTGTTGGTGGAATCCGCCAGTTTGAATAAACGCAAACCAGGGCGCGGGGGCGCGCATGGGAAAACAAATCAAGGTCCAGAGGAGCGGCATGTGTATAGCACAAGACGTCACCAAAGAACTCGACCTTTCGGTTGTCGCCGGCCAGTTTAACGACATATGTCAACAAAATCATCACCCCTCAAACGTGCAGTTAAGGCTGCGAAGCAGGCTATGGCAGGACAACATTACGGAACGAAGACGAAGTTATTTGTGTGTCCGTTTTGCGGTAACGACCGATTTAAGTCCGGGCCTAACGCCCTTATCTTAATGTTGCACACTTTGGCCTGTGCTGATTGTGGCCATGTAGAGTTTTTCACGAAGAAGCCAAAACCGATTGAGCCATAATGCCGACCCCGATCACTTTGCTCGCCGCCGCGATGAGGCTTTTTGTTCGGCTTCATCGTATGCGTGACCTATCTCTGAAGGTACTGTTGACTTCGGTGTTTTTCCTTTGTGTCTGCTGTAGTCGGGCGCAGGACAGCCAGGTGTTGCGGAGTCCCTGCCTGTGCGGAGCTACCAACTGGTCCAGGGTGTCTCCAGGGTCCAGTCGTTTCTCGGCCCTGATGCCGATGCAACCCACGATTTCGGTTAAGACAAACCAGACGTGTGCCAACGTCACGTAATCGCGTTCTTGGATTCCTGCCAATTCAGGAAGCAATGAATAGACAACCAAACCACCACCACCTCCGCGGATAGCGCGGGGCCGCTGCGGTTTGCATTTGTGGCGCGTAGGCGCGCGTGGGAACACAAATCAAACTCCAGAGGAGCGGTCTACCGATTGGGTGGTTCGGATGCCGATGGAGTTTGGTGCGAGCGATTGGAAGCTGTTACTTGGTTTTCGAGATGATAGAGTTGTGAGAGTCCGATTGGTGACGGCGGATGGACCGCCACCAAAGAATGGACTCCAAGACAAACAGAAGCCAGATGCTTAACCATCAGGCGAGGCGACCGACGCTGCTGGGCGGCCTCAACCGTTTTGCATTGCTTTCGGCCTGGCGCGGCTGCACTTTTCGGCGAAAGGCCACACGATGACCACACTCCAGCGATTCTTGGTGAGCATTGTGCCTGCGACGTGGGCGCGCAGCATGGAAAAGGAGTCGCGTTTGTGGATGATCCGGTGTTCGTGCGGCCATGAGCGCTCGGTCTGGGATGCTGGTGGTATTCGCTGGAAAGCCTTTGGAAACCCACGGCGCTATTTGTATTGCCCGCGATGTGGCCAAAGTGGATGGCATCAATTCTTCAAGCGAGACTCCAGCCGTGTGTAAAAGAAAGAGCTCAATTCGTGGCAGCCGATGGCCGGGAGAATCGTTCCGCAGCTCAGTCTAACATGAGTGTCTCCGCCATGCCCGAACATCCCACACGCACCTTCGCACCGCCCCATTCGGGCACGGCGGATACACTCCCTTGATGTCGGGCCTAAGACAAATGCGGGCGCTTGTTCAAAATTACTGGAGCCTGATTCGCGGTGCGAAACAGTGGCTGGGCATTACGCTTGGCCTTTTCTCCCTCGCATTTGCCGGAGCGGTAGTTGTGGGCCTTGCCAAACCGAGTCTGATTCAAGAAATGGTGGATCACCTTCCGGGCGGTAATGAGACCGGATTTCTGGCCTTCATCTTTTTTGTTAAGCATAATGTGACGGTCATGCTCATCACCTGGTGTGGAAGCTTGGTCCTGTCTATTACTTCCGTGTTGAACACCATCGGAATGGGATTCATCTTTGGTGGCTTGTTGGTGGACGGGTCACTCGCTTACTGGTTTCTTGCCATCTTCCCCCATGGAATCATCGAGCTGCCGGCTATGCTCCTCAGCAACACTTTCTTTTTAAAACTCGGGCTGCGATGGACTTTTCAGAAAGATGCAGCGGCTCGCAAGCGCGCCTTTGTTACCGATTTCCAAGACAGCCTTAAGATCGCGCTATTGTGCGTTGTTTTGATCTGTGTAGCGGCTGCCATTGAGGCTTTTGCAACGCCCAAAATCCTGGCGGCTTACGAGAAAGAGCATTGCGCCGGCATCGGCGTTCGGCTCGCAATCCAGGAGCACCAGCTTACGATCAATCATGTCTTTCCCGATGGACCGGCCTCACGAGCGGGGCTCTCTTCCGGCTTTCTCATCCAGAAAATTGACGGCGCCGCGACGACTGGCAAGTCGGCCGAGCAATGCGGTGACTTGATCCATGGTCGAGTTGGCACGAAGGTTAAGCTCGAGGTGATCGACACGGCGCACAGCACGACAAACGCGGTGGAATTGGTGCGGGAACTCAAGCCATGATCTGGCCCAACGAGCAGGGTGGAGCGAGGGGGCGTAAGGACGTTATCCGCTTTAACCCCGTGTTCGACCGAGCCGAGCCGGCTTGGTGGCGATCGTCCGCAGTGTCTGGACGTCGATGCGAAACCTTGTTTGCGGGGTGGTGTTTGCCTAGACTGTTGCGGTTTGCCAGTCTTCTGATGCATGTCCGCCCAACTTGAGCCCGATGCCGCCCTGATGCTCCGCGTGAAGCAGGGCGACACGGAGGCTTTTGCCCTGCTGGTGGACAAGTATAAACAGCCAGTGATGAACCTGGCTTACCGGATGCTGCACGACGCCGTGGAGGCGGAGGACCTGGCGCAAGTCGTGTTTGTCCAGGTTTACAAATCGGCTGACCGCTACAAGGTCAACTCGAAGTTCACCACCTGGCTGTTCACGATCGCCCGCAACCTGTGCCTCAACGAGATCCGCCGCCGGTCGCGGCACCCGGCGGAATCGCTGGATGAACCGCATCCGGACCTCGAAGATCAGCCGCGGCACCAGTTTGAGGATACGCGCGGGTTTTCTCCCCCGGAGACCCTGCTGCACGGCGAACTGGAGCAAAAGATCGAGGAGGCGGTGAATGCCCTGCCGGAGAATCAGCGGGCGGCGCTGGTCCTGTGCCGCCAGGACGAACTGAGCTATGACGATATCGCGAAGGTGCTGGGCTGCAGCCTCTCGGCCACGAAATCCCTGATTCACCGCGGCCGGGAGACCCTCAAAGAGAAACTGAAACCGTATTTGAAGACCGGAACGTGGCAGGAAGATCCTTAACCGCAACTTTTTGGCACAGGCGGTTTTTATAAAACCAGAGCCTCCAGGCAAAGGCGCAACATGATGAACGGCAACAACCCACAGCGGGACCAATGGCAAGAGCGGATCTGGCGGGGGTCGTTGACCCCAACGGAACGCACGGCGTTCAAGGCCTGGCTCCGGGAACATCCGGAAGCAGGGGCCGATTGGGAGTTGGAGACCCGGTTGAACCAGGCGCTGGCGCGGTTGCCCGAGGCCCCAGCGGTTTCCAGCAATTTCACGGCGCGGGTGCTGAAGGCAGCAGCGGCCGAAACCGCCCGCGAGAACCGTAGCCGGACGCTGGGTGTGGCTGGTTGGCGGCGGTGGATCCCGCGGCTGGCATTCGCCACCGTCCTCGCCGCAGCGGGGCTTTTCTCCGTGAGACACCTCCAGCAGGCCCAGCGGGCTGAGCTGGTCCAGAGCGTGGCGACCGTTGCCGAGGTTTCCTCGCTGCCAAGCCCACAGATTCTGCAGGATTTCGACGCCATCATGGCGTTGAGCGCAACCCCGGCGGCAGATGAGCAATTATTGACCTTGCTCCAATGAGCCGGCTTTTTTCCAGGCAGGTATGGTGGCTCCTCATCGGGCTGCTGGTGGCAGGCGGTGCGGGCTTGCCGGCCTGGGCCCAGCCGGTACCGCACCCCGGAGCTGCCACAGGCCCAGTGGCCAGGACCAACACGGTCCCTCTCCCCCCACCGATCAGGTCGCCGGTGGATTATTTTCGCGAGCTGCTGGCGATGACGCCTCGTGAGCGGCGTGATGCGCTGACGAACCGCACCGACGAGGGACGCAAGCTGATTTTGGCGAAGGTGCGCGAGTATGAATCGATGCGGCCGGATGACCGTGAATTGCGGCTGCGGGTAACCGAACTGCGTTGGCACCTGATGCCGTTGCTGCAAATAGACCCCACCAACCGAACCTCTCAGTTGGTGCTGGTCTCACCCGAGGACCGGGCGTTGCTGGATGATCGCCTGGCCGCCTGGGACCGGTTAAGCCCGTCCGTGCAGCGTGAGTTACTGGATAACGAGGCCACGGTCCGGTACTTCTCGGAATTGCAGACGGGCTCGCAGGAGCAGCAGCGCAAGGCCTTGGAGAGCATGTCGGAAGCCCGCCGCCAAAAACTCCAGCAGGGCATCGTGCAATGGCGTGCCCTCTCGCCCGGGCAGCAGGCCCGGATCACGGCGAATTTCGTGCGGTTTTTCGACCTGAGCGCGACGGAAAAGACCCGCGCGCTCAGCAGCCTGTCGGAAGCGGAGCGGCGGCAGATCGAGCGCACCCTCAAGGCGTATGAAAGCCTCCCCCCGGGGCAACGCGCGCAGTGCATTCGGTCCTTCGAGAAATTCACCAGCCTGACACTGGAGGAACGACAACAGTTTTTGAAGAATGCCGAGCGGTGGAAATTGATGTCGCCTGCGGAGCGCCAAAACTGGCGCAACCTGGTAGCACAGATCAGCCTCATGCCACCGACGCCCCACTCGGGGGACTTTCCGCCCCTGCCCCGATCCGTGCGCCCCGTGCGCCCGGCTCCAGCACCGCCCGCCGTCGTCACGAACCGCTGATGGCGGATGCGGCGGGGCCCGGCCCTCGCCTCCATCCCTATTTGCCAATTGTTTTCTGCGGTTTTTAAAAGCCGCATTCCCTCGAGACCGCTTCGTGCTGCAAAACTTGGTAGCCGTGCGTTGACCTGGCCTGCCTGATTACTTAGCCTCCAACGCATGGCTAACGAGCCCATGCCCAGAATAATCAAACTTCCGAGCTCGTTCACACCACCATGAATCCACCCCTATCCCCAAAGGAGAACATCGCACTGTTGATTGATGCCGACAACGCACCAGCCGCCAAGATTGACTTCATGATTGCGGAACTAGCGACTTACGGCGTCGTCAATATTCGACGGGCGTACGGTAACTGGAAGAACCAGACATTGTCGGGGTGGGAGAAGATCCTCCACGAATTCGCCATTCAACCCGTGCAGCATTTTGATCTCGTGAAGGGGAAGAATGCCACGGACATGGCGATGCTGATTGATGCCATGGATTTGCTCTACACCAAGAGCGTGGGAACGTTCTGTTTGGTTTCTTCCGATTGTGATTTCACGCCACTGGTGCTGCGACTGCGCGCCGACGGTAAACAAGTCATCGGTTTTGGTGGTCAGAATGCAGCCATGCCATTTGTCAACAGTTGCTCACGTTTCCTTTATTTGGATGACGACAAGAAGGCCCGTGAAACCCGGACGCAGAAAGCGTCCAACCCTGAGAACTTGAAGGGAGACACCAAATTGATGAACCTGCTGCGAAAAGCCGTCGAGGCTACCGAGCAGGATGATGGTTGGTCGTCACTCCCCGCCGTCGGCTCACACATCTCGAACCAAGGTTCATTCGATCCCCGCAATTACGGATTTGCCAACCTCAGCGGCCTTTTTGCCGCTATTGATGTGTTCGACATAAAGTCTGAGCGGAACACTCACTTGACGAACTATTGGGTTCGGGACAAGAGGAGAGCGAAGAAGACGAGCCCTCCGACGCCAGTAGAGCAGAAACCAGGGACGAAGGGTTGAGCACCCCGCGCTCCGGCACCGCCCGCCGTCGTCACGAACCGCTGATGGCGGATGGTGGACTTAGCCTAATAAGGGCCTTCAGGGGGGAAGATTAATAGAACTGGCCGCGTGCCCTCACGCGGCGAGGCGGCCCACTCTTAACTTTGAGGCGTTATGAGCGGGAAATCGCTCGCAATTGACAGCTTTGCGCGGGAGGTGCTTCGGGCGCCTTTGTGGGAAACCAACTGGTGATTAGAAAACTCCGGCATTACTTGCGCGCAGCCGGAGCGCAGCAGCAAGCCCTGCAAGACCCTCGCTGATTAGCATGCGGTTACCAACTTTGCGGATTAGTGGTTCAAAGTTTTCCCCGAAAACGGTTTTCGATGGGGTGCCACAACGAACGTCGCAATCGAGTTATTGACAAAGACAGACTAGGGCGACAAACGTAACTGGTGTCACCTCAAACCAATGTGACACGGCACTTGGATTCGCATTTTCAATCCATTGCCAGGAGCGGAAACGAATGACGATGAACGACTCTGCCAGGATTTGCTTTCGGTGGCTGGTGCTCGTGCTGGGTTTGGGGGTGAGTTGTTTTGGCCTTGCACCGGCATTGCGGGCCCAGACCGTTCCGCAAATCACCGAACAACCGATGTCCCGGACCGCTTTTGAGGGTGATACGGTGAGCTTCAGCGTGAGCGCCACGGGGAGCGACCTGAGCTATCAATGGCGGCATGCCACCACCAACCTGCCCGGGGCGACGGTGAGCCAGTTGATCCTGAACAACGTGACGTTTGATCACGCGGGGACGTACTCCGTCATCGTGAGCAACAGCGTCGGTACTGCGGCCAGTGAAAAGGCGCTGCTAACCGTGCTGCCGCACTCCTTGTGGGCCTGGGGGGCCAACGACGATGGCAAGGCCACCACGCCCGCCGGCCTGAACGATCCGGTGGCCATGGCCGCCGGGGGAGTTCACAGCCTGGCACTCCGGGCGAACGGCACGGTGACAGCCTGGGGATTGAACGGCTATTTCGGATACACCGATGTGCCTGCCGGCCTGGCGGAGGTCGTGTCCGTGGCGGCAGGTGTTTATCATAGCCTGGCCTTGCGCCGCGATGGTGCGGTGGTGGGCTGGGGCGGCACGGAGGCCGGCCAGTTCGCGTTTCAGGGAGATTGGAGCGGTGTGGTGGCGGTTGCGGCCGGTAATTATTACTGCCTGGGCTTGAGGGCTGATGGCACGGTGGTGGTGGCGGGAGATCCGATGTTTGGCTTGCCGGCCGTGAGTCCCGAATTGCGGAATGTGACCGCGATTGCGGCCGGGGCAACTCACTGCCTGACCGTGTGCGGTGACGGCACGGTCAGGGCGTGGGGTAGTCAAACGACGGTGCCCGAGGGCCTGACGGATGTGGTGGGTGTAGCCTGCGGCGAGAGTCACAATCTGGCGCTGCGAGCCGATGGCACGGTGGTGGCTTGGGGTGCCAATACTTCGGGCGAGGCGGACGTGCCCGCCGGGACCGCCAATGTGGTTGCCATTGCCTGCGGCAGTGCCCATAGCCTGGCGTTGCAATCTGATGGCACGGTCGTTGCCTGGGGCTTGAACACGTCCGGCCAGGCGAGTGTCCCTGTCCACGTGTTTCCGGCGGACGCCATTGGGGCCGGTTGTGCCGCTACCCACAGCCTCGCCGCGCGGGCGTTCGGGCCTCCCTTTATCACCACTCGGTTGGCAAACCAGGTGTGGACTCAGCTACCTCGGCCGGAAGCCGTCTATTTTCGGGTGGAAGCCACAGGTGCTCAGCCGCTCTATTACCAATGGCAGCGCAATGGGGTGGATTTGCCGGACGAAACTCACGCGGTGCTCAAGATTGCCAACCCAGCCGCGCATCCTGGTCGATATTCAGTCATCGTCAGCAACGCGTTGGGCGTGGCGACGATTCCCCCCGCGACGCTTCAGGTGACTTTTTCTCAAACACCGCTCCAGACGGCGCTGGACAATGACCTTCAATGGACCAACGGCGGCCATGCCGCCTGGTTCATGCAGACCTCGAATACCCTCGACCGAGTCGATGCCGCGCAGAGCGGTGTGGCGGGCAACAACCAGGAATCCTGGCTGGAAACGGCCGTCTCGGGCCCCGGGTTCCTTGTCTACTGGTGGAAAGCCTCCTCGGAGCCCGATTACGACTTCCTCGAGTTCTGGCTTGATGGCGTGCTGCAGCCCGGCCGCATCTCCGGCAACACTCCCTGGCAACAACAGATCGTTCCTATTCCCGGTGGCGCTCATGTGGTGCGTTGGCGTTACATGAAAGACGCGGAGGGCCGTGCCGGCCTGGACGCCGGGTTTCTGGATCTGGTCACCTTCTCGCCATCGCTGCCCAGCGCGGCGGTGCTCCCCAACAGCTGGTTTCAAATGGGTTTCACCAACTCCCCGGCGGCAGCGGTCACCGTGATCGGTTCAACGGACCTTACCCTCCCGGTCGGCCTTTGGAACGTGCTGGGTAACGCCACGGAAATCGTCCCCGGCCAATTCCTGTTTACCGACACGCAGACCACAAACACCGTGCAGCGCTTCTACCGCACCCGGTTGCCCTGAGTGTAGGAATCAAGACAACGGATTCATTGATAAGGTTTGGGACGAAAACCCAGAACGTTCACAGCCTATCTGGTTCCCGATTCTGCCGCCTGGCACCTCGTTGGCAGAAACCAGCTCAAACGAGGACCGCCCTATTTCCCGAAGTGACGCCGGGACAGCCCAAAGTCGGGCCTGCGCCATCGCCCACACAATCAGGGCCAGAATGAAAACAGCTACCATGTCTGCGGGTCCGAATACGCTATTTCACCCGGCTTGTGCCTGACATCGGTATTGAAAGTCTCTCGGAGCCTGCTCGCGGTGTCCTATGGCGCGCCGCGGGCCAGCAACTCCGGGACACCCATCAAGTCCTCCAGGTGAAGTTCCGGCTTTGAGACCGCTTAGGCGCAGGCGGTTAAGTCGCCCACGCCGCCCCCAAGAACCGTGCATGAAAGGGACAATCGAAGTTGAGAGTTCATACCTTCCCATTCGAAGCGATTCTCCCCTCTCCCCCGGCCCTAAACTCAAGCCCGTCGCCCCGTCGCCTTCGAAGCGGGCGGCTCTGCGCGCTTGACCTTAACGCGCGGGTTCCATAAGGTTTTCGACTCGCTAAGCGGGGGCATGCACGGAATTCTTCCGGCCCCGGAGCCTTGTGGCGAGTGAATGGAAAGGTTTGCTTGTGAATGTGACGGTTGAAAATCTGGCCCCGTGCAAGAAGCTGGTACGGGTGGAAGTCGAGCCCGCGAAGGTCGAAGAGACCTACCGCAAGGTGACCAAAGAATTCCAGCGCGAAGCCAACTTGCCCGGGTTCCGCCAGGGAAAGGCTCCCGTACAAATGGTGCTTCGCAAGTTTTCCAAGGACATCGAGGAAGAAACCAAGCGCAAGCTGATTTCCGAATCCTACCGCGCGGCGATCGATGAGCAGAAGCTCGAGGTTGTGGCCCAGCCGGATATCGAAGAGATTCAATTTACCCTGGGCCAGCCATTGCTCTTCGCCGCCACCGTCGAGACCGCCCCGGAATTTGAACTACCAGAGTACAAAGGCATTCCCGTGCAGCAGGAAGCCCGCACCGTGACTGACGAGGATGTGGAACGGGCGCTGGAAGCCCTGCGCCAGCCGCGCGCCCAGTTCAATACGGTGGATCGCGCCTCCGCCACCGGGGACATTGTGGTGGTGAACTACCAGGGCACCTGCGAAGGCAAATCGATCACCGAGCTCGCCCCCACCGCCAAGGGTCTGACTGAGAAGAAGGGTTTCTGGGTGGAATTGGGCGCCAAGAGTTTCATTCCCGGGTTTGACGAGCAATTGACCGGCTCCAAGGCCGGCGAGAAGCGCACCGTCAACGTCGATTTCCCAGCGGATTTCGTCGCTCCAACGCTCTCCGGCAAGAAGGGCGTGTATGAAGTGGAAATCACCGAAGTCAAGGAGCGGGTGCTGCCCGCCCTGGACGAGGCTTTTGCTAAGTCCTATGGGGCAGAAAGCCTGGAGAAACTGCGCGAGGGCGTGCGCAAGGACCTGGAAAACGAACTGAACTATAAGCGGTCGCGCGAAGCCCGCAACCAGATCATCCAGTCGTTGTTGAACCGAGTGACGTTTGAGCTGCCGGAAAGCTCAGTGGCCCACGAGACGCGCAACGTGGTGTACGATCTCGTGCAGGAGAACGTGAAACGCGGCATCTCCCGCCAAACGATCGAGAAGCACAAGGACCAGATTTACACCTCCGCAGCCCAGGGCGCCAAGGACCGGGTGAAAGTCCAGTTCCTGCTCCAGAAGATCGCCGAGAAGGAAGACATCAAGGTTTCCCAGGAGGAAATCGCGCAGCGCGCCGCCCAGATGGCCGCCAATTTTCAGATTCCGTTCGAGAAATTCATCAAAGATCTGCAGCAGCGCAATGGGCTGATCGAGATCTACGACCAGGTCATGAACGAGAAGGTCATGGAGTTGCTGGAGAAGAATGCCCAGGTGCAGGAATCGCAGCCCGGCGCCACTCCCGCCACCTAGGCCGAAGCCGAAGCCGGACACCGTTTTTGATTTCACGCCCCGCCGGGCCTCCCCTCGGCGGGGTTTTTACATTGGCAAGCGACATTCTATCGCTGCAAGAGCGCTACGGTCGGTAAGTGCCTATCAGTCCCCCAAGAAAGCGGCAGAGTGCAGCCGCGTTCCAAGACGCTTCACGCGTTCGTGCGCACCCGTGCTCTGTCCTCGGTCCTCGGTCTTTAGGGTGTCAATCACCCCCAACACGCTGAAGCGTGGACACCGAACGAGGCCGCCCCACCGGGCGACCGTCTCACCGATTCACCGTCGGCCAAGCCGTAAATAAATGCCTTTGAGATATTCCGCTTCCGGAAAGCTGGCGTGATGATCGGGTGCGTGGCGCGTCACACCGATTTCCTGGAACGTGCGTCCGGAGCGAGCGGCGGCGGCACGCACGGCACGGAAGAATTCCTCCGCGGAAACATGGGCCGAACAGGAGCACGCCAACAGAATGCCCTCCGGCTCGAGCAGGCGCAACCCGTGGCGCGCCAGCCGTTCGTAGGCGTCGATCGCGCCTGCCCGTTCCGTCTCCCGTTTGGCGAGCGACGGCGGGTCGAGGATCACCAGGCCGAACCCGCCCGCAGGCCGAGCCGCCAGCCAGTCGAACGCGTCCGCGCGCACCGGCTCGTGCCGGCAGGCCGCGATTTCCGGCAGGTGCGCGTTAAGCTGAAAATTGCGCCGGGCGCTCTCCAGTGCGTGTGCGCTCAGGTCCAGGTCCGTGACCGACCGCGCCCCGCCGCGGGCTGCGTACAGGGAGAAGCCGCCGGAAAAGCTAAAGGCGTTTAACACCCGGCGGCCGGCCGCCAGCGCGCCTACGCGGCGGCGGTTTTCTCGTTGGTCGAGAAAGAAACCGGTCTTCTGCCCGCGCCAGACATCCGCCTCGAACCGCAGGCCGGATTCGAGAAATGTCACCGGCCCCTCCGGCGCCGGGCCGAAAAGAACTTCGCCATCCGTGTGCCCGACGGTGGCCGCGGCAGCCTGGATGTTACGGCTGAGCCGGAGCACGAGGCGCTCGGGGTTCAAGCGCGCGCGAATCCGCGCGGCGGTGTCGTCGAGCCGGGAGAGCCACGCTGCGGTGTAGAGTTTGAGCACCAGTGTCCCGGCATAGCGATCCAGCACCAGCCCGGGCCAGCCGTCGCTCTCGCCATTGATCCAGCGGAAACCATCGGTGACCGCGTCGGCTGCGAGGTCGTGGCGGCGTTCCAGTGCGCTCTCCAGCCGCCGGTCCCACCACGCGGCGTCCACGGCAACCGGATCGCCGCAATGCAATACGCGCAAGCGAATGGGCGAGCCGGGATCGAAAAGCCCCACCGCGAGGAAGCGGTCCTGGCGATCATAAACCACCGCGAGTTCCCCGGGCGTGCCTTCGCGATTCTGCTCGCGCACACTGCCGGCAAATACCCACGGATGACCCGTGCGCAGCGTTCTTTCCGCTGCCGCGGTGATCCTGAGTCGCAGTCGGGGCAGGCTCTGTGCGGGTTTCGACATGCCGGTTCCTGGTTGCACGGCGCAACCTAGGCGTTCCCGCCCCCTGTTTCAATGCTCGTTTGGTGCACGCCCGGTGTCCACGCTTCAGCGTGCCCGGGTATAGCAGGCATCCCGATGGGCCGACACCCATCCCTGACACGCTGAAGTCTGGACACCAAACTGACCCACCGATTCCACGTCCCCCGACTGCAATTTGCTGTCGCACTCGAGGGGGATCTTGGGCATGTTGACGGCGTGGAACCGCTCACGAATCAACAGGTCCGCTCGCTTAAAGCTCGCGCTCAACGCATGAAAGCCATGTTGCGCGTCGGCAAGGAAGGGCTTAGCCCGAAGTTCCTGGCGGAGTTGGACCACATGCTCCAGCACCAGGAATTGGTGAAGGTGAAGTTTGATTTCTTCAAGGAAGAGAAAAAGGAACTCACACCGCAGTTGGCCGAGAAGAGCAACAGCCATCTGGTCACGCGCGTCGGCAACGTCGTCGTTCTGTTCCGGCCTAAACCCCCGGCACCGGAAGAGTGACGCCGCCGTGGCCGCGCAGGCTCCTTCTGAAAAGGCGATGCCGGTGAACCGCTTGAAGGCGGGACACCGAACCTGTCACTTGGCGTAGGCCGCCAGTTTTTCGGCGACCGGTTTCGAATCGGCAGCCGGGGCTTCCACAAAGGTCCGCATCAGGGATGCATCCTCACCCCAGCCGAGGGCCAGCGGCGCGAGGAGTGTTTCCTTCAAATCCGCCGGCACAGGCAGGCGCCGTTCCACAGCCAGGGCGCGGCCGAACTCGAGGATTGCCTCCAACAGGGGCGCTCGCGTCTCCTCTTCGAAGCCGCCATTTCCCAACACCTGGGCCAGCTTGAGCTTACGCTGGGCGAGATCCCGATGCGCTTTGGCTGTCGCCTGCTCCTCCGCGGTGAGCGGGGCGGATGCGGTGGCAGCGTCCGGGGCGGAGAGTGCGCGCGCGGCGCGAGTGGTCTTGGTGATCAGCCCGGCGTCGATGAGCCGCTGGAGTGCTTCATCGGTGGCGCGATCCAGGATTTCCAGGTGCACGGGAGCGGTGGAGGTGGCGTTGGCGGGGCCGAAACAGTCGGTGTGAATTGCAGTGAGGCGGTCGCGGTATTGCGCCGCGTCACGCTCGACCACGACCAGCAGCACGGAGTGCGGGCCTTCGACCGGGTACCGTTCTTCGCAGCGCACCAACGCATCGCCCAGGCGTTCCGCCGCCAGTTGGGCAAACGCGACCGCGGGGTCCGCGGGGCGTGCCGGACGCTGGCCGGGCCGGGCGGGCAAGGGTGTGACTGCGGGGGTGACGAGCTGTTGCAGCCGCTCCACGAAGGCCTGGCGGCCGCTGCGCAGCTTCAGCTCTTTGACTTCGCCGGGACGATCCAGGACGCTCGAAGCCAGAGTTTGCTTGAGGGCGAGGGTCTCGAGCATACGATGCTCAATGGTGCCTTCGGAGATCAGATTGACCACGGTGACCGGGCGGGTTTGATTTTTGCGCCAGGCGCGGGCGATGCGCTGCTCGAGCTTCGCCGGGTTCCACGGCAGATCGCAATTGATCACCACGCTGGCCACCTGCAGGTTCAAGCCGGTGGCGCCGGAGTCCGTGCTTAAAAACACCCGGCAGCCCGGGTCGTGTTTAAACGCGTTGATCTCCGCGCGGCGCTTTTGCTGAGGGACGCTGCCAGTGTGCCAGGCGAAACCGGTGCCGCGCCGTTTGCATAGGTCGCGCACGAGGTCGAGCATACGCTCCCACTCGGAGAAAACGATGACCTTGGCGTCGTTCTCCCGGCAATCCTCGAGCACCCGCTCCAGTTCTGCCAGCTTGGGGCACGCGCGATCTTCGGGATCGAGAATGTAGTTCGTGTCGCAGATCATGCGCATCATCGCCAGCTCGCGTTGCAGCCGCTCTTGCTCCTGTTTGGTGAGCGGTCGGCGCAGGGCGATGTTGACCAGGCGCATTACGTTTTGCTCGTGCACGGCATAATTCTGCCGCTGTAGCTCGCCGAGGGAGACGAAATGGTTCCGGTCGGTGCGCTCGGGCAACTCGGTCTCCACCTCGGCTTTGCGCCGGCGCAGCATGAAGGGCTTGATCCGCTCGTGCAGCTTGTCGAGATTCCGATAGCCGGCGGGGCGGCCACGCTCATCCAGCTCGTAGAAATCGCGGTTGAACCGGAACAACGGCCCAAGCACGGCAGGGTTGAGGAAATCCATGAGCGAGTGGAGTTCGTCAATCCGGTTTTCAATGGGTGTGCCGGTGAGCACAAAGGCGTAACGGCTGCGGAGGCGTTTGACGGCCTGGGCCGTCTTGGTGTTCCAGTTTTTGATCCGCTGGGCTTCATCCAACACCACGATGTCCGGCGCCAGCCGCGTGTTCACATCGAGCGCGTCCGCCAGCATCTGCTCGTAATTGACGATCGTGAAGAAGGGTGTGCCCGGGCCGCGCTGATAGGCGGCGAGGCGACGGTGTTTAGCACCAAAAACCACCTGGTGCTCCAGCGTGGTGAAACGCCGGATCTGCTCCTCCCACTCGCTCTTCAGCGAGGCCGGCGTCACCACCAGCGCGTGCCGGGCCCGCCCGAGGCGGTGCAACACCGCGCACGCAGCGATGGCCTGAATGGTTTTGCCCAGGCCCATTTCATCGGCCAACATGGCGCGTTCGGTGAACGCCAGGTGAAGCATGCCCTCGCGCTGATACGGAAACAGCGGCTCCGTGGTCTCCTGCGCGGGCCACTCGCCGGCCTGCACTTTTAATTCGTAGGCGTGGCGGAGTTGTTTTCCCTCGGCCACCCGCCGGCGGTTTTCGAGCCAGGGCTCCAACTCCTGCGAAATGCGAATCGCCGGCAGTCCGTCGTCGCGCAACGCGCGCAACGCCGCCACCGCCCGCTCCGGATCGCCCTCTGTTAAGCGTCCGTCGGTCCCGAACCATTTCGCCACCGCGCGGGGCAGTGGCTGCTGATTGTGCAACACCCGCAGCGTTTCCGCCGCGCGGTCGAGGGCGATCTCGATGCGGTCGGAACTGGAGGCTAGTGCGGCTTTATAGCGGGTCTTGTGCCGGGCCTGGAGGTAGAGCAGCACCGCTTCCACATGTTTGCAGGTGCCCAGGCCGTTAATCCGAAAATCCACACAGTCGCAGGCAAACTGGCGCCCGCGCAGATCCCGAATCTCGACGGAATAGGTCAGGCCGCTTTTCGACGCGACACGGAAATTGGAAAAGATGGGGTGCTTCGGTGTGGTGTTGGTGATGCCAAACGTCTCGTCCAGCGCCCGTTGACGGCGTTTCTCGATTTCTTCGCGGTCGGTCGTGCGCCAGTCGAACGCCGAGGTTGGACCCCGAGTGGCGGACGGTTTCTTTGATGCTGCGCTGCGTTTTGCGGCCATCCGCAAAGCATCCAAGAGCCGAGTCCGAATTCAAAGGAATTTGTTACCTCCGGCGGCTGCCTCAACTCAACGTTTTTCGTTGAGCAGGCGGCACCGCTGGGTTTCGTACTCTGCCTCAGTGATGGCGCCCGTGTCTCGCGCTTTCTGCAAATCGACGAGTTGCTGTCCCAGGGTGACTTTATCTTGGGCATCCCCGCGATTGCCGATGACAATACAGCCGTTCAGGAGGAACAGCCCCGTTAATCCCATGGCGATCCATGCGAATAGTGTTTTCATAGTGTTTTATCTTGGACGCTGGCGGCGGAACATTATTCCAACCTTTTTGCGAACGGACCCCAAACCAGCGAATGCATCACTGGCTGATGTGGGGTCGCTAAAGCAAGCGGATTCGTTTGGCTGGTTGTTGGGTTGGCGGCTCGACCGGTTCGGCTGCGCCAGCTCTGCGCTTGTTTCCACCACCCGCCGTTTGCAAAACCCGGCAGGCCTTGAATCGAGCGCAGTGCAGGCGCAATTCAGACTTGGCTTGCGCGGGAATTCTCCAGACTCTGATGGAAATGCTTGTGCCGCTATGATCACCGAAGAGGATTTTATCGATTTTGCTTGCCCGTATTGCCGTGACGCGATTTCGTTCCCGATGCTGTTCCGGGGTTCGCTGCAGCAATGCCCGATGTGTTTCGAGAGTATCATCGTGCCGGAAAAGGCCGGGGACCCTGCCCGCCCCCTGCCCGTGCCGTTTTCCACAGACCGCCTGACGCTCCGGCGCTTGGGCGGTGGGGATTGGCGCGACTTGCTGGAATTGCTCTCGGACGAGACTCTGTTTCAGTACACCAACGGGCATCCGCTTGACGAGGAAGCGATTCTGAAGTGGCTGGAGAGCGACGCGCACGTGAGGCTCACCACCCCTGACCAGACTTTCTATCTTGCGCTGGCTCAGCGCGAGGGTGGCAAGCTGATCGGCTACGCCGGTATTCGCCTTGGCGCACCGGATCTGCCACAAGCCAGTTTCTTTATTTTCGTGAATACCGCATTCCAAAAGCAGGGTTATGCTCGCGAAGCCGCGCGGGGTATTCTCCAGTTCTGTTTTCTCGACCTGAAGCTGCACCGGCTTACCGCATCCTGCGACAGCCGGAATGCTGCCGCCGTTCGACTCCTCGAGAGCATTGGGCTGCGGCGCGAGGGCGAGTTTGTCAAAGACAGCCTGGTCCAGGGAGAAGTGACCAATACCCTGCACTACGCCCTTCTGGGCGAGGAGGTTCAGGAAGTGTAAAGAATTGGCTGTCCGGCATGGATTCGAACCATGAAACGGGGGGGTTTCAGTCGTCATGTCTTTACCTCTTGTTGCGCTCATTGTGTCACTCATTGCACCTACACTACCCCATAGACTCCTTTGAAATCAAGTGGTTTGTTGCAGCAGGTTGCAAGCATTGACGTGTTTTGGTGTGTCGGTTTGTGTCGCAACCATGCCTTGTGTCAGAAGTGTGTCGGCGGGAAAGATGGCCGTTTTCTGTGTCCGTTTGTGTCAGTGATCCTGGGTGCGGGAGGGGGGGGGGTCTCAGGAAAATCTGTAGATACTCCCTATGTTGGATTCGGCTCGGGAAACGAAATGCCAAAAGGGGTTTATGCCTCGTGTCCGGCGTTTAATAGGGTGCCTCAGCTCCAAAAAAAGGCGGCGGCGGTTTTTCGCGCATGGCCATTGTGGGGTTTTGGAGGGCGGCGACCGTTGGTGGCGTGCTTTGGCAATTTGAGTATTGGAAGCCTATCGCCTGACCGCGTGCCCCACCTCCCGCCCGAAGCTTGGAAAAACATGGCCCCCGGTTAAATAAAGCGCCATCGACGGTAAAACCGATTTGGCCGGGGGTGAAGTTGAATAAAAAGGCCGCGCCGTTGCTAAATGCCGCTAGTTGCCGGATTGCCCATTGTGCGAGCGGAAACGGGCCTGTGAGCTGCCGAAGTGTGTTTTGGCGGTGGGGGCATTGGGCAACCAAGTTGCGGGGTTGCCGTGTGGCACTGGTGATGAGCCGTCATCCGTTTATGGAGCGATGCTAAAAACGCGGCGATGGAATGGATCCGGGAAAAACGGCCCCGGCCTGGTCGGGCTATGGTGTGCGGATGGTTGGCCGGTGTGAGTCGTCCTGGCAGGGTCGGTGGTGGCCGCATGGTCTCCCGGCGCTGGTTTGGCCCTCGAGGACCAGCAGGCCCGCCTGGGCGACGCGGGGCGGTGGGGGCAGGTTTCCGCGGTTCGTGATGCCCCGCGCCGGTGGCGTCATGGGCGGGAGCTGCGCCGGGTGGGCTGGCCTGGCCCCTGGTCCGGGCGGGATCTGGTGTGCGGGTGATTGGGCCGCGCGTACCGTCCGGCCCGGTGGTGGCCGCATGGTCTCCGGCGTTGGCCTGGTCCTCGAGCACCAGCAGGCCCGCCTGGGCGACTCGAGGCGGTGATGGCAGAGGTTTCCCTGGTCCTTGATGTTCCGCGCTGATGGCCCCACGGGCGGGAGCTGCGCCGGGTGGGCTGGCCTGGCCCCGTCCAGGTCGGGCTCTGGTGTGCGGGTGATTGGGCCGCGCGTACTGTCCTGGCCGGCCCGGTGGTGGCCGCATGGTCTCCGGCGTTGGCCTGGTCCTCGAGCACCAGCAGGCCCGCCTGGGCGACTCGAGGCGGTGATGGCAGAGGTTTCCCTGGTCCTTGATGTTCCGCGCTGATGGCCCCACGGGCGGGAGCTGCGCCGGGTTGCCCCCTGGTCCAGGGGGGGGTTCCTGGGTCAATTGAGCTTGTTTTGCTCGTACTCTTCTTTGCAGCGCCGAAGGTATTCAGGGCGGTTCAAATGGCGTTTCGATTCAAAGCCGAACTCGATTGCCTCGTAAGCCGCTCCCCGAAGTCGGTCGTATAGTCTGGACCCTACTGCCTCTTCAATCTCGGCTGGTTTCAGGTTCGCAGTAATCACGCTAGGTAGTTTGTGCTGGATTCTAAAATTGAAAATCGACAGCAGTATCTCTTCCCCGTCCCGTTTGATTGGGAGCGGGATTAGATCGTCGAGCACCAGCAACGGGGCTTGTTGGCACGCTGGAATAGGGCTTGAAGGAGCCTGAATTGAAAAGCTGTGTGCCTTAAGGCTGGCAAGATGCTTCGTGAAAAGATCCTGGGCGGAAATAAAAAGCGGCTGGGCCGTGTTATTCATAACGAACTCTCTCATGACTGCAACGGCCAGGTGAGTTTTGCCGGTTCCGGTGTTGCCCATCAGCAACAGAACGCCGTGGGGGCAGGCCGCAAATTCCCGGCATCGCTCTGTGTGGTAAATCTTTGCGGCAACGTCCCTGGGGAAATTATCGAAGCTGAATAGAGAATCCTCCGGGCCGACACCCGAGGCTATCAGTTTACAGCATGGGCAGCTCTCAAATTCTGGCGTGATTGAGACCCCTGGTCGAAAATGCGAGCCGAAGTCTGCAGTCTCAATGGTGCGGCGCCACGCAAGCTGTAGGTATTCCTTAGGATGTTTTGGGCATGGAATCGGAGCAATCTTCGCCCGGGCCGCTTCGATGGCTTCCATTATGGTTTGACCGGGAGTGGGGATAATCTCGATAGGTATTCCAGTGTTCATGTGTGTTTTCTGTCAAAGGCTGGTTGCGCCGGTCCCAAAGGCTGAAGCACGGATGATTTTGGGCTGGGGGCGAGTGTAAGCGGGGAATGAGCCCCGCCACGTTTCGGGGTTATCGTTAAAGCGCTCACCGTTGAACCACGTGGCAGGATGAGGGATGAACGCCGGGTCTCCCTGGTAGGTGCTGGCGTAAAGGCGGGTTCGTTCCAGTAGGAAATCGTAGCCGTGTGTTCGAAGCGCCTTGGAGATAGCCCGGATGGCCCGGGGCCGGGCGGCCTTCCGAGGATACGCTTCGTAGATCGCTTCTGCCTGGACGGAAAGAGTTGAAAGGGTTTCCTGTGAACTTTCATACCCCCTTAATGGGGGTTTAGGGGGATCTTCATTTGTACCCTCTTCCTTTGTACTATATTCATTCATATAGGTGGGGGGGTGATCGGCACGTGTAGGCGTGCTGGTATCGGCACGTGTAGGCGTGCTGGTATCGGCACGTGTAGGCGTGCCGATTGGTTCTGCGGTCGTGGCGTTCCGCTCTCGGTGGGTGGAAGCCTGGTAGGCCAAATCAGACGGGCGGAGATAGAGATCCCGCCCGGCCATGACCTTTTCAACCAGGCCCGCCAGGCAGAGAGCTCTTACCATGCGAGAGAGTTGGTTCTTCTTGGACCTTAAATCCGCGTTGGGGTTGAGCAAAAGGGGAAGTTCATCGACAGCCCGCTGGCGCTGTAGCCAAAAAAACTCGCGGCCATCTCTGACAACTCGCTTGGCCCCCGCGCATGCCTGCCAATCCCTGAGGTAGTCCAGCAGGCAAAGCTCTGCTAAACCCACTTTCCCTATGAGCCCGCATCTGGCCAGTCCGACTTGATTAAGAGTGAAACTGTATTTCATTATCGCAATGGCCCCCGGTTTAGTGTCCCGCTCTCACAATCCAAGGTTGCCAATCTCTGCCTTGAATTCCTCGACAGAGATTCTTCCCCGCCTCAGTTGGTTCTGGAGTTCTTGAACGGCTGAGCGTTTCTCCTCAGGAACGCGCTGCATAGGATCATTGCCCCTGGGGGATTGTTGCGGCGGGGGCGTGGCCCGATCTGGTTGCGCGGTCTTGGGCAAGGCTTGGCCCCAGACGCGGCGCAGCTCTGTTTGCTGGGACTCTACGTCTTGAATCTGAAGGCGAAGGGTGTCCGGGTTCCACACTCTGGCCATGTCCGGATTCTGCTGCAGGGCGTTCAGCTTTTGCTGCAGGCTGGCCAGGTGTTGCTGGTTCTGGTTGTAAATCATCAGCGCGTCTCGCGTGGCCAGCTTCCCGGGGGGATTGAACGGGGTAACGCTTCCAGTCCTTGGGCTTTGCGTTCCGTATCCCACTACGGTGCCGTCTTGAACCAACGGCACTAGGTTCTGGCTGGTGCCTGGCTTTGGCACCAACTGACTTGTATTCGGGCCGGTGACTACCTGCTCCCAATAATCGCGCACGCTCTGAGGTAATTCCGGGGCCTTCCCTGGTGCAAAGTAGGGTTCGTTGCCTGGGTTGGCGCCATACTTTGACAAGGAATCCAGCACCCCCGCGATGGCAGAGCCACTGACGTTCGGGGGAAGGTTTTGCATCGCGGTGGCCGCTCGCTTTGGGTGGTCTCCATCTGTCGAAAAATAATCCCGCAAAAAGCCACTGACTGCAGAATCATCTTCTGCGGACTTCTGCTGTTGGGTGGTTCGCAGGTTGTAATTCTTAAGCCGCTCGGTCATTTCCTGAACCGTTAGTTGCTTCATCAGGCCTTCGACTGCTGCGGCCTTGTCACTTGAGCCCAGATTGCCCCATTGCTCTTTGGTGATCCCGAGTTTGGTAAATGCGTCGGGGTCGGCCTTGGTGAAGTAGTCTGCTGCCTGCCCTGCTGCGTGCTCTCGCTTGGCTTCCTCGGCGGCTCGCTCCGATTCCCTGGCCGCTCGTTCGGCAGCTTCACGTTGCCGGGCTTCCTCGGCGGCGCGCTTCTGCTTCGCCTCCTCGGCGGTGCCGTGAATGAAGCTTGCCAAGGCGCTCCATGCGGCTTGGTTGCCCTGGGCAATGTAGGCATCGCCACGGTAGTTGATTTGGGGGTTGTATGGCATAAGTGTCCTAAGTTTACTCGGTTGATTTCATTCCTTGAGACGTGTTCAGCCCGCGCAAAGTGAGTTATCTCACCTCGCGCTGGCGCCGCATTAGAGCGGCTTCCACGGTTGGCAAATGAAAGGCGAGCTTTCTGCCGACTCTTACGGTCGGAATGACCCCGTGCTTGATGTGGTCCCGAAGCGTTCGGGGCTTGTACATCGGCAGAAAGGTTGCCAGGCCGTCAAATCCAACAAATGGCGTTGTCTGCGTTGTGTTTACTATTCGGCGTTTGTCTTGGCCGGTTGAGAGTTCGTTACTGTCTTTAGTTGCTATCATATAGGGCTAAGATGTGCTTCAATTGTAATTGTGGAAGTGCGGATCCTCGTTCGCGTAATAAGAGGTGAAAAACCCTGTTAAAAGCGGGGTTTGTGTCGCAAAATAAATAAAGAACCGCAGAGCGTTTCTGCGTTCTGAAACACGATTTCGGCTTATCAAAGGCCCGTTTCCCCCTGGGTTTAGCGCCCAAACAAAAGCCTTGGATGATCTTAGCGTGGGGCTATGCTCGGCGGTAAAGCGTCCACCTATACCGAACCAATACACCAAGTTTATGGCAGACAAGAACAACGGAGCGGCAGCCAAACCGATTTCGCGCTGGGATAATCTGCAGGCAGCTCTGCGGGCCGGAGACAAACATCCGGACCCAAAGACCCGGCTACTGATTCAAAGTCTGAAGGTGAAACCGGCCCCAGCGCGCCGCTAAAGCGTGAAGATGACCTACGCGCAACGGCGAGGGACGACAAAGACCTTCAAGGACGGTTCTTATCTGATAGCCAACGTCAGCGGCTATGAGATTGGAGAGAGCAAGCCGGGCAAGCCTCTGCGCTCTCCAAGCATGAGGCGCTTGCGATTGTTGAGAGCATCCACGCGCTAGTCTGGGCACCGATCACCAGCAGGCCCGCCTGGGCGAGTGGGGCGGCGCTGGCAGAGGTTTGCCTGGTCCTTGATTGTTTCGCGCCGATGGCGCCACGGGCGGGAGCTGCGCCGGGCCGGCCGGTGGTGGCCGTATGGTTTCCGGCGCTGGCTTAGCCGTCGATAATCAGCGTGCCCGCCTTAGCGGAGTGGTGCTTGCGGGGCCTTGACCGTCCATCCTTCTTTACCAGGTTCAAAATAGTGTCGTCGTGCATATCGTCGAGGTAGTCTTGAAGCTCTGTGCCCCTATGTTTTCCCTTCCACCACGATCTTGCAGTCTCAACAACTCTTATATTCTTGCCGTATTTGCGGCCAGTGTATCCGGCTTTGATCTGGCGTATACGGTCTGCAAATTCCCTGGCCTCCTTTGGGTGGTGGTACCAATATGAACGCGATTTGCCGCCTTCGCTCTGCCACTTCTTTGGGCCTTGGCGCTTTGGGTCGTTTATGGTTCGGGTGCAGTCGTGAAGGAAGAATGTTTTGCATCCGTTACCCGTTTGAAAGTCGGCACGAAAACGGATGGTCGCGATGGCGTCCCGCGATACCTTCTTAAATTTGTGATTCTCTTGATTCGTAAGCGTCTTGCCCGCCCACAAGAATAGGGTGTGGCCTGGTCCACCAAGTTTGTTCAGCCATTCCCGTTCTAGAGCGGGGTTCTTGCGCTTGCGACAGCACCAGAGCTTTAGCAATCCGAAGGATTTTAACCATACTTCCCACGGCATTGGCCCGTACTTCCCGGCGTCGTGCCGCTTCTTCATTAACTCAACTAGGCCCTGATTATCTGTGACCAGGCTTGGCGGGAATCCCCACGAAACGGGGGAAATGGTTAGTTGTTCGAATTCGGGCGGGTGGTTGCTTGCTGGCGCGGCCTGGTCGTCGCACACCGGGTAAAGCGTGAGGAGTGGCCCATTTGTAAATACTCGCCACGCGTGGCCAGAGATTTGGGGATTGTTAGAATCTGGCCCTGACCACGCGGCACCTTGCGCTGGTGGGGCGGTAGGGTGCAGAATTTCGGTGGGTTCGCCGTGACCTGGGGTGAAGCTCACAGTGAAACTCGCGCTCATAGGCAGTCTAGCAAATACCCGCGAAAGCAGTCCGGAATCTGGGTCTTGATGCACCAGACCAAGGCTTGCTCTCGCGTAAGATCGACTCGGGTTTTCTCTCTCTTGACTCTCCTAAGGCGCTGCTGTTGTGCCAGGGTGAGGTTGCTGGCCGTCCCTACTGCAATCTCTGGGGCCACATCTTCAAGGCTTTGCCCGGGTTCCAGGCGTTTGCCGTCAAGCAGGGTTGCGGTGGTGATCAGAAAGAATTCCCCGTCGCGTGTCTGAAAAAGGGTATCATCTCCATCGGGCGATGAGTCGTTGATAATCTCCACGGCGTCCGGTGGCAGGTTGTGGCCTGGGTGGTAAATGGATTTCACGCTTCACCTCCTGCGGCTATGGGCAAGGGAATGATGTTCGCGGGGTTCTTGGGTGCAACGGCGAAATACTGCTTTGCCTCTGCGTTGGTCATAAGGCCTTTATAGTGCCTGTGAATCATGGCTGGGCTGTGCCCGGCGCATTCTGCGGTCAAGCCCTCGTTGGAGTGAAGCGCGTAGTGGGCGCTTGTGTAGGCGTGCCGTAGCCCATTGCGGCGGGGCTTGACGCCCAGTTCGGCCCGCAGCTTGGCAAAGTCGGTGTGGACCATGTCGTAAGAACGAGACCAGACTTTGCCTGTGCGACCCCGATAGCCTTCAAGCCACCGGGCGAGTGAGTTGCAAAGGGGCACCAGGCGGCGGGATCTGGTCTTTGCCTGCTCTGCCCCCACCTCGATATAGCCGGACTTGTGAAAGATGTCTTGCCAATCCAAGCGAAGGATTTCACGCAACCTCAGCCCAGCCAGGCCCGCCAGCGCCAGCACTGGGAAAAGCTTTCTAAAGTCCCGGGCTTGATCTTCTCCCGGTTCGGCGGTCGCTGGGCTCTGGCTGGCCCGATCTAAGAGGCTTTGCAATTCGCCCGCGGTGTAAAGCTCGATGGTTTCCGGGGTGGCGTCTTCGTTCTCCATAACCTTGCCCTCAAGCAGGCGGTGCTGGCGCGGGAGGTAATCTTTCTCGGCGCACCACTTGACGAACATCTTGACTACGCCCCGGCGCTCGTTGCGGGTCTTTCCGGCGAGGGCAGAATGCCCAGCCATGTAGGCGGCAATATGGTCTTTGGTGAGGTCACAAACGGCGTGGCCCGGAAAGGAGTCGGCAAATTCGTTCAGCCAGATTGACGTGTTGTAGTGGTGCTCCGGGGAAAGTTTGGGGCGCTTTCCGTCTTTGCCGGCGCGGGTCTTAAGCTCGCGCTCTGCAATGAAGGCCAGCATTGCCTGCTTAATGTCGATTCGTTTGACTGTGGCAACGGTGGTTAGAAAGCCTTCAACGGCCTCAGGAATGGAGCGGTCGCCCAGTTTCTTGGCGTTGGCCGTGAAGATGGCGGCTACCTCTGCCAGGGTGATCTGCTTGCCGGTGTCCTGATAGAATCGGGACAGCGTATGCAGAGCGGTTAGGGCATCTGCGGCCTGGCTGGCGGTCAATTGTGCGACCTGGGAGCCCTTGGCCATTTCGGCGGCCAGCTTCTCCCCGGCCTGCTTGGCTTCGGAGTAAGTCTTGAAGGACTTCATTTGCCGAACTCCGCCGGCGCTCCAAGCCAGGCGGTATCCGCTGCGACCGGCGCAAGGGCGATAGATTTTCGCAAAGACCTTTCGCTTCCGGGTGATTTTCCTAGGCCAGCCTCTTACCATGTCCTCCTCAAGTTCGGGGCTTTCTTGTGTCGTTTCTGTGTCAGCCGGACAAGATTCTTCATTTTCCTGAGGAAAATTGGCTGTCCGGCATGGATTCGAACCATGACAAAGAGCTCCAAAGACTCTTGTGCTACCATTACACCACCGGACAGACCTAACCACTCTATCTTTTAGGGCTCTCCCAAGCAAAATAAAAAACCAGCCGAACGCGCACGGGCGCGTGAGACCCTGGTCGTTTCAGCGGGGTTTAGGTCACCGCAGTGGCTGATCACATATAGACAGAGGCACGAGGAGCACCGATGGCGTCGGTTAATCGAAGTAAGGAAAAGGAATAATATAGATAAGAAACAATGATTGTGTATTTTCCTCTGTTGTCAGGAGCAAATCTGCCTTGGACCGTGGTTTTGCTCGGTCCAGTGCGGCGAGTGGCGGGCGTGATGGATCACTCCTGGATATCGCAGCCATCTTGTGTGCGCTTTGATGTGGAGTGAGGAGCTTACCTCGACTCATGAGGTTTATTCGCCGTCTATTCGCAAGCGAACAGGCTTATGCCGATCCGAAATTGCCATTTTCAGGCCTAGCCTTAGTCCAGGCGAACACCTCGCCAGAGGACATTCTTAAACCCGCCTTATGGACGATTTGGCAAATTTGCCCGAATTATGGGGATTTTGTCCAAATGGCAGCAGACGCGCCATTAAGTATCATCAGCAGAAAATAGCCACGTATGGGGTTTGAATAAAGCGGAGTTATTCAGAGCTTATTCACAAGCCATTCAATGGCCAAAAAACTTGCGGTTTCAGGCCGTGAGCCGCAGTTTTATCTTATTTGCAAGGGGTTTTGCAGGATTTCTGTTGACGTAGCCATCTAGCGTCCGTGAAACGCCTGACTGGGAGGCTTACTTATCCACCGTTACAGAAGAAGCGTTGGCGCGCTTGAGCCAGACCATCAGAATGCTGATATCCGACGGGGAAACCCCAGAGATGCGGGCGGCCTGGCCTAAAGTCGCGGGCTGGATCTGCTTGAGCTTCTGGCGGGCCTCAGCCCTGAGGCTGGGGACAGAAGAGTAATCGAAACCGTTCGGGATCTGCTTTTCCTCGAAGGCTCGATAACGGTCGATTTCGGTCTCCTGCCGGGCTAGGTATCCCGCGTATTTGAAATGGATCTCCACCTGTTGGATAACTTCTGGCGGAAGGTTCGGGCTCCTGGACGGCAGGTCCGAATAGGTGACTTCCGGACGGCGCAGCATCTGCGCGAGCGTATCCGTTCCCACCCGGGTCTTTTCCACCCGGGCGATTTCGGCGCCGATGGCATTCTCCCTGGCTTCCACCTTGCGCAGGTGCCGCTCGGGCAAGAGCCCGGTCTGGAAGCCGATTCGGGACAATCGCAGGTCCGCATTATCCTGTCGGAGCAACAAACGGTATTCGGCTCGGGAAGTGAACATCCGGTAAGGCTCAATCGTCCCCTTGGTGACCAGGTCATCGATCAGCACCCCGATGTAGGCTTGGTCACGGCGTAGGACGATAGGCTCCAAACCGCGAATTCGACGGACCGCATTGATCCCGGCCATGAGTCCCTGGGCGGCGGCTTCTTCGTAACCGGAGGTGCCATTGATTTGGCCTGCCAGGTAGAGGTTGCGGCAGACTTTGGTCTCCAGGGACGGAAAGAGTTGGGTGGGATAGGCAAAGTCGTATTCCACCGCGTAAGCCGGACGCAGGATCTCGGCGTTTTCGCAGCCGATGATCGTTCGGACCATTTGCACCTGGACCTCGATGGGGAGCGAGGTGGAAAAGCCGTTGACGTAGATCTCGTCGGTGGCAATCCCTTCGGGTTCGAGGAAAAGCTGTTGCCGCTTCTTCTCGGGGAACTTGACGATTTTGTCCTCGATCGACGGGCAATAGCGAGGTCCGACCCCCTGGATGATGCCGGAGTAAAGGGGGGATTTGTCCAGGTTCTGATTGATGATGCGCGCCGTGGCTTCGGTAGTGAACGTAATATAGCACGGGAGTTGCCCTCCCATGCGGTCCAGAATCGACCCAGGCACATATTTGCCGTTTCGGCTGGCAGAGGTGGGCTGGGGCGAATGTTCCACGTGGAACATTCCGGTTCCAGCACCCTGGGCCGTGGCAAATTGTTCCACGTGGAACAAATCTTCCTCCCAGAAGGTAAATCGAGGGACGGGTTCGTCTCCGGGTTGAATCTCGGTTTTACTGAAATCGATAGATCGCCGTAGAAGTCGCGGTGGGGTCCCAGTCTTGAGCCGACCCAATTCTATGCCGAGATCGATCAACGATTTCGAAAGACCCATAGCGGCCGACTCCCCCAACCGTCCCCCAGACTGCCGGTTCATTCCGATATGCATCAACCCCTTCAGGAAGGTCCCGGTGGTGATGATGACGGTCTTTCCGTGATATTCTACCTCGAGGTCGGTGGCCACGCCGTGAACGACACCGTCACGGTGGAGGATCCTAGAGGCTTGATCCTGACGCAGGTCCAGGTTCGGTTGGCGCTCGCAAATCCATTTCAGCCGAAATTGGTAAGCCTTCTTGTCGCACTGCGCCCGAGGGGCCCAAACAGCCGGACCTTTCTTCGTGTTCAGCATCCGAAACTGGAGCCCAGTCATGTCGGTGGCCTTGGCCATCTCGCCGCCCAGGGCATCGATCTCCCGGGCCAGATGCCCTTTGGCCAATCCGCCAATCGCCGGATTGCACGACATCTGACCAACTGTATCCGCGTTGATGGTCAGGAGCAGCGTCTCACATCCCATCCGGGCAGCCGCCAAGGCCGCCTCGACGCCGGCATGACCGGCGCCGACAACGATGACATCATAGCTCTTGGGATAGACAAACACAGGAGTCGTCGCAGATCGCCGGGGCTAGACTACCACATTATTCAGGTTTCTGCGTGATAAGTGGTTTGGAAGGGTGTGGCCCCCGCATTCCGTTGAATCTTCCGATCCGGGTTCGCAGAAAGGTGTTCCAGAATCTTGAAGACGGTCTCGGCCTCCGAAGAAGCACCGACCGCCGACGCAATCTGCTCGGCGGTGAATGCTTTGCCCCTATTACTATATAGGTGCCCAGCCGCTTTGATCTGAAGCGAGATCACCGTTGTTGCGGCTTTCTTACCGGCTTCGACACCGGGCTGGTGGTACGCATTCACATTGATCAACGTGGCATAAAGCCCCACCACACGCTCGAACAGCGCAATCAAAGCGCCCACTGTGAACGGCGAGACTTCGCGAACAGTTATCGTTAACGACTCCCGATTATTCTCAAAAAGTGCACTCCGAGTGCCTTGAAAGAACCCGGAAAGGTAGTCGCCGGTAGTAACGCCCGTTTCCACTTCCATGGAGGCTCCCGCCCGATCTCGCAGCACTTCGATAAAGCAAACAAAGAAGTTGTCCAAGCCGTCGCGGAGTTGCTGAATATAAGAATGCTGGTCGGTCGACCCTTTGTTTCCCAGAACGGTGAGTCCCTGGTTCACCCGTTTGCCATCCCGATCCAGCGCCTTGCCCAAGGACTCCATAATCAGTTGCTGGAGATACTTCGAAAACAGCTCCAGCCGGTCTTTATATGGCAAAACCACCATGTTTTTCTCACCTTTACCGTTACCGGCGTAAAACCACATAGCCGCCAGCAGGGCAGCCGGATTCTGTTGGGTCACCTTGCCCCGAGTGAGTTCGTCGCAGGTCTTCGCGCCAGCGAGCATGGAATCGATATCGAGACCTTGCAATGCAGCCGGGAGCAAGCCAACGGCGGAAAGTTCGCTGGTACGGCCACCGACCCAGTCCCACATGGGGAAACGCTGGATCCAGCCGTTCGCGACGGCGAACTTGTCGAGTTCGCTGCCGGCGCTCGTGATCGCTACGGTGTGTTTCCCGAAGTCGAGCCCGGCTGCTTTGTAAGCCGCCGCCGCCTCGAGCATGCCGTTACGAGTTTCTTTCGTGCCACCGGACTTGGAAATAACGATGGCGAGAGTGCGACCCAACTCAGCCTGGAGTTGAGCCAGCACGCGGTCCAGACCGTCCGGATCCGTGTTATCCAAAAAGAACAGAGCCATTTTGTCGGTTTTCGGATGTCCTAGGGCATTGGCCACGAATTGAGGTCCGAGAGCCGATCCACCGATGCCGATCAGCAGCACATTCTTGAACGACCCGCCACTCCCCTTAATTGCGCCGCTATGCACCGCGGCAGCGAAGGTCTTGATGGAAGCCACTGTGGTTTCAATGGCATTCCGAATCTCCGGCGATGGAGCCAGGGCCGGATTACGCAGCCAATAGTGTCCCACCATCCGCTTTTCATCCAGATTCATAATCTCGCCCTGTTCCAGCCGGCCCATCTCGTTCAGAGCCTTCTGCAAACACGGTTCCAGGCCGCTGAAGTAGTCCGCCTCAAACTTCATGCGGCTCAAATCGAGCGCGAGCCCGAGCTGCGGGAATTCCGAGTAATACTGTTGAAACCGCTGCCAAAGTTCAGATTTAGAATCGTTCATGTGCGTGATCAGTTTATCGGATGGTCGACAGACGATGAAGCGCGGGCCGGCCAGCCTTGAGCCGCGAATAATGGACGAATGGCCGCAAAAAATCCAGCAAACTCACGGAAGGGGGGCGACGGCTCAGATAAGAGCCCGGCCGCCTGGCCGCGTGAGGTCACGTGCCTAAAACCCGGAGACTACCGTAAGCGTTCTGCAGGTGGGGTAACTCTTACCCGGCATGCGGAAGCAGAAGCCGATTTCCGCTCAGAGCCAAACCCCGCCGGAGCAACGCGCAGGCGGAGCCATTGCCCTGGGGTAAGCGGCCACCCGGGGCCTTCGTTTTTTCCCTACCGCGTGAAGCGTCATGGAGTGCGGAGGCCCCTGCACCGCCTTCGACTTGCAAATCGACGGTCGACCGACGTAAGACGCTTGCGGGGTTTCTTGGCCTATCGCACGAGAAGGCGGCAGAGGGCAGGCGCACTCCAAGACGCATAGCGGATCCGTTCGCCACACTCCTCCGGGCGCGACGTGAACGTGACGGACCGGAAAGCAAACACTGCGAGCAGGTGATAAACACCCCGCCAAAGTTGGGAGCTCATGGGAGGGGAGAGGGTCACGTCCCCCGTGAGGAACCTGCTTGGTGGCTCACCCCCTTCACGGTGTTCACCACCACGACCCGCTGATGCGGCAGGGCGCAAAAAGGTTGAGCCGTCGCTTAAACGCGGAATTGCGCCGCACGGTCAGCTCACCGATGCGGCGGAGCCGTCTTTGATGCCGCGGCTTGTTCGAGTTCATGGCGCGCTCTAAACAATTCGTCTGCGGCAAGATTATTGTCCACCGCCGCAGACTCTTCCAAAGCCAACACGTCTAAAACAACCCTCACAGCGTTCGCTTGCGTCGGTGTGAAGCAGGCCAACCGGTCTGCCTGCGTAATATGAAAGAGAAACTGCTGGAGGTAATCATTCGCATGCTCCAAAACCAACCTTGCCAAACCGGGCAACAGATATTGGAACGCAGCGTCGGAAGCGAAGCAGATCGGATCCCACCCGGGGTTGTTGAGAGCTCCCAGCGGCAATTCTTTCTGTTTCAATCCGCGCAAGGTTTCGTTGTGCTCCAGGCACTCCTCGCACACGCAACTGCCCCTGATGAAGGTGGTCGGGCGAGGCGCCTCCGCAAATGCCTCATCAACGGCTTGAATGGCCTGAGCGCGGTTCATGCCTTAATGGAAACGACGCGGGCCCATGGCGCGCGCACTGGACTGATCGCGTTAGGAAAGTGATTAGACATGGTTGTTTAAGGAAAGGTCGCTCCTCCAACCGAGAATAAAGAACACAATCAAAAAAGTCAGGGAATCCATCTGAGCGGAAAAAAATATCTAACCAGCTCGTCGCGTTTATTGAAGTGCCGTGACATCGGTGCATACGTTATCGTCATGAGAAGCCAGCCTGTGCGAAGGGTAACAGGAAATTCCTCAGCGTCATCCTCCCTCAAGACGTAGGTGTTCCATCCGGTTTTCTGATATCTTCCCCATTGCTTGTGGCTGCCGTGCTCAGAGAAGCTAGCCTGCCCGCCGGCGAACCTCACAACGTCTCGATACTCGTCGCATTTGCACGCCGTCATATTACCGAAGTAATCCCCTTGAATGGGGCAAGGAACTGTTAACCGGATGACGACCGGTACCCACAACAGCAAAGTGGCATACACAAGGCGACGGGATACTTGCAGCGCAGCGCTCCTTCGTTGCCTCCAGCACGAAAACAACAGCCAGGCTGTAACCGCAAGGGTTGTCCCCGCATAAACAAGACACAGAAACAGAGCGCAGATCATAGCCGTGCGTTCGTCCTGCCTGAAGCACTCGGTTTAAGCGTTCGTGAACTCACTTGCTCGGTGTGGCCGTGGCGAGAGTATTCGTGGTGGTGATCGAGATGCTCGCAAGGTGGTTGACTCCGGTGACGCGCGATTCTTGAGCCTGGGGTTTAGGCAGGGGAGGTAGAATATACGCCGCCAGAAGAAGGACGACGAATGTCACCGTGGCCAGAACCACCCAGTGCGTCTTTTTCTTTTTCATAAGTGGAATCTTCGATGCTTTGCCTAGTCACTCAACATGAAACGATTATATCCGCCGTGCCAGAGTGCTGGACTGGTGCAAAAGTTCGTGTGGGGTGGAGAGGCATGGCGGAGACACTCTGGTTGAAGAGAGCCGTGGAGCCCCTCTCCCGGGTATCGGGTCTGGCGGGCACTCCCATGGGCGTCGTCCTGCACATGAAACGCAAGCTGCGCCCGCTGTTTTCCTAACGCAAGCGAAATCGTTTTCCGAACCCGGAGGGCTTGATTGAGGGTATGGTTGGGCATAAGTTCCACGCATATCAAAAAAACCTTAGCCGCGCCGGGCCAGTGACTCCCGAATGTAAGCCTGACGCTCGACCGGCGCTGGCTGACGGGTGTGGTTGGTTAAGCCGACGGTCATCAATGTCTCTCCACAGTGATTCCCGTGATTCCCGGTGTTAGGACTAAAGATTCAATCTCCAACTGCCCGCTCAGAGTGCCAACATCCGAACTCGAAATGGGGAATTAATGGGGAAGGGCTGACTTACGGTTCGCACCGGCCGTGTGCCATGGGTCAACCGTAAGTCGGGAGCGAAGGGCTTTCTCCGGTGTGTCTTTTCCCAGAATCCCGGAGATCATCTTCACAAATTCGCGAAAGGTGTTCCACCAGAGCCAGGGGACCCGAGGGAACAATCCTGAAGGGATTGACTCATTCAGCGAAGGGTTGGCCTGCCCGCCATAGCTTTAGCGAAGGAGGGCCCGCCCCACGACCCTACCCTGGGTAAACGGCCACCCCACCTTTACCTTTTCCTTTCCGAAGCCCCGAAGGGGAGGCCCAACAGTAGCCCAGCGGCAAAGGAGCGTAGCGACTGTCGCCCTGGGTAAGGAGCCTTCCCCTAACTTCCCTTTTTTCCTTTCCCTTCCGGCGCGTGGAGGTCGCGCCGGAAGGGAAAGGAAAAAAGGAGGGTTTTTTTGGACCCGGCACCCCAGGGCGACGTTTCACTGGCCCTGGGCTTGCGCTGCAACGTCCCTTCAGGACTTCAGTCGGGTTCACAGCCATCAGCCGGTGGTTGAGCGAGGCACGAGCGACACCACCGGAACCTGGTCGTGAAATGCCCTGCATCCCGGATGCCAGCGGGCCAGGCCATCACCGGCGTGTAGCACCCTGGCTACGACCCCGGGCGGGGTCGCGTCCGTTCCCGTTGGTTACCAGGGATGTCGCTGCGCTCAACACCTGGCTAATGGTTTCCATCCCTGCCGGGATAGGGGGAGCCCTTGTTCGGTGTCCACACGTTAGGATGTCACCATCCGATGTGACTCACGCTAAGAAGACGCCAAGGTTTTTTGTCAGTTTTGATTCTCTGCGCCCTGGTGAGCTCTGTGGTTGAATGTATCTGGAGAATCGCCGGTTGAAGTATGATTGATCCGGGGGCTTGGTGCGGGGTCAATCCTGTAAGGTGTCACCCACCTACCAACACGAGGAAGAGCAGACACCCAACGGAGCCCGAGGGGAACAATCCTGAAAGGATTGGATCATTCAGCGAAGGGTTGGCCCGTCTTCGGGTCTACCCTGGGTAAACGGCCACCCCGCTTTTACCCTTTTCCTTCCCGGAGCCGCTGAGCCGTGGCCACAACAGCAATCCAAGCATCACCAGTACGGCGACGAAAACGGATACAAGGGTGAGCTTGCTCATAGTGTGCGTGTTGCCGCTGAACGAAGGAACTCACTCGCACCGCGCCGCCGGCACCCAACATGCAACAGAGAGCTCATCGCGGTGTCGAGTGAAGTGTTGGGTTAGCCGGTTCGATTCTTCTGTAGTCTTGAAGGGGATCTACAAAGTAGTAGTAAGGCGGCCCTGTCCAATATCCGAGCCAGCGATACTCATCCGCAACAACCAACTCAGATCGCCTGATCTCGAATAATTTGACATCGCCCCCCTTGAGCCGGGCAAGGAAATGATGGAAATGAGCGTCTGATCCTTGATAACCCACCCAGACCACCCTGGGCGCGTGGCGCGCGTACCAATCTTCCCATGCGCGCTTCGTCATCGTTGACGTAACGCAGCCCGAGGCAACCGCGGAAGCGGACAGCAGAAGAACGAGACGTAAGAGCTGGGATGCGCGCATGGTGTTACGGCTAACGGAAAGCTGAGCGACCGCCGCCGGAAGCGCAAGGTCGAGCGTGAACGGCGCGTCCGAATTGCCGGCATGCGTCTAGCGGAGAGGCAGGGGGGCAGTTCGTCTCCAGCGTTTTGTTTCTCATCTGTAGTGCAGGAATAGGAACGAACCAAGTGCGGTGATGGCAGCGAGGATGACAGCGGCTCCCGCCAAACCTGCCATCGCTTTGCCA
>DIXK01000018.1 GCA_002428665.1 Verrucomicrobia subdivision 3 bacterium UBA6082
AACTCATACCCTCGAAGACGCAAAGATGAACGAGAAGGTGATCGGCAAAGACCAAAAACCTTGGCGTCTTGGCGTGAGCTTAAAACGAATTCCTCACCCGGCGGTGCCGAGCGGAAGGCCGGAGCGCCGGTCTGTGACCGGCTTTGCGTAAACCCCGGTTGCTGCGATCGAGAACAATGCGAACCGCGGACGGAGAACGGAGTCCGGAGCGCCGGTGTGTCACCGGCTTAAACCGTACCTCAGTGCAACCCCGGCCAAAAGCGCTGAGACCGAACAAACGCGGAGCTCAAGTACGCACACCCAAAGCCGGTCACAGACCGGCGCTCCGACCGGCTTACACCACACGTCGTTTTTGTGGACAAAAAACCGGGACTCACGCAAAGAAGAAGACGCAAAGATGAAGGAGAAGGTGATCGGCAACGACCAAAAACCTTAGCGTGAGTTAAAAACGAATTTTGTACCCCTGCGGCGCCCCAGAGGGGCGACTGACAATAGCCCGGCCACTTCAGTGCCGGGTGTGGGACGCCATAATGTGCCGCGAGTCCCGGAGGGACGACTGAGCCGGCCCCAGATCCGCAATCTGAAATCTGCAATTTGAGATAGGCGGAGCCGAGGCCGGAGCGCCGGTCTGTGACCGGCTTAAACACCCCGTTTCTGGGGACAAAAAACACGGTCTCACGCGGAGACGCGGAGACGCGGAGATGAAGGAGAGGGGGATGGGTAAAGAGCTCGCAGATGCCACCCTCTCATTAACACCTGGCTTCAGCCAGGTGACCCAGGCCCCCCGACGTCCTCCGGAGCCGTTTTAAAGGCTTTCAACACCGGACTTCAGCCTTTTGCCTTCAGACTTCAGCCTTTCTTGAAATGTCATGAATTGTCATCAATTGTCAGTAACTGTCAGTAGCGAAGCACCGATTCTGTCTGCTATCTTACCCCCGTTTTTGGGTTCTGAAATTGAGTGGTGTCCCGTGGCCGCTGCAGCGTCCACCCCACGCCGATCCGAACCCCGTTCTTTGACATATACGGTTAAANNGTAAGGCGCGTCGCGCCCCCTTGTCGCTTCCGCCCGGGGCCTCCGCTTCAGCCTTTTGCCTTCATACTTCGGCCTTTCTGGAAGGTCCCATAGTCCTATAGTCCGTAGTCCCATAGTCCTGTTTAGCCTTCAGCCTTTCTGGAGTCGGTTTGGTACAAAAAAGTACAAAAAGGTACAAAAAAAGTGCGGGAAAGTGCTTTAAAGTGCGGAAAAGTGCTTTTTTGGTGGCGGAACTCTGTAGACCGAGTGCGCTCGTCTCCGATTGTAGGCCGCGTGCCCTCACGCGGCGAGGGGTGCTGGCCTGCGTTTCCGAACGCCGGGTAAGAGGGAGACGGAGGTCAAGAGGCCGGAGCGCCGGTGTGTCACCGGCTTACACCGCACACCGTGTTTGTAGATAAAAAGTCGGAACTCACGCAAAGACGCGGAGACGCAAAGATGAAGGAGAGGGTGATTGGCAAAGACCAAAAACCTTAGCGTCTTAGCGTCTTAGCGTCTTGGCGTGAGATTAAAACGAATTCCGCACCCGGCGGTGCCGAGGTCAGAGGCCGGAGCGCCGGTCTGTGACCGGCTTAACGTAAACCCCGGTTTCCGCGATCGAAAACAATCCAAACCGTATACGGAGACCGTAGCGCGGGCGTCCTCGCCTGCGAGTTCCAGCGGCGTCCCGCCGCGTCAGATTTGAAATCTGAGATTTGCAATTTGAGATGGTCCCACCGTCGCACCGCGCCCAGGGGGGGAATTATTGCTGACAGCTTATGGCGACGCGGGTAGAGTCCGGCTGTGAACTTCACCATGGGCGATTGTGTGTCTATTCGTGCGCACGCGTCCGGTCCTTGTGCCGGGCTGGAGGCACGGCACCGATGTCCCACGGCTCCCCTCTGATCCCAAACAGTCCCCCCCTCTCACTCGTCATCTTATGCTCGAACTCAAGATTCAATGCGATTGCGGCCAGAAGTATAAGTTTGATGTCGAGCCGGTGAGTGGGCGGATGCCGTTCACGGTGCAGTGCCCGGTGTGCAAACTGGACGGGACGGCCAAGGCCAATGAGAAATTGCATCACTTGGCGTCAGCGCAGCCGATGCGCATCACCTTGAGCGGAGCCGGAGCCGCACCGGCCGCAGCTCCGGCCGCGGTTGCGCCGGGTCCACCGATGCCTCCTCCGCTTCCCCAGGCGCCCCGGGTCCGGCTCAGCGGGGCGGCACACGCGGCCGCTCCGGCCCCTGTTCCTGCCACAGCACCGGCGCCGGTGGCCGTGGCGGCTGCCGCGCCCATGGGTGTGCTGATCGCGACCCCACCCGAACCCGCGCCGGCGGCCCCGGTGCACGGGAGGCCGATGCACGCGCCCCTGGCGTCCGCCGTGCTGCAGCCAACCACGAAGCCGAGTTTCGGCATGGGGCTGGTGGGGGCGCTGGTCGGCACCTTGGTTGGCGCGCTCGTGTATTTCGCTGTGTTCCACTTTTTCGGGCTCCGTTTCAAGTTGCTGGCGGTGGGTGTGGGATACCTGTCGGGGCTCGGGGCGGAATTGCTCAGCCGCAAAGAGGGGAGCAAGGAATTGGGCCTGCTCGCAGCCACATTTTCCCTGGTCGGCCTGGTGTGCGCCCAGTATTTCGTGGTGAAACTGAATTGGAATGCGGAATCCGCCGAGGAAGTGGTCACGTATGAAGCGGCGGTGGCCGAAGCTAAACAGATCATGACGTCTATGCCCACGGGGTCGGACCAGGAAATCCGGGTTTACCTGGCCCAGGAAGTGGCCGACGAAGGCGAGACGCCGGCGCCGGAGGAAATTTCGGCGGAAGAAATCAAGGTCTTCAAGGAACTCCTGCTCCCCAGGATTCAGGACCTGGCCAGCGGCAAGATCACCAAGGAGGAGTTCGAGAAAGAGGAAGGTCTTGAACCGGTGGATCTCGCCGAGCAAAAGAAGGAAGATGAGGAGACGTTCAAGGATGCCTTTCTGCTGTTCCTGCTGAGCAAATTCAACCTATTCTCCATGGCCGGTGCGGCCGGTCTGGCCTACAAGGTCTGCGCCAACGCTTGAGCGGAACAAACCAGGTTTGAATGGAAATGAGCAAGAAGTTTTCAGATTCCCCAGTTTGCGGACGCAGGGGCACGCGGTGTAAAACCCTCAGCCTCGCGGCGTGCACGTGGTTGCTCTTCGCGAGCGGCGCGGCGGCGGCTCAGCAAACTGGCCCGGCGAGCCGCGGGCAGGTTTGGTTCGAAACTGGTTTCGACAACGCCGCAGCGCTGGCGGGCTGGCACGGCCCCGGAACGCTGGCCACGGGCGCCAAGGGACAAGCCGTCGCCATCCAGGCCCAGGCCCCGGCCCAGGGCGCGGTGATCAGCCGCACGCTGCCGCTCGAGGGATTGCGCGGGGGCACGCTTCGAGGCACGGCAACGCTTCGCGCCGAGGAGGTGAGCGCCAAACCCAATTCCTGGAATGGCATCAAGTTCATGCTCATTATTGAGGGTCCCGCCGGAAGGGAGTATCCCCAGGCACCGCTCGAGACGGGGAGCTTTGATTGGCGGTCGGCTACGTTTACCGCTCGCATCCCGTCCGATGCCACGAACCTGGTGCTGGTGCTCGGCCTGGAGCAGGTGACGGGCCGGGTTTGGTTTGATGACCTGAAGCTGGTGGTGACCCGACTGCCGCGTGGGGAGGCGCCGCTGCCGATGGCGGGTCCGCGCTATCGCGGACATGATCTGCCACGGCTGCGCGGGGTAATGATCAGCCCGAGTATCGACGCCGAAGGGTTGCGGGTGCTGGGCCAGGAGTGGAAGGCGAATCTCATCCGCTGGCAGCTCGTTCGCCACGGGCAGGCGGGCCAACCGGATGACCTGGCGAGTTACGATCAGTGGGTTCAGGGCGAGTTGAAGAAGCTTGATGCGGCGCTGCCGCTGTGTGAACGGTTCGGCTTGCGGGTGGTGGTGGATTTGCACTCGCCCCCCGGCGGCAAAGCCACGGCCGGCGGGTATGTGGGGTCGGATCACCGCTTGTTCACGGATCGGCAATGCCAGGACAAGTTCGTAGAGCTGTGGCGCCACATCGCCACCCGTTACCGAGCGGCCAAGCCGATCTGGGGCTATGACCTGGTGAACGAACCGGTGGAGGACGACGTGGCCGATGATTGCGATGATTGGCAGGACTTGGCGGAGCGGACGGCCCGCGCCATCCGCGAGATCGACCCGCAACGGACGCTAATCGTGGAGGCGGCCCCGTGGGGTGGCCCGGAGGGCTTGAAGGAATTGCGGCCGCTGACGGTTTCGAACGTGGTTTACAGCGCGCACATGTATCTGCCGCACGCCTTTACGCACCAGGGGGTGCATTCGAAGGGCGCCAGCTACGAGTATCCCGGCGAGGTGGGTGGGCGGTTTTGGGGCAAGGCGCAGCTCGAGAGCGCGCTTCAACCGGTGGTCGATTTTCAGGAGCGCTACAATGTGCACATTTACATCGGCGAATTCAGCGCGATCCGCTGGGCGCCGAACCAGAGCGCATACCGGTATCTGCGGGACGTGATCGACATTTTTGAAGCTCGCGGCTGGGACTGGACGTATCACGCCTTTCGGGAGTGGAGCGGTTGGAGTGTGGAGCACGGCGAGGACCCGAAGGATAATCGCCCGGCTGCCGCCCCCACGCAGCGACAGGAGTTGCTCCGGGAATGGTTTGGGCGCAACCAGTAGTAAGCCAAGTCAAGGGCAGGGCAGGGCAGGGCTGCTTTGCCGAGGTGGCTCAGGTCCTTGGCGGCATCGACCTTGGCGACCTGTCGCACTGAGCTGGTGCGGTCGTAGTGAATTGCGATTTCCTTGGCCGCGGCGCTCCGGTATTCTCTCCGCATGGAAACACCTGACCAGCTCCGGGAATTGTTCCGGATGCAGCGCGCATTGAACCAACGGATTGGCGTCCAGACGGACACGATGTCGGAGGAAGAGAAAACCAAGTGGGTTCTGAACTATTGCCGGGCGATGTCGCAGGAGATCGCGGAGTTGACGGATAGCGTGCCTTGGAAATGGTGGGCCAAGTATCAAAAGTTTGACGAGCAAAACGCGCGGGTCGAGGTGGTGGACCTGTTCCATTTCCTGATTAGCCTGTCCCAGGTGCTCGGGATGAGCGCCGACGATGTCTTCAACGCGTACGTAAAAAAGAACGCGGTCAATTTTCAACGCCAGGAAACCGGTTACGCCGTAAAAGATGAGCACGATTCCAAGCATATCTAAAGGCTCAGCTCCGCCCGCACGGAACTCGGTGCTCGAGCGCCGCCGTGGCCGAAGACGAGGCACGCAGGTCAAGAACCCGCCTTCCCGGACCCCTGTGCCGCCCCGGTGGCGCGGCGATGTGCAGGAGGTGCTGATTACTGAAGACCAGGTGGCCGTGCGCATCAAGCAATTGGCCACCAAAATCGCCCGCGATTTCGCGGGGCGCGAAATGGTGGTGGTGTCGCTCCTGAACGGCACGGTCCTTTTCCTGGCCGACCTGATTCGCCATCTTTCCCTCCCGCTGCGGCTCGATTTCATCGGTGTCTCCAGCTACGGCGCGGGCACGGAATCAGGCAACCTGGTGTTCACGAAGGAACTTCGCCTGGATGTGCGCAACCGCGATGTGCTCCTGGTGGACGACATCCTGGACACTGGCAAGACGATGGTCCGCGTGCTCGCCAAATTGCGCCCGCTGAAACCTCGCTGCATTCGCACCTGCGTCCTGTTGAACAAGGCCGCCCGGCGCGTGGAGAAAGTCGAGGCCGACTACGTGGGGTTCGACATACCGGACTTTTTCGTGGTGGGCTACGGCCTCGATTACAATGAGCGTTACCGCAACCTGCCATTTGTGGGGGTGCTGCATGCGCACATTTACCAGTCGTCCGGTGGCACGCCCAGGCCCGCGACCGAGGCGCCGCGGGAGTCGTGCTGACGCCGAACTTTGGCTCGCTGCACCATGCAAGTTACCGTCCATTTTTACTCCTACTTCAAGGAACTCGCCGGCACACCGCAGGCCGCCCTGGACCTGCCGCCCCAGGCCACGCTCGACTTCCTGCGCGCCCGAGTCCTCGAGCAGTTCCCCCGGCTGGCCCCCATGCAAAAGGCGATGCTCGCGGCCGTGGGTGTGGAATACCAGCCCTGGAGTTTTGCGCTCAGCGAGGGCGACGAAGTCTCTTTCTTCCCGCCTGTGCAGGGTGGCTAGAGGTTCAAAGGAGGCCCCACGCTATGCGCCGTGAATTGACTCTGACCACCGAGCCGATCGACGAGCCGGCCCTGATCGCCGCGCGCACTCTCTCCGGCCAGGCGGGCGCCGTGGTCCAGTTCGTGGGTGTCGTCCGCGGATCCGAATTAGGCGCCCCCATCTCCGGGCTCGACTACGAGAGTTTTGAGGCCATGGCCCGGCACCAGTTCAACCTCATTTTCAACCAACTCGAAAAGCGTTGGCCTTTGGAATCCGTCCGCCTCGTCCACCGTCTGGGCCCGGTGCGGACGAATGAGCCCTCGCTCTGGGTAGAGGTGGTAGCCGGCCATCGCGGCGAAGCCTTCGCCGCCTGCCAATGGCTCATCGACGAAATGAAACGCATCGTGCCGATTTGGAAGCGGCCGCTGCCGCCAAAAGAAGATGGTGGGCGCTGAGGGATTCGAACCCCCGACCTACTCGGTGTAAACGAGACGCGCTAACCACTGCGCCAAGCGCCCAACCTAGGCCAACTACTATGGAATAAATCGGCCGCGCAGCAAGGAGAAACCGGGGCCAGTCAACAACGGTCAACGGTTCCAGAACGGAGGTTACCCATCTCGACTGTCGACGGTTGGCCCACCCGCGTGGCTTTTGCGCGCAATGAAAATGGCTGCCGGCCCTCTCAGATCACGCGGTCGAGTAGTGGTTCGCCTTTGGTGAAGCGTTTAAGGTTGGCCAGGAAATGGCGGACGAGGGTCTTGGCCTCGTCGGTGTGACCACCCGCTACGTGGGGGGTAATGAAACAGGTGGGTTCGTGTCGCAGGGGGTGGTCGCCCGGTAGCGGTTCGGGATCGGTGACATCCAGCCACGCCGCGCTCAAGCGCCCGGATCGCAGCGCTCCCACCAGGGCCGTTTGATCCACGGTGGTGCCGCGTCCGATATTGTAGAAAACCGCGCCTGGCTTCACGGCCGCGAAGCGGGCCTCGCCAAAGAAACCCCGCGTCTCGGCGCTGTCGGGCAGAATGTTGATGATGTGATCGGCCTCTCGCGCCAGCACCTGATCGAGGCTGTTACGGTCGACCACCGGGATTCCCTCGTCGCCGCGGGCGGTTCGCCGGTAAGCCAGCAGGTTCATGCCGTGCGGTCGGAGGAATTCCACGAGGCAGCGGCCAATGGCGCCGAAGCCGAGGATCAGGGCGGTTTGGCCGCGAAGCGGCGCGCACGCGCCACGCAGACTGTGCCAGGCCGGGCTGCCGTTGGGCGTGCGGGTTTGCAGCGAGCGGGGCAGGTGACGGGCCTGGGCCAGCATGAAGCTTAATGCATGAAGGGCGCATGCTTCGTTGTAGACTGAGGCGCTATTGGATACTGCCAGGCCGCGCTCGGCCATTCGGGCGCGGAATTGCGGGGTGTCGTAACGCGTGATGCTGGAGGAACTGACATGCACCCATCGCAATTGGGTGGTCTGCGCGATGGCTCCCGGATCGGGTTGACCAAAGGCCACATCGACCGTGGCCAAGGCGGCGTCCGGGGCCGCTTGCACCAGCACGGAGGCGACGGGCGTTTTCGGAAATACCAGTGTGTGACCCGCCGTGCCTTCGCGCAAAAGCTCGAGGACCTCGGGCGCCATCACAAAATCCACAAAGATTCGAAGTTCAGTCATACCTGTGCGATTCCTAACCGGAATTCTACATTCCAGGCGCCGCGTTGCCACGGCAAAACCGAGGGTTGATGGCGCCCTTTCGGCTTTGGCAATGCGGGCAAGGAGATTTCAAATTACTCAATGACCTCAAGTTCGGCGATAGCAGCGAAGGCGTTCTGGTTCACTTCGGAGCGCACCAGGATTTTCAGGAAGCGTGTATCCAGTGCCTGAGGAAAGCGAACTTCCTGTTTCTCGCTCGAGTTTGGCCACCGGACGACAGCCGCAGGATCGCCCCAGGTGTTGAGGGAATCGGCGCAGAAGATTTCGGCTTCGGCAATGCGGCCATTGGCCTGATCCCCGCGCGGTGTGTAGGCAATGCCTTGCAGGTGGATGATCCGGCCGAGGTCCACAATCATTTCATGCGGCAGCGGGTCCGCACTCGGGGTCCAGGCCGTGTGCCAGAACGTTCCGGGATCTCCGTCGATGGCATTGGCCGCGTCGTTGCCATGGGCGTGATCTTCGCTGGAGACTTTCAGGATTTTTGCCCCACGTCGCTGCAATCCCCCCGGACTGAGCGTTTGTTCCACCCAGGAGATAGGCAATTCCTGCGCGGGCCGAAACGCGGGGCTGGCGAGGTAACGGAAGTAGCTGCGCCGAAATTGCCGTGCCGCCGGGCGATGCTCTAATGAGCCTGCCAGGTCATAGCCGCAAACCGCGAGGAAGCCTGAACCGACGCGAGCTTCGAGCACGTGCGCCAGGCGGGTGTTGTAATGGAAGTCGGGTACGGGCTGAACGGTCGGGCGAAAACCTTTCGGAGCCCCTTTCAAGTGGAACGTGGTCGCGCCCGCGCACAGATCGCGCCATTGCCAGTCACTCGCGTTTTCGGTGGGAAACTCCGTGAATGCGGGGTGCAGTGGATCGCAGAGGATGCCTAGAGCGGAGAAACGGTTGCCCCACCATCCGGCAGACCAATAAACCGATTCGAAGCCGGTGGTGGCCGCATTGGCGTTCTTGAGGCCGTGGCCCAGGAGCAGCACCCGCCCCCCTTCTCGCAGAGTTTGCAACGCCCGGTCGTCGAGGGTCTTGGTCAAAAGGAAACCAGCGGGATCGGGCTCCGTCGGCGCAGGCGGGTACACCCACAGGTTCCAGGAATTCGTAGCCACGGCCGACCAGGTCTGGAAAATGAGGCGCGAGGGTTTCGTTACGAAGTCCAGGCTGGTTTCGATAGTTCCTAATGATGTCAAACACCCCGAGCGCACCGCGGCTGTTGGGAGAGTGCCGCTGGCGAGCGGGAGCCCATCCGGAGTCGCAACCGACCAATGCACCGATTCACCCTGGAAGTCGCGGGGGCCGTAGTGCGCGATTTCCAACCGCGCGCGAAAGGTCTCGTTGGTGTGCCACACGAATTTGGGCATCCGGGCGAGGAGGACGGTAGTTGCATTCCAGGTTCTGACTTGCTGGCTTGAGACGATTCCCTTGGATTCCATAAAGGGATCGAGCAGCCCGACAAGTGCTTCACTCTGGCCGGTAAAATCGTTCAGCATCAGCAGTTGATAACCGGAGTAGGCGGGGGTGCGGAGCATGGCCTCGTGCTCGGCTTTGTATTGAAGCCACTGGAATTGCGCCGAGGCGCGGACGAAATCGGCGGCCTGACTCTCAAGGCCGTTCTCGACCAGAACACGCTGATAGCGTTCCAGGTTCAGCGGCAACAGCGGCCCGGTGAACTTCGGCAGGAGGGCCTGGTAATCGGGAAAAACGGGGCGCTGGCCGGTTTCGTGCGCGATGAGCGGGACCGGCGAGCGTTCTGCCGCCGCCGAGAAATCCCAGTCCGTATGGGCCGGGCCGACACCACGAGTGGCAGCGCCCGTGTGATGCGTGACCCAGAACTGGTCGGCATCCAAGTGCCGGCGGGCGGCGCATCCCGTGTAGAGGCGGCGAGGATCGCTTTCCCGCAGCGCTTCGACCATGTGATTCACCGCGGCCCAATCGGTATTCTTTTCGCCGAACTCGTTCCCGATGGCGAACAGAACAAACGAGGGGTGATTACCATACGCCTGGGAGATCCGCTGCATCTCACGTCGCAGGTAGTTGGCGACCTGGGGATCGCAGCCAATGCCTTGTGGCTTGGTGACGGTCTGCACACCCCAATCGTCGATCCAGGCGGGGGTCTCCGGTTGCAGATAAATCCCCAGGCGATCGGCGGCTTCAAAGGCGGCTTCGGGCGGACACCAGGTGTGGAAACGGACATGGTTGAAACCGTAATCCTTGATGATCTGGAGGTGCTTTTCCCATTCAGCGACCGTCATCGGCGGGTGGCCGGTTTTCGGGTAAACACAGCAATCGAGGGTTCCTCGCAGGAATATCTTCTTGCCGTTCAGCCGCAGCTCGCGCCCAACTTGCTGGACCTCGCGGAATCCGAATCTGACCTCCAGTGTGTCCAGCACCGTGCCGTCGGCCAGCAACGAAACCTGGAGACGGTAACGGGTCGGGTTGAACTCATCCCATGGCCGAGCGGGGTGAGTCAGCGGAACAATGAGCTCCGGTTGTGTGTCGCCAGTCGTATCGACAGCTACCGGTTGGGACGCATTTCCCAGAGCCTGATCGGCGGCTTCAGACAGCACACGCGCTACGAGTGCGCCCGACCAGGGTTTTCCGGAGTGATTCAGCAGCCGGGTCTTTACCCGCACCAAGGTGCGATCGGGCGCGGGAAACACGTCAGCCGATTCAATGGAAATCGGGCTGGAGGCTTCGAGTTGCAGGGCCCCGATCATGCCATTCCAGCGAGTTTGCGTTTCGGGTCCGTAGGCGTGTGTCACGGTGGAGATATTGTGGATCATCCGGTTATCGATCCGCACGGTCAGGCGGTGTTTCCCTGGACTGGGCGTGCCGAGGGAATAAGCGTGAGGTGCGACAAGGCTGTCACAGGAGCCGACAGGTTTGCCGTCCAGCCACACGTCCGTTTTCCAGAGTACTCGTTCCATGGAAAACCGGACCCTGCGTGCTTGCCAGGACGGTGGGATTTCGATTTCGCGCTCATACCAGGCGGGCCCGACAAAGAAATGGCGGCGAACCAGCGCGCCCTGCTCATCCACGCGGACAGGTTCCTGAACACCAGGGAAACGCGTGGTGGGGGGCTTGGGGCCGTCATGCGTCATGGTGGCCGGGTTCAATTCAAACCCGAGCCTAGCCAGGTCCGTTGTGGTCGGCAGCGTGATCGCGGTTGAGGTCTCGATCCGAGAATCCGCCCAGCCTGCCCGGAGACCTTCATCCTGCGGATCAAGGCGGATTCTCCACGCCCCAGCGACTGACACGGTATCCCGCACCGCACCCGCGGAAACCATGGCGGAACAGAAAATGCCAAGGCCAAGAAGGTGTTCGAACTGGCGCCAAAACCGGCTGCTTTTGCGGATGGGGGTGAGCGGCATGGTTTTCATAAGCGCGGCGATGCGATTCCGATCTGTGTGCAGTAACTTGAGTAAAAGGCCGACAAAAAAAGCGGCGCCCGGGTGAGGGACGCCGCTTCGTGGAGATCGAACAGCTCGGGGTCAGTTGGCCGACGCCGCGGCACCCTCGTTTTGGCCCATGATAATGATTCGTGTGCCGCCCGAGTTGAGCTGAGAAACGTTGTAGATAAACCCGGCATCGAGGGCTTTATCAATGCGGAGTTTTACCTCGGACAGATGGGCCTCGGTGTACGGGTCTGCCTTCATATCCTTGAGGGCGCCCTCCAGCTTTTCCTTCAAGCCGCGCAGTTCGTGCAGGGCCAGGTTCGAGATGGGCTTGCGGGCCGCGCTGCCCCAGCGGTCCGGCATGCTCAGGTCAATCAGGCGTTCAACGTGCTCGCGCTGCAGGTTGCGGCGCAGACTCGAGATCATCGGCTTGCGCGCGGTGAACTCTTTCGACCCGTTTTCGCCCAACTCGGTCCAAATGGACTTGTGCAATGTTTGGAACAGCTCCGGTAGCGTGATCATGTCGGCCTCGCTGGGGGTGTAGACTTCATTGTCATACACGCGCCCGACAGTCGAGGGATTCAGCAGGGCCGTCATGACGGAGGCCTGGATGCCCATGACACGGTCGTGGACGGGCCAGGTGGACTGCTCCATCACGGCGTCTTCGTCCCACCACTTGTCTGTGCTCAAGTAGCGCAGCAGTTCGGGTGACAGGCCGAAGGCTTCGTCCTTGAAGGAGTTTTCGATCACAAACTCCAGCGCTGCACGCTGGTCTTTGGCCGGCACAACTTCGATCGGAGCGCGGCCTTTCGGATCGCCCTTTTTATCGCGGTTGACGAATGCGCCGCCGAGCCAATTGGCCATCATACTGAGCGACCGTTGTTGAGCCGCGAGGGTCATCTCGTAGCCGTAACGGGCTTTGGCCCAGCTCTGGCCGTCCTTCACAAATTTTTCAATCAGCCGGCCACGGTGTGTTTTCACAAGGGCCATTTGGTTGGTGGCGTACGAAAGCGGGTCGGCCGCGAAATCGTAGCGCCTCGCGAAGGGATCCGGGCCCCAGGTGTCTTCGTCGGTGGCGTATTGCAGTTCCGGTTCCGAGACTCGGGCCAGGATGGGCTTGAGATCCTCGGGCTTGTCGCTGAGGGTATAACCAAACTGGATGGCCCAGAAGTCATAGGGGCCGATATTGATCATGCCGTGGTCGCCCTGAGGCTGACCGTCCCAGCGATAGAAATTGATGGGCAGGTAATCCATGACCGAGCTGGCAAAGGGCTTCTTGCCCTTCATCTCCGGGCTGTTGATCTCGGCCAGAGTGTACACGCTGGAAGCTTTGAAGTTGTGGCGCAGGCCCAGCGTATGGCCCACTTCGTGCGCGACGAGCTCGGCCAGCAGCGGGCCGATAAACCACTCGGGTACGCCATCGAGGAGTTCTTCCTTCTTCTCCTCGTCCTTCTTCTTGTCGCCCTCTCCTTTGGAATCGCCTTCGGCCTTCTGGACGATATCATCGAGGATCATGTCGAGGGAGAGCCGCATCAGGGCCATATCGAGCGATTTGCATTCAGCGGCGCGGCATAGTCCGTTCACCTGGCTGACCCGACCGGCCAGACCGTCGAATTCGTTTCCACCCATGAGGACGCCCGGCGTCGGCGCCAGAGGCTGGCCGGCGTGCACGTGGGCACCCTGGCGGGCGATCGCTTCCATAATGGCCGGGCGTTCCGCAGGATGTGCCAGACGGACACGCGGATCCCAGTTGGGATGTTGTTGCAGCCAGTTCAGCGTTTCCGGCGTAAAGCCCTCCATGGCCAACTGCGGCAGCATCTCACGGAACTGCCGCCAGAAATGCCGGATCCAACCGTCGGTGAGGATCACGTCGGCATCGAGAATCTGCCCGGTGAGTGGATTCACACGAGACGGTCCAATCGCCGTGCCGACATTGTTGTTAAGCCAGCGAATGAAGTTGTAGCGCACATCCTCAGGGTCCTTTTCCATGTGGGCGTCGGTGGTGGCATCCTGGTAATAGACCTCAACAGCGTTGGCGATGCCCACCTGCTCAAAGGCCTTGTTCCACATCAGCACGCCTTCGCGGACCCAGCGCCGGTAGCGAATCGGCGTGGTGTGCTCAATGTAGAAAACGATTGGGTTTTTGGCCGGACTCACTTTCAGGTTGGAATCGGCTTTTTCCAGATGCCAGCGGTTGATGTAACGGACTTTGCTGTCGTCGGCCTGATACATCCCCAGGTCAGCATAGCTGGTGGTAAAATAACCGATGCGTTCGTCGGCCTTGCGCGGTTTGTAGTTCGGGTTGGGCCGAATCTCACTGATAGAATAATGAAGGGTCTTGAGCACCCCGTCAGCCATGGGAATCTCGAACGCTACTTCGAGGTTGCTGGGGAAGCTCTTGACGGTTTTGATGCTGGCCAGGTGTTTCTTGGCGTCCCGGGTGATTCCGGCCCCAAAGAACTTGGCGGCTTCACCCACCAGCAGGGCGTCCAGGTCGATGACTGGCGCATTGGTCAGCAGCGTCAGGATCGGCACGTCAGCGATCACGCGATCGGTGTAAAGCCGCTGGACAGAGGCCTTCGACTGGGAATCGCCGGTGGAGCGAGTAGTGAGATTGGGTTCCACCAGGACAATGCGGTTGTCCTGGCGTTTCCAATACACGTACATATCGCCCGCCTGCAGCCCCGCGAAACGTTCGCCGCTGGCCACCGTCATGGCGATGAAGAATCGCTTCCCCTCAAATCCAGGTGGCAGGGCCGCCAGCACCTGGTTGTCTTTGCGGCGAACCCAGACGGAGAACATCCCGTTGGTTTTATCGAGGGTGGAAATGACCTCCTGGTAATCCTTCATCACCTCAGTGTGAGGAGGAAACTCGGGAGCCGGGCGCGGCGGAACCGCGGGGGCGGGAGGCACCGGCGCGGCCGGAGCATCGGCTGCCCATCCTCGGGCGCCGGCGATCAGCAGTCCGCAAGTCAGCCCAACATATAAACAGGTTTTTCGCATCATACGTGACAATGGTTCACTACATCCTTCCCGGCCCAAAAAAGGAAACCCTTTTTGGCGGGAGTGGGCATAAAGCTAGGCAACCCACGGGTTCTTGTCCAGCGCTGTCAGAACGTGAGCTCAGGGACTTAAGTCCGTCTGGGGCGGTCGGGGTTTTCCGCTGGGGAAACCGGGGCCGATGGGGTAGAATCAAATCCGTGCCTCATTACTATGAGTGTCAACGATGTACGGCGTGTTGTCGCTGGCCGGGCCAAGTCCGGTTGAGCGACGAGGAGATCGCCAGCCTGGCGGCTTTCGCCGGGCTCAGCGAGCACGATTTCATCCAGCGGTTTTCCCGGCTGCGGCACGACCGGCAGGGTTTGGTGCTGGAAGAAAAGCCGAACGGGGAATGCATCTTCCTGGAGGGGAGCGACTGCGTGGTGCAGGCGGTGAAGCCGCAACAGTGCCGGGATTTTCCCAATCGTTGGAGTTTCCCTGGATTTGAACGGACCTGCCAAGCCAAACAAATCTGGATTGATGCCGCGCCCGCCAGCGATGGCGGCGCGGAAAAAGAGAGCCGAAAGGTGGTATCGACCTCCGAGGAGTCTTGCCGATGAGCGCCCAATGGCATTGGCTTCAGGCGATGGCCAGCGAGGAAGTGGAGGACACCCTGGCAGCCCTCCCGGCTGCGCTCCTGGAAAAGGCTCGCGTGGTGCCGGTCACCTATCAGCCGCGCCCCAACCCGGAGCAGGTGGAGGATGGGATCGAGCCGGATGTTTTGGGTTTATTCGTGGGGTCTGAATACGCTTTGGAGGGGGTCACGCTATCCCCGATCCCTGCGCAAATAATCCTCTTTTTGGAGAACCTGTGGGAATTCTCGGAAGGCGACGAGGAGATCTTCCGGGAAGAAGTGCATACCACCTACCTGCACGAGTTGGGGCACTACCTCGGGCTGGACGAGGAAGATTTGTTCGAGCGTGGGCTGGACTAGGCTGTTGGAGGCTTAGCGGAGCTTGATTTGTCCCCGGGGACGCCTATCCTTTCCGCCGATGAAAGCACTGCTGCTCACCGGGGGGAGAGTTCTGGATCCTGCCAACCGTTTTGACGCTGTCGCCGATGTCTTGGTGGTGGACGGCAAAATCGCCGCCGTGGGCGGGGATGCCGCCGCGCGGGCTCCGGCAGAAGCCGAGCGATTGAGCGTGACTGGACTGGTGGTTTGTCCCGGGCTAATCGATTTGCACGTGCATCTTCGCGAACCCGGCCAGACCGCCAAGGAAACCATCGCTACCGGCACGGCGGCTGCGGTGCAGGGCGGCTTCACCTCCGTGGTCTGCATGCCCAATACGTCCCCCGCGATCGATAACGCTGGGACTGTGGCCCTGATTCACGATGTTGCCCTCGATCAAGGCGTCTCGCATGTCTATGCGACTGGCGCCATCACCCGCGGTCTCGCCGGGGAGGAAATGGCGCCGATTGGCACGCTCCAAAAGGCGGGCGTGGTGGCAATTACCGACGACGGCCATTGCGTGCAGAACAACGAGATGATGCGACGGGCGCTGGAGTACGCGCGGATGTTCGATCTGCTGGTGATGGACCATTGCCAGGATTATTCGCTCGTGACCGAGGGCGTAATGCACGAAGGTTATTGGAGTACGGCGCTCGGCCTGCGCGGTTGGCCCTCAGCCGGCGAGGAGATGATTGTAGCCCGCAACGTCCTGCTGGCCGAGAAAACCGGCGCGCGCGTCCATTGCCAGCACCTCAGTTCAGCGGGAAGCGTCCAGATGATTCGCGAGGCACGCCAACGGGGTATCTCAATCTCCGGCGAGGCCTGCCCCCACCATTTTACCCTCACCGATGCCGCCGTGGCCGGGAGTGAGAAGTTCTGGGCCAAAGATGGGCCGGGCATCTGGGGTTTCGCCACGCCTGATCGGCTCCGGCCTTCCTGGCCGGTCTACGACACAAATTTCAAGATGAACCCGCCACTACGCTCCGCGCGCGATCGCGAGGCGATCCTGGCCGGTATTGCCGACGGCACCATCGAGGTCATCGCCAGCGACCACGCTCCTCATTGCGGCTACGAAAAAGAAGTGGAATTCGATTACGCGCCCTTCGGGATCACCGGTCTCGAGACGGAGTTGTCGCTATCGTTGATGCAATTGGTTCATTCCGGACGCATGAGCCTGTCGGACCTGGTGCACCGGTTCACCGTGGGACCGGCGCGACTGCTTCGCCTGCCCGCAGGCACGCTCACCGTAGGCGCAGAGGCGGACGTTACGGTAATTGATCCTGACCGCGAATGGGTCTATGAACGGGCCGACAGCGCCAGCAAATCAGGCAACAGCCCCTTCCACGGCTGGCCCCTGAAAGGTAAAGCCGTGCTCACAGTCGTTTCCGGCAAGGTAGTTTGGAAGGATCTGAAGCAGAGCCAAGGTTAGGCTCAATCCGAAAAACTGTTCTCCAAGGCGCGAGCGATGCTCTGGCGCAGGTCGGCCAACCAGGGGGGCTTAGAGACGATGTCGTCCACGGGGTTCTCGGAACTCCGGCTTATTTCCGTGTACGCCGTTAACATGATGATGGGCTGGTTGGGTTGCTGACGCTTGATGCGAATAGCGAGGTCAGCCCCGCTCATGCCCGGCATCCGCATATCCGTGATGACCAGGTCAAAACGCCCTGGGGCGTAGAGTTCGAGCGCCTCGTCAGCACTCGCCGCCTGCGTCACCTCATGCTGATCAAGATCCAACAACCAGGAAACACTGGTCCGCACATTCGCCTCGTCATCCACCAGCAGAATCCGCCGGTTTCGGACCGTCCACGTCTTTGATCGCTCCGTCGATGTCTTGCTCATTTTTCCCTCCCTATGATCGGGCAGCGTCGTACCGCGTTCTCCGCGGCCTGCACTTTTCCTGTCCATTCGTTTTGCTACGTTCACTAGCTTCAGCAGCCGGACGTTCCCCTGAACGCTGCCCGCCCGCCACTGTTTCGTGTCTATTTACCTGACACCTGTTTTTGCCCAGTTTTGAGACACCCCAGAGCAAGCCACAACTCTGCGAGTTCTATCGTTTGTTTGAGAACTCATTCTGTTCCAACGATATTTGCCTCAGCCAAGGAATCAGAGATAGCATAGGAGATGCCATTCTCATTCTGGTTAATCCACAAAACCAGGGATTACTGTGGAACTGCAGAAAGACTAGAAGAATATGAGGGTGAAAGAGATACGGCCGGCGGGAAGCCGGCTGTCGCCAAATCTGTCCAAACGCGGGACGGTAGGCCGTCCCGGTGGATTAAAACCAAGTCACTTGCCCTTCAGAGTCGCTACACCGAAATCGCGATTCAGTTTGGCGATAAAGCTGAGGCTGATTTCTTTCGGGCACACGGCTTCGCAGGAGCCCGTGACTGTGCAGTTGCCGAAGCCTTCTTCGTCCATCTGCTGGACCATTTTGAGGGCGCGGCGATCTTTTTCCGGTTGCCCCTGAGGCAGCAGGTTGAGGTGGGAGGCTTTGGCGGCCACAAACAGCATGGCGGAGGCATTCTTGCACACCGCGACACACGCGCCACAACCAATACAGGCAGCCGCGTCCATAGCCGCATCCGCCGCGATCTTGGGAACCGGGATCGCATTGCCATCCGGGGTGCCGCCGGTATTGACCGATACGAATCCGCCAGCTTGAATGATGCGGTCGAACGCGGAGCGGTTGGTGACCAGGTCTTTGATAACCGGAAATGCCTTGGCGCGCCACGGTTCGATGGTGATAGTGTCGCCGTCCTTGAAGTGCCGCATGTGGAGTTGGCACGTCGCGGTGCCCTTGTGGCCCCCGTGCGGGATACCGTTGATCACCAGCGAGCACATGCCGCAAATGCCTTCCCGGCAATCGGAATCGAACGCAAACGGTTCCTGACCACGTTCCATCAGTTCTTCGTTCACGACATCCAGCATCTCGAGGAACGACATATCCTCGATGATGTTCTTGGCTGCGTAGGTTTCGAAACGGCCCTGGGATTGACCGTTGCTCTGGCGCCAGACTTTAAGAGTCAGATTCATGGCAAAAAATCACTTGTAACTTCGGGTGCTCATGTGGACTTCCTCGTACACGAGCGGTTCTTTGTGCAGCACGGGTGGCTTATCCAAGCCCTGGAACTCCCAGGCGGCGACGTAAGAGAAATTTGCGTCATCGCGTTCGGCCTCGCCATCCGGCGTTTGGAATTCCTCGCGGAAATGGCCGCCGCAGGATTCGCGCCGGTGCAGGGCATCGGTGCAGAGGAGTTCGGCGAACTCCATGAAATCAGCGACGCGGCCGGCATATTCGAGTGACTGGTTGAGACCGCCGTTCTGGCCGGTAACGATGAGATTCTTCCAGAATTCCTCGCGGATCTCCGGAATGCGCTTCAAGGCCGCTTTCAGGCCCGCTTCATTCCGGGCCATGCCGCACTTTTCCCAAAGCAGTTTGCCCAGTTCACGGTGGAACGAGGTCACCGTGCGCTTGCCTTTGCTGGCGAGCAGGCGGTTAATCCGTTCTTGAACGCCCTCTTCGGCTTTCCGGAATTCGGCGTGGCTGGTGGCCGGTCGGGCGATCTTGCTGGTGGCAAAATAGTGCCCGATGGTGTAAGGCAGCACAAAATAGCCGTCCGCCAACCCCTGCATCAGCGCGCTGGCGCCCAGGCGGTTGGCCCCGTGATCCGAGAAATTAGCCTCGCCCAGCACAAACAGGCCGGGAACACTGGTCATCAAGTTGTAGTCCACCCACGTGCCACCCATGGTGTAGTGCACAGCGGGATAAATGCGCATCGGCACTTCGTAAGCGTTCTCGCCCGTGATCTTCTCATACATGTCGAACAGGTTGCCGTAACGCTCCCGAATCACGTTCACACCGAGGCGCTTGATAGAATCCGCAAAATCAAGGTAAACGCCCAGTCCGCCCGGGCCGACGCCGTGGCCGGCGTCGCACGCTTCCTTGGCGGCGCGGGACGATATGTCGCGCGGGGCCAGGTTGCCGAAACTGGGGTATTTGCGCTCGAGAAAATAGTCGCGGGCATCTTCAGGTATGCTGCCTGGCGGCTTGGTGCAGTCTTCTTTCCGTTTCGGTGCCCACACCCGGCCGTCATTGCGGAGCGACTCCGACATCAGAGTAAGCTTCGACTGATGGTCACCGCTGACCGGGATGCAGGTCGGGTGAATTTGGGTGTAACACGGGTTGGCAAAGAAAGCCCCTTTCTTGTAGGCCCGCCAGATGGAGGTGACGTTGCACCCTTTGGCGTTGGTCGACAGGAAGAACGCATTGCCGTAACCGCCAGTGGCCAGAACCACGGCGTCACCGGCATGGGTACTGACTTCGCCAGTAACGAGGTTTCGGACGACGATTCCCTTCGCATGGCCGTCCACCAGAACGACGTCCAGCATTTCTGTGCGGGGGAACATCTGCACTGCGCCGAGGCTGATTTGGCGGGCGAGTGCCTGGTAGGCACCCAGGAGCAATTGCTGGCCGGTTTGCCCACGCGCGTAGAAAGTGCGGGAGACCTGGGCGCCGCCGAAGGAGCGATTGGCAAGCAGGCCGCCGTATTCTCGGGCAAAAGGCACACCCTGAGCCACACACTGGTCGATGATGTTCACGCTCACCTGGGCCAGGCGGTACACGTTGGCTTCGCGCGCGCGGAAGTCGCCGCCTTTGATGGTGTCGTAGAACAACCGGTAAACACTGTCGCCGTCGTTTTGGTAGTTCTTCGCTGCGTTGATGCCACCTTGGGCCGCGATGCTATGAGCGCGGCGCGGACTGTCCTGGAAGCAGAAACATTTGACCTTGTAGCCGAGTTCCGCCAGTGAAGCGGCGGCGGATGCACCAGCCAGGCCGCTGCCCACCACCAGCACCTCGAATTTGCGTTTGTTGGCCGGGTTGACCAGCTTCAGGTCGAATCTGTGCTTGTCCCACTTCTGGGCGAGCGGGCCGGAAGGAGTTTTGGAGTCGAGTGCCATATGCATTACTACTGGATGTCCTTCCCGAAACCGAGCAGAACGGCCACCGGGATGGAGATGTAGCCGAGGAAAAGGAGAATCGCCAGGCCGCAGGCAATTTTATCGAGCAAGGGCCGGTAGCTATCGTTCTTCCAGCCGATCGACTGGAACATGCTGCTGACGCCGTGGCTCAGGTGAAGGCAGAGCAGGCCGATGCCCAGAACGTAGAAGCCGGAAACCCAGATATTGCGGAAACCAATGATGATCATCCGGTAAATATCGTGTTGCGGGTGCTCGCCGACGGTGCCAGGCACTTTGAACGCTGCGAAGTCCTGACCGGTCAGATTGATGGCTTTGACCCGGACGGTGTAGTGCAGCAAGTGGTAAATCACAAACGTGAAGACGATCAGCCCGGTCATGAACATGGTGCGTGAGGCGTAGTTGGCGCCTATCGGCTTATAGACGCCGTAGGCTACCGGCCGGGCGGCGCGGTTTTCCAGGGTCAACCGGATGGCCGACCAGACATGCAGCACCAGCAGAGTCAGCAACCCGAACCGGGCCGGCCAGATCAGCTCTGGATTGGATTGCAGGAAGTGCCCATACCGGTTGATGACCTCCTGGCCTAAAAAGACCTGCAGGTTGCCCGCGAGGTGGCCAACAAGAAACAGCACCAACGCACATCCGGTGACCGCCATGACATATTTCTTGCCTAGCGACGTCGTGAATATGTTCTTCAGGATATTCATTACTCTAGCTTGTTCGTCCGTAAGCCGGCCGAAACGCGGTGGAAGAATCTAATACACTTGGTCGGAAGATCAAGAAGCTTAGTTGTTGGAAAATTAGATCTCTTCCACTTGCCCGCTACCAAATTCAGTCAATGGAACTTTCGATCCAGCGCGCTTTCACTGCGCTCCAGCAGTGTTCGCCGCGCTCCTCGGCGTCGTTGCCGAGCGCGCTGTGCCGCTTCCGGAAAATGATGAGAGGCCTCCCTCGTTTCTCGTAACACGAGAGCGCCAACACACGGCTGCGTAGGTTTAGCCGGGGGACTTCATTTGGGTGGAGGGGCCTTCGTCAGATCCTTGGAGGTGGCGAGTGCGATCACCCGCCCCTGATCCCCCACGGCGCAATAATAGTGATACACCACACCGTTGTGTTTCAGAACCCAGGGCTTGTGGGCGTAAGTAGCATCGTAGGGTTCCGAAGGTTCCACCAGGTGCGGCCCGCTCCATTGAGTCCAATGCACCAGGTCATAGGAACAGGCAAACGTGTCGAAGGCTTTGGGTTTCCAGAAAGCGCCAAAATAGAACATCACCCAGACCTCACCGATCTTCACAATTTGAGGGTCCCCGCTGATCCCATTCTGTCTATCGTCGCCGTTCGAAATCACGGGATCGTGTCCGTAGCGGATCCACTGCACCATATCCCGCGAGACCGCCATGCCAATCTTCTCAAAACCGCCTTTGATCTTCCCGTTGTAGAACATCACGAACGGATACCCAAGCGAGGCGGAGTCGTCCCGAATGATTGTGCTCTTGTACAGAGTCATTTTTTCAAAGCCCCGGGTGTCTGGCTGGCTCGGCGTGAGCACCGGGTTCTGCGCGATCCGGTTCCACTCGACGGGTTGTGTGGGATCGAGCGTCCAGGCCATTCCGATGGCCAGCGGGTCTGGCTCATAGCCCTTCAGGGCGCCGCCCAGGTAGGACATCCAGTATTTTTTCTCGAAGGTTTCGATTGGGGATCCGCCGCCCCAAATGGGATTTACGAGGGCCACCCCGCCATCGGCCTGCCAACGGTCCCACTCCGATCCCCCGAAGCTGAGAATCTTCCCCAGCTTATGCCAAGCCTTCAGGTCATCGCTGCGGGCGAGAAAGGTTTGGTAGCCGACGTCAGCCTTGATCGCCACATAGACCATGTACCAACAGCCGTTGTGCTGGAAAATGCTGGGGCAATCCACCAATTCGTCGGCCTCTCCGCGCAGCACCACACCGTGCTTAAACGGGGTCTTCACTTCGTTAAAGATTTGCTGCATCACGTCCTCGCCAACCCTCCTGCCGGAGGCTTTCGCCGGGAGCACTTCACGGGGGTTAAGGGCCGCGCCAGCGCTTGCGGTGATCAGGATCGCCAGGGCACGGATCAAATTGAAGTTGATGTTCATAAACGAAGAGTGGATGGGTGTTTCAACAGGCAGGGTTACGGGCCGTAACTATTCTGCTCCACGCATCGGAAGAGGTCTCGATATGACGGAGGCGGCTCGCCGCCGTTGATCATCAGCACGACCGGTTTGCCACCGCCTGGCAGCACTTGACGGGCGACCCAGGCCATAAACGGCCCGTCGGTGGAGTAGCTGTTCCCAAACGCACCCAGCACAATAGGGACCGCGCCAGGGCGGGCGGTCTTTATTTCCTGAAGAATCTGCTGCAAGCGTTCGGTTTTGCCCTCGGCCCAAGTGATGGGATAGACCAGCCGTTCGGTCAGGCGTCCGTCCCGGATTTCGGTCCGTATGCCGTGAATATGTGCTGGCGGGATGCCCAGGGAAGCGGCGGCACCTCGCACGAATGCTTCTGGACTGGCCGAAAGGACGCGTATTTCTACCCCGGCGAACTGCAAACCGCGCAGGATGCTGAGGGACGAGGTATAATAATACCGCCGAAAGACCTCGTTAAAGGTCTGCTCCGCCAGAGCTTCCACGTCCGTGGACCGCGCTCCGCGCAGCATTTGGGCAATGTAAGGATAGGCCAGCCAGTGACCGGCGCGCGTGTCCATGAGTTGGTAGTCTGACCAGAACTGGTCGAAGTCGTGGCGATTGGTGTATACTGACGAGTGGCCGGCTTCAATGCAACGCTGTGCCAAACCGTGGTACACCCACTGCCCATCCCGCAACCATCCTTCGGAGCAATCCCCCGCCTGGATAGTCCCGTCAAAATCCCAAAAGGTGACGAAATGGGGCCGTGATTCAGCCGAAAGGCTGCGGGTAACGGCGGCCTTAAGCTGCTGCAATTCCGCGAGCAGCACCTCGGCATGGCCTTCAGCCGCCGGGCCAGGCTCGGCGGCTTTCAGCACGCCCAGGGACAGACAAAACGAGACCAAAACGACCCAGAAACGATAGTTCATAAAACCAGCGCCAACCCCGCTCTCACGCGGTGGGTGGCGGCCTGAAAACTAACCGGTTTCCGCCCCCAAAGGCAACCGGCATCGCACGGGCCGCACCTTCTGGCAAGGCGCCCCGGTCGTGTTGCCGTTCCGGTCTGGTTATTCAAAAGGAATGCTTGTGATATACATTAGTCACAAAATGATTGCCATTATTAATAGACTAGACATTCTTATATGCAAATCAGCGTATACTCTATTAATAGGTTATGAATGCCATTGTCCGCGGTTTCTGCTCGACCATTCTCTGGATCCTGGCGCTTGCCTGCTGGCTCGGTGCGGTCCCGGCGGGGGCCGCGACCTCCGCTCACCTTTCCATAACCGACTACGCCGGCTCACAGAGCTGCACGGTGTGCCACACCAATGCCGCGCTGGAAGTGATGGCCACATCACACTGGACGTGGGAGCACACCAACAGTGTGACCGGGCAGGTGCTGGGCAAGAACAACGTGATCAACAACTACTGCATTGCGGTGCCGTCGAATGAGCCGCGCTGCACCAGTTGCCATGTGGGCTGGGGGTATTCGGACAAGAACTTCGACTTTAGCGACGCGACCCGAGTGGATTGCCTGAGCTGCCACGATACGACCGGCGAATATAAGAAATTTCCGACGGGCTCGGGCTACCCGGTGATGGGTTCACCCAAGGAGTTTCCGGCTGGCAGCGGCAACATTTGGCCGGTGGTGGACCTGGTGAAGGTGGCGCAGAACGTGGGCAAGACCAGCCGGGCGACGTGTGGGTCATGCCACTTCTACGGTGGGGGTGCCGATGCGGTGAAGCACGGGGATTTGGACTCCTCGATGGGCAACCCGACACGGGACCTGGATGTGCACATGGGTGTGGACGGGGCCAATTTTTCGTGTGCCAAGTGTCACAAAGGCGACCATCATCAGATCCCGGGGACGCGCTATGCGAAGGACTACACGGACGCGAAGATGTGCGAGAGTTGCCATACCACGACGCCGCATAAGGACAGCAAACCGATTATTGATTTGCACACCGAGCGGGTGGCCTGCCAGACGTGTCATATTCCGGAGTTTGCACGGGGAAGCAAGTCGACGAAGATGACGTGGGACTGGTCGACGGCGGGTGTTATGGGAACCGACGGCAAGCCTTTGGTGGTGAAGAACGAGAAGGGGGAGACGATTTACGACGGGCAGAAGGGGACGTTCACCTGGGAACGGGATGTGGTGCCGGAGTATGTGTGGTTTAACGGTGGGGCGACGTATGTGACGCTGGACGACTCGGTGGAGGCGGGGCAGATGGTGTATATCAACCGGCTGCACGGAGGATTTGATGATCCCAAGTCGAAGATATTCCCGGTGAAGCGGTTTTGGGCGATTCAGCCGTATGATGCGGGGCTGGGGCGTTTGGCGGTGCCGAACTTGTTCCCGGACAATGCGAGCGATGTGAACGCGTATTGGAAGGCGTATAATTGGACCAATGCGCTGGCGTCGGGGATGGCGTATATGGACCGGCCGTTCAGTGGCGAGGTGGGGTTTGTGGAGTCGGAGATGTATTGGATCCAGAATCACATGGTGGCGCCCAAGGAGAAGGCTCTCAGTTGCGCCGTCTGCCATACCGAAACCGACGGGCGCCTCGACTTCGCCGCCTTGGGCTACGAGCCCGAGGAAGTGGCCTTTTTGCAGAGCGTGGCGCCTTGGTCTGGTTCCGACCATTCTGGCCGTTTCGTGATGGGCTATGAAGGCCCGGCTTCCTGCACGAAGTGCCATGACGGCAAGGTCGAAGAAGTCATGAGCAGCGTCCACTACACCTGGCGCACGCCGAATCCTAAACTGGCATATCCAGGTGGCGGCTCGCACGGCATGGTGGATCGGTTCTGCGCCCTGGTGGGAGCCAGCGCCATGGTGAATTATTACGCCGACCTCGGTGATCACAAGGGCTCGAGCGCGTGCGGGAAATGTCACGTGGGGCAGGGGCTGCCGTTTCCGGATCCAGCTACCGGGCTCTTCACTCAGCACCAGAAGGATGGCATTGATTGCCTGGTTTGCCATGCCGACACAGATCATTACGACATGACCGGCGACGGCATTTATGATGAGCGGGATGCCGACGCGACCCATCGGGCGCTAAAGACCGACTCCGGCACCGGACGGCGTTACTGGTTCCAGGACCGGTCTCTCAAGGCGGCGGAAACTGTCGGCGGCCGGGTGAGTGTCGAGGCATGCCTGCGCTGTCACGAACACGGGCAGGCGGCTCCGGATTACAAGCGCGGCACGCCTTATAACCCTATGTATGACGACCACGCCGCGGCCGGGTTGCTCTGCACCGATTGCCATAAAGTAGCCGAACACAAGATGGCTCGAGGCTCACGGGTCAGCGACATGCATGCCTGGGAACGTCAGGATGTGGAAGTCGATTGCGTCAATTGCCATGGCCAGAAGCCGCACCCGGAATGGCCCGATAACCCGGCCTATGTTCCCTACAACGAGCACGCCCAGTTCATCTCCTGCGAGGCCTGCCATATCCCGTGGACGTCAGGCGCTTCGCGGCGGATCTGGGCCTCGACGTTTGGTGTGACCAGTGGCCCGGAAGCCGAGATTCCCAAGCTCGACCCGGAAACCGGTCTCTATGAGCCGTACAGCGAATACAGTTCAGAATACGCTTCCCGTCCCTCCTATCGCTGGTTCAACGGCAATGTCAGCATGTTGGCCGAACCGATTCACGACGTGACCGCTTGGGACTTCCGGGTGGCGGGCAAAACGACGCCGGGCGCCCGGATCTATCCGTTCCGGCACATCGTCAGCGGGATGGTCATGGATCGCCGCGGGTTCGCGTACGATCCAAACTTCAGCACTAACTTCACCATGGCCGCGGCCATGGATGCGATGGCCGGTCCTATGCAGATGATGGGCTTCATGCGGCCGGAGGGATTAAATGAGCGGGAGCGGGCGGTGCTCTCGCAGTTCCCGAACCTCCTTAATTTTGACAAGGAGCACTATGTGCGTACCGGGGATGTGAAAGGGGCGGTGGACATTGGCCTGGGTCGCCTGGCCATGCTCATGAGCGGGCAGGATGCCTTTGGCATGCCGCCGGCCGCCCTGGCGGCTGTGGGGTCCAATCTTTGGAGCGGCGACGTTTTGGGCCTGGACCTGCCCAACAACCCCGCGGATCCGACCTTCGATCCCGATGCGGGTCCCACGCAGGCCACGGGCTCGTTTATCAGCCTAAGTCACGCGATTCGGAGACAGGGCGCCCTAAAATGCGCGGATTGTCACAGCAGTCGGAGTGTCCTGAACTACCAGGCTCTGGGTTATGCACCGGAGGTCGGGCAGCATCTGAAGTCGATGTTTGACAAAGTGCAGTTTCTGACTACCACCCGTAAACCCGGCGGGCTCGCGTTGAGGTGGTCCGCCATTCCCGGTCGCACTTATCAACTCCTGAGTTCGCCGGACCTGTCCTCCGCCACGTGGACGCCGCTCGGAGCGCCAAAGCGAACCATCAATGTTTGGATGGAACAGGTGGTTCCGGAAACTGTGTTGACCAACGCATCGCGCATGTTCTTCCGCATCCAGGAAGCACCTTGAAATCAGTGATCCGTCACCGTGGTCTTATACTTGACCCCTTCGGGAACAGGAACGGCCACGGGCACTATTGTGCCCTCCGTCTCTTCTGTGCGGCGCGTGGAATCGACTGCCACAAATGCCGTGAAGGAGGAGAGCAGGTCATAATCGAGCGCCACTTGCCTAATGGCCTGCGGTAATTCGGGATCCGGGCGGCGGATTGATTGGGCACTGAGACTGGCAATTTTCATGCGTGCCCACACGTTGGCGAGGGCAGGCTGCTCGTTCTGAGGCAGCATCGAGACTATATTCGTGTATTTCGTCCGTGCTCGTATGGAAGCGTTTTGCTTTTTCACGGGCTGCAGCGGAAAGATTTCGAACGGGTGCGTAGAGAAAGGTCTTGAATTGGCAGGTGAGCCGGAAACCTGGGCACTTCCTCAGGAAATAGAGGAACGTTTCCTGCATCACGTCGAGGGCGGCGTCGCTGTCGCCTGTGAAACGCATCGCGAGATTTACAACCCAATCCCGATAACGCCAATATAACGCCTCGAACGCCTCGTCGTCTCCGCCGTTGATGGCGTCGATCAGTTCGAGGTCCGTGCGCGTCTGCTCCTGCGATTCCGTTTTGTGTCTCACCCTATCAACCGGCTGAAGCGGTCTTTATTAACTTAAGTGGACAGGGACCCCGAAAAGTTCAGAAAAAACGCCTCAAAGCTCAATGCCGGAGTGGTGTGTCTCACGAAAATTCAAGCCGCCCCACCGCTGGCATCCTCGCCATACGATACCAGCGCGGTTCGGTACCCATCCAGATCGTCAAGACTCCGCCTTTACGACGGCCGTGCGGTCATCGGCTTGAAACCCAGCCCACTCGCTCCGCTGACGACGCCAGTGTTGCCCGCCCTCCAAAACCCGCCACCTACGACCACAGCATGGGCAAACAGGATGCGCTTTGAGCAAAACCCACCGGGTGTGATGGCCGTGTGGTAAAACGGCAAGACGGTCTCCTCCAAGCCTGCAGAGGCCCCGCGCCATCGAAGCCGTAGGATGCGTACATGGTTATTCGGTCACGTTTTACCACGGCAATCCAGCCAACCCCGCTGAAACCTTGTGATGGGACTCCGGGCAAAAGTACTACGTCAAAAAAGTTCGCAACAGTCTCGCCAGGGATAAGTTCCACCGGAAAAGCACTTTTCCGGGACCGGAACATCGGACGTCGAACGACCAATGGTGAATGAAAGAGAACCGGAGGGCGGACCTCTGTCTGCAGTCTCCCGGTCTTCGCGCATCTCGAATCGCGAATCTCAAAGCTGCGTTGCGGCGGGACGCCGCTGGAACTCGCAGGCGAGGACGCCCGCGCTACGCTACAAGTCCGTAGTCCCATAGTCCTGCTTGTGTCATGAATTGTCCACTCCAGTCACCTCGATGTCATCAATTGTCATGAACTGTCAGTAGCGAAGCGCCTCTTCTGTCTGCTAAATTACCTCCGTTTTTGGGTCCTTTGAACCGGTTGCCCCGTGGTCGCCTGCAGCCGCCACCCGGCTCCGGTCAGGATCCCGTTCTTTGACATATACGGTTAAATCATTAAGGCAAGGCACCCAGGACCATGCGGCCCGGGGCGCCGGGCGCCGCGCCCCAAAAGCGCGCGCGCCCGCGCTCGCCCAGCCTCCGTTCGGTGTCGGTTAAGTCCGTAGTCCCATAGTCCGTAGTCCCATAGTCCCATTTGTGGCCTTCAGCCTTTCTCGAATCGGTGCAGAAAAGTGCGGAAAAGTGCGGAAAAGTGCAAAGAACTGCCTCGCAGACTGAAGGCCGGAGAAGGGCTATGGCACTCAAGAAAGGCTGTTCCCGTGGGATAGGGTGCGGCATCCCACGGGGTAAAGGATGAAGGGCGGAGGCTAAAGGATTTGAGATTTGGGGGTGGTTGTGGTGGTATTCCCGGCGATGCGGCGTTTCGGCTTCCTCATAATGTCGGTGATATTCTGCTGGGTTGCGTGTTTGCCCGGGGGAGAACCTACTTTGGTTGGCCGGGATGGTTCTGTGACTGGCTATTTTCCTTGTGGTAGGAGCGAGAAGCAAAAGGCGGTTTTTCGCTTTGGTTTGCCGTCGATTCCGCCTGAGAGGCAGTGGCGCGAAAACGGTTTGTTGCTTGGCACGTGGGTTACTAACGGCATTCGTTATACGCAAAGCATCTTCCTGGGCACCTGCAACCTTTCCGGGCTGGGGACCGACCCCAGGAACGCTTCGAACGAGGTCTTGTTCATCAACATCAAGGGTGAGAATACCAACACCGAATACACGGAAGCCTCCGCTGGTCTCGCCCTTGAACTGAATGGGGAGCGGCAACGGTTGGAGTTAAAAAATGGATTGGTCAGCCGAACCGTCGGTCGTGTATCCCGGACGGTGTGCGCGCTGGAGATTCCTGAAACTGGCGTCAAACAGGCAGAGGGGGAAGTGCTCGAGTTTCTGGGGAACATGCCTCCTGCGGAAAGGGGATCGATGACTGTCAAAATTTCCCTGGAGCCGCTTGCGGATGAAGCGGCTGCCCAGCGCTTGAGCGAGCTGGATTTTCAGGACGAGCTGCGCGGTGCCATGGCAGCGATGCGGACCAACGGTGTGGCGGGTAGTCGGGTGTTGAGGTTTGAGCCGGAGCCCAAGCCCGTCCGGGCCAATTGATATTTCCTCGCGAGCTTCCGGGACTGTATCGGCCTGTTCTATCCATCCATCACCTGGCGCTGACCCGCACGACCGGGGCGCCTTCGGGAAAGTGACTGGTGAAAAACTCCTGCATCGACCCGGCAAACATGGCGACACGAACGGTTCCCCAGGACTGTTGATCGCCGGTGGCGTAGAAGAGGTAGGTGTTGCCCTCGTGCTCGAACAAATCGACGTCCGAGTTGTTCACTCCTTCTCCGGGTCCAGCCTCCAGAATGGGGTTGAAAGGGCTGAGATCCCAGGAGACCAGGTCGCGGGAGCGAGCCAGGAACGAGATCCACCCGTTGTGCCCCGGCACGGCCGCGTGCAGATAGATGACGTAGTAGTAGGGAGCCACATAACGGAGCACGGGACAGGCGCTATACTCGCCACCCGCACCGGTGAAGGTCAGCCCCTCGACTTTGGTCCAGGCAGCCAGGTCTTGCGAGCGGGCAAATTTGAAGCAGAACTGCACGGGTTTGTCGGACTCGTACGCTATGAGGTAGCCCTGGTCGTCGCGGCAGACGGAGGCATTGAAGAGGTGCTCACCGTCGGCTTGAGGAATTGCGAGTTCACGTTTCCAGGTTTTCAGGTCCGCACTCGAAAACCGGTAGATACTTTGGAACCAATCGTGATCGGTGCCTTCGCTGGCGAACACATTTAGCTCGCGGTCGTTGACGAATGCGTTGGCAAACGAGTGACCCTCGCCGAACCGGGCCACTTCCTGGCCGGTCGCCAGGTCGAGGACATTCAAATACATGCTGCGTTTGTAAGCATCCGTCTTGTTTTTGGTGTCGTCGCGATAGTTTGCCACCAGCAACGGCCGGCCGTTGAACACCACCGGTGTGTTCTCCATGCCGCGCGGGCCGAGGGCCACCGAGAGTTTAACCAGGCGCGGTCGAGCGGTCGTGCCTCCGGCCGAGGCGGATGCCTGGAAACGCGCTGGCACGAGGTCGTTGAAAGCCTCTACGGGCCAGAAGCGAAGCCGTTCAAAACCTGCGGGCACCGGTTGGCGGTATTGGACATACGCGCGGTTGGTGCCTTTGGTGGTGTGGGAAAACAGCGCATCGTTCCGGGCGCCGAGAACCTTGTAGCCCATTACGAGGCAATCTTCAAAATCCACATGGAGGTATTTCGGGTCCAGGTCGCTGTAGACCGCTCCAGTGGCGGGAGTGCCATGTGGTTGGGAGAAGTTCATGACGATCAACCGGCTGTTCTTGAATAGAACCCGGGTGTATCCCTCAAACCCGGGGTAGCCGACCTGCAAGGCATTGTCCGGGCCAACCAGCGTGCAGTCATCAAATACGGCATCCGGCGTCGTGGGCATGGATTTATTGTGAGCCCGCACATAGACCGCACCCGCGTCTCCCCAGACATCCATGCACATGAAGTAGCAACGGCGAAAGACCACTGGCTCACCGGATCGTCCCACATGGGCCATGACGCATCCGCCGGCGAACCGGCCGAGGCCAACGCAATCTTCCACAATGGCGGAGAACTCCACGCCTGCCTCACAGGTCATGTCCCAACCGACGCCTCCTTCCGATCCGGTGCAATAAAGGCGGCGGAGGATCCACCGGTCCCAACCTGCCGCGGAATAGGAGGGATCGCACCGCCACGGTCCCCACCAGTCCACGCTCTTGAGCCCGGTCTCGGCGTCGGGGTCCCCGTCCGGCAGCACCATGAAGGTGGGATTGCCGGTACCGGCGTTGGGATTGGTGCGGACGACAACGCGAGGTGCCCCGGAGTCGATAACCACCCAACCGCTCGCGCCCGAGCCCAGGCTGCCGTCCCAGTCACCCTCGAGCACGTTGTAGGCGCCAGCGGCACCCTTGTGTTTGGAGTCGAGGTTCGCCTCGGCGTAAGTATCGGGTCGCACAATGACACGGTGCCCGCCGAGGTCATTCGGGATGGCATCCAGGGCTGCCTGAATCGTATTGAACGCTGTGTGCCAACTTCGCCCGTCGGAGTTGTCTCCAAGGCGTGAGACATAGAGTGTCAGCCCGTTGCGGGGACGCTTCGCACTATCCGACGAGTTCTCCGCGCCGTTCATGGGCAGCGCCAGAGTGGCCAGGAGGAGAAGGCAGACGAGCGATGTTGACCAGGCTTTCATAGGGAGGCGGAGTCTCAGGCCTTGAGGTGGATTACGGCTTCAGTTTGTAGCTATAGACAACCGCCATCGGTTGCTCGGGTGCGACCACGACTAATCCACGCTCCATCAACTCACTCCCGGCGAGCTCCCGGGTCGATTCAGGTTGGTCAAGGTTGGTCACCGTATAACGGGCCTTCGGATCCAGACCGTGAAGTCTGAGACGGGCGGATTCATAGACGCTTTTGCCGCGACGAAAAGCCTGCACCACGCCCTGGCCGGCATCCGGACGGTCAAACTGCCAGGCGAGCCAAACATCCTCGGCTGTGGTGTAGGGTGTCAGTGGGTAGAAGTCTCCGAGGTAATTGGGCGCGATATCGTTCTTCCACTGGTTTAACAGGCGCCGGGCCTGGTCAAAGGGCAGGTCCTTGCGCCGCATGTCAAAGCAGGCCGTGAAATGCGGGCACATTTGACTGCGAAAATGGTACGCGTCCATGGCTGAGGTGCCGGTACCGAAGAACGGGATCCAGGACGCCAGGCCATAGGTGTGGCACTGCTGGCCGACCGGTTCCATGAGATAATCACTGCGCAGTAGCGGTATCGAACGGCGCAGGGTTTCCAGGTCATTGCGATGGCCGCCGCTAGCGCAGGTATCGATCACCAGGCCCGGGAAACGACTCAGGAGCGCATCCCAGTAGGCGAGGTAACCGGTGACATAATGGTTTTCCGTGATGCCCAGGCGATCGGGCGCGTCCGCGTTGCGCCAATAGCCAAGCGGATCGATGTTGTAGTCCTGCCGATACAAATCGATTCCCTGTTTGCGAATGAGCTTGGAGACGTGTTCCACCAGCCACTGCCGTGCTTCGTCATGTCCCAGGTTGAGCAGCTTTTGGTGCCCATCCTGGCCCAACAACCAGGCGGGGTTGTTCGTGTAGAGAAAGGTGCCGGGCGTGACGCGTTCTGGTTCGAACCACACGATGCTTTTGACGCCCTTCTGGTGTGCGTGGTCCGTGATCGCCCGCAGGCCGCGGGGGAAGCGGCCGGTATCGATTTCCCAAGTGCCGGTCTGCGGCCAACCGCCGCCGTAGTGGAAATACCAACCCGCGTCCATCCACCAATAGTCCAGCGGCAGTTTTTCCTCCAGGTAGCGGTCTACGAAGAAGCGTTGGTTTTCTTCGTTGGCGTTGATCATTTCCGCAAATTGGTGCGAACTGCAAGCCGCCATTTGGGGCTGCAACACCTGGCCGCCAGGGCGCGGCAGGTTTTGCTCCAGCATCCAGCGCCGCCACACGTTCTGCGCATGCACGCGGTCAACGCGCCAAAATTGGGCCACGATCAGCGGGGAACGAAACTCCTCGCCCGGCTTGAGACGGAAGTGCGTGTTTTCCTGACCAGCGACAATGCGCAGCTCGCCTTCCTTGGCCCGGGCAAACTCTGCAAACCACTGACCCGGCCAGCCCACCACCAGAATGACACCCTCGCCAGCCTGGTGTTGGAGATTGAAGTAGGGAAAGACCTGTCCGAGCGGTCGTCCTCCGGGGGGTGCGAAGCGCAAAGTCTTGCCGGGCTCAACGGGGGAAACGAGCGGTTCAAAGTCGTCCGCGCGCACAAAGGTGCCCTTGTGGTGATGCAGTAGGAAGTCGCCAGAACGGCCGCGCTCGAAATCGGTGTCGAGGGCCCGCAGGTGCGAAATGGGCGGCGTATCGGTTGTGCCCGTGTTCTTGAAATAGAGCGTCCATTCCACCGTTGGGTAATGCGCATACTCGACTACCACGCACTGGACTTCCAGGTCCGTCGCCGGGTCTTTCCACACCAGGGTTCGTTCCAAACGGTTGTCGTCCAGCTTGCGTGAGGTTTGCTGCGGACGCCACGACTTCAGTAGGGTAGCGGAGGGTTTGCCGTCCAGGATGAATGAGAAAGGTAATTCCTGGGAGTAAGTTACCCGGCTGCCGTCATCCAGAGGCAAGTCGGCCAGCCACAGTTCAGTTCCATCCTCCAGGGTGACCCGGGCATCAGCCCAATCCGCCTGGTCGCACGAGATGCCATCCCCGGCATCCTGGATCTGCAGCACGAATTCCGTGGCACCGTCCAAGGCCGCCTGAACCGTCCTGCCGGCCATGCCTTCGCGCATGACGCCCGAGCGGAACTTCTCCACTCCGTTTGCCGTAACCGAAAAGTCCACGCTGCCCCGGCCGCCGCTGGTTTGCTCGTTGCTGTCGACGCCGACCACCGCGCTGAAGGTGTGTCCCGGTTTTGGCAGACGAACGACGATTTTGCTGGAGGCATGACAATACAAGCCACGCGTAAAAGACTGGTCCGCGATCCGCATGGGTTTGCCGGCGCGAGCGTTCTTTTGAACGGGATCGTTGTTTGCCAGCACTACCAGGGACGGTTCAGCGGGCCGGGCGGCTTTACTGCCTTGGAATTTTGCCTGGGCCCAACGCTGGGCATCGTCAAGTTCACCTGAACTCACACGGGCGGCAGGCAGGTTTACCGCGGCCAGGCTGAAGGCCAGGCCAAGGGTGATTCGAATCCAACCACTTGAAGTTTTCATTTATGAAATACAGAGAACAGCTAAGGATGTTTTATGACCTTGGAGCCGACCGCGCAACTGCGGAGTTGAGCTGCTGAATTGTGCCGCGGGGGCAATCCCCTGCGGGTGTTCGTGAGCCTTCGCCCAAAACAGCCCGGCTACAGGGCAGGGGAGGTGGTACTGCGTTTCGGGCGACGATGGCCGAAGCGCGTATGTGCTGTAGGCCGGATCAGGGCTTCTTGGGCTCTGGGGTCGCCGCGCGCAGGGCCGCGGCGTAGACCTCTTTGATTGGCACCCCGGCTCGTGCTGCCACCGTTTTGCACGATTCGAATTCGGGGGCTACCTGCACAATGTTGCTGTCCAGTTTTCCAAGCTTCACAGCCACTTCGCCGAAGGACGTCTGAGCGACCGTAAACTCACGCTGGAGTTTCCGGCGTTCAGCCGTGAGCCGGCGCACGCCGAAGGCGCTCGTCTCCCGCAACACCAGTTCCGTAAGATTCTCCGCCTCGGCTTCGCCGCACAGCACGGTCAGCTTCACGCCGGGGCGGTTCTTCTTCATGTGAATGGGGGTGTAGAAGACATCCAGGGCGCCGGTGGAAAACGCCCGGTCCATAACGTGGCCGAGGATTTCGGGATTCAGGTCGTCGATGTTGGCTTCGAGCATTACCACGGTGTCGTGCTCCCAGTCGTGGTCTCCGCCTTTTGCGGCGGCCATGCCCAGGATCGCACGAAGCACATTGGGACGAGTCTTGTTGTCACGGGTGCCGAGGCCATAGCCGATCTTCTCTGCCACCACGCTGCGCATGGGGCCGAAGCTCTCCGCGAATTCGGCCAAAATCGCCGCCCCGGTTGGCGTGATCAGTTCATGCGGTTCCTCGCACTGCGACACTTCGATGCCGCGCGCGCCCAGGATTGCCAGTGTTGCCGGTGCGGGGATGGGAAATCGCCCGTGGTCGCACTGAATCCAGCCGAACCCTTCGTAAACGGGCCCGGCCAGCACCCGGGGTTTTCCGAGGATTTCGAGGGCGATGCAGGCGCCCACCACATCCACAATGGAATCCACCGCGCCGACTTCATGAAAATGGACTTCCTCCGCCGGCACTCCATGGATCTTGCCCTCGGCCATGGCGATGCGGTGGAACACTGCCAGCGCTTTTGCTTTCACCCAATCAGAAAGCTCACTCTGCGAAATCAGGTTCTTGATCTCCGCATAGTTGCGACCATGGCCCGAACCGTGGTCGTGCGTGTGCTGGTGGTCATGGGCGTGGTCATGGTCATGGTCATGGTCGTGGTCATGGTCGTGATGGTGATGATCATGGCCATGTTCGTGGTGGTGCGTGTGCCCCCCGCCGTGGCTGTGACCCTCTTCCGCCTTGTGAAGGTGTGTATCGCCCAGGTGAACGTCGAACTTCACCCCTTCGATGCTCGACTTATGCTTCCGGGCATCGTGAAGGTGATATCCATCCAGGTGCAGCTTTTGCAGTTCGCGCTCGAGTTGGTGAGGGTCCACCCCGAGGTCGATCAGCGCGCCAATGAACATGTCGCCGCTGATGCCGCTAAAAAGGTCCAGGTACAAGGTATTCATTGCTTTTGAAATCCGTCAAAGCCTCCGTTTGAGGCCGTCACAGTTCGCCGGCGGCCAGCGCATTGATTTGGCTGGCAGCGTAAGCCGCCCCGAAACCATTGTCGATGTTCACCACCGTAACCCCGCTGCCGCAACTGTTCAGCATTCCCAGCAGGGGCGCCAGGCCACCAAAACTCGCGCCATAGCCAACTGAGGTGGGGACGGCGATCAACGGTTTAGAAACTAGTCCGGCGACCACGCTCGGCAAGGCGCCCTCCATTCCAGCTACGACGATGATCACATTGGCCTGCTGGATGCTCTGCAAACGTCCAAACAACCGGTGCACACCGGCCACGCCCACGTCGGAGATTCGCTCTACGTGGTTGCCCATGATCTCAGCCGTCACGGCGGCCTCCTCTGCTACGGGCAGATCGCTGGTTCCGGCACAAACTACCGCAATGGTGCCGGTGCGTTTCGGCAGAGGCTTTCTCTGGATGGTGATGCACCGGGCCATCTCGTGGTGCACGGCCGCCCGAAACTTCTTCTTCACGGCTCGGAAATGCTCCAACCCTACCCGCGTCACCAGCACCTGTCCTTCGCGTTCCAGCAATTTGGCGGCGATACGCACCACCTGTTCCGGTGTCTTTCCCGCGCCGAAAATGACCTCTGGGAACCCTTTTCGGAGGGCCCGATGGGTATCTACCTGGGCGAATCCGAGATCCGCAACCGGTGCCGCCTGAAAAGCTTGCACCACTTTTTCGCGGCTTACGGAGCCCGCCCGGAACCGTTCCAGCAATTCTATCGCCTGAGTCGTGGTCACGAGCGGAAAATGCCACAGGTTCGCGCTCTGGTCACGTGGGAAACACGGTAAACCTCGGCCGTCAGGGGCCTGCCAAAAGCGCTCAGCCGGGTTTCATCCAGCTTGGCTTGTTGGGGTTTTGGCCGATTTTGATTGATTTTAGCCTGACAAACCGCTGGCCCGATGGTTCGGTCACCGACACCACCTTCGATCCGGACAACCTCATCCGCTACTGGTGGTTCACCAATTGTGCTCCGAAGAGTGCCGCGTTTGTTGTCCGGCGCCTCGGCAATACGAATGCCGAAGTCATTGTGGAATACGCCATCGGCGGAACCGCGGTCAACGGAGTCGATTATGATCTCCTGCTGGGCGTTGTGAAGATTCCGGCCGGGGAAAGAAAGGCGCGGATTCTAGTCGTTCCCAAGGATGATGAGGTAGTTGAACCCATCGAGACCGTGATTCTTGAACTGAAACCCGCGCCGGCCGGCGACGACAACGCTTTCGCTTACCTTCTCACCCGGCAGAGCCGCGCCGCCGTGATTATCGCGGATAGCCGCCGGCCACGTCCTGGAACTGCTTCGTTGTCGGATAATACCTTCCATCTTAGCACCGATGCTGTCGACGGTGACTGGTACCCCATCGATTACTCCACAGACCTGGAGACCTGGACTGCAGTGTCCACCAACCAGGCCGCCCTGGGCGCCCTGCATTTCGTCGATCCCGAGGCTCAGCAAGCCCCGCAGCGATTCTATCGGGCCATACCCACAGTCCCCCCAGCGCAAGACTGACGCCTTCATGGAGGCGGTGGGGTGGTGATGTCTGGTTGGTTTTGAGTTGACCGTTGGCGCGCAGTGCCTAATGTGGCATCAATTCACCTAACCACAACAAACTTCAAATGAACTCGTCTAATTTAATGCAGAAGTGTTCCGGATGTCCGATGAACCGCCGCAACTTTCTGGCTCGAACTACGCTTTTTACCGCTGGTGCCGCCGGATTGCTCACCAACCTGGGGTTGGCGAACGCCGCGACCCCGGCGAAAAAGTCGCGGATTCGGATTATTTATGCCTTGCATGGGGAGAAGCAAGCGGGTCCGGATTGGCCCAACGTAGGGTTCAATTTTGGTCCGGAGATGGAGCGCATCAACTCCGTGCTGGCCCGGCGCTGCAAGGGATGCGAGTTCGTTAGTTCCATGGCCAAGGGCAAGGAGGAAGCTGAAAAAATCCTGGCGGAGGACAACGCCGCGGGCAGCATCGACGGGTACCTGGTTTACCAGATGAATTGCTGGAACCGCGTGGTGCAAACCATGGCCACCTCCGGCAAGCCGGTTCTGTATGCTGACTTCCAGTTCGGCGGCAGTGGTGGTTTCCTCGTTTATAACGCCGCCTTCCTCCGCACCGGCGCGGATAATGTCGGTTTCGTCGCCTCTTCCGATATCGACGACTTGGTGGATGCCGTGAATTGTTTTCCGCGGGCAGGCAGAGGGGAGAGTTTCGCGGCCCAGGTGGCGGAAACGCGGCTTGCCGCCACTCCGGGCGCGCGCCGGGTGAAGGCGAAAGCTGACGACCTCCAATGCCTCTCGCCGGAGGAATGCGTGCGTCGGTTGAAGGAGACCCGGATTCTTGCGGTGCGCGATCAGAATAGCGCGGATGGCGGCCAATTAATGGGGATACAGGTCCAGTTCATTCCTTTTGAGGAACTCAACCAGGCATGGAAGAATGCCGACCCGGACGAGGCCAAGGCAGTGGCAAGCCGGTGGGAAAAATCGGCTGGAACAGTGATCGATGTGACGCGTGAGACTCTGGAGACCTCGGCCGCCATGTATCTTGGGCAAAAGTCGCTATTGAAAAAGCATGGGGCCAGCGGCATCACGGTGAATTGCCTTGGTGGCTTTTACGGGGGGCACATCCACGCCTATCCGTGCCTCGGATTCCATGAACTGCTGAACGAGGGACTGGTCGGGGGTTGTGAATGCGATGTTCGATCAGCCGCTACTATGCTGACCGGGACGACCCTGACCCAGGGGCGTCCGGGCTATATCTCCGACCCTGTGATCGACACCTCGAAGCGGCAGATCATATACGCCCATTGTGTGGCGGCGAACAAAGCGTTTGGTCCCTCCGGCAAAGCCAATCCGTTTGACATCATGACCCATTCCGAGGATCGGCAGGGCGCATCGGTGCGGTCGTACTTGCCGAAAGGCTACATGACCACGTCGCTGGAGTTTGAGCAGAGCCGCAAGGAGATTCTCTTCCACCGCGCGGTTGCTGTGGGGAACGATGAAGACGACAGGGCTTGCCGCACCAAGATTTGCGCCGAACCCGTGGGCGACCTGGAAAAGCTCTTCAGGATGTGGGATCAATGGAGTTGGCACCGGGTTACGTTTTACGGCGATCTCAAAGAGCCGATCTATGGCCTGGCCGACGCGCTTGGCTGGAAGGTCGTGGAAGAGGCGTAAGTTTTGCCGGGAAAGAACTACCGCAAGTAATCGACAGTAAAACCGGTTGCTGCCTTCCGTGAGGGAGAGTGTGAAGGCGTGTCGAATGTTTCGCGACACGCCTCCCACGATTCGGGAACAAGCCGACGAGGTACAGCGTTAGCGGCTTTTCAGCAGCGGTTTCAGGTGCTTGATGGATCGTTCCGCCTGTTCGACAGTGCCGCATTCTACCGAGAGTACGATGTCACGAGGGCATTCCTTGCGGACGATCGAAATGACTCGGGCCCAATCGATCACGCCATCGCCGCAGGCGCAGCCCACAGGAGTGCCGGTTACTTTACCCCGCTCGGCGCCTGACTGCTGGATGGAGATGTCCTTGGCGTGCAGGTGCACGAGGCGCTTGGCTACGCGGCGGAGCCACTGGTAAGGGTCCTGGCCGCACAGAAACGCGTTGCCGGTGTCAAAGTTGATCCCCACCGCCGGGCTGTTGACCAGGCTGTGAATCTTGTCCAGGCCTTCGGGTGACCGGCTGTACTGTTGGTGGCATTCCAGTCCGATCAGGATGCCGCGCGGTTCCGCTAGCCTCGCGGCCTCCATGAGCGTGTAGCGCATCAGCACATGATCCTCGGTCCGGGTTGTCCAAGTGGGCTTGGGACCCTCGTCGGTATTGATAACGGGGGCACCGGCCTCAAAGGCGAACCGGACTGCCTGTTTCAGATACTCCGTGCCGATTTCCGGCTTGCATAAGGGGGTGTGGGCCGACAATCCGGAGAGTTTCACCCTGGCCTTGGTGCAGGCGCGCCGGAGGCGCAGGGGATCATCGAGCATGGAAACACTGTGGAAGTAACCCGCTTCGCTGAGCAGTTCGCGGCCCCAATGCACCATAGGCTCGACGTGCGTGTAGCCCAGTTTCGCAGCCTTCTCCACTCCCCACTCGAAGGGCTTATCGTGATGACGGACGAACTCGAGGTTAATTCCGATTGCAATTTTTGCCATAGGTCGTTGTTGGTGAATCTTATTGGGTTTCGATAACCATCGCGGTAAGACGGCTGCGGGTCAACCAGGAACCGTGGGAACAGGGGGCGGCACGGGGGAGGAAACGCGCCGTGATGCATGCGTGACTTGCATAAACTCATGGCTTTACAGGGCGGGGTAATATTGAGATAATTAATCGAATCCAAGGGCGTGGCTTACAGCAATTGCCTCGTCACGAAGATGCTTTCACACCGGTGGGGCGATGAGCGCTAACAACGCCAGAATGAGGTTGAGACCGTTGGCCGGCGCGCATGGTGCTGATGCCGGGGCGGGGGGAATCGGTTTTGTGCCTGGACCGGCGCATTGTTCTCCCAACCATAATGCCGCTGGGCAAACCAGGAACGATCCATTTCATGACTGTTTGCGTCCTCAAGGGGAGTCTGTTCGGGTGGAGCAATACCGAGGCCGGATCCGGGTACAGATGACTGAGCTGTTGCGGATGTTCCGCAGTTTGACAGGGTTGCGATGCCAGGTGTGCTGGTTTCCGGATTGGCCTGGTGGCGGGACGCTGGAAGCCTGGCCGGCTTGCTTCGCTGGCTGTCACGACCGGATTTCGCGACATCCGCAAGCGTTGGACCGATGCCACGAATGTGTGAAACAAGAGTTGGCAGCGACGCTAAAAGCGGGTCGCTCCGGGCACCGGTTCACCTGTTTTTTGGGGGTGCATAATGAATGGCAGCCGATCATCGTGCGACGCTGTACCATCGGTTTGGCGTTCTTGCAGGTTGCCGATGGCGACGGGGAGCGGAGAAACTCACCCGGAAAAACCGAGGCAACGGCGGATGCTGGTGCTTGCGTGTCCAGTCGTCGGTCTGCCAAAGGAATGAGTCGTGGTGCTTTTGGGCGGGTAGCCAGGCTATTGCGGTTGATGGTTCGTCATGCGGAGATCCTGACGCTGGCCGATTTGCGGGAAGCGGAATTGGTTCGAACCCGACAGGCCCTGGCATCGTTGCAACGAATGGCACGCGAATCGCGAAAGGCTTCGGTTCTCTCCGTCTCCAGACTATCCATGCGGGTGCCTGTGGCGATAGACTTCAGACCTGAGACCCACTCTCAGAGGATAGCTCACAACCTGCTCCAGTATATACGCCAGCATTACGCGCAGCCCATTACACTCAAGCGGTGCTCGGAAACGACAGGTCTCAACATGAGCTATCTTTCCCACATCTTCTCTGATCACCTCGGGCTGCCGTTCAAATCCTGCCTGATCCGGGTGAGGTTAGATAGAGCGATGCAGTTGCTGAGCGATCCGGCGCGGAATATGTCCGAGGTGGCGAGTGCTGTGGGCTACGCCAGCGAGAATCGTTTTCGCATCGCGTTTAAGAAAGCGACCGGCCTGCCCCCACGTGTTTGGCGTGAGACGTTGCGCGCCCGGTCTGGTTTACGGCTCCCTTGACTAAACACCAAAGTGGCGTGGAGACCCTTCCGTTCTGGCGAGAAACGTGGTGTTTGCCCTCAAGGCTCATCACTGGGTTCGGGATCCAAACAAACGTCGCATAATCCAAAGTTTCGTCGATTGCGCAATCGCGCTAAGCAATTGATGCTATAGAGGTAGAAACCCGACGAAGCGCTGGCCTGGGGAAGGTCATCCAGCGCCGAGGGGTGAGAGCTACACATTGAAAACCCATACGCCATGGAGCCAAACCCAAGTTACACGTCACGGGTCCATTCGATGCGACGTATAAGGACGATGGTGGTTGGTCGCATTGGGGCCCGCCTCGCGTACCGCGCCACCGCGTGCCTCCTGGGCCTCTTGCTGGCGGCCTGCGGGAAGCAGGGTCCGGTCGAGGAGAAGCCGGCGGAGGTGCTAGCCATGGTTGGCAGCCAGGGCATCACTCCTGAGACCTTTCGGGATGAACTTGCGCGGCGTGGGCGGCTGGCGCCTGAACGATACGCGGATTCCACGGGAAAAGCGGCTGTGTTGGAAGAGCTGATTCGGTCCGAGGCAGTCTATCAGAGAGCGTTGGCAGAGGGATACCACAATGATCCGCAGGTGGTCACGCGCCTCAAGCAAATGATTGCGGCTCGATACCAGGAAGACCAAATGGCAAAGCAGCCGCACATTGGAGTCACCAAGGAGGAAATCGCGGACTATTACGACAGGAACCTGGATCGCTTTGGTAAACCAGCGAAGTCTCGTGTGGCTATGGTGGAGTTGAAGGTGGCGCGGACCGCAAGTGCCGAAAAGCGGGCCGAGATACGGCAGGCCATGGAATTACTTCGCTCGCAGATAGTGGAGGCCCGAAGTGCGGAGGAGGTGTTTGCCAGGATCGCTCGTGATCACTCCGAGCACCAGGCGAGCCGGTATCGTGGCGGGGACATCGGTTGGTTGAGCGCAGGGGAAATCCCTGGCGGCTGGGAAGCGGCGATGGTGGAGGCAGCGCTCCGGCTGGAACAGGCTGGCGAGATTTCCCCAGTAGTCGAGACCCCCACGGCGTTTTACCTGGTGAGACTGACTGAACGACACCCTGCGAGCGTAAGGCCATTGGAAGAAGTTCGCGAGGGGATCGAATATTTGATCACGCGACAAAAGGAACAGACGGCAATCGAAGTTTTTTTTGCCGAGCAGAAAAGGGGACTTCATATTTGGACCAATCAGGCGTTGCTGGAGTCGATTCAAGCCCTTGAAGGAGACCATCCTCCTCCGGCACTGCCTGGGGGCTCGACGGCACAGACCTCTAATCAATACCAAAGATGATTGTGGAAGATAAAATCACGGGAGAAAAACCATGAAGACAACAGGAACCTTTGCCTGTGGGCGATGCCAGAAGAGATGCCCGGTTGGAACTGGGACACGTAAGCCGGCTGCCGGCTTTCCGGCGATTCCGATTCTCTTGGGCATGCTGTGCAGCGTGTCGTTGCTGGCTCAAACGGCCACTCAGAGTTTCACCCTTAACCCGGGTTGGAACGCTGTTTACCTGGAAGTTGAGCCCGAGAACGTCGAGCCGTCGGTGGTATTCTCAAATGTCCCGGTCTCGAGTGTCTGGACGTGGGCTGATCGGCTGACCTCGGTGTCGTTCATCCAGGATCCTTCGGAAGCGAACTTCAACCGTGCCGGGTGGCTGGGATGGTATCCTCCTGGCCGGCCCGAGGCCTTTCTTTCGAACCTGCATTCTGTGCAAGCCCACCGGGCCTACCTCATCCGCTTGAATTCCGCGACCCCGATTACCTGGAATGTCAGTGGGCGGGTCATCCTGCGGCGCCCTGGTTGGGCGCCGGATTCGTATACGCTGCGAGGTTTTTCCTTAGATCAAGCGCAACCTCCCCGTTTTTTGGATTTTTTCCGCGCCGCCAAGGCGCACTACAACGAAACCCAAGGGGTCATGGAGAAGATCTATCGTCTGAATGCCTTGGGTCAGTGGGCCTTGGTGGGGCCGGGCGAGTCGATGAAACGTGGCGAGGCCTACTGGGTGTACAGCAGGGGCGCTTCGGATTACGAAGCGCCGGTGGAGGTGCGTCTGCAGTATGGGACCACGGTGGATTTTGCGCCGGGTGTTGAAGATTTTGCCGTCGAGATTCGCAACCGGACAACTGCGGCCAAAACGGTGGTCGTCCGGATCAAAACGGCAACGGAACCGGCCGCACTGGCTTACCGGGTATTCCAGGCAGTGAACGGGGGCTACCTCTGGCCAGATCTGCCGGCGAGCCATAGCATTTCCGTGGCGGAAGGAGAAAGTTACACGCTGCGTTTGGCTATTCGGCGGGGGCGGTTGTCGGTCGAGACCTACTCTGCCGTCTTGGAAGTCGCGGACGATGAGGGGACCTCGCATCTCATCCCGGTGACCGCATCAAAGCCGATGTCGGCCGCACTCAGAAAAGGGGCGCATCCACTGCAAGGCTTGTGGTTAGGCACGGTTTCCGTGAATGTGGTCAACGAGGTCAACTCACCCGATTCGGGTCAATTAACGCCCGTGCCGGCTCCGTTTCCTCTGCGGTTGTTGTTGCATGTGGATATGCAGGGTCAGACCCGGTTTCTCAAAGAGATCATCCAAATGTGGCGGGATGGCACCTACACCAATGATTCCAGTGGTCACAAGGTGGTCGATCGTTCCGGTGAGTATGTCTTGCTGACCGATGACCGGCTGATTGGTCAGTTCAAGGGATCAACACTCAGGGACGGGGTTGCGGTGGGGCGGCGCATCAGCACTGCAGGCTTTGATTTTGATGGTGGTTCGGACAACTCGCTGAAGATGAACGGTGAGTTTGAGGTGGGGGGTGTCCTTAGCCTCACCATGGTACTGGATCCCAACTTCCCGACCAACCCCTTCCGGCACAAGTATCATCCCGACCACGATAATCTGGACGGGCGATTCGTGGCGCTAACGAACAACTTTGAAGCGTACACCGTCTCTCGAGAAATTCAGTTGGAGTTTACGGAAAACGATCCCGTTGGGGCGAGTTCCCCGGATTACGGTTACTCCGTAATGGCAGGCATCTACCGGGAAGTGCTGACTGGATTACACAAAGAGCCCATTCGATTGCAGGGCAACTTCAAACTTACCCGCGCGGTCTATAGCGGCGAGCTGAATCCGAGTCCTTAGAAGTAAACAGCTTTATACTTGTCGAACCATGAAAACGAATTTTCTATCGTACTGGGCGGCCTTTTGTTTGGCTGTGGCTGCAACCCCGGCTTTCTGTGGATCGCTGGTTTTTGATGGTGCCAGCGATTACCTGAACGTTCCGGATTCCAACACACTGGACCTGACTGGCGACTTTACCCTCGAGGTATGGGTTAAACTCAGACAAGTGAATCGGACCATTGGTGGGTTGGACTGGCAGTGCCTGTTTGCCAAGTCGGCCTACAATAGCAGCTATGGCCTGATGCTTAACACCAGTTCCGTGGAAAAGACCCTGCGTTTCTATCATACGGGAGCGTCGCCGGCGATGACTGACTATTATTGGACCGACGTGGAATCCAACCGTTGGTACCACGTTGCCGTGACGTTCCAGAGTGGCCGGGCTGCGATTTTCGTGGATGGCGAGTTACAAGTCGAAAACACACTCGTTACCGGGACGGTGACCGCCAATAATGCGGCCTTGCTGATAGGTCGGTCGAGCACCGGAGGATATCCTTTTGATGGCCAATTGGACGAGGTTCGCATATGGAATGTTGCTCGCGCGGCCACTGAGATCCAAGCCGACTTGAGCCGCAGTCTGACTGGAACCGAATCGGGATTGGCAGCTTACTATCGATTTGACGAGGGCGCCGGCACCATGGCCCATGACGCAACCCCCAACGGTAATAACGCAGCGTTGGTCAATGGACCGTTGTGGTCATGGGCTGGTTCGCCCGGTAGCGAACCTGCTGTTTTCACGGAAGCCGCACGGGATGTTACGGCGAGCGCGGCGACTTTAGTTGGTGTGGTGGAATCCTCGGGGATGGAATCGAACGTTCGTTTTGAAATCGGTCCTGAATCTCCATGTCTTTCATTTGATGGCAGCAGCCAGTATGTGCACGTCTCGGGGTTCGGAACAAACGCTCCGACCACCGAAGTTACTATAGAATTCTGGCAAAAAGTTGATGCTTTGCGCGACCAGTCGACCTTTGTATTGAACCCGGACGTAACAACCGGCAACCGCATCAACGCGCATGTTCCCTGGAGCAATGGAGAGGTCTACTGGGACTTTGGTGGTGGGCGTCTTAACTACCGCCCGCCCGTGTCGATTGTCGGTATGTGGCAGCATTTTGCTTTGGTGGCCAGCCAAACTGGGAACTTCATGCGCATCTATCGCAATGGTGTCCTTGAGGCTCAAAAGACCGGAATGACTCCATTCACTCCAGGTAATTACGATTTGATGATTGGGGGCAAAGCTGGTTATCGATTTCAGGGCCAAATCGACGAATTTCGCATGTGGAAAACGGCCCGGACGACCGATGAGATCCGGACCAACATGTTTCGAGCAGTTTTGGCCGGCGACACAAATCTGGTCGGATACTGGAAGTTTGACGAAGGAAACGGCGTCCGGCTGACAGATTCGTCACCTGCGCAACGGGACGGCATCATCGTTAATAATCCGAACTTTGAGATGTGGACGATGGCCAACCGGCCCAGCTATACAACCATCACGGAACCAGCCGAGGTCGAGGCTGCGGGCAACGTGCTTCACCTGGACGGCATTAACGATTACGTGGAAGTGCCACCGGCGGTTTGGTTCAATGGAGACTTCACCGTTGAAGGCTGGATCAACCCACAAAGTCACGGCAGTTGGTACCGGCTTATTGATTTTGGCAATGGGCAGAACTCGGACAACATCCTGGTGGGCTGCTCCAGTGGGACTTCGGGGCGGCCGGCCTGTGAAATCAGGCGAGGCGGGACCATCGTCGGTGCAGTTGCGGCGACGCAACCCATTCCGCTTAATCGCTGGACGCACCTGGCGGCCACATTGCAGGGGACGGTCCTGACCCTGTATGTGAACGGGGCCGTGGCGGCAGTGAGTTCGAGCCAGGCACCGAACAATGTGGTGCGTTCGCGCAACTACCTCGGGCGCAGCAACTGGGCTGATGCCTATGCCAACGCGTTGATGGATGAAGTTCGCATTTGGAGAGTGGCTCGATCCCGAGTGGAGATAGTGGAGGCGATGAACCAGCATTTGACTGGGGATGAGCCGGATCTGGGCGGATGCTGGAGCTTCGATGAAGCTGGAGGACTGACGGTTTTCGATTCCAGCACCAACGCCCAGCACGCCACCATGGCCAACGGTGCCGAACGATTGGCTGTTCGTGCGGTGTGCGCCACCTTGCCCCACCTCCAGACGGGCACCGCTTATCACTATCGCGTCCGGGTGACGTTGACCAACGGAGTGGAGTTGGTGGGAGAGGATCGAGGCTTCACGACGGTGAATTCGGCCGGAGGCAACGCCCTGGCACTGGACGGAGTGGACGATTTTGTGCGGGTTGGGGCCAACGTCATTCCCAGCAGCGGCGACTTTACGGTTGAAGCGTGGGCGTATTTGCCGGCTTTACCGTTGCCTCACAATTACCGCGAGGTTTTATCTCAAGGCACATCGGGCAATGCGTTTTATCTGGGCTATTATAACGGGGATCGGTGTATTCGGGCCGGTGACGGCTGGGGTACGACCGGTGTGCCCTTCCCCTTGGGCGCCTGGGCTCACATCGCCGTGGTAAAAACAAGTGGAAACACGTTGCTCTACACCAATGGTGTGCTAGCCCGCAGCAAGGGCAGCACCATCCCGAATCCGGTTGCAGTGGGCTTTTTCGACATCGGCCGCCAATACGGAGGTTACACAGAATTCTGGCCCGGGAAAATTGATGAGATCCGGGTTTGGAGCGTGGCGCGCGACGCCAGCCAGATCCTGCTGAACTTCAACCGGCATTTGACCGGGAATGAGGCCGGACTGGTGGGTCTTTACCAGTTTGACGAAGGAGCCGGGGACGTGGCTCTAGATGCTTCTCCCTCGCAAAACCACGGTTTGCTCTATGGTGGCGTTACCCGTTCGGATTCCCGGGCCAGTGTGGGATTGCCGGTGGGCAGCACCCTGGGAGCCACTCAGGTTACTGAGGATCGAGCGACGCTGAATGGGGCAATTACAACGGATGGCGCAGCCACCACCGTGTGGTTCGAGTGGGGTACGAATGTTCTGCTTTCAGAGACGACCCAAAATGTGGGCGTGTATTACAACGTGGGCGGCAGTCTTGGCGGTCTGGGGGCCGTCAATTGGAACGGGTGGAATCCGTCCTCCGTTCGGCAATTTGCCTCAATGGATTTCGTGGATTATGGCTGGCCGGGAGGTCCTGGGGACTATTTCGCGACCAGAAACCATGCCAGTCTCTATCTTCCGCGGGATGGCACCTATACCTTCTTTGTGGGGAGCGACGATGGATCTCAACTCTACATCGACGGCTACCTGGTGGTGAACAATGACGGTTTGCACGGGTATGGAGAGCGTGCAGGTTCCATATACCTGAAAGCAGGGGAACATTTCCTGGAAACGTTCTTCTTCGAAAACACAGGATACGCCAGGTTGCAGCTATATTATTCAGGTCCCGGAATTCCCAAGCAAAACATCGATCTGAGCGCGCTGAGAGAACCGGTGCCGGTGTTCGAGTGGCGCACGGCACCCCAGGTGGTTGTCACTGCGACCCAGGCCGTGAGCACGGCACTGAGTGAGCTCTGGCCCGGAACCCACTACTATCGCCTGGTCAGCGCCAACGCCCGCGGGACGAATTACGGAGCCCTCCAGGCGTTCGAAGTATTGAACCCCTACTCATTGACAGCACTCAGTTTTGACGGGTTCAGCGATTATGTTCTAACCCCCAACCTGCGGTCCTATTTCACGAACGAGACGGTTACGATCGAGGCATGGTTCAACGCGAATGGCCCAGGCATCATTATTGACGAACGAGGGCGGCAGGATCTCTCGGGTTGGGCGGATAGTCAGATTGAGATTGTATCCGTGGCGACGAATTCCGCCAAAGGCGAGGTTAAGATCCGGGTCTATAACCTGGTTCCCGGGGTTGGGTTGAGTCTGGGCACAGTCGATTTTGGCACCTGGAATCACGTCGTGTTGCGGTACGATAAAAGCACACTCAAACTCGACGGGTTTTTGAATGGGACACAATCCACAAACTACGCCATTGGGGATCGGAGCGCTCCCTGGGAATCGGGACACGGGCTGTTTTATGGAATTGGCCTTACCGATTCAACCCATCTGGGCAGTGGCGCGTATTTCAACGGCCTGATGGACGAAGTGCGGATCTGGAGCGTGGCACGAACCCAGCAGGACATCCTCGACAACTACACGCGGCGTTTGAGCAGCAATCAGGCCGGGCTGGTGGCTTACTATCGATTTGATGATCGAACCGGTACGACGGCTGTCGATAGCAGCCCCAATGGCAATCATGCCACGCTGTTCACCTCGGTGAACGTGTTGGCTACGACGGGCAACGGACCGACCTGGGTGCCCTCCAGCGTGTTGGCTAATCATCCTATAACGATCACGCTTCCCGCAATTCCCGTGCAAGCGAAGAGCGCCGCGTTGCATGGCTTGGTGAATCCTTCAACCCGACCTACTTCGGCCCGTTTCGAGTGGGGCACCACAACGAACTACGGGAAATTCACGGCGTCGAGGAACGTTGGGGCGGGCATCAGCTTTGTGGCGTTCGACGAGGTTCTGGTGGGGCTGGATCCGGGCGTTTCGTATCACTATCGTCTGAGAGCTGGTAATGATGCGGGGCTATCGGTCGGGGAAGACCAAATGTTCACTACCCTGACGGTTGGAGTCGGCTGGCCCGTGGCGACAAAGGTTTCCCAGTGGGATAAGGCGTTCTCTCCGCGACATGCAGTTGATGGCGCTGGAAATGTCTATCTCGCGGGAGGGTTTTCGATACCGCCCGAGTCGATTGGCGGCCCGATCTATCCTGCTGGATCCACCAATGTGGCATTCGTGTCCAAACTCAGCGCCCGGGGCGATTGGGCCTGGATGACAAACGCCTTTTCCGCTTCCAACAGCCTGGTCCAGATTCACGCCATTGCGGTAGACCGGGCAACCAACGTCTATGTGGCGGGCGAGTGCAATGGCACCAACCAGTTTGGAACGGTCGTGCTGTCATCCCCGTCGGGCTGCACCAATGGTTTCCTGGCAAAACTGGACCACCTTGGGAATTGGTCGTGGGCCACCAGTTTTGGCGGGACGGGGTGCAGTGGCGCTCGCGGTGTGGCGATCGGAACGAATGGCAGCGTCTACCTGGCCGGGCAATTCTCCGGCACCCATCTGCAGTTTGGGACGAATACCTTCAGCGCTGTCGGCGGTGCTGACATTCTATTGGGAAAAGTGTCTGAACACGGTGAGTGGATCTGGGTTAGGTCGGCCGGAACACCGGCCGACGGAGAGGCGGCTTGCGGAATCGCGGTGGATCCAACAGAACAGGTTTTCATCACCGGGCGGTTTAGCGGATCAGGGGTATTCGGACTGAACTCGGCGGGTTTGGGGGATATGTTCGTAGCCCATTTTGACAGCGAAGGCAGTTTGCAGTATGCGCGGCGTGGCGGCGGAACAGGCGAAGACGCGGGGACGGCGCTGACTGTGAACTCAGCGGGAAATGTGTTTGTGCTGGCCAGGTTCTTTGGCGCGGCAACCTACGATACCTCTCAACTGCCAACCGCCACGGGTACGAATCTGGCTGTAATGCGGCTAAAGCCATCGCTGGGCATGGACTGGATCACGCCTGGACCTGCGGTCCGCGCAGACTCCATCGCTCTGGATCGGATGGGTTATGCGTACGTGACGGGGGAGTATGAGCAGACCGTTCTGTTTGGTTCCATCACCCTCAGTTCAGCGGGTGGGACGGATCTTTTTGTGGGGCAAATGCCGACGGACGTATTGGGTACGGTAGGCACATGGAACTGGGTCAAATCTATCGGGGATCTGGGCTCGGAGGGGCGTGGCACGGTTGCGGTTGATTTTTCAGGGGACGTCCTGGTCTCGGGTAGTTTCCAGAATTCGCTGCAGATGGGCTACGTTTCGGTAAGTGTGCTTGCTGATCAGGATATCTTCGTAGCCCGGCTTCGAACCGATGGCAGCTATGAGCACAACACCTGGAGCGTTGGACAGGCAGTCCCCATTCCGGCCGAAGCGAAGGATCTTGACGATCGTCCCCTGGGCAAGCCCACCTGGATTATCCTGGATAAGATGGGGCAAACCGATGCCGATGCGATGAACTCTTTTGTCTGGTCCGAGGGCGATCAGCAACTATACCCGGTGCGCCGGGTGACTGCCCTCATCAAATGGCCTACCTCGGCGGGTGATACAAATGCCACGAAGGTGATCAGCGCGGTGGGGGATTGTGTTTGGCCGGAGAGCCCGCAAATCCACATTGCCGGGGCGCCGGTCGAACTGGATCCGCAGAACGTCGGGTTCCGCTTCAAATACCTCGGGCAGCCTTACAGCTCCAGCGCCGGTGCGGCGGTGGACGCGTCGACCCTGGTGTTCAACGCCACGCAGCCCGGGTATACGGTGCTGCAGTTCCTCCGCACCGAGGGCTACCAGCCTGACCCACTGACTCAACCCAGTGTATTCGAGGTCGTGCGAACCGTAGCCTGGAATGACGCGGTTTATCTCGCCAACGATTCGGCCGTGGTCGGAACGACCATCACCGGCCCGAGGCCGATTAGTGGAGCGCCGGCCTGGTCGGGCCACAACGACCCCACCGGCAAGAACGGCTTCGTGCTTTTTGCGAACGCGCTTTATGACGGCTCCGGTCCGGATCGGGCATACGACCGAGCGACGCGCAATGGACCCATCATTCCAGTCAACAAAGTCAATCCGGCGACCAACGATGATCTGGTGGTGGTTTGGTATCACACCAACACGATCACCGGGGTTGCCTGGCCGGCCACGCCGGTGCGCTACCAGTTAGGCTGGCCTGAGAATCCGGAGAGGATCGTTATTGCCAGCCAGCTTGGTTTCGGTCCGGTTGACCCCGTGCGATACCCGGCGGCTCAGGTTTATCACCAACCGAATCCTGCTCAGCCGGGCTTTAATCCGAATGAAGAGCACGCGTTGCTGGTGGGGGAAACTCTTTATGCTTTGCGGGACGACCTCAATGAGCTGGTGCGGGCGTCGGCCCCCTATGTACTGCTGAAATATCGCAGTCCCTTTGACAACCGTTGGACCATAAAAGTCCTGAAGGTGGAGGCCGAGGATACAACTTATCGTTTCGACTACGCGGGTGTAGCCGGCGAAGAGATCCCAGCGCCGCGGCCGTTGCGTTTTATGAGCTTGTGCCGGGACAGCATTGGGAAATCCGGGCCGTATTACGAGGACTACAATGGCAAGCTTTATGCCCGAGCCGCCGGTCCTATGGACGACGCAACCAATATTGTGCTTCATTGGTTTTACCCCTTGCACCCGTCCTTCTTCTATGAACTTACCCGCCCGGGGTCAAACGATGTCCCGGTGGGTACCTGCATCCCGTGGCTGGACCGGCGCTTTGGCGGCACACCCGGCGTGCCGACCGACGTAACCTACCGGATTACCTGGCCGTCGCCGCCAGGACTGGAAGTTGGCGAGAATCTGCTGAACCCAAAGCTGGGGCTGCCCGGCATCCGCAACTGGGCCAGCGCGGAGGTGATTTACGATCAGGTCAATGCGTATGGCACCAACGCTTCGGACTCGCTGGTGAGGCTCTACGACCCGTTGAGTGAACGGGTGCTGCAACTCCGGCCCTCGGGAAGCCTTGATTTCGCAGTTCGGGGCGGATGGGACTTGTTGCGGGTGCCAGAGGCATTTAATCTGGTGGAGGGGCTCAACACCGCCAATATCAAAGGCAAGCTGGTGTTTGTGGATCTCCCGTATTCATTGCGGTCACGGTTGAGCTACGATCCGCTCAACAAGAATCTGAGTTTCTTAGGACTCTTGAACGAAACCGCTGATTACGGCGGTCCCGACAATCCCTTGATTTTGGTCAACGTCATGACCGAGAGGGAGCGCGACCGAATCAAACGGCTCGATGGCGAACATCCTGTGGACGCTCAGACAGGGTTTGACGACGTTGTGGATGCCCTATTTCACCTGACAAGAAACCCGAACCGCCTGGATGTGGACCACGATGGGTCGCCGGACAAGGACTGGCTCATAGGACTGGCGTATGGCTACGTTACCAATGTCCTGGATGGCATGGAGGTTGTCGTCACCAACATCGTGCATGAGCGCCTTGGCGATCGGGTGAAACTCCTGACGGCAGCTCCCGGGACTGGTAGTGGTTACGTCACCTTGGTGCAAAACAACGATCAACGGCTGGCCGGGCTCCCAGTAACACTGACCGTGCTTCGCATCGACGGAGGTCCTTACCGTGGCGATCTCAAGGTGCTGTTACCGGACAACGTGTTCGACGAGAAACTGACGTTGCGGCATAGCGCGGATTTTGGCGGGGTACCGGAACCTCTGGAGTTTGAGTGGTATTATCAGCCGGCGGGAGATACCTCGGTCCGAACGAATCTGCCTTACCTGGACAACGAGGCACTGGTCCTCAATGGCTGGACGTATTTCGGCGGTGGACACGGCATGAACGACATCACGATTGGTGACGGCGGGACCTCCAGCTTGCTGACTCTCTCGGACAACTATTTCGTTTGCCGCTATCGAGGCTATGCCATCAACGGTGAGACCAACTGGAGTGACTGGGTAGGCGTCATTGGCGGCGGCGAGGCACAGCTGGCTCCCGGCTGGATTAAACGGGCGGTCCTGGGTCTCAATCCCTTCGAAGCCCGTTCCAAGGACTTTCACGAGTCACCCACTGCCACCTACGCGAGCATGATCCAGCAGGCCGGGTCCCGTTACGAAGGTGACATCGCATTTAATCCCAGTGCTGATAACCTGAACAGTATCGGCTTGATCTCCGCTTACGAGACGGTCCTGCGCCGCGGCCGGCGCCTGAGCATTGACAGTGTGGAACAGATCAATGATTCTGCAGCGAACAATGCGCTGTTGTTGGCGGCCGGGCGGGTCGCGGAATTCTATATGCTGCTTGGCAATGAAGCCTATGCAGATGCGGCAGATCCCACCATCGGTTTCCGGACGGACCAGTCGGGTTACGGTACGCTGGCACCGTCGATCTTCACCTTCCAGAACCAACTCGATTCCCTCCTCGAGGAGGAATTGGCCTTGCTGCGCGGTCGGGATGACCGCTCTGCCACGGTCAAGGCCCCACCCTTCTACAACCGGTTGATCTGGAACTTCACCAAGAACGAGGGGGAGGTCGCTTATTCTCAGACATACAATATGAGCGACCAGAACTCGGATGGTCTGGTCAATGCGGAGGACGGCCGCATCATGTATCCGCAAGGACACGGAGATGCGTGGGGGCATTACCTGACGTCGACGAAGACCTACTATGAGCTCCTGCGCAATCCCAATTACACTTGGGAACCGCGCACGGAGGATATTTTGCTGGCGGGCATCCCGGTGGAAGTAGATTACCAGGATGAACGTAAGTTCGTGCGCGCTGCCAGTGCCAAAGCGAAGACGGGTGCGGAAATCCTGGACCTGACGTATCGACTGAAGTATGTCGACGCCCCCGACGGACAGTATCAGGGATATAAGGATACGAATCCGGACCGGGCATGGGGGTTTTCGGAATGGGGACGGCGTGCGGGCCAGGGTGCGTACTTCGATTGGGCGATGGCCAACGCGATTCTGCCGGCCACAGATCCGAAGACCAACCATGTCGGAATCCAGAAGATTGATCGGTCAACGGTGCAGGAACTCAGCGAAATCGTGGCGGCCTTCAACACAGTGCAAGACCAGTTGGACAAAGCCGACCTGGGACTCAACCCACTGGGATTGGCGAAGAATGTCGTGCCGTTCGATATCGATCCAACGCATATTTCGGCCGGCAAGACGCATTTCGAACAAATTTATGATCGCGCCCTCAGCATGATGGGCAACACGATAACGGTGTTTAACCACGCCAATCAGTTGTCACAATCGCTGCGGGCCCTGCAGGACAGCGTGGATGACATGTCGATCAACGCCCAGCAGCAGGAACGGGACTACAAAAACCGCCTGATTGAGGTGTTTGGTTATCCTTACGTTGGCGATATCGGGCCGGGCGGCACGTATCCTTCCGGTTATGATGGTCCGGATCTTTACCATTACATGTATGTGAATACTGTGGAGCTTAACGGGGACACCGCACCCGCGAGCCAGACGTTTACGGCGTTTTATTCGCAGATCCAGAACATCGACCATTCCACCCCGGGCACCATGTTTGACTTCGCTTTCGGCAAGAAAGAGTTTTTCTTCCCGGAGGACTTAGCCACGGAACCCGGTGACCGATTCACCAACGACGTGTTGCAGGTCAGTTATCCGTTCACTCCGGCCGACTTCGGGTTTGTGGCACCTTCGGGTTGGGGGCAGCGCCGGGCTCCTGGAGAGGTTCAAATCGCTCTCTCTGAAATGGTGCAGGCTCACGCACGACTTCAGCGGGCGCAGTTGAATTATGATAACCTGCTCCAGAAGATTCAGGATCACATCGACCTCCTGGAGGCGCGCTACGCTGTGGCGCAGGAGACCGTGCGAATTCGTAACGAGGAGACCAAGGAAGCCCTCTATTTGAAAGGCGCGATGGTGCTGGCCAAGGCGGCCCAACGCTCTTTGAAATTCGCCAGCTACAAAATCCAGAAAGCAGCCGAGGTCACCATGACCGCCATGCCGAAGTCGATTGGTTTCTCTACCGACGCCTTTGCGGCGCTGCGGGGCGGGGTGGCCGCTGCTGCCTTCGCGGGGACGGCCGGTTTGGAGTTTGGGGCGATTACGTTCGAGACGATTGGCGAGGGATTGGTCGAAGCCCGAAACCAGTTGGAGAAGCAGACCAGTTTCGAGATCGACGCCCAGGGGTTTGCCTACGAAGTGCAGCAGCAGTTTAAGGTCATGGAAGACCTGCTGCGCCAGGAAATTGTCTCGCGCGTGGAGGCCTTTGAATTGGCTCAGGCTCTCGAGCAATCCTCCGGCCGTTACCAGGCGGCTTTGGCCAAAGGCCAGCGGTTGGTCGAAGAACGCGCCGCGTTCCGCCGCAATATGGCGGCCCAGACCCAGGAACATCGGTATCGGGACATGACGTTCCGGATCTTCCGCAACGACGCGATTCAGAAGTATCGCGCCCAGTTCGATTTGGCGGCCCGATATGTCTTTCTGGCAGCTGTGGCTTACGATTTCGAAACTCAGTTGCTGGGCGGTGATAATGGTGCAGGACGGGAGTTTCTCACCGATATCATCCGACAACGCAGCCTCGGCCAGATGGAAGGCGGAGTGCCGGTCGCGGGTCGGCATGGGTTGGCGGATCCATTAGCCCGATTGGGGATGAATTTTGCGGTGCTCAAAGGGCAGATGGGGTTCAACAACCCGCAAACCGAAACGGGGCGTTTCTCCCTGCGGCGGGAACTGTTCCGGCTCGGGGAGCATGCCGATGCGGATTGGCGGGCTGAGTTGAAAAAACACCTGGTCGCAAATCTGTGGGAGGTTCCCGAGTTCCGCCGCTATTGCCGTCCATTTGCTCCGGAAACGGCAGGAGCACAACCTGGCCTGGTGCTGCGGTTCCCCACCACCGTTACCTTCGGTTTGAATTATTTCGGCTGGCCGCTGGGGGGTGGTGACAGTGCCTACGATTCCTCGTTGTTTGCGACCAAGGTCCGGTCGGTCGGGGTTTGGTTTGCGGATTATAACGGGTCCGGGCTGTCGGTGACGCCGCGCGTTTACCTGGTGCCCGTTGGTGCGGACGTGATGCGGTCGCCTTCGGGGAGCAACCTGGAAACCCGGGAGTGGCGAGTGGTGGATCAAAAGATACCTATTCCCTTCCCGATCGGATATTCCAGTCTTCAAAATGCCGCCTGGATTCCGGCCAATAATTCGCTCAGCGATTCATTGGCGGAGATCCGCCGTTTCTCCAGTTTCCGGGCTTACCATGACAGCGGTTACTTCACCCCTGCGGAGGCTATCAACGATTCGCGGTTGATCGGCCGTTCAGTGTGGAACACCGAATGGTTGCTCATCATCCCCGGTGGCACGTTTCTCTACGAGCCGAACCAGGGGCTCGAGACTTTTATTAACACGGTCGGGGATATCAAGATCTTCTTCCAAACCTATGCTTACTCGGGCAATTAAACAAGAGAGGAGCCTGAATATGAAACCATTTTCATCGATGAGAACTCCGCGGGTGGTGAATCGTTGCAGTGGGGTTGGCAATCTGTGGCGCAGGCGGTGTCTTCGTGTGTGCGGATTGGGGCTGCTGGCCGCGGCGCTGGGCCTGGGTGCGCTGGTGGTGCGCGCGGAGTTGCCGGCGCCGGACAACGTGCTTTACGGCACGATTGCGATCGGCGGGCAATTGGTCACGCCGGATCAGCCGGGGGTGGTCGTTGAAGCGCGTCGCACGGCTGGGGGTGCGCCCGTGGCCACCGGCACGGTGGGTGCGGGAAACTTTTACGTGCTGCGCATTCCCCTGGAGGCTTTTGCTCCCCTGGTGCATCCGGATGCCAGTCTTGTAGGCGATACGTTGTTCATCGTGGCGCGCGATCCCGTCGGGGTGATTGGGCAAACCACTTACCGGGTGCCTGAGCCGGGCCAGTCCAGCCGCATCGACTTCGGCACCGTGGCGACGGACAGTGACAAAGATGGCCTGCCGGATGCCTGGGAACAGGCGTGGCTGGGCGGTCTGTCCTTCGGTGGGCAGACAGACGAGGATGAAGATGGCGCCTCGAATCTGCATGAGTATTTGGCCGGGACGAACCCGGTCGATGGCGACGACTTCTTTAGATTGGAGGCCACGTTTGATCCACCCACAGCGTCCGTCTCCTTTTTCGCGCTGCAGGCGGCTGGGATTGGTTACGAGGGCCGCGTCCGGCGATATAGCCTGGAGAGCACTGCGGATCTTGTGCTGGGAACGTGGACTCCAGTCCCGGGCTTTACGAATATTTCCGCTGTTAACCAGCCCGTGGTGTACACGACTTCAAACACTGAGACACAGCCCGTCTTTTATCGAGGTAAAATCACGCTGGAATGACGATTCAACCTGTGGGGATGGTCCCGCAGGAAGACGTGGGCTTTCCTCAGCGGACTCCGGCGTTTGTGGCTGATAAAGAAGCAGCTCTGTTGGGTGAGCGTGCTTTGCGGGGACCGCTTGGGTAGACTGTTAACCGCATGAACACAAAAGATTTTTTGCGGTTGGGGGTGCCATTAGGGGAGGCTACCCGGCGAGCGACAGATTTCGTGTCGAAGTTCATCCTCGGCGGTGGTGACAAGACGAGGTTGGAGGAGGAACTTAAAGCGATTCTGGCGAATCCGGCTGCGTTCGCCGAAGACCCATTGCGCGCAGAGTTGGCAAAAGCCATCCTCAAAGCTCCCGCCCCACCTCGCGCAGAGCCGGTAAAATACCGCAAGTGGGGCGAGGGGTTGGAGCATGAGGCGGTCATGCAGATGGAGAAAGCCTGTTTGCTGCCCGTGGCGGTGGCGGGTGCGCTCATGCCCGATGCTCATGTGGGCTATGGCCTGCCCATTGGCGGTGTGCTGGCCACCGAAAACGCCGTCATTCCTTATGCCGTGGGTGTGGATATTGCCTGTCGCATGAAGATGACCGTGCTCGATATTCCGCTGCGCGAATTGGAGCGCCACCCGGATCGACTCACGCGAGCCATCGAAGCCGAGACCCGCTTCGGCGTAGGTGCCACCTTCAAGAACCGCCGTCAACACGAGGTTTTGGATTCCGATTGGGGTGTTAGTCCCGTCACCAAACAAAATAAAGACCGCGCTTGGGCTCAGTTGGGAACCAGCGGCAGCGGAAACCATTTTGTGGAATTTGGTTTTTTCACTGCTCACGGGAGTATCCACGGGCTGGAGCCGGGCACCTATTTGGCTTTGCTGTCGCACAGTGGCAGCCGCGGGACGGGAGCCGCCGTGTGCGATTATTACAGCAAGCTCGCCTTTAGCCAGTTCCCGGATCTTCCCAGCGAACTAAAGCGGCTGGCCTGGCTGTCCATGGATTCCCAGGAAGGCCAGGAGTACTGGGCCGCCATGGAGTTAATGGGCAGATATGCCGCCGCGAATCACGCCCTCATACATGAACACTTGGCCGCGAACCTCGGCGCCGAGGTCTTGCTGGACCTGGAAAACCATCACAACTTCGCCTGGAAAGAAAAGCACGTGATCAATGGCGTTGAAAAGGAAGTCATCGTTCATCGTAAAGGAGCCACTCCGGCGGGGGAAGGGGTGTTGGGCATCATTCCCGGCTCGATGGCTTCGCCCGGGTTTGTGGTCAGCGGTAAGGGCAACCCGGAGTCCTTGAATTCAGCGTCTCACGGGGCCGGTCGTGTGATGAGCCGCACGCAGGCGAACAAGACCTTCGACTGGAAGCGGGTGAATGCTTTCCTTCGCGAGAAGGGGGTTACCTTGATCTCCGCGGGGTTGGACGAAGTACCCATGGTCTATAAGAACATTCACGCGGTCATGGCTGCTCAGCACGACCTGGTGACGATCCTGGGTCAGTTCGATCCCAAGCTGGTAAAAATGGCCCCGCACGGTGAACGCGCGGAAGACTGATGCAAATGAGTTGCGTCGGCTGGTGTGATGAGAATGTACGGTTTACCAGGTGGGTCGGGCTTGGTAGGTTACCGCTGGTGGAATGAAACCTGGTAAATCTCCAACGTGTGAACCTGTGCTCGATGCCGGTCAGTCGGCTTCGGCAGCTCAATTTGACCGGCAAAGCGACCGTTATGGAAAGTCTCATATCCTGGCGGATACGCGGGATGTGGCCATGGGATTGGCGGGGATGCCGGTTCCCGAAGGCGGAACCGCACTAGATGTGGCCACTGGGGGAGGCCACACCGCACTGTTTCTCGCGGGTCAAGGTTGGGAGGTGACCGCCGGTGACATGTCCCAGCGCATGCTCCTTAACGCGCAAAAGCTCTGTGCCGACGCCGGGTACGCCGTCGAAATCCGCATGTTTGCTGCGGAGCAAATGCCGTTTCATGATGGCACCTTCGACCTCGTCACCTCACGAGTGGCACCCCACCACTTTAGTTCCCCGGGAGAGTTTGTCTGTGAGTCGGCGCGCGTTCTCAAGCCCGGCGGTCACCTGTTGGTGATTGACGGGAGCTTGCCCGACGACGACCCGGAGACGGAAGAATGGCTCCACCAGGTTGAGAAATGGCACGATCCAAGCCACAATCGGTTGCTCTCCAGAAAGACCTGGGAGAGCCTGGTGCGCGGGGTCGGTCTGAGAATCGTTCGTTCCGAATTGCATCCCCTCAAGCAGCCTGACATGCGCTGGTGGCTCGACACCTCAGCCACGCCAATCGAGAATCGGGAAAAGGTGCACGAAGCTGTGCGGACGGTTTCCAAACATGTTCGGGAGGCGCTTGGCCTCGCCGACGACCAGGGCAAAATCACCTGGTGGTGGCCCCGATTAACGCTTTTGGCCGTAAAGCCTCTCGATTGAATTGCCTTCTCAAACCACTTATGACAGGGGGGAGGCCGAGGCACATATGGCGCACCGTGCTGGGAGCAAACCTTGTGGTTCGCTGGAGCGGTCCGGGTCGTACCATACTCCCCATGCAGATTACAAGCTCCTCCCGCCGGGAAAAACCGTGTGATTTCGGGAACACGGGTTGGCTATTACCCTCCCGCAGTAAATTCTGCACCAAATTCTCGGACGGTGTCGAACATGGCCACAATGTTCTCCGGTGGAACGTCGGCCATAATGTTGTGCACCTGCTGGAATACGAAACCGCTCCCCTGTGCGAGGATCCTCAACTGGTCCAGCACGTGCCGACGCACCTCGCCAGGTGTTGCCCTGGGCAAAACACTACGTGTGTCGCAACCACCTCCCCAAAAACAAAGCCGCGAACCAAAATCCTGCTTCAGCATCATAGGATCCATGCCAGTACAGGTGATTTGTACCGGGTTGATCGTGTCCAGGCCGGCCAAGATCAAGTCATCAAGCAGCGGTCGCACTCCGCCACAGCAATGCAGCATGATCTTTACGTCCGCCAGTTGTTTCACCCGCTGCCACATAATGCGCTGACGCGGGAAAAAGAACTCGCGATACATGCGCGGTGAAATTTGCGGCCCAGTTTGCATGCCCAGGTCATCACCAAACAAGATGATGTCGATGTGCTGGCCCACCGCACCAAGGAACGTTTCGAGATTCGACAAATGAATCTCAACCAACTGATCCAGCAGGCGGTGCGCCCGCCGGGGATCACCGGCGAGGAGCATAAAGAACATGTCGTTGCGGCACAGGATCTGGCCCCACTCAAGCAGGTTTCCGCCGAAGAGAGCCACAATGGCCCGGTCAGTCGACGCGCGCAGAACCCTCGCCCCGGACTCGAGGTTTGTGCCTGGCGGTGGCGGGGTCGGCAAGGACCAACTGACGTCTTGCATGCGAACGCGCAGATCGCTCAAATCGTCCGGCACGCCGTCTAGATACGGCCAGTAAATTTGCTCGAAATAAAGCGAGCCGGCGGCCTGAAGCGCCATGGGCTTTCCGCTCGGGCTATAAATAATCCAGTCATGCCCCTCCTTCCGAACGTCCACCCAGGCAGGGATCACGCAGTCGCTGCCGTCAGGCAATTGCCAAGGTTTCCAGGACCGTTCGTCCTGGCAGAAGCCGCGCCCCATTTCAATCGCATCAACCTCAAACCGCTGCAGCACGTCTTCATCGATGACCGCCAGTTGTTGGATCATGTCATAGACCCGGATCGGCTTTCGCGGCAGACCGAGGTGCTCGCGCAGTTTGCGATACGCAATGGCCATGATTCCGCTTGACCGGTGGGCGCCGAAATCCACCGGCACGCGGTCCGTGGGCTGATGGTCGATGGCAGCTAGGATTCTTTGGCGACTGGTCATAATATTGCTTTTTATTTCTTGCAGCGTGTGTCCCTTGGTTTCCGGGATAAGCGCCAGCATAACTACAAAGGAGCATAGGCTGACACTGGCGTGAATGCCGACAGAAACCCGCTAGTGGCCGTGACGGCGGTGACTAAAGGAACCAAGCGGATCGGATGTGCAAAACCGCTTTTCATCATGGATGCAGGGTGAAACTTGCCGGAGCGAAACCACGCACCGAAACCTGAAATCGCCCCGCGGTCACGGAAATGGGTTTGCCTGTAGGCCGTCCTCGCAGGTCAACCGGTTGGGCGGATCGGATGCCCAGGTCCAGCGGCAGTTGCACTTTGCATTCGCCGGAGCGTCCCGCAAGTTCCCACAGCCTCAAAATAAGCCCTTCGCCATCGGGATTAGGCCCCAATGCCGTGACCTTCACACCGCGCGGTGAGATTTGGAGCCCTGGCTGGGTCGCGGGCAGTTTACCCGCGTCACCCTCTGCGATAGCGGTGAGCAGCGGAGAACGGGACTCTTCAGAGGGGGTCACCAAATTCTTTTCGGGGTCTGGTTGATCCACCGACCACAGCCGCACCCTCGAGGTCCAGGTGCCCGAGTTCCACAAACGGAAGTTCGTGCTCCATTGGTTGTTGAACAAGTTGACGAAAACGCGCGGCTTCCGGGGCGTGAAGTTCTTGGAATACTTCCAACAACCGGGTTCCCCCAGGCTCACCAATGGTGAATCCAGCGGGCACAAACCTACTCCCTGGCCGGTGGGGTCGGAAATGGTCATCCCCCCGTTTAATGCGAACTGGTGGAAGTTGCAGCCGGCAACGATATCCTTGGCCGGGTCAACAATCGAACCCAGCCTGGCCAAGCGGAACGCTGGGTCATCCAGCTTGAATGGCAGGCATATCCAGCCGGCCTCCGGCCAGGGGTCAAGTGGCTTATCTTGGACGGTTAACTCGAAATCCACCCACGGTTGATCGTGATAGAGTGTCCATCGCGCGGTCACAGCGTGGGGAACGTTGCCCGCCGGGGCGTCCATTACGGCGCTCACAGTAAGCGGGGTCTGTTCATATCGGACCTGGAAGCGTTCCGGGGTCGCAGCCCTGCAGGGGGTCTGTGAAGCCGGTGGCAGGCTGGGCTTCCCGAGTTCGTTTATTCCCCAATCGACATCGATCTTCACGTAGGCTTTAACGAACGCCTGCACGTGGTCTCGATCAAATCGCTCGTAGAGGTATTGGCCGAAGCCTTGGGGAGCACCGGCATCCACCCATTCTCGTTGCGTTCGTTTGTCGATCAGCGACTGCACAACCCCTCGTTTCGGGTTGAGCACCAGTCTGAAAAAGCCAGTTTCCAGCGTGCTATTGGTCTGCAACGCCCCAGTTTGCTCCGGTTCTTCCGTGGGTGCTGTTAGCAGGGTAAAGGTTTTGTAGCCGCAGGACGGAATGTCAGTTGCGAGAAAAGCGATGGCGTCTTCTCCGGCCAGTGCCGTCACCACCGGTTTCCCCGTCCCTGTTTCGGTGATGCGTCCGAGCCCGCCTTTGAGCTTTACTGTGACTATTCCCGATCGGCTCCACGGCAGGGGGTTGAACACCACCACTCTTTGGCCAGGAACGTTGATCGCTTGTGCCAAAACCTCCAATTCTGAACGCAGCAACGGGGCGATGATGTTTTGCGCGTTCGCAATGTAGGCGCTGTGCTCATCCCAGGAAGCCTCGATGCGCTGGAACTTGCCTTGCCTGCGTTCCTTGCGCCAGTCCTCTCCGTAACTCAACCGATATTGCCCATATATCCACGTGAATGCCCCACCCCAGGTGTGTTCGCCGTACAACAGGCTTTGCTCGTATGCCTCCGCGATGCTGGTTCGAACGCTCAGGAAGTTTGCACCCCAAGCTTGGAGTTCACTGCCCAGTAATTCTGCAGCCGCGATGGCCGGTCGGACGCGGCGCGCGACGCTCATTCCATCCGGGTTTGCCATTGGACCATAAATCCAGGTGTCGCTCATGTCTCCGCGCACGACGGGAAGCTCCGGCTTCTCAGCCATGAGGGCATCGTAGAAATCGGAAATACGACCGACACGAGCTTTGGTCCCGGGCAGCTTCTGTTTCACTTCCTCCAGAACGCGGGTGACTTCCTCCGGCCGCGGCGGACCGTGGTTGTCGCCGGTCATGACCATCGCCAGCCAGGTCTCGTGGGGCCAGTCGGGCGGCGGAATCGGACCCGCTCCATAGCTCCCCGCTGAGTACATGGTCAGGAGTCGTGAACCGTCCGGCCCTTCCCACCAAAACAAGGATGGGATCGCCGGTGAACTGCTGGCGGGGTTGCAGCCCAGGTGAAGAAAATCCACTCCAGCAGCTTTCAATAAGGTTGGGAGAATCCACGAATGACTCGGCACATCGGTCATCTTTGCGTCCCGAGGCAATGATTTGCCGTTCTCCCGCGATAGGCGTGATGAAAACCCCAGCCCACGAACAAGATCCTCTATTTCCAGCAATTCTGTGTGGGTCGTGAACGGCAGGGCGTGAACCACGAATCGCCCCTCATGAAAACTCCGTAGCACGTTCTGCCGGCGCTGCGGTGTTTGGCCTGGCCCATCTTCAAGAATCTTTTTCATCGGCCAGCCAGGGATCGTCCATGCAAATTGTTGCTCCGGTGGCAGACTGCGATTCTGTTCAGCCACCTGGAGTGCCTGGTCGATCATCGTGGTGCGGTAGCGTTGCACCACGTTGCTGGCCATATCCGTATAGCCGATGTCAAAGTGAGTTTTGAAGACGATGATGACCTCCCGCACGGACGCAGGCTTCACCCGATCAGAGGTGCCCTCAGCCCGCATCACAGCGGCAAACACCAGGCTCAGCAAAACAATCAGGCTTAAGCTCAGACGATCTATCAGCTGCCGGCGGCGATTCAGGTTCATTTTGGGTTCGGCGTGCGATAAGTAATCTTATGCTAACAGATCTCCACCACGCAAGTTTTCCACCGTGTGTGGTCCGGCAGCTTGGGCCGTCTTCCTAATGGTGGCCCTCCCGTTAACAGTTCACCGGGGCCGCAACGCTTCTATGATTCTTGCGCGATCGGCTGATTGACCTTTGTGAGGGTTTGCCTCCTTCGAAGTGGCCACCCCTGTCGCTAAAGGTTCCGGGTGGCTACGATGTGCTGGATTGCCGCGCTTAACAATGCGCTGCCAGGCCACTTGAGACCAAATTGGAAAACGAAACTCAGGATGAGCCGTTCCGCATTAATCCGGATATCCCGTTCCGTAATCGATCGTGTTGATGAAGTAGGAAGTTTTAGGCTAGATACCCATTATCAATTAACACAGCTAACCCCCAAACGGAGTCCCTGGAGAATTATGGTTCAGGACCGTCTAGTCAAAGCAGTGGTCGGCCGATTGAAGGAACTGGGTCTTCCCCCGTCCCTGATCGATGTAGGTGATTTTCGCGACAAGTTCTTTGGCCAGCAATGGTTAATGTTCGTTCGCGACCAGGACGAAATCGCCGATGTCCACCTCGTCCAACTCCCACACGGTGCGAATGTTAAATGTCAGCGCAAAGCTGGTGAACGTGTAAAACGCTCATAGACATTCACAGGTGGTATTCCTCTGATATTCAAAACGCTGAAAATCGTCCCAGGCAAGAATCGGGTTCAGAATCGACAATGGACTGTCAGTGACACTGCTCGGTTTGTCATAGCCGGGAAAGGCTTTGGACGTCTGATTTCCTGGCGGATGCCTTCGATCTTATGCTAAGATCTCCCAACCATGTCGCCCAAGAACAACGTTATTATCTTTGCCGTCTACGTGGCGCTGTTGACCGGCGTCCTCGTTTCCGCACAGCCGTCGTTAAGTGCACAAGGCGCTTATCTCTTCACCTCCTTCCGAGGCAACGGCGACGGGTTGCACCTCGCCTATAGCCAGAATGGCCGGGATTGGACGGATCTGGACCGTGTATTTCTCACACCTGCCGTCGGTTCCAGGCTTATGCGCGATCCCCATATTCTGCGGGGGCCCGATGGCTTGTTCCATATGGTGTGGACTAGCGGTTGGAGTGATAAAGGCATTGGCTACGCGAACTCCGCAGACCTGGTGAACTGGTCGGAGCAGCGGTTCCTCCCGCTGATGGAAAGCAATTCGGGCACAAAAACCTGCTGGGCCCCCGAGACGTTCTATGACGCAACCGCCGGCCACTACATCATCATGTGGTCATCAAATGTGGAGGCGCCTGGTTCCACGCCGCCGAAAGGTGGATTTCATCGTGCCTATTATGCCCTCACCAGGGATTTCAAGGAGTTCACGGAGCCGAAAATGCTCTTTGACCCCGGGTTTAACAATATCGACACAACGATGCTCCAGGTGAACGGAAAATACCTTATCGTATTTAAAGAAACGGACGATCAACCGGCGGGCATCTGGGGTGCCATAAACGGTGCGCAGGCGGACAAGCCGCTCGGGCCTTACACATTGTTTGCGGAGCCGATTATCCAGAAGGAACGAGTGGAGGGCCCGGCCCTGATCGGCCTCGGAGGCAAAACGCTGTTGTACGTGGATTACTATGTGAACCACCGTTATGGTGTGCGCGAGACCGGCGACTGGCGGACTTGGAATGATGTTACTGCATCAACGACCGTAGTTCCCGGACAGCGCCACGGCAGTATCATCACCGTTAGTCCGGCGGAACTTCGCCTGCTCGCGCCAGATTTCGATCGGACTCCGCCACCTCCAGTCATCCCGGGCGTCAATGCCGATCCCCATATTGCCGTATTCGGCGATACGTTCTATCTCTACCCGACCACAGACGGCTCGGAAGGATGGCGCTCGACCTCATTCCGCGTGTGGTCTTCGCGCGATCTCGTGACCTGGAAAGACGAGGGGGTGATCCTTGATCTGTCGCGCGACCTCACGTGGGCCAGTATCCATGCATGGGCGCCGGCCATAGCCACACGAAACGAAAAATACTACTATTATTACAGCGCCGCTCAAAACATCGGTGTTGCCGTTGCGGAACAGCCCGCCGGGCCCTTTAAAGACCCGCTGGGCCGACCGCTGGTGTCCAAAGCGGATTTCGCCCAAATGCAGGCGATTGACCCGATGGTATTCGTGGACGAGGACGGTTCCGCCTACCTCTACTGGGGTCAGGGCCGCTGCAAGGCCGTCAAGCTGAACGAGGACATGATCTCATTTGATCCGTCTGACGTCCGCGATATTACCCCACCCGGTTACAATGAGGGGCCGTTTGTTCACCGGCGCGACGGCAAATATTATCTCACCTGGTCAGAGTTCGACACGCGAGATCCGCGCTATTCCGTTGCTTACGCCACCGGTGACTCACCCCTGGGACCGTTCACAAAAGCCGCCACCAATCCCATTCTCCGCCAGCGCGGCTCTGTAAAAGGGGCTGGGCACCATTCCATCGTAAAGATTCCCGGGCGCGACGAATGGGTCATTGCTTATCACCGTTTCAGGATTCCGGGTGGCAACGGTTATAACCGCGAGACGTGCCTTTCGCCGCTACGCCATGCGGCCGACGGCGGCTTGCTGCCGGTGGATGTCTTCGAGCCCGCCAGCCTTAAGGGAACCGCGCTCGTCCCGCTGCAGCCAGCCTCGGCTCGGCCGGTCACCACCGTGTCTGTAAACCTCGCCCAGCCCGGCAAACGGATCAGCCCCGATCTGATCGGTATCTTCTTCGAGGATATCAGCTACGCGGCCGATGGCGGGCTGTATGCGGAATTGGTGCAAAACCGGTCTTTCGAGTACCGCGCCACGGAACAGCCTCACTGGGCACCGCTGACCGCGTGGGAACAGGTCGCCCGTGATGGTGGGCAAGGGGTGTTGAAAATCACAGACGCTGTGCCAGTGCATCCGAATAACCCGCACTACGTGGTGGTGGAAACGCACCAATCGGGCGGCGGTTTCGGCCTCGCTAACTCGGGGTTCGATGGCATTGCGGTTCAGGCCGGCGAACAGTACGACTTCACGGTGTTCGCCAGGCAGTTGTTCACAGGTAACCGCTGGGGCGGCAGCGGGAACCTTGAGACCTCTGCGCGGCTGACGGTCAGGCTCGAGACCCGTTCGGGCGAACTTCTCGGAGAGGCAGGCGTGGAGATTTTCGGGCGCGAGTGGCAGCGTCTCACCGCGTTGCTGACGCCCTCCAGGTCGGATGACTCGGCCCGGTTGGTCATTCTGTCACCGGTTAAAGGGGCTGTGGCGTTGGATGAAATCTCGCTGTTCCCGCGCAAGACTTTCAAAAACCGGCCAAACGGTTTGCGCTCTGATCTGGCGCTGGTGGTAGCTGACCTTAGACCCAAGTTCATGCGCTTTCCCGGCGGCTGCCTCGTGCACGGCTACGGACTTGGCAACATGTACCGATGGCAGGAAACCGTCGGTCCCATCGAACAGCGAAGAGGCCAGCCGAATATCTGGGGCTACCACCAGTCCGTCGGGTTGGGTTACTTCGAGTATTTCCAATTCTGTGAGGATATCGGCGCCAAACCGCTGCCCGTTGTGCCGGCCGGAGTGTGCTGCCAAAACGCCGATCATCAGGGCGGCACAGGCCAGCGCGGGCTGCCGCTCGAGGCCATGCCAGCCTATATCCAGGAAGTACTCGACCTTATCGAGTGGGCGAACGGCCCAGTCACCTCCAGGTGGGGTGCTGTGCGCGCCACTGCGGGGCATCCCGCACCCTTTAACCTGCAGTTCGTGGGCGTCGGCAACGAGGACCATATCACCCCAATCTTTAGAGAGCGTTTCAAGTTGATTTTCGATGCCGTCAAAGCCAGACATCCCGAGATCACGCTCATAGGGACGGTCGGCCCGGCCCCGGACGGTCGGGATTTTGAAGCCGGGTGGAAAATCGCGGACGAATTGGGCATCCCGATCGTGGATGAGCATTATTATAAGCCGCCGCAGTGGTTCTGGGAGAACCTCCAGCGTTACGATTCCTATGATCGTGCCCGGTCAAAAGTCTATGTGGGTGAATACGCCGCTCACGATGACCGGCGACGCACCACCCTCCGGTCAGCGCTCGCTGAGGCGGCTTACCTTACCAGCCTCGAACGCAACGCGGATGTTGTTCCTTTTGCCTCCTACGCGCCACTGCTCGCCAAGCGCGGACACACGCATTGGAACCCCAACCTCATCTATTTCTCAAACACGGAAATCGTCCTGACGGTCAACTACTACGTGCAGCAGTTGTTCAGCATGCATGGCGGCGATGTTTATCTGCACGCCACCGTGAAGGATCCTGCGCACGCCAGGGACTTTGTGGTTTCGGTTGTGCGCGACACAAAAACGGGAGATGTGATTCTAAAGTGCGTCAACGGCGCCGCTTTGCCAAAGCCGTTGCGCATCGAGTTGACCGGCCAAGGCACTCTGCCCTGCAACGCTGTCAAAACCGTGCTGACCGGCAACGACCCCTTGGCCACGAACGATTTTGGCGATCCTCGCGCAGTGGTTCCGCAAACCGGGAACATCACCGTGGGTGAAATATTCAATTACGAAGCCCCGGCTCAGTCCTTGACGGTTATCCGCATGCGAAAATCAGACTGATCTGGTGGCGGGATTCCTGGGATGGATTAAGACCGGCTACACCCACTCTGGAATACAAAACTCAGACAGTGAAATGGAAGCCGGTGGACAACTCCTGCGCCACCGGCCTGAATGGTCAGGTGAGCAACAGTCTCTAGCCTTCGACCTTAACCGTATTCCGAATGAGCGCCGAAACCGGCAACTCCTTCAGAGCGCGGTGTGCTACGGTTCGCTCAAGGAATGTTCTTTTTTTCCACCTTCCACCCTTCCGCCTTTGCCAGACCGCAAGGATCGCCAGTGAACATCCTGGCCGCTTCCTGGTCGTTCTTTAGCTGCCACTGCAGCCAGGCCGTCGCCACGGTGGCGAAGTCACCTCCGTGCGGCTGGCTGTAGGTTCCACCGTGCCCCACGTTTAGGTTCGCCGCGAACACTGGCACATGATTGATGCGCTTAAAATCGTCCATTCCGTTTTTGAAGGCGATGTCTTTCTCTCCGCCCAAAATGTAGATCGTCGGCGTGTGCAACTTTGCCAACTGCTCCTTGCCCACCCTGGGCAACTCGAATCTGGAGCTTGCCGGGTCGCTGAAGAGCCCGCTGTTGCAGATCATCGCCGTCGAGATCCGGGGATCGAGAGCCACCTCCAGCGCCTGCAACCCTCCGCAGGACATGCCGGCCACGGCGATCTTGTTGGTATCGAGCTTTTGGTAGTACTGGCTGAACTTGTCGTTGTTCCGGGCCATTGCCCATTGGATCGCGTCCAGCAGCATGGGTGACTTGGTTGGGCCGCCTGGGGCGCCCCGCTGTCCTTCGGAAGGCATCGAGCCAATCGCGATTACCAGAAACCCGTGCGACGCTACCTCGGAGAGGAAGTTCACATGCTCCCATGGTGAATTCGCGCAAGCACCGTTTCCCCAGACAACGATTGGCAGTTTTATTGTATCGCCCAGCGTGCTGAGATCCATCGGCCGAAAAACCGTATGGGTCGCGAGCGATTTGTCGGAAGCCATCAAAGCCTTGTAAGGCCCCGTCCCGCCATCTTCAACCACCCGACTGGCGGTCTCGGCAGATGAAGCGGGAGAGGCTGAATCCGCATTCGCACTCTGCGTCCAGGCCACAAAGGGCAACCAGCCAGCCGCACAAATCAGCATCCAACATCGGAGACGGTTCGTAAACTCATCCGCGTGGTCCTTGTACCGCTGTCTTGGTTTGCTAAAGCCTTGAAGAATGCAGGTATAGAACATAATGGTCAGCCAGCCGTAGCTGGGAACGCCGTCAAACGCAAGCTCCGAAAGGGTGCGATCAAAATCCAAAGTAGCGTTGCCTTCCCCAGCCGGATTGGTTTTCTCTCACTGATTAATTGATGCTTGCAGCGCAGAATGAACCTTGTCGGTTTAGTTTTTTGCGTTTTAGTCCAAATCCACTGGCATTATTTACACTTAGCACAATGCACTTCCTTTGTAGGGTTGACCGGTCCGGTTTCGATTACGTTCTGGTCATTCCGTAGCTCCGTTTGCGAGCACTTGACCGCCACCGCACGCGGTATACTGTTTGGATATGAATCCCTTGGTGCGGACCCGCAGAGGGCGGCTGCTGTTCGTGGGTGCGTTTACACTGATCGAGTTGCTGGTTGTCATCGCCATCATCGCGATCCTGGCGGCCATGCTGCTGCCGGCACTGTCGCGCGCCAAGGATCGGGGGCTGCAGGCCAGTTGCATCAATAACATGCGCCAGATGGCCATGGCCTCGCGCATGTATGCCGAGGATAACGACGGCAAGTTCTGTTACACCTTCCAGGTGCGCGGCAATAACGACTTCCGCAAAGCCTGGTTCAACTTCGTACAACCCTATCAGACCGTCACCAACCTCATTCTGTGCCCAAAACAAAGCCGGGAGTTTAAGAAGCTCTACCAACTTTATCCCAGCTCGCTCGTGGACCGGATGATCTCCAACTACCAAATGAATTTCCGCCTCGGCGGGTGTGACTGGCCTTCTATTTGGGAGGAGAAGAACTGGCCACGGCGCAATTACGCCGCCCTGCGGAGCCCCGCCACTCTCGTCCATCTCACCGATGGTGGATCCAAACCCGTCAACACCGCGGACCCCCAGAAATGCGTCACTGCGCGCTCCCCTGAAAAACCCGGCTGCTGGATCGTGCACGACCCTGGAAACGACGCGCCCTGCACGGGTTGCGTAACCACCGAAGACCCAAACTGGGGAGGACCGCAACTACGGCACAACGAGCGCAGCGTCGTGCTGTTTGTGGACGCTCACGTCGAGATGCTGCGCGCCTCACAGTGGTACTGGTCTGGCACGCCCTGGCTGAAGCCGGAATTCGGCGGACCTTGAGCACGTCGGCTAGTTCAACCCGGACCCAGTCCGGCGTTGAGAGTGAAATTCCCGGCAGCGTTTGCATCGATTCATTGCCGCTACGCAGTCCAACAGCGCCAAAACGAGTCTAATCCGCTCCGTCCTCTGAGGACCTCAGCGGCCCTCTCCGGAAAAGGTGTCACTCCAAAAATGCCGAAAAGTGCTTCGCCAGCCGCTTCATCGGTCTCACCTGGATGTTTTTCCCTGACTTCCGGCCTGACTGCTGAGCTCTGGCCTATGACCCCTGGCAATTCATCCTTCACAGACTGCCCATCCTGCTCAGCCTGATCACCGGCTGGCCGGCGTTGCGGGATTCGGCAAGGTCCACCACAAACACCGCCTCCCAATCGTTGTGATCTGTCGGGTCGACGAGCATCTGGTGCACGTGCCAGAGTTTCTTGTCGTCGGAGACCTTTACGTAAGTGTGGCGGATATTGCGCGCGTTGGGATCCAGGCAGATGCGCTCGTGATCGGCGTGGTAATTGTCCAGTGTGTCCTGAAGCCTCTTCGGAGTCCAGGCTTGGGCGTCACCGTCTTCCGTCGCATCGAGGTGGCCCAGGGCAGTTTCGTAATCCTCATTCACCAGGCCGCGGAGGAAGGTAAAGATGCGATTCCGGATCGTGGCGGTGAATCCCTTCGTATCCCGGGTGATATCCTTGGCCGCTTCTTCGGCGCCAGGTGGCCGCACTTCGCGGGCCTCGGTCCGTTCATACTCAGGGTTACGCATTTTCTCCCACTCATCCAGGAGGCTCGAATCCACTTGGCGAATCATGGTGCCGAGATACAGCTCCATTTCGCGCACCGGTTCGGTTTTGGCCGAATCGGGCACCGTTTGAGCCAGCACCTTGTAGACGCTGTTGAGATGCCGCAATAGCAGTCCCTCCGCGCGCTGCAATTCGTAGTCGCGAATATAGTCCGAGAACGAGCGGAAATTCTCGAACATTTCTCGGGCGATGGACTTGGGTTTGATGTTCTCTTGGCCCACCCACGGGTGTTTGTCGGCAAAGGCGTTGAAGGTAGAATAGACAAATTCGCGGTTGGGTTTGGGGTGCTCGAGCTTTTCCAATTCCTCCATGCGCTCATCGTATTCTATGCCGGCCTGCTTCATCTCGGCCACCTTCTGACCCTTTAGCTTGTCGAGTTGCTTGCGGAGGATGGCTTCCGGGTTTTCGAGAATCGATTCCACGAGCGTCAGCAGCACCAGCGCGTAGTCGGGCGCCTCGGGATCGAGCAACGGGATGGTCTCCAGCAGATACAACGACAGCACCTGGTCCATGGAGAAATCCTCCTGCAATTCCACATTCACCCGCAGCTTCGGGCCGTCAGAAACAGGCGGCAGGATTTCTATGATGTTGCGGGCCACCAGCGAGCGGAAAAGCTGCCACGCCCGTTTCACATGGGCCTTCTTGGCTCTGGGAGTTTCGTGTGACCGCGCAATCAGTTGTCGCATGGCGAGGCAGCCATCGCCTTCTCGGCCTAGCACGTTGAGCAGCATGCCATGCGAAACCTGGAAGCGCGAGGTCAACCGCTCAGGCTGTGCCGCGATCAAGCGCAAAAAGGTGTTCTTGTCCCAGTTAACGAAGTTCTTTTCCGGCGGCTTGCGTTTGACGATTTTCTTACCGTCGCGCGCCGCCTTCCCCTCCAGCTTAAGGTTTTCCACGACATGCTCCGGGGCCTGCGCGACCACCCAGCCTTGCTCGTCAAAACCTTTGCGCCCGGCCCGCCCGCCGATTTGGTGAAAATCGCGTGCGCTGAGAATCCCGGTTTTCTGACCGTCGAATTTGCACAGACGGGAGAAGAGTACCGTGCGAATGGGGACGTTGATCCCCACGCCCAGAGTATCGGTACCGCAAATGATCTTGAGCAAACCTTTTTGCGCGAGTTGCTCTACCAGCACCCGGTACTTGGGCAGCAGACCGGCGTGGTGGAGGCCGATGCCGTGCTTGAGCCAGCGGCGAATCTCCGGCCCGTAAGGGCTGCTGAACTTGAACCCCTCCACGGCATTGCCGAGCGCGGCTTTTTCCTCCCGGGTGCACACGTTAAGGCTGGTGAAATCCTGTGCGCTTTGGGCGGCCTCAAGTTGCGTGAAGTGCACCACGTAAACCGGGGCCCGGTCCTGCGCGACCAGGCTCTCCAGCGTGGTGGCGAGCGGCAGTTCCGAATAAGCGTGTTCCAGGGGCACCGGCCGGTCCTGGGACGAAACGGTGGCGGTCGGTCGGCCGTTCAGCCGGGTCAGTTCCTCTTCAAAGAAGGTTGTGTCGCCGAGCGTGGCGGACATCAGCAGAAAGCGGGCTTGCGGCAGCGTGAGCAACGGCACCTGCCAGGCCACTCCCCGTTCGCGATCGGCGTAATAGTGGAACTCGTCCATGATCACTTCGTCCACATCCGCGTCCTCGCCATCCCGCAAGGCAACGTTCGCCAGGATTTCTGCGGTGCAACACAGGATCGGTGCATCCCGGTTAACGGTGGCATCGCCGGTGCTCAGACCGACGTTATCCGGCCCAAACTCCCGGCAAAGAGCGATCCACTTTTCGTTGACCAGGGCTTTGATCGGGCAGGTGTAGACCGACCGTTTGCCCTGTACCAGCGCTTTAAAATGCAGGGCGGCCGCCACTAGGGATTTGCCCGACCCGGTAGGCGTGTTGAGAATGACGTTCTTCTCCTCGAATAGCTCCAGGATGGCCGTCTCCTGCGCCGGGTACAGTTGCAGTTTGCGGCTTTCCGCATAGTCCAGGAACCGCGTCAGCAGCACGTCGTTCGAGGGCCGGTCGTCCCGGGGAATCAGGTCATAAAGTGTCAAGGCCACGGTGGCACTTTACCAAAAACCCGGTCGAGAGCGCGGCCTTTTTTCGAAAAGCGAGAAGTGATGTGTCCCGGGCGGGATGTTATCCACAGTCGGATTGCTTCCGGGGCGCGGATGCTCAGCCCAAGGTCAACGTCGTAATCGGAAAAAGCCCTGGCCTCCGGTCAGCGGCACGGAGTACGGGTTTCCCGAGGCCACCACAGTCCAGGGACCGTCGAGGTCGTCGGCTCGTTCCAAAGAATACTCCGGCCCCTCCCAATAGAAGACCAATGTATCCGTCATATGGGCCGTTTTCAGCAGGGTTGGGCCGGGGCGTGGGGTGCCGGTCAAGTGCAGGTCAAAGCTCAGATCGGACGAGGTAGTGGAGCTTTGATGAATCTCGACGGCCGCCATATTGGTTTCCTGCACCAGCACTTGGGCCGCGACGGTCTGGTTGTAAAAGAGTGTGGTTTCGTCTTGAGCCAGGGCGTTGGTGGCCAGTGTCAAATAGTCAATCGGTCCCAGGGGCAGGTTGCTGCGGAAAACCTCCTGACCGTTGAGATAAACGACGCCCCCATCATCGCGCAAAAGGTACACCGTCAGATGTGTGAACGCCGAAGGGTCATCCACCACGAAGGCATGGCGAAAATAGGTGGTTACCTGTCGATTGCTCGACACCTGGCTGATTTCATCGCCATCTCCGAAACCAAGCTGTGCCGCGCCTGTTTTCCAAGTGTCGTCAGCATAGGTCGGATCCACCCAGGCAGTGCCGAGGTTCGTGGCGGAATCGAGGAATCGCCAATTGGCCCCTTTGGCAATGAGCACCACCGGGTCGTTGGGGTTTGGAGAGGGGGCCACCAGGAACATCTCGGCCAGGCCAGTGAGTTCCGCGTTCTCCGGCTCCTTCAGGCGTATGCGTATCAACTCCTCATCGGAGGTGGACAGGTCCGGAAGAGAAAACGTCTTGACGGTCTCACCGGGATGGAACGTAAGGGTGCCGGTTGCCAGAGTGCCGGCAGCGCCTTCAGCCTCAAATCGAACGGAAACCCGGTTGGTGCTGAAACGGCTTAGGCGCAGGGGAATGCCGTTGGCAAGCTGGGCAGGGTCAAGGCGATTGGTCCGCAAGGCAAAGCCGATTCCCACCGGGCTGTGTGCGGGTCCATTGAAAAACGGTGCGAGCAGGCCGGCGTGTTCTTCAGGATTCCACACCGTGTTCGTCGGCCACCACGGGTCGGGCGCCGTGAGAAAGTTGTTTACAATGTCCATTCGGCTGGTGCGGTAGCCCCAGTCGGACCAGGTCATGCCCCAGACATCGTGGTAATTGTGAATCAGAATGGAGTCCGTGGCGCGAAGGAAGCCATTGTAGGTCCAATCATAGTTATCGCCAAATCGGCCCCCAACCAGGTTGCCTGTGGCAAGGCACCCGGCGAGAGTTCCGCTGGGGCTCTCGTACCCGACTTCGAGGGCCTGTCCATTATTCAGGAATACCGTGCGGTAGTGGGTGACGGTTTTGCCGGTGCCAGAGAGGGAGTTAGCCTCGTGAAAGGCGGACTCGAACCAGCAGTCATGGTAGTTGAAAACCCCCGAACCGCTGGCTCCCGAGTCAACGGCATCGTCCTTGCAGAACCCGAACAAAGTGTTGCTGAACCCATGCGTTCCGTTGACCAGGTAAAGTGCGTCGTTGTCTCCGTCAGCAAACAACCCGTTGTCGGCTGGGTATTCAATAAACGCGCTATCGTTAACCGTGAAGCGGGCGTCAGTGTATTCGCCGCCGGTAGTGCAGCGCTGCATGAGAAAGCGCGTAAAACGGAATTCATAAGAACCGCCCGAAACGGAATGGCCGAATTGCCCGGCCAAGGAAATAGCGGCGGAATCGGTCAGAGCAACCGAAATTCCCGAGCCGATACAAGAGATGAGCGCTTGCTCTCCTCGATGGCTGTGAGGGGCGCCCGCGCGGGCGCAGAACTGGCTGTCAAACCAGCAGGTCTCGGCACCGCTACCCGTGAAGATGGCGCCGCTGGCCTGTAATTGAGCATTTGGAGCGTGCATGATGAAGCCGCCCCAGGGTTTTGACGCCTCCTCTGGAAGGAACACCACGGGTCGATCCATAGTGCCCAGAATAAGGATGCTTCCGTTGTTCGTCAGGTCCACCCGGTGAGCTAGGCGGATCACCGATCCCGCCCCGATTGTCAGCGTGGATCCGGCGATGACGGTCAGGCTGGTATTCACCGCAATGCGCGAGCCTTCCGGCCAGGCAACTGCGCCCTGGATCAGGATAGGAGCTTCCGTCCACACGGGGTACGGCTCGATGTGGATGGTGTTAGTGGCCCATAGGCCGGCGAGGTGGGCTGGGTAAATGAGCGGCCCCGCCGGATGGTTCGTTCGCAGGAAACCCGAACCGAATCCTCGCAGTACTGCGATCGGAGATTCCCCTGGCAACTGCAGGCTGCCGTTCACTCGCAGGGTCTGCCCGGTTTCGTTAACCACCCGCGCCACCACCGGTATGGGGAGGCCAGATGGAAATGCTGACGGCGCTAGCAACTCAAAATGGCTTCCTACGAACTCGGCCGGAGCCGAGGGAATCAGCGGATAGGGAAACCAGCGAGGAAGTCCGTTCTCAGTCCCATTGCGTTCACTGGCAACAACGAGGAAACGAACGAGCTGACTCGTCGCCGATCCACTGCTGTTGTTAGTGGCCCGCACTGAAAGTTCGTAATAATCCGGACTGACAAGCGGTACCTGAACGTTGAGGGGGACGGAAGTGCCGTTCAGCCGGGCTTCGGCGCTATAGTCAGTCGAGTTAGAAACCACAAACACGGCTTGGTCGCTGTAGATCTTTTTGTCGGCGACCCCGGTGATGGTCACCTGTGCCATGGCGGATACAGCCAGCAGCGGCAGGATCAGCGCAGCCAGGTGACGAAGTGGGGTCTTGATGATCGGCATCGGGATACAAAAATGTTCAGGGGAGTCGCGGGGTAATCAATCGGTAGAAACGGCCGGGTTGCCCAGCCGCGGGAGTCTCGGTGATGACGATGTGTTGATCAGTAACGGCGGCGGGAACATCGGCGAACTTCTGCCATTCGCCGGATCCCAACGCTTCCGAGTAAACCACGGAATACGTGCGGCCGGCAGCAGCCAGGAACCGTATTTCGATTTCCCCTGAGGCGCCGGCTTTGGTGTCGAGGCTCAGGAAACTGCCAGCGTTTTTCGGGTTGGTGCCAGCCCAATACTCCTCCTCATTGGTGAATCCGTCATGGTCTTCGTCTTCTGTTCCGTTTGGTGTGAACCTGTCGAGTCCATTGGCAGCTTCCCAGGTGTCAGGCATACCATCCCCATCTGTGTCGATTGATCCCGAGGTTCCCACGTTGGGCGGAGCGCCAACCCAGTTCAGAGGCTCGTTGCCGTAACCGGGAAAGACTTTACGCTGCAGTGAAAGGCCCGAGCCATTAACGTCCGTCGGCCAGGGGGGCATCGCTGAATACACCACACGGTCCACCACCACGTAAGGGACCACCCCGGAGTCCTCCCCTGTGATCTGGGGCGCGTCGGGAGCCCGCAATTCCACCGCTTCGCCCGAGTTTGACAGTTTGCCGGACCAGGGTCCCACCAGCACACCCTCAGGTCCGTATTGACTCCGGAAGGACGCCAGGGCGGTAGGATCACTGGCGGGATCAAAACTGACCATAACCAGGAATCCTCCAGGCGGAATGGAATGGCTGGTCGTGAAGTCAAAATCGATGCTCTGGCGCAATCGCCAGCCGTTGGTAGGGTGGGCAACATCGTATAGCGGGATGGTGTCCGCAGTCAGGTTGTGAAGCTCCACGAATTCATGCAGAGTGTTGTTGTTAGTGCCATCCAGGGGCGGGTGGTACATGATTTCGGTAATCACCACCGGACCCACTTGAGGAGCGCTGTTTGGGGCACCCTCGCCGGTGCGGAACAGACTCAATTGGCTGACCGGACTGTGGCGCGTCACCGAGGTTCCAAGCGTCAGCAAACTCTGAGCGGCAAATTCGATTCCCTGGGACGTCTGGATTCGGGCGAACGAAACACCATTGTATTGGGGCCCGAAAGCGGCGTGGCTGCGGTAACCGGTTGGAATCCCGTTGACGTCGCAGGCTGTCAACCAGACCTCGTCGCCTCGAGCCGAACTGAACGAGAAGCTGGACCTCACCAGGGGATCCGAGTCGAATTGGAATTCATAAAACACCTTGTAGCCGCCGGCTGGGATGGTTGTGCCTTCGGCGATACGGTACTTGAACAGGTCTCGGCTGGAATCGCTGAGATACCAGCCGCCGATATCAACCGGGGTGTCAGACAGATTATGCAGTTCGACGGCGTCCTCCAACGGCAGATCGGTGTGCGTCAGCACCTCATTGATCACCGGGTGGATTAGCGGTAGCCAGTTGGCCTCGCCGGGACTTGGCTCAGAAAAAAATGCAAGGCGGTCGGCCCCGTCCGGCAAACGACCTTCTGACCAACCGGGCGTCTGCGGGCCGAACGTTATCGTATCAATTGCAGGTCCCGTGCCGGGCGGGAAGAGTCCCAATGCCTCACCTACCGTGGCATCAAGAGAGAAGCCGACGTGGCTGGGACCCTGCGAGGTCTCCCCGTCCGCGACAAAGCGGACATACCCATTAGTAGAAACACCGATAAAAGAGAATGGTGCGATGAGGTGCTTGGTGCGATTATTGAGCTTGTCGGTGAGGTAGAGGCCACCGAGAGCGGCCGGTTGTGGAGCTGGGTTAAACAATTCGAACCAATCCGGTCCGCTATCTACGCTGGCCGCCCACTCGTTGATTCGCAGCCCCGCGGAACTCGCGGTTTCAGCGGAAATATTCTCCGAGCCTGGAGTGGGCAGCGCGATGCGCCAATCGGGTGAGGCATCCGGCACTCGGGCCAGGGAGAAATCAGCCGCTTGGGGGCCAAACGCGATCGAGTCCTTCAAAGTGATAGAGTTGTCGAACAGGTAGACCGCGTCGCCATCGGTATCCAGGCCGAAGCCAGTGTTGAGAGAGGGGACAACTTCTGTCGAGGCAGGTGAATCTGGATCACACCGGATGACTAACGGCTCGCCAGGACTAATGCGCGCCCCAGGTGGAAAGACCCACCGGCGTGGCGAGGCAAGGTCATCCGTGAGGCTGTATCCCTCCAGCGTGATGGGATCGCTTGACGGGTTGTATAGTTCCACAAGATCGGTGACCGATCCATTCGAATGGGCGAAGGACCTGTTAGCTGCAAACACTTCGTTCAGCACGAGGTCGTTCAAATTGGTGATCCGCGTTGTGAAGGAAGCTGTCATGCTGAGGCCGAAGACCAAGTCGCTGCTGCCGATGGCAGATTGATGCACTTCAACCGCCAGGGTATTCAATCCAACGGAAAGGTTTGCGGCGGAAACGGCTATAGTCTCTCGGGTCCCTTCGGCGGGTTGGTTCGTTGCCAGAGTAGAAAAGGTAACTGTTCCCGACGGCATGCGGAGGCGGGCCAGTTCTCCTCCGTTGAGATAAAACACAGCGCCGTCATCCACAAAAACACCGGTGTCGATCGTAAAACCGGCAAGGTTGGTCATTACCTGGAACGAGGTTCGGAAATATCGGGTCGTAATGAAATTGCCGGATGCATTCGTCAGCGGCAAGGGCGTGAGAATCGGGGAGGGGTAGGAGGTGTTGGCATCGACGCCCAGCAATGCCTGCCCGCTGGCCCAGAGGGAGTCATCGTAGTCTGGGCTTTGCCACGAGGTGCCCAAATCAGCACCCTCGGCTGAGAATCGCCATGTGTTCGTGAGTGGAATCAGCGAGTAGCTGACCATAACTATCGCAACATCTCCCTGGGGTGCGGGGTTTCCTGAGCCAGGGGTGGGGGTAAGGAAGCTGGCCATAGTGTGCGATCCGTTCGGGTAGCGGCCCTCGGATATTCCGGCAGTCTGTGGTCCATAAAACACCCGGTCAATTACCGTGAGTTTGGCATCGAACAAGCCGACGCCCCCCATTTCGGCCCGGAGTTTGAAATCAAGATGTGTCGGCCCGCGGTTTGTGCTGCCATCGGCCTGGAAAGCGAAGAATCCCAGCGGGGCGATAAAACTCAAAGGGGTAATCCGGTGACGGTCTGGGGTGCCATTGGGGGCATCACTCAGGTAGAGGTTCCCCATGTCCACAGGCAGCAGTTCCTGATTGTACAGTTCGACAAAATCATCAGGCAAGGCTGCCGAACCGGCGGTAAACCACTCATTCAGGCGCAATAACTGCGGGTTGCCAACAGGCTGCATAAGATTGGGAAGCCCGGGAGTGGGTTTGCACAGCGCCCAGGCCCCACTCGAAAGGCGGCCTATGGAGAGGTCGACTAATTGGGGACCAAAGTGCACGGCGTCAATGAGCGCGCCCCCGTCGCCTGGCCTATGAAACAAATACAGTGAGTCCCCATTCTGCCCCAGGCCGAACCCGGTGTATCGGGAGGGATCGGGCCCACTCTCTGCGAACAGAACCAGGTAATGTCCCGGGGCAATCGTGGCGCCTGAAGGAAACTGGAACTTGTACGGGATCGATGGGTCGTCGGTGAGCCCCTTCTCGGCGAGGTCAATTGTATATTGGCCAGCATTGAACAGTTCTACGAGGTCCGGGGATTCTCCATTCGTAACCAAGGTTAGGTTGTTGCGGGCGAGAACCTCGTTGATACGCAGGCCCACAAGGCCGCTGTCAACCTGCCAGGGGCGCGAGTGAGTGATGGGTCCTTCGAGTTCTGCGGCATCCTGGTACCAGCCGGAATCCCGCCGGCCAACCGCATCGACACGGTAGGTTCCATCCGCGAGACTCGACAGCAGAATGGGTGATGCGATCGGGGTATCCCCACTCCACGCCCCCTCGTTGAGCCGCCACCGATAGTGGGTGTATCCGGAACCCAGTGGGAAGCCCGTGTCGGGAATACCGTTTCCGGCGCGCAGCACACCCACTTTCAGCTGTGCGGAATTCGAGGAGGTGAGCGAAGGGGGTTCGCCCGAAATGGATGCTCCGATGGAAATGACCCCACCCAAATCCTGACCGTTGGGTCCACTGCCCGATGCGGGGGACCCAGCTTGCAAGCTGAACCACTCCCTCAGAACCTGCGCTTCTTCCCAGGAGGTGAACTGCGTCTCCGCAGGCTCGGGCAAGTAAGCCAGCCGTGGGGAATTCGTCGAGTTCCCGCTGCCGGTTCCCACCCATGGCAGCGGCAATAGGTTATTGACCATGGTTACGACGCTCTGCGCCGGGTTGTAGTTCCGGACTAGAGACGTGGCATCAACTACAATGTTACCCTCGAAGTAGATCCCCGCTCCATAGGTGCTCGGAGTCGGATCCTCGTCGCGCAGGTTCATCACGGCCGCAGCAGAGTCCTCACCACCGGTGTTGGTGATCCGCACTATCGTGTTGTTCAACAGAGTGTAGAAGTTGCCTTGTTTGGCGGTCACAGCATGATCGCAATTATAGAAGAGGTTGCCAATTATGGTCAGCTCGGACGTGTCCGCTCCAGCATTGCCACCTGAGATTGCGCTGGCGCTGTCTGGGGATCCATTGCGATGGTTGTTCAAAAAGAGGTTCCCTTCAATCCATGCGTCAGTGCCATCGAGATCCAGCAGATCGTCGCCGGAACCCATGAACACATTATTATAGAACTGAAGAATGGGCTGGTTAAGATCGCGATTCCCCCCCGTGAAGTCGATCGCATCGTTGTAGCCGTTGGCCGTGCCAAAGAAGCAATTCCGGAAAATACCCCTGCCTCCGGCTTTGATCCCGCCTGTGCCATGGGCCAGCTCGAACGCGGATGTGGCAGAAGGAAAGTAGCATTGGCTTACCCGGAACGAGGCGCCGTCCAGGGACAGGTATTGGCGGGTGGTCGTGCCAAACCGGGCGTGGCTCAGGTCCAGCGTACCAGCCGTGACCTGGATGCAAGTGCTGTTATTGTTTTGGAAATAGGCATGGGAAATTCGGGTCTCAGGGGATCCCTCGGAGCCATTAATGATGATTCCACCCCAGGACGAGGTGGAGCCGGGGGCAGCGGTGAAACGGATCGGGGCGACAGCGGTGCCCTCAGCCAGAAGGCGACCCCCGTCGGCCACTACCAGATTGACGCCTGGGTTCAGATAAATGCTTGCGCCGGGTTCGATGGTTAGGGTAACGCCGTTGGAAACCGTCAACGTTGAAATGACTTGGTAAGGTCCGCCCGCAGCCGTCCAAGTAGTGTTGCTGGCGACGGTTCCGCCTGTGTTGAATACCGAGTTGTCGTCGTACCATAGATCGATCGTAACACGCTCACACTCCGCTCCGCTGGCATCCACGGCCTGAACCAGTACTCGGTTAATCCCGGGCGAAAGCGCCACACCGCTCCGCGACCATTTCCCTTCCCAGGCGCTGTAAACGGCTGGTTGACCATTGACCAGGATGCCCTTCGTCTTGATCCCGTTGGCTTTTCCGGAAAGAGATGTCAGCGGCGAAGTGGTCCTCGGAAAACCGTTACTGAGGGCCAGGGAACTTTGGGCTGTGAGTCGTAGCGGAATCTGAGCCAAGACATTGGTCCGACGCCGTTCCGCGACGTCCTTCATGCTCTGAATGTATGAGGCCGGAACCCAGTTCTGGAGTTGCTCGTCCAGAATCCGACCGACTTCAGGTGGGGTGAACACGGAATCGGCCAGCTCTTTGAGTGCAGCAAAGTATCGGGGCGCGACGTCGGGATGCTTGAGAAACCGGCTTATTACCGGTAAATCGGCGGCCTTGAAAATGGATCTTGTCCAACTTGGCGCCGCGTCGCCTTGGCCAAGCACGGTGTCGTTGTCGTGGTTCAATAACTGGAACCGTGGGTCCAGCAGGCCGCAATAGGCCGAGTAATCATCTCCGGCTCCGGTGGCGAGCGTGGTTTCCATGTTTAATACCAGAGAGTTGACGGCAAAAAACCTCAGCCACTGATCCAAATTGACTCGTTGACTAATGGTCTCGAGGTAATTCGATTGGGGTGTGTTTGTGCTGAGGAGCCAGGTAAGGTTGATCAGATCAGACCAGTCATCTTCCGCTTTGTTAGTCTTTTTTTCGTAGGGGCCGCTGGTCGAGGTAGGTCCCGAGGGTGAATAGCCAAAACGATATGCTGCTATGTTGGTCCCGAGATATTCCAAGTCCGCTCCACGGGCTAGTTTCGTGTTGTCGATGTACCAGGATCCGGCGTAGATGTTACCTCCCGAGTCGTTCGGGATATGTTCGCTTGCCCACTGAGCGTCATACGATTGGAAGCAATAATACGAGCCAAACTGGTAGGAGTTCAACGAACCTGTGGGAGCTGCATAGGCTTGGTTTTGACCGTTGACCCTGACTTGGACCGCAGCACCGTAAGCATTCAATAGTCCTGCGGCAGTGAACAATGCATTGCCGCCAACCTGAGCATGCACGGTCCTTGTGTTGAAGTTGAGCTTGGTCGTTCCCTCGATGGGATTATCGCCGGGGACAATCAGATGAAAGTTGTGAGGGTTGGCACCGCGAGTGCCTGCACCACGGTTTCGGATCCCGACGCGATAGCGGACTTTCGTTCCGGTGCCGTCTACCCTGACAATCGCGCCATTCATGGTGGCATCGCTGTAGGCTCCGTAAACGATATTGTTCATCAGGTTGAGCCAAGGGTTCCAATCGGACTTGGGAATAATGAACCGATAAAGGGGTTGGGTACCTGTGTAGGTGGAGTCATCGACCTGATAAAGGGCATTGGCCTGCTGGGAGCCATGGTCATCTGTTGGACCTGGCCAGGTGCGTGAACGTCCTCCGGAGTCCGTGGCACTCACGTAAAACTCGACAATCGTCTTGTCTGGCAAGGGGGGCAGAACCGTTCCAAACAGGCCATCACCAGCCAGGCCATCACCGTGCAGGCCATCATCGGACATGGCTGTGGTCGCGAAAGCGACGGTTCCATCGATGCGATGGAATAGTAAAACCGTTGGATTCGGTGCCTCGTCCGAGATTCTGGAAGTTATGGTAATGGAATTCGTGGACCGAGGCACCGCCGGATAATGCGACAAGTCAAAAATCATCGGCGGAACGTTATTGGTGGCGAGCGAGTTCGCCTGGCCGGGAGTGCCGCCATCCAGGAGACTGGAACCCCAATTCTGCCCAGTGTTTTCGCTGATCGCAGGGTTCATCAACTCCATCGTTTTACCACCTCCCGCGGCGGTACATAACCATTGCCATCCGCGCCACCAGGTTGGCTGGCCTGGAAAAGGCTCTCCTTCGCGTCTGACGGCCCAATCTCCCTCATCCGCATACGTCACAACGTCCGCTCTTTGCCCCAGGGCATCCACCAACGCAACAGTTTCCCCGGAATTCCGGAGTTTGGCGGTCCAGCCTCCTACCACAGTCGACACGGTCGGATGATTTGTCCGGAATGACTCTACATTGGCTGCCACGACCAAATAGCCGCCAGCCGGAACAACCCCGTTCGTAAAGGTGTAATCGATCCCCTTGTCGAATCTCCACCCTGCCAGGTTAACTCCGACCGGCCCAGAATTGTAGAGTTCGATCCACTCCTGATCCGGGTTTTCCGGTATTGTCGGGGGCGGGTAAAACATCAACTCGTTGATGATGATCCGTGCGTCGACTGCATGGGCCACGAACAGGACCAAAACGCAGAGCCCCTTCCAGGAGCGAAAGTTCGAAAAAATCATGTATTTCGGCCGGTCGCGAAGGTCGTTCACCAGCGACCAGAATAGCACGCACCCTGATCAAGGACGCTGACGCAACCCGACAACTAACAACCTGCCAGAAAATGCGGCATATTCAAGGGGGTTTGTGGTACGCGCGGCGAGCGGTTTGACCACCCTGCGGCAGGAGTCTCTCTCCTGGCGCGAGGGATTCAAGTCACAGGTGGCCAGCAGGTTCCGCCATCTGGATATCCTTTTGATGCTGAGAATTCGTGGCCGGCAGGAGTTTGGGAGCATCGCCGGGAGTTGAAGCCGACGATTGCTGTTTCTGACGCCAGCGGCGATGAACCTCGTAGGCGAAATTGTCGACGGCGGCAGAGTTTACTGGGCTGCCGTCGAACGAGAGACTTAGGCTAAGCAATCCTTCGCGGCGCGCAGCCTCGTAGAGTTGCGCTTCCGCGATTTTGCCGGGCATACACTCGAGGGGGCCAACGTTCACCACCGCATCGATCTGGGACCGGCGCCAGGCATGCACTGCCGCACCGACGGTCAGCACCGCCTCTCCGTAGAGAGCGGGGTTGACATAGGTTTTAGCTGTCTCGAGTACATTGCCAACCGGGGTAGGTGAGGGCCAGCCGAACGTGGCCGCCAGGGATTGCCAGCAGAGAAGATCGACACGGTGTTCAATACAAGCACTCAGCCGGTTGAGAAGGTTCCGGGATCCGGAACAATTCCGTCGGAGGTGAGAGCAATAGGCCAGCCATTCCGAGACCGGGGCGAGTCGGACGACCAAGCCGTGGGACTCCAGCTTTTCAATGAGAAAATCATTACTGAAACCAACGCCCCTCACGTAGATCTCGCCAGTCAACTCGACTCGTGGGCGTTCACCTGGGCTCCGAAGCGACTGGTAGTCAGCGCCGGCACGACGGAGCAGAGATGGAATGCCGAAAAGTTGGCCCGTACCGGTCGTCCATAGCGCCTTACACAGGCTGGCACCGCCAGGGCCGGCTGACTCCACCAACTTTAAGAGTTCCTGAAAGTATTTTACATAGACTTGGTCTGCACCTCCAGCCCGGTTTTCAAAGGGTCGTGTTTCCAGTCGAGCCTGGCCAAGCAGGTCTCCCGCCAGGATGGCCGTGTAGGTTAGTATCTCGGCGCCCTTGGCAAGATCGGTAAAGTAATTGTTGTCGCTCGGTGACCAGAAATGAACGCGATCGTTGCCTCCCAGCCGCTCCAGGACGATCTGGCTTAGCAGATGGTAGACGCCAAAGCGGCAGGGCCCGGCGGAGGTTGGGATGAGAATGATGAAACATTCCTCCGGGCGGGAACGCTCCAACCGCTGCAGGATAGAACCCAAGGTCAGGGGCAGGGGCAGGCACTCCTTCCCCGAGGTGTGACGGCGGCCCAGGCGCAGCGATTCCGCATCCGGCGGAGTAAGCGATTCGGCGCGGAGTCCTTGAGCCCGCAGCACGGCGGCAACCACGTCCGACGACGGGCCCATGTGCGGCACCAACACCGTTTCTGGCTTGTCCCGCCGTTTGTAGTCGCCCACCAAAAAACCGTGTGGGTGTATTTGCGTGAAGTCGTTGAGCGGAACTTCACAGGCGGCGCGGCGATCTTCTTCGACGCAGTGCAGGAAAGCCTCGATTCGGGTGCGTGTGCCAGCGTCGCCTGAGTGTCCGTCGGTCTCGATGACCGCGAACGGTTTGCCTTCCATGATGTAACTGGCAAAATGCAGGCTGAAGCTGTCCGGTCCACAGGAGTAATTGCTGCAGTAGAGAGCGTAAACCCCCTGAGCGCGGCGAACCTGGTGTGCAGCGCGAAGGCTGGTTTGGCCGTAACCCCAATACACCCCGGAGAACACGGGTGTTTTGGGATCAGTAGGGTAACAATCCACGGGAATGGGTATGGCGCCTTGCTCGCGGACGATAGCCGGCACATTCGAATTGAGAGTGGTGTTGTAGATCGTGTAAGCGCGCCCAAGAATAACGATGGGGACCAGGTTTTGTTCCCGGCAGAAAGCCAGGGTTGCCCGGCCCAAACTCTGGCAAGCCGCATCGAACTCCTTCTGGGCTTGGGAGCCCTTCCGCCATGCCTCACGCCACCGGTTATCGGACAAACCGAGCATGGCGCCCAGGTCACCACAGCTGCCGAGAAATTCGGCAGAGTCGAGGCCACCCACTCCAAAGTCTATTACGGGCGATAACCAGCGCGGAGAGTTGCTCGTGCGCAGCGGGTGCAGCACACCTCCCAGCAGGTTTGGACCGGCCTGCACGATGGGACAGACTACCGACAGTTTCTGTTCCGGCGCAGCAGGCAGACTCCGTAGCATGGGCACAAAAAGGTATTCGGCGTCGGTTTCGAGCAAGCGTTCGGCGACACCGTGAAAAAGTTGGAACGGGGCACAAAAGGACACGTTCCCCAGCTGGATGCCGCGTTTTAATGTCACTTGGTCGGCGCCACTCACCCATTCCAAACCAAACCCGGCCGCGTCAAAAAAGGCCGCAAAAAAGGGTAGCAGACCTTTGAGCATGAATTCATCGGATAACGCGATGCGCGGCCGGCCTCCGGCTTTCTCATGCTCACGCATGATCCGGCGCATTAATTCCTCGCGTTCCCGGAACGGGTCAGGCGCGTGATCGGGTAGCTTGCGTTTGCGTGTGGCCTTGTCGTGTAGTGCACATCCGCCGCCCCAGGTGAAAGTGGATCGCTGGCCTCCAGCAACGGCCTTGAGCCGCTCGATCCGGCAGCGGTTGCCCGCACCGCCGCAGCCGGTGGTGGCGCGGCAGACAAACGTATCCTTCTGCTCAACTTTCGCCGAAAGGAATCTTTCCGGATCGAGGGCCTGAGACGGGATGGGCCGCAGTTCCCGCAGAGCGAGCAGGGCGATACCTAGTGCCCCCACCGTGCCGGGATTCGGTGGAACAATTACCTCCGATCCAGTCTGCCGGGCGACGGCTGCAGCCAGGGCATCAGCCGCGAATGGCATGCCCTGGCAAAAGATCACTTTGCCCACCGAGCGATTGCCCTTCACACGGTTCAGGTAGTTCTTGATGATGGAATCGTAAAGCCCGGACAAAATCTCCGGCTGGCTAACGCCGGAGGCCACCGCTTCATCGATAACCTCGGCCATGAAGACCGAACAATGCTGTCCGAGAGACACGCCACAATCGGCCGTCATTGCCAGTCGTCCCAGTTCCGCCACATCTTGAATGCCCGCGAATTTGCGGCCCTGCTCTTCGATGAACGAGCCCGTTCCGGCGCTGCACGCCTCATTCATGGCACAATCGACCACCCGTCCATCGGAAAGCCGGATGTACTTGGCGTCCTGACCTCCGATCTCAAAGATCGTGTCCACGCGGGCATCGTAATGCAGCGCGCCTGTAGCGTGCGCCACGATTTCATTGACCACGAACACCGACTCTTTTCCAAAACAGGAAGCCAGTAATGAACCGGTGATCTCTCGCCCGCTCCCGGTGGCTCCAAAGGCGACCACCGGGCAAATCCCGCCTGGACCTCTTCGGAACTGGCGCAGGAGTTCCTGGGCCGCGCCCACCGGGTCTCCCAGGGTTCGCCGGTAACCTTCCCACACGGTTTGTCGTTTCTCTGCGTCAAGGGCCACGAGTTTGGAACCAGTAGAGCCAATATCCAACCCGATCACCACGCGCGGGGTGGACCCATTGACCTTGGACGTGGGAGCAAAGGGCAACCGCCGCACGCGGGATCGCGACTCCTTCAATCCAGGGAGCTTTTCCAAGGTCAAGGCTGGCGGGGGCAACAAGAGCGACCGCAGGGCAGGAATTCTTGACTGGTGTTCCTGTGCGTTCACGGCGCAACCGAGCGCTTCGAGGCACACGCCTTCATCCTCCCCGAGCAGTTCCAGTTCCATGCCTCGCCGGGCCAAGGATTCGCGCATCACGCGCCGGATTCGTGGCGAGCGGCTGACCCCGCCAACCAGCAGCACCCGTTTCGAGCCGCCCGACGGTTTTACCAGCAGCAGGACGTTTTCACAGACCGCATCGAACAAGCCGGCCAAAATCTTGGCACGGTCCTCACCTTTATTGGCAAGGTGGGTCATGTCTGTCTTGAGAATTACCGGGCAGCGGCCGGAGAGGGGCGCTGGGTTGTCTACCTCTGCGCAGAGGATGCCGGCCTCCTCCACCGTAAGGGAGAACCGCTCTACCAACTGTCGCAGGAAGTTGCCGGTGCCTTGAGAGCAGCGGCTGTTTTCCCGGAAACGAGTGACTCCGTCTGCCGCCACTTCCAGCACGGAGAATCCCTGGCTGCCGATCGTGACCACTGTGGCGGGCTCATTGCCGAACAGAAAATGGTACCCGGCCAATTGGGCCTGCTTAGCTGGCATCCGTGGCAGGTTGACTTGTGGGGCAAAGCGCCCGCAGACGGCTGCGGCAGTCACGCTTTCCCAGTCGAATTCACGCAAAGCCTCCAGCAGCGCAGGCCCCGGCTTTTTTCCATGATCAAACACCCTGAGGTGTTTAAGCTGCAGCCCTTCCAGTCCGGGCACCAGCTCCGCAATCTTGCAATACTCTGCCCCGATATCGATGCCGAGAAATCGGGCCATGCACGGCATTCCCACAGGCCACGCCGTAGTCGTGACTTTGGATTTCCACTGCGGTTGGCTCGTCATACACCCTCACCTTAGACCTGGCCGTGCACCTGGCCCAAATCGATATTCTTTTTACCAGCTTACAAATAATCGATGCCCCAGGGTACGCCCCTACTTAAGCGTGAGGCCCTGGACCACCTCGCGTGTCAGCGACGGAATAATCTCCCGTTCGTTCGCATGGTCCACTGTAAAAACCACGAGCACGAACTTCGGACCGCCCGGCAACTCCACATAGGCCGCGTCGTGTCGTGTCTGGCTCGTCCACCCTGCCTTTGACCAAAGCCTGGCCCCCTGAGGCAAACCCGCGCCCGTGTAGGAACTGGCTTGTGCATTTCGGTTCCCATCGCCAAAGGGTTCACGCTTCAATAGTTCCATCATTTCGGCACAACGCCTGGTCGTGACGGCCTTTCCCAACACGATCTCGGTCATCAGCCTGGCGGTTGCGTCCGTCGTTAGCCAGTTGCGATGGTTTGGGGCATGCATCCGGGTGGATTGCATCTCGCGGCCATAAGGCCCTTCGCACCAGGGTTTTCGATTTACGTTGATCTTTTGGTAGCCCAAACTCGAAAAATAGCGATTCACTGCGTTACGCTTTTCGTACCAGACAGCCATCTCGCCTGCAGACAACTCCGGGCCGCTGGTGGTGCCGGTGAGCAAATCGACAATATAGCCGGTCGCCTCGTTATACGAATCGACGATCATGTCACGCATCGCACGCCGTAATTCCTCGGTATCCTGCATCTGGCCCTGCTCCATCCAGTGATGCGCAGCAACCAGGTAGAAAAGCTTGATCACGCTGGCTGGGTAAACCTGTTCCTCGCCCCGGTAGCTGCCGTGGGTTGGAGCGGAGGGGTCGCTCAGATCGATCAAAGTGACAGCGACCTGGTTACTCTGAAGGTCGCGTGCAGTGAATTTCTCCAGGGTTCCAGTCACAGCGCGACTCACAATGTTCTGAATGCGTTCGGAGGGAAGGCTGACAGCGGGTGGGGCGGAGGTTGCAATGGTGGAAACGGGTGTGGGCATGGCAATTTCAGGGAGCAAAAGGCTGGCGGCGTACAATAACGGAAAGAGCCTTTCCATGTGGACAGTCTTCCAGAGATAAGCGACTTGGTCAAGCCGTGGGCGGCAGCCGGTGTGACGTCCGGTGGTGTTTCAGAGCTTGCCTGTTGGGAAAGGTCATACTTTGCTGTGGAACACGCTTTCGAAGATGACCTCTTTGGTCTTCCATAGCAGCGCCATGGTCATGGCCAAGGGTAATAGAATTAGCAACACCAGCAGCCAGAAACTGCCACGATCGAGCACTAGCAGTAACTCTTGGAGAAACAGCGGCAAGGTGGAGAACCGGCTCAGAACAAGGTAGACCAGCGTTAATAACGCGGTAGTAGCCAATAGGTTAAGATTAAGTCCTGTGAACTGTCGAATCTCCAGCCGAAGCGTTTCGTCGGGCAGCATAGCTCCCAGGCGCCGGAGCAGCAGGTTAAGGCTGGCGAGAAACAACACCGCCACAAGCGCCAGTATCAAGACCATCAGGGCGAAAAACGGCTGGCCGGGAACCCGATACCACCAGTAGAGAAACGGACTGAGACCGAAAGTCACCATCGCCAGAATTCGGGAACGATCCAGGGCATTGCGCCAAATCCGCTCCTGGGGCTGAAATGCGCCAATTAGCCAAAGCGCATAAATCAGCAGGGCAATCGCGGCCATCGGCGGAATAATGCCGAAAAACTTCAACCCCTCGGCGCGCGCCGTATAGAAGCAGACCAGCAAAGCTGTGGGCAGGCCCCAAAACAGGGCCGAAAGCCCCCGAACCAGCCGGCCCAGCGATCGCAAGAGTTCCGCGTTGGGCACGGGGTCGGGCATCTCAGAAGCTCAGGTAAGTGTATTCTTTGAGGCCGCGTTCGTAATCATCCAGCAACCGCATGGCCTCGGAAGGTTTCATCCGGTCAGATTTGATGGCATCATCTACTTGAGCTTTCATCTGCCGCTTAAGCTCCTTCTCATCATACTGCACCGAATCGAGCGCTTGAACAATCGTGGTGCCTTCGATGATTTCCTCGACGTAATAGCCGGCAGGTTCGTCAGGATCGAGGAACACGTGGACTTCGTTGACTCGCCCGAAAAGATTGTGCAGGTCGCCCATGATGTCCTGATAGGCCCCCATGAGGAAGAAGCCCAAATAGTAGGGTTCGGGTAGACCTTCCCCATTGGCTATGAGCGCGTGCAGGGGCAAAGTGTCTCGCACATCTCGCAGATCGATGAATTTGTTAACCTGACCGTCGGAGTCGCAGGTGATGTCTACCAGCGTGGCTTCACGACTAGGTCTTTGCTCCAGGCGGCTGATGGGCATGATGGGGAACAGTTGGCCCAGCGCCCAATGATCCAGCAGCGATTGAAAGACCGAGAAATTGCAGAGGTACTGGTCGCCTAGACTGTCCTCCAGCTTAAGGATCTCCTCCGGCACATACGCTTGTCCGCGAAAACTCTCCACTACCTCCCTGCTGATGTCCCAGTAAAGCTGCTCAATCTTGGCCTTGTCCGGCAGTTCGAGCATGCCCAGAGTGAACATGTGCTGTGCGTCCTCTTTGCGCTCAAGGGCGTCGTGATAGGCCTCAAGCTTGTTCTGGCGGGGAAGGTTTTTGCGGATGTCGAGCAACTCCCTCACCAGCGCGTGCTCCTGGTCACCAAATTCGAGAGCGGAGCTCGCCCGGTTTTTCTCAATCGCACCGAACACTTCGACGATCAGGACGCTGTGGTATGCCACCAGGGCACGACCGCTTTCACTGATGATGTCTGGGTGCGGCACCTGCTCGGCGTTGCAGACATCGGCTACGTAGTAAACGATGTCGTTAGCGTATTCCTGGAGTGTGTAATTGGTGGAACTGTCGAATGCGGATCTGCTTCCATCGTAGTCCACCCCCAAGCCGCCGCCGACGTCCAAGTACTGGATCTGGAATCCCATTTTGTAGAGTTTGGCGTAGAAACGGGCGGCTTCCTGTACGGCACGCTTGACTACCAGGATGTCGGGAACCTGTGAGCCGATGTGAAAATGGAGGAGTTTGAAGCAGTGTCCCAGGTTCTCCTTCCTCAGCATTTCGGTGGCGGCAAGGAGCTCGGCGGTGCTTAGACCGAATTTGGCGTTTTCCCCGGCGCTGTCCGCCCACTTGCCGCCGCCTTTGGCCAGGAGGCGAGCCCGAATGCCGACGAGTGGCTCGATGCCCAGCTGTTTGGATATCTGAATAATTTGGCGGAGTTCTTCGAGCTTTTCTACCACCATGATCACACGCTTGCCTAGCTTGTTGCCCAGGAGAGCCATCCGCACAAAAGCTGCGTCCTTGTACCCGTTGCAGACAATGAGGCTGCCCAGCTGGCTTTGCAATGCAAGTCCAGCGAAGAGTTCCGGCTTGCTGCCCACTTCCAGTCCAAAGTCGAAAGGTTTGCCGGCATCCAGGATCTCCTCCACAACTTCGCGGAGCTGATTCACCTTGATGGGGAACACCCCGCGATAGCGGCCCTGGTAGTTAAATTCGTTAATCGCGTTGCGGAACGTCGTGTTGATCGACTCGACGCGGTTGCGCAGAATATCCTGGAATCGCACCAGCAGCGGAAACTTCAGGCCCCGCGCCTTGGCTTCCTCGATCACGTCGGTGAGGTCCACGGCAGCCCCGTTTTCCTGGAGCGGCCGTGCTATGACGTGGCCGGTTTCGCTGATGTCAAAATAGCCAGCGCCCCAGCGCTGGATGCTGTAAAGATCGCGGGCCTGCTGAATATCCCAGGACTCCGCACCTGTCGAGTTGCTCATTGAGATACTTTCGAATCGAGCGCACTATAGAGCGACCCCCGCGGATTTCAATACGCGTTTTGGAAAAATGGTGGACGGCGGGGAAGACGGCAGCAGTGCAGGGCGGGTTTCACTCGTCTTTGGGTTTGCGTCCGATCCCCCAGATGAGCCAAATGGCCAGCGCCAGGAGCAGAACGAGCCACCACAAGTAGCGCAGTTCCCGGGCAGCCATTTGGACAAAAGCATAAGCACGGGGGAATGCCAGAATGAGCACCACAAAAACCACAGCTAGCAGCCCAAGCTTTATCAAGCCGCGCGCGCGAGGGTTCATGGCGCGTCGACGGTTCCCAGCGGAAGCAAGAGGGCAGCCCCGGAGTTGTTTTGCGCGGCGGGGACCACGAGTGGAGATCGGCCGTTCCAGCGCTCGACAATCTGGAGCCGTAGAAATGCCGGGTTGAGCTTCAGGGCTTCGCCACGAACCGTGATAGCTTCAGCTTCACCGCGGGCACGGATCACAGCGGTCTCGGCTTCGACCTGTGTCTGCACTTGAGTGAAACGGGCCTGCGCAGCCTCCTGCTCGGCCACCATCTTGGCTTCAATGGCTCGCTCAAGTTCTGGTGAGAGGTCCAGGCTGCGGATGACAATGTCTTCCACGTACAGAATTGGCCCGATCTTTTGCCGTGCGGCTGCCAGGGATTTCTCTTTTATTTCATCCCGTTTTTTGACGATGTTCTCCGCGTTGAGCATAGCCGCAACTTCCTTCACAGCCTCCTGCACGCGCGGGGCGATGAGGCTGTCAAAAGGGTCGCCGGCATATTGCTTATAAATTTGGACTACGGATTCCTGGGGAACACGGTAAAGCACGCGCAAATCCATGATCACCTGCTGCAAGTCAGAGGAGAAACATTCCGCACGCAGGGGCATCGTTTTTTGTCGCACATTCACGGGCACGATGGAGGTAATGAAGGGGGTTTTAACGCCGAAACCTTCGGGCAGGACCTGGTCGGCAGCTTTGCCTAGAGTGACCTTGATGCCGCGCGTGCCGGGTTCCACCACGTAGGTGGCGGTGGAACTGGCGATCACGAAAACAAACAGCAGCACGGCCACGCCGATCAGGCGTGGCACGAACGGCGGCATCTGGTTAGCGCGAAACGGGTCGTACTGGGGTGGCCGGGGCATTTTGGGAGGGGTTGGCATGGGGCATCGTTTGACGTAGGCGTTCGAGATCCTGGACTCCGAGCAGTAGGTTGTCGCTGCCACCGATCACCAGCGGCGGCAGGCCATCCCATTTGTCCACGATCTTAAGGTCAACAAACGCCGGGTTATCTTTAAGCGCCTCACCGCGAATGCGGATGGACTCAGCTTCGCCTTTGGCCTGGATGACCGCGGTGTCAGCTTCAATTTGCGCGCGTTGCTGGAGAAACTTTGATTTGGCGGCTTCCTGCTCCTGGACCATTTTGGCCTCGATGGCTTTCTCCAGTTCGCGGGTCAGGGCCAGATCTTGAATTACGATATCCTCCAGGACCATCAAACCACCAACTTTACTCCGGGCCAGGTCGAGAGAACGGGACTTGATCTGCTCGCGATTCTTAACGACCTGTTCGGCGCTCTGGAGAGCCACTACTTCCTTCAGGGCCTCCTGGATTCGCGGTGCCAGTAAGGCTTGAAACGGATCGCCATAGTAATCCTGGAACAGCTTCACTACAGAGCTTTCCGGAATTCGATACAACACTCTCAAATCAATCGTGATCTGCTGCAGGTCGGATGAGTAGCACTCGGCTTTGTCTTCAGAGGTCTGCTGCCGAATCGACATGGGATGAATCTCGGTGATTACCGGGGCTTTCAAACCGAAGCCTTCCGGCTTGAATGCGGGTGAAACCCGGCCCAATGTGACTTCCACACCCCGGTAGCCGGGTTGGATCACATACGTCCCGGACGAAGCCATGATGATGATGACAAATATCAACAGGCCAACTCCGACTAGTCTTGCAAGTGCTTGTGGACTCATACGCGCATTCCGGTGGTGTTATTCTAGTCCAGGTTTTCATCTGGACAAGTGGTTTCGAATGACCCTGAGTGATTCTTGGGCAGAAGTCAGCCCGTTACAAACGCCGCCGTGCGACGGTCGCTCTCGGCCACCTCCTCGCGCGTCATACCCAAAGCGACAAACTCGCAAGCTGCTTCGGCCCCGTGATAGCCTTGCTTCGCGGCCAGGCGAACCCACATCAAGGCTTCGATCCGGGCACCAGGCAAGGCACTGGCATCGCCCATCCGAGAGACTACGTGCTGCTTTACTCCCAGCCAGTACTGCGCGTCTGGATTTCCGAGATGAGCTGCTTTCGTCATCCATACCATCGCCTGCTTGTCATCTCTCACGACTCCCTGCCCCTGTCCGTACATGGTGCCAAGCTTGAACTGCGCCAGGCCGTGATTTTGCTCGGCAGCGAGGCTATACCAGTAAGCGGCCTGCTCCTCATCCTGGAGGTTTCCCTGTCCGTTGGCGAATTCCGCCCCCTTCAGGAACTGCGCTTCGGCCGCAGCGGGCTCATCCGGCTTTGGCGTGCGTTGTCGGTGGCGTGCGTTCGGGCGGCCGAACCACCGGTGAAGAAGAGCAAAATCCACAAGGGAAATATTAATCCAACTAAATTGGTTTGCAAGTCTTATTGAACTTACTTGCGGGCCATGAACCTGGCGCGGACAACAAAAAAGGCGCGGGGCTTGCGCCCTGCGCCTGTGGGTCGAGATCTAGAGTCTAGTAACGTCGGCCGGCACGCGCGCCCGCGCCACGGTTACCTCCGGGGCGGGATCCGCCGCCAGTCCGATCCTCTCTCGGGCGAGCCTCGTTTACGGTAAGGCTCCGGTTGTCGAGCGATGCGCCGTTCAGCGCACTAATCGCTTGCTGGGCCTCGTCGGGCGAGCTCATGGTGACGAAGGCAAAACCGCGGGACCGGCCGGTGGCGCGATCCATCATCAGGTTGGCTTCAGTCACCGTGCCGTGGGCGGCAAAGGCATCCTGAAGGTCGTTTTCGGTGGTATTGAAGGAAAGATTCCCCACAAATAATTTAGTGCTCATGTGATGTTTAAAAGTCCTTAGTCTTACTCTGCACTCTCCAAACTGTTCCCGATCTTCGGGTTTCAAATCATCACTGAACGAGGTTCACCTGAGGATTTACCATGCGCTGGAAGCAACAAGCTAGCTATCAGACGGGCGTAATCTGCACCAATCCCAGGCAATAGCAAGTTTAATTTTGAATTTTATTTTATCTCCAAGTCGCGGCGGGGCACGCACGAGTAGTTGCCCTATCAGGACCTCTCGCTCCAGCCACAGAATAGAGCTGGAAGACTCTGGCTGGCGACCTGCGTGAGAATGGGTTGCGCGTCGTAACGTGTCGATTACTCTGCGGTCCATGAATGAGCCTTCGGAGATCAATCGTCGTGCGTTTCTAAAAGCTGGTCTGGTAGTGGGTGCGGCCTTTGCCGTGGGGAGAACATCCAGGGCCGAGGTGTCGAAGCCGGTGCGGTTGGGGATAATCGGCGTGGGGAATCGAGGGATGGGACAACTGCGAACATTGTTGCTTCTGCCCCGAGCGGAGATCCGGGCGGTGTGCGATCTGATTTCAGAGCGAACCACCCGCGCGGCGCAGGTGGTTTCGGAGCGACAGGGGCGGGAACCGGCGATGTATTCCGGAACCGAGGAGGCCTGGGAAAAACTGGTGAAGCGCGAGGATTTGGACGCGGTGGTGATTACGACCCCGCCGGTGTGGCATGCTCCAATGGCCCTGGCAGCCATGCGCGTGGGCAAGTATCCCGCTGTTGAAGTGCCGGCGGCCCAGACGCTGGAAGATTGCTGGGAGTTGGTGCGCACCTCCGAGCAGACGGGCATTCCCTGCACGATGTTGGAGAATGTCTGCTATTTCCGAAATGTAATGGCGCTGCTGCGCATGGTGGGCGAGGGGATGTTCGGCGAGTTGCTCCATTGCGAAGCCGGTTATCAGCACGATTGCCGGTCCTTGGCCTTTACGCCTGAAGGTGGGTTGACGTGGCGCGGTGAGCGGGCAACTCAGGCTAACGGAAATCCTTACCCTACTCACGCAGTTGGCCCGGCAGCGCAATGGATGAATATCAATCGCGGGGATCGATTTGTCTCTTTGACCAGTGCGAGCACGGCTGCAGTAGGGTTGCGGGAATACGCGGCCCTGAAATTCGGCGCCGAACATTCCTTGGCACGGCAGCGATACTTGCAGGGAGATCTCAATACGACCATCCTCCAAACCGCCAATGGCCGAACGATAACTCTTTATTACAATACCTCTTCACCAAGGCCCTATGACCTCATTCTTAGGTTGCAGGGAACGAAAGGCATTTACCTGGGGTCGACCGATAGCCTCAGTCTTGAAACCGCAGACAAACCAGCCGAAAAGTGGGAACCCTTCGCGCCTTATCAGGAAAAGTTTGAGCATCCGGTTTGGAAGAAGCTGGCGGCTGAGGCAGTCAAGAGCGGCGGCCACGGCGGTGCGGAATATCCGATGTTTTACGATTTTTTGCATGCGGTGAGCCAGCGAACCGCGGCGCCGCAAGATGTGTATGATGCCGCGGTGTGGTCGGCGATCGTGCCATTGAGCTGTGCCTCTGTGGCCAAAGGCGGCAAGCTTGTCAAGTTTCCGGACTTTACCCGTGGGCGCTGGCAGAAGCGGGCCCCACTGGCCATCTAGCGTTCGGTGGCGGCCGTAATACTGGTCTAACAAGTCGGGACGGCGAAATGTCGGCGAAACGCGTTTCGCACTCGTATTCCTGTTCAACCTGTCTGGCCATGGTATAATGACCCGGCATGGTGCGACTGGTTTTGTTCGACATTGACGGCACGCTGATTAGGACAGGCGGGGTCGGCGTGCGCGCGTTTAAGCGCGTATTCGAAACGGAGTTCGGCCAGGTCGATGGCTTCGAGAAGCTCAAATTCGCGGGGCGGACCGATCGGAGTCTGGTGCGCGAATTCTTCAACTTTCACGATATTCCGGCAACGCCGGACAATTTCGGCAGGTTCTTCGATCGCTACGTATTCTGGCTCGACCACCTATTAAACGAGCGCCGCATCGAGATCTGCCGGGGAGCGTCCGAATTCATCGAAGGATTGCTGCGCTTGCCGCATTCGCCATTGCTGGGGCTCCTGACTGGCAATATTCGGCTCGGGGCGGAGATCAAACTCCGCCGGGCCGGGTTGTGGGGCCGTTTCGAAACGGGCGGCTTTGCGGACGACCATGAAGATCGTAACGGCATCGCCGCGGTGGCCAAGGGACGGGGTGAGGGCGTGTTGGGGGTGCCGCTGAGGTCGGATCAAGTGGTGGTGATCGGGGACACGCCCCACGATATCCGCTGCGCGCGGGCAATTGGAGCCAAGGCTCTCGCCGTGGGGACAGGTGGGAGTTCGATGGAGGAGTTGGAGGGGTACGAGCCCGATTGGCTGGTAAACGGCCTGGATGAGTTATCCCCGGACACAGTGGTTGGCGGGGCCCACCGGAACAAGTTTTCCCTTTGAGGCGCCAGCTTTTCGGCGACATACTAACTCAGATGCCACCGCCATTTCGCAAAAAGCCGCCGCTGGGTCCGCGCAAGGCCACGCCCCAGGAGCGCATCCTGGCGAACTGGCGGGGAGTCGACCTGGCGCCGGTAGCCAAAGCCCGCGCGTTAACGGCGCGTCATGCTTCCGAATTGATTCCACAGGTGCTCTCCTCGATCAGAATCGACCGGCGCCAAAGCGAAACAGAGATTGTGAAGGTTTGGAACGAAACGATGAGCCCCCAGGTGGTGGCGCATGCCCAGCCAACTGGCTTACGCCGGGGCACACTTTTCGTATCCGTGGATAGCAATACCTGGCTGAGCGAATTGGCGCGCTACCAGCGGGGCGAAATCCTTGAGCGTTTGCGCCACAGTTTCGGGCGCGACCTCATACAACGCATTTCTTTCCGTGTGGGTTAGGGTGCCCACCGGATTGGCGTCTATCTCATCGGCAGTGGCGACTCCGTCTGCTGCCGGTCCACGCGTATGGATGAGCCGGAGACGGAAAGTGTTGCCAAAATCACTGCTCCGATCAGGAAAATGACACCGAGAATCGAGATGGCCGTTACAGCCAGTTTTCGCCGCCGTTCAAAAGGCAATAAATGCGGGTACAGTCTTTGACCAATTCTGTTTAACATTTCTTCACTTCACGCCACACGGGCTGTTGGATCGTTTGTCACTTGAAGGACCACCCTACCAAAAACCCCTTGTCGTTCTTACTATCCTAAGTGAGACGAGGTGTGTCAACTTGCTATTCGAATTTTATCCCGGAGACAGTAAGAGTTCAGTTGTATTAAAGATGTCTGCAATGAATTCTCTCAATGCGCTCCGGTTGACATCGTCCCCGCTTTCGGATAACTCACCGCGCATGATCCGAGAACTTCAGCAAAATAATTGCCTGCAAGGTAAGGCCGGGCTGGCACGATTTTCGTTTCGGAACCTCGTTTCCGCTGCGCGCTTGGTGATCCTTTGCGCATTCCTTGCACCGCTTCTCTGCATGGGCGCAGATTGGCCGCAATGGCGTGGGCCGAACCGTGACGGGATCTCCCAGGAAACCGGTTGGCTGACGGATTGGCCGGCGGCAGGCCCGAAGCGAATCTGGGAAGGGAAAGTCGGAGTGGGCTATTCCTCCTTTGCCGTCAGCGGTAACCGCGTGATCACTATGGGCAACGTGAATGACACCGATCGCGTCGTGTGCTTCGACGCGGCCACTGGCCGGGAATTGTGGAAGCATGAGTATGCCTGCGAGGCCAAAGATCCGAACGGATTTCACGGCACACGGAGCACGCCCACCATCGAAGCCGACCGGGTGTACACCTTAAGCCGCCACGGACACATGTTCTGCCTGGACGCAGGAAACGGAACCGTGAGGTGGTCGTTAAACCTGGTAAAAGACCTGGGAGGTCGTGAGCCGACCCAGGACAACGGAAACCAGGGTTGGGGCTATTCGGGGTCGGCATTGATCGAAAAGAACTGGGTTCTGGTGGAGGCGGGTGGCACCGAAGGGGCTTCGGTAGTGGCGCTGGATAAATTGACTGGAAAGGTCGTCTGGAAGCACGGCAACGACGGGGCTGGGTATTCCTCTTTAGTGGCTTTTGATTACATGGGAGAGCGTTTGCTGGCTCAGTTTGCCGCGGGTCACCTGGTTTTGCGCCGCATGAAAGATGGGAGCGAGGTCATGCGCCAACCATGGAAGACCAGCTACGCGGTGAATGCGGCCACTCCTATCGTTGCCGATGATCACATCTTCATCGCTTCGGGATACGGCTCTGGCTGCGGCCTGTATCGCATTACGCCTTCGGGTTTCCAGGAGGTATGGCGGAATAAAGACATGAAGAACCACGTGAATAGTTGTGTGCTGGTGAACGGCTTTCTTTATGGGTTCGACGAAAGCGAGTTAAAATGCCTCGACTGGAAGACGGGCGAAGCAAAATGGGCGAGCCGGGCTTATGGCAAAGGCTCCCTGATGTCTGCGGCCGGCAAGCTACTGGTCTACAGCCCCAGCGGCCGACTTGGCCTCGTGGAAGCCACACCTGAGGGATTTAAGGAATCCGCCGGGTTTCAAGTTCTGCAAGGTCGCAATGCGTGGGCCCACCCGGTCCTGGCCCATGGCAGAATCTTCGTGCGGGGCCTGGATGAAGTTGTGGCTTTCGATGTGACTCGCTGAGCGCCCTTGCTGGCAGGTTGTCGCGAGAGCCACTGGCGCAAGGCGTTGGTTGATGGTTGCCGGATACCCCCCGTATCAGTGATCCCAACCAAGAGACGTGTCATACCGGCGCAATTGCCTTTCTGTCCTCATTGCCATTACGTGCGGCTATGGTTTTGCCTACACCTGCCGGCTCCCGGTGTCAGGGCGGTCCAGGATTCCGACGCCAACTGAGGTTGGGTACAAAGCCTGGGCGCGAGTATCATCCAGACAGACGAGGCGGAGCGACTGCTGCAATACCTGCATTCCCGCGAGCTGCACTGGTAAGTTCATGGAGCTAAGCTCCGGTGTTGTTATTCATGTGCAGATCACCACTGGCTTTCGTTGAATTCTGCAAATGCTAGAATCTACAAAACGGATTGACATAGAAGTCAGCAGATCCCACGATGACGCACACTGACGAAGCAAATAGGTCTCCGTCGGTATTGTTCGGAGCGCTCTCAAGGGTTGGCGAGCTCCGGGCAAAGTGAAATAAGTCCATTTTTATACTAACCCTCGAACCAGCGGCCAGTCGGCGCTGGTTTTTTTGCTTCTGTCACAGGCCGATCGATTGAGTCATAAGTCCGCTCCCTGTTATGGGTGTTCACATATTTAGATTTCTTGTCTAGGGTCTCTGAGGTATTCAATAACTTCGTTATGGCAACTGATTTCTTCTCACGATTCTTTGGAAGCGCCCTGCTCACTGCTCTTGCGCTGCTGACCGCTCGTACTTCAGGTGTGGCTTCAGATTATCGCCCCTTTCTTCGGGCTGAGCCGGTTTGGCCTGCGGGTCGCGAAAAAGAAAGAAACCTGACCGTGGGCTTTACGGCCTCCTTTCAGCAACCCGTACGCGGAACCACATGGCTGCGCCTTACTGGATCGACGCTCTATCGGGTTTACCTGAACGAGGAGTTTCTCGGCCACGGCCCCGCCCGGGGTCCACATTCGTTTTATCGCGTTGATGAGTGGGACCTGACCGATTTGCTCAGACCGGGCGCGAATGTTATTGCCATTGAAGTTGCCGGTTATAATGCCAACAGCTATTACCTCCTGGACCAGCCTTCGTTTCTGCAGGCCGAAGTGAGCAACGAAGGGCAGGTGCTGGCTGGCACGAGCGCCAAAGGAGACGCGTCGGCCTTGTTTGCCGCCCAGGCGCTACCGGGCAGAATTCAAAAAGTCCAACGCTATAGTTTTCAGCGGCCTTTTTCCGAGGCCTACCGGCTTCAGCCCTCCTGGACGGCGTGGCGCACCACGGTCTCCACGAATGCCGCTAGCCTCGACCTCCAGCCGGCAAAGACGTTGCTACCTCGTGGTGTGAAGCAGCCTGAATACCTCTTGCGTCAGCCCTCGCACATCGTGGCCAGTGGCACGCTGCGCACCGGGCTGAAGGTGGAACAACCGTGGAAAGATCGGTCGCTGACTGCGATCGGTCCCAAGCTGGGCGGTTTTCCCGAGGCTGAGCTCGAAGTGATTCCCTCGCTCGAATTACAGTCGATTGCCAACGCGACCAGCCGCCCCTTAAATCTCCAATATCCGGCGCAGCCGGCCTTTGCCTTGCAAAAGAACGAATTCCGCATTCTCGATTTGGGCTGCAACCTTACCGGGTTCATCGGAATGCGCTTCAACTGCGACACGCCGGTGCGGCTTGTCGCCACCTTCGATGAAATCCTGGCTAACGGCGACGTGGATTTCAAACGTCTTGGATGTGTCAACATCATTACCTACGAACTCCAAGCCGGCACCTACGACCTGGAGAGCTTTGAACCCTACACGCTGCGCTATTTGAAACTGATGCTGCTGGAAGGCTCCGGCACCGTGCATTCGGTGTACTTGCGGGACTTGGCTTGTCCGGGCGTTGAGGCGGCGACCTTCGCCTCGAACGATGAGCGCTTGAACCGGTTGTTCGACGCCGGACGTGAAACCTTCCGCCAAAACGCTACTGACATTTTCATGGATTGCCCCTCGCGGGAACGTGCCGGCTGGTTGTGCGACAGCTATTTCACCGCGCGGGTGGCGCTGGACCTCTGCGGCGACACGCGTATCGAGAGGAACTTTTTCGAAAACTACCTGCTCCCGCCCCGCTTCGAGCATCTCCCGGCAGGCATGCTGCCCATGTGCTACCCGGCGGACCATAACGATGGTGTCTTCATTCCAAACTGGTCGCTATGGTTTATTCTGCAACTGGAGGAATACGCGCAGCGCAGTAACGACCGCCAGACCGTTGATGCCCTGCGTGGGCGCGTCCTCGACCTCCTGCAATACTTTCAGCGGTTCAGAAACGCCGACGGGCTTCTGGAGAAACTCGAAAGCTGGGTATTCGTGGAGTGGTCGGCAGCCAATTCCTTCGTTCAGGACGTGAACTACCCCTCAAACATGCTGTTTGCGCGAGCTCTGATCGCAGCCGGTCGCCTCTACCAGCAGCCGGAACTGATCCAGGACGGTGAGATGATTCGCAAAACCGTTCGGGCGCAGGCGTTCGATGGTCAGTTCTTTGTCGACAACGCCATGAGACGTGACGGTAAGCTCGAAGTGACCACGAACCGGACCGAAGTGTGTCAGTATTTCGCGTTTTATTTTGACGTTGCCTCACCCGCTTCGCATCCCGAGTTGTGGCAGCGCCTGCTGCGTGACTTCGGTCCTGAACGCAAGCATACCAAAAAATTTCCTGAGATTCACCTCGCAAACGCATTTATCGGCAATGTCCTTCGGCTCGAACTCCTCGCCCGGAATGGGCATGCCCGCCAGGTTCTGGATGAGTCCCTGGCTTACCAACTCTACATGGAAGAACGCACCGGCACGCTGTGGGAAAACGACGGTGCCTACGCGAGTTGCAACCACGGGTTTGCTTCGCACGGTGGCGTGCATGTCCTTTTTCGCGACGTGCTCGGTTTGCGCGAGGTGGATTTGGTGAACAAACGCGTCTATGTTCGTTTCACGGACACGGGTCTCCAGTGGTGCCGCGGCCAGATGCCCACACCGGATGGTCCCGTGACTCTCCGGTGGAAGATGGTCGATGGCAAACGACAGTACGACCTCCATGCGCCGGCTGGTTACACGGTTAAGCTGGAGCAGGACCCGGCTTAGAACGGAGTCTAGGAGGCTGTTTAAGAATAGCCTGTCCTTTGCCCCCTTCCGAGTGCCCGCCACCTGGAACCTTATCGCGTCCACTCTGGCCCAACGGGCACCACGGCGTGCCCCTTACTCCCACTCAATGGTGCCTGGAGGCTTGCTGGTGATGTCAAAACAAACCCGGTTCACGCCTTTTACCTCATTGATGATCCGGTTCGATAGGGTCTCCATGACCTCGTAGGGGAGCTTCACCCAGTCGGCCGTCATGCCATCCTGGGACTCCACGGCGCGGATGGCGATCGTGTAGTCGTAGGTACGCTCATCACCCATCACCCCGACGCTGCGAACCGGGAGCAGCACAGCAAAACTCTGCCAGATCTTGTAATACCAACCGCTGGTTTTCATTTCCTGCACAACGATGGCATCGGCATTGCGCAGGATCTGGAGTCGCGAAGGCGTGACTTCGCCCAAAATGCGGACCGCGAGGCCGGGTCCCGGGAAAGGTTGGCGCAGGACAATCTCGCGGGGCAGGCCCAGTTCCAGTCCCAGTTCGCGGACTTCATCCTTGAACAGGCATTTGAGCGGTTCCAGCAACTCAAATTTCATCTTTTTAGGCAGCCCGCCCACGTTGTGGTGGCTCTTGATCATCGCCGCCGGGTTGCCGCCGATCGGCACCGACTCAATAACATCCGGGTAAAGTGTGCCTTGCGCAAGAAACCGGGCCTTGCCTGCTCGCTTCGTTGCCGCGTCGAAAACCTCGATGAACGTTTTGCCGATGATCTTGCGTTTGCGCTCAGGGTCGGTGACGCCCTTGAGATGCCTTAAGAACAGGCGAGCGGCATCCTCGTATTGCAACTTGATTTTGAAGTGGCGGCCAAACACCTCCCGCACCACCTCGGCTTCACGGCCGCGCAAGACCCCATTGTTGACGAAGATGCACGTCAACTGGTCCCCGATCGCTCGGTGAATCAGGGCTGCCGCCACACTGGAATCCACGCCGCCGCTCAGGCCGAGAATAACCCGGTCTGTGCCGACCTGATCTCGGATCGCCTGAATGGCCGTTTCAACGTAATTGTGCATCGTCCAGTTCTTGCCGCAGCTACAAATACTGTGGACAAAGTTCGCAATGATGTCGCGGCCCAGCGGCGTGTGGGCAACCTCGGGATGAAACTGGAGCCCGAACATTTTGCTGGCGGTATGTTCCACGGCGGCAAAATCCGAGTTTTCAGTTACCGCCACTGATTTGAAGCCCTTGGGAGGCCGCGTCAGTTTGTCGCCGTGGGAATTCCAGACCTGCAATGTTTCCGGAAGGTTCGCGAACAGTGGGCAGAAGCTGTCTTTGACGCGCAAGGTCCCCTTGCCATACTCGCGCTTCTGGCCGGGCTCCACTTTGCCGCCCAGGTATTGCGCCAGGAGTTGAAGCCCGTAGCAGATGCCGAGCATGGGCAATCCGAGTTTGAAGATAGCAGGGTCGGGCAGTGGAGCGTCCTTGGCGTAGACACTTGATGGGCCGCCTGAGAGGATCAGGCCGCTAGGCGCCAGCTTCTTGATTTCGTCTGCGGGCGTGTCGTAGCGCACGATTACGGAATACACGTTGCACTCACGAATGCGTCGGGCAATCACCTGCGTGTACTGCGAGCCAAAATCCAAAATGACGATTTGTTCGGTCATGATCTTTGAAAGCGCTACTGTTTGCCTTGCAGTATCGCCTTTGGCGAGAGAAAAGTACAAAAAGCAAACTCTGGTCGCGGTCTGGTTCCTCGATCTAATCCGGTTCCGAGGCCATTGTTGAAAGACGACGCCCAGCTCCCCCGAATGTGGTATAGAGACTTTCACCAAAGTCACTTATATAAGGAGGGCCAAGGTTCGTCCGAGCGGGGCGTGTTATTCAACGGGCCACCTGTGGACACCGGCAACCCAGTCATAGACACAGCTGCACCCATATGAATCGAATCATTACCCCAATCATCGCCGGCCTGAGCGTCGCCTTGGCAATAGTCGTCGTCACTGCGAGTGCGGAGACTAATCGCGGTGCCCTCAACGACCTGGAGGCGCTGACCTTCGACATGCGGTTCTTTACGGACACGAGCTGCAGCGAGCTTCGGCCAGACTTAGGATCAAGCGACCTTGAGAAATTCAAGAGTGAGCTATTGAGGACCGTCGCAACCGCATTGATAAACCGGACCTATGACAAGACCTATCGGGCCGCCAATTACGAAGCCTATCCTTCGTCCCGGGAACTGGCGAGGATGATCAAACTGGGGGACGGCTTCAGTCGTTATGAAAATATCACCGGTGTTTGCCTGGACGAGGGAGAAAACGTGGTGTTCGTGGGTCCCACTGGGGGCAAGCAGTTGGAGTTGCTGGTGCCAGACTGGATGCGCAAGCCGGCAGAAGGAGTTGAGCCGACCAAAGACCCTAACGGATGGGGACTGCACAAGCAGACCATCAGCCTGCGCGAAGGCGTTAACATCATCCAGGTGACCAAGGGCGGCAACGCGTATGTGAGCTATTTTGACGACGAGGCCGAGAACGCGCCCGTGGTGTGCGTTCATTTTGTGACTGGCAAGATCAATGGTTTCTTTGACGTGTCCAAGCACACGAATGACGATTGGAAACGGCTTCTGGATAATGCAGTGAGCCCAATTCTGGATGCGCGCGGCAAACACATACAGGTCGCGTATCCCGTAGAATGGTTCAACGTCTTCACGCGGGGCAAAGGAGTCGAACTGATTCGGAATTACGATGCGATGTTGCATCACCACTACACGCTCATGGGCTTAGTAAAATACGACAAGGTCCCCCGTAACCGGATCCTGGCGCGCGTCAACTTCAACTACTATATGTTTCGGGACCGTGACGGAGTGGCTTACCTCGGCAACAAGAGCACCATGGGTAAAGTGGCCGATCCGGACACGGTGATTGTCGGTGATCCCTGCTGGGGTTTTTCGCACGAGGTGGGCCATGCGCTGCAAATGCGGCAAATCACTTGGGGGGGAATGACAGAGGTGAGTTGCAACCTCTTCTCACTCTACACCGGTGGGCAGTTAGGCAATCCCAGCCGGCTCAAGGCCCAGAAAAACTATGCCTCCGCCCGCAAAAACATTATCGATGCTGAGCCGAAAATCTCATACCTCGTGGCTCCCGATGTCTTTGACCGGCTGGTTCCCTTCTGGCAACTCCATCTCTACTTCGCGCAAAATGGCAGGCCTGATTTTTATGCCGATGTCATGGAAGAAATGCGCCGCCGTCCAGACGCCGGCAGAGGCGACAATTCGATTCTCAACCAGTTTGAATTTATAAAGATCTGCGGCGATGTGGCCCGACTCGACCTCACGGATTTCTTTGAGAGATGGGGCTTTTTCTGGGTGGGCAACCTGGAGGTAAACGACTACCGCAAATACAATTTCACCATCACCCAGGAGATGGTGGATGACGTGCGATCCTACCTCGCGCGGAAAAACTACGCCAAACCCTCTGTAGACATTACCCTCATGGAGGAATGATTTCGGAAGAACCCGGCAAAAGGGTTTAGATATCCTGCCGGGTTCGTGCTGGTATGGTGCTTTCGAAGAAAGCCGCCTGACTCAACTGAATTAAGGCTTGGGCGCGGTGATCATTGGGAAGTCGTCGGTACGGAACGGCGTTACCGGCAAGCAATCAGCGGACATCAGATTGCACACGGGATTATCAGCCCACGCATAGCGCACGGCAACCGGTGCCCCAACCTCGTCGCTCCAAACCTCCACCTTGTCGGTGCCGTTCAGTTTTGCATTGGCCCAGCGCCAGGTTTTGTCCGCGCCACATACGGCGAAGCCCTTCACCTCAGCGACGTCAAAAGCGCGGAGACTGCTGCCGAAGCAATCGAACGTTAGCGTTGCTTTGTTGCCTGAGACTGTCATGCCTTTGAACTCCGGGCTGCGATATGCCAGTTTCATGCCGTAATCCTTAACCAGGGCCCAGCGGACCAGGCGCGCCGCCACATCCAGTTTATTGCGGGGATGGATGTCATTTGCCTCGCCCAGGTCAATGATCACTGCCTGTCCCGTGTTGGGCAGCTTGAGGGTCGACGTTTGTGCTTCACGCAGTTCTGCCCAGTCGCTCTCGCCCGGTTCCGATTTCTCAGCCTTGAAATCGGCCAACTGCACCCAGTAGAAGGAAAAATTGCCCTGTCCCCATTCCTCGCGCCACTGCTCGATCATATAGGGGAACAAGTCCCGATACTCATGAGCCCGGCCGGCATTCGACTCGCCCTGGTACCAAATCACCCCGCGCAAACCGTAGCCCAACGTTGGATGAACCATGCCGGCAAAGATATTGCCGGGGCGATGCTGGTTGGCGAGCCAGTCCTCAGGCCTGCGGGGAACCGCTTTGCCCTCTGCTCGCGCCTTCTCGCTGGCGGTTCGCCACTGCGCTATTTGCTGCTCGAATCTGGCCTTGCCCTGCTCAGACTGCAGATCGGCCTCGCGTTTGCGGGTCGATTCCATGAGCGCCTTGAACCGGGGTTCCTGGTCCAGGGTCTGTCGCCGCACCCAGGCCTCGGCGGATGAGCCACCCCAGGCATTATCGATGAGCCCTACCGGGACGCCGAGAACCTGGTGAATATACCGGCCAAAGAAGAAACCCACCGCACTAAAGCCGCGAACACTCTCCGGGGCGGCGGGTTGCCATTGGCCCCTAAAGTCCGTTTGTAGTTCCTGCGTGCCTCGTATTGGTACCTTCATCAGCCGCACGTTCGGAAATCGTGAGGCGGCTACCTCCAGATCGCCTTTGCGGTCCTGCCCGGTCACAAAACCCATATTCGACTGTCCTGAGCACATCCAGACTTCCCCAATGAGGACATCCTGAACTTCGCGCCGAGTCGTGCCTTGTATCACCAATGTCTGCGGCTGAGCATTGGCTGGAGCCGCGGCGAGCTTTACCATCCATTTGCCATCCACACCGGCGACCGAGGTGTACTCCTGGCCGGCAAAGGTGACCGTGATTTTGGTTCCCGGTGTGTCCCAGCCCCAGATTGGGTTAACCTGCTGTTGCTGCAAAACCATGTGGTCGCTGATGATCGCTGGAACTTTGAGTTCCGCATGCAGACTGCTGGTCAGCCAGAGCATGCTTGCCAAAATGAGAACGAGTTTTTTCATACAGGTACGGAGTCGGATTGTTCGCGCCATTCTTCAAAGACTCTGCAGAAGTCAGCACGCTTTCTCCGGATTGACAAGCTGATTGTGCTGCAGTCGAAGTATAGGTTGCGCCACCGTTCAGGTGCCTTTTGACTTCCGTTCACTTCGGTCCCAGTAGAGCATACCAAAGGCTTTGCTGGGAGTGCGCCGACAGAGTTCGAAATCGAATGCCAGCGCAAAGAGTTGAATTCTTGGCTGCTGGCGTAGTTCTTTTCGCTTAAGGTGGTGTGAGGAATAAACCTTAAAACAAAGCCAGTTCAAGAATGGACCGAACAGCAGAAAACGCCGGGGACCCAGCTCCCGGACGAACGGGAACAAGTGTGGCAGAGGTCGTCGCCCGAAGGGTGAGTTGCCGCGCCTACAAAACCGATCCTGTGCCAGAGGCACATCTCTTACAGATCCTGGAGGCGGCACGGCTCGCTCCATCCGCCTGTAACCAGCAGCCGTGGCGCTTTGCTGTGGTGCGGGAGCCTGGATTAAGGCGGCGCATCGTGGAAGAGGGATTCCTGCCCGGCATAAAAATGACGTGGGCCATCGACGCGCCGGTCCACGTCGTGGTGGGCATGGAAACGTCGTTCCTGACGCATAGCCTTGGGGCTTCGGTATCGGGCGTGGATTATCCGTGGGTGGATATCGGGATCGCCGGGGAGCACCTGGTTCTGGCGGCCACAGAATTGGGACTCGGTACCTGCTGGATCGGGTGGATCAAGCCCAAAGCCATTGCCCGAATAGTTGATTGGCCGCGGTCGATGAAACCGGTGGTGGTCATCACGGTGGGATACCCTAGTGAGGCGGAGCTGGGAAAGCTGCCCACCAGCCGTCGCAAAGCGCTGGACGAAATCGTGCGGTGGTTCTGAGGAGTTCCTGTTTCCAGGTTTCCGAGGTCTGGGCCCTGTGCTTCTCGAAACCTGCTTCGAGGCTCCTTGGCCAGCTGGTGTCAGAATTGGCAGCAGCCCCATGGCTACCGCCATCGCTCGGTATTTTGTTGATCCCTTATCCCCAAACAACCCCGCTCGTTTTTATCGCCTTCGCTTGCCCTAACCCGCAGCTTCGGTCTAATAATCCTCCATGCAGAATTGTTTCCGTCTCCCCTGCTGGCGCAGCGTGCTTGTGGATTGTTGCCTATACTTGCTGCTCGTGACGTTCAGCTTTTGTTCCCACCTGTCCGCCGCGCAAATCAACCCGCCCATAGGCCCCTACACGAATCCCACCCTTGATGCATTGGCTCGCGCAAGGAGTTTCGGCACTAACGATCCTGTTGTCGTGACATCTTACTTCTACTGGTATGACAGCGACAGCAAGGCCCACATTTTGAATGCCGATGGCTCGGATGCCCTCACCGACCATCCTCCCACATTGAAAGGATTCTCCTACAAATCCACCGCATGGCATAAAACCCAACTGGAGGACATGATCGCTGCCGGCATCGATGTCGTGTTGCCGGTCTATTGGGGGGAACCCTCAGAGCGAATTCCTGGGAAACGTGTTCTGGAGCAGCCGTGGAGCTTCGCTGGCTTGCCTCCGCTGGTGGAGGCCCGCCAGGTCTTGGTTGCCGCCGGCGAAAGACCTCCTTCCATAGGACTGTTTTATGACACGTCCACCCTGGAATATAATGCGGCTGGCCGACGTGTGGACCTGACGACGGACCATGGCCGGCGTTGGTTCTACGAGACTATCCGGGATTTCTTCTCGCTCATCCCCGCACATCATTGGGCCATGATCGATGGTCGACCGATTATCCTCCTGTATTCCGCTGGGTTTGCCGCAGCCCATGATCAAACCTGCATTGACTACGTCTACCAGGAGTTCGCTCGTGATTTCAGCGGGCGCCAGCCCTATATCGTACGCGAGGTTTCCTGGAAGGTCCGGGCTGAAAACACCTACGCATGGGGTGGGGCTCTATCCTTGAAAAACCCGGGCGTGGCTGCTCTTGGGCCGGGCTATGACCACTCTGCTGTGCCCGGCCGGGATCCACTTATCGTGTCACGGGAGGACGGCGCTTTTTTCGAGCGCAACTGGATCCGCTTTTTGCGCGGTCCTTCAAAGATGGTCCATGTGGAAACCTGGAATGAATACCACGAGGGCACGGACATCGCCGCGTCCAAGGAATACGGCCGCAAGTATATCGAGTTGAACCGGAAATATGCCGACATGTTCAAAGCTGGCATCAAGCCCCCTCGGATGCGTGGACCGTTCTCCGACTTCAAATCAGTGAGCGCGGTGCTTCAAGCTACAAATGAATCGCATGGCCTTGTTTTGCTTGAACTTGCTGACGGGGCCACGTCCCCAACCGAGGCTGGTGGTCGGCCTTGTCGCGCCGTTAGGTCCACTCAACATGCTGGGCGATATCTCTATTTCCAAATTGATGATTCGTTTAAATGGGCCGACACAATGGAGGTGGACGTCGAAGTAGAGTATTTCGACCAAGGCTCTGGGGTGTTTCAGATCGAGTACGATGGTCCAGACCTGAACGCACCTTTCAACGGCGCCTACACGGCGTCCAAGACCAGCGCCACTCTCACCAATTCCGGGCAGTGGAAGACCGCCAAGTTCCGCCTGTTCAAGGCCCATTTTCTCAATTCGCAGAATGGCGGTGCGGACCTCCGGATCACTATTCAGGCTGACGCGCTTAAGGTTCGAAAGGTAGTGGTTTTCCGGCTTTGAGTGCCCGCCGCGACGGCAGGCGCATTTCCCATTTCGCGGCACGCCCCGGATCCGCGAAACAAGGTTCACAAGAGTGTTCTTCGCTTGCAGGAAAAATTCGACGGGCGTAGGTTACTTGTGAGTCAAAAACCTCCCCAGAACTATGAAGGCGGTATCTCGCATCGTCATGGTCAGGTTGATCCTCTTGGGCGCACTGTCGGCTCCTGGAGCGATAGGTTATATCAACGTTGATTTCCAACCTGGCGACAATCTGTTCCATATCGGTTTAAAAAACGTGGATAACCACTTGAGCGCGATGTCTTTCCCCGGCGCTCCCAACGGCACCTCGATTTCCCTGTGGAATCCAGCCAGCGGGATTTACGATGTGACCTCCACCTATTCGGAAGGAGCTTGGTCCCTTGATTTGGAATTGTCAGTCGGGACTGGCGCCCGGCTCACCACCACCGCTCCCTTTGTGCAGACTTTCATGGGGCAGCCCTTGAAACACGACGGTAGTCTTTTTACTGGAGGCGACAATCCCGCTCCTCCGATTTTCGATGGCCCTAGCGGGGTATATCTCTTAGGCGACAAGTACCCAATCATTTCGTCGAACACGGACGTTTTCCTCAACATTGTTGGGCGTGGGCCCAATATCGGTGAGCAATTCACCCGGCTTGATCGTGCAAGTCAGACCTACGTTACAAGCACCTTCCTTGGTGAAGGCGGATGGGATGTAGTGCCTACCATAGGCTATTGCGAAGCCGGGTTCTTCAACCTCATAGTCCCTGAGCCCTCTGTCTTCGCCCTCGCGGTGCTTGGCGCCTTCCTGCTCCGCTATCCTTTGACCCGAAAGAGCTAGGTCGCCCTTGGCGCCGATTTCTCATCGGTTAAACCAAGCGTCATCCAAACCAGATGCGGCCATGATCGACGAAAGGAAGAGCCCAGGCTGTTGACACTCCGTCGCCAAGGATGTTTATTTACAGTAGCTTCACCTTCTTAACTGATCACCATTGCTTTTATGAGAATGAGCACCGCCGGTCGCCCGAATGTGCTGATGTTGAGGTTTGGGCTCAGTGCAGCACTACTTGTGAGCGGGGGGAGCATTGTTCCTTCTGAACTCCCAGGCGCCGGGCTGGAATCAATCGAAATTAAATCCTACTACCAGCCTGAAGCTGTTCAGGTTGCGCCCTCGGAAAGACCCTGGAGCCTGCCCCTCCGGTGGCAGAGCGTCAGCAACGCCGCCGGGATCCGTGGCCGGCTGACCTTGAGCAGCAACGCGTGTGTCGCACTCGAGCGTAACGGTCTTGTCGTGGTGCCGTTTGGTCCCGGGACCAATATGATTGAGACCTACACGTGGCTGCGGGAGGCCGGGATTCCTCCCTTTGTCACCTCGGACACTCTCCTGCACCTCTACCACGTTCAGTTCGATGATATTCTCAAGTGCGTCGAGACGAACGAGTTCTTCCCCAGGCTGGCGAACATGACGACGGCTCTGTTGCAGGAGTCCATTCGGCAGCGAAGCGTGTTTGGCCAGAACCTTCAAGAAGCGGCAGCCCGGAATGTGGCGTTTCTCGGGGTCGCCGCCCGGTTGATGGGTCAGTCGGGCATGGTGCCTCTCGATATTTTGCCCCGGGTCGATGAGGAATTAGCATTGATCAACGCGCATGCCGGCTTCAGCGCCAGCCCGATCTTCAAGTATCAGGAAGATTACTCGCAGTATGTACCGCGCGGTCACTACACGCGGTGCGATTCACTAAAGCAATACTTCAAGGTAATGATGTGGTACGGGCGAATGGCGTTTCTTCTGAAAGGCAGTGACCATCCCGGTCCGGGCGGCGAGGCGTTGGTTTCCCGACAGGATGCCACAATTCAAACCCTTCAGGGTTTGCTGCTGGCTCTGGCGCTGGATCGATTGCAGACCGATGGCCAACCTATTGCTGACACCTGGAACCGGATTTATGCGGTTACGGCGTTCTTCGTCGGTCTGGCGGATGATCTCACGCCCTATGAATACAAGGACGCCATGGTGAGGCTGTTTGGAATTGGCGTCAGGCCGGAAGATTTCAGCGACGAACAGAAGCTATTTGAACTGAAGCTGGAACTGGCGTCGCTGCGCAGTCCGGAGATCTACGGGGGCACCGGCAATTGCGAGGTTCCTGCCGATTCCACGCCGGAGGAGCTTGATCGCGTCCTGGACAAGGCGAAGGGCATGAGGGTCATGGGACAGCGGTTCATTCCGGACTCCCACATGTTTCAACAACTGGTCGTGCCAGTGACCGGCCCGTTCGTTGGCAGCGGCGATCCGTTTACTATGGAAGTCACGATGGGCGGTCCCCGGCGCTGCTTCCCGCGCGGTTTGGATGTGATGGCAGTCCTCGGATCACGGTTGGCTCTGGGTATTCTAGATCACGAAGGCGACACGGCATACCTAAACTATGATGCCTCAATGAACGAACTGGTTCGGCAGTTCAACGAATTCAACCCTCGCGATTGGCATCGAAATCTCTATTGGGCCTGGCTTTACACTCTGCGCCCGCTGCTCGTCCCTTGTGGCCCGAGTTATCCTGCATTTATGCAGACGCCCGCCTGGCAGGCGAAGCAACTCAACACCGCGCTTGCCTCCTGGACCGAATTGCGGCACGACACCATCCTTTATGCCAAGCAAAGCTACACCGCCGTGGTTACCGGCGGGCCTTCCGAGCCCGACCAAGGCTATGCGGAGCCCGTTCCGGAGTTTTACCAACGCCTGCTGGATCTCACGCGAATGACCCGGACGGGTTTGGACGACTTGCGGGCATTGACTACTGTTCAAAAGGCACGTCTGTTGACGCTGGAAGATATCCTGGTTCGCCTGCGCGACATCGCTGTCACCGAGTTGGAACTGAGGACTCTCACCGAGGCACAGCGCGCTTTTCTTATCGGCTTTGACAAAGCATTGGCACCGCTCACCAATGGCATACCGGACGGCATTGACTCCAGTACCGTACTCGTCGCAGACGTGCACACCGACGGCAACACGGCCCGGGTCCTGGAAGAGGGGGTGGGTTACGTGAACTTGCTGATCACCGCTTGCCCACTCCCGAATGGGGGCACGATTCTCGCCGTGGGACCGACGATGTCTTATTACGAGTTCAAATGGCCCATGGGCGACCGTCTCACTGACGAACGGTGGGCGGCACTTCTGGGCGGTGAGAGCCCTCCCAGTCCCCCAGCGTGGACGCGAATGTTCGCCGAGCCGGTCGCATTGCCGCCAGAAGATGGCGATGGAGACCGGTTGCCCGATGCGTGGGAGCAGTCCTGGTGGGCCGGCACGGAGGTGGTGAACGACCGCACGGCCGATCCCGACGGCGACGGGCTGACCAATGAACAGGAAGCTATCGCTGGCACAGATCCGACGAATCCCGCCTCGGCGCTGCACCTGCACGCCATGCGAGACGGGGTAGGGCAGGTGGAGTTGCGCTGGCAGTGTGTGGCCGGGCGGACGTACCGGGTGCACTGCTCTAGGGATCTGAGGGATTGGCGCCTGCTCGGCGTGCCTGTTGCAGGCTCAGGCGAAACGGCCACTCTCTCGGACTCTGCGGACCACACCGAGTCAGCGCGGTATTATCGGTTGGAAGTCATCCCTTGAGCGCAACCTTCCGACGCGCAGACAGGGAGTCACTGAGAGGATACGTCAGTCACGTTCCTGCACGCAAAGTCCTGCGGTTTCGGAAATTTCACGCATCCCTTGCGCATTTTCCCAAGGGGGAGAGTGCCGATTACGATCGGTGTCGCGTTTGTTCCGTGTTAGACCCGCTGCGGCCCCTCTGGTGCGCTCGACAACTCCCAATCCCTGTTCTACTGTGGCCTTATGGTCGAGACAATTGAAGCCCTCCCGGAGACCGTTGAGGAGCAGCAAACCAAGTCAAAGCAAGACCTCGAACCGGGCTACGTGGTGATTTGTTGGAATGACCCCGTCAATCTCATGGATTATGTGACTCACGTGTTTCAAAAGGTGTTTGGCTGGCCCCGGCAGAAAGCGGAGTTCCATATGCGCCAGGTGCACGAGCAGGGCAAGAGTGTCCTGGCACGGGAGAGTCTTGAAAAGGCGGAGCATTACGTGCATCAACTCCAGAAATACACTTTGCACGCCACCCTGGAGCGCGACGCGTGAAACTGGTTGAGGTAAACGATCACGGTTTCCGGTTTCACCTGGCGCTCCGGGATCGGGCACTTCTGCTCCATTTGCTCGAACTCTATCCCCGCGTCCCGCCAGCGCATCACCAGGTGACGCGGCAGGCACCGGGCGATCAGGCTCGTGAAGCGCAGGAGTTGCTCGACCAGGCGCTTGCCGAGCAACGGCGAGCGAATCAGAAAGTGGCTTCCAAACTTCTTTCCGGCGGCGCCTTGTGGCACGAAAACCACCGTTGGGTGCTGGCTCTTTCGCACGAGGAAATCGAGATTCTCATGCAGGTTCTTAATGATGTGAGAGTTGGAAGCTGGTTATTGCTCGGGGCGCCGGAGCAACAACTGCTCCTCGAAGCGCTTGACGAGAACAAAACTCAGCATTTGGTGGCGATGGAGTTGGCCGGTTTTTTTCAAGCACAGCTTCTGCAAGCCATCCAACACCCGGCGTCATGACGCACCCGGACCCGCTCCCTACCTGTAAGCCCGGATCGCAGATTGGTGAAGTGTGAAGCACATGAAGATTAACGGGCTGGGGCGGCGCCTGCAGTTTCCGGATCCGCGAAAGGCCGGCACGGACGGCTTGGTAGCTGTGGGCGGCGATCTCTCCGTTCCCAGGCTGTTGCTGGCCTATCGTTCCGGGGTCTTTCCGTGGACCGCTCATCCCATCACCTGGTGGTCACCCGATCCACGCGGCATCATCGAATTTGACTCATTCCATATCTCGCGCAGTTTGAGGCGGGTGCTCCGTCAGGGGCTTTTTCGGATCACAACGAATACCGCGTTTCGAGAGGTGATGGCAGGATGCGCGGCACCCGCGCCAGGGCGCCACAACACTTGGATTGAGCCCGAGTTTATCGAGGCCTATTCCCGGTTGCACCAGTTAGGTCACGCCCACAGTGTCGAGTGCTGGCTCGACGCCCGCTTGGCGGGCGGTATCTATGGCGTGGCTATCGGCGGGTTTTTCGCGGCTGAATCCATGTTTCACCGGGCCGACAACGCCTCAAAGGTTGCCCTTGCCACCCTCGTGGATCATTTGCGCGAGCGCAGATTTGCACTCTTCGATGTGCAAATGCTGACCCCGATTACCCGGCAAGTGGGAGGGTGCGAGATCTCCCGCGAGGAATACCTCGAACGCCTGGCGCAAGCTCTCGCACTTCCGGCAGCCTTTGCGGATTGATGGCTGGTGTTACTGCCGCCAATAGAAGATGACGTAGTGATTGTCGTCGGAATCGTCGTAGGCAAGGTTTACTCCGGTTACATCCGACCAAGGAATGGGCGTGCTCAGCGTGTGTGTTGTTACCGACGGTAAATCTCCATCCGGGGAGTCATATATACGTCCCGACAATCCCTCAATCTGCAACATAATTTCCCGCATGTACGAGGGCGGGCTGTTGAGAGCAACACCAGTTACACGGTCACGATACACCCAACTCACACTGCGCAGCATTCCCTCCGTCACTTGCACCGTCGGGACCGGCAGAACCAACCGGGACAACGCATCCAGATTGGACGTAAACGTAATGTTTGTGCCTCGGTAATTCACTGTCCAGGTGCCCGTCGGGGCGCCAAACGTCGAAGGCATATTCGGCGAAATATACCAAGCCCCTTCGTCATCGGTCTCGGAATACTCCTCGGAGGCTGGCGCCGCCGAGAGCCCTGAACCAGCGGGGCCGGTGAAAAGTACCTGCGAGGGCGGCGGATACGGGGCGTCACCTTCCGCGTCAAAACCGGCGCTATAACCTTGGAACGAAACCGGCAGATTCACTGTCGGGGTCATCCCTCCGCCGACAAACTGTCCCGCTGGTGCATAATGCGCCAGCCAAAAGCCAAAACTCGTGAAGCGACCCTCTTTCAAGCGGAAAAACATCACAGGCGTCATATCGACCGTGTCCGTATCACTGATCGTTATCGTGCTGGCGGGAGCGCTTTCGATACCCCCAATCGCCTCCCAATCGACCATATTCGTAGAAATCTCAAAGGTGTAGCTTTTCCCTACCTCCACCGCCAACTCCAGTTCCAACTGGCGTGTCGGCAGCAAACTTATTTTTGTGATCGAGGGCGCCGCTGCCCATCCCTCCCCGCCCAACCCAGTCCAGAAGAACCCCAAGGCTAGTAGATAAAAAAAACGCGACCGGGAACCCCGGTCGCCCATCAACCAACGGAAGGTCTTCATAAATCACTATTCTAATGCGCTAATCTGCAGCGCCGTTCTGGCGCGTTGACGATAAGAAAGGACCTGGCCAGAGTTCGTGCAAGCAAAAAAGAACTAAACGATTGAGCCGTGGGGACCTAAAACGGATCTGCTGAACGCCGCATTGAGTTTCTGGAACAGGGCTGCTAGGTTTCCCTCATGGGTCGTCAATGGTTGCATGCCAAACGTGCGGTCGCCTCGATGAAAAAAGCGCAGGCCACCGGCAAGATTGTTCGCGAAATCATGGTCGCCGCTAAAACGGGTGGGGCTGATCCCGACGCGAACGCCCGCTTGGCTGCCGCCGTCGAAAAAGCCCGCAAAGAAAGCGTTTCGCGCGACGTGATCGAGCGTGCCACCCGCAAAGGCGCTGGAATCGGGGAGGATAAACTGGTGATGGAGCACGTCACCTTCGAGGGCTACGCTCCTCACAAGGTGCCGGTGATTGTGGAGGTGTACACCGACAACGTGAACCGAACCGCCCCGGAAATTCGATTCATCTTCCGTAAAGCCCAACTCGGTACCAGCGGCAGCAACAAGTTCCTCTTTGATCACACGGGCATCGTAGAGGCGCATCATCCCGATCCGAACACGGATCTCGAAACCGCAGGCATCGAAGCCGGGGCCAATGAAGTCGAACCTTTGTCCCATAATCAAAACGACGATATTCCCCCCGGGTCTGCTGGCGCGCGCTTCCTCGCGGATCGATCCGCCCTTCACACCGTTTCGAAGTGGCTTGCACAAAACGGTTGGACCGTTGTCACCAGCGAACTGGGCTACGTCCCCAAAAACTTTCCCGAACTCACCGAACAGCAGCGGACCGAGGCCGGTGAATTCCTGCAGGAACTGGAAGACCACGACGACGTTCACCGGATCTGGGCGGCGTTGAAATAGCGCCCTGGCTCTCTTCGGGACGCGCATCCCAGGTCATGCTGTAGTCGCCCAATCTGACTCCAACACCTCCTCTTGGTGGGGTTTGGCGGAAACTGGCTTGCTTTCGTGCTCCGCCAGGGGAATCCTGCCGGCTGTCATGCAACTGGAACTGCCCACCGAGCCCGTCACCCTCACGGTCGAACAACTGCAGGAATTGAACGGGAAGCTTTCCCGAATGCGGCATGATATTAATAACGCTCTCACCGTTATCATCGGCACGACCGAGATCATTAAGCACAAGCCCGAGGCTGCCCAGCGCTTGCTTGAAGGTCTCGCCCAGCAACCTGGCCGGATTACTGACTCGATGAAGACCTTCTGCACTGATTTTGAGCAGGTTATGGGAATCAAAAGACGGTAATCGTCCATACTCACCGCTGCCTCCGGTTTCCGGGCATGCTATTGCCTGTAACATTTTACCGGCCCATTCCGTCTGATGACGCTGGTTATGAAAACTATTAAAGACTCAAGCGTAGCGCTGTTTCTCGTCGCTGCTCTCCTTTGCAGCCTGACCGTGGGGGCCCAACCTGTCCCTGATCGACCCGGTAGACGGGGCCCGGATCGCCCTGATGCGCCACCGTATCCCCAGCGCCCGGATCGCCCTGGCATGGCTCAACGCCCCTTTGCCCAGGGCCAAATGATGGCCCGTGTTGCCCCGGGTCTGGAACGCGTCCTGTCCGTCCTTTCCGATGAACAGCGGCGCTCTATCCGCAACCAGATGGTTGACCACCGGGAAAAAATGCGCGATCTCGAGCAGAATATGCGTCACGCCAGGATGCAGTTGCTCGATGCGGCCGTTCTGGAGCACTTCAACGAACGCGTAGTACGGGCCAAAGCCATGGACGTGGCGCGTCTGGAAGCCGAACGCTCGGTAATTCTCGCAGTCACTCTTTCCAAGATCGAGCCGCCGCTATCCCGGGAGCAGATTGAGCGTATCCGCAGCGCGCCTCCCGTTCCGGGCGGGGCGCAGGGCGATCGTCAGCGGCCTTATCGTGATCGTATGGAGCGCCGCGGTAGCGAATTGCCGCCTCGCGACGCGGCCCCGGAACGTCCGCGTCGTGACGCGCCGCCTGCGGAGCGTTGAATCTAGCCATGGCGCTCTTTTGACTTCCGTTTTGGCCTTGCCCATACTGGGGTCAATGGAACACACCGAAGCGGAGTTGATCGCCGCCGTGCTCGCCGGCGACCGCGCCAGCTTCGAACCCCTGGTGGTGAAGTATTCCCCCAGGGTTTTCGCCACCGCCCGTCGCTACGCCCGGCGGGAGGTGGAGGTTCAAGACATCGTTCAGGAAGTTTGGCTCAAGGCTTTTCAAAAACTTGGGTCCTTCCGGGGTGATGCTCCGTTCGAGCATTGGCTTATGCGCCTCACCGTGACCACCTGCTACGACTTTCTGCGGGCACACCAGCGCAATCGGGAATCCAGCTTTTCGGAAATAACTGATGTCGAAGGGGATTGGCTTGAGCGCTTTGTCACCGAACCCGACTCCACTGAAAACACCGCTGCCGCCCGACGCCTCGTACATCAGCTTATTTCGCAACTCTCGCCCCCCGCCCAGTTGGTCATTACCTTGCTCGAGATCGAGGAACGCTCGGTAAAGGAAATTTCTCGGATCACCGGATGGTCAGCACCCCTGGTCAAGGTCCGCGCCTTTCGCGCCCGGGCGGAAATGCGCAAACTGTTGGCAAAAATCGCAACCGACAAGTATTTGTAACCCGCCCGGCGAAGGGCGCGTCTGATTCTTTTGAAAGGCACGATGAACCTCTCAGAACTTGAACAAAAACTGATCGCCGCCGCTCGTTCTGAGCCGCTCGATGATCGCGTGCCCTACGGTTTCGAACGCCGGATCATGGCCAGGCTTGGCAGAGCTGCGATTGAGGATCCGTGGGCAGCCTGGTCCCGCGCTCTATGGCGCGCTGCCGCTCCCTGCATCGCCATTGCTCTGCTGCTGAGTGTGTGGTCAGTAATCGATCCGGCGGAAACCTCCACTCCGGTGGATCTTTCGCAGGATTTTGAAAACACCGTTCTGGCCGCCGCTCACCAGGACTCGGTAACCGACGTTTCCTGGTGAATAACTGGAAAGTCATCTTGGCCACCATGGTCATCTTCGGCGCCGGCGTGATTACCGGCGGCCTCGTGGTGCATCGCTCGATGCAGACTCAGCAACGACCGTTTCCGCGAGTGCAGAATCTGCCTCGCCCGGTGGCTCCCGCCGTCTCCGCAGGCGTGATGCGCAGCGAGTTCCTCAGGCGCATTCAACGAGAAATCGATCTGACTCCCGAGCAAGGCGACCGCATCGACCGTATCCTGAAGGATAGCCAGGAACGCAGCCGTAAGCTGATGGAGCCTATTGCCCCACAGCTCCGTGAAGAGTTGGAGCGCACCCGCGATGAGTTTCGTGCGGTTTTGAATTCTGTTCAGCAGCAACGATTCGATCAACTGCTCAAGCAACAGCAACGGGCTCGAGACCCGCGCCCGTTGCGGGATCGTTTTCCCGACGGGGCGCCACGCCCAGGGGCGGGGGAGCGCCGGCCCCCCGCCGAGTAAGCTTTTGTTCTTGCTGGCTTCGACGCAAGGTGTTGATTAGCCTTCGCTTATGAGTGAAGGTACCCGATTGAAAGATCAACCCGCCAGCGAGCGACCGCGCGAGCGTTTGCAGGCCAAAGGCGCCGACGCCCTGAGCCCGGCCGAACTCATCGCTATTCTTATCCGCACCGGGCTCAAAGGCATGAATGCCGTCGAAATCGGGAAACTGCTTCTGTGCAAATACGGTACCTTGCAGGCCCTCGCCCAGGCTTCCGTGGATGACCTGCGAACCTTTAAAGGCATTGGTCGCGACAAAGCCGTCACTCTCGTGGCCGGCTTCGCCTTGGCTCGCCGCATGGCTCACGAAATCCAACTCGAGGCCCCCACCCTCGATTCTCCCGCCCGTATCGCCGAGTTGCTGCGCGAGGACAATCGCACCTATGGCGTCGAACGCTTCCAGGTGCTCCTCCTCAATACCCGCCGACGCCTCATCCGCATCGACCACATCTCCCAGGGCACGCTCGATACCATCCTCGTTCATCCCCGCGAAGTGTTCAAATCCGCCATCCTCGCCAATGCCGCCGCAGTCGTCCTGGTCCATAACCATCCCAGTGGCGATCCCGCTCCATCCGAGGCCGATATCAAGGTCACTCGCGACCTCATCCGCGCCGGCCAATTACTCAAAATCGAGGTGCTCGATCATGTCATCCTCGGCCGGTCCACCACCGAGCGGCCCCAGGACTACGCCTCCCTGAGAGAACTTGGCTATTTTTACAGTTAGCCCCAGGTAAGGCTGCAGTTTTGGCTTGGCATCCGCCCCGGTTGCGCCACTTTTTTCGCGTGATTCATCCGACTGCCGCTATTCACGCCCAGGCCAGAATCGATCCGACCGTCCAAGTCGGACCCTACGCCGTTATTGACGAGGGCGTCGAAATCGGTCCGGACTGCATTGTCGGGCCGCACGTCTACCTTACGGGCCGCACATCCATCGGTCGGGGTAACCGGTTTTTTGCCGGCTGCGTTATTGGTGAAGCTCCCCAGGACCTCAAATACAACAACGAGCCCACCGGTTTGCGCATTGGAGATCACAACGTGTTCCGGGAACATGTCACGGTCCACAGATCGACGAAGTTGGCTGAAGAGACGGTCATCGGTTCGCATAACTTCCTCATGCAGCACAGCCACGTGGCGCACAATGTGCGGATTCACGACCACGTAATCTTGGCCAGCGGTGCCTTGCTAGGGGGGCACGCCGAGGTCCAGGACCGCGCCTTCATCTCAGGAAACTGCCTGGTGCATCAGTTCACCCGGGTCGGCTCTCTCGCCATGATGCAGGGGGGGGCGGGCATCAGCAAAGATCTTCCCCCCTTTACGATTGCCCGTGGCGTCAATGGGATTTGCGGCCTGAACATCGTGGGCCTGCGCCGTGCCGGAATTTCTGCGGCTGAGCGGCTCGAACTCAAAAAGGCCTATCATGCTCTCTTTCGGTCAGATCGTAGTCTGCGCGAAGCCACATTGGCCGCTGAAAACCAGTTTGAATCCGGCCCAGCCAAAACGCTCCTTGATTTCATTCGCAGCGCGCGTCGCGGTGTCTGCCCGGACGTCGGCAGGCGGCGCATCCGTTTGGATTCCGACGACGAAAACATGGTGCTGCCGAGATTCCAAGCGCCCGGATCAGTTTGATCGCGCGCCGCTCGCGACCGTAGTTCTTGACCTGGCGTTCAGGCCCAGGCCGGGCTAACCGGGACAAAGTCCAGGAAAACCACTTTGACAGCGCCTCAATTTGGCCTAAGATTTTGGGGAAGATGCGCCTCAGGCAGTTCAATCACAATCTTTGCAGGCTTCTGGTCGCCGGGCTCTGCCTGGTTGTCGCCGCAGGCACTTCCCTGGCTCAGGATTCCGTCGCCCCAGTGGACTATGTCTCCACCGAACCCGTTCGCAGCGGCGCGACGACCAACGGCATTCCCAACGCTTCCGGCGTGCGCAAAGACTCCCTCAGGCTTCTTGAGGAACAACTCAGCCGCGTCCTGCAGCGGATCGCTCCCAGCCACGAAGGCGACCCCGTCAAGGCTCCCAGGGTTCCTATACTTTCCACTCCGGCCCCCACCAGAAAGGAACGTGATGATGCTGATCTGCGCAAGAACTGGATGTTCATGACCACAGAGGATGCCACCCGTTTGCCCACGGTGGAGGAAGCACTCAATATTCCTGAACGAGATGAGACCGGGGCGGAAAAGCCAAGAACAACCGCGCTCGAACGGTATTATTACGAAACCCTTTTGGGACCTTCTGGCAGCGGCTCCTCACGTGAAGATCGCCTCGACCCCGGCAGCCGGAACGGCGAAAAGAAGGATGAGCGCGCCGGCGATGATGCGAATCTTCCCCAGTCCGTGCTTCAAGCTGAGCAATCCTTGCGCAAATTGCTGGGAGGCAATCCTTTTAGCGGCACAGCCACACTACCAACTCGCGGAGGTATGGCCGATAGCTCTTTTGGTTCCGACAACCCCGCCCAAGGTTGGACCCCTACCCGCTCCCGGCCAGAGAACCCCCTGGTGCGGCAGTTTAATGATATGTATCAGGACCCGATCCAGGCGCAGTACCAGGGTTTCAATCGCGGTCTTCAGGGCCTCCAACTGAATCAGCCGGGCGCCACCGTTCCGGGATTGTCGCCGGCACTAAACAACGCAGCCGCCCCCACCCGCTCGCCGGCTTCCGGCCTTGCTCCGGGGGATATCAATTCGGCGTTCGCCCCGAGTGCCACCCCCGATCTCACCAGCCAGGTTTTGAACCAGTGGAATCCGCTCTACGAGCCGCCGAAGACAGAAGTTCCTCGCCCCACACCTGCACGCCCGCTTCAGGTTGAGCCTGGCCGCCGCCGGTTCTAAGGTTCTTGCACGGGTAGACACTATGATCCCACCTACGGTAGTGTCCTTCAGCCAGAAATCCTTCCGCCTTGCCCTGCTGCCATGAGAATTCTTTTCCTCGGTGGCACCGGCAATTTGTCGGCTGAGTGCGCCGCCCTCCTGCACGGCCAAGGGCACCAGATTACTCTGCTCACGCGCGGACGCAGTCCAGTTCCCGGCCACTACCACTCAATTCACGCCGATCGCAAGCATGCCGCTGACCTGGAGGCCGCCATCAATGGTGAAAGCTTCGACGTGGTTATCAATTTCATCGGCTACGATCTCGAGGACGTGCAGCTCGACTACGCTTTGTTCCGCAACCGGACCGCCCAGTACATATTCATCAGCTCCGCCACCGTGTACCAAAAACCGCCACCGCGGTTGCCTATTACCGAGGCTACCCCCTTGCAGAATCCCTGGTGGGATTATGCCCGGAAGAAAATCGCCTGTGAGCAATGGTTGATGGAGCGCTGGTCCCAGGATCATTTCCCTGTTACCATCGTGCGGCCATCCCACACCTATTCGCACCGATGGATCCCCAATGCTGTATCCAGTTCCACTTACAACGTGGCCGCACGCCTCCAAGCCGGTAAACCAGTGTTCGTGCCTGACGACGGCGAGAATCCCTGGACCCTTACCGCAGCCCAGGATTTCGCGGTGGGTCTGGCTGGATTGGCAGGTCAGCGTGCAGCCTTGGGCCAAGCGTATCATATCACCAGCGACGAGGTCCTCACCTGGAACCAGATCTATGCGATCATTGCCGCTGCGTTGGGAGTTCGGGAGCCGTGCGTGCTACGTATCCCTACGGATTTCATCTGCCAGGCCGTCCCTCACCTGACCGGCAACCTCAAAGGCGACAAGTCACACCCAGCGGTGTTTGATAATTCGAAGATTAAGCACGCGGTCCCGCAGTTCCATTGCGCGATCCCTTTCGCGGCAGGTGTCGCCCGCTCCGTCGCTTGGTTGCGCGCTCATCCCGGTCAGCAAAACCTCAGTGATAGCGTGGAGCATGCCATCGAAGAGGTCGTCACCCGTTGGCAGGAAGCCGGCAACGCTGCGTGATTCTCGGTCCGCTTTTCCGCTCCTCCTCCCTTCACCCCGCCCAGCCCCGTGCCCGCGCGCCCGCTTTCGGTTCGTCTATTCCGCCAGTAACACCTTCTGAGGCCTTGCTTCGGCAATGATTCAAGGGTTGCAAATACCTCACGGGAAACATTAAATGGGCTGGTCCATGTCTGTTGCCGAGCAACTGCGCCAGGCGCGCGAAGCGAAAAAGCTGACGGTCGAGCAGGTCGCCGAATTCACCAAGGTTCGCGCTGATCACGTTCGGGCTGTTGAGGCTGGCGATTATACCGTCTTCACCGCCTCCGTTTATCTGCGCGGTTTCATCCGGACTTATTCAAGTCTACTCAAGTTGGAGGCTCCCAAAATCCTGGCCGACCTGGATGCGGAACTGGGAGAGGCAGCGCGGCGCGTCGACGAACTCGCGCCGGAACGTCCCTCTAAAGGACTTCTCGACCTCCTCACCCTTCAGTTTTCAAAACTCAATCTTCGCAAGACCGTCATCCTGCTCAGCATTGCCGCGGGCTTGCTCCTCATCGTCGTCGCCGTGTTCGCCTGGCATCATTACCGAACCACAGATCCCCTGCGCGACCTCAAACCGGGCATCTACCAGAAGGGACGTCCGTTGCCGGGAGAAAAGCTGCCGCTGCCGCCGCCGCCCAAGAAATAGTCCCTCCCCAGGCTGCACTATTCGCCTGAAGACCTGGACCAGGCGGTGTGCCCAAACCACACCCCGACAACCACAAGATTGACGTAAACCGCCGCCAGAAAGTCATCCACCGTCACCCCCCATCCACCGGGCAACGATTGGCTCTGCCGCACCGGCCAGGGCTTCACCACGTCGAAAAACCGAAACAGGGCAAAAACGCCCAACGCCAACGGCCAATTGGACTGGGAGTAAAAATAACCCGGGCCAGGCAGCCCCCCGGTGTTCACCTTCGCAATCCAGGCCCAGGCCACAAAGCAAACCGGTATCGCGGCGACTTCGTCGATCACCACTGGGCCGGGGTCTTTTTCGCCCATCGTGACCTCGGCCTCGCCGCACAGCCATACACTCAAGGGAAATGAAAGCACGATGCCTGCGCCCAGGACAACCCAGTTCTGGCTCCAGACTAGCAAAGCGAACCAACCCATGCCCACCACCGAACCAAGAGTCCCAGGTGCCCATGGGATCTGACCGGCGCCAAACCCTTGCGCTACCCACAGGGGAAACAGCGACCGTCCCTCGCTCCGGGCCTTGTCAGGAAACTTCCGGGACAGCCTCTGCAACCCCCAGGCCATCATAACCACCAGCGCCGCAAAACCCGCGATAAGGATCTCGTTCTGGTCCATGGGCTCCCGCGTCACATGTCCTGCAGGTACAACGCGCGATTGCGCCACAGGTAAAGCCATCCGGACATCAGGGTCAGGATGACTGCGGTCCACATCGCAATCTCCGCAAACCAATCCACCCACGGCGCCCCGAAAACCGAAAACCCGAAAAGCTTGCCGAACCAGCCCCATTGCTCGTAGGCCGCCAGCACAAGGATGGAAATGATAGCCACGATCTGCGAAATCGTCTTGTGCTTCCCATACCTCTCCGCCGCCAGCACCACTTGCTTGGATGCTGCCAGCAGCCGCAGACCCGTTATCGCCAGTTCCCGCGCTACGATAATCACCACCATCCACGACGGTATCCAATTCAAACCCACAAAAGCAATGAACGCCGAGCAGACCATAATCTTATCCGCCAGCGGATCCATCAGGATCCCAAAATTCGTGATGAGTTTGCGTTTTCGGGCGATCTGCCCGTCCAGGAAATCAGTGATTCCGCCGGCGGCGAATAGCGCGAGTGCCAGGGTCTCGTGATATGGCATTTTTGACACCATAACCACGAGAAACGCCACGGTTAGCACAAACCGGGACGCGGTGAGCTTGTTGGGCAGGTTCATCTCTGAATTACCGGAACCATCTTATCTATCACCTTAACGAGCAGCATAGTCCTGCCTTCTTGTACCTTGCCCGGACCCACTTGCCAATCCCGCACTTCATCCTTCGGCCTTTAGCCTTCAGCCTTCCACAGTCTATCGTCCACTTCGAAATCTGGAAACGGATACTCTCAATCTACTACTAGCACGGCGAATCGGTGGCCGAGCCGAATAGTACGAAACTATCAAGCACCTTCGTCGCCCTACGCTCGTTGCTGGCGATTGTGAACGAGGCGGGACATCAAGTTGAGCCGAACAGTGAGTGGGCCTGTTATCTGGATGATGGCGGCTATCAGCCTCACGAGGTCAAATACAGGAAAGAGGATTTGAAGCGGTTTCAAGAGGTGGACATCGACATGAGCTACGAACGAACCGGAGTGACCAAGGCGCGGGCATATCGGTGGTGCCTCGTCAGTCAACGATTCCGGCAGGTCATGCGCCAACTGAAGGTCTCCGGCACTTGCTCCGCGCCGGTGCGCTTCGCAGGTTAAGAGGCCTTGGATTTCTTCATTCTCGGCTTGGACCTGCAATGGCAACGGGTTCCCCTACTAGCAAACGTTGATGCGGGCACAGCAACAGACGTTGGGCAACGAACGACGAACCGCACGTTTTGTACGCCCAAGACGCACGTTTTGTACACCTAACTTGCCTACACCGATGCCCTGCGCGAGTCCCAAGGGGTCACCTCCCCAAACTGGTCAGGGTCGGATGCTTTGGCCTGGTGTTGCCAAATCATGGCACAGCCGTGGTAAGCGGGTTCTTCATGTCAGGGACCGGCGGTCGACGGCTACTCCAGTAAACTAAAACCGTAAAGTTGCGCGTCTTTCATCTGAAACTCAATTCGCACCGGCGTGTCCTTCAGGGTGCTGAGAGACCTGTTCCAGTTGACCGGCAGGTCCACACCGTCGCCCTGAATCGGTTTGCAGTCGGCCGCTCCAAAACCGGGGATCGCTTTGCCTTCGATGTCCAGCAACCGCAGGTAAATCTCTCCGCCGATGCCCGCATTAACGGTCATCTGATCGCCCTGTAAGATCACCGGTTGCGTAATCAACACGCCACCACCGGCACCTGCGCTGCGTGATACGTATCGGTCGCGCCAGATTCGCACCAGGCCGATTTGTCGTTCCTCGAACCGGTTCAGCTTATGCCCGTTCTTGTAGCCCGCATAATAAATGTAAACCTGGTCACCGACGGGAAGTTGCCAATCCATCCAGGCATGGGCATGGTCCCATGTGCCGGGTGTTGGATGAGGTTCAAAAAACGGCGTCTGATCGCGGACCCACGTCTCGCCGTCGCGGCTCCAGGCTAACTGCGTATGGCCGACCCCAAACGAGCCTTCCGGTGTGCCCTCCGCTCGGAAATTGTCGTGCAGGACCTTTACCAATCCGACATACAGGTCACCGCGAAGCAGATATCCGTTCATCGCGTAGAACTGCGTCTCCGGTGGGTCGGTGTGGTCTTCGGGGGTCACCACATACCAGGGCTTTTCCCAACGGATCAGGTCCAGGCTCGTGCTGTGCATTGTGGCGCGGCGTTTGCCGCTCCAGGTCGGGCCCTCGGTGTAGACATTGACCGTCGCCACGTATCGCCGCCGCAACGAATCCCAGAAAAGGTTGTTGATGTCGTGGTTGTGGCGGATGACGACGCCTGGCTTCATCGACTTCCACTCCAAACCGTTCCCTGAGGTGGCGATTCGCAATCCGTCGCCTTCGGCGCTGTACCACGCAAACTTGTAACGGGCCGCTGGATCCGCAAAGCCCACACCTTCATCGACCACGCAACACCCGAATTGGATAGCCGCGGGGTCTTTCAAGACCTGGGCCGGGCGCTGCCATCGGATGCCGTCGTCCGACTCCATGGTGGCGATGTGCGAACGGATTTCACTTCGGTCTGCTCTACGAGCGCCGTACCAGATTCGAAACCGTCCAGTATCAGGGTCTCGCAAGACCGTCATATAGGGCTGAAAATTCAGGTCTTCGTTGCCGGTGACGATCGGGTTGGGCAAGTTTGGGTCCCGAACGGGGCTATTCACGCGGCGGACGATATTTGCGGTCTTGTCGATCAGGTAGTCGTCAATAAACAGGTGAGGCCCCGGCCGCAGTGACAGCGGTTTCTTGGGCGACATCGTTAAATTGGCAGCGGGGCGATAGAGTTGGGCCTTGCAGGCCGGATTACCCGCCTCGGCCCTTATCACCTCGGAGCCGTACGCTTCGAGTCCTGGCCTGGCCGCAGAAGCCACAAGGAAAACCGTTACCAGCAGGCAAGAACCTATAGGAGCCATGGCCTCACGCAGTTAGAGATCGTCTTTCCATTGCGCGTAAATGTGACTTCGTTGCTGAACTAACGTAGCCTGACTGAGCCACAAGGCTCGAGCAACTCCAAAGCCGGTGGTTTTGTGGCCCCAGATCTACGAACCTTCGGGTTTCCTGGGGCGTTAATAAGTCTGAACTATCCCTTTGGAGCTAATCGCCGAATTCAAGAGGATCGGCGCCGACACCGATTATCGGGTGAATAGAGGCCTTTGTCGGTTGAAGTCTCGGGAGCATTCAGGAATCTAAACAACATTAGCGCGAGGTGACTTTATTGATTTTGTGTGTATATTAAGCAATACTAAGAACTGGGAAATTCTAGGAGAGCATCGATAGTTAATTCGCTAGACTGTGGCTCAGCATTTGGGAAGGAGAGAACAACATGAAGTTTGTGTCATTGACGATGGGCGTGTTAGCGGCGACTTCACTGGCAGTTACCGGGGAACTTAGGCCAGACACTTACGTTAGCTTCAAAGCAACCATCGACGAAAGCAGCTTTCTGACACCGGGTTATAACGTTGGAAGCGTGATCACCGGCTGGTATTCCTATGATCCAGCGACCTTGCCGTTCGATGTTGGGGCCAATTACGCCATGTATCACCTGCCGGGAATGAAACTGTCATTCGGCCCTGCAACCTATGAAGCGACCGGTGGCGGCCGACTCAACGTGGTCCACTTTCTGCCCGAGGTGACCCCCAATGCTGTTGACCTGTATGACCTCCTCGGCTTTACCTTGGCCGGACCGTTCGTGGAGGGGTATTCACCGGCGTATTCCGAGGTAAGCCTGACCGATACGGATAATTCCGTCTATGCCTCGATCTGGCCGCCGCCTTTAGACCTTCCAGAACCGGAACTCTTTGAGGGCAAAGAGTTAAGGATTGGCTTCCTGCAAAGGCCCTCTCTCACGAGTCGGATAATCCATGCTCAGATAGACTTCATCAACGCGAGTCCGAATGAGCCTGACTTTGAACCGCCCACAATCCTGAGTCTCAGCGCCTCTCCGAACATATTGTGGCCGCCGAACGGCAGAATGGCGACGGTCCAGGTTGAGGTCATCGCCGAAGACAATGTAGGGGTAACGAGCAGCAGCATTGTTGAGGTGACGAGCAACGAGCCTTTATGTGGTGCGAGGCTTGTCAAGACGGCACCTGATTGGGAGGTATTGACTGACTTAAGCCTGAAACTGCGGGCGGAAAGATGCGGTGCGGGATCCGGCCGCGTTTACACCATCGTGGTTCAATGTGCCGATGCTGCAGGCAACACGGCTCTCAGCCAGGTTGATGTCACCATCCCGCATAGCCCTGGGGCGCGAAAATAGGGCTCCGCAGTTTCAAGGGAGCGCCTGCGCAGCCAGATGAGTCCGTGGCTATTCTGACTATCGTCGTGCGTGACCACCGCCGATTTTGATTTTGGGTGAAAGATTTTACTGGACAAGGAAACGCTTCTCAGGTGTGAATATCGTTAATAAGCCATTTCAACAAGTACTGATACAAACAGTCAGGATACGCCATGAAGCCTCCAAGAAACCTCATCGCTGTAATCGCTGCCGGCTCATTGGTTGCCGTCAGCGCTCACGCAGACCTCACCTACACCTTTGCTACCGACGCGGAGGGCTTCCAGGGGGTTACCTGGCAGAGCGCCTCCCCAACCGGTTGGGCGGGTCTTCCGGCGGTTAAACAAAACCACACTGCCGGTGGCTGGCAGATGGTCATGACCAAAGAATTCGCGTGGGCAGCGGGTGGCGGATCAGCTAACCAACAATTGGAAATGCAGGCCTTGGCAAACGGGAATTCTCGCATCTCGTTCGACGTAATGGCCGATGGGAGTAGTTTCCCGGCGGCCGCCGCCAACTGGTTCCAGTTCAACATTGCAGGCAACAGCGATGGTTCCACAGGGTGGACTCAGCTGGGCAACATTTTTACCGTTTCTGGGTGGCACAACGCCGACGATCCCGCGCTGTTGAGTATGCACCTGGACTATTCGTTCGCCCAGCTGGGCTGGCAGCCGGGTGATACGTGGTTCCAGTTGCACACTGGCGCGAATTCCGACGCGGCTTTTACCGTGAACTTTTTCCTGGATAACGTGACGCTTTATGCGGTGCCGGAACCCACGGTGCTATCCTTGATCGCCCTCGGTGCGGGGATGTTCCTTGCTCGCCGAAAGCTGGTCTGAGTCTCGAGTCAAAGGTGTAAAAGCTCGGTTTCCATAAACCCTGCGGTTGTTGGTGCAACCCCGGGGTTTTTCTTTGGCACTACTGGGTTTGCTCAACTTCACGTTAGGCCCAGATGACTCGAAAGTTGTGGTTCTGTCCAGCCGCCGGCGGGCTCGGAATCTGTTGCCTACCGTCCTTTGAAGTTCAATCGGGGGACTTAGCGTTTTTGCACTTGTACCTGCTACACTGGCCGGCCGAGCCAGAGCAATGTGGTGGCGCAGCCCAAGAGCGCCAGTTTCTTATTCTCCGGCAGTGCAATCTTTGTTACACGAAAGCCCGTGCAGCATGATTCTCAGGGCAGTCCAAGCCGTGGCTCCGTCCCGGCCATCGAGGCCAGCGGCCTGGTGCGTCGCTTCGGGCACGTGGAGGCCCTCGCCCATGTTTCCCTCTCCATCCGCCAGGGCGAGTTTTTTTCACTCCTTGGCCCCTCGGGCTGTGGCAAAACCACCCTCCTGCGCCTCATCGCCGGTCTCGACCTTCCGGATGCGGGCACCCTGCGCATCGGTGGCGTGGACGTCGCGGAGATTCCCGCCCACTTACGCCCCGTCAATACCGTTTTCCAGTCCTACGCCCTATTCCCGCACCTGACTGTCCGCGAAAATGTTGCCTTTGGCCTGCGCATGAAAAAAGTGCCCCCGGCGCAGATCGCCGAACGAGTTGCGCGCGTCCTGGCTCTAGTTCAAGTCACCGGTCTCGAAGACCGCCGCCCGGCCCAACTTTCAGGAGGACAAAAACAGCGCGTCGCCCTCGCCCGTGCCGTCGTCAACGAACCTCAGGTCCTCCTCCTGGACGAGCCCCTGGGGGCCCTCGACCTCAAACTCCGCAAACAACTCCAAGTCGAGCTACACCAACTCCAGCGCCGCCTCGGCATCACCTTCATACACGTTACTCACGATCAGGACGAAGCTCTGGTCATGAGCGACCGCATCGCCGTCATGAACGACGGCCGCATCGAACAAGTCGATCGCGCTGAAGTCATTTACGAGCGCCCGCGCACCCGCTTCACGGCCCAGTTTATTGGCTCCTGCAATCTCATCCAGGGCCGCGTGACTGCGGACGATGGGCAGACCGTGTCCATCGAGTCGCCGATGGGGCCGCTCCGCATCCCTCGCCCGCCCGCCGACCCTGAGCCCAGAAACCTGATGCCGCAGGGCGGGGCGGAGCCGTTGGCAAAACCACGCTGTCAAGAAACACGCCGCCTTTCTCCCGGCTTCGCCGTCGCTGCTGCCATCCGCCCGGAAAAAATCGGGCTCACCAGAGCCGGTGAATGTCCTTCCGAATCTTGCGTCAATGCCCGCATCGAGGGCCTCGTGTATAGCGGTGCTGAAACCCAATACCGCCTGCGCGTCGGCGGCCAAACCCTCACTGCCGTCGTGCTCAACGCCGCCCGCCACGAGCCTTTTCACCCCGGCGAAACCGTAATCTGTTCCCTGCCGGAAACCGCTCTCGTTTTGCTTGATGACTGAGACACCTCCCAACCCTGCCCGCGGCTTCCTTTTCGGCCAGCGCCTGTCCCGCACCGGCCATTGGGTCCGTTCCGCTTTTTTCAGCGGCCCTGCCGTTCTGTGGCTCACCTTTTTGTTGTTGGTTCCCCTTCTGCTGATCGTGGGCATCAGTTTCATGACCCGTGGCGAATACGGCGGAGTCGAATTTCCCCTTACGCTGGACAGCTACAAGCGCCTTGCGGGATTCGGTGAACTCGGTTTTGACAATCTCTACCCCCTCATCCTGCTTCGCAGCCTCGCCCTCGGCGCGGGCACTGCCGCACTCTGCCTCCTTGCCGCACTTCCGTTGGCCTTCTTCATCGCCCGCCTGCCCGGGTGGTGGAGACATGTGGGTCTGACGTTGGTCGTCGTGCCTTTCTGGACGAACCTCCTCATTCGCACCTACGCCTGGCAAATCCTCCTCGCTCCGGAAAGTGGGCTCGCTCGCCTTGCTCATTCCCTTGGATTTGTCGCTGCCGGCGAACCACTCTACCCTGGCGTGTTTGCCGTGATGCTCGGCATGGTTTGCGATTTTCTTCCCTTCATGACGCTCCCGCTCTATGCCAGCGTGGAGAAAATCGATTGGACCCTTGCCGAGGCGGCTGCTGATCTTGGAGCCGACCGGTGCAGCGTGTTCCGGCACGCCCTGCTACCCCAGATCACGCCGGGGCTCGTTGCCGGTTTGGTGCTCGTTTTTCTGCCTGCCACTGGACAGTTCGTCATCCCCGACCTGCTCGGCGGCGCCAAGACCGCCATGCTTGGCAACGTGATCCAGCAACAGTTTGCTTCCAGCCGTGACTGGCCTTTTGGGGCCGCCATCTCCACCGCGGCTCTGTTATTGGTGACCGCCGGCATGTGGATCTATCTCCGGCGCGGCTCCAAGGAGGAATCCCCGCTATGAATCGCAGATCCTGGACCCTGAATCTTGCCGCAGCCGTTCTCTACGCTTTCCTTTACGCTCCCATTGTCGTCGTCATCGTCTACTCCTTCAACTCGGCTCGCTTCGGCGGCGCCTGGACGGGCTTCACCACAGAGTGGTATCGCACCTTGCTCTCCAATTCCACCGCTCTCGCCGCCGCGAAAAACACCCTTTTGCTCGGCGTCTTTAGCACGGTGATTTCCACCGTCCTCGGCACTCTTCTGGCCTTCGGCCTGAGCCGCTACCAGTTCCCTGGACGAGGCCTATTTGCTCGTCTGCTCTTTGTTCCGGTTTTTATCCCGGACGTCGTCCTGGCCGTGGCCCTGCTGCTCACTTATTCCCTGGTGCGATCCTGGACCGGGTTCCTGGAACTGGGGCTCGGCACCATGATCCTCGCTCACGTGACCTTTCAAATACCCTTCGTCGCCATCGTCGTTCGCTCCCGGCTCGCCGGCCTTGACTCCTCCCTCGAAGAAGCCGCGCGCGACCTTGGCGCTTCTGAGTGGCGGACCTTCCGCCACGTCACTCTGCCGCTCATCCTGCCCGGGGTCCTCGCCGGAGCGATGCTCGCATTTACCCTCAGCCTGGACGACTTTGTCGTCAGCTTCTTCACCAGCGGCCCGGGCTCGACGACATTGCCCATCCTCATCTACTCGTCCGTCAAGCGTGGGATTACTCCGGACATCAACGCTCTCTCCACTTTCATCATTCTGGCTTCCATCGGCGGCACCGTTTTGGTAGCTCTACTCCAACACCTGCGGGCACCCGGCTCGCGGAGATAACCAATGATTACCAAGCTCAGCCCTGGTCTACGCCGCGCGTTCGCTACGATCGCCTTCGCTGCGCTCGCTTTGACCGCCCGTGCCGCACCCCCCACCCTCAACCTCTTTATCTGGTCGGAGTATATCTCCCCGGAGATCGTGGCCGATTTCGAAAAGACCGCCGGCTGCAAGATCAACATCGACCTTTTCGAAGACAGCGAAAGCATGCTCGCCAAAATCCAGAACGGTGGCGTGGCGCTTTACGATGTCGTCGTCGTCAGTGACAATATCGTGCCGGTGATGATCAAGCAGGGGCTCCTCGCCCCGTTGCGCCCCGAGAAGATTCCCAACCTCAAGCATCTCGACGAAAAATTTATAAACCCGGCATACGACCCTGGCAATCGCTTCACGGCTGCCTACCAATGGGGCACCGTGGGAATCCTCGCCCGCAAAGTTCCCGGCAAGCCGTTGCCCGATTCCTGGGCTGCCTTGTTCGACCCCAACCGCCAATACGGTTCATTTCTGCTCATGGATTCAGTGCGGGACACGGTCGGTGCCGCCTTGAAATTCAAAGGTTACGACGTCAATACCACCGAGCCCAAACAGCTTCGCGAAGTCCGTGATCTCCTGATTGCCGCCAAGAAGCGCTCTCTCGGTTTCGACGGTTCCGTGGGCGTGAAGAACAAGATCCTGGGAAAAACGGCCCAGGTGGGTATCGTTTACAGCGGGGAAGGAGTCCGTGCCGCCACCGAAAACCCTGACCTTACGTACTTCGTCCCCCGGGAAGGCAGCATCATCTGGGTAGACAGTCTCGCAGTGCTGGGCAAAGCCCGCCAGCGCGATCTGGCCGAGCGCTTCATCAACTACATCCTTGAACCCAAGACGGGGGCCTTGCTCTCCAACTTCACCCAATTCTCCACCCCCAATAAAAGTGCCAAATCCCTGATCAAGCCCGAAGACCTGGCTAACGAAGCTGTTTATCCCTCCGCTGACGCGCTGCAACGACTGGAGTTCCTGGAGGACCTCGGCTCAAAGCTGCGCCTCTACGACGAGGTCTGGACCCAGGTCAAAGCACGATAAAAACGCAGGCTGCACCGCAGCGCATCAGTTGCGCACGAATGAGACTTCCGCTCAGTTGATCTTTTGGATCAGTGCAAAGTTGCAGATCCGCACCGTCGGTTTCCCGTCATCGTCCAGGACCAGGCTGCCTGAGTGTCGGAGTGAAAGCAGGTAATGCGTCAGCTTGGGAAGCAGGTCGCGATAGCCAACCCCAGCCAGCTTTACTTGTTCCGCAGCGAGAAGTTCTTGAGCTTCGCGGGCGTTGATGATGCCTCTCTCGCAGGCTTCGCGAAGGTTGACTCCGGTACAGTAGTCATCGTCCTTGCTGGCTAGGATCTCATCCAGCCCATTCCAGAATCCCCAAATCGTCAAATAGTTGTGATTGGATCGCAGTATCGACTGGCCCTCGGGTGTCCGGAGGTCCTGCACGGCTTGGTAACGGCGGTTGTCGAAAACATAAAGCTCTGACCGCGTGGACTCCAGCCCCGACATATAAATCGCGCGTGGGTAGATGGTGTTCAATCCCTTGGCTTTCAGATCCAGCGCGATAGCGACTTCCTCGAAGGGGCTGTTGTAGCTGGTGGCGAGCGCTTCGCTTTCTTGCGGTTCTCCCGGTTCGGGCTCACGTTGTTCGCCTACGCGCGAAAGTTTCCACACGAGGTTGATGCGGTCCTTGGTCAGAGTGTAGTAGGATTCGTTTGTTGCGCTCAACCTCTTGCTCGGGGTGCGGCGCCAGCGCTCGGGCATGAAATAGTCGAAAAGGTCCGGGTCGCGTCCCACGACCCAGAGCATGCCGTGGGTACTGTCCGCATGGCCCCAAACATAATCCACGTCAAGGATGCGCATCGGCTTGAGATGCGATGGGTAGCTTACTCCCTGCTGCTTGGCAAACCGGTCTCGTTGGTGCGTCAAATATAGCGACCGCCGCGATGACTGGGCAGCCCGCTCATGCTCGGGTGTCCGGAGGAGTAGCTCAAAATCGATGAGTGCGTAGGCGTAATCACCATTCCGGCGTCGCAGCAACGTTCCGTCACGACGCCAGCGAACAATCAGGTGGGCCGGTTTGTGGTCCACCACCAAAAAGCCGGCCTGCTCCAATTCGGCCTTGGCTTTGAGGGTCAACCTTTTCACTTCTTCGCCTGATTTCTCAGCGCCCGGTATCGCCAGTCGTAAGGCGGAGTCTGCCGACTCGCCTTTCACCCATTTATAGATCAAAACGTAATGCCGGAAGATATCCAACTCCACGTCCCGGAATTTCGCCTTCTTGCTTTCGATGCGGTGCGAACTGCGTCCCGTCTGCCAAAGCTCCAGGCGCTCGGGAGGCAGGTAAATCGCAAGCGGGTGGTGTGTCAGGACTCGTTGCGCGGCTTTTTGTTCGCGCAGTTCCATCACCAACGAAAATTCCTCATACGGACTGTTAAACTCGGCATGGGAAAACTTCTCGAAAGTCAGCGTATCCAGCGGCACGTCTTCGCCGACGCGGCAATTCTTCACCACCAAATCGATAGATCGGCCATTGACCATTTTGGTGGGAACGCGAAACACCAGGCTGGTTCCCAGCAACCGCTGGCGCTTATTCTTGAACCACACGTCTTCCCGCCAGTTCTCCAATTGCAGATGCTCCAGGAACGGCAGCCCGAATCGCGTCAAATACAGGTCTCCGCCGTTCACCGTGGGGACATGCACGTAATCGACACCCAACAGGCGCATCGGTGTGGCGTTCGGTGGCAGGCGACGCCCCTTGAAGCCGCTGAATCCCTGTGCTGTAGGCGTGGGCGAAGTGGGTGCGACTGGCGCTTCAATCCCCAAGGGTAGTTCAGGGTTGTTCTCAGGTGTTGAGCTCATTGGGACGGAAGCGGCGTGGTTGTCTTTGCACTGTGCCGCAATCTACCTCATGCGTAACCGTGACTTCAACTGGATAACTGGTTGGCTGGCTTCCGCAGTTTTTTTGTGACGGGCAATGCCTCAACCAAAAATAACGTCTTTGGCAGTTCCAGACTCGTGGTTGGTTTGGCTTGATGATTTTGTAGGTTCCGCGATGCTTGGGGGGTATGAGATACCTGCGCCTGCCACGAGCCCTGGCCTTCGCTGCTTTTTTAATGGGGACAGTTGTTCTGGCGTCGGCCGCCGCAAGTGCCGGCTTCGTCCAGGATCGGTTCGCCATCGGTTTCTGGGTGGCTCCACCCGCGATGGAGGGACTGGACGAACGGTACCAGGAGATGGTCGACGCCAACTTCACCCTCGCCATCGGCACTTCAGGCCCGAGTGTTCAAGAGCATCTCCAGCGTTGCGAGCGTCTGGGGTTGCGGGTGATTGCCGCCGCGAGCGGTCCTGCAGATCAGTTGCCGGACAATCCTGCGTGCTGGGGTTACCTCGTCGTGGATGAACCTGGAGCTGCGGCCTTCGCGGACCTGGCAAAACGGACCGAAGAAATTCGCCAGGCGCGCCCCGGACGCTTCGGTTACATCAACCTCTTTCCCAACTACGCCTCAGCGGCAGCCTTGGGCACGGCTACCTACGACGAACACGTCGCCAGATTCGTGCGAGAGGTGAAACCCGAAGTGCTTTCGATGGATCATTATCCTCTGATGCGGCCGGGAGCGGACACGCGCGGCGCGTATTGCGAGAACCTGGAGACGATGCGCCACCACTCGCTGGCAGCAGGGATCCCCTTCTGGAATTACTTTTATTCCATGCCGTTTAACGACCGACTCGATCCGACAGAGGCGCAGATCCGGTGGCAAATCTTCACCTCGGTGGCCTATGGCGCCAAGGGCGTGCTTTATTTCTGCTATTGGACCCCGGGCAAAGGCGCCGGGGGCGCGGGCGAGTTTCCAAAGGGGGGCGCCATCATAACGGCGGAAGGACGTAAGACCCGACACTACGACGAGGCTCGCCGGATCAACGCCGAGCTGAAACTTCTTGGGCCAACGCTCATGAAACTGACGAGCATGGGCGTCCTGCGGCTCAACACGGGCACCAACGCTGCCGCGTTGGCAGGCAGCCCGATTCGTAGTTTGACCCACGTGGCAGGCGATCCGGAGGCTGAGTTTATTATTGGTAACCTTCGCCATGTCGATGGGCGGCGTGCCGCGATGCTGGTAAATCACAATTACAGTTTTACTGCCTGGCCGGTGGTGGAGTTCGACGCGGATTTAAAGGACGTGGTTGAGGTGGATAAGGCGACGGGTCGGGAGGTGCCGGTCACCGATGACAGCCCCGAACTCAAGGGTTTGCAGCTCTCCTTCGGGCCGGGTGACGGCCGTTTGTTCCTCATGCCGGCCCCGGTGAAATAATCCCAACTTCATGATTCCACTTGGTATTAACTTCAGGTTCGGATGAGAACACCGTCTCCACTCTGTTGGGTGGGCTCGCTGTTCGCGGGTACTGTGCTGGTATCCCTTGCGGCACACGCTCTCCCTGCTGAGCGCGGCGAAATTACGGAGGACGCATTCGCCGCAGCGGCAAAACGGATGGCCGCGCAACAAACGGCGGACCCGCGGGTAACCTCGATAGATTTTGAGGCGCAGGAGGCAAGAATCGTGAGACTTGTTATCCGCCGGCCTCATGCGGGTGCGCCGTGCCTCGATGAATTAGAGGTTTACGGACCGGATTCGCTGACTAACCTGGCTCTGGCCAACCGAGGAGCGGTGGCTCGCGCTTCATCACTCCTCCCCGGCTATGCCATCCATGCGGTAGCTCACCTCAACGACGGGCGTTTTGGGAACGACCACAGTTGGATCGCCGCGACTACGGACGAGGAGTGGGCTCAGATCGAGTTGCCCGAATTGGAGCGGGTCGCGCGGGTGGTGATTTCGCGCGATCGCGAAGGGCGCTTCTCCGACCGGCAGGTTCTGGAGGCGGAGGTGCGGATCTCTGTCGATGGGCGCACTTGGCAAATCGCCGGGAGGTTGGCCCGCTCTGCCAGTCAACTGGCCGCCCGGCCGGAGTTGACATTTCCGGTGGCCGAACTGTCAGAGCCCTCCTGGAACAGCGCGGTAACCTACGCGTTCTTGCGGGAGCGGGACACTTGGAGCCGGATGGATTCAAAGGACTATCTTTCCCCCCTCGTCAACGACCGTCCGGCCGCGCCCGGCGGGCTGCCCTACTGGGGGACCATGGCACGCCTCGCACCGCTGGAGCGCACGCTGGTCCAATTTGAGGACTTGCTCGCGCGGTCGGCGGTTTTGGGTTTGGACCTGGACCGGGAGCGGGCTGAACTTGCCGCGTTGCGCGAAAGGACCAGAGATGCTTCGTCATCAGGGTCGGAGGCGCTCTTTCTGGCGGCGCGCCAGGCCAAGCGCCGCCTCTTCTTCCGTGATCCGAGACTGGCGCCACTGGAACGCGTGCTTTTTGCCAAACGCCATCCGTTGCAGCCCTCGCACAATTACAGCGAACATCTGGATTCTCTGTTTGCCGCCGGTGGAGGGATCTTTGTGCTGCATATTCCGCGCGATGCCGACGGACGGCTGAGCCCGGCGCGGGCTGCATTGCAGCAGCTTTTTGACGGCAGCGCGGGCATCGCACGCCATCCCGCGGCGGATTTCGACGCGCAGACCATCTACTTCGCCTATCGTCCGGACAAGCCGGAGGTCGAGGGTTGGCAGCCGTACTGGCATTTGATGTCCGTCAACGCCGACGGAACCGGACTGCGGCAGTTGACCGACGGGCCGTTCCACGATTTCGACCCGGTTCCGCTGCCGGATGGTGGCCTGGGATTTATGTCCACCCGTTGCCGATCCCGGTTCCTGTGCTGGGAGCCGCAGGCCTACGTGCTGCATCGCATGCAGCCCGACGGGACTGGGCTGCGACGTCTTTCTCACGCGAATCTCAGCGAATGGGATCCGGCCATCATGCGGGACGGGAGGATTCTCTGGACCCGCTCGGAATACCAGGACAAGGGTGCCGACTTTGGCCATACGCTCTGGGCCATACGTCCTGAGGGCGCCCATCCAGAGCTGGTCTTCGGCAACAACACCCCTTACTGCTATGGCCATGCGCGCGAGGTGCCCGGCAGTCGGGAACTCGTGTGCACGCTGATCTCTCATGGTGATCACCAGGGACCCATTGCGTTGATCGACCCCACCAAGGGTCTATTCGACACCACGGCTATTACCAGCATTACCCCCGATACCAGGCCGCAGTACCAAATGGACCGATCTCATTCGGAGACCTTTCGCGATCCTGAGCCGGTTTCATCCGATCATTTCCTCGTCAGCCATAATCCAGGCCGGGGATCACACTGGGGCTTGTATGTCATTGACCGCTACGGAAACAGGGAACTGCTCTACCTCGACCCAGTGATCAGCAGTAAACGTCCCTCGCCGTTGCGCTCCCGCGCGCGTCCACCCGTCCTGCCTGAGGCGCGCGACGTCATCCTGGCGCAGCAAGGGCTTGGCCAGTTCACCGTGCAGGATGTTTATGAAGGACTCGGCTCGGCCGTAGCGCGTGGCCAGGCAAAGTATCTGCAGGTATCCCAGGAAGTGCCGGCGCCCCTCGAGCAACTGGCCTGCGGCGAATATCGCAGCTCGCATCAGAACTTTCAGGATTTCTACGCCACCCCAATTCACCTGGTCTCCGGCCCGCGCCACACGTATGCCACTCGATCCGACAACGCCCTGCACCCGCATGCTTTCCGCGCAGGCAGCGCCGCCCGGGCGGAGGAGGGATCGGTGGTCATCACCGAACTTCACGGCTGGCCCAGTTACGTGGCTAAGGCGGTTTTAGGTACGGTTCCCATTGCTGATGACGGGTCGGCAAACTTCACCGCCCCTGCCGGCAAGGTGCTCTACTTTCATCTGCTGGACGCGAACTTCAACGAACTGCAGCGCATGCGCAGTGTGGTCCAGCTTCAGCCCGGTGAGCAGCGCAGTTGTATCGGTTGTCACGACGCTCGCTCCGCCGCGCCACCGCCCCATCCAGCCGGGGCGCTCGCGCGGCCGGCCTTGGCTCTCGAACCACCTCCCTGGGGGCCAGTGCCGTTCGATTTCGAGCGCGTGGTCCAACCCATTCTCGACCATCACTGCGTTCGTTGTCATGACACCAAGTCAGAGGCTAAGCTCGATTTGAGGGGCATTCGCGACAGCCACCGGCTGCCGGCTTCCTACCGGTCCCTGATCGCAGGTGGTTGGGTGGACTACTTCGACTGGAGCTACGGTTCCCGCCATTTTAAGGCGGATCCACTTTCGTTCGGTACACTCCAGAGCCGGCTGTTCTCGGCCCTGACCCGGAAGCAGCACGAGAGTGTTGCCCTTGAGCCTGACGAACTGCGCGCACTGAAGGCCTGGATTGATCTTAACTGCCCACTCTGGCCCGACTACCGCTATCGGCCAGAGCGCCCGCTTTAAAAGCTTTTTGAACCAGGCCGTTTGTTTGTCCGGATGCTGTCCCGCCACGGTTTGGTGTGCCTGCTTTAGCAGGTCGGGGACGCTGCGCACCCCAAAGGCCGGATACCAAACACGTTCTTCAATTAGGCTCTCAGTTCGCCGCCAGAACGGAGTTCTTTTCGTTACGAATGTTGTTGTCGAACTCCTCCATCTAGGGATTAATGGGCACTGTTCACGAAAAGCTGGTCAACGACGTCACCATAATGAAACCGTTTCCTCCCCAACGAACCGCCAGGGGCTTCACTTTGATCGAGTTGCTCGTGGTCATAGCCATCATCGCTATCCTGGCGGCGATGTTGCTCCCCGCCCTATCGAACGCCAAGAACCGGGCGCATCGTGCCACGTGCATGAACAACCTGCGTCAGCTTGGATTGGGTATCAGCATGTACGCCCAGGACTCCGGCGATCGGTTGCCCAAATGCAACTTCGATCCGGATAACGGGGTTGGTATGCCTTGGAATGCCTATGGGCTGTTCATCAACGGTCCGGCCTCCGGACGGGTGGACGTGAACACGGCCCAGGAAGCAAATCTGGGTATCCTCTTCAAGACCAAGCAAATCCCCGCTGGGGGCTCTTTCTATGACCCCGGCATGAAGCCGGTCGGCCAGATTCCGATCAAGTTCGAGATGAGCGATTACCTGCCGTGGCCCAGTTGGAACGGGGGGCAGGTGCGCGGCAATTACGTCTATTATCCCCAAAGCAAGACCCGCTCACCTACGAGCCCACCAGCGGAAGACTGGACTACCCAGGCCAAAAAGTCGACCGAGTTGGAGGCCACCCGCACCCTCGTGACGGATTTGATTTACACTTGGCGCACCATCCCGCATCGGAGTGCCCAGAATCCGGCGGGGCTGCAAGTCTTGTGGGGCGATCTCCATTGTTCCTTCAGTAGCACCAAAGCCGCGTTTAACCAGGCCAAATACTGGGATCCGGGCGACGATCACCTCAGTGCGCAAAACCCCGGCAATAACACGGCTAAGTTCCGCAGCATCGTCAGCCTCTTAAGACCTTAGCCGGGGACGGCGGGTGTCGGCTTCGGCGAATACCTTCGAGGCTTATTTCGCGCGCAACGTTTTGGCGCAGTCCTCGTATTGGTCCGAGGCAACAAAATCCACGCCGGCATCCCTGGCGGCCCGCCACCGAATGGAGACCGCTTCCAGCGATCCGAAATTGTAGCCTGGCGACCAACCGCGCAGGGCGATATCCATCGCACCGTGACCGTTAAGGGTCCAGAGACGAATCCAGTAACCCTCTTGGTGTGCCGCTACCACGAGTTGCTTCAGGCGGGCAGCGTCTTCCGGACTCCATTCTCCGGCTTTGGGTTGTCCTTCCGGCTCTACTTTGTTCCAGGCGTAGTTGATCCACCGCCTGAAGTTGTCCGCCTTTTCGCCGGGCTTGCCTGCGGCAAACATACGTAGCTTTCCACCCACAGGCACTGAGTCATAAAAGACCTTGGTCTGGTGGGCTCCGTCAGACGTGAGAATCAGCACCGGCTTGACCTCCAGGGGTGAGACCTGGGTGAGATTCTCGGTTTTTGCCGCCGTGCATAGCCATGATTCATAATCGCCCGTCAACTTCCACAAGGCGTCGAAGAACTCCGGATTGCCGGTGCGCAGGTCGTTGAGATTCAGAGTCAGCAGGGGCCAATCCTCGCGATTCCCGTCCTTCAACGCTTTCTCCACGATGGGCCGGACTTTTTCGAAAAAATAATCGCGTAGTGTTGGCTCATTGCCTTTGGCCTTGCCGCCGTGACGAACCACGATCCGCGGCGAACCGGGTTGGGTGGTGGGATCCCAGATCAAATCGCATTCAATCCCGATCGGGAGGCCCGTGCCTAAAGCGCGGTCCAACCGGTCTACCCACATGCCTTCATAGGGATAACAGTTGTGGGCATCGAGCAGCACCCGCTGTCCCGGCAGAAACCCGGCTGCCTGGGTCCAGGTGACGATTCCCAACAGCCACAAGCACAGTATCACGTGAGGGAGGTATCGACGTCTCATGGAGCAGATCATCGCAAATGGATCACGCATTCGGCAATGTCAGAAGCCTGCTTGGGTGTAATGGAAAGCCCAGCGCCCGTGCCTGGTTGGGGCTGCCTGCTTAAAGGGCTTGCAAAACCCCCGAGTTCGTGCAAAAAAGCCTTATTCAAAAGCACTCCAAAAATCAAATCCGACCCGGTCATGGCGTTGCCGCCTTCACGTTGATCGAACTGCTGGTGGTCATCGCCATCATCGCCATCCTGGCCGGCATGCTCTTGCCCGCCCTGACGAAGGCTAAGAACAAGGCCCAGGGCGTTTCCTGCCTCAACAACCTCAAGCAAATCGGCATCTCGCTCCGCCTCTACACGGACGATGCTCGAAGCCGGGTGCCTTCCGCGCTCAGTTTCGGCGCCATCGCCGGTAATTACGCCTCCGCCGAAAATACGGTCACCAAGACCGACACTTACGGGGGCGTGCCGAGATTACTGTCGATCTCAAACCACCGCGTTTTCTGGTGTCCCAGCGACCAGGTGCAAAAGCCTTCCAATCCGGTCAACACCAATGATTTTGTATCTTATCGTTATCGCTACGTGATCTGGTGGAATACCTGTCTCTATCCAGGTCTTAAGGAGTCGGATTTCCGTAAGCCGGCAGGGCAAATGATTTATCACGAGGATTTTGATTACCACTACAGCCGCCTGAAAGACCGGTATCCTACCAATCAGCCCACTATCAACGTGATCTACGGTGACTTCCATGCCGCCAAGTTCAAGGTCCTCTTCCGGCAGAACCGTCCGGACCGCCGATACGATCCCAATTGGTTTTCTTACGGACCCGATGGCCGGCTGAACCAGGATAATCCGAACACGGGGGGCGATGTGAAGTCCGGCTTCGATATTCCCTAGCTGGCTGCTGGCCGGTGATGATTCGCTTTCCGAATCCCTGTGATCGACTCATAGTTGTTCCAGACATGAAACCGTCAGGAGTTCAATGCACCCCAGCTCTCGCGGCGGTGTTTCTCGCAACCTTCATCCTGTATAACGGGGTGGCCGCTCCACCCCTGCCAAATCCTCAGGCAGTGACTGAAGTTGCGACCGGCGAACGTACCGTGGCCCGGGCTTCGTGGTGGGGTTTTGACCCAGTGGATGCCACAGCCGCGCTGCAGGCGGCCATTAACTCAGGCGCGCACGAACTCATTGTTGAGAACGTCGGTGCGCCATGGATTACCGACAAGCTCACGTTGGCCAGCAATCAAAGAATCCTTTTCGAGCCGGGTGTGGTGGTTCAGGCCAGGCGTGGTGCGTTTCACGGGGGTACGGATTGCCTCTTCTCTGCTGCCGGAAAAACGAACCTCACTCTGATAGGGCCTGGCGCCACGTTGCGCATGTGGAAGCAGGATTACGACGATCCGGCCCAATACAAACGCGCTGAATGGCGGCACGTATTGAGTTTCAAAAGCTGCGCCGGCGTCCATGTGGAAGGACTGAGACTCGTGGATAGCGGTGGCGATGGAGTTTACCTGGGTGTCTCTCAGAAAGGGGTACCGTGTTCCGATGTGGTCATCAAAAAGGTGGCCTGTGTGAATAATTATCGGCAGGGCGTTAGTGTCATCAGCGCCCGCAACTTGCTCATCGAAGATTGCCTATTCAAAGACACCGCGGGCACGGCTCCGGCGGCAGGCGTCGATTTTGAGCCCAACGCGGCAACCGAAGAGCTGGTCAACTGCGTGATGCGCAATTGTGTTTCCGAGAACAACGAGGGTTCTGCTTACACATTTTACCTGAGGCCGCTCCGGGCCGATTCCAAGCCAGTGTCCATCCGCCTGGAAAACTGCCAGGCTGTTGGTTGCCGCCGTTCCGTTTCGTTCGTCACTGCCAATGATGACGAAACCGCAGGCGTCAAGGGTACAATGGAGTTCATCAATTGCCGTTTCGAAGGAAGCGAGCAAGCCCCCATTACCATTGGTGACAAGCCGGTGGCGGGTGTCCGCGTCAGCTTCGTGAATTGCGCGGTGGTGGACCCCGTCCTCAATCAGCCGAATGCAACTCCCATCGTGTTCACCAGCGCGGCGAACGGCGTAGGGACCATCGGTGGCGTGGTGTTCGACGGCTGCAGCATTCGCATGGCCCAGGATCGGCTGCCGATGTCGTACCAGGATATGTCGGGCGGCGTGGGCTTGGGTGACATCACCGGCACGCTCAGCGTCACACGCGGAGACCAGCAAACCGTACACCGCCTCACCCTACAATTGATTGCCGCCTGGATGCCTTTCCGCTCTTTCAAGCAAATCGCGCGATTCGATTCCAAGGGGAACCGATACGAACCCGCGTTGCCCAAGGCATACCCCGCCAGGACCTTGCGCATGACCGCGCGTCAGCGTGGGCTTTCCGAGTGGTTGCTCTGGGCGGAGGCTGGCGAGCAGGTAACTTTTACCGTCTTAATCCAGCCTGTGGGAAAGCCGTCGCCCCGGTCCGTGCCGGTCAGCCTGATCTCACCTTCCGGCAAACTCTCCTAATTAGCCGCCGCCCCGGGCGAAAAGGAGAAGTCCTACGAGTTCACGGCCGCTGAGCGCGGCGCCTACAAAATTGTCTGTGAACCGCAAAGCTGGACTGCCACCGTGAACTCCCCCGGGCGCCGTGTCTGCCTGTACTCCCAGAGCACGGCCCTTCATCTCCTCGGCACGACCGGCCAGTATTACTTCTGGGTACCGCCAGGGGTGAAGGAGTTCGGAATTAAGGTCTCCGGCGGCGGCGGCACCGAGTCCGTCAGGGCGGTTCTTTGCGATCCCGACGGTGTCAAGGTGGAGGAGAAAGCGACTATCGACCAGGCACATCAATTCCTGGCGACTCCCGCAGATGCCGCCCGCGGTTCCATTTGGAGCCTGCATTTCGACAAACCCGCGGAGGGTGTTCTCGAGGATTTCCACGTGCAGCTCCAAGGTGTACCCCCGGTGCTTGCTCCCGCGCCTGAGGGTTTGCTCCAACCGGCTGATTGAATCGCCGATGTAACGTGACTTTTGACCCATCGTCCCCGGATTCGGTCATCGGTGTTTCGGAAAAGTCATCAGGGCGCGAAATGTGGGGAATCCGATTTGAGTGGTTCGCTGGCGATGACGGGTGTAAACGTAGCGTTATGAAGACCACTCCCCGCCGGCTCACGCTTTGGTGCTGTGCATTATTGGCGCCTCTATTTTGGTGTGCCTCTTCGCTTTGGCTGAATGCTGGCACACTGACGGGTTACGTGCGCGATCAGAATTGGTATGCCCGCTACCAAAGCAACCCCTACGGCGTCGGCTATTACGAATACGGAGTTAATGCCAATGCTGCCAATCTGGCCACACCAGGGGGTGGGGCTGCGACCGATATTTACGGCCGGTTCACTGCCGCAAGCCTGCCGGCCGGCCAATACACGGTAGCGTCATGGGACGTTTGGTGGCGTTCAGCTTATGCCTTCAATGTGACCGTTCCGGCCAGTGGAAGCAGTGCCTTGGTCGACCTGCGTCTCCACGCCACGATGTGGGGTTATCCAGCCTTTTGGGACGATACAGGATACCACGAGTTCGGACAGACCTTCGTGGCCACCGGACCTGTTACCATGATCTACCTGCGCGCGCCCTTTTCCACGGCCTACACGCTGACGGTGCATGAAGAAGCACCGGGCGGTCCGCAGGTAGGGGTCGCCCGAACGTTTTCCGGCGGGGACCAACGCCCCATCTTTGGTTATGGGGATATGCCGACTGTTGCCGGGCGGACATACTACCTCCGCATCCGCACTGCCAACTCGGCCACGGGGGGCGTGATCATGCAGATGGACCCGCGTCCCGATTTTGCCGACCCGATGCCTGGCGGTTGCCTTTGGCTGGGAAATGGAACCGTGCTCACACCTTATCCGGATCGCGATCTTGGCGTGGTTATCATGTCTGACGACGATGGGTTGGTAACGAACCTGTACGCCCGTTCGAGTGGGGCAGCCGTGGCCGATGCCACCAGCCTCGGACAAACGTTCGTTGCTCGCGGCACGGCCTTAGTCAGTGCGGCGTTCTGGTTAGCCGATCCCGCGGCACCTGTCTACACTGTGCGTATTTTGGAGGGCGGACCGGGGGGACAGCAGGTCGGCATCCCAAAAAGCGGCAAACCTCCCCGAGTGTCTGCCGATCCCGAAATGATCGTTACTTGGTCCCCAGGCGAATGTCCTTTAACACCCGGCCAGACCTACTATGCGGAGATCACGCGCTTGGGCGGTGGCACGTTCTTCCAGGCTTATGTGAATCGCGCCAATCCCTTCCCTTACGGCGAGGCTTACCACAATGGTGCTCTGCTTCCCGGTGTTGATCTGGCTGGCACGCTCATGGAGGAGGTCGAGGAGGGAGCCGTGACCCAGGCCAGGGTAACGTTCGTGACCGATCCCGCGGTCGCGGAGGCGGAGCGGGGAGTCGATCACTTCGTCCTCCGTTGGCGCACCGACGTTGCCAGCGATAGCCGTGTGGAGTTCGCGCCCGGCAATCCACCCTACACGGGCATGGCGGTCGATACGAACCTGGTCGTGGACCATGTGTTCACCTTGGACGGCCTTGTCCCTCACACGCTGTATCATTTCCAGGTAACCTCTACCGCGCCAGGACGACGGCCTGCTATCTCACGCGATTATGTCCTTTGCACTCGCTCCGCCCAGCCCAATCTCCTGCTGAATCCCGATTTCGAGCTGGGCTCCGGCCCGAGTCCGCGGAAGGTCATTCCCGGCTGGACCAAACTGGGCGATCTGGACCTCGGGATGTCTGACGGGACTTGGTTTGGCGAGTTGAAGCCCAAAGTAGGCAGTTGGCTGCTTCAGGGAGCGCTAAACGGATCAAGCTCGGACTCCGCCCTCTACCAACGTGTCCCCGTGACGCCCGGCCATCGCTACACGTTCAGCGCATGGGTACTCACCAAGGCGCTGGAGAAGATCAACAACCAGGTGGTTGAGAAATACGACGTGTGGAATGACCGCAATCGAATGATCTATGTCCGTTTGGGGCTCGACCCGATGGGGGGCGTCGATCCGAATGCATCTAGCGTTCGCTGGACCCCGCGTCTGTACAGCCACCTGCGCTATTCAAACCCCGCCCTGTCAATCCAGGCCACAAATGCCTATCTGACCGCCTTCATCCAGTTCAAGGGAAACGGCGTGGAATGGCATTTGTATGGCCTCGACGATTGCGTCTTGAGCGAATCCGAACCGCCCCCTCCTCGGCTTTTTGCTCCTTACATCGACACTCAAGGCAGGTTCTCATGCCAGGTTGGAAGTGAAGCGGGCGGCTGGGTCCAGGTGGAGTCCTCGCCGGACTTGTCTACTTGGACGCCGGTGACCAATGTGCTCAATCCAACCGGGGTGCTCCGTTTTCACGGTTCTGCAAACGAGCCCTGCCAATTCTATCGCGCCGTGTTACCGGGTTCCCCATGAGTCTCGTCATCGCAGCTCACCCACCTGCGCCCTGTAGGCCGGGCACCCGTGCGCGGCGTCCCGAAGCCCGAAGCTCCGGCTCGCCAAACCTCCCCATCGTTGCCCACGCCCTCACCCAGGCCCTTCGGTTAGGCTTTACCTGCAGGGGTCGGTGGCAGAGCATTGACGGCCATGAAGCTTGCGTGCGTCGTTTTCTCCTGCCTGCTCCTTTCGGCCGCTGGTGTGGCGGCCGCACGGCCGGGTGCGGGTTCCGATCCTGAATCAAAGTCGACCTTTGCTTCCGCTAGGATCCCGCAGGTCGCCACACCAGCGGAAGTCCCTAGGGTGCCGTTCTTAGTGGACTGGTCTGCTGGTGCCACCGCTGCGCCGCTCGCCGATGTTTCGTTTCTATTGAAAGCCCCCGCCGGTAAGGAGGGGTTCATCGGTGTCCGAGACGGTCGCCTGGCGCTGCCTGATGGGAGCCGGTTCCGCATCTGGGGCATCAATGCCACCATGCAGGCTGGCCTGCCGGCGAAAGCCGAGGCGCCGCTCGTGGCCGCCAACCTGGCGCGTCTCGGGCTCAACTGCGTGCGGTTCCATTTCCTGGACCGCCTGGCGCCAACCGGCCTCATCGATGCCTCGCGCGACGACACGCGCCGCTTGGATCCGCAGCAGTTGGATCGGTTGGATTTCTTTATCGCCGAACTGAAGCGGCACGGAATCTACGCGAATCTAAATCTGAATGTCGGCCGAACCTACAAAGCGGGCGATGGGGTGCGCGATTTCGAGCTGCTGGGCTTCCCCAAAGGCCTGACGTATTTCAACGAACGCCTCATCGAACTGCAGCAGGAATACGCCCGCGAGTTGCTCACGCACGTGAATCCTCACACCGGACACGCTTATAGCGCCGAGCCCGCGGTGGCCATCGTGGAATTCGTTAATGAGAACTCGCTCGTCGAAGCGTGGTTCAGCAACCGCCTGCTGGGGAACCAGACGAACAAACCGTCCGGCACCTGGAACGACATCCCCCCCAGCTACGCCGCTGAATTAACCGGGCAATACAACACCTGGCTGGCTAAGCGGCTGCCGCCCGAGGCCCTGGCCCGCTTGCGCACGGAGGCTGGGGTGGCCGAGGATCAACCGGTGCCCCGCCTGCGCCGCGAGGAGTTTGGCCAGGCGTCAAAAGCACGGTTCCAGGCCGAGGGCGCGTTCTACGTGGATGTGGAGCGCGGCTTTTTCCTGCGCCTGGCTGCATTTTTGCGCGAGGAACTCGGGGTCAAATCCTTGCTGGTGGGCAACAGCGACCACGGCCACTCCCGTTCCGGCTACCCCATTATCGCCAGCACTTCCCTCCTGGATGTGGTCGACGGCCACGTCTATTGGCAGCACCCGAATTATCTCACCGATCCCAAAACGGGCCGGCGTGCCGGGTTTGAGATCAAGAACACCCCGATGGTCGATGACCCGCTGCACTCCAGCGTGGTGCAGCTTTCACGGTCGGCTGTGGCGGGCAAGCCCTACACGGTATCGGAGGTGAACCACCCGTTCCCCAACGAGTACGCCGCCGAGGGCGTTCCGGTCCTGGCGGCTTATGCGGCTCTTCAGGATTGGGACGGCGTTTTTTGGTACACCCTGGCGCACCAGAGTGTCCCAGGCCTCGACGACGTGGTCGCTGGCCATTTCGATTTCGCGAAGGACCCGGTGAAGCTCAGCCAGGTGGCCGCCGGAGCCCTGATGTTCCTCCGGGGCGATGTCCAGCCCGCCCGGCAAACAGCCGCGCGCTCTTACACCCGAGAGCAGGTGCTGGATAGCATCCGCTTGCCTGGTTCCGAAGGGCCCTATTTCACCCCGGGCTTTCCTTTGTCCTTGCCTCTGCAGCAGGCGGTCAGGGTGGCTTCCTTGGATGGCACGGCGAGCGCGGATTTCGGTCCCGTGGCGCCCAGCCCGATCGAATCGGATACCGGCGAATTGGTCTGGCATGCCGCCGGCAAACACACCGGCCTGGTCCGGGTCAATACCGCCCGCTCGCAAGCGTTGATCGGCTTCTGCGCCCAGGCCAAAGGCGGCACCGAACACCTGGCGTTCACGCTGGAGAATTCGTTCGCCGCCGTCACGCTCAGTTCGTTGGATGTGCGGCCGATCGTCACCGCCCCGCGCCTGCTCCTCACTCTCGGTGCCCGGGTCGGCAATTCCGGCATGGCCTGGAATGCGAAACGCACCTCGCTCGAAACCTGGGGCCACGCCCCCACCACGATCGAACCCGTGCGCGGCACCTTGCGCATCAAAAACCTCTCACCGGCCCGGGGCCTCACCATGCAACCCTTGGACGGGGCAGGGCGGCCCATGGGCTCCCCAATCACCGCCAAAAAAGACGGGGACCATTGGATCTTGCCCCTGGGCGAACCCCCAACCACCTGGGCACTGCTCTCAGTAGAACGATGAAAGACTTTCAACTTTCAGCTCTTTGTTTTGTCTTCAGGTTTACCCCGTAGGATGGCGCCGCCTTCTTCCCGTCCCCCTTTGAAATCTGGAATCTGCGATTTGAGATTCCCGGAACGCCCTCCGCCCACCACGGAGCGCCGGTCTGCGACCGGCTTAAACCCCACTTCACATCTGCACCCTCCCCCTCTCATTAGCACCTTGCTTCAGCAAGGTGTCGTGCGCCCCAACACCAAAAGCCAACCGTTTTCAACAGGTTTCTTTTCTGGGCGATTTTTTAGACGCGGAGCTACTTGAATCGGAAATCGAGTTTAAAGTTGTAGAGCCACGGGATGCGAGGGTCGATGCCTTCCTGGCGGAGTTGTGCCGGCAAGTTTTCAAAATGGCGCCTCCATTTCTGAGCTTCGGCCGCATTGTAGTAAGTTACGATCAGGGTATCGCCCTGGACGCGCAGATCGCCTTCCAAACCCGAGAAGAAATCACGGGCCAAGTGGGGCGAGTCCCATTGCTGATAAGGCGCCCCCAGGCGCTGGCGCAACTGATGAATCACCGCCTGGGCCACCAGAGCCAGACTCATCTGCCCGAGGCGAATGTTCAAATTCAAGGTGCCGGCCCGATCCCATCCCAGGCGCTGGTCGAAGCGAAAGAACTCTTCGATGTGCCATCGGTTGGGAAAGTCCCTGGTCAAAGCCGGGATTTCCGGGCGTCGAGCCGTGCAGGCGAAAGCCTTGTAATGATAATCCTGCGAGCGTTCTCCGGCGCGCTGGATGAAGCGGTAGCACGGTTGGGTCAAAGTGGTGCCGGGAGGATGGAAGGGTTCCACCGCCGTGGCAAACCCAGCCCAATGCGTGGTGAACTGCTCGATGGGGATCTGGTGGTACTGGTCTCGCTGGGCCTGCCGGTAACGCATCGGCACCAACAAATCAAAGTGCCCGTCGCGCCGAACCAGATCGAGCAACTCGGTGCCATAATGCTCCACGTCGGCCACCAGTAAGGGCCGCTCGGAGCTGGGCGGCAGAATCTGGTGGGCTAACTGCAGTAACTGCGCGGTGGCCTCTGGTAGGGCGGAGGCACTGCTGGCGTGATGCAGGCAAATGGGCTGTTGCGTTTCGGCGTCGAGCAGAAAGAAGTTCTGCACATGCTTCACGGCGGCTTTGCTGGCGCTGGGCCGACGCTCGACCATATCGCGCTGGGAGTGGCTGAGCGGTCGGTGGGGATCCAGAGCCAGCACCTTGCCCAGGAAATGGCTGCTGACCCGTCGTAACTGCCCGAGGCGAACCTGCAGTTGGCAAGCCTCCTGGCAGGTATGGGCGTCGAGCAGGTGGTGGATGGTGGTATCGGCGGGCAGAAAGGACAAACCGTGCGCCAGTTCGAATCCCTTATGGCGCAAAGAGCGCTCATAGCGCAAAGAAGGCCGGCACAAAGCCGCCTCGTGGACCAGGTGCAGAGCCAAACGCGGAGCCAGTGCGTCGTGAGACCGTTCGGTGGTCCAGTTGCGCAGCAGGTCCCAGGTTCCCAAGCGCAGGTGCTCGGGAATCAAGAGCCACACGCCCAGGAGGTTGCCTGAGACCTTGTCAGCCAGCACCTGGCGCACGGCGCGCTCGAGGCTTCGGGGGTCGGCGGGCAGCTGCCGCTGGAACTGACGGGTGCTTTGCGCCGCCACCAGCCGGGGAGGGGCTTTGCGCTGTGGATTGAGGAGATAGAGTTTTTTTTTGCAGGCCGTAGTCGGCGATAATGCGATTGACGGAGCGCAAGCTGATGGGAAAGCCGGTTTGGCGCAGCTTTTGGGCGATGACGGCGGGAGAAGCATCCGGATCCAGAAACAGGTAACGCAACACCTGGCGCACGGCAGCATCGGTGCGGCGGTAGTTGGATTTGGGGCCTGTTTTCTTGGGGTGCAGAGCCGTCAAGCCTCCCGCTTTGAAGTCGTGGAGCAATTGATAATAACGCTGGCGGCAGTAGCCGTATTTTTCGGCAACGGCGACGACATTTTGTTCGAGGCACTGGCCTTCCAGGAGCATCAGAAAACGTTGGGCCAGCAGGTCAGCTGAAGCGACGGGCAAGGAACCGGTTGGGCCAGTAAGCAGATGGGCGGCGGGGTCGAAATGGAGTTTCGAGGTCATGGGAGAAAGGTAGAGATGGAGGGGAGGTATGTCTATATGAATATGGCGCTAAAAAATGCTATCAAAACAATATAAATGAATAATAGCACATTTCTAGTGTCATATATTATTAGTCACTATGGCAGCTCAGAAGACTGGTGCAGCCCAGAAGCTGAAACAAAAGTCTAGTCAACCATCCAGAAAAGAAACCTGTTTTCAACGGTTTCCCCACCCCACCTGCAAAGCGCCCCTTTGAAATCTCAAATCTGCTATTTGAGATTCCCGGAACGCCCTCCGCCCATCACGGAGCGCCGGTCTGTGACCGGCTTAAACCTCACCCCACATCTGCACGCCACTTCAGCCTTCAGCCTTCGTACTTTAGCCTTTCTGGAGGTCCTATAGTCCTAGCTATGGCCTTCAGCCTTTCTAAGAATTCCCCTCAGTTTGGTGTAAAAAAGTATAAAAAAGTACAAAGAAGTACAAAACGGTGCAGAAAAGTGCTTTAAAGTGCGGAAAAGTGCTTCGCCAGCCCCCTCATCGAGCTCAGCTAGGTGTTTTTGCCTGAATCTGACCTCGCAGCGGCATGACCTCTACCCCCTGACTTGTCCTTCTCACCGCCCCGTTCATGCACTGTTCTTTGAGAATTAGGGTTAACGCGAAACACCAAACGCCTCCGACCGGTGCCCTAGCTGGCCAGCAAAGAGATTAGTGAAGTTCCTGCGGTAGGCTACCTGGAATTCTCCCGTGGAGAGGTTGTAAACGCTCGTCCACATCGTCCAGTCTTCAACTGAGACCGAGGCCATTACCTTGAGCATTTCCGCCATATTTATCCGGCCGTCGAGTTTGGCCACCTGGTCCGAAGCTTTCTTGTATCGGTCGCACGCCCGATCGTTATCCGCCTCCGTTTTGCCCAGCAGTCGGTGGTTCGTGGAAACCTGCCAGGTCTCGTCGGTCGAAATTGTCTCTACTCGGCCGTCGATGAACTCCACAGCCACGCTGTGGCCCTTGGCATCCGCAATCAGGTAGTGGCAAGGCACCGCCGGGAAATGAATGTTGTAGTTTCGCATGATGTCGAGCGCCTCCTCTGTGTTTTGGGCGTTATCCAGGATCAAGCGGATGATCAGTGGATTAATGACCGATGGTTTCTCCGGATCGAAGGGCGCACGGGAGTCTGAAAGCGCCATTTCTCCGATGGCCACGCCGTGTTCGTTCATCCCATCCATGACCAGGTAAGGCAGGAACAGCAGGCGGAAACGTTCTTCCAGGGAGGGCTCAGCCAGCCGTTTCGCGTCGAGGCCCAGATAGTGCGGATCGAGCACGGCCACCGAAGAAGTCCCTTTCTTGGAATGAATGCGGAGCACCACAAAGGCATCGTGCATCCAATCGAAGTTTCGTCCCAGGAGCACCTCTCCCTCGCGGTTACGAAACGCTACCGTGGAACACGAATGAACTGCCCGACGGATCGGTTCTTTGGGTGGAGGCAGTTTGTCGCGGGTGTGATCCGCGATGAACCGCACAAGGAAACCCGGCAACGTCACACGAACCAGGCTGCCCACGGGGTCCCCGACATCGATCCCGTGTTTGCGGATTTCCTCAAGGTTGTAACTCCCGTAGTAATCCATGACGAACATCTTCGTGCCTGGCACCTGGCGGATGGACCAAAGGGATCGGACGTGGTCCTTCACGAGCATCGCGAGCAGCAGCACCCCCAAAAGCAGCAGCACGGTCAGGGCGAGCGCCACGTGCGTGAACGCGCGCAGCCAGCGCCGACGACGCACCAGGGTGGGGTGTGCGGCATCCGGTCCGTTGTTCGAATTCACCAGGGAATCTGTCATACATGGACCTCGGTCTCTCCGAAGAGGTTATTCGGTTTTCGGTTTGATCACTTGTGAGCCGATGGCGGTGAGGCGTCGGCACAGTTCTTCATACATGGCTTCGCCGTGATAGGCGCCAATAATGGCCCCGCCCGACCCCGCGAAATTCGCGCTCGCGCCACACTGACGGGCGACCTCGACCATGCGCACCTGCCAGGGCGGCAATTGATAAACGCTGTGGCGCACGTCGAAATTGTCGTCCATGAGCCTGGAAAATTGCGTGAAGTTCCCCTGCAGCAGCGCCTCCCGGCCCAGTCGGGTGAGCTCCGCCAGTTTTTGCATTGCTTCAACCACCTTGGGGTCACCTCGGTTAAAGCGCCCCCGGATATCGTTGTGAAAAACCTCTGTCGGCTCACTGAGCGAATTGTGGTAAGCGAGATACAGCGTCGGCAGCAGGACGGGTGACAGCGGCTCGTAGCCATAACACTTCAGCCCCTGCACGGTTTTCTCCAGGGCTGGATTGAAGTCCATATACACCGCCCCTTCATAAACTTGGATAACCCGGTCCTGCAGCCCGCCCATGATGCCGAGTTTGTCGCGCTCGACCGAAAGCACAAGCGAGGGCTGAGCCTCAAGCGGAATTTGGATGCCATACCACTCCATCAGGCAGCGCAAGGTGGCGGTGATGATGGCGCTCGACCCCGCCAGCCCGACCTGCTGCGGAATGTCTGTCTGGTAGCGAATCGAGAAATTGCGGTCGTGCAGCGCGATCTTCTGGGCCTCGCAATACTCCACAAACCGTTTGATCGTCGCTTTGATGAGGCGGATCCCCCCATAATAGCCGTGTAACTCCACGTCGCGCGCCAAATCCTGGACCGAGCGGAAATGCGCCCGGTCGTTGGCCGACTGCACGATATCGAGAGAATCCCATTCGTAGAGCACCACCTCCGCGCTGAAATTGCGCACGATGACGGACAGCGTCCGGCCATAATAGCCATCCGAAGGGTTGCCCAACAGGGCGCCGCGGGCATGAGCCCGTTTACGAATGATGATCAAGCAGCGCCTCCAGGTGTTTGCGCAAGGCGGGTCCCTGTTTTTCGTCTTCCAATGCGAACTCCACAAACGCGCGAAAGTAAGCCTGGAAATTGCCGATGTCGTACCGCCGCTCGTCGGGGCGGAGACACACCCCGTAAACTTTCGCCCCTTCTCGGATCAGCAACCGGATCGCATCGGTGATTTGAATCTCGCCGTTCTTGCCCGGCGGTGTCCGCTTGATTGCGTTGAAAATTGTCGGCGCGAAGACGTAACGGGCGGCGATGGCCAGGTTGCTGGCCGCCTCCAGCCGCGTCGGTTTTTCCACCAGATCTTCGACCTCAAAAATCTCTCCCTCCTCTTTAGGCTTGGCAATGCCGTAGCGGTGGACCTCCTCGAGCGGGACCTTCTCAAACGCGATGACCGCGCCGGCTTGGCGTTCGTTGAAACAACGGATCATCCGCTGCACGATGTCGCTCTTGGCGTGCATGCCGATGATCGAATCTCCCAGCGCGGTAACGAAGGGGTGGTCGCCAACAAACGGCTCGGCACATTGAATCGCGTGGCCGAGACCCAGCAACTCACGCTGGCGGGTGTAGAAATACTGCAGCGGCGCGCGCTCATACTCCAACTCCTCCAGCAATTCCTCCTTGCCGCTCTCTCGAAGTTCCTGAATCAGCTCTTCGTTCAGGTCAAAATGGTTCTCGATCGAGCTTTTGCCGGGGCCGGTAATGAACAGCACGCGTTTCATCTTCATGCGCGTGAGTTCCTCCACCACGTATTGCACCACGGGTTTGCGCCCGACCGGCAACATTTCCTTGGGTTGTGACTTGGTCGCCGGCAACAGCCGCGTTCCTAAACCCGCCACCGGTACTACCGCGATGTTGATGTCCGTCATAAATCAGAGCATTGCAGTTCTTATGGATGTTGTAGGCGCTGCAACAGCTTGTTGTGAATGTCGCCGAAACCGCCGTTGCTAAATACGCAAATCACTTCATCACCAGTCACCGTCCGGCCAACGTGCGACACGATGCTATCCACATCGGGCATATACACTGCGGTCTTGCCCGCATGCTGCAGATCGGCGATGAGTTTGTCCGGGTTCAGGCGTTCTTCGGGCGGCAGAAGTTCCAGTCGGGCCACCTGCGACACCAGCACCGCATCCGCGTCTGCAAACGCGGCCGCTAGCTCGGCCTGGAACACATTCCGCCGGGTCGTATTGGTCCGCGGCTCGAAGATGGCCCACAGCGGCTGCCGCGGGTACTTAATGCGCAACGCACTCAGGGTCTCGCGAATCGCGGTGGGATGATGCCCAAAATCGTCCACCACCGTAACCCCGCTGGCGATGCCCCGCACTTCCATCCGCCGCTTGATTCCCTTAAAGGTATCAAAGGCCGATTGGATCTGTTGGTTCTTCAACCCGCAATGTTTGGCGCACGCCACCACCGCCAGGGCGTTTCTCACGTTCAATTCTCCGACGAGGTTGAGATGGAACTTGAAACTGGGAATCTCAAACTCCGTCGCAGTGGGGCCGTAACGGATGTTGAAGGCCTGGACGGCGTTGGTCTCGCCCAATCCAAACCGCTTCACCGGGCAATGTGTCACATTGAGCAACGGCGCCAGGTTGCGGTCGTCCCCGTTGCCCAGCAGCAGCCCATTGCGGGGGACGAGGCGGATGAAGTACTTAAACGAGGTCGCGATGGCGTCCAGGTTCGGAAAGATGTCGGCGTGATCGAACTCGAGGTTGTTGATGATGGCAACTTCCGGCAGGTAGTGAACAAACTTGCTGCGTTTGTCGAAAAACGCTGTGTCGTATTCGTCACCCTCGATGATGAACCACTGACTGTCGGTGAACCGGGCTCCCTGTCCCAGGTTGTTGGGGATGCCCCCGATGAGATAGCTCGGGTTAAGTCCGTTATGCTCGAACACCCAGGTTAGCAGGGAGGTGGTGGTGGTTTTGCCATGGGTGCCCGCGACCACCAGCGATCGCTTTCCGCGGATGAAAAAGTGTTTCAGCAGCTCCGGCAACGAACAATAGGGCAACTTGTGATCCATCACGTATTCCGCCTCCGGGTTACCGCGGGAAATGGCGTTCCCAATCACCACCAGATCCGGCTTATGCGCCAGGTTTTGCTCTGCGTAACCCGAAATCACCCCGATGCTCCGCTGCGCCAGGAACGTCGACATGGGCGGGTAAACATTCTGATCCGAGCCTGTGACTTGGATGCCTTTTTCCTTTATGGCCGCGGCAGCCGAAGCCATCGCAGTCCCACAAATCCCAACAAAATGAACGGAGCGAATCGGCGAAAACATAACTTCGGCCAGCATAAAGCTTCGCCTCGACCAGGAAAGCCTTAATAGCCGGTTTTAATTCGGGAATTCGGTCCCGAATGCATCCGGCTGAGGTGCGGATACCGGTAAATTGGCTTCTTTGTTCCCACCTCCAACCTGGCTGTTGGCCAAATCCCGTTCGTTCGAGTGAAAGTCGCGGCCGATGGCGCCGCAGCAGGTATTGCGGGAAAAACCGGTAAGTCGGCCGCCCAGGCTGAAGCGATCATTCGCGCAGGACCGGCGGTGCACTGATCATCGTCAGGAGGTTAGCCTCAGCGCCGCAGTTCCACGAGTGCTTGCTCCAGACGTTCCAAACGCTGTTTGAGCGACTGGATCTCCGCGTCCTTTTCCTGCACGATGTCATGCAGACCCTGAATCGCTGCCAGCGCGACTCCGTCGGCATCCACTGTGGCGATCGACGTATCGTCAACTCCGAGCGCGAAGGCGGCGTGGAAGTCCTGCGCCATCGGGCCCAGGTGGGTGCTGCCGTCGCTGTTTTTGTAGGTCCAGCGCGAAATAGGCAACGTGGCGACCTTGGCCAGCACTTCGCGTCCGGCTACAGGCTCAACGTTTTCCTTGGCGTTACGGTCGGACGCATTGATCCAGCTTAGGCCGTTGCATCGTGCTATGCCTACCATCAGTAGGTTGGTCGGGTTCGTGTTGCCAATGCCAACGCGTGTGCTGTTGAAGTAAACCGTGCTTCCCTTGAGTTCCAACTGGTCATCGGCACCGGTCTCACCGATATGAACGTAATCGCCATCGCCGAAGGTTATCAGCTTGGCATCGGGGCCTGCGAGTGCGGCGCCAACTTGCACGCTGCCACCGACGCCGTCCGCGTCTACAATGTGCACGCGGCGGGCCGGATTCGCAGTCCCAATGCCCAGGCTGCCCGAACTGGTCAGGCTCATGCGGTTGGTGCCTAATGTGTAAAAATCCAGGCCGGCGAGGTTTCCGCCTCCGGACCGCCTTGAGGCGATGCCTTCTTTCCCTGATGGACCGAACGTCAACCCGGGAGTCAGCATGCCGGCATTGGCTCCTGCCGGGTCCAGCACCACATTCCCCTGGCTGTTCCAGGCCATGGCCAGGCGTGGGGTGTCACAAAACGAGCCCAACGCACCTCCGGCGCAACCAAACAACACCGGCCCGTCCGGGTTCGCCCCCGCAAATGAACCCGTCGAAAACCAGCCCAACCCGTGGTTCATATCCGCTCCGCCCCGGAAGTACATGCCCTGGTCGCTCAGGCGCAGGGAACCGCTCGTGATGACCTGCTGGCCGGCAAGTACATTGCCTCCGTTGCGTAGAGCCACATTCGCCGAAAGCCGGGTGTCGGAAATTGTGCCGGTCAAGTTGGTCGTCGGTAGGTTGCTTAGGTTCGATCCGTCGCCTTGAAAACGTGTGGCGCTTACGTCGCCAGCCACCCTGAGCGCAGGCCCGGCAGTCGCGCTGATCGCGATACCTTGGCCTGCATGAAGGTTCATTCGTGCCTGTGCGGCAACCACTAGCTCGTTGCTGGACGCGATAGTGACGTCATTGGCGGCAGTGACGGTCATATCTTTGGCGGCGGCAAAAGCCAGCAATTCCGAACCCTTCAGGTCATCAAACCTGATTTCATTGGCGCCACCGCCTCCCTTGGATGACTTCGTCTTGATGGTGCTGACCGTCTTGCTGGCAGGCAAACTGTAGGGGGTAGCGTTGGCGGCGTTGAAAAGACTGCCCGTCACCACCGGTTGATCGGGGTTGCCCTGCAAGAAGCTTACGAGCACCTCGTCCCCCACACGCGGCAGGAACAACACACCACGACCTTGCCCGGCCCAGGGGGTGGCTACCCGCACCCAGGCACTGGATTGGGCATCCCGGTTACCATAGCGGTCCCAATGGAACTCCACTTTGACCCGGCCATACTTATCCACGTAAATCTCATCTCCGGCGGGCCCAGTGACCACCGCCGTACAGGGTTGCGCCAGGGGGCGGCGTGTTTTTGTGGCGGGACGGTAGGGCATGGCCGCTGGCATGACCTCAAACTCGTTGCCATAATAAAGACTGGCCACCCCGTTGGTCACGCGGCGAAAGGCCGCATGCCGCACCGCGGTTAAGAGATAAGCGCCACCGACTCCAGCGCCGCTTCGATCGTCCAAGGTAAAAGTGTAGCCCGCTCGCAGGCCGGCGGCGTTTGCCGTCCCCTGCATTGTCACGCGCTCCAGAAGTTGCCGTTCTACCTGCCGATTGGCCTGAGTTGTCAAGTCTACCGACGCAGTCCACGGCGATCCATACCGGTGCGCTTCGCCTCGCCCGAGTTTCGCGTCTGCGGTTGCTTCCATTACGGAAGCGGGCTTCTCAAAGTCGTAATTGCGGATTCGGGCCAGCCGAACCGAATCCCGCATGGATCTGTGGAAGGTGCGTACGTACTCCGTTCCCGGAGCCGGTTCCGCAGCATCATTGCCCAAGTAACGCAGGCTGGAGTATGAGGTCGCTAGATAGGCTCCTGGAGCATCCCCCAGTTTCAGCACTGGTGCGCCGGCGCCCTGCTGGAAAAAGTAGAAAATCCCTTCTTCCTCCAGCAATCGGCTCACGAAATTCAGAGCAGTTTCGCCAAACTGAATCACGCATTCGCGATTGGCATAGCTGCCTTCCAACGCAGCGCTTAAGGCGTCTCCGGTGTTGCTTTGATAGAGGGTGGTTGCGAGGCTGGGAACGGTTACGTTTTGGCTGACCACATAATCGGTTTTCAGCGCAAGGTAGGTCAACAGTGGCTCGATGCGGAACGTGTAGAGGCCATTCGTGCCGCCGCTCGAAGCGGCCGCGCAGCCGGACACGACGCCGGCAAAGCTCGTCGTCCGGCCATTCCGTGCGAATGTCAGCCGTCCCTGGCGCCCGATTTGCTCCTCCGCATGCAAGGCGCCTGGGGAGGAAGTCACTTCCACCACAAACTCGTAAGTCTCGGATATCCCCTCGTGGCCCACAAAACCCCCTACGGTGCCAAAAGCCGCGCCGTCCAACGCAAATGTCAGCGATGGTGCCGTACCGGTATTGGATACCACCAGCGAGAGACTACTGAAGGGGAGAAACTCCGCGTCGCTGAGGGATCGTGCCGTGCCCAGTACGCTTTCATACGCCGCGCTGCCACCATCGTCAATCTGGGCCGATTTGAGAGCGCCCTCGCCGATCTTCGCCGCCGTCACCGCTCCGTCGGCGAGCATGGTGGAGTCGATCGCGCCTTCTGTGACGGCATCGGCCAGGGTCGCCGCACCGGCATTGGCCGCATACCGCGCGAAAGGCGCTGAAGCCATCGCCTGGCGCGGTTGCAACAGCGTAAACGCACCACCGCCATTCGTCCGCACTGCGGTTTCCAGCCATAGTGCCTCGCCATTGAAGACGTCTCCGAAATCCAGGCTCACGGTAAACAGACCGTTCGATACGCCCACATTGGCATTGGTAGTCGAGCTGGCGACCAGGTTGCCGCTGGTTAGTGCGTCGTACAAGGTAAACCTCAAATCATACACGCCCGTGGCCGGACTGGTTCCAGCCGACAGTCGTCCCTGGTAGGTGAAAGAGGTGCCAATCGTTGCGGCGGGGGACAAGCAGGCACCAGCTACCAGCATGAGGGCAGCGTTTAGGATGGTCTTCATAGGGGTACCGTAGTGGTTCGGGTCATGTTGGGGTGCAATTAGCACCCGGATTGATGGCCCGCAAGGCAATTATTTTACCTGTCAGAAGGCTTTTACCGATTTGGTCAATGCCCCCTTTGGTGCCTGACTTTTAGACGTTTGTGATGAATTTGAGGCGCGGCGCGGGTTGACAATGGGCCCTTCGGGGCTCAAGCCCGGGCATTTCAGGGGCGGGCACAATACCTGCTAAGTCATTCGCGAAGTTTGGCTAATGTGACAATAAGTTGTCACGCACTTGAAATAGACTAGAATAGACTAAATGGATCGGCTGCAGAACATAGCACGGCTCTACAAGCCGTCAGGCAAACGTTGGGGCGGAGCCCTGGCTTTTGCGCTGTTCTGCTGGATTAACCTCCTGGCCACTTTTCCCGAGATTCATCACCTCATGCATTGCCATGAGCATGACTCGGGTCAGACGCAGCGCCAGGAATGCGCTGTCACGCTGCTCACGCACGGCCAAGTGCTGGCTTCGACCCCCGCTCTCGTTTTGCCGCGGCCAACAACTGTTTTTGTGGAGTTCCAACTCCCGGAACTCCCGGTTCCCGCCGCCATCGCGTATCCGCTGCCTCCTGGCCGCGGGCCGCCTTCTTTCATCAGCTAGTCTCGCCCGCCTGATCCATTCCAGGTGAATTTTGCCCTGACCGGGCGTTTGCCGGGGAATTGGAAAAGGACTCTTCCAAAAAAAACAATTGTTGTGGGCCGACCCGTCGCCCCGCTTCGCCAACCCGTGTGGCGGAGAAAAGTGCGGGCTGTGCTGAATGAAACCGAAAACCTTTGATGTCAGAAAATCCCGTTTGATGGGCGGATTCACCTTGTTGGAACTGCTCGTCGTTATGTCCGTAATTATGATCCTGGCAGCCCTGATGATGCCGGCGCTGGCCAACGCCAAGACCCGTGCAAAATCCACCAGCTGCCTCTCAAATCTGCGACAGATCGGCTTGGGCATGCTGCTCTACGCAGATGATCACGGCGGCTGGCTGCCGACAACCACCCACGGCACCACTACGAACTTCTGCTGGTTGCACACGCTCATGCCCTACGTAGCCAGCGTGGAGAACATCCTCGCTTGCCCCGCCGATCCGCGGGCCGCCGAGCGGGTGGCGGCTCACGCCAGCAGTTATGTGCTTAATGAGTACACCTCGGTGGACAAGCTCGATCCCTTCGGACGCACTCTTGAGAGCTTTCGCAGGCTCGATCGCCTCATGCGCCCGATCGAGACGCACACCGTGTTCATCGTGGCTGATAGCGTGGCTCCGAGTATCTACAACGATCACACCCACTCGCGAAACTGGAAAACCTGGAGCGCAGTGACCAAGGACATCAATCCTTACCGGCACGGGGCCTCCGGCAATTATTTATTTGCCGATGGTCACGTCTCCGCGATCGCCGCGGCAAAACTCCAGGGTCGCATCGAAGGGGGTATCAACTTCTCCCGCCCCCCGGAGTGAACTCGGCCAACCGCATACTCACAAAGTAAAAATAGAAACCTACAACTTTTTCCTAAGATGAGACTTTTTTTCAAATCGACCCGTGCAGGCAACTGCGCCGTCGCCACTGTTCTTGGCGGCTTCCTGATGGCTGTTCCTCTCTCCTACGCCCAACCAGTGCTCAGCTTGGGCCACGCTGATGTGGGCATAGTCTACGCGGATGGTCTTTGGGACCTTCACGTTCATGATGGTGAGAACAATATCGAATACGAGCCCTCCGAAGTCGTCCTCGGCGTCGGACCAGCCAGTGCCGGTGTCGTGCCTGGGGCACCGGCATTCAACTTCCTGGGCTCGGCTGGCTCCGCAGTCTACACCTTGCCCCAGAGTCAAAACCCCAACCTCCTCTTCCTAGGCCTGGGCACCGAGGAACAGGCCCTGGGCGTTTTTGTGAATAACAGGCTGAGGCTTGCGCTGGAAGACTTAACCGGGCCAGGCCATTTCGCGTTGTATCGTGTCGACTCGTTTGGAACCCCAACCGTGTTGATGAACTCGCACGATGGGATCACCTCCGGCGACTATGTTGAGTTGACCGCGGGCAGCCATGCCCACGCGAATTGGGCTTTTTCAACCTTCGGAGAATACCAGCTCACATTTCGGGGATCTGGGGTTCTCGATGACGGGCTGAACACGACCGTGCAGAGCGATCTGTTCGTCTACAGCTTTAGTGTTGTGCCGGAACCCGGGGCTGCGAGCCTGTTGGCTCTGGGACTCGGCGTCCTGCTCTGGCGGCAGCGAGCGATCAATCATTGACCCCCTATAAGGGTCGAACTCGCTCCGAGTTCGGCCCCGCTTCCCATGAAAACCTTAGTTTCCGTTTTTGCCTTGCTGCTCGGCGCCGTCCCACTGTCGGCCCAGGTGGCCTATCTGCAGGATGGCCATGCTGACCTGGCGATCCGTTTTAGCGCCGGCGTGGCCGAACGACTCCAGTTGGCGATTGAGAACGATAACACCGGCTCTGCCTACCAAAGCAACCAGGTCGTCCTGGTAGTCACCGAACGATCCCGCTTCGAGCTCCCGCCGGAAACTCCGTTTGGCGATGCCGGAGACCCACTGTGGATCCTGCCACAAACCCAGGAGGACGACGTGCTTTTCCTAGGTTTCTCGACCGAATCCATCACCCCGGGCGCGCTCTCAGGGAGCCCGTTACTGGCCTTGAAGGGTATCGACCTCCCGGGTCGGGATCTCGCTTATGAAGCCTCGTTCTTCGCCTGGCAAGCCGGACAGTTTGGCAGTTTTGACGTGGTGATGGACACCACCGATGGTATCGATGCCGCTGACCAGGTAACGCTGCAAGTTCCCTCCCACGCCCACTTCAACCTGGGTTTCTCCAGTGCGGGTTTGTGGCACGTCACACTCCAGGCCGCGGGCGTCGTGGCCGGCGAAGCCGCCACCACGCTTGGCCCCGAAACGACCTTTACGTTCCACGTCCTTCCGCTGAATCCATTCGAGCAGTGGCAAGCCACCAATTGGCCTCCTTCAACCCCCCGGCAGATCATCGGGGCTGAAGCGGATCCTGACGGCGATCGGATCACCAACGAGTTTGAGTATGCCCTGGGGTTGAATCCGAATAGCGCGGATGCGAGCCCGATTCTTGCCATCTCTACGAGAATCGACGGCGGCGCCAGTGTCGCGGAGATCACCTATACCCGGTCAAAATCCGCCAGCAACGTGGCGCTTGAAATCGCCAGCGCGGAAACGCTGGTCGACCCTGTCTGGCAATCCTCTGGCAACGTGGTCACCGTGCAGGATAATGGCGCCACGGAGACTGTGACCGTGCGCGATCCTTCTCCCGTGACCTCCACAGCCTCGCGGTTTTACCGGTTGCGGCTGACGAGGCTGGGACTGTAACTCAGCCCGAAAACAACGGGGGCTTGTGTTACTTCGCCTGAAGATCCAAGTATAGGGTGTCAGGAAGAATCAAGAATTTCTTCCCTCGGACACGGATTGTCCGAAATTCCGCCCCGCTGCGAAATCTCAAAGCTGTAGTCGCATCGGGTCCAAACCTCCGTCTCACCCTCCCGTAGCACTCAAACGTCAAAAAATCGGGTCAACCGGACGAAAACAAGGTAAGCTGTGCGCCATGGCAAAGAAACTATTCCTGCTGGATGGGATGGCGCTCGTGTATCGGGCGCATTTTGCTTTCATGGCGAGGCCGATTCTAACGTCCAAAGGGGTGAACACGTCCGCGCTGTACGGCTTCACCCAAACTTTGCTGGATATCCTGAATAAACAGCAGCCGACGCATTTGGCAGTGGCATTCGACACCCAGGCGCCGACCCAACGGCATATCGAGTTTCCTGAATACAAGGCGCAACGCGAGGAAATGCCCGAGGATCTCGTTCTCGCCTTGCCGCAAGTCGTGCGAATGCTGGAGTCTTTCCGGGTGCCGGTGCTCAAGTTGGACGGCTACGAAGCAGACGACTTGATCGGTACACTGGTGAGCCGAGCGGAGCCGGAGGGATTCATCAGCTACATGGTGACGTCCGACAAAGATTTTGGCCAGTTGGTGACGGAGAAGACGTTTTTGTATAAACCGGGGCGAATGGGAGATTCGGTGGAGGTGTTGGGCCCGGACGAGATCCGCGCGCGCTGGGGCATCCGCGAGCCGGGGCAGTTGGTCGACATTTTGGCCCTGATGGGGGATGCCTCTGATAACATACCAGGGGTGCCGGGAATCGGTGAGAAAACGGCGATCAAACTGGTTGGGCAGTATGGCAGCGTTGAGGCCGTGTTGGATCATGCGGACGACCTGAGCGGCAAGCTCAAAGAATCTCTCAAGACACACCGGGACCTAGCAATGCTTTCAAAACGGTTGGCGACGATTCAGCGGGACGTGCCCTTTTCGGTGGAGACGCAGAGCTTGGAAGTCCAGCCAATGGATGAAGCAAAGGTGAAGCAGTTGCTGGTCGAGTTTGAGTTCAACACCCTGGGACGTCGGCTTTTCGGGGAGGATTTTAGGGCCGGGCGTGGTTTCGAACCGGGGAGCGGTGCGCCCGAAAAGAAAGACAATCAGGCGGAACTGGTCTTGGAATCCGCAGCGGGATCGAAAGGCCAACCCGCGCTTCCTCTTGTTTCGAGTAAGCTCAAGACCTTGGCCGACACGGCACACCAATATCGAGTGGCCTCAACGGAGAGCCAGCGAGCGCAGTTGCTTGGCGAATTGAGCGGAGCAGGGGTCTTCGGGCTTCATGTGCAAACCACGAGTGCTGACCCCAAGCAGGCGCGTATGCTCGGCTTGGCGTTTTCACTGAACCCAAACTCCGGTTGGTATGTCCCGATGGCGCCAGCCGAGGCAAAAGGGATCATCGGATTATTTCGGCCCGTGCTGGAGTCCGAAGCCATCGAGAAGATCGGACACGACCTCAAGTTTGCCGCGGGCGTCCTGAGGTGGTCCGGCATCGCGTTGGCCGGCACATTGTTCGATACCCAGGTCGCCCATAGTCTGATCGAGCCCGACATGCGACATTCCCTGGATTATGTGTCGGAAGTGTATTTGGGTCACACCCCGATCCCGCTTACGGGCAAGGAGGATGCGGACCTGGCGGACTTGCCTCCGGAGAAACTTGCAGATCATGCTGTGGAGATTGCCGACCTTGCGCTACAACTCCGGCAAAAGCTCGAACCCTTGCTGCAGCAATGTGGCCAGGAACGCGTTTTCTATGACCTCGAATCTCGTTTGATCCCTGTGCTGGTGGACATGGAATGCGAAGGTATCCGCGTCGATGCGGCGGCGCTGGGGGAATTCGCTGAACAATTGGCCCGCGAAATCGCGACGCTGGAAAAGAACATCTGCCAGGCCGCAGGCACCACCTTCAACGTGAATTCACCCAAGCAACTCGGGCAGATCTTGTTCGAAGTGCTCAAGCTCTCGGACGCACCCAAGAAAACGCGCACCGGGCAGTACGCAACGGACGAGCAAACCCTCCAGGCGCTGGCCCCGGACCATCAGATCGTGCAACAGTTGCTGGAGTATCGGGCGGCATCGAAGCTGAAATCCACCTATGCAGACGCGCTTCCGGCGGCGATCTGGCCCAAGACCAACCGGGTGCATACCACTTATCATCAGGTGTCCACAACGACCGGTCGGCTCAATTCCCAGGACCCGAACCTGCAGAATATCCCCATCCGCACCGAGCGCGGCCAGGAAATCCGCAAAGCCTTCGTGCCCCGGGATCAGAATTACCTTTTGCTTTCCGCGGATTACTCGCAGATCGAACTGCGGATTATTGCGGCGCTCAGCCGTGAAGTGGGTCTGCTGGAAGCGTTCCGCACCGGGGCCGATGTACATACCGCTACCGCCGCCCGCGTCTTCGGCGTCTTCCCGGAATTGGTGACGCCCGAAATGCGACGTAAAGCCAAGATGGTGAATTACGGTATCGCCTATGGGATTTCCGCGTTTGGCCTGGCTCAGCGATTGGGCATTCCCCGCAAAGAAGCCGGCGAAATCATCGAGGAGTATTTCCGGCAGTTCGGTGGCATCCGCCGCTACATGGACGATACCATTGCCTTTGCGCGTGAGCATGGCTATGTGCAGACCGTCACGGGCCGCCGCCGTTACCTGCGCGACATCAATTCCTCAAACAATACCGTGCGCGGAGCGGCGGAACGGAATGCCATCAATGCCCCAATCCAGGGCACGGCGGCGGATATGATCAAAGTCGCCATGATCCGTATTCACGAAGAACTCCAACGGCGTAAACTGCGGACAAAGCTGTTGCTGCAGGTTCATGACGAACTGGTGTTCGATCTGCACCGGCGCGAGGAGGCCGAGGTGCGTTCTTTTGTCGTGGAGAAAATGCAGAACGCAATTCCTCTAAACGTCCCCATCGAAGTCGACGTGGGCGTGGGCGAAAACTGGCTGGAAGCCCACTGAGGGCTGGATTTCAAGCCGCAGCGGCGCTGAGATTCGGGAACGGTATGTAGCCGTTCAGGATGGCAAAGCGGGTCAGACCAGCAATGCTGCGGATATTGAGTTTGCGCATCAGGCGTTCGCGGTGAGTTTCCACAGTACGCGTCCCGATGTTCAGCAAACTCGCAATTTCCTTGTTGGAAAGCCCTTCGGCGATGTGGGTGACAATCTCTCGCTCCCGGGCGCTGAGGTCCGCGGTCTCGATGTCGTCCGGGTTGCGGCGCACCAGTTGATTGAGCGCCAGGTGGGCCACTTGCGTGCTGAAAAAGACCTGGCCCGAGTGGACAGTCCGAAGGCCTCGGATCATCTCCTCGGCGGAGGCTTCCTTGAGCAAGTAACCTGCCGCGCCCGACCGGATGATGCGCAGCACGTACTCGCTGCTGGTGTAGCTGGAGAGAATCAGGACCCGCACCGGCGACCCCAGATCACGCAGATGCTCGGTGACCGCCAGGCCGTTCATGCGGGGCATGCCGATATCCATCAGCAGCACGTCCGGTTTCAATTCCTGCGCCAGGCGCAGGGCTTCCTGGCCGTCCTGGGCCTCACCGATGATCTCGATGTCACTGGCCTGGGCCAGGCAAACGCGCACCCCCTTGCGCACGACTGGATGATCGTCCACGAGCAGCACCCGGATTTTGCGGCTGGCGCTAGTGCTGGCGGTAGTCGTTGAAGGCCGAGCGGCATGCAGCGAGGTGCCGTGGGAGCTGCGAGTCATACAACCAGTGGTGTTCTGCGTTTTCATATTTGTTACAGCGTTAGGGACCATCGCGGTCGTTTCTAACGTGCTCAATATCGCAGTGTTCCGCGCCGCCGACCATACGGGGAATGTCTGGAATAAGTCCCGGGGATTCCCTGGTGGACGAGGCCCGGATTTGCCTGTGCTGACCCCTGCTTTTGGCCGCGCAGAGTGCTCTCCGGTTGTAGGCTGCGTGCCCCCACGCGGCGGGTCAGATCCCCTACGGCCCTGCGGCTGGCTGCCAATTTGCATTGTTTTTTCTAAGTTTCCGGGTTAAATGAGCTGAGTTTCGCGAATGAATTTATCGAGCTTTTTCTTCGGCACGCGCGGGCGTCGGATTTTGACCCTCGCGCTCCTGATCGTTGGGCTCGACCAGTTGACCAAGCAGTTGGTGCTCCGGTTTCTCGGGTATGCTCAGGAAAAGGTGGTGGTCGAGGGCTTTTTCAAATTTGTGCATTGGGGCAACACCGGTGCCGCCTGGAGCCTCTTTCGCGGCAACAACGAGATTTTGGCCGGGGTGGCCGTATTGGCCCTGATCATTCTCTATTGCACGCGGCACCATTTTGATGCGCGCACTATACCTGGCCAGGTGGCCTTTGGGCTGATTATCGGGGGCATCGTGGGGAATCTGATCGACCGCCTGATGGTGGGCCACGTGATCGATTTTTTGTATTTCTACGTGCAACAACGGGGTGGTGGGGAAATCGGTTTCCCTGCTTTTAACGTGGCCGATAGCGCCATCTGCACCGGGGTGGGACTCGTGTTCCTGCTGACCTGGCGCAATGAGCGGTCAGCCCGCTTGAACCCCTCTCCTCCCACTGAAGAAAGCCGCGGCAAGGTCTGAAGCGGCCTGGAACCCACCCCGACTTCATGGCGTCCCGCACGGAAGTATTCACCATCGAACGGTCCCTCCCGGCAGAGAGGCTCGACAGTTTCTTGCGCGTCCGGTTCCCGGCAGTCTCCCGCGGGGCGATCCAGCGCCTGATCGACGAGGGGCACATCACCGTCAACGGGCGCCAGGTAAAACCCACGCACACCCCGCGAGCGGGCGAGGAAGTGCGGGTCTACTGGCCCGAGGCGCGTCCGACCACGGTGCAGCCCGAGGCTATTCCGCTGGACGTATTATATGAGGATGACTCGCTGCTCGTATTGAACAAGCCGGCGGGGTTGGTCGTGCATCCGGCGTCGGGGCATGAGCGGACGACCCTGGTGAACGCCCTCTTGCATCACTGCGCCGGGCAGCTCAGCGGTATCGGCGGGGTAGCCAGGCCAGGCATCGTGCATCGACTCGATAAAGACACCAGCGGTTGCCTGGTGGTGGCGAAGAACGACTCCACGCACCTGGCCCTCTCAAACCAGTTCGCCTCCCGCCGGGTGGATAAAATTTACCAGGCGATTGTTTGCGGCGAGTTGGAGCGGGAGCAGGGCGAGATACGGGCGGCCATTGCCCGCCACGCCTCGCATCGCAAGGTGATGACCGTTGATGAAGGCACCGGGCGCGAAGCCCACACCAGTTTCCGCGTGCTGGAGCGTCTGCGGGGTTCGACCCTCGTGGCGGCGCGCTTGCACACTGGCCGAACGCATCAGATCCGGGTGCACTTCAAGCACATTGGCTACCCGTTACTAGGTGATGATACCTATGGCCAACGGCAAAACCATCGGTTGGAGGAACTCACGCACTACCACGCGCCGCGGCAGATGCTGCATGCCCACCAGCTTTCCTTCATCCATCCGAGCAGCGGAGAAGGGTTGGCCTTCGAGGCCCCCCTGCCACCGGATTTTCTCGATGCGCTGGCCGCATTGCGTCGCCCCTCTTCCTAAGTGCCCGTCTCACGCACCCGCGTAAACTACTCTACTGGAGGATCTCCAAACGGTCCGGCAAATTGGGCACGATACAGAGTATCTCGAACGGCTCATTCCCTTCGGTGCGATACCAATGCGGCACCTGTTGCGGTATGAAAACCACGTCGCCCTGCTTCACCTCGTAAACGGCATCCCCGATGCCGACCTTGGCCCGACCCCGCAGGACATACTGTTCGTGCTCCACCTGGTTCGTATGTTTCGGAATACCCCCGCCAGGCTCGAACGAAAACCGCCGCAAAAAAAAGTTCACCGCCCGATCAGGTCCTATCAGCACCTGCATCGTCGCACCTATCCCCGCAGCCACCGTCTTCCTGGGAACCTCATCCGCCGCCACCACCATCACTGTGTCATTTATGTTCATGGAATCGCGCCTCCAGCCATCCCATACTTCCGCGCCAATTGCAACCCATTACCCCCCGAAACCACGAGGCAAACCCCGATGAGGGGGCTGGCGAAGCACTTTTCCGCACTTCAAAGCACTTTTCCGCACCAAAATGGGGGGACTATGGGACTCAAGAAAGTCCGAAGGCAAAAGTCTGAAGGCTGAAGTGCGGATTACCGGTGGCTGACTTTGGAGGTCAGGCCGGGCGCGGGCGGGCGTGCGCGCCTTTTGGGGTGCACACGCCCGGCGCCCCGGGCCGCATGGTCCTGGGTGCCTTGCCTTGCTGTTTAACCGTANNTTTAACCGTATATGTCAAAGAACGGGGTTCGGATCGGGGGCTGGTGGAGGCGGCTGTAGCCACCGGACAACACCCAATCCGAGAACCCAAAAACGGAGGTAAGCTAGCAGACAGAAGCGGCGCTTCGCTACTGACAGTTCATGACATTTGATGACATCAATAGGACTATGGGACTACGGACCATGGGACCTGGGGCAAGTGAAGAGTTATGAGTGCAGAGTGCCGGTTTGAAAGCCCCAGAGGGATAGGCTGCGCCATTCCACGGGGTAAAGCTGAAGGCCAACAGCCTCGGTTGCGGAGAATGGAAATTGATGGATTCAGAGGTTTGGGCATTGCCATTATTGGAGTTTCTTCGGTTTGGTTGAAGGTGCGGCGGACTGGGAATTTTGAAAAAATACCGTTATCCACCGTTATATAGCGTTAGCCACCGTTACAAACCGTGATTTGCCGATAGGGGGGATGGGACGTGGGGCAAATGAAGAGTTATGAGTGCAGAGTGCAGAGTTGGGGTTGAAAGCTCTGAAGCCTGAAGGCAAAAGGCCAAAAATGGGACTATGGGACAACGGACTATGGGACTATGGGACCGGTGAGTCGGTGAGACGGCACGACGGTGGACGGTACGACGGTGGGGAGTCGGGGCAGGGCTGGAAGTCGCGGGTGGGGAGGGCTGCGCTGCGGTGGTGGTTTTGGGGTGCATGGTTGTCGGTCTGTTTACATGGTATAGCCGGACTTTTTGGGGCGGGATTCCGGACAGACCTTGTCCTGAGGGAATTTTTTGGCAGCTCTTTCAGGGAGGTTTTAACCACTCATCTCCACTCAGTGACGCCAATAAAAACCTTTAACTTGGTCACAGACTCACGTTCCAGTTCCACTCATAAAAACGGGGTAAGAGGCTTCATTCATTGGCGATGATACTTGGTTTGCCGATGGGGCGTCTGGGAACACTCTAGAGGGGGTTGCAGCTCGGGCAGAAACTCCGTCATGGTAAGCGCAAGCCATCCAGGGCACCAGGTCGGAATAGGGCCTGGAAAATCACAGGGTGTTTTGCAGTGTCTTCGAGACCGCAAAAGGCCAGGAACCGCGTCAATCGGTTTGTGTTCGATCTCAGGCTGATGCAACATCCAGCCTGATTATGCCGAATTCGGCGACCAACTCGGGAATATGAGCCTTTACAACAGGTTGCGTACGGGCGCTGTGGAATCTATCGCCGAGACTTTCCAGAAGCGCGTCGCCACTGGCCTCCAGACTGGGCACAGCTTCAGAATCCCCGATCAGAAGGACCAGGCTGGTGATACCACCGATTTCGAACTGGTCACTTGGCCGGTCATCACAAAGCCATGAACGAACCGATCCTCAATCCTGAAACCAGGATCGCC
>DIXK01000078.1 GCA_002428665.1 Verrucomicrobia subdivision 3 bacterium UBA6082
ACCTGAAGAAATCTGTCCGGCGCACGAGGCAGAAATAGTGCCGAAATAGCGCTTGCACCGACCCTGCGACACTTGTAGCTTAACTGGCCCTGAGTGCACCCATAGCTCAATTGGATAGAGCGTCTGACTACGGATCAGAAGGTTTCAGGTTCAACTCCTGATGGGTGCGCCAGTTGTATAAACACTTCCACATTACGTAGCTTTACGAGAGGTCTTTCATACTGCCTGAGGGTCGCGAATGGCCTGACACACAACTTCGACCTAGTTTCTCCGCATGCTGTTTTCGTACCACGGGCTCGGTCTGGGGAACCTGGTTCGAGCCATTGGAGCAGTGAGTCCGGGTTTTTCGATCTCAATTAGACGCTATCCGGGGTTGGATGGCGCCAGGGGGTGCGATACGGGCGGGCCAGCAGTTCATTGGCTTCCTCATCTCCGACGATCCGACCCTTGGCATCGTCCCAGGCCAGGCTTCGTTTCAGTTTTAGTGAGAGGTTTGCTAGCACGCACATGATCGTGGAGGTGCTGCCCTCCTCGATATCGGCCCGGGGACGGCCCCGATTGGCCGCGCATTGGAGGAGATCTTTCATGTGCTCGCGGATGGCAGGAGCGACATGATACTCGATGCCTTTCTCCGTTTTATCTTCCGGGTATTTGTCGCTATCCACTGGGTACTTGGCACTGGGATCATTCCACTCGCGATGAACGGGAGCCCCGCCGTCCAGCGGTATAAAGTCGAACGCGAACACGCTGGCCTTCAGCGTGGCTTTTTCTCCATAGAAGTTCGCGCCCCACCAGTATTTCGGGTCCGGGTTCGCTCCAAAGTGGCGATGCTGCCAGGTAACCTGGAGATCGCCGTAATCAAAAGCGGCGGTCTGCATGTCTGGAATATTAGGTCGGCCCTCTTTGTGTAAATAGTTGCCGCCGGTGGAGGAAATGCGTTTCGGCGAGCCGAGGTTCATGAGCCAGCGAACCATGTCGACCATGTGAATCCCCATGTCCCCAATAGTGCCATTGCCGTATTCCATATAGTTACGCCAACTTCTGGGATGAATGCCTTGGTGGAACGACCGCATGGGTGCGGGGCCCGTCCACATCTCGTAGTCGAGATTCTCCGGCGGTGGCTGATCTGGTGGGTTGTTGATTCCCCGGCGGCCATAGCAATAGGTCTCAACCAGCCCGATTCTGCCGAGGCGCCCCTCCTGGATGATCTCTCTCGCCTCGAACAAGTGCGGTGTACTGCGGCGTTGCGTCCCCACTTGGACTACGCGGCCATACTTTCGCGCCGCACTTAGCATGGCCTGACATTCGACCACGTCCACGCCGATGGGCTTTTGCACATAGATGTCAGCTCCAGCCTGAGCGGCTGCGATCATGGGTAGCGCGTGCCAGTGGTCTGGAGTGGCGATGAGCACGACATCGAGATCCCGGTCTTTGAGCATTTCACGGTAATCGCCAAACGTGTGTGGTCTTTTCTTGGAGATTTGGCGCGCGGCTACGATATCTGCGGCCTCGGCCAACAGATTCTTGTCGACGTCGCACAGCGAAACCACTTCTACGGGTGCGACCTGGAGCAGGCGGAGTAAATCTACTTTGCCATACCAGCCGCAACCGATGAGCCCGACCCGTTTCTTCTGGTCGGAAAGCTCAGCGGCAAAAGCCGGGAATTTCGAGATTGCGAGAGCGGCGCAGCCGAGGCCGCTGGTCTGGAGGAATTTTCGGCGGTTCATAGCAGGTTCCTTTTATATGAAGTATTTGCCGGAGGATCGAGCAGGAAAATCACGAGTCGAGGGGTGAGGGATCCCCTGCGAGTGACAACTTCCACGGGAAGGCGGGAGGGAAGAAGTCGCTGCCGGCCAGGCGACTTGGCCAGGGACTGGGTCCGGCACATGCAAGGCAGCCGCAGAGAACCCGTTGCCCTACTTGGAGCCCGGGTAGGGGTGCGCGAGGTAAAGTGGGGGCATGGGCGCTGATGGAGGCAGCACCTGTAGGAATCCGTGGTGAAACGGCGGATCAATCCTCCGGGCTGTGGGAAAAGGATTGTGTGGGACGTGGAGTTCCGGTCACACTTTTTGGCAAGTTAGAAACGCAACTGCAAAACACGACTGACAATTTATGGGTATGCTTAATATCAAACCTGCCCTTTCCTGCAGATACGACGCGATGGCTCTAGGGGAGGTAATGCTTCGGTTGGATCCCGGGGAGGGAAGGGTTCGATGCGCCCGCGAATTCCGTGTGTGGGAGGGGGGAGGGGAGTACAACGTGGTGCGGGGTTTGCGGCGGTGCTTCGGGCTGAAGACGGCAGTTTGCACGGCGTTTGCAGACAATGAAGTAGGACGGTTGCTTGAGGACTTCATTCTGCAGGGCGGGGTGAGCCCAGAGTTCATTCGTTTTGCCCCATTTGATGGTTTGGGCCGGACGGTGCGGAACGGTTTGAATTTCACTGAGCGGGGCTTTGGAGTGCGGGGAGCTGTTGGTGTATCGGACCGAGGCCACACGGCGGCAAGCCAGCTCAGACCTGGGGATTTTGACTGGGATCACATTTTCGGCACGCTTGGGGTGCGGTGGTTCCATACAGGCGGGATTTTTGCGGCGCTCAGTGAGACGACCCTGAGGTTGGTTATTGAGGCGGTGCAGTCAGCGCGCCGGCATGGGACGATTGTGTCGTACGATCTGAACTACCGGCCGTCGCTTTGGAAGAGCATTGGAGGGCAACAGAAGGCACAGGAGGTGAACCGGGAAATTGCACGTCACGTGGATGTGATGATTGGCAACGAGGAGGACTTCACTGCCTGTCTTGGTTTGAAGGTGGTTGGTGTGGACGAGCATATTTCAAGCATCGACGTCACGGCGTTCAAAGAGATGATCGAGCAGGCGGTGGCGATGTATCCGAATTTCAAGGTGGCGGCGACGACTTTGCGCGCGGTGCGATCAGCCAACCGGAATGACTGGGGAGCGATTAGTTGGGCGGAGGGGCGCTTTTACCAGGCCCCGGGCCGTAAGGATCTTGAGATTCTCGATCGGGTGGGTGGTGGTGACAGTTTTGCGAGTGGATTGATTTACGGGTTGATGGAGTTGAACGACTACCAGAAGGCGGTGGAATATGGTGCGGCGCACGGCGCCCTGGCGATGACGACGCCCGGGGACACTTCCATGGCCTCTCTGCGGGAGGTGGAGGCACTGGTCAAAGGCGGTAGCGCTAGAGTTCAACGGTGAAGTAGGGGTGCTTTTTTCGCACTCTAGAGCACGTTGGTGGGCTGATGGGGCTGAGGGAGTTGAAAATTGCGTATTTAGGAACCGTGGGGAGTAGTGATGCGCTTTTCGAATGTTGACGCGTTTAGAGACGGTGCCTGAGGGACAGCCCGAGATCGAGGGCAGAAAGGGGGCCCAAGGGGCCAGGCACGCGCTTATTCAGTTAGGCATGTCCGAATGCCCTTTGGAGCAGCTACTCCCGGACGCCCTGCACCTTCCACAGTATGTATCAGAGAACGAGGTCTCCAAGTGAGCTAAGCGTTGGAGTTGGCTCTTGGAGGGCAACCACACCTGTTCCAGCGCAACCACCAGGTAAAACCATTAAGTGAGTTTCCAGGGGTTGCGAAAGTGAGGGATCAACCATTCGTTCTTGCCGGTGCCATTGATGAACTGCTCGCGGATGGGGTCCCACTTGAGGTGCTCGCGGTGGTAGTAGGCGAGGTTGACGAGGGTACAAATGGTGGAGGTGCGGTGGCCGGTTTCGACGTCGCAGATAGGCATTTTGCGGGTGCGCATGGAGGTTACCCAGTCGCTGAGGTGATTCTGACTGTTATATAGACGGACGGGATTCGGGGGCAGGAGCTCTTTGAGCATGGGTTCGCAATCGCTGACGTCTTCAGCTTTTTGTTCAGTGCCAATCCAGACGGCGAATTTGCCGCGGTTGACATTGATTCTGCCTTTTTCTCCGACGAAGGTGACACCGTTGCCGCCGGTGTGGCGAAATTCGACGCCGGTGGCGTAGCGAACTATGACGCCGGACGAAACGCCGGGTTCAGCGGCAGGGATGATTTCGGTGGGACCGGTTTCATCGAATCCGAGGCCCCATTGGGCGATGTCGAAGTGGTGAGCGCCCCAGTCGGTGACGCCGCCACCGCCGTATTCGCGGTAGTTGCGCCAGTTTGGGAAGTGGTCGTGAACGCCGCGAGGACTGAGAACGGAGTTGTAGGGGCGTTTGGGTGCGGGGCCGAGCCAGAGGTCCCAGTCGAGGCCGGGTTCAAGTGGTTCTTCGGGGAGATCGCAGAACTTGCCAGGGCCGCCGACGCTGACATCAACATATTGGATTTTGCCGATGCTGCCGTTGCGGACGAGTTCGCAGGCGGTGCGGAATTCGCGGGAGGAACGTTGCATGGAGCCGAGCTGAAAGATGCGCTTATTGCGGCGAACGGCGTTAACCATGGCGCGGCCTTCCGCGACGGTGTGAGCCATGGGCTTCTCACAGTAGATATCTTTCCCGGCGGCGGCGGCGGCGATGGCGATGAGGGCATGCCAGTGATCCGGGGTGGCGATGACGACTGCGTCGATGTCTTTGCGCTGAAGGAGTTGACGGAAATCCGCATAGGCAGCACATTCTTTGTAGGCGCCAGAGGCTTTTTTTGCTTCGTAGTAGGTCTCGACGGTCTTTTTGGCGTGGTTCCGACGGGTGGTGTCAACGTCGCAAACGGCTAGGACTTCGGTGTCACTGCGGCCGAGGAAGCCACGCATGAGGCCTTGGTTTTGCTTGCCCATGCCAATGAACCCGAGACGGATTTTGTCGTTGGCGGAGGTTTCGGCTGACCAAAGGCCTGAGGGGAGAATTAATGGCAGGGCGGCCGCGACAGCAGTGCGTTTCAGGAACTGACGACGTTTGAGAGGGCTTGTTGATTGCATGATTGGGGGCTGATTCTGTTAATAAAATAACTGGCTTTGAGCGATTAAGTAAAAGTTAATTTTTGAGGCGCTGCTGGATGCGCTTTTGACCGTCGGGTTTAGGCATCCACATGTCCTGCCAATTGAGTCCGCAATCACGGATCATGGCGAGTCCGTAAGTGTTTTCGACAATGTCGCGGCCAGGGTTGTTGGTGCCGAGGGTAAATTTGAGGCCGGCTTTCTTGGCTTCGCGGATGAAATTTGATTTCGGGATTTGGTAGCGGCTGTTGATTTCCAGGGCTACACCGTGTTTGGCACAGGCGGCAATGACGCGTTGGCGGCGTTCGGGGGTCCAGAGGAAGTCGTAGTCTGCGGCGATGACGTCTGGCAGAAAGGTCGGGTTGACGTAGATGTCGATAGGTTCGGTTGATACGATGCGCTCGATTGCGGCTACGAGACCTTCCATAAAGGCTTGTTTATCGAGGATCTCGACTTCGTCTGGGATCCAGAGGCGGGTGCGCTTCCCGCGGTGGTCGGTAATTGTCATGGCGTCGGTGAAGACGTAATCAAAGCGGGCGACGGCGCGGGGGGAGAAGAGTTTTACCCATTCCCGGCCTTCGGCCTGCATGCCGAGGAAAACGGGGGCGCCGGAGTGTTCCTGAAGAAAAGCATGGATGCCGGCGTCGTTGGTGATGCTGAAGCCAAGGCCGCAATTGACGGCGATGCCGTAGCTGAAACCAACCTGTCGACCGTGAGTGAGAATTTCATCCATGGTAAGGCCACCTTTGAGGTGAGTGTGAAAATCGACGAGAGGATAATTGGCAGAGCCGAGCTGCAGGACTTGGAGGTAGAAGCCATCGACGATGACCGGGGTGCGCTTTTCGATGTCGTCTGGCAGACGCTTGACGCGGAGATTGCGGAAGGCGACGCGGCTCTCTGGGTCGTGGCCCTGTAGTGCGAAGGTGCCGTGGTCCAGGCGCTTACCCCGGCGAGGCCCAGCGTCTGGGGCGTCCATGGGTTCAAAATAGTCGACGAGCAGGGTGCCGTTTACGCGGATCTCGACGTTGCGATCCTGAACCAGGATTTGCATGGTAAACCAAGTGCTGTCGGGGATGAGTTGTTTATAGACATTGCGCAGGCCGTAAAGGCTCCCGGTTTTCTTCATTTCCAGGTAATCCCCATGCTGCGTTGCGGAGTTGTTGATCTGGATTTCAAAACCACGGCTGGGCCAGCCGGTTTCCTGGTATTGGGTGTGAAAGTAGATGCCGGAGTTAGCGCCGGGTTCAGCATTTACCTCAACACTGAGGTCAAAATTCTTGAAACCACCCTGGAGTTCGGGGCCGGTGTAGAAGAGATGGGCGCGAGGTCCGTGGGCGACGATGGCGCGGTCTTCGACCTTGAAGGAGGCTGGGTTTTCACTGGCTTTCCAGCCTTCGAGAGTGGAACCATCAAAAAGGGAGGTCCATTCGGCAGGCTGCGCTTGCAACAGTCCGGTGATAACGAGGCCGGCTGAGAGCAACGAACGCGTATACATGACAGGAGTTTTTCAAGGGGGAGGGCATACTGCAAGTTTTTAGCGGTGAACCGCGGTGATCGGTGGATGATCACGTCTCGTTCGGACAGCGCTTTCAGAGAAAGTGGTCCTGCCCAGCTTGAGAGTGACAAAACCGGAAAACTGATAGCCGTGAGGCGTAGAGTTTGGGTGGCAGATAGAGGTCCGTTCGCTGGTGGAGCGGAAATTTGGTCGAAACTTCAATGGCGCATGGTAGCGACCGAGGGAGCGTTGTTTGCCAAGGTCCGGGGTGAAACGCGGTCCTTTGCGGTCTTGCGTGGGAGTGAGAAATAGAACGTAGCGCCCTGGCCTAGGACGCCTTCGGCCCAGGTGCGACCGCCATGACGTGCGATGATGCGACGGACGCTCGCGAGGCCAATACCGGTGCCCTCGAATTCGGCGGCACGGTGTAATCTCTGGAACACGCCGAAGAGTTTGTTGGCGTAACGCATATCGAAACCAACTCCGTTGTCGCGGATAGAGAAAACCGTCTCGGTTTCGTGATTCTCACACGCTATTTCGATTACCGGCGGGGTGCGGGTGCGGGTGTACTTGATTGCGTTTGAAAGGAGATTTGCCAGGACGAGGCGAAGCATTTCGGGATCGGCATGAACCTCGGGAAGTCGGGCGATATGCCAGACGATGTCGGAACGGGTCGCTTCGCGGTTTGCCATTTCGATAGCTTGGCGGACGAGGTGGTCCATGGCGATCCTGGCAGTGCGCATTTCACCGCGGCCCACGCGCGAGAAGAAGAGCAAGTCGTCAATGAGGCGTCCCATTTCGACGGCAGAGTCGGTGATGGTTTGGAGATAGCTGCGGGACTTGTCATCAGGGGAACTTTCTGATTGGGAGCGAAGCAGGTCTACAAAGCCGGTGATATGGCGGAGGGGAGCGCGAAGGTCGTGAGATACGGAGTAGCTGAATGCTTCGAGTTCCCTATTGGCCGCTTCAAGTTGGGCGGTTCGGTCGCGAACGCGCTGTTCGAGCTCGATATTAAGCCGGCGCACCTGCTCCTCCATGACCGCGCGCTTCTCCTCCAGAGCTCTGCGTTCGGTGATGTTGTGCGAGGCACCGAGGAGTCGCACGATGCGACAATGAGCATCATCCCAAACGGGGGTTATGTAAGAGCGGAGCCACCGGATAGCACCGGAGCGATCGAGGACTCGAAACTCGAGGGCATCGGCCTGACCGGCGATTGCACGAGACAGGAATGCCGCGTGGTGGGGGCGATCGTCTGGATAAATAGTTTTGCGGAAACCACCCAGCGCTCGGAGTTCGGCAGAGGAATGACCGGCTACCCGCCCTTCGGAATCGGTGCTCCACTCGAACGCGAGTGTGCCATCGGGTTTCACAGCGTAAGCATAGGCGTAGGCGGAGATGACTTCAGCGAGCAGGCGATGGCGGAGCTCGCTTTCCCGGAGAGCGGTGCCGGTCTTTTTGAGATCTTCGACCACACTGAGCAAGGAAACGCGCGCAGCTTCCGTTTCAGAGAGGGCGAGTTGTTGTATCTGATCGGCGTGATTGCGAGCGGTGATATCACGAAAACTGACGACGGCGCCAGTGATGGTCCCCTTGTCATCTCTGACGGCGTTGCAGGTGTATTCTACCGGGAAACTCGAGTCGTCTTTGCGGTGGAATTCTTCGTTTTCAACGCGGCGAGTTTTGCCGTCTTGAAGCGTTCGGTGAATAGGACAATCTTCAACCGGATAGGGACAGCCATCAGCATGATGATGGTGGAAGAGGGAGTGTGCATGTTGGCCGGTCATTTCCCCTGCAGGGCGCTGAAACATGCTGAGTGCCGACGCGTTTTCGAAGAGGATTAGCCCTGTGGCGTCCAGTCCAAGGACCCCCTCCTGAATGGACTCGAGCAACAAAGCCTGCAGGCGTTCCGCCTCGGCCAACCTGGCTTGGATCCTTTGGCGTTCGGTGATGTCATAGATGATGAAGTAGAGCATTTGTTGACCGCCAACAGCAATGGGGCCACTGAAAACCTCCACGTCACGGAGAGAACCGTCGTCCAGGCGATGCTGAAAGAAGAAGGGGAAGTTTTGGGCGGTTTTAGCGCAGCTGAGAGCTGGCTGCAATTCCTGCGGGGTAAGCACGTTGATCTGGCTGATCGTTTTCCGCTGAAGTTCGTCCCGAGACCAGCCGTAGAAACGACAGGCAGCCGGGTTTGCGTCGACAATTGAGCCGTTCTCAGGATTTATAATAACCATCATGGCGCGAATGTTTTCGAACAGGCTACGATAGCGCGCCTCGTTTTCGGCGATGGCAACCTCGTCGCGTTGGCGGGCCTTGGCTTCGGAATGCAGCAGTGCGCCCAGCAGGACGGCGGTGACAAACACATATAGTAGTCCTTTGCAAATCGACCACTGGATGTGGGTGGCGGGACTGAGTTGAAGCCAAACCAACAGCGGGTCGGTAAGCAGAATCCACAGCCCGGCAAAAAGGACATAGGGCACCATGATGCGGCGAATGCTGCGAGCGGCCGGCTGTTTCATCAGGATGCCGTTTGGTTCTGTGTTCGCTTTAATCTACATGGAGGTGCACACGGCGATCAATGATCATCTCGCTGGCTGAAACCCATTTCAGGAGCGTCTTGCTTCTGGGATCAGCGTTTTGTGCGTTGAAGTCAGTACGCGAGCAGGTGCGTCCATGACTTGGGGTTAGTTTGTGGTGGCGCGAATATCATAACAGAAGAGTGTTTCATGGTACCGGAGGTAGAGCCGGCCATTGAGGATTACCGGGTGTGTCCAAACATCATTCTTCCTTTGAGTTACTAGCTGAAACTTGCCTTCGATCTCAAAGGCGGACTCGGTGGGACGTAGCAAGGCCGCTTCTCCCCGCTCGCTCAGGACGTAGAGGCGATCATCGGCGTATAACACCGAGCCCTTTGCCAAAGCACCACTCTCAAACCGCACCTCCCCAGTGTTGGCGTCCAGGCAGGCCCAGCCTTTTCCGTTGTCGTACCAAGAGCCATAAAGCGCCTCCCCGACCGCAACGACTCCTCCGTGGCACGTGTCCAGTTTTGTTTGCCAAGCAGGTTCGACCTCCACATGCGCTGTCGAAGCCTTGCATCGGTAAAGCCTCGCGTCGTCGGTGTTGGGTGCGGTTACGAAGATCGCGCTGCCAACCAGCACCGGGGTCATTGCGATAACCTGGTGTCTGGTCACAAGCGGGCGAGTCCACAGGAGTTGACCGGAGACGGCGTCGACACCAAACAGGTGACGTTGTGAGCAGCCGACGATAAACCTGCGGGCGCCGAATGTTAGAAGGATTGGGGACACATAGCTTGGCGGGTCAGTTTCGCCGGATGGCTCGCCGACTCTTTGGTGGGCTGCCGATGGCGAAGTACCGAGAGTCAACGGGGGAGTTGTCCAAATGGTGCGACCTGTCGCGAGATCCAGTGCGGCCATGAGTGCCTTTGTCCCACCGGCCGTCACGATTACGTGCTTGCCATCGACGAGGACGCATTCGGTGGTCGCCCAAGTGGTCTTCTGGCTTCCGAAGCGTGCCCGCAGGTCCACGGTCCAAAGCTCTTTGCCCGAGATGGCATCCAGACAGGCCACCCTGGCGTGCGCGTTGAGATGTACGATCCGGCCATCAGCGTAGGTGCAACTGGCTCGTGCACCGGGGAAGGGGTTTCTCCACGCGGAACCGTTCGTGGCGGTCCAGAGGGCTTGGCCTTCACAGTCAAGGGCAAACAGCAGGAGATCGTCTCCCACATCCCCTGCGAGATATATGCGGCCACCAGTGATGATCGGAGCCGAATAGCCGTGGCCAAGCCCGCTACTCTTCCAAAGCAATTTGGGGCCTCCTTCCGGCCAGGATTGGAGCAGATTTGTTTCGAGGCAGATGCCATCGCGACGAGGTCCGCGCCATTGTGGCCAATCTGGCTCCGGGGACGCCACTATTTCAGGCTTGCCGGCAGCCGCTTCAAGCGGAGCCGCAATAGTTTGAAAGGGGAACAAGGACACGGTGAGGACCAACGCGACAAGCGCCATGCGGAATCGCCTTAAAGTAGGTGGGAATCGTGGTTCAACCTGTGAGTGCTCGCAGTTGGCAGGAATTGGCAGCATTGCGAAAATGATCCCCTGTTAATCCGCGTCCGTCAAACCGCCGTTAAGTTTTTCGGATAATGTCTGGCCGGCCGTCTCCTGCCTTTAGTGGCGGTGCCCATGGGAAACAGGGGCCGCCTTCGCAACAGGCACGATACACAATTGGGCTTTGGCCGAATTCCCTGGCGTCTAAAGGTGTGGTATCTTCCTGCGATGTTGAAAACCTTGGGTTACACTATTTAAGTGGTACTGGATGGGTCAAAAAATGGGAAAGAAAGGGCAATTCTCGTGTTGCATGGTGGCGGTCAACAGTTGATCCTCAGTATTAATTACTGAGGGCTCACCCCGGAAATCTACCGGCTGTGTGAAGAATAGCGATGTGGTCAAGCCCTCATCGGATGTTTTTAGTTATGGATTCCAAACCGAACCGAAAAGCATGGTTATGTGGCGGAGACGCTGTTTGTGATACGTGGGCAAAGCCGTCTAGAGCGATCAGGCTCGTGTTACTGGGAGCCCCCGGAGTAGGTAAAGGCACTCAGGCCGAGTTGCTTACGGCCAATCTTGGCGCGTGTCAACTCTCAACCGGCGATGTATTTCGCGCGGCAAAGACCCTCGATCCTTGCCAGCGGAGCCCGGGACTCAACGCGGCGTTGGACTTCATGAAACGAGGCGAGTTGGTTCCAGACTCCACCGTCCTCCAGATCGTGGCGGAACGTGTGGGTTGCTTGCGGTGCGAAGGTGGGTTTTTGCTGGACGGCTTTCCTCGTACGGTGGCTCAGGCTGAGGCCCTCGAGCAGTTGCTCAAAAAAGAAAGACTTAACCTCGACGCCGTGCTGAGCTATGAGTTGCCGATTGACCGTGTTGTCGCTCGGCTAAGTGGACGCCGCACTTGCCAGAACTGCAAAGCGGTCTTTCACATTGAAACCCGCCCTTCGAAGGTCGAGGGCATTTGTGACCATTGCGGCGGCAAGTTGTTCCAGCGTGAGGATGATCGGCCGGAGTCCATTCGCGTGCGTATGAACGCCTATGAAACCAGCACTGCCCCTCTAGCGGAGTTCTATCAGCAGCGCAATTTGCTGGTGACCATTTCTGCCGAAGGTGCTCCAGAGGAGATTTTCACCCGCACGCTTGCCGCTCTAAAGTCTCGTTCTCTGATTCCTTGAGTTGAGTTAAGCTTGCCAGATTTGCCCACAGGGATTGGCTTGCCAGCCGCTTTCCGAAAGATTAGGAGGTAAGCCATGCATCGCTGCTTTGTCATGACTGTTGTCGGCCCCGATCGTCCGGGGTTGGTAGAATCTATCGCGAGTCTGGTTACTGCCCACGGGGGAAACTGGCAAGAAAGCCGCATGTTGCGTCTGGGTGGCCAGTTTGCGGGAATGCTTCGGGTTGACTTGCCTGAAGAGCAACAGACGCTCTTTCTTCAGTCTCTTAAACAACTTGAAGCGAAAGGGCTCACTGCCGTCTTTCAGCCGGACCAATCAGGGGCTTCTGCCGAACCAGTCCGTGTCACTGCCATCGAAATCGTTGGGCAGGACCGGCCGGGCATCATCAGGGACATCTCCCGTGCATTGGCTCGTCATGGAGTGAACGTGGAGGAACTCGAGAGCGAGGTGTCAAGTGCAGCTATGTCGGGCGAAGCACTGTTCAAGGCGCGTCTAAACCTAAGTCTCCCAGCCCCCTGTAATACCGTCGATCTACGTAGTGATTTGGAAAGAATTGCTGCAGATCTCATCGTGGACATCTCCTTTTGCGACCTGCCATAGGGGGCCTGCATTCTCAGGGAGGCCGGTGTGAATCGCGAATCACAGAGGCTGCTTCAGAAGCGATCCATTTTGCGTATGCCCTCGGGCCAAAGTACTCATAATCTCGCCCCTCGTGAGCGGTCCCTGACAACAAGGCGTGGATAAAACCGTTACGTTCCACCTGCACGGTGTGAAAAATCTTCCGCTCAGGATTGTCTATGAGTATTACTTGTGCTTGGCTCCTCAAAGTTTCAGCGGATCGCAATTCGCCGTTTGTTCTCCAAGTCCAAGAAAACCTCTCGCCAATATCATCGAGCATGGCGTGAGTTCTTCCCCAGGTGCCTCGCCTCGGCGTTACAAACGGTTTGCCTTCAAGCAGGGCTGATTCGTCATCATAGGCTAGGACGCACAGGTGTCGATCCGTCCGGGAACACAACCAGGCAAGGAGCTTGTCGGTGTGCCCCTGGGATCGCTCGTATGCATAGTTGCTGTCTAGAAAAGCTATCCGGACGACATCATCAGGCACCGCATCGACGGAGTTCAGTAAACCAAATATGAAGCTGCCGCCGCCGCTGTGACCGGTGAGCACCACTTTCGCTGAGGAATCAGCTAAGGCTGCCTCCTTTAACTTCAGCAAGAGATTCGGAATTTGCTGATCCCCGTTGCGTTTCCTCCATCCCGGCCAACTCTGGAGACTGTTCTCGAGATAGGCGATCACCACGAAATCATTGCTTAAAACCTGCCGCAGGAAGCGGGTTTGCGCCCCAATATGCTGGATGTCAAAACGCCAGTCATCGCCGGGCTGCAGGTGTTTCCCTACGGTTTGTTCGATGGTATTTCCATTAGGCAAGGCATAGATAATGAGGAGGTTATTCGTCTGTGACGCCAGGCGGCGGTCAGGCATGTTGAAATGTGCAAGAAGATCCGGATCCAGGCGTAAAGTTGCGGTACGTTCGGTAAAGGGCTTTTCCTCCAAGCTCCAAAGCAAGCCGGTGTGAGCGGTGGTGTAAATGGAATTTGCCTCGCCTAAAGACCCCGTGGGGTAAGAGACTTTTTCGAATGGACCTTCATCACTAAGTAGCCCGGTAACTGCAGCATCCTTGAGCACTGAGACCAAATCAACGCGCTTGCCATTCAGGAGCATCTGATTCCAGACCAATCGCGCGCATTGACTGTAGTCCACCCAAGTAGCGCTGTGTCCAAGATACAGGGGCTGAATCGGCTCGCCATCGGGATTGTGCCAACCGTAAATAGCTACTTTGTCTGGTTGTCGAAGCAGCTTTGGAGTTATTACTAGGTCTTTCTTGTGCCCTGCCACAAGGGTTCCCGGAGGGTATGTGCTTAGGAGGCGGGCACGGTGCTTCCAAACAATTTCGTTGTGAGTAACGAAGACGGGTACTGCGGTCATCGCCGGGCTGGGGGCTATAGGAGATGGAAAAAGCTTCAGGGGAGCCGCACGGTGAATGGCGTCAACCAATCGGCGCGTCGGTAGAGAACAGTCGAGCGCGTTGGCAATGCGCTGCGCGCTGCCAGGCGACATAGGCATCAGTATAGCATCCCCATCGGAGCCGATTGACAGGTAATCAGACGTAACGTAGACAATCCCGGACGCTATCGAACCCGCATTCGTAACCTCAATTGGCACGGGAGAAAGACGACGCAGGTAGTTAGGAACATTACCCGAGAGTATCTCTCGCACGATACGTTCCTCGCGCTCTGCCAGAGCTAGAGAAGCAACGCTCGTGGCGAATTGGTTGCCACTCGGGGCCGTTTGGAGGCGGGGCGGAACTCTCAGAACGGGGTGCGACTGACTCGCTTGAGTCTTAGAGCAGAGACCCTGCAGGAGGACTATGACTACGCCGATGGCGAATAACCTCAGGCAGGTCCCGGCACTTTGCCGCCTCCAGGAGTTCCCGGCAGGGGTTGAAAGGTGATGCAGTGCCATGGCCTCTATGAATCATCTTTGTGGCTGATCTTTACGCGGAAAGAGCGGACTAGGCGTGCCAATTCTGTGGCCAGGTGGCAGTTGCCCCCACGTGGCAAGGGCAAAGGAATCCGGGGCACCGGTCAGGCCCAATTGAGCGAACATCCTTGTCGCTGTACCGGGCAAGAACGGCCAGAGAAGCACGGAAAGAACGCGACAAACCTCGACCAGGTTATAGAGCACTTGGTCAAGACGTTGCGCATGTCCGGGGTCTTTTGCGAGCTTGAACGGCGCTGTTTGGTCGACATATTGGTTGGCACGGCTTATAAGCGACCAGATTTCGATAAGTGCAGCCTGAAGTTCATTACGCTCAAGCAATGATCTGGTCTCGGATATCGCTTTGCCGACGTCCTCGGCCAGTTCGTCAGATACTGGGGGAACCAACCCGTCGCGATACCGGCACAACATCGAAAGGGAACGGTTAACCAAGTTTCCCAAGCCATTGGCCAATTCCGAGGAATAGCGCGAGCGAAAACCGTCGTCCGTCCAGTTGCCGTCAGGGCCGATCGCCAGTTCGCGCAGCACATAGAAACGAAAGGCGTCAACCCCCCATTCCTTAATAACACCCATTGGGTCCACCACATTGCCGGTCGTCTTGCTCATTTTCTGACCGTCTTTCTGCCACCATCCGTGAACCAGAATCTGTTTAGGAAGTGGCGCGCCCATGGCTTTCAGCATGATGGGCCAGCAAACGGCATGGAATTTCAAAATGTCCTTGCCGAGGATGTGAATGTCAGCCGGCCACAAGGCCTGGGTTTTCTCGGAAGGCTCCGACCGGAAGTAATCGGGCACAGCAGCGTCTCCCATGGAGGCCGGAATGCTGATATAATTCGTGAGCGCGTCAAACCAAACATACGTGACATACTCCGAATCAAACGGCAGAGGAATTCCCCAATTCAACCGCGAAACGGGACGGCTAATGCACAGGTCCTCCAATGTATGGTTCTTAAGGAATCCGAGCACCTCATTGCGGCGGTAATCCGGAGCGACAAAACTGGGGTTTTGTTCGATGTAGTCAATCAGCCATTCTTGGTGGCGGCTCAATCTGAAATAGTAATTGCGCTCCTGCAATTTCACCACCTCACCGTAAGCGGGGTCAAACGTTCCATCTGGCCGGCGATCTTTCTCGGTGAGAAAGGTCTCTTCCTTCGTGGAGTAGAATCCCTCGTAGACCGCCTGGTAGAAATGCCCCTCAGCATGCAGCCGTAAGAGCACCGCTTGAACCACCGCCTTGTGCCGTGGCTGGGTTGTGCGAACGAAATCATCGTTAGTCAATTCCAAGGCTGCGGCAAAATCCTGCCAGACCGCAGCCAATGAGTCACAGTAGGTTTGTGGGGCTTTTCCCTCAGCAACGGCCGCTTGCTGCACCTTCTGTCCGTGCTCGTCTAATCCGGTGAGGAAAAACGCTCGCTGCCCGAAACTGCGCCTGGAACGAGCGATTACATCCGCAATGATTTTCTCGTAGGCATGCCCCAGGTGGGGTTGCCCATTGACATAGTCAATCGCGGTCGTCAGATAGAAGCGTTTATCCATTATCCTTCTACTTTGACGGACCCGCGTCTAATTGGCAACTGTTCGCGAGACTGTTAAGTCCCAGAGCGAAAGATAACGTTGACAGTGAAGAGGATTACCATGGCCACACAAATGGAGATTTTACCCACCGCTCCAACCAAGAGACCGAGAGTAGCCCCAGCTCCGGCCTTCGCCGCGGGTTTAATCTTCCGACCTCCGGCCAGTTCAAATAACGTGGCCCCGATAAACGGACCCAGGAGGATCCCCGGTATGCTGAAAAACAGGCCAACCAAGCCGCCTGTGATGGCCCCAACTACTCCTCGCCATGTCGCTCCCAATTTTCTGGCTCCCAGGATTTCCGACAAGTACTCGACCACAAAGCAGAGACCGGTCAGCAGCACTAAACCAGCTAGAATCCAGTTACTGGCACCGTGTGGTCCAAAGTAGAGCCGGTGGGCGATACTCGCGATCAGCACTAAGCCAGCTCCGGGAATCCCAGGAACAAGCGTCCCGATGATTCCAACCATCATGATCAGCAGGGCAAGGGTCAACCCGATGATTTGCTCCGTTGTCATCGCTTTCACTCACGCATTCATGTCCGACCAGCGCCGCGCCATGCGGCCAAATACCCAGAGGGCAACAGCCGAAACCAATCCCACGATGGCAAAGGGTATCCAGACTTTGACGTTCGGGTGGTACGTTTTCCAGAGCAGTTCCGTCGCGCCTACAGGATCGAGTCCTGTCACTTCCTGCAACTTCATCATGGCCTCTGTACGTTTGACGCCAAGCACGGCCTCAAGTGCTCCCACTTCACCATTCCAACCTTTGCTCTCGCCAAACGAGGTGTTTTCGGCGAGGTATCGTAAAGCCAGCACAGCCTTTTCGCCGTAATGACCATACACGTAGCCGGCAATCTTCGAGCCGGCAAAAACGCCCACGCCAACTGGAATATTCACGTAACCCAAGTACAGCCCTTTCTTATCCGGCGGGGCGATCAGGGCCAGGTACTCTGATTTTTTCGGACCAGTCATCATCTCGCCGAGAGAGAAGAACAAGATGCCAAAAACCAACATATACGCACTTGTCGTCCACCCTGCGATTAACACGCCGACCACGGCAAGCGCCATTCCGATCAGCATAGCTGATAAGGTGCGCATCCCCCGCGTAAGCCAGGCAATGCCCACCACGCCTAGGATAATAAAAAACGCGTTTGCACTTAGCAGGACTTGCTGCGGAATCATAGGCCCGCGAGAAGTTTGCTCAACCAGCGCACCGTAAACCGGTGCCGGTAGCCAGGTCAGGGCTGCTGCCAGTGGACGACTGTCTACCCAGTCAGCAATAAAATTGGGCTGGAGATCCCAAAGCTGAAACATCATTAGCCAAAAGCCGGACATGATGAGGAGCCAGGCCATGAGACGGGGTTCGACAATATTCGTCACCGTACGGCGCAAGACCTGGAGAATGCTTTCCGCTTTGGAAGCCCCCGAAGGCACGTCTGTAAAGGTGAGTAGGAGCAGTAGATTGAAAGAGGTGAACACAGCGGAGGCCAGAAAAAGGTTGCGCCAGGCTTCTTTGGAGTTGGCCTCGGCATACAAGAAGCCCGGAAGAGCCGCGCTGAGGGTGAGGAGAATCGAAGGCAAGTAATGGCCAACAAAGGCACCTACGTTTACTACCCAGTAAAAAATCCCCCAACCCACTGAAGATTTGCCCTTTGGCAAACTGTGAGCAAGTGAACCCTGAATGCTGGGCTTGAAGAAGGCTGTCCCAGTAGCAAGAGTCATCACCGCAATGAAAAACGCCCAATAATTGCTCAGGAAGCTCAAGTCGCGCATGAAGGCGATCATGAGATAGCCGAGCATCATTAGCGCAATGCTAAATCCTAGAGTTCGTTTGTAGCCGAAACGGTCGGCGAAACCGCCTGTGACCACCGGCAGCACAGACTGGAATACAGCCCACCAAGCATAAATGGAACCTTTGTTGACGGCAGTGAGATGCAATCCACCGGGATTATCCGCCTGCATAATATAAATTGGCGCCATAACCCGGAGGTTGTAATACGCCAGGCGTTCCCACATCTCTATGGTGTTGAGAGTCCAAAACCGCCGGCCAAAACCGGCGGTTTCCGTTTGCGGTTGATCAGGTGTGTCCTGAGTCAGGTTTGCAGCCACGTTTTCAGAGGTTTTCCGCGAACCTCGCGGCCCAAGCCTGCAGTGTCAAGGGCAAACTCCTAGGAAACCAGGATTGAGCTATAGTTTGCGTTCAGGTTTTGCGTTGCTTTCATTGGCAATGATCATAAGCTCAAGCCAGAATCAACCTGACGATTATGAGCATTGCCTTAGGAGTGGTTGTGGGGTTTGTCGCTTGGTTCCTTGTCCGGTATTTGGTTTCCGGTATCTACACCGTGAATCAGGATGAGCGAGCGGTTAAAACCAGGTTTGGTCGTGCCGAACGAGTCGGGAACGCCACGGTGCTGCAAGATCCCATTTCCGATTACCTCCGCCCCGAGGAGAAAAACCGGTACGCCTTTCCGCAAGTAAGAGTCATTCCGCCAGGTGGTCCTTATTTGAAATGGCCTTGGGAACGGGTGTATAAAGTCTCCATCGCCACCCGGACCTTGAATATGGCGTATGATCCGGAGACCCCAGAGGCGAACCAGGGTGGAACGTTGCTCGAGGCGGTGACAAAGGATCAATTGAACACTGGTCTTACAGGCCAAATCCGCTATCGGGTTTCCGAAAAGAATCTCTATGCATATCTGTTTGGCGTGAAACGGCCAATCGTCCATGTGATGGGCTACTTCACTTCGGTCTTGCGCGAGCGCATTGCCAATTTCGAAGCACCCAAGGTACCCGCAGTAGCGACGACTGAAGGTGGAATACCAACCCCGGAAATTGCTACGGCGTCGATAGGTGTTTCGATTAATGACTTGCGCAAGAATTTACGCGACATTAACGACCACATGGACCGCGAGTGCAAGTCCTCGGAGGCGCGCTATGGCATCACCCTGGATGCCTCGCTTATCACCGGGATTGATCCGCCTGGGGAAGTTGAATCGGCTTTGGCGGCGATCAACACCGCCTACAACCAAGTCTCTTCAGATATCAGTCTGGCACAGGCTGCCGCAGACCAGAAGATGGTTCAATCGCGCACGGCCGTGGAAATCGAAACCTTGAAAGCACAGGCTGAGGTCGAACCACTCACAGCTATGGCAGAACAGTTGCGACACCTTAAGCAAAGTGGACCGGATGCTTTACCGGCCTACGTGCGCAACGTACGGTTAAAGTTGTTCGGAGAATCAAAGCGAGCCGTCCTGGAGGTGCCCCGTGACTAACTTTTTCATCGCCGCCGCGACGACCTTTGTTGGGCTGCTCATCATTGCGCCGGCGGTTCTTGGCCTTTGCCGGGCTTTAGGGCTTTACACCATCCTGCTGGAGCGTCAATGCAAAGTCTATATTCTGTTTGGCAAAGTGGAGTTGATCCTGGAGGAACCGGGATTGCATCTGCTCTGGCTGAAGCTGGGCTGGAAGGCCCCGGTGGTCAACTGGCTCGGCCGTTGCCATGTGCTGGACATGCGCCTCGACCAAGATTACCTGCGCAGCCAACCAGTAAACTCTGAGGAAGGCGCCCCGATGGGTATCGGGATCTGGTACGAAATGTATATTAGCGACCCTGTCGCCTACTTGTTTAAGAATGCCGATCCCCGCGGTTCCCTTGCTGCCAATGTCAGCAACGCGACCGTTAGGTGCCTGAGTAATCTCGAGTTGGAAAACATGCTTGAAAATCGCCACGCCATGAGTCTGACCGTGCGCGAGGAAGTATCGCCCAAATCGCACGAATGGGGTTACAAGTTGGGCTCAGTCTACATTCGAAAGGTGCATTTCCGTGACCCGGGAATGATCAGACAAATCGAAGCCAAGGTAGTAAATCGGCTCCGACAGGTGACCTCCGCTATCAAGCAGGACGGAGCCAACCAGGTGAGCATTATTACCGGCAGTGCGGAGCGGCAGGCGGCCATTGAGTTTGCGAAAGCCGCAGCGCTCCGCCCCCGAATCGTCGGTGCAGCCCTCCAGGAAATTGCCCTCAATCCGGAAATCGCTAAGGCCATGTTTGAAATCCTCGAGGCCGAACAGTTGATTGAGGGCGAATCTCAAATTGTTTTGGTTCCGAAGAACAGTGGGCTGCTTGCTCAAATGGCTGCCTTGCAAGCTGAGGGAACGCCAGTTTTTACCCCGATCAGGGCCTGAACGCGGTTGCTAACACTTGAAACAAAGTCTATTTGGCATGACCAACGAACTACTCTATCAGGAACGCCTAAAACGCTATGTGACAGCCATGCGGAACGAAAAGCCGGACAAGGTGCCGATTCGTCCCTTCGTCGCCGAGTTCACCGCACGCTACGCCGGCTACACGTGCCAGGAAGTGGCGCATAGCTACCAGAAAGCGTTCGACGCCGCAGTCAAGACGGCCAAAGACTTCGATTGGGACGCGGTGGTCCCGAACATGGTCTATGTTTGGACAGGGCTGGCACAGGCGATAGGGTTGCGTTATTACGGTATCCCGGGCGTTGGAATCCCCCACACATCAGGCTTCAACTACATCGAGCCTCCAGAGGACCAGGCATTCATGAAGGCCGACGAATATGACTCCTTAATTGCGGATCCCACGGGGTTTCTCTACAATGTTTGGTTGCCAAGAGTCTCTACGGAGGCCAGCAAGGTCGGAGAGCCGGTTACTTACCGCAACAACATCGCTCTGGTCAAGGGAGCGATGGCTATGCTTTCTTACTTTTACGCTTTCGGCCCGCAGATAGCTCGCTTGCGGTCAGAATGTGGCACACCGTCGGCTATCTCCGGGATCTTCAAGTCTCCGTTTGACATTCTGGCGGACAAATTGCGTGGTTATGTCGGGCTTACACTTGATATGCACCAACAACCAAATAAGGTGCTCAAGGCTTGCGAGGCCCTGATGCCGCACCTTTGCCATGTGGGACTGAGCACAGCCGATCCTGCGGGCCTGGTTCCTATCGGATTCTGGATGCACCGTGGCTGTGTTCCTTTCATCAACCCGAAACAGTTTGATTCCCATTATTGGCCGACGTTGAAGCCAATTATTGAAGAGTTTTGGAAGCACGGACACCAAACCTTGTTTTATGCTGAAGGCAAATGGAAGCACCACCTGGAGAGCTTCCGGGAACTGCCTCCGCAAAGCATAGTTTTCCACTGCGACCAGGATGATATTTTTAAGGTGCACGAAAAACTGCACGATCGATTCGCCCTCAGCGGCGGCATTCCCAATGTCATGTTGAGTTTCGGCAAGCCCGATGAGGTTCGGGCCTTTTGCCGGCGAGTTCTCATTGAAGTGGCGAAGGACGGGGGATACATCATGGATGCGGGTGCCATCATGCAGGATGATACGAGCGTGGAGAACCTCAGGGTACTCACTGAGACTACCCGTGAATTTGGAGTTTATTCCTCAGTGTCCGCCACAGATTTGGCAGCCACACCTCCTGGCGACACGACGGGGGCTAGGTCAACCCGACAGGGGATTGCAGGCATGTCAGGACGACCGGTGCCACAACTCCCTCCCGGGCTCTGTTTCCCTTGGGAAGATCGGGTTAAGGAACTGCCCGAAATCACAGGCAGCCCAGAACTAATGAAGAATATTTGGGAGGATATTGACGCCTTTGGAAATATGTACATCTGGCAATTACTGCTGAGCTTCTAAACGGGTTGCGCAGCAAGTAAAGTCGCCGGCCGGCATCAGCGGCGAGAGGGAGATTAGCTCGACCCAGTACCGATAATCCGGCCGTCATGTGTTGCTGTGACAGTGGCTCCGGGGGGCACTACCAGGAATGACTCTGGGGGCCAGTCTCCCTCCAAGAGCCGCTTGAAATAATTCGAATCGCCCTCTATTTCATTATATTCCCAGCCTTTTTCGGCGCAGATAGACTGCACGCGTTTACGAAACTCCAGGTGCTTAAGAAATTCCAATTGAATCCACGTGCCGTGGGTGTAAGATTGCGTCCAGCGGCTCATTTCCTCCATTAGGAAATTGGCCTGGTCTTCTCCGTATTTCAGCACCCAATCCTCGTAATTAGCCTTCAAACTCAGGTTGGCAGGCACCGAAGCCCCGCCAAGGAATGGGCTCTTGTCTCCACGCCGACAGGCACATTCGAGCCAACCGGAGGTGTAGTAATAAGTGCCTGGGCGCTGGTTGAAGCATTGTTGATAGCGTTCCTTGGAGCCCAAAAAAAACGTAATGCAATCGTGCGCCCGCGGGATTACAAGGGGGGTGTGAGAACAGCGAAGGCCCTCAACGATTCTACTGCACAAACCGTAACCCAAGATCACCGCATCATACTTCCCCGCCGGAACTGCATCGATACATTCCTGAATCGCTTTTCTCCCGGTTCCAGGGATGTCGTGGTAGCCCTGAGTCAAAAACTCGAGATCCACCAGGTTTCGGGAAACGGCCGCAGCATAGTTGAATTCCCGTATGGCTATCTCACAAGCGATGACCTTGAAAAACTTCTGCCCTGGCGTACGTGACAGCAAACTCATGAAACCGATGGGTAGGTCATGGAAGTTCCGCTTTGCACAAAGCTGCAACATTGTTTCTCAACTCTTCCTGGCGACCCAGCGGATCGCTTGGCTTACCAGCCTCCGATAATTCGGGTTTTCGAAGGCAAAATGATCATGCCCCAACTGTAAAGATACCACTCGAGCCGCCTCGTAGGTTTTCGCCCAGGCAATCACCGGATTACTTTCAGGTTCGGTGGTGGTCAGCAGCGGTTTCACGTTGGGATCAACATCAAACCATTTGTATGTTTCGTCCCGGATATCGAACGAGGTGAGCCCACGGGTGACCGGATGATTGGGATCGGCGACCTCGATGCGGAACTGGACATCATGCTTGTAAGCGGACCGCTTCTTGGCAATACCGTCAACAACGGTTGGTTTCAGGTAATAACGGGCACCAATAATCTGGGCGTATTCGGGCCATTCCTGATAATTGGCAATGGCGTGGTGGAGGACCACTAATCCCTGACCCTTCTTAAGTCGCGCCAGGAAACCTGTCTTGGCTTCATCACTGATGGGTTGATACATGTCGTACAACACCAATACGTCGAATTTGGTGGCCGCCTCCGGTGTGAATCGCGCTTGAGCGTCTGGGTGAGCCACGGCTTCCCAGGAAATCTCAGCGTCCTGGCCAAACATCTGGAAAAACGGGGTCTTTTCGAAATCGTGGCCCCCTGTCACGATCAGCACGCGGGTTCTTTCTGACTCCCTCTCCGCCCCTAGGGCTCGTAGGTTCGAACTGAGCGAAGCCAACAGGGTCAGCAAAAAGAGAGAACGCACTATATGCATAGGTTAAGGCTAGCAGGAGCCCCCGGTTTTGTCAGTTCAATATTGCCGGATTAGGGGAGCCTGGGGGCCGTGGAGCATCCACCTCAATCCCGCAGCGTGGCAAGACCCTTAGGTACAAAGAACGGTCAGGGAAGTTGTCTACTTTGGATTGGTGGTTACGTCAGCCAGCTTCCGCCAGTCGTTGTAACCTCCTCTGGGTCTAGGATCTCCAACTTTCCAGTTAATACTTTCAGAATCCCTCATTACATAAATTTCCGCGTGACCGTCGTTAAAGTTAATGCCGTAACCATTGGCGTGGGCTCGAGCCGGCAAATCCAGCAGGCGGGCACTACCGCCGACATCGACCAGGAACATAGCGTCATTGATGCTCTGTTGATCCTCGTCCAGCACCAGCCAGGTTTTGGCGGGTTTGGTGATTTCAGCTTCCTTTCGATATACCGGATAGTTGGGGTCTTGAGGTCCATTGGGGTTAGTTACCACCCATGTGGGAGATGCCCCGAAGCTGGTTCCGTTCATGAAGGAGTTCATGGAAATACTGCGCAGAATCCGTTTGCCGCGATATTCTGGCAATCCAGCTGTAGCTAAGCGGTTATCAGCTGGACAATGGTAAAGGTCAAGATTTCTGGTGTAGGGCCAGAGCAATCCAAGTTGAATCCCGGTGGGGTCGGCCCCGCCGTAGACATAGCTCCCTGGACCACCCCCTGTTTCTGCATTGCCCCCACACCAGGTGCCGGTAAACCCTCCGTATGTGGGATAGGCCGAGACGAGCTTTCCATTGTTGTCGTCTGTATACATTTTGGCCGATATAGCAACCTGCCGCAAATTGCTAATACACTGAGTTCTCATCGCCTTCTGCTTGGCCTTGGACAGCGCTGGAAGGAGCATAGCCGCCAGAATGGCAATAATCGCGATCACCACGAGGAGCTCGATTAAGGTAAAAGCTCGACCAGCAGTTGAACGAACAAGACGGTTACAATTCATATTACGGCTTTACAACTTCGCACTATTAGTCTGGAGTATAATCCCTTCAATTGTGCCGGTTGGCAAGGGATAATCGACCGATAAAGCCCCGATCAACAAAGGTGCGCAGTCATTGCTACTGCTTCAGTTTTTCCAAAAGGTCACACGAAATGGTCAGAGCCGAACCGTGGCGGGCACCACGAGGAAAGCGCGTCTCCGGCGTTATGTCTTTCCATCTTTGCAGGTCGAGGGAACTAACCGCATCGTAACGATGGTCACGATAAGCGTCGAAATAGACGAGGAATTCAGATCCGACTCTCAGGCTTGTTGGCCCTTCAACCCAATCGCGAGTGAAGGGCTTGCCGAGGTCCCGAAATGGCCCTTCTGGAGTGTCAGCTGTGGCAATTCTAAGGTGCTTCTTGGGAGGCTTGACGGTTTCGTCTTTAATGATGAGGTAGAACTTATTGCTGGCCTGGAGCAACGTAGCATCGATGACACTAAAACCGGGGTCATAGAAAATCGACGTGGGTGTGAAGCGTTTGAAGTCCTTGGTGGTCGTGGAGTAAATGCGATGATTGTAGCGATCCTCGGAAGTCCCCGCAGTTTCGAGAAACTTGTTGGTGACGGTACTCGCCCAGAATATGAGATAGCGCGCATTGACAGGATCCCAAAAAACTTCTGGAGCCCAGCAGTTGCGCACAGCAGGCTCGTGAGCCATGACAGGGATGGCCTGCTGTGGTGACCAATGGACGAAATCCTTCGTGGAAGCGTGGCCGATCGTTTGGCCGTTCCATGCGGTAGTCCACACCATGTGGAAAGCACCGTCCGGCCCACGGATAGCACAGGGATCCCGCATCAACCGTGACTCACCAACCTGCGGCGCCAAAAAGCTGCGACCACCCTTCAAAGCTTCCCACGTGCGGCCGTCATGGCTCGAGGCGAGATGGAGACCATCCTCGCCATTACCCATAAAGTACGTGAATAGAAAGCACTTTTTCTCATCGGAATTGGGAGGAACTGGAGCGGCAACGTTTATCCTCGGAGCCAAACATAGCAAGCAGGCAACCAGCAGGAGAAGAGTCTCCTTCGAACGCATCTTATTCATGATAAGCTCGACGAGATAAATCCTTGCGTGGAATAGGTAGCACGACTCTTGCGTCCTCATGTCACTGACAGATAGATGAGTTCCCGGATTTCAATTCTGCCGCCGTGCGCTGTATCAGATCCCACGCATTGCGTACATGCTCATTCTTCGTTTGGCTTTGTCCAACGCACATTCGTAGCACGAAACGTCCGTGAAGCACTGTGTGGGTCAGAAATATCCGCCCGGTTTCATTGAGGCGCTGTAACAGTTGTCGATTGAAGTCGTCGCCCGCGCGATGCGCAAAACAGACAAGGTTGAACGGAGCCGGGACCGGCTGCTCAAAATCCGAAGAGTCCTGAATCCAGCGAGAAAACTGCTGCGCCAATTCAACATGGCGCCGAATGTGGTGTTGCAGGCCCGTAACACCATAATAGCGAATGACAAACCAGAGTTTGAGCGCGCGAAAGCGGCGGCCAAGAGGGATTTGCCAGTCGCGGTAATCGATCACCGCCCCGGATTCGGTGGCTTGGTTCCTGAGGTACTCGGGAAGGATGCTAAGCGCCCGGATGAGGGCGGAACGATCAGCCACGAAGAAACAACTGCAATCAAAATTGGTGAACATCCATTTGTGCGGATTGAAACAATAGGAATCAGCAAGCTCCAATCCGTGCTGAATCCACCGAAACTCCGGACAGACAGCGGCAGTGCCACACATGGCTCCGTCGACATGCAGCCACAATCCTTGCTCACGACAGAATTTACCCAATACGGCAATCGGATCGAACGCATTTGAGGACGTCGTGCCCAGTGTGCCCGAAACAAAGAACGGTACGCGACCCAAAGCGCGATCCTTGGCAACCTGCTCCTCCAGGAGTTCTGGCCTAAAAGCAAAGGTGTTGTCGACATCGAGGACACGAAGGTTGCTGCGGCCGATACCAGCAATCTTGACAGCTTTTTCGATCGAAGAATGTGCCTGGGATGAAGTGTATGCAACGAGTTGTCTGTCACAGCCCTTTTCATTGCTAACCAAATTCGTGGCGCGTTCACGGGCCGCGAGGAGAGCGCATAAAGCGGCACTAGAGGCGCTGTCCTGCAAGACGCCGCCACCGGTGCCCGAGGACCGAAAAGTTGCGGGTAGTTCGAGCATCCCAGCAACCCAGTCAAGAATATGCGTTTCCAGTTCAGTGCAGGCTGGACTAGTAGCCCAGAGCATTCCTTGCACACCCAGTCCTGCGGAGATCATCTCCCCTAAGATCGAAGGCCCGGAATTGTTGGACGGAAAGAAAGCATAAAAATCCGGGGACTGCCAATGTGTAATCCCCGGCAGAATTACACGATCCAGATCATGCAACATGGCGTCGAAAGACTCCGGATGTTCCGGAGCAGCCCCGGGCAAGGCGGCGCGGACGTCACCCGGTTTTACACGAGAGAGAACAGGAAAGGACTGCACCCGTTCCTGGTAATCTGCGATCCAGTCCACAACGCGGTGGCCCCACCGGCGGAACTGGTCTGGAGTCATGTGATAACTTTCCTGATCCGACATCATCGGGAAAATAGGCAAATGTAAGTTTTGAGCCAGACTTTTCCTCTCCTCGGTCCAGCTACTTCCATACAGAAAGCCAAGGCTTTACTGACCTATTGTGCTGGTTGATGCACTACTGGTCCAACGGGGGACAAATCGACAAACGATTAACGTCATCATCAGGAACGCGCCCAAAACGCAGACAATCGCTGCTCCGATGGGCAGATCCAGCTGCGAAGTGATTCCAAGGCTTGTCACGCTGCCCACGGTAGCCACGACCCAGCCTACGACAAACCGCCGCAACATGCCATCCGCTAGAAAGATCCCGCAGACGGCAGGTATGACCAGATAGGAAAAGGTCAGAAGAACCCCACCGATGTGAACAAAAGCCGTCACAACAAGTCCGAAGAGCATGTAGAAGACAAAATCCCACCACCTCAAATGCAAGCCGTCGGCAGCCGCCCCCCTTGGATCTTCAGAAATGCGATGGAATTGCTTTCGAAACACAAGATGCGTAAGGCCAATCAAGAGGTAGAGGACGAACGTCTTCCAGATTTCGATCGGCGGCACGACCAGCAGCTCACCCACCAAGGAGCGTTGCAGTTCCTCCTTGCCCCCGGTGCTCCGGCTGAGTGCAAGTATCGCGGCGGCGGCAGCCACGATATAAACGATTCCTATCAATGCTTCTTGCGGCACATGCTGGCGCGACGTCCGGGTGAAAGTCAGGACGAAAGCACCCGCCAACGTAAAGCCCAAGGAGAATACAAAATTCTGCCAGTCGTGGGTATCGTAACCGGCCAGCATGGCCGCCGCAGCGCCGAACGCAGCCGTTTGCGCCAATGCAAGGTCCACGAAGATGACACCACGCTGAACGATGTGCAGTCCCAGGTAGATCAGCAGCCAGGGGAGAATCAGGCTGGCAATGAGCGGCCATTGCATCAGGTAGAACAATTCGCTCATAGCATCGAAACCCTCGCCTCGGGCAGCCTAGCGCCCCTTGAGGTGCTTCATAGTGGCCCGTTTCATTTCTCGGTCCGCCTCGCGAGTCTTGAGGTCGTCACGCTTATCGTATTCGGCTTTGCCTTTGCCGACAGCGATGGAAACTTTGACTTTGCCGTGCTTCCAATAGAACGAAAGCGGAAAGAGCGCGTTACCCTTCACTGAAGCCAAGCCGAATAACTTGCGAATCTCGTTCTTATGCAGCAAGAGTTTGCGGACCGCCTTGGGAACATGGTTTAACTGATTCCCGTGAGTGTACTCATCGATGTGCGCGTTGTGCAGAAACACCTCGCCATTCTCCACTCGCGCAAATGCGTCACTGATTTGCCCCTTACCGGCGCGTAAGGTCTTGACTTCAGTGCCTCTTAACACGATCCCGGCCTCGAACGTTTCCAGGATATGATAGTCACGTCGGGCCTTGGGATTAGAAAGAATATCGGCCATGGCACGGCAGGCACCAACGCTTAGCGGAAGAGGTCAGTGCGGCGTTTAGTGCCGTTTACGCTTCTTGACAGGGTGCGACAACTGAACCATCTCAGGCATCTCAAAACCGATCTTGTCCTCAATGATCTCCAAGAGGGCAATGTCTGCGGGCCCGTAATTGGCGACATCGGCTAGTAAGGGACGATTCTTGGCCCCAGACCCGGAATTCAACTGTCGGACCCGACGGGAAACCAAGTTGACCAGAACGTTGGGATTGCCAACTTTCTCCAGAGCTTTCTTTGTAAATTCGGCGTTCAAAGTGATTTAATTAATGACCAATAGGAGCACTGCAAGGTAAGGATCCTAGGGACAAAAGCAAGTTTGAATTGTGCGCCATCGCGTGTTGGTTCTTGCGCGTGGCAAAGGGTTTGCTAAAAGAATCCTAATGCTGTCAGGCAACCGCCAAAAAAAGCCATTCGACTTGGACCAGTTTGTAAGCCGAAGCACGGAGCATGTGAACCGGGCTCTGGATCGGTTTTTGCCTTCGGAAAGAACTCGTCCGACTACAATTCATAAGGCTATGAGGTATTCCTTATTTGCCGGGGGCAAGCGAATGCGCCCGGCCCTTTGTTTGGCGGCGGCGGCGGCTTGCGGGGGGGCAGAGGCTGAAGCCTTGCCTCTCGCATGCGCAGTGGAATGTATTCACACTTACTCCCTGGTGCATGACGACTTACCTGCGATGGATAACGATGATTACCGGCGGGGGAAGCCCACCAGTCACAAGGTCTTTGGGGAAGGGATCGCGGTTCTCGCTGGAGATGCGCTACTCACCCAAGCCTTCGAGATTGCGGCGCAATGCAGAGGTTGGCGCCGTTATCCGCACCAGCAGATCATTCGTGAGTTGGCCGAGGCCTCCGGGTCGCTCCAGCTCATTGCGGGGCAGGTTGCAGACCTCGAAGCGGAGTGCAAAAAAATAGGAGTCAGCCAATTGCGTTACATCCATGAACGCAAGACTTCGGCCCTGCTTTCCTGTTCCGTGCGACTCGGCGGTATGAGTGCGAACTGTACAGCCGGCCAACTCAATGCGCTGACTGATTTTGGATACCACGTTGGGTTGGCCTTCCAAGTCATCGACGACATTCTAGACGTTACGCAGACAAGTGAGAAACTGGGAAAGACTGCGGGGAAAGATACGGAGGCTCAAAAAGCTACCTATCCCTCGATCGTCGGGTTAGACAAATCACGGAAAATTGCCAAGCAGCTTACGGATAAAGCCTTTCAAGCATTGAAGCCATTTCGTGGCAGTGCGCGAGCGTTGGAGTCCTTGGGTGAATTCCTGCTAAAAAGGGACCGTTAGTCAACTGCTTAACAAGACGGTTACATCGGGCGATTGTCGCACAATCAAGGAGAGGGCAGGGACTCTGATTACGCCAGAACTTAGCCCAAATCAGAATAGAAGGCATCTACCTTGGCGCCCACATCTTTGTAAGCGCTGTCTACCTCGTAGATCAGCTTGAACTGCTCAATGGCCTCAGCTTTTCGTCCCATGCTTTCTTGGACGCAGCCGAGCAAATAAAGGAGCTCCTTCTTCTCATCGTCGAACACCTGCTTCTCTTTGAGCGCATTCTGCAGCGCGCGGGAGGCAAGGTCGTACATCTTGCGCTGTGCGAAGCACCGGGCAAGGTATTTCATGGAAGCAACGCGCCGGTGAGGATTGTTCTGCGCTTTTTGAAAATCCTGGATGGCTTCACTAATTCGTCCCGCTTCAAAATTCAAAACCCCCATTTCGAACCGAAGCGCGAGGTCGGTGGGGAACCGGTCGACACGTTTGCGGCATTCCCCAAGCTGGAATGTCTGTTTCTCTAATTGCAATTGGGCCACGACCTCGGCGTAATCCGGAGCGTTGGGATCGAGTTGCGCAATCCGGTGCTCAAATTGGCGTACCACGGTGCTGGCGACGGCGCGTTCCAGGTTGGGATCCCGACCCTGGTCTGAGGTTTTGAGTTGCTCATAAAAGGCGAGGGATTTCTCGAAATTCTTCTGCTGCGCATAGAGTTCGGCCAGGGAGCGAACCAACTTCAGGTTCCCCGGTTCTGTCTTCAACCGGGCTTCGTATTCGCGAATGAGCCGGTCGGTCGCATCTTCGGTAACCACCGAACGATTCTGCTGCTCGAGTGCTATGGCCTCCTTTTCGTCCCTGAGAATATCGCGATACGACCCGGTGCCGTCAGAGAGTGCTTCGTAACCTCCTTCATCTAGGGTCTTGCGCGCTGACACGTTCTTTAACGCCTGAGCCAAGTCGTTATCCGCAGGATTGGCCTGGCAAAGGTCGATAAGGATCTTCTCGCCGCGCGTCACCTCGCCCACATCCGCCAGCGCATGAGCCAATTGAATCGCAATCTCAGTATTCTTCGGCAAATTACGATGGAGGATCTCCAGTGAGAGCGTCAGGGTTTGAGGCAATTGCAGTGCCCGTGCAGCATCCACGATGATCCGGTGAGCTGCAGAGTTGCTGGGATCGTTGTTTAGAATCTGCTCGGCAATTTCCAGCGCTTTGACAGGGTCTTCGCGCAAGGCAAACTGACCTTTGGCGACGAGCGGAGAGGAACTCGCGCTGCTAAAGACCTTCTTGAAGAAACCTCCGCCTTTGCCAGCTTTGCGAACCTGCGCCGCGCGCAGAGCCATGCGACATTCATACAGGCCAGGCTCCTTCGCCAGGACCTGGTTGAAGCAAAGGATCGCGTAATCATAGTTGTCACGCGATAATGCGTCGCTACCGCGGGTGAAGATAATCCGGAGATCACGCGGCAGATCGTTCAAGGTCTTTTCTGCCATCGCGTTAAGGTTGCCAGATTCGAAAAGAAAAACCAAACCCAAAACCGGGGCTGCTCCTCCTGAGATGCGGGAGGGACTATTTTTCGGCTATCTCGGGTTCCAATAAGGCGAAGAGCTCCTGGAGCGTCTTGATTACTTTTGGTTCCGCCTCGGTCTCAAGATAACTGGAACGTGCGCGCCAGGTTTCGTATCCGCCCAGACGATGGTGTTCCGGGGTAGGTAGATACCCATTGTAGCCGTTAGCCAATTCGATCGTGAAAGTCTGTGCGAATGGACTCTCCTTCTTGATCGCCAAACCAGTTTCAACGAAGACCTCGCACGGTATGGCAGCTATCCCAAGATCCCCGATCCGGATGGCTTGCAGAACCAAGGGAACCGAGGGTGGATATTCATGAAGCAGAACCGTTTCGTGTGCATAAACCTCCTCGGGACTCCGCAATGCACGGCCTGACGCGGCCGCTAAAATCGAACGGGCCCGGGCCAGTTCCTTTGTGTCCGGACGGCGTACCCCCAAAGAAATCTCTGCGTGGCGAGAGCCGAGGGAGACCCAATCGCGGTAAACCAGATTCTGGCAAACCCGATGGACTTCGGCAGCGATCGCCTCCGCAACGAGGTTCGCCTGCTCGTAAGGGGCCCGGGGGTCGCGTTTCTTGCGAAAGTTGATGTTGTTAATATCGCCGCTCGTGCCGTTAGCCAGAATTGCCACGAAAGGAGGATCCTGATGTTCTGCCCCGAGCAAGCGCATGATTTGGTTCGCAAAAAGTCCGTAGTAATCAGCAGAGATCTCATCTCCGTCCCTTCCTGTGCCCACATAATGGAGAGAGTAATTGGCCAGTAAGGCGATCGGTCGTCCCTCTGGTGAGCGTAGTGCCACCAGAGCGATTTCAGGATCGATCGGGCCCGCTGGTTCTACCAGGTCTGGACTTTCAATTGGTGGGTTCATCCGCACCTGGTCATTGGTTCCGCCGAAAGGATTCTGGCCAACGCTTCCGGGCTTCATCCTCCATCGCCGGTTAAACACCTGGTTCGGCTCATTCCCTTTGCCCCAACCAATTTGCGCCGGGGACAGGTTCCGCACAGCCCGGGCAACGCCGTCGGTGATACGGTGGACCAAGAACTCCTGATAATCGGGATCCGGAGCGCTTTGAAACACCCCTGCGCACGTCGGAGCAGTATGTGTGTGAGTAGCCGAAATCAGGACCCTTTCAGGAGGTAGACCTACCCGCTTCGCGATCTGTGCTTTTGCCTCATCTGTCACTTCACGGGGAATCATGCAACTGTCACATACGACCAGTGCGAGCCGGTTTGTCCCATCGTCGAGCACCAGACAACGAGCATGTAGTTCGTCATGGACGTGCGCGGCTTTGCGGTCGGAAAAATGGCCATTAATCGAGATGCCAAGGCGGGGAGTGATGTTGCTGGTTGCGGCTCCAACTTGGAAGCGACGAGGCTTTGGCGCGCCTGCTTCGGGCTCGGAGCCTGATGACGTAAGAACGGGGAAGATCAGGCAAAGGGATAACATCAGGAACCTCAGACATGGTCTGTGAATGCAGTCATTAAGCCATGCGTTGGAGTGTGATATCGATTCAAACATAGTGCGTCGTTCTCAGTTCAGTATTAGCACCTATCCTTGTCAAGCGAGTAAGCCTTAGCGGAGACCGGTCCGGTCGCTTGTTTACCGTTGACCTTCGGGCTTCGTGCGAAGCGTCAGAGTTCGCTTTTAGATATGGCTGACATGCTTTGCAGCATGTTTTCCTGCCGTTGCGCAGAATAACAGGAGCATCCCGTCAAGACTATTCCATCAAGCACGCAATTACGTAACAAGATCTCTGCAGTGATCAGAGTTTGACTTCGATGCGGCTACAGATCTTTCCAGAAATCCGCCTGGCTGAAGGGCCAAGCGGATTGAACTCACCGCGCCGCGCCAATTACGAAACCAACAACGGAAGGCAAACTCCGAGGATTATGTGGAACAATTCGTCCGAACAAAACCGAGCTGCCTATCCAAGCGCGTGATTATTCCGGAATAATTGCGACATCGTCGATGTACCATCCCTCGAGCAAATTGAAACTATCGCAGTAAAGACGGAACTCCAGAATTACGTTTCTTCCGAGAACGGGTGCCGGGATGCTTAAGCTTCGCATCTCATATCCGCTGGTGCCCCCGGCCGCCACAGACAAGGTTTGGAGCAAGCCAAAGGTGTTTGCGTCCAATACATTGACGACGGTTCCGTGGAATGTTGGGTCGGGATCTAGGTTTCTCCATTCCTGGAAAGTAAGTGATGCGCGGGTGAGTCCCGTCAAGTTGATCACCGGCGACCGCAGATAGCAGTCGCTGTACGGCTCAACAGTGCCCGTCAGGCTTGTGGCATAGACTTTGGCTCCGCTGTAAGCCTTGCCGGGGCCGTTTACCGGTGAGCCCAATTGCCAATTGTCTCCTGTCCCTCCATGCACCCAGCCCGTCGCAGTGCCTTCGAAGTCCTCGAAGAAGATGGGCGGAGGCGGTAGAAGGGCAACACGGAAGAAGGCAGAAGTTGAAACAGGTTTTGGAAACACAGCCTGCATAACGCCACCACCTAACGAAGTGATGGTGGCTGCCTGTTCCGTCCATTCGGTTGTGTTCAGGTCGCTGACAAACTGGATGCCGTGTTGACGGCCGGTGTAGGGCGTAAAAAAGCGGATGGACATCTGATCCAATGTGGGACTGCCGAGCGCCTGGATTTGAAGCGGTTCAAATTCGGCATTCAACGGTCGGCCAAGCAAGCCATTTTGATAGATCCCATCGATTTCGTTTGGGCTCAATGCGCGATCCCAGATGCCCAACTCGTCCATGTAACCGTCGTAGAGCCGTGTGATGGAAAGATCCGGGCCGTAATTGGCGATAATGAGGTCATTGGTAACTGGCGGTCCCCAGCGCCCTGGCACCGGGTCCCCAAGGCTACGGCCATCCTTGAAGAATTGAATCGTGCCGGATTTAGCCACAATGGTGAAATGCTGCCAAGAATTTGTTGTCGCGACATTATTCGGCGAATCCACGACCTGCTTGTTTTCCGTGTAGAGCCGAATGCCGTTGTTCGGAGTATAGAAGGACGCATCATAGTTGATGTCTTTACGAAGAATGCGGCCCAACCCGCCCGCGGCAGCGGTGCCCAGCGACCTTGGGCTCGCCCAGAATGAGAACGTCACCTGGTCGTAGGCGTTCAGGTCCGGGGCGTGGGTAACGATCGCGAAGGCTGACAGCCCATCGAAGTTGAAGCAACCACCAACAACTCCCGGATTTCCCTCAGTGGCGAAAGTGTTTTGGAGAGCCGCGTGATGGCCCCGACCACTGGCATCGTTGAGGACCGAACCTGAGGTCTCATCCATAGGCCAATAGCCAATCAAACCTGTCGTCACATTCGTGATCTGGAGCACAACAAGCGTGGCTGGCGCGGCGGTGGAAGCCGAGCCGAGATCGTTCTGCACGGTCACGGTATAAGTCCCGGCATCGGCCATGCTTACCGGATCCAAAGCCAGGCGATTGGTGTTGGAGTTGGAAACTGGGTTGCCGCTGCGGAACCACTGGTAGGTGAGGGGGCGTTTGCCAGTAGCGTCAATCGTGAAACTGACACTTCCTCCTTCGTATCGCGTCGCAGACTGAGGCTGATTGACGATCACAGGGGCGGAGCTGATGTCCTGGCCAGCGATGGTCATGATCTCAATTTCAGTGAGAGCTCGTCCCCAAATACGAACTTCATCCATGGCGCCTGCAAAAAATCGGCTGCCGGCAACAACTTGGTCGCCGTTGTTGCCAAGCACAAAGAGGTTTGTGGTGATGGCACCCAGACTGCCATTCGGAGGATCGCCCAACAAAAACCCGTATTTGTAAAAGGAGACCTTACCGCCTTGGAACAGAACTACGAAATGCTGCCATTTATTCAGTTCGAGGCAGTATTGTGGGGCGTTGGCTCCGTTGGCGACTATCGTTGCGCGCACGCTGCCTGGATCATCGATCATATAGATATCGAATTGGGAGCCTTTGTTCAGTATGCGCCCCAGGTTCCGATTGTAGTTAGCAAGAACTTCCAAGGTCCCGTAGGAGGATGGGTTGATCCAGAAGGAGAAGGTTGCGTCAGTGCCTGTATCCAGAGCGGCACTGCTGGGGGCCACAACCCGGTTTGCGAAGCCATCGAAAGAAAGCGCGTTACCACTTTGTCCGGGGATTCGGGCAGAAGTCGGGTCGCCATAATCTACCAAGTCGCCATTATAGACATGGCTAGAGGCGTCGCTAACCGTGGTACCCGAGGTTTCGTCGAAGCTGTAGCTGACTTGGAGTGCATCGGAGATGTGGGTAACAGCAGTGACTGCCAGAGTGGCGCCCACGCTCTGAACCTCGCCAAGACCGTTCGAAACCTCGCAGTGGTATTCTCCAGCCATATCGGGCTGAACATTGAGCAAAGTCAGTGTTGGAGTGGTGGCGGTCCGGATTTCGTTCGTGCCAAAAAACCAAAGGTAACGGAGAGTGTCCGCCCCCCTGGCGAGGACGGTGAATGTGGCGGTTCCGCCTGCATACTTAGTCTGCGAGAGAGGCTGTTCAAGGATCACCGGGGGGCCACTGCGACCGGCCAACTCGAGGATCTCGGAGGGAAGCAGCGCTCGGCTCCAGATACCGACCTCATCCATGGCACCAGGGAAATATTTTACCCCAGCGCCGGAGGCGATGTAGTCCGAACCGATGCGCAGGGGCAGGAGGGTAGAATCAAGCGGAGCGGCAACTGCCCTCGATCCCCTGAGTTCTCCGTTCAGATAAATCCTCAGCATACCACCATCAAACGTGCCAACGATGTGCTGCCACTGGTTGGCAGGCAGGTTCGTGCCGATCCCGACCGCCAGATTGGCTCCACCCTTCTTGACCAGCAGGTTGGCGCCCCCATTGCCCAGGTTATTCGCGTTTCCATCGCCCTGGAGCAAGAAGAACATATTCTCTTTCTCCAGCATGCGGTAGGTGTTGCCATTTGCGCTGATATTAATTGTAGGGCGCAACCAAGCGGCGACGGAAAACCGATTTACCAACGACGAACCAATTGAGGGACTGTCAAGGACCTCCACGTAACTGTTGGGGCTAAACTGCAGGGCACGGGTGTAGTAGCTGGGAACCCATTGCGAATCGTCGCCGACGAAATTACCTAGATTGCCATCGTTATTGTTATCGGTAGCATCGAAAGCAGTTAGACCCGCGGTTTCGTCAAAATGCCACAGGGCTTGAAGTGCCAGGGAGATATCCGTGATGGGTATCACTGACAGGTAGGCAGAGGCACTTTCAATGGAACCTGCAGAGTTGCTGACGTGAACGGTGTAGTTACCAGATTGGGAGGGTTGGACATTGAACAGATCGAGATATGCGAGGGTCGCGCCGGCAATGGGTTGGCCATCCTTCTTCCATTGGTAAACCATCGGCTGAGCCCCGACGGTATCGGCGCTAAAGCGGACGTCCGCACCTTGGTAGTTCGTTACGGACACGGGTTGCTTGGAAATCAGAGGCGGTCCCGAGAGAATCGGGCCAGCGACGCTGGCCCAGTCTGAGCCGACCCGAATTTCGTCAATTTCCAGGGAAGCATCAGAAATGTTCCGAATCTGCAGGCGAGTAAGGGTGACACCGCTTGCGCCGTTGCCGGCAGCCTGCCACGTCGTTGGTTCGTTGCCGGGAATTACATCGCCGACGCGATAGATGTTTAGAAATGCTTCATCATTTGCTGAAGCGTGGGTGAGTAATTTTGCGACAATAAAAACCGTTTCATCAGTGGGAAAAATGTCCTGCACGACGGCATCGCCCGAAATCCCAGCGACTGCGTTTGAAGCTACACCACTCAGCCCGTTGGCGCCGAATCTCCAACGAACGTTGTTGGAATTATCCATGAATTCGATACGAAAGTCCCCCTGCCGTTTGACCAGCAAGCTGCAATAAAAGGCTGTTCCTTCCGTGGTGAGAGGCATCGTGGTGCCGAGGCGGCGTTCGGCTTCGCCGGAAAACTGGAAAGCAACGCGACTGCCCGTAGAGGTGAACGCACCGGTTGTAGGGAAGAGTAGGCTCACCCCGTCATTTGAAAGTGGGACATCTCCATCCGCGTCGGCCCACGCATTGGCCCCCCACCCGGTTCCACCGTTCATGCCGGCCAGCACTGAGGAACTGTAATTAAAGTCCTCAAATTCCCGTAACTCGGCCGAAACCGTCAATGCAAGGCTGCTTGCCAACCATGCAGCATGGAGCCGCATCCGACGAATTAATAGGGAGGAGGTTTTCATAGAATTGTAGTCGGTAACTTTTTGGGATTGTGAGTTGGAGTATAGACGAGGTAGTAGAGCGGCTCAAGGGTTGATGTCGCCACCGTAAAAGAACACTTCAGTATTCCCGAATTTCAGCTTGGGAAAGCGAATAAACTTGGCGGCTTTGACCCAAGAGGCGTGGCCGTCAATAAACCCCTCAAAGGCGCCTTCCGGTTCCCGCCCGGCTGCGGTGTAATGGTTGACTCCGCGCACCAAGGGGTCGCTGTCGCCCGGACGGAGCCAAGAGCCATCAAGCTTGCGGACAAGGTCTGCGAACAGGATGGTGTAGGCGGGGAAGTCGGTATTCTTAAGGGCAAAAATGGGTTTCCTTAGCTGTGTGCGCGCCAATGCGGGATTGTCCTCGTAATCCTGGGTTCCAGCGAAATACAGGTAGCCCATAACGCAATAACTGTCTCCCGGCCAAGTCCAGAAGTCATCGCGATTCCACGAAGGGTTCGAAGGGCAATAAAACTGAGAACGGCTGATACGATACGTGACGTTAAAGGTCTCACGGAATTTACGGCTCACCCAATAAGGTGTCCCGTTTCCTTCACCGGCCGGGAACTTTCTCTCACTGTCATCTGCGTACATCATGAGAGAGGCCGTCCACATTTTGTGGTTGTTCAGGCACGTCGTGCGTTTGGCACGTTCCTTGGCTTTGGCCAGGGCTGGTAGCAACATCGCCGCAAGGATGGCGATGATAGCGATAACGACAAGCAACTCGATGAGAGTGAAAGCCCCCACTCTCAAGGGTACTACGCGCTTACTGGATCCGGCGTGTTGCATAATTGGCTTGTCCAATCAAAAGCGTAATTCTCGACTCCCTCAGGGTCTAGCCGAGTTTGCGTCATATTTCTGAGAATTTGCGTCAGCACGAAATCGGTCTGGAGTATTTCCAATTTGTTCCGCACTGGCTCGCCTTTCCCCACCTAGCACCAGCAACCGCAGACGAGTTGGAATCCTCGTCGTGTCCGCAAATTCGAAGAAAACAGACGCAAATACGTATACACTTCTAGCGATACGCTCTGCTAACATTCTCGTCCTCGCTTGGGCCCGCCCAACACGTTAGGATTTGCAGGCGCGCCGACGAGTTTAAGCAGAATTGGCGCATCTATGAAAAAACAAAACGACAAGCCTCCACAAAGAAATAAAACGGGCTTGTTCCGTGGGTTCACTCTTATCGAATTACTGGTGGTTATAGCCATTATTGCCATCCTTGCGGCGATGTTGCTACCAGCCCTGGCCAAAGCCAAGGAACGTGCCAAGCGCATGACGTGCCTGAACAACCTCAAACAACTGACCATGGCCACGATCATGTACGCCGATGATAAGAATAACACTTTTCCTTACGACGGGGACCTGGACCCGCATTGGCTGGGTGGCGATTTCAGGGCCACTCTCACCAACGTGTACAAAGTGCAACGCGAGCAGTTCTATTGCCCATCGAACCCGGGCTGGAATCGAGATACTTTTTGGAACTACAACGGCAACACTAAAGAGTGTGTCTCGGGTTACTTTTACTTTGTGGGCGAGAAGACGTTCAACTCATCACCGACCTTTTTCCCAAATGGTGCCAGATTTTGGAACGAGCAGCCGATCTTTGCAATCAAAACGACGGATAAAGCCTATTACCCGATCATGTGGACGGACATTAACCGGAAATACCAGGGTAGCTGGGGGCGTCCCGGTGACGCAGATTTAACTACCCGAGGTGTGAACCATTATATTTACAATGGTAGTACCCCGGCGGGCGCAAATGAGGGTTACATAGATGGACACGTTGAATGGGCGGTTCCTATGAAGTTTATCAAGAATCCCAAAATGAGGTTTAATTCATTGGAAATCTTCTTCCACGCTGGAAAACAGTCGTGACCCGTCCTGAAAAGCGAAACTGCTAGCAGGTGGTTTGGAGCGGGAAACCGCAAAACGGCAAATGGGTGTTGAGATCTGGGCGCTGCCCCAGAACAAGCTCATTTCACAGGCACTCAGAACTCCTTTGAAGCTTTGGCTATAAAAGTGTACATGAAGAGGACGCGTAACTGACTATGACCTTACCGAATGTGCCTGCCGTCCCCGGACCTGTTGCTCCCGACCTCTTGATTCTTAACAGTACAATCCGAACTCAAGATGCAACGCACCCCTTGGTCTCCGCACTCGCGATTCACTGCGGGCGGATATTAGCCATCGGCAGAAATGAAGACGTACTGCCACTTGCCGGGAGGAAAACCCAAATCGTCGATGGCGCCGGCTGTTGTGTTCTGCCGGGCTTTAACGACGCTCACGTACATTTTCTCTCGGGCGGTTTTTCCTTGTCAAATGTGGATTTACGGAACGCACCAACCCCGGCAGAGTTTGCACAGCGCGTGGGTGCGTACGCCGCTGGATTGCCTGCCGGCAAGTGGATCCTTGACGGGTCATGGGATCATGAGCAATGGCCTGGAGCCTCCCTGCCGGCCAAAGAGATGGTCGATCCGGTGACTCCTAACAATCCGGTCTTGGTTTCGAGGCTTGATGGACACATGTCACTGGCAAACAGCCTGGCGCTGAAACTGGCCGGAATCACCCGATACACCCAGGATCCCGACGGAGGGGTGATTGTTCGAGACGCGCAGGGTGAGCCTACGGGTGTTTTGAAGGATGCCGCGGAGACTTTGGTGCGTCGAGTGATACCTCCATATTCGCGCCAGGAGAAACGCAAGTCGATACTCGCTGCGACAGCCCACGCCGCCAGGTGCGGCGTAACAAGCGTGACGGACATGTCTGCAGATGATGATGTGGGGATATATCAGGAAATGGCGGAGCGAGGCGAACTTAAGACGAGAATCTACGCCGCCCGTTCCATTGTAAATTGGGAATGTCTTGGGCATTGCGGCGTGCATGCCCCATTTGGAACCGATATGGTTCGCATTGGCGGGGTCAAAGGTTTTTCAGACGGCAGCCTGGGATCTTCAACGGCACTCTTCTTTGAACCCTATGCGGATGAGCCGAGCAATCGAGGTTTGCTCTTTGACCAGATGCTTCCTGAAGGAGTTATGCTGCAACGCGTCACGGAGTCGGATCGAGCGGGATTACAGGTGATGATCCACGCTATTGGCGACGCAGCGAATGCAATGATCCTCAACATGTACGAAGAGGTCTCACTGCGCAACGGGGCCAGAGATCGCCGATTCCGAATTGAGCATGCCCAGCACCTGCGCCCGGAGGATGTTCGTCGAATAGGAACGGCGCGGGTGATCGCCTCGATGCAACCCTATCATGCCGCGGACGATGGTCGATGGTGTGAGAAACGGCTGGGGCGTCAACGTTCGCTGGGGGCGTATGCGATTCGATCATTGCTGGACGCAGGAGCCATGGTGGCGTTCGGTTCCGACTGGACTGTCGCCCCGTTGGAACCCGTTTTTGGCATCAAAGCGGCTGTAACGCGTCAGACTTTAGATGGAAAGCACCCGAATGGATGGATCCCCAACGAGAAGATCACGGTGGACGAAGCGGTGCGGGCTTACACAGTAGGCTCGGCATACGCGGAGTTTGCGGAGCAGGTAAAAGGCACCGTGACGCCTGGCAAGTTAGCCGACCTGGTAATGCTGGACCGGGATATCTACTGCATGCCGCCTGAGACTATCGACCAAGCACGGGTCATCATGACCGTATTAAATGGAGAAGTAATCTACCAGGCTGGCACCTGAAGCTTTCGCCGGATCAGGCCGTTACTGGCGACCATCCGAAAGTTTTGCTCGGAGTCGCTAGCTCGACGCCAAAAGTCACCCCCTGCGCATTCCAGAATCAAGCCGCCCGCAGCAATGTCCCATAGATTGATCCCGCGCTCAACGTAGGCATCAAATCTTCCGCTGGCAACGTAGGTCAAAGCGAGTGCGGCTGAGCCCATCATGCGAACCTTCCGAATTCTGTGAACCAGCTTGTTGAAGTAGGGCAGGGTGGCCTCTAGGCTTTCCCGGCTTTTGGCAAACCCGATAGAGACGATGCATTCCTCCAGCTTACGGCGCGTGCTGACGTGGATGACCCGACCATTTAACCGGGCTGGTTGCCCAGCCGATGCAGTCCATAGTTCGTCGCAGAAAGGATCATAAACCACGCCCACCAGGGTGTTATAGCCGTCTTCGTACGTGGAGCCAGATCGGCGCTTCGCCTTTTGCTGGAGTGCTATGGAAACGCAAGCGTGAGGTATGCCGTAACTAAAATTGACCGTTCCGTCGATGGGATCAATCACCCAACGGTATTCAGATTCGGCAGATCCGGAATCCCCTTCTTCCCCGAGCACGGCAACTCGGGGAAAATCGACGAGGAGTTTCCTCTCAATGAGCTTCTGAGACCGAACATCCAATTCCAATTTGATATCGTGTTGGGTGACGTGATTTGCGCGTTTCGTTGCGTGCTGATTGCGGCGCAATAGGCCGCCCACAGCAAAAGCTGCTTCGATAGCAGCCTTGAGCGCTTTACGGGAGTCCACTGGTCTTTCGGGTTTCAAATGTGATTTCATCATACAATTATCTCTATTCTTGCTTGCCGTCCCGATCTGCCCTTGGAGGCGAACCCGCGCTTCAGATCTGTTGAAATGACCCCTCATGGCAAGTTTGCCCGAGGTGTCAACTCCTTTGCGGTAAGTTCGTAGGAAAAATGGTCGAAGTAGATATTTCGGCCGTTGCACTCTAATTCGCCACGCTGGAAGTCGACTGTGTCGGAGCGGAATGCTTCACGAGGGGGGACTAGTTTCTGGCAGTGATCACTGTTAGCCGAGAGGCGGTATTGGTCGAGCCCGCCAAAATAGAAATCACGGATTTCCCGGCGTTGTGCCGGGGAAAGCCCGGAAGCATACTGCATGGCAAAAATACCCATGTAAGGGTCCACAGGCAGCCAACCGTATGGAGCCAGGTAGATCTCAGCCCAATCGTGGATACTCTTGGAGCCAGGGAATGTAGTCCAGCCGGATTGCCAACGGGCAGGAATGCCGTTGAGTCGACAAAGGGTGATGAAAAGCAACGCTTCTTGACCGCAGTCTCCGTAACGGCGCCCGCGACAATAATCGCCGATGTTGCGAATGGTTGAATACTCTATGGCATAGCTGTATTTGATGTTCTCTGCTATCCAGTCGTGGAATGCCTTTGCCTTCTTTCCTGGGTTGCTTTCGTTTCCGGCGATCTGGTCGGAAAGTATCCGCATTTCCGGAGTGAAGCGCACGTGTGGCCCTTCGCCAAGGTACGGCTTAAGTTCGGGATCGGAGTGGTCGCAGGCGGTGACCGCAGAGGCATCGATGTCGAAGTAGACTCCGTAAGTTGAATATTGATATTCGATTTCAAAGGAGACTGGTTGATCGGGTGAAGCTAGTTGTTCAAGGTAAACCGAGCGTATCAAACTGGATTCGGGTTCGATCTGTTTGACCGCGGGGGATGCACGTAAGAGTTGGAAACCCGTCTGGTACGGGAAACCGCGAGGGATGGGCAGCCAGGCGCGAACTACACCTGAGGCCGGTGTGGCTCCCGCGTGTGCAGTAACCTTCATTTGCACAACAAACGTTTTTGGCAAAACATAAGGGCTATGGTGCTTCTTTGCAGCTTCACGTATGGTTCTGCAGGTCTCCCATTTACGAATTTGGAGCACCGCAGTTTCCTTTGACGGCTGCCGGCGTCCCTCAAGCTCCGGATGCCGAAAGAACAAGTTGCTGACGCTAGACCCCATGTAACGGACTTCACCGTCGATGACACGAAAGTCAAAGCGCCCCTCATCAAGCCACTGACGGAATTCAGCTTTCAAAAGGCCCCTCACCGACCTGCCAAGGGCCTCATAGAGGGCTTCTTCCGTCAGGGGAAAGTCCTTTCGAATACGTTCGAGACGGTCGATTTCAAATTCAGCCGTGTGTCGTTCTTCCAGTGACAGAGGGAGGTTGGACAGGGCCGCAGCCAGCACGTTAGAGGCTTGAATGAAATGACCGGCAAGTTCGAGATCCTCCGCTTTCGACAGCCAGGGCGGCTGGTCCACACCCTGCAGAGGGCTGACCAACAGCAGGCCACCTACCATCCACTGACACATTCGGGCGAAACGAGTGACAGAAGCGCGAATCGCTCGCCAGTTGCTGTTCAAGATACCGCTGGTGAATAGGGGCATGACCTGAGATCTTAACTTTTGAGGCGTTCCAGGGCAGCTCTCAGCTGCTCGCCCTTTGCTTGCCATTCTCGAAATCGTTGCTGATGTTCCGCAAGCACATTCGGTGGTGCTTTTTGGGTGAAACTCGGGTTGGCCAGGCGTTGCTCTGCCTTAATGATTTCCGCTTCAACCTTACCCAATTCTTTCGTCAGTCGTGCTTTCTCAGCAGCCACGTCAACGAGACCTTCAAGAGGAAGATACAATTCACCCGCCGATGAATGCACTACGGGAGTTCCCTTCTCGGGTTTGAAGTCGGCGACGACCTCCAGTGCCTCAGCGTTAAGGAGCAACTTAAGCACTTGCTGGTCGTGGGAGGAAGGCGGCGTCACGGTCTTTAGAATAAACCTGGCCTTCTTGCTTGCTGGCACATTGCCCTCGCGGCGCAGGTTGCGTCCCTGAGACACGAGTTCGCATCGCGCGTCGATCAATTCAAGAAAAGACGGATCCAGTCCATAATGAGCCAAGAAATCTTCGTCCAGCGGTTTGGGCCATGGGGCAAACATGATGGTTGTGCCACCTTGCTGCGCTGGCATGTCCTCGTGATATCCCATGCCATGCCAAAGCTCCTCGGAAATAAAAGGGAGGAACGGGTGGAAAAGCCTCAGTGTGTGCGACAGCACGAAATCAATGACGGCGACGGTGTTGGTCTTCGCAGCGGCATCGGAGGCTTGGAGGACAGCTTTGCTGGCCTCAATATACCAGTCACAGTATTCACTCCAGAAGAAGCGGTAGAGTGTCTGCGTCGCTTCGCTAAACTTGTATTCCTTGAAGGCGGTGGTGAGTTCCCGGATGGCCTGGTGGAGTTTCAAGAGAATCCACTTGTCATCGGTCGTCAATAAATGCGGGTCAATCTCACCTTGAACTTCTCCGCCCTGCATTTGGCGGAAACGACAGGCATTCCATAGTTTATTACAGAAATTTCGGCCTAACTCCACATCCTTTTCGTCGAATAAGACGTCCTGCCCAAGCGGGGCGCTGCGCATGGTGCCAAAACGAAGCGCATCCGCGCCATATTTGGCGATGAGTTCAAGAGGATCTGGAGAGTTGCCCAGACTCTTGCTCATTTTGCGCCCGAGCTTGTCGCGAATGATCCCGGTAAAATAAACGTTCCGGAACGGAAGTTCCCCCATAAACTCGTAGCCGGCCATGATCATACGAGCGACCCAAAAGAAGATGATGTCCGGGCCGGTGACCAAATCTGTTGTAGGATAGAATTTCTTGAGGGTGCCCGTCTGGTCCGGCCAACCCATGGTGGCGAATGGCCAGAGCCAGGAACTGAACCAGGTATCGAGCACATCCGGATCCTGCTGCCATTCGGGCCCGGGCGAATCAATCTGGCACTTCATTTCCAGAGCGCCAGATTCCTGAAGGTTCGAAGAGGGCTCGCCGTCTCGGGTCGGACCGGGACTTGGTTTATACCAGACGGGAATGCGGTGTCCCCACCACAATTGCCGGCTAATGCACCAGTCTTTCAAATTCTGCATCCAGTGGGAATAGGTTTTGGTCCAGCGCTCAGGGTGGAACGAAATGGAACCCTGCGCGACAGCCGCAATTGAAGGTTCCACGGCGGGGTATTTCAAAAACCACTGCTCGCTGAGATACGGCTCGATTGGCACGTGACTACGCTGGCTATAGCCAACGTTATGGATGTAATCCTCAGCTTTGAGCAAGAGGTCGGCCTCCGTCAGTTTTTCAACCACCAGCGAACGAGCTTCGGCCCGGTCAAGACCTTTAAAAAGTTCACCGGCCTCCAGGGTCATCGTGCCATCCGACGCTATAACCGCGGTTAACGGCAAATTGTGGCGGAGGGCCATTTGGTAGTCGTTAGGATCGTGCGCTGGAGTGACCTTCACACAGCCCGTGCCAAACTTAGGGTCCACGAATTCGTCTGCGATGATCGGGATAGACTTATTCTGGAGCGGGAGCAGGCAACGTCGGCCGACCATTGCCGTGTAACGCGGGTCGTTTGGATTGACCGCGACGGCCTCATCACCAAGCATTGTCTCCGGCCGGGTGGTGGCGACCACAACGAATGAACCCGGTTGCGGTTTGCCCTGATCATCAAGCAAAGGGTATTTTAAGTGCCAAAGGTGGCCCTTGGTTTCGGTCATTTCGACCTCTTCGTCGGAAAGCGCAGTGCGAGCCGCAGGATCCCAATTGACCATGCGTTTCCCGCGATAGATGAAGCCTTTGTTGTAAAGGTCGACAAATACCTTTTGAACGCACCGGGAATACTCTGGATCCATCGTAAACCGTTCACGAGTCCAGTCGCAGGAGGCACCGAGTTTCTTCAGTTGCTGGATGATAATGCCCCCATGCTTTTCCTTCCAGGCCCAGACGTGCTCGAGAAATTTCTCACGCCCGAGATCATCCCGGTGTTTGATCACTCCTTGCTTCCGGAGAGTGCGCTCGACCACTGCTTGCGTGGCAATCCCGGCATGATCGGTGCCGGGCAGCCAGAGCACTTCATGGCCGTCCATTCGGGCTTTGCGCGCCAGAATATCCTGGATCGTATTGTTCAGCACATGCCCCATATGGAGCATGCCAGTCACATTGGGCGGCGGGATGACGATGGAGTAAGCCGGTTTGGCGGAGGCAGGATTTGCGACGAAACAGTTTTCCTGTTGCCAGAACGCGTACCACTTTTCCTCAACGGCTTGCGGCTCGTATGTTTTCGGGATCTCAGACATAAAATTAAAGTGCGATGGTCTGGGTTGTCCGCAGACAAGGCGGCAATAGTCTCCGGTTCAGATTTTTCGGCCGGCTTCGAATGGCTAGCGTTTCAGCAACCGGTATTCGAGGCTGTCCGACAACGCATGCAGGCTCGCTTCGATAATATTGTCGTGAACACCCACCGTACCCCAATTGTTCTTACCATCAGTCGACTCGATGAGGACCCGCGTCCGAGCGCCAGTGCCAGCCCCGGAGTTGAGGATGCGGACCTTGTAATCGGCTAGCCTGACCCCCTTGAGCTTCGGGAAAAACTTCACCAAGGCGGCTCGCAGAGCCTGGTCGAGCGCGTTCACCGGGCCGTCGCCTTCGGCGATGGTGTGTTCCGTGGCGTCGCCCACCTTGACTTTGACGCTGGCCTGGCAAACGAAAGCAGTGGGTTCACGTCGGATCGAAACGTGGTAGGACTCGATTGTGAATGGAGCTTGCTCGTGCTTCAGGATCTTCCGGATAAGCAGCGCGAGAGAGCCCTCCGCCGCCTCAAACTCGTAGCCGTCATGCTCCAAGGTCTTTATCCGCGCCAGGATTTCCTTGAGTTCTGGCGTCTCGGAGCTGAGTTTGAAGCCCAGTTCCTGGGCTTTCATGACAATGTTGCTTCTCCCGGCGAGATCACTGACCAGGACTCGACGTACATTTCCCACCAGGCAGGGATCGATGTGCTCGTAACTGGATACCAGTTTTTGGACCGCGTTGACGTGGGTGCCACCCTTGTGCGCAAACGCGGCTTCGCCCACCCATGGCTGCCGGGGGTCGTGTCGGATATTGGCAATCTCATCGACGAATTGGGACAGATCTTTCAGTTTACGGAGCGCTGAAACCGGCAGCACGCGCTTCTTCATCTTAAACGCCAAGGTGGGGATTACACTGGTGAGATTGCAGTTGCCAGTGCGTTCACCGTATCCGTTGATCGTGCCTTGAACGTGCATGGCGCCCGCCTCAATGGCTGCAATAGCATTAGCCAGACCGAAACCGATATCGTTGTGGGTATGGATGCCGACGTTGGTGGAGAGCTTTCCGCGCGCGATTGCTGTAGCACGAGCGATTTCGGAGGGCAGGGACCCCCCATTGGTATCGCACAGCACTACGATGTCAGCTCCAGCTTTCTCCGCCGCCTGCCAGGTCGCCAAGGCATAATCCGGGTCGTCCTTGAAGCCATCGATTCCATGCTCCGCGTCGTAGATCACGAATTTCCCATGGTCCTTCAGAAGTCGGACGGTGTCGCCGATCATGCCGAGGTTCTCCTCCGGCGATGCTCTCAGCACTTCCTTTACGTGGAGTAACCAGGTTTTGCCGTAAATCGTGACGACGGGGGTTTCGGCTTCAAGGAGAAGCCTAACCTGGTCATCAGCCTCCACGGCAACCCCTTTCCGGCGGGTAGACCCAAAAGCCGCGAGGCGAGCCCGCTTGAACTTGCGCCGTTTGGCTTCGGCAAAGAACTCAATGTCTTTGGGGTTAGACCCTGGCCAACCGCCTTCAATATAATGGACACCAAAGGAATCCAGTTTCTCCGCAATGCGCAGTTTGTCTATCACGGAGAAATTAATTCCTTCGCCCTGGCTGCCATCGCGCAGGGTCGTATCGTAAAGCTCGACTTCGGGTCTCATAAGGTTAGCAAAGACGCGGACGAGATATCTACGCGAATTAGAGCCGCTTGCAAAGCTCAAAACCCCGGTGAATTCCGCCCGGCCTCGCAATTCGAACGGCCGACAAGCCCGGGGGCATAGTCAGGTTGCAACATCTGGATTATGAGCGTTGACATCCCATAGCTATCTCTAAAGCGCAGGGCAGGGCTGTATTGTCAGTGTTGCGGTTTATCCTTGTGCGAAGCGCGATTAATCTTCACACATTCCCGGGTGCGGATTTGCGTCATATTCAACCCTGCTGCCAGAGGTGAAAAAGCCAGGCGCTTTCGCCATTTACTCACTGAAATCGGTTCTCAGAGTGAGCTCTTGTCAACCACGGCGCCGGGTGACGCGCAGCGGTTGGCTGCCGAAGCGGTGCATGCTGGTTTCACCAGAATCGTGGCCGCAGGCGGTGATGGAACCGTCAACGAGGTGCTCAACGGTATCGTGTCAGCGTCAGGCCATCAGTCGAACGTCTGCTTGGGCGTTCTTCCCTTGGGCACGGTGAATGTCTTCGCTCGTGAAATGGGCATTCCGCCTCGGCTCCAAGACGCCTGGCGCGTTGCTTTACAGGGCCGCGAGGAGGTCATCGACTTGCCGTCAGCAGAATACCTCACGAGCACTGGTGTGGGCACTCGGGCCTTCGTGCAACTGGCTGGAGCTGGGTTGGATGCCCGCGCCATCGAATTGGTTCACTGGCCGCTCAAGAAAAAGATCGGCCCCCTGGCTTATGTATGGGCAGGAATTCAAGCCATAGCTGAACAGCAGCCGATGATCAGCGTCCGCACGCCCTCGGAATCGGTTCAGGGCGAACTTGTGCTCGTTGGGAACGGACAGCTTTATGGCGGCCCCTACAGGGTATTTCCTAACGCAAGTCTCCAGGACGGATTATTGGAACTGGCTGTGTTTCCCCGGGCTAATTGGGTCACCTTGTTGCGCTGTGCTCCGCACTTATTACTGAGGCATAAGTTGCCGGGAGGCCCGGTTCGCATGTTGCGAACCAATACTGTCGAACTATCGTGCTCCACGGGAACGGTGCCGATCGAGGTGGATGGCGAATGGGCAGGGCGATTACCGGCCACGATTTCCATCCACCCTGCTGCGTTGCGCGTGGTAGTACCCGCCCGATAAGGCTTCTTCCGAACGCCGGTCATTAGGCGCCTCTATTCCCAAAGCCGAAATGGCAAAGCACTTTGCTCCATAAATACGCCACACTTGGGACATCGATCTGGCGCATTCCAGAGGGTTACACGGTGCAAAGCGGAAAGCGGACAACCCGGTTCATAGTGCAACCAACGGAATCGCCGTCCACCGCGGTAGGGTAGCTGATTCAATAGCGCCTGCATTCCAGGAGGTCGGGCGGGTTTTTTTGACCCGAGAGCGGCTCGAGTGGGGCGAAAAGCGTTGAAAGGTGTTGAAATTTGTTTTCCCTCCTCTGGAACCCTCAGGCGGATTACCGCATCATACAAATTCCGGCAATCCTGACAGGCCACTGTCTGAACCCCGAAATCGCGCCCATGGTCAGCTCTGCCGGACACAATCACCCGGTAACCACATTTTGAACATTCAAACCAGTATGATCGGCCCATGTTGCTGTCGGAACTATAGCGGAAGGCACCATCAGTGAAAAGCCTCCAAATCAACCCAAGGTAGAGGAACTACGCGGCGCAAACGCCAGCGAGACCATGTCGGGGGCACAGATTCCTAACCATCGGAAACGCATGCTCGAGAATGGCGAGGGGCCTGGAGTTCGGGGTGCCAAATAACGAAATACCCTACTGGGTTTCTCCAGTTTAACCGAGACATCGCTTGCGCGGGGTAACGGATGCGCGGAGAATGGTTTTGTCCTATGGAAGAACCAACTCAGCTCAGACTCGAGGATTGCCAGCAGATGCATCCGGCGGATTTGGCGGATGCGCTGCAACGCATTCCGGCCGAGGAGGCGCGGGCCTTGCTCGAACACCTTTCCCCGGCAAAGGCGGCTGCGGTGGCGGCGGAACTGGAGGAAGACCAGGTGCGCGATTTGCTGCCCGGTTTTACGCCGGACCAGTTAGGAGCAATGCTGCAGGAATTGCCCGCGGACGAGGCTGCGGATCTGGCCCAGGGATTGCCCTTGGAGACCCGTGGCGATGCGCTGGCCGCTATGGAACCGGAGGATTCCGCGCGGGTTACGGCGCTCCTGAAGTATCCCGAAGACACGGCTGGCGGCATCATGAGCGACCGGTTCATCGCGTTGCAGCCGGACCAAACGTTGGCGGAAGCCCAGGAAATGCTGCGGGCTGAGCCAGAGCCCGAGGGGAAGGACGTTTCCTATTTGTACGTGACGGACAAACACGGGCGGCTGAGCGGGGTGGTCTCGCTACGGGACCTGGTGTTTCGGCGGCCGGAGCGGAAAGTGGCCGAGGTGATGAGCCGGGAGGTGCGGTTTTTGTGGGCGGATGCCGATCAGGAAGAGATCGCCCGGCAATTCGACCATTACCATTACATGGGGCTGCCGGTGCTCGAGCGGGACCGGCGGTTGGTGGGGGTGGTGCGGGCGAGTGATGCGCTCGAAATCGCTCAAGACGAAGCCACGGAGGACATGCAGTTGATGGTCGGTTTGTCGGGCGAAGAGCGCGCGCTTACGCCGTGGCAGACCTCGATTCAGCGGCGGCTGCCGTGGCTGTACATCAACCTGGGGACCGCCTTCCTGGCGGCGATTGTGGTGAGCCTGTTCGAGTCCACGATCGCGGGGTGGACGGCGCTGGCGGTGTTTCTGCCGATTGTGGCGGGGCAGGGGGGCAACGCCGGGGTGCAGACGCTAACGGTCATCATTCGGGACTTGGCACTGGGTGAAATTGCCATGAAAGATGCCCGACGAACCCTGATCAAGGAACTCATTCTCGGTGCGCTTAATGGCCTTGCGATTGGCCTGGTGCTGGGCTTGGCCGGGTTTCTCTGGAAAGGAGACCTCCAACTCGGTCTTGTGGCCGGTGTGGCCATGTTGCTCAACATGGTGGCCGCCGCCCTCTCCGGGGTGCTGATCCCCTACGGTTTGAAGGTGTTCAAAGTGGATCCGGCCCTGGCCTCCGGAATCTTTTTAACGACAGTCACCGATGTTGCCGGGTTTTTCTTTTTCCTCGGACTGGCGGCGCTTAGTTTGCGGTATTGGGGGTAATGGGCGCGGATCACATGGTCCTGAGTTGATCCAAATCAGTCCGCTCGTGCAAAGGATACGACTACAAACACTTGACCGATTCACTTAGGAAAGCCATCTGCTGGCAGCAAACCTGCCCAGGTCTTTGCGTGCGAAATAACTGCTCCACCCGAATTCCCCAGTGCTGCTGCAAAGGGTGAACAGAGCGCACGATGCGCTCTGTTCACTAGAGTGTGCCGAACCCAACACTTTGCACTACCGCTTCGTCTTGGCGTAGGCGGTGTTTGAGAATGCGCTGTAGCCGGTTTCATTTTTTGCTCTAACACGGTAGTAATATGTGGTAAGACGTGACAGTCCCGTGTCACTGAACGTTCGCTCGTTCGGGTCGGTAGCGTAGATCGTAGGCGAAGTGAAACTGGAAGAGGTCGATCTTTGAATTTCGAAACCATCCTCGTTGGTCGCGTTGTCTACCCAGCTAAGAGTTATTGCAGAACTCGAAATTGCCTTCGCGGTCAAACTGCTCGGAGCCGCTGGAATGGCTGGGGTCGGCGGGACGTAACTCGCTTCGTCAAAGAAGATGCCACTAACCACGGCGTTGTAGTTGTCATAATTCGAATCCATATATTTGAACTTGATCAAAACGTGTCCCGTGATATCCCAAGTCAAATACTGGCCTTCGCCAAAAGATGTCAACGTATAGGTTGCTGTTAATGGCGAGCCAGAGGGATCCAGAACGGTGATTTCCTGCACTCTATTCACTCTGTCCGCGTCAACGCAATAAATGGAGACACGATGAGGATTATTGTCGAGGTTAATATCAAGGTAAAACTCCCCGGTTTTGAAGTAACAGGCAAAGAAGCGAGACAGCGCGTCTGGAGTTTGCAAAGCGCGGTAGTCAGGCGTGACAGCCCACGGGTCAAGGGTGTTGTGATCCTTCGGCATCACAGTGCCATAAGCGGTGGCTTGTTTGTAACGGACGATATCGTAACCCTCGCTGCCGTATTTATTAATCCAGTCACCTTTAGTGGTGAAGTCAACTCCTACCCACTTAACCGTGGGAGCCGCATAACTGAGCGTAGTCGCGGTGGCGGATGCAGGGTCGGTGGCGGGCGTGCATCCCCCACTATTGCAGGCACTGATCGTGTAGGTGTAAGTTGTTTTCTCGTCTAGGTTTGAGTCGGTGTAGCTCTCGAGGTTGGCTGCGACAACTATCGTAACTGGGTCACCACTATCGGCAGTGCGCGTGATTTCAAACCTCGTCTCGTTGTCAGAAGCATCCACCCAGGTCAATCTGATTTGCGAGTAGGTTATTCCCTCTGCGCTCAATTCTGACGGAGCAGCGGGCGGGGAGGGCGGTGTCGTTGGCGCAATCACCGTGCTCAGATCCAATCGTCCGCCGGTTGATGTTTTCCCAACTAACGACGGGGTTTCCTTGACAGCTTTTAGTAAAGCATCCTTGATCTCGAAGGCGGTGGCACCCGGGTTGACCGAGGCATACAATGCGACCGCTCCGGTGACGTGGGGCGTGGCCATGGAAGTGCCGCTATACGCGCCATATGTATCTGGTGGGAGGGTTGAATTGATGCTAACGCCCGGGGCTCCCAAATCAACCGTGATGGCACCGTAGTTCGCAAAACTTGCTTTATTACCACTGCTATCGATTGCGGTAACCGAGATGACGGCGTCGTAATCGGCGGCCGATTCCGTGCTCGTTCCCACAGCGGTGTTGTAGCATCCAGGGTAAACGGGGGTGGAGTCTGTATTGATGGCTTTTCCAGCTCGATTGCCATTGCCGGACGCGGCTACAAAAAGTATGTCAGCCTTCGCTGCCCTAATTATCGCATCGTGCAGGGCTTGGGAATAGCCGCCTCCGCCCCACGAGTTGTTCAGTGCGACGATATTCACCGGATTCAAGGACCTGGTCTTTAGAGCGGTGAAATAATCTACCGCTTTGATTGCGGCATCAGTCGTTCCGCCGTTGGGTCCGAGGAACTTGCCTGAGATCAACGTCACTGCCCAGTTGATCCCGGCTACTCCTTCATTATTCCCGCCTACGGCGCCGATGGTCCCGCTTACGTGAGTGCCATGGTCGTCCCCTGTCCCGTCGTAGATGGTGTTGTTGTTCTCGTAGAAATCCCAGCCGTGAATGTCGTCGATATAGCCATTCTCGTCATCATCTATATTATTATCTGTTTCCCCGGGATTCTCCCAGACGTTCGCAGCAAGGTCTGGATGTGTGAATTGAAATCCCTCGTCAATGATTCCCACGGCAACGCTGCGTGACCCAACGTTGCCGCCCACCCATGCCTCAGCCGCTTGGCTGCCGTAGGTATTAGCCGGAATGCTTATGTCTCCATACATTCCCCAAAGTGAACCGTTTACGAACAGAGGGTCATCAGATGTGTATTGGTGCGTAGTATAGACCCAGTTTGGCTCCGCATACTCCACCGCTGGATGGTTCCGCAACGCCTGGATAGCTTGTGCCACCGGGCGGGCAATGAATGCGTGAGTGATGCCCGCATTGCCGCTAGCCTTCATTGCGGGGGTATGAATGTGTCTGGCAGATTGGATGCCGACAGCCTGGACCACGCCCTGTAACTGGAGGTCGGTGACGTTCGTCCTGAACTTGATCAGCACTTCCCCGGGCATGTACCAGGGGCCATCTGGAGAATCCTGCACCGGACCGAGCGCCTGAGCGAAGGAGGTGAGGGACATGGCGGCCATCGTGACGATAGCCAACATACTGATTTTAAGGGAGTTTGCTTTCATACCATTATTCCTTAGTGAAGCAGTGAGACAACAGACGGCAACCCCGGCTGCCAACCCTTTCTGCGCCGTGCCTACTGAATTTGAAACCCGAACCATTAGTTTGCCACAGATTTAACTTGGGAACTTACAAAGCTTTTTTACCAAAGTGAGTTTGAAAGTCAACGTTTTAATGACCAATTTTGAGATTTTTATCGTGAGCCAGATACCCTTGTGTGGGCTTTGGGAGACCCGGGGATGACCGGTTTCGCTATCCTTATGGTCCAAGGGACTTGGGTTTGCCGCTACGAGACTATTCTAACCACTGCCTTGCCGGTGTTTATGAAGGTCACGAGGTGGTCTGTGATTCCAACTCGTCAAAAGGTGGTTTTCTTGCTAACGTCTTGAGGTGACGTTGCCGCGACCACCGCAAGACCTCAACGAGTTGCGCCGGTTCCTCCGGCGGCACTGGCAACGTTTGCTGGGAATCCGGGAGAAGTTCCGGTTCAGCGAGGAGGCGTTCCATTTACTGCTCGCGGGCGGGGTGGGGGTGATCGGGGGCCTGGTCAACCTGTCCTTTTACTACGCGAACGAACTCTTCAGATACGTTTTTGTGAGCGGTTCGGGCGACATCGTGGATTTGGCGGGGGCGATGCCGGCATGGCGTGTCGTGCTCACGCCGGCTTTGGGCGGGTTGGGGGCGGGTCTGTTGCTTTACTGGGGACTGCGCTTGGTGGGGTCGCAACGCTCCACCAACATGTTGGAGGTGATTATCGCCGGAGACGGACGGTTGCCGCTGCGGAAAGCCTTGATCAAGGCCTGCTCCTCGCTGCTCAGCATCAGTTCCGGCGGATCCATTGGGCGGGAAGGGGCGATTTCGCAATTGACGGCCACCTTGAGTTCCAAGTGGGGCCAGTTGGCGAATTGGCAGCCGTATCGGCTGCGGCTGCTCGTCGGGTGTGGTGCCGCGGCGGGTATCGGGGCGGCCTACAACGCTCCCATATCGGGGGCCGTGTTTGCGTCCACGATCGTCTTGGGTAACTTCTCCATGAACCTGTTCGCCCCCCTGGTCTTTGCATCGGTGGTGGCGACCATGGTTTCGCGCAGTTTCTTTGGGATCGAACCCTGGTATCGGGTGCCGTCGTTTGAACCCACCCGGATGGTTGACGTGCCCTGGTTCTTGCTGCTGGGCGTGTGTGTGGGTGCCGCCGGGGCTGGTTTTCTCAAGCTGCTGCGGGTGACAGAACACGGTTTCAAGAAGTTGTCGATACCGGTCTACTACCGATTGGCTGTCGGCGGGTTGGTGGTGGGACTCATCGCGCTGCAATTTCCGGAGGTATTGGGCAATGGGTATGTGGCCACGAACCGGGTGTTGCAGGAACAATACCCGGACCACTGGGCGGGCCTGGTTTTCTTGTTGGGGATGTTCCTGGCCAAACTGGCAGCGACCTCAGTCACGGTCGGTTCGGGGGCGGTAGGCGGGGTGTTCACGCCGACGCTGTTCCTGGGGGCCACGCTGGGGGGGACGTTTGGTCTCGGGCTCCACGCGCTGCACGGGGCTGGCAGCCTGCCCGTAACGGCGTTTGCCCTGGTGGGGATGGGCAGTATGCTCGCTGCCACCACGCGGTCGCCGCTGCTCGCGATGATCATGATCTTCGAGATTTCCCTGGATTACACCCTGATGCCGGCCCTGATGCTGGCCTGTGTGGTGGCGGTGCTCACGTCCCGGCGATTCCACCCGGAGTCGATTTACACTGAGCCGCTGCGGCACAAAGGCGTGACGGTCCGACAGGACACTATGGCCTCGGATGCGGCCAATGAGCGCACCGTAGGCGACATTATGCGGGCACCGGTAACACCGGTGCGGGAAACGGCGGAATTGCGCGAGATCGCGGAGCGCTTTCTGAGCAGCGCCAACAATTTTATCCCGGTGGTGGACGGTGGTGACCGGCTTCTGGGGATTGTCGCGTTGCAGGACTTGAAGGAACACCTCAATGGGGAGCATGAATTGCTGGGCATTATCGCCTACGATGTCATGCGGCCGCCGCCGTCCTGTGTGACGCCCAACCAGCGCCTGATCGAAATCCTGCCGGTAGTTCTTGGAAGCGATCAGCGCAACATTCCCGTGGTAAACACGCTCAAGGAGAACCGGCTCGTGGGGGCCGTCGCCCGTGCCGAAGTGCTGGGCCTGTTCTCGGAGTTGATCTCGGCGCGCAGCCAATCGGCCGGGTAAGCGGGATTAAGCCAGGAATTTCCAAAGCAGCGCCAACGAGCCAGCGGCGGCAGCCAGGAGCCAGATCAGCAGCACGGCCGTCTCGCGGCGATACCCGGAACGTACCAGACGATGGGAAAGGTGATTGGTATCGCCGACGTAAAATGGCCGGCTCATCCGCCAGCGCAGTACAACGACCCAGGCCAAGTCCAGGAGGGGAACCGCCAGAACCAGGAGCGGCATGAGGACCGCCCAGCGCCGGGGCTGTTCCGGGGTGTGAAAATGAGGCAGGATCGCCAGGATGGCCAGCAGGTAGCCCACGAGGTGGCTTCCGGAATCTCCAAGAAACGCTTTGGCCCGCGGATAATTATGGGGCAGAAAACCGAGCAAAGCGCCAAGCGTAAGGAAAGCAATCAGGGCCACCAGGTATTGCCCGGCGAGTGCGGCGAACAGCGCAAAGAAGGCGGCGCCCACCGCCCCCAACCCCGCGCACAGGCCGTTCATGTTGTCCATGAAGTTAAAGGCGTTAATCACGGTCAGAATCCAAAACACGGTTACCAGGAAGCTAAACACCTGGCTGGGCACAAACAAGGTGATGCGCACCCCGGTCGCCGCTACCAGCAGGGCGATGAGGAGTTGTCCGGCGAATTTGGTTTTTGGTTTTAGTTCGTATTTGTCGTCCAGGCAACCCAGCGTGAGCATGCCGACAGCGCCCAGAAGAATGCCCCCGAGTTCGACGAACCGACGGCCGAGTCCGTAGGTCAAGGGATCCGCCGAGGCGGCTCCCAGAGGCAGCAACGCGCCCAGTCGGCCAAGGAGAGAGCCCGGCGTTTCAGCGGCGTGCCGGACGAGCCATAGCGCGAAGGCTCCGGCCAGGATAGGCAACAGCAACCCGGAGGCCACGGTCAATCCCCCGGCCAGGGGCGTCGATTCCGCGTGGATCTTGCGATGGCCCGGATCATCCACCAATCCAATGCGCACACAATACCGCCTCCACAGAGGCAGGGCAGACAGCGAAACGAGAAACGAACTCAGAACCGCCAGCCCATAAACATTGTACGGAAAGTCCACAGGATTAAGTCAAGCTGGCCGGAACCGGGTAATTTAGCCTCGCAGACAATAAAGCGATCCCAGTGCCGCCCCGAGCAGAGGGGAAATGCCGGGTGCCGGCCATTGCCTGGAAGAATCTTCGTGAATGATCCATGCAAGGAACCTATTGGGTCCGGTTGGCTGGTCAACCAGATTCCCATTGCATTGGCTGCCCCGCCCGGGCTTATTACGCCGGTGTCGCGCAAGCAAAGTGACCTGTTCCTCGCGCTGGCCCTCGTGTTTGCCGTGTTTCTTTGGGGGGGCAATAACGTGGGGGTCAAGGTATTGGTGGGCACCTGGCCTCCGATTTGGACCGGGGGCTCACGATTTCTGTGTGCCGGCCTGCTGTTGGCGGCCTTTCTGAACTTCAGCCGCCGTCTGGGATCGCCGCCCATTAGCCCGCAGTTGCGTTGGAGACTCTGGTGGCAGGGGGGACTCAGCTTGGCGGTATATATTGTCGTGTTCAACACCGCCCTTCGCTATACCTCCGCATCCCACGTCGCTCTCTACCTGGGCGCTTCGCCCGTATGGGCTTTGTTTTGGGAAGGGATGCCAGCATGGACATGGCATTCCGCGCGCCGTTATGGCGCCGCGATGCTGGCCTTGTCGGGCGTCGGGTTCCTTTTCTGGCCGGCGATTCAGACGGGCGAGAGCACCTGGTTGGGCGAAGTGCTCGGACTGGCGGCCAGCGTATTGTGGACACACTACGGACGGCAATGTCGCGCCCTGGCTGCCGAGTTGCCCAGCCCCAAGGTTACGGCGGCGACGATGTGGCGCGCAGGAGCGTTGCTGACGCCGCTGTCCCTGATTGAAATTCATAAGACGGGGTTGGTTTGGAGCACCGAGTTGGTCCTGATCCAGGTCTATTGCATCCTGGGAGGGGGGGTGGTGGCTTTCGGCATCTGGAACTACGCCTTAAAACGCTGGCCGGCCAGCCAGGTGCTCCTGTTCAACAACCTGATCCCGCTCAGCACGACCGGATGGGTGGCGGTGTGTTTTAAGGAACCGATTCCGGGAACGTTCTGGCTGGCGATGCTGCTGGTCGTCACCGGGGTCCTGCTCGGCCAGGCCAACTGGCAATCGTTGTTGCCGGCTCGAGCTGTTCCGCCGGAGTGAAGCCGGTGCCTCTGACCAGGGCATTTCGCCTGGATTCGCCGGGTTGGTAGCGGGCGTGTCGGTCAACGTTGGCTTGATCAGCAATGGCGTTGTGGTCGCCCCGTGGCTTATACGCGTTTGGGGGCTGGAGCCTAACGCTATCCCGCTGCCTTCAAAAACAACTAGAATTACTTTCAAAAATAACTTTGAAATCAGGACCATTCCGCGTCACTATGCGCGGTCATTTTGGGCTCTACGAGCGGACACCAGGGAAGATCTCCTGTGCCTATCCGGGGCCATTGAAAACATGAAACGTACGCATCATTGCAGCGAGTTGTGCCCGACGCACATTGGTCAACGAGTAGTGCTGGAAGGCTGGGTTCATTCCCGGCGCGACCTGGGCGGGGTCATTTTTATCGACGTGCGCGATCGTGAAGGGCGGACGCAATGCGTTTTTGACCCGTCAGATCTGACGCCGGAACTCTTTAGTCAGGCGGCGGCACTGCGCAGTGAGTGCGTCATTCGCATTACCGGCAAGGTGAGGGCACGCCCCGCGGGGACGAATAACCCAAAGATTCCGACTGGCGAGATCGAGGTGATGTCCGCGGAACTTGAGGTCTTGAATGTGGCCGAAGTGTTACCATTCCCGGTGGACGACCCGGAAGCGGCGGCTAAGGTCAATGAAGAACTGCGACTGGAGTATCGGTACCTGGATCTGCGCCGGCCCGAAATGGCTCGCAATCTCCGGTTGCGGAGCAAGGTGGCGGCAGCGACGCGAGGTTACATGGATGAGCAGGGTTTCCTGGAAGTGGAGACACCGCTGCTCTTCAAGAGCACACCTGAGGGTGCGCGCGAATTCCTCGTGCCCAACCGCCGTGACCCCGGCACTTTCTACGCACTTCCGCAATCCCCGCAGCAATTCAAGCAGATCTTAATGGTTGCCGGGGTGGAACGCTATTATCAGCTCGCCCGGTGTTTTCGCGACGAGGATCAGAGGGCGGACCGGCAATTGGAGTTCACCCAAATAGATATCGAGATGTCCTTTATCGAGCGGGAGGATATCTACAACCTCATCGAGGGGCTCATCAAGCGGGTCTGGAAGACGGCGCTGAATATCGACGTGCCCACCCCATTCCGGCGCATGCCTTATCAGGAGGCGATTGACCGTTTCGGCATCGACAAACCCGACAGTCGGTTTGGGATGGAATTAGCCGATTTCACCGAGGAATTCCGGGCGAGCACCTTCAAGGTGTTCAGCGGGACTGTAGCCAATCACGGCGTCGTAAAAGCGATCAACGCCAAAGGACTGGCTTGTGTGACCCAGGGTCAAATGGACACCATGACAGAACTCGCCAAGAGTTTCGGCGCGAAGGGACTCGCGTTTATCAAGGTGGAGGGCGGTGAATGGAAGTCCCCCATCGTCAAATTCTTTAGTGCGGCGGAAAAGGAAGCGTTGACGAAGAAGCTCAATATTGAAGAGGGAGACCTTATTCTGTTTGCGGCGGACCAGTGGCTTACAGCGTGTGAGATCCTCGGAAAACTCAGGCTATACAGTGCGGAGATTCTCAAAGCGCAGGGGAAACTGAGTATTCCCGCGAACCGGTTTGATTTTCTTTGGGTAGTGGATTTTCCGCTGCTCAGTTTCGACAAGGAACAGAATCGTTGGTATTCCAGCCATCATCCTTTCACCGCGCCAGTGGCGGAGGATATCCCGTTCCTGAAAAGCGAGCCCAAGAAAGTACGCGGGCAACATTACGACGTGGTGGTCAATGGTGTCGAATTGGGCGGAGGCTCTATACGTATCCACCAACCGGACTTGCAGCGAACGGTGTTCGAGGAAGTCCTGCAGATCCCGCCCGATGAAACCCGGACCCGGTTTGGTTACCTGCTGGAGGCATTCAGGTATGGCGCGCCGCCGCATGGTGGCATTGCGCTTGGGTTTGATCGAATGCTGGCCATTTTGTGCGGCACGCCCAGCATTCGGGACGTCATCGCTTTCCCGAAGACCGCCAAAGGGGTTTGCCTGATGACGGAATCGCCGGCGGGTGTTTCTACACGGCAACTGCGCGACCTGCATATCGAAGTGAAGACTTCCAAGCAGGCTTAAGCGCTGGGCGGCGGAGCGCGGAAAAGAAAAGCCCGGGGTTGTGGTATCCCGGGCGCTTAGTCTTCGGAAAACGGAGTGGCCACTTTTTCTATGGGCACCCGGGTCACTGTGCGTTGACCGCGAAAGGCAAAAGCGATCTCGACATCATCAAGCCGCCATTGGCGGATGAATTCCAGCGCCCGATCGATCATGCGGAAGTCCTTGGCGGCCGCCGGGTCGCTGGTCCACCGATCAGGACCCTGGAAATAGAGCCCCGTCGATACGCACCGCAGAACCGTTTTCATCGTTTTACTGCCTGACCTTCAAGTCCAATCCATCATCCCTGCGGAAACCTCGCCGCAAGAATTATCAATTACGTCTTAGCATCGATCATACCAGCGGTGACTCGAGTGAAAAACAGGCGGAAAACCGGCGAGCAAACCCTGGGAAGTGCGTCAGAATCACGCAGGGTGCGTGAAAATCACCCAACCAAGTCTGTGACAGATGGATGCTTGAGTTGCACAGTTCCGACCTCAGAGCGGCGTTACAGATGGAGTTTCTCTGGTAAGCCACTTTCGGACAGTCCTTTAGCGCAATAGATTCCCGAGAAGCCGGGCAACCGAACCAATGCCAACACGGTAGTCAGCGTAGTCTTCCGTGCCACTCCACGGCGCGGTCTGCCTGGCGGAGGTTTTCTCAGCATTGAGTTGCCGTCGTTGCTGTTCCAGCTGCGCAATTTCCCGCTGGCGAGCCGCGTCCAGGCCGCCCGCCCGGATAAACTCAATGATGTGGCGCAGTTCATCGCGGTCGAACCAGGTGCCATGGCCTCGGCAGACGTCAACAATGACATTGGAACAGCGGGCGAAGTTAACGCGATTCATCAGTTTTCCGCACTCAGGGCAAGGCAGATAGCGGATGTTTTTCTCAATCTGCACTCCGTGGTTGTTACCCGGCAGAGGGGTGGCTTCGCCAAGAATCGCTGCTTGGCGTTCGCGATCAGTTCGGATTTGTTCCAGGGAAGTGACATCGGCCCAGATGCCGCCGCATTTTGAACACTCCTGGAGATCCGTGCTGCCGACCTTGATTGCAGCGAGGCTCACCCGGCATCGAGGGCAGTTGCCCGCAGGGGCACTGTCCTGCGGTCGGTCCACACGTCCGCCACAGTGGGAACAGAATCGGGCTCCGAGAAAGACCATCCCAAAACAGGAGGGGCAGGCCACAGTGGCCAAACGGGCACCGCAATGAAGGCATCGCGTGGCTTCGCACTTCGAAGCGGCGCCGCACATCGGACAATTCAGGGTCTGAGCTTCCATAGCCCCGCTATGTTTCCAAACCGGCGTTCTCGTTCGCAATCGAATTCGTTGTCTCCCGCTTGGTTACCCGGTTGGGGTGTGTCCGTATCGAAGTGTGTCTGGCGCCCGGTCGAGGGTTGCGGCTTTTGCTGGTCATCGGCCTCGGCAATTGAATATTGTCGATTTATGCGAACGCCTGCCCTTTGTATCGGGTTGTTGTTATCCTGTTTTGTTTCGTGCGCCGCGACCGACAGTCCTTTTCCCAATGTAGTGCTCATCATTTCCGACGATCAGGCCTGGTCGGATTACTCGTTCATGGGCCATCCGCACATCAAAACGCCGAACCTGGATCGACTCGCTTCTGAGTCGGTCACTTTTCTGCGCGGTTACACACCGGTGCCTCTCTGCCGGCCGGCTCTGTCCAGCATCGTGACGGGACTCTATCCGCATCAACACGGTGTCGCGGGGAACGATCCCAGCCTTCCCGACAGAGGGGTCAATCCCATGGCCGCCCGGGGAAACGAGAAATACGCCCGGTATTATGACACGATTCTCAGCAATTTTCAGTCGCAGCCAAACCTGGTGCGAGACTTGGTGTCGCGGGGTTACCAAGCTCTGCAAACTGGGAAATGGTGGGAAGGGGATCCGAAAGAGACGTGCGGCTTCACGCAGGCCATGACGGTGGGAGTGGGAAAGGGGGCTCGACACGGGGATGCCGGGTTGGCCATCGGCCGTGAAGGATTGGATCCCGTTTATCACTTTATCGATCAAGCCAAAGGCAAGCCGTTCCTGGTATGGTATGCGCCGATGCTGCCGCATACCCCGCACAATCCCCCTGAGGACCTCCTTTCCAAGTATCTCAAAGTAGCCCCGGGAGAGCCGACTGCCCGTTACTGGGCCAACGTCGAGTGGTTCGACCGCACCTGTGGCCAGTTGCTGAATTACCTGGAAAGCGCGGGCCTGAAAGAAAATACGATCGTCATTTACACCACGGACAATGGCTGGATACAGGATGCCAAGGCAAAAAACCAATTTGCTCCACGCTCCAAACGCACGGCTTACGAGGGCGGAATCCGTACGCCGATTATGGTTCGTTGGCCGGCTCGGTTGAAACCTCGGCTGGAGGAGAAATATCTCGCGACCAACTTGGATATCTGGCCGACGCTAGCCGGATTGCTGGGCACACCCCAACCGCCAGGGCTTCCCGGTATAAACCTGGCCGACACGCGGGCGCTATCAAAGCGGTCCCGGATCTTTGGGGAGCAATACGCGCACGATATTGCTGATGTGGCAAAACCTGCAGCCAGCCTGGAGCATCGTTGGATGATTGATGGCTATTGGAAACTGATTGTGCCCCAGGATCCGGCCAGTGCAGCCTCACTTTACGATCTTCGGAGCGATCCCTGGGAGAATCACGACGTTGGTCCAAACCGGAGTTCGCAGGTCAAAAAGATGCGAAAAATGCTCGACGCCTGGTGGGACCCCGCGAAATGATCTCTGAGACAAACCCGAATATGAAATCACAATCAGCGTTTCTCTCGCGCAGAAATTTCCTGCGCCAAACTGCCGTCTCGACGATTGCCCTCGGGGCGGCGCCGCTCATCGTGCCGGGTTCCGCTCTGGGGCTCAATGGGCAGCGTCCGCCGAGTTCCCGTGTTAGCCTCGGCTGCATTGGCGTGGGAGACCGGGGCACCGAAGTTATGAACCATTTTCTCCGGCAGGCGGATTGCCGGGTCCGTGCGGTGTGTGACGTAAACCAGGAACGGGCCGCGGAGGCCAAAGCACTGGTTGATACCAAGAACCAGGACAGCGACTGCCTGGCCGGTGGCGACTTTCGCCGGTTGCTGGAACGCGACGATATTGATGCAGTACTCATCGCCTCGCCGGACCATTGGCACGTACTGCATGCGTTGGCGGCTGTCGACGCTGGCAAGGATCTTTATGTGGAGAAACCGCTTGGACTTTCTCTCGAAGAGGGGCGGATTCTCAGGAAACAAGTGCTGCGCCGCCGCCGAATCTTCCAGTTCGGCACGCAACAGCGCTCGGACCGAAAATTTCGTGTCGCCTGCGAGTTGGTGCGCAACGGCTACATTGGGGAACTAAAGCACATCAACATTTGGGCGCCCGCCAGCACCCCTGGAGGCTCCACCAGGCAGGTGTCGCCGCCTGCAGCCCTGGATTACGATTTCTGGCTCGGCCCGGCTCGGAACCGTCCCTATACCGAGAACCTGACCGCCAGAGGGTGGGCGAAAACCTGGTGGTTTAATTCCGATTTTGCGATTGGCTTTCTCGCAGGGTGGGGGATTCATCCTTTGGATATTGCCCTCTGGGGCGGGGGCGAACTGACCTCTGGAAAAGTCGACGTCTCCGGCACCGGAACCTTTCCGACCGAAGGCGCCTGCGATACTGCCATCGCGTGGGATGTCGATCTGAAGTTCAGCCGCGGCCTCACCATGAAATTCGTTAGCACACCAAACGGATCCAAGGACAAATTTATTCAGCAGCAGGAATGGAGTTCGCGGTATGGCCAATTGGATACCCACGGAACAGCCTTTGAAGGAACCAAGGGCTGGGTTCACGTGGATCGCAGCCGCATACAGGTCAACCCGCCCGACCTCATTGATCTTGACCCGAAAACATTTAACGAGAAGCTCGTGTACAGCCCTGATCATGCGCAGGGTTTTCTCACTTCCGTCAAGAACCGGCAACCGACCGTTTCCGATATCGAGTCCGCGGTTCTGGCCGATGCCTTCTGCCACATCTCGGACATTGCGATCCGTTTGAAGCGGAAGCTGACCTATGATGTGCTGGCGGAGAAGTTTTCCGGCGATCGGGAAGGTAATCAACGTCTTCGGCTCCGGCCGGCTCGCAAGCCCTGGAAGTTTTGACCTGGCGCAAGCAACCCCTACCAATCCCGGTATATCCAATGAGCGTGAAATCAGTCTTTCTCCGGAGCTTGCAGGTTTTGTTGCTTGCCGCCATGCCGGTTGTGGCTCAAACCAACGATCGGCCCAATATTCTTTTCTGTTTCGCTGACGACTGGGGGCGGTATGCCCGGGCCTATGCGGCGGTGGAAAAGCGCCCTTCCATCAACCAGGTGCTGCAGACCCCCAATCTGGATCGAGTCGCCCGCGAGGGGATCCTTTTTAAGAACGCCTTTGTCACCGCGCCGAGCTGCACTCCTTGCCGGAGTTCACTGTTGTCCGGCCAATATTTCTTCCGTACGGGGCTTGGGGCCATCCTGCGGGGTGCGCAATGGGATTCGAAAATCCCCGTCTACCCCTTGCTCTTGCGTGATGCGGGGTATCACATCGGCAAGAGTTATAAGGTGTGGAGCCCAGGCACACCAGTCGATGCTCCGTACAACGGGCAGGCTTACGCCTATGAGATGGCCGGGCAGGAGTTCAATAATTTCAGCGAAGCCGCCACTCGCAGGGTGCGTCGCGGCATGAAATTCGAAGCTGCCAAAGCCGAGATCCTTGACCAGGTTCGAAAGAATTTTGCGGCGTTCCTTTCCGCCCGCAAACCCGGGCAGCCTTTTTGTTTTTGGTTTGGTCCGACCTTGACGCACCGGGCGTTTGAGAAAGGCTCTGGAAAGGAGTTGTGGGGCATCGAGCCTGACGCTCTAAAGGGAAAACTGCCGGCCTTCATGCCGGACGTTCCTGAGGTTCGCGCAGACTTCACGGACTATATGGGCGAGATCCAGGCGTGGGACGCCGGGGTTGGAGTGCTGCTGCAGCAATTGGAGGCTGCGGGTGAACTTGATCGCACAGTGATTGTGATCAGCGGCGATCACGGCATGCCCGGTGTGCCTGGCGGCAAATGCAATCTTTACGATTTTGGTGTGGGTGTCGCTTTGCTGGCGCGGATGCCGGGTGGAGTTGGGGGGCGTGTCGTCGAGGACTTCGTCAACCTGATGGATCTGGCCCCGACCTTTCTCGAATTGGGCGGCGTCACACCGCCTGTGGTCATGACCGGACGCAGCCTGGTGCCGGTGTTGCGCTCGAGCAAATCCGGGTTGGTCGACGCTGAACGTACGTGGGTTGTCACTGGCAGGGAACGCCATGTGGCCGCGGCCCGTGAAGGCAATCTCCCTTATCCGCATCGAGCCATTCGAAACCAGGATTTCCTTTATGTCCGCAACTTCGCTCCGGATCGATGGCCTATGGGCAGCCCCAATTTTGCGACAGACACCGAGGCTCCCTCCGTGGCATCTGTTGAGAAAGACACCCACGTTACCTTTGCCGATTTCGACGCCAGCCCGACTAAAGCCTGGATCTTCAGTCAGCGCTCGGATCCCGAGTGGAAATGGCATTACGATTATGCATTTGGCAAGCGCCCTGCGGAGGAGCTTTACGACCTGCGCAAGGACCCCGACCAGATCCGGAACGTGGCTGCGGACCCGGCCTACGAAACCACGCGTGCCGGACTTTCCAAACGCCTTCTCCAGGTCCTGACCGAGGCAAAGGATCCACGTGTTACTGGAGATGGTCTCACTTTTGAGAGACCTCCGTTCATCAATCCTTACGATTACTCAACTCCCGCAGGCAAAAAGAAGAGGTGAGGTTACTCCCGCCACTGTTTGAGCGGATGTAATGGGGCTGCGGGCGGGCTGTCCTACAGCGCGCCGAGTACCTCTTGCGCATGCTCCTCCGGCTTAACCTGGGGCCAGATCCGTCGGATTTTGCCATCTGGGCCAATAAGAAACGTTACCCGGTGAATTCCCATGTACTTGCGGCCCATGAACATTTTCTCGCCCCATACTCCGTAGGCCTGAACGATTTGCTTTTCCTCATCCGCCAGCAATGGAAAAGGCAGTGAGAATTTGCTAACAAATCCCTCATGTGATTTCAGAGAGTCGGTGCTTACGCCGAGGATGACGGCTCCTTTCTTTTTGAAGGCCTGAAACTCATCCCGGAAAGCACAGGCCTCCTTGGTGCACCCTGGAGTGTTGTCTTTGGGATAAAAGTAAAGAATCACGTTCTTCCCCTTGAAATCCGACAACGAGATGGTGTTACCGCCGCTCGATATCGCGGTGAATGACGGAGCTTTGTCTCCTTCTTTTAAATTCAGTTCAATGGTTTTGGCCATAAGTTTCAGGGCTTATGGTAGCTCTAAATTGAGGTTTTGCCAAATGTCGCCCATGCCGTCGAAGAGAAGACTGTTCCGCGAGTTTGATTTACCTCGTCTGGCGGAGGGCTCGGGATAAAGTGGGTGGAGGTAACAAATTTTCATGCAACTGCATTATCATTCCTACGGTCAAGGGGAGCCCCTGGTGATCCTCCACGGACTGTTTGGCTCGCACGAGAACTGGCATTCGCTCAGCCGTGAGTTCGGCGCCAACTACACCGTAATCGCGGTGGATCTTCGCAACCATGGCCGATCCCCGCATCTGCCAGATATGTCTTATCGCGATATGGCTGGCGACGTGGCGGAGACTCTGGATGCGCAGGGGCTCAAGGAGGTCTATTTGCTTGGACACTCCATGGGGGGTAAAACTGCTATGCAATTCAGTATCCTCTTTCCCGGGCGGGTAAAGCGGTTGTTGATCGCGGATATCGCGCCTAAGGCTTATCCCCCGGGTCACGGTGAGATTCTCGAGGCATTGTGGAATCTGGATCTGGCTGGCTACTCGACCCGCCACCAGATGGTTGAAGCGCTCGCACCCACGATTCCCGAGTTGGCGGTGCGGCAGTTTCTGCTGAAGAATGTGGAACATAGGCCGGGCGGCGCGTTTCAGTGGCGGATGAATCTGACTGCGATCCGCGAGAATTACGAACAACTCATCGGCGGACTCAATCCAGCCGGTTCGTTTGCCGGGCCTGCTTTGTTCCTGCGGGGTGGGAAATCCGATTATGTAACCGATCGAGACCTTTCGCTGATCCGAGAATCGTTTCCCCAAGCAACCATCCAGACAATCGAGACAGCGGGGCACTGGCTGCACGCGGAGGCTCCGGCTGAATTTGTGAAGATCGTGATGGGTTTTCTGCAAAAACCCTGACGGGGGTGGATCAAACCTCGTGGGCTGCCTTGAAGCTACCTCATTGCCAGACCAAGGCGGCGTCCACAATCAAAGACCCGGGAAGCGGCTGAGAAAATAGGCTGAACTAAGCTTGACTCTCTGATGGGTCTGTTCGAATTTCTGGTTATAGCGGGTGTAATTTGTTGAGATTGAAGTATCATGTCCAAAGCGAAGGCGATCAGAAACAAACCCAAACGCTTCGGTAGAAAAGTCCTCCGCCGCAAGTCAGCGAAAAAAGATCCTTCCGCCGCCAATGGTTCAGGGCGGCAATTGCTGAAAGCGCCGCACCACGGCACCTTGGTCGCACCTCCTGCCAGACGAGAGGATGGTGATGGAGGGGGTTCACGGGGTTCCACGTCTGCCACGCTCGCGAACGGCACATTGAACATGCCGGGCTTGGTCGAAACAGTACGCGAACTCGTTCGCCTGGCTCAGGAACAAGGGTATCTCACGCATGGGGACATAAATGAATTGGTGGAAGAGAGAGGGATCGCCGCGGAGCAGCTTGAGCGACTTTTTTCCGAACTGCGCGGGCTGGAAATCGAGATTGTTGATCAGTCCGAGGTCGACCATATCAAGCAACCCGATGCGGAGGACGAGGAGCACCTGCGCCTGGACCACCTTGACGACCCCGTGCAGATGTACTTGAGAGAAATGGGACGCGTTCCCCTATTGACCCGGGCGCAAGAAGTGGAAATTTCACGGCGCATAGAACAGAACGAAAACGCGGCACGGCGACTTCTTTATGGTTTCGGGTTTGTTGCGAAGGAACACATCAACCTGGCTGAGAAGCTCGTCTGCGAGCCGCCCAAGGAGCGATTCGACCGTGTGATCGTGGATACCCTGGGGGAATCTCGCGAGAGACATCTCAAGCGATTGCGCAGGTTGATTGGTACCGTTCGCACCCTGGACGCGCAGGTTGACCGGGCATTCTCGCGATGTCGGGCCCGTGGCAGCGCGACGGTTCGTGAACGGTGGCGCAAGGAGCTTACGTCGCTTAACCACAAGCTGCAAAAAACCCTGAGGCAATTCGGCTACAAGCAGCGTGTGTTTGAAGAGATGGCTGGTGTGGCGGGGAATATTTGTGAAAAGCTGCAGAGCACGAATGCTGAGCTGGAGCGATTGCAGGCGGGGACTCGCTCGGCAGACCAGCAGGCCCGAATTCAGGGGGCGCGTCTGAGAATTGACGGGTTGCAGGATTTGGTGCGATTGCCGTGGCGGGAGTATCTCACGGCCTACGAGCAACTGCGGAAATACAGGGCCAAAGCACTGGTGTCAAAGACGGAGATGGTGGAGGCGAACCTGCGCCTGGTGATCTCCATTGCCCGCCGTTATACCAACCGCGGTCTTTCCTTTCTTGACTTGATCCAGGAAGGCAACGTCGGGCTGATGAAGGCAGTGGAGAAGTTCGAGTACCGGAGGGGGTACAAGTTCTCCACTTATGCCACCTGGTGGATTCGGCAGGCGGTGACACGTTCGATCGCTGACCAGGCTCGAACCATCCGGATTCCGGTGCACATGATTGAGATGATCAACAGGCTGATGCGGACTCAGAAACGTCTGCTCCAGGATTTCGGTCGCGAACCAACTGCTGAGGAAGTGGCCGATGAAATGAAGTTGCCTGTGGAGAGGGTTCGCGCCGTGCTGAAGATGAGCCAGCAGCCGATCTCGCTCCAGGCGCCTGCCGGCGAGGGCGAGGAGAACAGCATTGGCGATTTCATCGAGGACAAGGGCTCGGAAAACCCATCGGAGGCGACTAGTTTTCACATTCTCCGAGACAAGCTGGCGGGGGTTCTAAATAGCCTGAGCGAGCGGGAGCGCAGGGTTCTCGAGTTGCGCTTTGGGTTGCGCGACGGTTACTCCCGCACCCTGGAAGAGGTGGGAAAGCAGTTTCAAGTTACTCGAGAGCGTATCCGTCAAATTGAAGCCAAGGCCCTCCGTAAAATGAGGCATCCTTCCCGGTTGCGGCATCTGGAGGGTTTCATGGAATTCTGTGAAGCCTTGGGGGCCAGGGATCTTCCGCCATGGGAGAAGACCGTCTCACCCCGCGCAAGTAATTGATGAATAGGACAGTCGCACCGATTCAGGCAGACTTGCGAGAACCGTCCACCGTGCGCTATCCGCTGCCTCGAGAATTTTACCAACCAACAGCAAAGACTGTTGCGTCCCGCTTATTGGGGCATTGGCTTGTGCGGAATAGGTTGGGAGAGGAGACATGCGGTGTGATTGTCGAGACGGAGGCATATTTGTCTGACGATCCCGCGTGCCATGGCGCTTCGGGCGTGACCGACCGGAACAGGTCGATGTTTGGTGGTCCCGGGCATGCTTATGTGTACTTCATCTACGGAGCACATTTTTGTGTGAACGCCGTTTGCCGTCCGGCGGGTGTTGGAGAAGCAGTCCTGATTCGGGCGATTGAGCCAGTTGCCGGAGAGAATTTGATGCGGGTGCGTCGTCCTGTTGCCCTTCGACGCGAACTTACAAGTGGCCCAGCAAAGCTGTGTCAGGCCATGAATATTGATCGGCAATTGGACGGAGTGGATCTCTGTGACTCTGAGTCACCGCTTTGGATTGCGGCTAATCCTGATCGGCAGCGTTTTGTGAGAAACCAGGGACCGTGCATTGCGGGCAGGAGGATTGGAATCAGCCGCGCGGCGCACCTCCTCTTGCGCTTCTACCTGGCGCGAAGCGGTTTCGTTTCCACGCGGATTCCGGGCTAGACTGTGCTTTTTAGGCCCACGCGACTCTTTCTATACAGAGTTGAAAATGCCAAAGCATCGCTTAGACTCCCGCTTATGAGATCAAGCGCGATTTTGGCGGGATGTGTCCTGCTGATGGTGGTAACAGGCTGCCGATCAGTCTATTACTCGGCGTGGGAGAAAGTCGGGGTCCATAAGCGAGACCTGCTCAAGAAGCAGGTGGTTGCGGCACGCGACGATCAACAGGCGGCAGCTGAACAATTCAAGGATGCACTTACCCGGCTCAAGGAAATCTCAGGTTTCGACGGTGGCGATCTTGAGAAGGTCTACAATGGTTTAAAAAAGGATTATGACCGCTCGGTGGATCGGGCGGAGGCGGTAGGCACCCGTATTCGGGAAGTGGAGTCGGTCGCCCGGGATCTGTTCGCCGAATGGGAAAAAGAGATCGGCGAATACACCACTGAGAGCATGCGCCTGGCAAGCCGTGAGCAACTCATTGAAACTAAGCGACGCTATGAAGAACTCCACGGGGCGTTGGTTCGGGCTGAAAACAGCATGCCGCCCGTTTTGAGCCGCCTGAAAGACCAGGTGCTCTTTCTAAAACACAATCTGAATGCCGCGGCGATCGCCTCGTTGAAGGGTGAAAGCCTCAGCATCCAGCACGAGATCACGAAGCTCTTGGCCGATATGAACGCGGCCATTGCTCAAGCGGATTCGTTTATCAAACAGATACAATAGGGGTTGACCGGCAGCCTCGCCGATTTCCAGGCGGGGCATGGGATGATAGTTTTTGTTTTTTTACGTAGTTTGGCTGAATTCTGGTTGTGAAAGTTCGTCCAACTGACCGTGAACGACGATAACGGTATGACCAAATCAAAACCCGGGGGGCGGGCGGTTCGATCCGCTCAGGACCACTCGGCTGGGTTTAGTTTCGGCTACCGGCGCCAAGCTTCGCATTCCAGTCGGCGCCTTTTTGTCACGCAGGAATGCCCCATTTCCGCTGCCTTAGAACAAACGGAAACTATCCGGAGCGCGGCAATTATACGCCCGCCGGCAATCTGATTGCCCCGGCCGTGCAGAGGGAGTATGTGGCTGTTAGTGGAGGGCTCGGGTGAGCTTGGGTGAGCACTTTCACGGTTTCGATGCGTTTGATCAGCCACTTGCCCTCAAGTTTGTCGATAAAAACACGAACTTCCTGCACGAAATAGTCCCTGTCCCCGCTGACTCTACCTTTAATGGTCATACTGACGGTGGCATCGTTCGCGCTGGCGCCTAATTCGACGGAAATATCCAAGAACTCGACTAGCAGGCTAGCCGCCGCGCGCCGGGAGGCGATGGCCGCCTCCAACAGGTCCGAGTGTCCGTTAATTCGATATTGTGAGCGTCCGGGCCCATCCACGACGATATCTGCATCCATCGTGAAGAAGGTGGTTATTTTCTGAGCGCTGGACAGCTTCGAGAGGTTACCATCACCAGCTTGAAAGGATACCGTCCGGGCTAGTTCCAACATGCGTTTCCGAATCACGACCTCGGGTTTTGGAAAGACGTACTGCCATCCCCACCCGCCAAGAACCACCAGGAACCCGGCGAAAACCATCCACGGCATCCATTTCTTCATAGCAAGACCCTGCCCACAATTCTCTTGCGCTCCGCGCGGCCCTTGACATGGTCGGACTCGCGCATAGAGCGGTTGTCTCCTACGACGTAATACTGGTTCGGCCCGACCATTTCCTGCGGCAGATTCCAGTTGGTTGGCAATTTCACATAGGGTTCGTCAAGCGGGGATCCATTAACGAAAACCTTCCCATCCCGGAAACTCACAGTCTCTCCCGGCAGGCCGATCACGCGCTTCATGAGCATGATCTTCTCACCGGCGTAACGGATCGCGACGACATCTCCTCGCCTGGGACCGTGCGTCCGATACGCCAGCCGATTGACAAAATTGACACCGCGTTCGCGGTAGGTTGGCAGCATGCTGGCGCCTTCCACGCGGATCGGAAGCAGGACAAACTTGAAAATCACCACCGATCCCACCAACAAGAATACCAATCGAATGAGGGTTCGTTTTGGCCGGCGTCCGATGACAAGGGTGGAAACCCATTTGGGAACGCGCCATCCGGACTCTGTCACCGTCTCACTCATACCAGTTCGTGTTTCTGCCAATAGTGTCTTTACGGATGATTGCTATGCAAGTCCAGGGTTACCGCCCAGGCTTTCACGCCCATCGCATCACAGTTTAAGCTTGAGAGGGCCCTTACGCCAGTTTACAAGGCAGGCGCTATGCCGATTTATCTTCCGCCATTTTCCCGCCGACAGTTTCTGAGGCGTACGTTCGTCTCCGCGGCCTTCTTATGCTCAGGCTTTTCCGTATTCGCCGCTTTGGCACGGCGGGACCCCAACTCCTGGGCGTTGCTGGCGGACACCCATATACCTGCCGATCGTGCCCAAAAGGCGCGCGGCATCAATATGGCGGACCACTTGGCGATCGTCTGCAACCACTTGGCTGTGCTCCCCAAACAGCCTGCAGGTGTGCTGATCGCGGGCGATTGCGCCTACAATACTGGCGAGTCCGGGGATTATCGCCTGATGGGCGAGTTGCTTGGGCCCTTGCGCAAACGCCGGTTGCCACTGCACCTGATCTTGGGAAATCACGATAACCGGGAACGGTTTCGCCAGGCGATGGGCTACTTAAGTGATTTCCCAAGTCCAGTCGTGGACAAGCAGGTAGCCATCCTTCGCTCTGCGCGGGTCAATTGGTTCCTGCTGGATTCTCTGGAGAGCACCAATTCAACCCCCGGTCACCTCGGGGAGGGACAGTTGGACTGGCTCGCTGGAGCATTGGACTCGAATCAATCCAAGCCGGCGATAGTCATGGTACACCACCATCCCAGTCTCCAGGTCAGCACCGGGGGGTTGAAGGATACCCAGGCTCTGCTGGATCTCATCCGGCCACGGAAGCAGGTTAAGGCGTTCGTATTTGGCCACACCCATCTTTGGAAGGTGCAAACCGACCCGAGTGGAATCCACTTTATCAACCTGCCGCCTGTGGGGTATGTGTTTCGGGAGGGGATGCCTGCCGGTTGGGTCCATGCGGCCGTCGAACGCGATGGGATGACGCTGCAGCTCAGGTGCATAGACTCCACCAACCCAGCCCATGGCGAGGTGGCGGCTTTAAAGTGGCGAAGCTGATATCGTCCCCGCTTCGGGGCTGCGATTTGGTTGTTCCTGACGGGGTATGATCTCAAAGCCTGCACACACCAAGCCAAACGTTACGCTGCGCGAAAGCTGCGGGCGGAACTGGAGGTTAGAGTGGCGAGCTTGCCTTGCCAACTCAGGATCGTAAATCAGAATTGACAAGGCGGGATTTCGAGTTTAGCGGTTCTTGAAATTCTTTAACTAAGTGTTTTATGAGCAATGAGAGCAGTCAGCAGGTAAGGGTCGGAGTCTTGATGGGCAGTGACTCGGACTGGCCGGTGATGAAGGCGGCAGTGGAAACTTGCGCTGAGTTTGGCGTTGCGTGCGATGCTCGAGTAATTTCGGCGCATCGAACACCGAACGATCTCGCGGAATTTGTTACGGGCGCTTATGACCGTGGGCTGCGTGTGATCATCGCCGGCGCCGGGGGAGCGGCCCATTTGCCGGGGGTGACCGCGGCGTTCACTACCATGCCGGTGATCGGTGTGCCGATTCAAGGCAAGGCACTTGAGGGAATGGATGCGTTGCTGTCAATCGTCCAGATGCCACCGGGCATACCCGTAGCCACCGTGGCTGTCGGTGGCGCGCGCAACGCGGGTTTGCTGGCGATCCAAATATTGGCCGTGGGCGACGAGTCGCTGCGGACTAAATTGACCGCGTTCAAGCAGCGCCTCGCCGAGGAGTCCAGGGCCAAGACCAAAAACCTGGTGCGCTGAGTTCAGCGCGAGCACGCCCACTGCCTAGACCATTTTCAGGATAGCGGTGTCGAGCCGTTGCAAGACCTTTTCTTTTCCAAGGATCGCGAGCAAGTGGTAAAGGCTTGGGCCAGCGGTGTTCCCGCAGCAAGCCAACCGGGTCGGGTGGACCAAGACCCCGGTCTTAACCCCGCATTCCTGCGCGACTGCTTTTAACGTGGCTCCAATCGGGTCCGGCTCAAAAGGCTGCAGTTTGGACAAGGATTCACGGAGCTTTTGGACTCGGAGTTTGTTTTCCGCAGTGAAGTCCCGTTGCACCGCTTCCGGGTCATAATCGACCTGTTCCTTGAAGTAGAACCCGGCGTAGGCGGGGAGATCGCTGAAAAGTTTGACTTTGCCTTTGCAAGTCTCCAACGCGGCCTTGACGTATTCGAGTGGGTAACGGTCGGTATCGAGGCCCCCCCTGCGAAGGGCATGGACGGAGAGTTCGCGGAACCGCTCGTCGTCCATTTCCCTGAGGTACTCGCCGTTTAGCCAGGTCAGTTTCGTGAGGTCGAAGCGGGCGTTGTGGCGAAGGATCTGCGGCAGGTCAAACGTCTCGACGACCTCACGGAGATCCATTTTTTCCCGGTTGTTTTTCGGAGACCAACCCAGCAGGCAGAGATAATTCACCACCGCCTCCGGTGCGTAACCTTCCTCCATGTAGCTGGAGAGGGAAGCCCCTTTGTCGCGCTTGCTCATCTTGGTTCCATCGAGGTTCAGGATCAGAGGGATGTGCGCGTACTTGGGTGGCTCCACGCCAAACGCTTTGAAAAGTGCGATATGTTTAGCCGTATTACTAAGATGATCCTCGCCCCGTATGACGTGGGTGATGTTCATTTCCAGGTCGTCGATCACATTGACCAAGTGAAAAACGGGCTGCCCGTCGGATCGGACGATGACAAAATCCGGGTCGAGTTGCTCGCGGTCGGTCAATTCGCGGCGCACGGTTCCGACGACGAGGTCATAGATGAGGACGGGTTCGCGCGTCATTTTGAACTTAACGGCGCCTTCGTGCTCGTAGGCCAAGCCATGGGATAGCAGGGCCTCGACACGCCGCTGATAGTTCTCCTTCCGCTGGCTTTGGTAATAGGGGCCGTAATCACCCTTGCCGGGGGCAGTGGCATCGCTGGTGATCGGGCCTTCGTCCCAGTCCAAGCCCAGCCAGCGCAAGCCGTTGAGGATAACATCCACCGCTTCTTGGGAGTTGCGGGCGGCGTCGGTGTCCTCGACGCGCAGAACGAAGGTGCCGCCGGTATGGCGGGCGTATAACCAATTGAACAACGCTGTTCGAGCCCCTCCGATGTGCAAAAAACCGGTTGGGCTCGGCGCAAAACGAACTCGTGTCTTCATAGGCGGTAAAAAAAGCTCATTACGACGATACCTTTCCTTCCGTCTCTGGCAAGCTCGAGTCAGTGAGGGATTCGGATTTTGACAGGCGATTCATGCCATCAGTGCCGACACCGGGATTGGGCTGCGGCAGAAATGGAGAGGAATCCGTGGGGCATTTGTGAGTTTGGTCTATTTTGCTCAACTGCGTCGGGATGTGGCATTTTAGACTGGACCTGAGGATGAGGACGTCGCAAAGTTTTAGGGTCAAATAAATTTATGGTTATGAATCCACTCACACGCCGCCAATTCATTCGGAACTCCGCTTTTACCACCGGGCTTCTTTCTGCGGGCGCTTTATCCGGACCGTTCATACGATCTGTGCGCGCCGCTGAGCCTGGCCCCAACGATAAGGTTCGCATCGCCTTGATTGGGGCGGGTGGGATGGGTAAGGGAGATCTATCCTGCTTTTTCCTCAACCCAGAAGTCGACTGTGTCGCTGTGTGCGACGTGGACGACGCGATGATTAAACAGGGCGTGGAAATCTGTCAGAAGCAACGGAACAAGCAACCAGACACCTACAAAGATTTCCGGCGTATATTAGATCGCAAAGACGTGGACGCGGTGGTGATTGCGACCCCAGACCACTGGCACGCCCTTCCGACCGTGTTGGCGTGTCAGGCGGGCAAGGACGTTTACGTAGAGAAACCGCTGGCGACGACGATTGATGAAGGTCGTGCGATGCTTGAGGCGTCGAACCGCCATGGCCGAGTGGTCCAGATGGGATCGCAGTGGCGGAGTTGCAAACACATCATAGAAGCCACGGATTTCATCCGGTCAGGCAAACTCGGAAAAATCAGTGTGGTGCGCGGCTGGGCCTATCTGGATTGGTTGCCCACAATTGGCAATCCGGCGGATGGAGTGCCCCCGCAGGGAGTGGATTACGATATGTGGCTGGGTCCGGCGCCGAAACGGCCCTTCAACCCGAACCGGTTCCATTTCAACTTCCGTTGGTTCTGGGATTACGCGGGTGGTCTGATGACTGACTGGGGCGTCCATCTCATTAATATGATGTTGATGGGCACAGGCAGGGAATGGCCGAAATCGGTTTCTTCCAGCGGAGGCAAATACGTTTTCGAGGACAATTCGGAGACGCCGGACGCCCAAATTACGGTTTATGAGTTTCCATCCTACATGCTGGTATGGGAACACAAGGCCGGTCTGAACAACGGTCTGCACGGGCGATCGTGGGGCGTGCAATGGAGCGGCACAGAAGGCACGATCATCCTGAACGACGGTGGTTGGGAGATTGTCACCGAGCGCAAGCAGGCGAATCTGGATTCTGAGCGTAAACCTGGCAGCGGGGATCCGAGGCCGGCCCACGTGCGGGATTTTCTAAGTTGCATGAAGACCCGCAAACAACCCTGCCTCAACCTCGAAGCCGGACATCACGTTTCCACCGTGGCGCACTTGGGCAATATTGCTTACCGCACAGGACGAAAGCTTTACTGGGACGCGACTAAGGAGAAGATCATAGACGATCGGGACGCCGATAAGTTGGTGGGTGTGAAATATCGCAAGCCGTGGTCGTTACCCTATTCTAGGAGAGCTTAATAACTAGGTGCTGTGATCAAGCAGGCCCCGTGCTGGCGGATGTCAGACCGGGGCCGCTTTTGCTTCCTGGCCGGGTGATGGTGGTTTGCGAGAGAGAGTTACAAACGTTGCCCGATGGGGGCTGCACCTCTAGACTCTGAGCATGGTTCGTAACATCATTTTTGACTGGTCGGGCACGTTGGTCGACGATTTGCCGGCTGTCTGGAAGGCCACCAATTATGTGCTGAGCCAGTCGCAGCGGGCGGAGATGAGCCTGGAGGAGTTTCGCTCGGAGTTTTGCCTGCCGTTTACTATCTTCTACGACCGCCATGTGCCGCACATTCCCTTTAACCAGTTGGAGGAGTGGTTCCACAGCCATTTCCGGCAGGTGCAGGATTCGGTGCGGGAATTACCCTATGCGCGGGATTTTCTAGCGTTTTGCCGGGCCCAGCGGGTGAGGACGTTCTTGCTAAGTACGGTCCACAGCGAGCATTATGCGGTGCAGGCGCGGGTAACCGGATTCGGAGAATACCTGGACCAGCCTTATGTCAACGTCTGGGACAAGCGGCAGAAGATTCACGAGATTCTCGAGACACACGGGCTGAACGCAGATGAGACCCTGTTCATTGGTGACATGCAACACGACATTGAAACGGCGCGCCACGGAGGCGTCCATTCGTGTGCGGTGCTTACAGGGTATAACACCCTGGAGCAGTTGCGGGCGTCATCGCCGGATCTGATTGTGGAGCACCTGCGGGAACTTCAGCAGATTTTGCAGGAGAACCAAATGGTGCTCAGGCCGCAAACTAAGCGTTTTGAGGAAGGGCACCCTCCCATTGCGACCGTCGGAGCGGCCATCTTCGAAGCTAAAGGGCGCGTGCTGATGATCCGGACTCAGAAATGGTCGAATCTATGGGGCATTCCCGGTGGCAAGATAAAATGGGGTGAAACCTCAGAGGAAGCGTTGCGGCGGGAGGTCAAGGAGGAGACAAACCTCGATATTAAAGACATTGAATTCGTGCTGGTACAAGACAGCATTCATTCGCGGGAATTCTATCGGGACGCTCATTTCGTTTTGTTGAACTTCGTTTGCCGGTGCGTGGGCGATACCACGGTCACCTTAAACGACGAGGCCCGCGAGTACCACTGGGTTGAGGTGGGTGAGGCGCTGAACATGCCAATCAATCAACCGACTCGAAAGCTGCTTCAGGCGCTCGTAGAGCGCCAGGAAAACATCAAACCGTGAGGCGCGTATGGATCTAATCACGATTGCCGACCTGGAAGTGTTTTACCGGATTGGAGTGCCCGAAATCGAACGAGCCCACCCGCAACGTCTGCTGCTCACCGTGACTCTGGAGTGTGAGATAGCTACCGCCGCTGCCAGCGACAGGGTGGAAGACACCCTGAATTACCAGTTGGTCGTTGACGACCTGGTGGCATTGGGGCAGGGACGGACATGGAAATTGCTGGAAAAGCTCGTGGTTGATATTGCAGATCATCTGCTGTCCCGGTATCGCCCGGTTGCGGTCACGGTCGAAGCGCGGAAGTTCATCATCCCGCAGACACGTTACGTTTCAGTCTCCTGCCGCCGCGTCCGGTAGGGTGGCGGAGATTTTGACTGTCCAAAACGACGGGCAAACCCTAAGGTTTGATTTCGTTAAGCTAATCACTATGAACGATTCAGTCGTGCCTCCGGTTGAACGAGTCGCTTCGTCAGCGGATGCGTTCGCAAGGTGGCTTGCGTCTCCGGCTTTTCGTGCGCTCCTGGCGCTGACGCTAGTCTTCTTAGTGGGGTGCATTTTCAATGCAGACGGAGCTTTTTTTAAGGCGGGCACCCATCGGGACGCCCTGCGCCAGGCTTCGGTATTTGGCATCCTGGCCTGTGGCATGACCTTGGTTATCATCACTGCCGGGATCGACCTGGCGGTGGGCAGTGTCTTGGCGCTCTGTTCCGTCAGCTTGTCCCTGATGGCGATCCACTGGGGCTGGTCTGCATGGGTGACGATTCCCACAGTGTTGATCATTGGCCTGGGCTGTGGGGCGGTATCTGGCATGCTGACGGGTCGCTTCGGGATTCAGCCTTTCATAGCCACGCTGGCGATGATGGTTTTCGCGCGTGGCCTTGCCAAGACGGCTTCGGGCGGAATGAAAGTTTCCACCGCGGTCAAAACAGCGGACGGTGGCTACGAGTTTGTGGGGGTGCCGGCGTTGTTTCGATGGGTTGACAGCCGGGTGTTGGGGGGCAATGTCGCCATGGTGAGTGTAATCTTCCTTGGCTGTGCGGTGGTAGCTTGGCTGCTGCTTTCTAGGCACGTGTGGGGGCGCTACCTGTATGCCATCGGTGCGAACGAGGAAGCGGCAAGGTTGTCGGGTCTGCCTGTCGCCTGGGCTAAGGTAATGGCTTATGCGGCCTGCGGACTGTTTGCCGGGGTAGCTGGCATTTGCCAAGCTGCCCAGGAGTTGCAGGGGGATCCTGAAGCTGGAAGCGGTTACGAGTTAACGGCAATTGCGATGGTGGTTATTGGCGGTACCACCCTGAGTGGCGGGCGGGGAGGCATCGGCCTGACGCTGCTAGGGACTCTGATCATCGGGTATTTGGACAAGATTCTGAGCATTAACGCTGTGCCGGAAGCCAGCCGTTTGATGCTGACCGGGGCCATTATTATAGCGGCGGTATTTGCGCAACGGCGAGGTGGTTCCCGGTGAACGACACGCCTTCACTCTGGATGCTAGGTTGCCGCCGAATATGACTGAGAATTTACCGCCCCTTGCACCAGGAACCTTGTACCTGGTGGCGACTCCTATTGGGAATCTGGAAGACATTACGCTTCGGGCTCTGCGCACGCTCAAGGAATGCACTCTTGTGGGAGCCGAGGATACGCGGCGTACCGGCCAACTACTTAAACATTTTGGCTTTTCAAAGCCCATGGTGAGCTACTTTCAATTCAACGAGGCAAAACGCAGTGAGCAGATTCTGGCACGGCTCAGCCGGGGTGAAACTATTGCGCTGGTGACAGACGCTGGCAGTCCGGGCATTAGCGACCCGGGTGAGCGCGTGGTGAGAGCGGCGCTCGCCGCGGGGTTCCGCGTGGAGTCCGTTCCAGGGCCTTGCGCCCTGGTTGCCGGTTTGACGGCCAGCGGTTTGCCGGCGGATGAGTTTCACTTCATTGGTTTTCTGTCTCACAAATCCGGCCAGAGACGCAAGCGCTTGCAAAGCCTGGCAGGTGTTCCGGGCACCCTCGTGCTTTACGAGTCACCTTTTCGGATCGAGAAGTTGCTTAACGAGATCCAGGATATTTACCCGGAGCGGCAAGTGGTGATTGCACGCGAATTGACCAAGAAATTCGAAGAGTATCTGCGCGGGTCGGCGACGGACCTTCTGGTCCAGCTGCAGAAACGCTCCCTCAAGGGAGAAATGGTGGTGTTAATCGCACCGGGGCAGGGGAAGGCTTTGCCGGCGGTGGAAATCGAATGCGTGCCTGAGGACCAAGGCTAGCGGGCGCTTCGTGTGGCCGCTTTTTGGCTGGGTTTTGTGGATTCCCGATCCAGGAACTTTCCTGGATTCAAAATGCCGTTTGGATCGAGGGTTTTCTTCAAGGTGCGATGCAAGGCCAGCACTTCAGGGGAGACTGCTAGTGGCCACCAACGTCGTTTCGCCAAGCCGATGCCGTGTTCGCCGGTGATCGAACCGCCCCAAGCGAGAACTTGGTGGAATAATTCGTCCAACGCGAGCTCCGACCGTTTTTTTGCACCGGATTGTGTCAGGTCCACCATGATGTTGGTGTGGATGTTGCCATCACCCGCGTGGCCGAAGCAGGCGATGGGGAAGCCGTGTTTCTTCTGGAGGCGGGCCGCGAAATCGAAGAGATCCTCGAGCCGGCCGCGTGGCACGACCACGTCCTCGTTGAGCTTGGTCAGGCCGGTGTCGCGCAGCGCATAGGAGAACTCACGCCGGACCTCCCAAATGCGTTCGCATTGTTCCGGTCCGAGGCCGGTTTGTATGAAGAGCGGTTTTATCGTGCCAAGGAGGGTAGTGACGTCGCGCACTTCGCTGCGAACCGATTTGATTTGCCCGTCAAGTTCGATGATCAAATGCGCGCGACAGCCGCGAAGCTGTTCGCTTCCCGTTCGCTTATAGGCCGCAGCCAGGGTGAACTGGTCGGCCAACTCGAGTGCAGCGGGCAGAAACCCGGCTCTGAAGATTTCATGCAAAGCACGCACCGCGGAACGCATGGAATCAAACCCGGCTGCCAGGCACGCCCGGAATGGGGGCAATGGAAGCAACTTAAGCGTAGCTTCGGTAACGACTCCCAGCAGACCCTCGGAACCGACAAAGAGGCGGTGCAGTTCAAACCCAGTTTTGTTCTTGTGGGTGCGTCCGCCGAGCCTCAGTACTGAGCCTTCAGCTGTCACCACCTCCAGGCCGATGACATAATCGCGGGTGACCCCATACTTGAGGCATCGGGGCCCGCCGGCGTTAGTCACGATATTCCCGCCGATAGCGTTTTTTCCACGGCTCGCGGGGTCCGGCGGATAAAACAGTCCTTCTTTCTCGACGCATTCCTGGAGATGTTTTGTGTTTACTCCGGGTTCAACGACAGCTACGAAATCGCTAGCGCTGATTTGCTTGATCCGATTCATGCGCTCGAGAGAGATCACGATGCCGCCGTGCATCGGCACGCAACCTCCCACATAGCCGTGACCAGCCCCGCGGGGGGTCACTGGAATTCGGTGCCGGTTGGCGAACGATAGGACCTTTGCCACCGTTTGGGTGTTGTGGGGGAACACGACTGCATCCGGCAGATTCGAAGCGAACCATTTGTCGGTCGCGTATTCATTGAGGACCGCGGGATCCAAGCTGAAATCTGATGCAGGGAGCATCCGGCGAAGTTGAGATAGGGGCTTTCTGAGCCTGGCAGTAGGCATAGTATTAGACACGGCAAAAGAGAGAGAACGGCACCAACGGACCAGTGTTATTGCGGGTCGGTCTCGGTGGGAGGCTGAGGTTGCAGAAACTGTGAGGCTTCCTCAGCTTCCGATTCCGGCACCTCCACCCTGATTCCGCCGGCGGCCAGGGCGTAGCCGTCCATGCTCAAGGACGACAGTTCATGCATGACGACGGCATGGAAACCGGCGGCGTCGAGTCTTGAGCGGACCAATTGGGCATCGGCTGGATTCAGGGCGCGGTAAACGGTGACAAGTGACATAAGCTTTCTCTCGTTCAGGTGGCGAGGGTGGGTGTCTGGCGAAGATCGGCAAACACTATCACACCCGCCCCGGTTTGCAGGCTGCTTTGGATTTGAACGTCCACCTGCTGGCCAATGTGGTTTTGGGCATGATTTACCACCACCATAGTGCCATCGGGAAGATAACCTATGCCCTGACCTTTGTCGCGGCCTTCGCGAACGATCCGCAACGACATCACTTCGCCGGGCAGAAGGATAACGCGCATCGACTTGGCGAGTTCGTGCAGGTTGACGCAGTTGACGTTCTGCAATTCAGCGACTTTGGCGAGGTTATAGTCGTTGGTGAAGAGTTTCGCGCCGAGGTTGCGGGCCAAGCGAATCAACTTGGCATCCACTTCCTTTTCATCGGCGAAATCGCCGTCATGAATTTTGACTTCATTGCGGGCGTTGCGTTGGAGGCGGTTGAGCATTTCCAGGCCGCGGCGGCCGCGGGCCCGCTTGATGGGGTCGGCTGAGTCGGCAATCTGCTGGAGTTCCTTTAGCACGAACCTGGGAACCACCAGGAGGCCTTCGACGAAGTTGGCTTCCACGAGGTCGGCGATACGTCCATCAATAATCACGCTGGTGTCGAGCAGCAGGTGACGTTCGGGCTTGTTCTGCGGGGCAAAGCGAACGTAAGGAATGATCAGGGAAAAATCCTCTTTGTTGCTGCGCATGGCGAGCACGATGCCGATGTAGGAGAAGCTTAAGAACAGGCCGAGCCGGATGAGCCAGCGAGTGGGTGTTTCTTCGACGTTTTCAAAAAGGCCCGAGCGGTCAATCAAGAGCGCCACCAGTGTTCCAAGCAGCAGGCCGAAGGTTGTGGCAGAAAAGGCCCGAAGGGAGAAGCCCTTGAGGAGTTCATCGATGCCGATCATGATCCATCCAAAGGCGAATCCGATTCCCATGCCGATAAAACCGCTGAGGGGCTTGGTAACAAACTCGGGGCGGACCTGGCTCACGGCAAACCCGCCTACTGTGCACATAGCGAGGAACAGGATGCGGATGACCCAGAGTGCCATAAAAGGGGGCGCGGATTGGTCGTGCGGTTAGTTGAAAGGATGCTTCGGGGCCTGGAGCGTCTCGAATGTCTGGCTCGGGGTTTTGGGCTGGCGGCGCTCCCAAAGGATTCCCCACAGGCCCAGCCGGTTTAGATTACTGCTGGTAATGCTCAGATTCGCCGTAATTTGCGCCAGGTTCGTCGCCATTTGGTCGTTATTCAGCAGATTTCCGACGGTGCCTTTGCCGCTTCGGACGTCTGCCATCATAGAGTTGAGGATTTCCATTGAGCTTTCAACGTTTTTCACCGCTCGGTCGATGGCGGGAGAGTTCGTGGCGAGCAACGCATTAATCGATTGGGCCGTTCCCTGGATGTTCTCGGAGAACAGGACCACGTTGCTTACTGCATGCTTGATGGCGGGGCTATTGGTGTCGATCAACCGGTTCAGGTTCTCGAGCGATATGTTCGCGCGTTCGGAGAGAGCCCGGAGATTGGTCACTGTAAGCGAGAGATTAGTCAGGGTGGTCGGGCTGAGCACGGATCGGTTCAGGTTAGAGATCGATTCGTCCAACCGCTGGATGGTGGCTCCTATTCGGTCGATGAAGTCGCTTGAGGAGCCGATGATCTCCTGCAGGCTGAAGGGTTTTTCTGCCTCGGCGACGTCGCCGTCGCCGAATTTGCCTGCGGCATTGCTGCCAGGGCGAATGGCGACGTATTGGTCTCCGAGAAAGCCGGATTGTTCGATGGCGAACTTCGCATCTCTGTGAATTGCGTACTGGCTGAAGATCTTGAGAGTGATGGTCACGCTCTTGCCGTCCGGTGCGAGGCGGATTTCGGAGGCGGTTCCGACTTGAACGCCGGACATGAGGACGCTTGCGTTCTTCTTTAGGCCGGAGATGTCGGCGGCGTGCAGCATCACGTTGTAGGTGGGTCGGAAGAAAGTCAGGCCTTTGGAGAATTGAAGCAACAATACTCCGAGCAGGATCAATCCGAGGAGAACAAACAGGCCGACTTTCCATTCAAGTCTGGTTTTCATCATCAAAAATACAGTTCTTTCGGGTCAGAGACGCCTTCGACGAAGCGCTTCACGATGGGGTCTCTGGAGTTGAAGATTTCCTCCGGAGTGCCGGTGGCGTAGATTTTTTGGTCGTGCAGCATGAGAATCCGCTGGCCTACACGACGCGTGCTGCGCATGTCGTGAGTGACAACCACGGTAGTGACATTGAGGCGGTCACGGACTCGCAGGATGAGTTGGTCGATGCTGTCCGAAACGATGGGATCGAGCCCGGTGGTGGGTTCGTCATAGAGGACGATCTCCGGCCGGTAAATGATGGCGCGGGCCAGACCGACGCGTTTGCGCATGCCACCAGAGAGTTCAGACGGCTTTTTATTCTCGACGCCGGGCAGATCTACCATGTCAAGGACTTCTGCCACTCGTTGGGCAATTTCCTTTTCGGATATGGAGGGATCGCGGCGAAACGCGAAGCCGACGTTCTCGGCAACGGTCATAGAATCGAAGAGTGCGGCACCTTGGAACAGCATTCCAAAGCGATGTCTGATGCGCAGGAGCTCGCGTTCGTTCATCGGTACGATGTTCTCTCCGGACACTTTTACACTTCCGGAATCGGGTTTGAGCAGGCCGATGAGGTGCTTGAGGAGAACGCTCTTTCCGCCACCGCTGCGGCCGATGATCACCACAGATTCGCCCGCTTGGATCTCGAAATTGACATCGTCGAGGACCTGGTGCGATCCGAAGCTTTTCTTGAGGTTTTCAACCAGGATCATAGACGGCGAGGCATGCTTGAGTGGACGTTGCGGTTTATAGCATTTCCAGGAGTTGTCCTAAACTTAAGGTGAGGAAGAAGTTGAGGATAAGGATGCTAATGGAGGAGTAGACCACGGCCTCCGTAGTGGCGCGGCCCACGCCCTCCGCGCCTTCACCGCAGTTCATGCCCTTGTAGCAGCCAACAAGCCCGACGATCCCGCCGAAAGCAAGGGCTTTTACCATGCCAACCACGACATCTGATCCATCAGTATAGGCGACCATATTGTGCCAGGAGTAGACTGGATCGATCCCGAGAAGGTGGGTCCCGACAAGGTGGCTGGCATAGATGCCGATGGCGATGGATTCAGCGGTAAGTATGGGCAAGGCGATGTGCAGAGCGAGCAAGCGCGGGACCACCAGGTAATCCACCGGGTGCGTGGCAAGGGTGCGCAGGGCATCGATCTGTTCTGTCACGCGCATCGTGCCGAGTTCCGCAGCGATAGCGGCTCCGACACGGCCGGCGACCATCAGGCCGGTGAGGACGGGACCGAGTTCGCTGCACATGGAGACGCTGACGACGGCCAGAGTGGCGGTGTCCATCTTGACCTTGTGAAACTGGAAATAGGTCTGGGCACCGAGCACCATGCCGGTAAAAGCGCCGGTGATCAGGACGACGGACTGGGACTTAATTCCGACGAAATAGATTTGGTAAACAAGATCTTTCCAGGCGACCTTCAAGGTCATCAGGGAAGCAAAGGTATCGCGGGCCAGCAGGGCTATGCGCCCCAGGCCTTCCAAGGCATCCGAAATAAAGGCTTTCCCCCGGAAATACATGGTTCGGCAAGCTACCAAAGGACCACAAAATTGGCGAGGGGTTTCGAGCGGCAGTGGTAACCCCCTTTAGTCGGGCAGGGCCGATTTCCCCGAAAGTGCCGCTCCAGCACCTTCCCGACGAGACGCCCCCACTCAAGACCGAGACCTTGCCGACGGTTTTGATCGGCGAGCGGCGCCGGCTAATTATTCTGGGGTTGCGGCAAGAAGAGTTTGCCGTGGTACACGTAATCGATCGTGTTGCGTTCGGAGGGTTCGAGAAGGGCGGAGTCGATTTCCAGTCGCGCTTTCAAGTGGTAGGCGCCAATGGGGATGCAATCCCAGATGACAAAAGCCCGCTGGCCTTCGAATTCGAGATCAAGGTCGATCAAAGCATCGGTTCCGTTTTTGACGGCTCGGCTCCGCAGTTTGTACATCTTTCCGTGCATAGCTATCGATGCTAATGGCAGCAACGGAGACATGGTAGCAGATCTGGGCTTAAAGTCACTCCGCACTAATACGGAATGGTGCCCTCCCCAAAACTTAGCGCATGTGCTTGCTTTGGGATGCATTGGATGAGTTTTGACTTTTGGCCCCAACTTAGCCCGACTTCCGCTATTCGGGGTGGGATGAAAGCGTAAGTGGCTGGTAATCAATCGGACGACCCAAAAGGTCTGCACTACAGCGACTCACTCGACCAACTTGCCGGCTGCGGTAATCCGAGGCGGTGGCTGCTCCGGCAAGCCGAGCTTGAGTTGATCCAGCAACACTTGGAGTTCCTTCTCCGGTTGGGTGTAGCGAGGCAGGATCACGTGACGACCGTCGGTCGTCGGCAGATGAACATCGATCATCTGCACCGCCGCAAATTTTTCCAACACGGACCGAGCTGTGAGCCCCGGAGCCAGATTGCGCAACCAGCGGCGCAACGTCACATGCAGGCAATACGCCAGGAAAGCCACGAATATGTGCCCTTCAACCCGGTCCTCTTTCTGGTGGTAAACGGGACGCAAGGCCAGATCTCCTTTGAGATTCTTGAAGGCCTCCTCCACTTGGGTCAGTTGGGTGTAGTATTCCCAGAGTTTGACCGGATTTTCCTCCGTCAGATTTGTCCGTAGCAGATAACGTCCTTCGCGGCGGCGCACCTGCCGCAGCTTGGCTTTGCGCAACCGCCACGTGAAGGTCTGTTGGTTGATCTCTTCATCCTTCCTGGGCACGCGGAATGCCACCAGGCGCCAGGCCGTCGGCCATTGCTGGCGGGCAGCACCCAACTTCATCAGGAGTTCGTCCCGCTTCAGATGCTTCATCCGGCGCAACTCCGGCAAGCGCTTCCACAAGGCCTTGAGTTGACGCCGTCGCATCGCCCGTTCCTTGTCGATCCGCGAGGCGCTCTGCGCAAACACGTAGCACTCACCTTGGTGCGGCAGCAGTTTGACCGTGATCCCCTCACGGACCTGCTGCCAGGGCAGTTCGGTCAGCGCGGCTTCCAGTTTGCTCAAACGACCTTTGGGCGTGCCCACCAGATAACGGACCGGCGGATCGCTTTGGCGCATTTGCTCAAGGGTTTCTTCGGTGGGAATACCGCGGTCCATTACCCACACCCGGTCGGCCTTTCCGTACTGCTTCTCAATGGAGGCCAGCGCTGAACGGAGCGTCTTTTTATCCAGCGTGTTTCCCGGGAGCACTTCGTAGCCCAGCGGAAAACCTTCCGGCGTGACCACCAGCGCAATGACCACCTGCACACAATCAAAGCGCTTGTCGCGACTGTAACCAAACCGGCGCTTGTCACCTTCGGCAAAGGGCGGATCGCTTTCGAAATACGTGCTGGTCAGATCGTAGAGCAGCACGTCAAATCGAGCGGCAAACAAGTCCTTCCACCGCTCCTGCAAGTGGGAAAAGAGCCCCGCTTTGTGCTCGACCAGTTCATCCAGACAACGATAGAGAGTGTCGTCGGCGGCCAGGCGGTAATCGCCGCCCAGCAAATCGGCCATCGCGCTCTTATCGAACCAGTCCCGGTGCAGACGCCATTCACTGCCCGGATCAATGAGCCGATAGCTCACCAGTGTTTGGAGCACATGATCCCAGCGGGTGCCTTTGCGGCTGGCCGGCAAACGCTGGCTCCAAAACTCGTCCAATCCGAGTTTCTGGTAGAGAACACTCGCCAGCCAGCAGGCGCCCCACTGCCGCGGGCGGCGCAGCTCCAGTTGGTCCAGGCGGATGCGGACGATCTGGTCGTCATCCACTTCGGGAGCTCGCTCCTCCGGGAACAACGACACCGTTCGGGGCCGTTTTGAGCCGGCCTCAAAGATCTCGATGGTCTTGCGCCAGGCAGCCTGTTGAGAGGAATTAATTTCTCCCAGGTAAAGTACGTGCCGCTGCACCACCTTGCGTCCGCCATCGACTCGCCGATTCTCGACCAGGCTCCAGTAATGATGCTCCTTGCCGTCTTTGAACCGCAGGGTGTCTTTGAGAAACATGTTGGCATCCGATTATGCACAGACCAACGTGAACAAAAAGAGAGTAGGTCTGCACTACAGCCACTTTTGAAAACCCGTAGCCACAGTGCCAACCACTTACGCTGCGGAAAACCCGAAAAATCGTCGCTTTCTCAGTCGAATAGCGGAAGTCGGGTTAGGGCCCCGAGGGTGCGCTAAATAGCGGTTGGATCGGCTTTGCAGGGGTTTGGAGGGCTTGCTTTGCTCTTTCAGACAAAGTCGGCGCGCTGACCACACCCTGTAGTGCGGTCGTCTCGACGAAATCTGGCCGCCGGCCTTAACCGGTATCGCAACCACCCGCTGTGACCACAGATTTTGGCTGTTTTTTGCCTGGTGAACTCGGATACGCTACTGCATCGCTACACCGGTTATACATAGACAAGCGATTCTTACCTAAGAATGCATTTGTTTTCGAATCTCTAAGGGATGCTGTGGTTGGAAGTTGGTTGCATAAGAATGATAAACGGCTGTCAAAATTCTGTCAACCGGTTGGCAATACAGTCCAGATTCTGGATTTCTGTGACTCCCAGAGGAGGTATTCTATAACTGCAACATCCTGCACAGGAATGACGTACTGAACCTCAACCAAGTATTCTCGCGTAATTTAACCTACTGGCAATCAGTTTGCTGTGAGGGGAAAGAGATTGTTTGCAAAACCGTTGCGATTTATCGTAATCGGTCAGAGTCGATTTTGCTGAGGCACATGGAACCAATATTAGAAACCAATGGATTAAGGGTAGAATACCGGGTCCAGAATGGCCAGGGCCCGAAAGTTGCGGTAAGAGATTTGAACCTAGCGGTTTATCCCGGTGAGGTTTTCGGTTTTCTGGGGCCGAATGGTGCAGGGAAGACGACAACCATGAATGTTCTCCTCGGGTTTGTAATCGCCACGGGCGGGAGCGCCAGGCTGTTTGGAGTAGACGTTCGCGAACCCATCGCTCGCCAGCGCATCGGCTATCTGCCGGAACTGACCTACTACTACAAATTCCTGACGGTGGAAGAACTGTTGCGCTTTTACGCGAGAGTTTTTGGTTTATCGCGCGACGAAGCGGATCGCCGAATTGACGGGTTGCTCAAACTGGTGGAATTGGAGCATGCGCGGAAAAGACCGATCAAGACTTACTCCAAAGGGATGCAGCAGCGGGTTGGCTTGGCCCAGGCACTGATCAACAATCCAGATCTGCTGATCCTGGACGAACCAACCAGCGGTTTGGACCCCTTGGGTCGGATGAAAGTCCGTGAGATCATTCAGCGCCTCAAACGCGAGGGAAAGACCGTTTTCTTTTCCTCCCACGAACTGGGGGAAGTCGAAACCGTATGCGACCGAGTGGCTATTATCAATGAAGGAGAACTGAAGGTCGTGGGACGGGTTTCGGAACTCGTCGAGTCGCACCAAGCCAACCTGGAACAGATCTTCCTTTCCATGATTGGGTATAAGCCTGAACCCGTTGTATGAACATTGTTACAGCACTTTCTGGAGTTGTTATCAAGGAGCTTTATCGGCGCAAAGATTTTTATGTGCTCTTTATCCTCACGGCGTTGATCACCCTGGTGATGGGTTCAATTTCATTTTTTAACGACGCGCGTATTGCCAGGTATCTGAAGGAAATCTGCCTCATGTTGATCTGGATTTCTGCGTTGGTCATCGCGACTACGACCACAGCTCGGCAGATCCCGGCGGAAAGGGAAAATCGCACTATTTTTCCCCTACTTGCCAAACCTGTGACGCGTTGGCACGTGGTGGCGGGGAAGTTTCTTGGCTGCTGGCTGGCCAGTGGCATGGCACTTGTGGTGTTTTATTTTTTCTTTGCTGTGGTGAGTGGGACGCGTGATAGTCATTGGCCACTGCTGCAATATGCCCAGATTGTCTTGCTTCACTGGGCTATGCTTGCCGTGGTCATCAGTCTTACCTTGTTAGGGTCGGTTATTCTATCTGCGCCTTCGTCAAACATGACCATCTGCCTTGTTTTTGTGTTGGGGATACTGCTCTTGGGGCGTCACCTCAATCAAGTGGCGTTGGAACAACCCGAACCTATTCGTAGCCTCATCTACCTTGTTTATTACGTGATTCCGCATCTGGAATGGTATGACGTCAGAGACTTAATTATCTATGAGCACAAACTGATCGCCTGGAGCGATTGCGCGTTAGCGGGTCTGTATGCGTTCGTGTATTCGGGATTTCTGCTCATGGGCACATGGCTGGCGTTTCGACGCAAACCTTTGCATCTGTGAAGAGCCGCACGATTTATTTTTGGATTCTGAGCCTGTTGCTGGTCCTGAGCTTCACGCTGGCTACAGTTCTGCAGCCTCGGGCGGGCACCTGGACTAGCAGAAGTGGCGCTGAGAATGTCCTCAAGGTAGTCTTGGGTGACGGGCGCCGTCTGTTTGCGAACCATTTCTTTGTTCAAGCCGATGTCTCCTTCCATAGCGGCTACTACCCATCCATTTTCGATCACACCGCGCTTCCGAAGGACTCCAGTCCTATGATTGCGGATTCGGAGCAGCATGATGAACACGCAGGACATGCCTGCCAGGGAGAACACGATCACAACTCAGCAAAGTGTTCCGATGACCACGCTGGTTGCGCTCATGACCACGGCGAGAAGGGCCATGAACACGATCCGCATGAAAAGGCGATGTCCTTTCTGGGCACTCCCCGTGATTGGGTCGAGGCTTTCGGTCGCCGGTTCATGATCACCGAACACACGCATTTGAGTGCGGGAAACGAGCGGGAAATGCTGCCTTGGCTTAAGCTCTCGGCGGAGCTCGATCCTCAGCGGGTGGACTCGTACACGGTTGCGGCGTATTGGTTGAGGACTTTGGGAAAGGTCGACGAAGCCGAGCGATTTCTACGGGATGGCTGGCGGAATAATCCCAATAGCTACGAAATCCTGTTTGAATTGGGCCGTCTTTACCATGAGGCGCGAAAGGACATTGAACGCACGCGGAATATTTGGGAACTTGCTTTGGCTAAATGGGGTGAGCAACAGGCGAATTCGGACGAACCTGATTTGCGAGCATTGAGTCAAATCGCTATTCACCTTGGCCGCATGGAGGAGTCTGAGGGGCGCTTGGTTAGGGCCGTAGAGTTGTTGCAACTCGCACAAAAAGCGTCACCTAATCCAGAGGTCCTTGCCAAGGACATCGAGGAGCTGAAACATAAGGCCACATTACCTGTAAAAGCCCCATGATCAGCCCAGGTGTGGGGATTGATGAAGAATTAAAGGCCCTCTTTAAGCAGCAAATCAACCAACCCTGTATCGGATCGAAGCACACCAGTTAACCTTCAGGTGTAGTTGTGTTTTCGAACAGGCTTTGATTAACTGTCTTAAATGATCAAACGACAGGCTAGTTTGAGGCGGGTAACGAACGAAACCCAAATCGAGATTCGGTTGAAGCTTGATGGGAGCGGAAAGTCTTCAATCCGAACCGGTGTTGCCTTTTTTGACCACATGCTGATTTTGTTTGCGAAGCATGCCGTGGTTGATCTGACCCTGCGGTGCAAAGGTGACCTGGAAGTTGATGCACACCATACTGTGGAGGATTGCGGAATAGTGCTTGGCCAGGCTTTTGGAGTGGCTCTGGGTGATAAACGCGGGATTCGGCGCTATGGCAACGGGTTCAGTCCACTGAATCCATTTACAGCAGAAGCATTCGTGCCGATGGATGAGTGCCTGGCTCGTTGCGTGGTCGATTTCAGTGGGAGGCCCTACCTGGTCTGGCGCGGATTGGACTCCCTGGCGTTCAAAACCCTCAGTTGTCGGGAACGAAAACAGGACATGTCCTGTGCTTTTCGGTTCGGGCTCGCGCGGGAATTCTTCCAAGGTTTTGCGAACGAAGCAAAGTGCAATCTTCACCTGGAACTGCTTTACGGGGACGAGCCGCATCATGTTGTCGAAGCGCTGTTTAAAGCGTTTGCCAAGGCTGTGGACCACGCATGCCAACGCGACCCTCGAATAATTGGCCAGGTTCCTAGCACCAAAGGAAAATTGTAGATGGGGGTTGAATAGCTCGGAAAACTCCGACGTCAAACCGATGGCATTAAATGACCATTCCTTAGCCGACGATGTTGCGTTGGTGAAGGCTGCTCAAAAGGGCGACATGAACGCCTTCGAAGAGTTGGTGGCTAGGCATCGGGACAAGATATATGCTAGGGCCTTCACGATGATGAGGAATGAGGAAGATGCCGTTGATCTTTCACAGGAAGCCTGGGTAAAAGGCTGGCAACGGCTGGCCCAGTTTCAGGGCGATTCCAGTTTCGGCACTTGGATGACCCGAATCGTGATTAACCTCTGCTTGGATCAGTTGCGAAAGCAAAAACGGCAACGCGCTGAATCCATCGAAGAGATGACGGAAGAGTCAGGCGGTGTCGAACGCCAGATGCCAGTGTTCACGGTAAACCCAACCGAGCGATTGGAGCGTGAAGAATTGCGGCGTAGAATTGACCGCGCGATGGACCAGATGTCGCACGAGCACAGAACGGTCCTCGTGTTACATGCTTTTGAAGAGATGGAATACAAAGAAATAGCTAGGACAATGGGATGTTCGATCGGGACGGTGATGTCCCGGCTGTTCTACGCACGTCGCAAACTGGCGGCCCTGTTGGCCGACGTAAAAAACGAAGAGAAGTGGCGATGATGGATATCAATGAGCAACTCAAACTTCAGGCCTACCTGGACGGTGAACTAGGAGAAGCTGAAGCCAGAGAAATGGCGAATCGACTCACCCAGGACCGGGAGTCGATGGCTCTGATGGCAGAATTGCGCAATACGCGTCAGATTCTGGTTGGTTTCGAAAAGGGCATTCGCTTGACCGAGTCCGAGGACTTTTATTGGTCTCAGATAAGGCGGCGGATTGAGGCTCAGCAATCGCGCCTGCCCCAGTTGGAACACCGGGTATCCTGGGTCAGCTGGTTTCGTCGCAGGCTCGCGCCGGTCACGGCCATGATGTTGGTGGCTTTCGCCGGTTTAGTGGCATTCCGTGGTACTGGGTATTTCGGACAGAGCTCCGCCACCGAAGTGGAAACTGCGCTAGGTGACCCTGGTGCTTTCACCTATCGGGACTACTCAGCTGGGACCACATTGGTATGGCTTTCGTATCCGGCGGAGAACTAGGTTGAAAGGCTGCGGGAAGTTTCTTAATTTAAGTTTAATAATGAGAATCAGAGTGGCACCTGCATTTTGGCGGGCATGGGTTGTGGTTGGCCTGCTGGTTTCCGGTATTGGTTTGGCGGATGTTTTGGCTGCCGACCTTAAGATCGAGGCCCAGTTGGTGTGGGGGACGGCCGACGCCAAGTCCCCAAACCCGCAACACAAGCCTGTGGAAGCTGATATCCTCAAGAAACTTAGAGAACTCCCACTGAAATGGTCGCATTACTTCGAGGTTACACGAAAACAAGTTGCTTTGCCCGCCAAGGCCACCCGCAAGTTCGAGCTAGGCCGATGCGACATAGAGATTACGAGCCTTGGCGGTTTAGACGTTGAAGTTACCCTCTTGGCGACCGGAGGTAAGAAAATCGTCAAACGCACGCAGGCCTTTCCCAAGGGTGAGATCCTGGTGCTCGGCGGGAACGCCCCTAACTCAACTGCCTGGCTGGCGATCCTTAAGCGGATAGATTGATCCACTGGCTCATGACACGATGCGACCGTCACCTGCACGAGAATGCGATTAGGTTTGTCTTGATCGTAATGGGGTGATGATTTTGGTGGTTGAAATTCCGCTATTCGAATTGGTGCTTGAGTTAGCTCGAGGCCGTTCATAGGCTGCCCTTGCGGTTCGGCAAACTTCTGCAAAAACTCGTTATGGGTGGCTATTTTGGTGTCGCTTCAAAAGACGACTGCGTCTCGGATCTCTTTTACGGAACCGATTATCATTCGCATCTTGGAACTCGTCGAGGTGGGTTAGCTGTGCATGACGGGACTGGATGTGTGCGCTTTATCCACGATATTACGAATGCTCAGTTCCGCTCTAAATTTGAGCACGACATCCACAAACTGAAAGGGAGGATGGGTATTGGGGTGATCAGCGACACGGAGGATCAACCGTTGATCATTGGTTCCCATTTGGGAAATTACGCCATTGTCACTGTCGGTCGCATTGCAAACGTGGGCGAGCTGGTACAGAAGATGTTCTGCCTGCGCTCAGCGCATTTTTCCGAGATGAGCGGAGGAGAAATAAATCCTACCGAATTGGTGGCGCTATTCATCAACCAGGGTGCCACCTTCGCTGAGGGTATTGAGATTGCCCAGAATGCCGTCGCCGGTTCGTGCTCGATCATATTGCTAACTGATGATGGCATCTACGCGGCTCGCGACAAGTTGGGGCGGACTCCGATCGTTATTGGCCGGAAGGAGGGTGCTTATGCGGCGACGATGGAAAGTTGCGCTTTCCCAAATCTGGGCTACGAAACAGTGCGGGATTTGGGGCCGGGTGAAATCGCACGGCTGACGCCGGATGGTGCTGAGACGGTGGCGTTGCCTCGGTCTCGTTGCCAGATGTGCGCGTTCTTCTGGGTCTATTACGGTTATCCGGCGTCGACCTACGATGGAATCAACACTGAAGATAGTCGTTATCGAAGTGGGGCTGCATTAGCCAGGCGAGATCCAACGCCGGTGGATGTGGTGGCGGGGATTCCGGACTCAGGGACGGGGCATGCCATGGGGTATGCCCAGGAGAAAGGGGTGCCGTTTCGGCGTCCTTTCGTGAAATACACTCCAACCTGGTCGCGCAGTTTCATGCCCCAGGATCAATCAACACGTGAGTTAGTGGCTCGGATGAAGATCATTCCAATCAAAGAACTCATCCAAGGCCAGCGCCTTTTGTTTTGCGAGGATTCAATCGTCCGCGGGACTCAGCTTCGAGACACCGTGCGTCGGATTTATGATTACGGCGCGAAGGAAGTGCATATGAGGCCAGCATGTCCGCCGTTGATTTACGGCTGCAAGTTTTTGAATTTCTCGCGGTCCAAGTCTGAGTTGGATCTAGCTGGTCGACGCGCCATCAAGGAGTTGGAAGGAAAAGATGGTCCTCCTCCGGCTGAGTGTGCTGACGTTCATTCCGACAAATACCATGCGATGGTGGAACGAATCCGGCATCGCTTGGGATTAAGCACTCTCCAGTACCAACAACTGGACGATCTGGTCAACGCCATCGGGCTACCGAAGGAGAGGCTGTGTACCTATTGTTGGGATGGCAAGGAATAGCCCTCGTCTCGAGCCGTGCAGGGTGCAGATGGATCTTGTCCCTCCCAAGCTGCTTCCTTCTCACTTGCCGGGCAGTAACCACGGCTCTCCTGATCGCCCCACTTTTTGCTGGAACTTCCTGTTCACGCATCGGGGCTGATAATATATTCTCCCATTACGAACCGGACGCACAATATGCAGCGATATACGTGCGTTATCCACTTCATGACGTTGTTTTCCCGCCAGAAATCGTGCCTCCCAGATTTCGTTGGGAGGACGCCGCCAGCTCGTGCGACAGTTGGGCAATCGGTTTTGAATTTGATGGAGAGCCTGATAACCTAAGACTCCAGTTCCTAAGCACCCGAAATCATTGGACCCCTGAGCCAAAGGACTGGAAGTTGATTAAAGAAAGATCGCGTAAGAACGGAGCACGGTTGATTATACTGGGATTTCAGCGAGGTGCACCGCAAAAAATTCTGTCCCGCGGCGAGGCGGCCTTTAGCACTTCCGCAGATCCCGTGAGCGCGCCCCTGTTTTATCGAGAAGTGAATTTGCCTTTTCTCGAGGCGGTAAAGGATCCCACGCGGATTCGCTGGCGGCTCGGGACCATCGACGATCCAAGAACCCCTTTGGTAGTGCTTGAGTGCTTACCCGTATGTGGCAATTGCCATTCCTTTTCTCAAGATGGCCGCACCCTTGGAATGGACGTCGACTACGCGAACAACAAGGCCTCCTACGTGATCACTCAAGTGGAGCGTGAGATGACCCTGGCCGCCAGCGATATCATCACTTGGAGTGATTATCGCAAGGACGAGCCGCAGCAAACGTATGGGTTTCTATCACAGGTTTCTCCCGACGGTCGTTTTGTGGTCAGCACGGTCAAAGACAAGTCGGTGTTCGTCGCCAAACAGGGCTTGGCATTTTCACAACTCTTCTTTCCGATTCAAGGTATCCTGGTTGTCTACGATCGTACGCGTCGGTGTTTTCAAGCATTGCCCGGCGCAGACGACCCCGGGTACGTGCAAAGCAATCCAGCCTGGAGTCCCGACGGCAAACATCTTGTCTTTGCGCGCGCCAAAGCCTATCAACTGCAGAACCGTGATGCCGAGGGCAAGGTCCTCTTGAGTGCCAGCGAATGCGCCGAATTTCTGGAGGGGCAGAAGTTGTTTCAGTTTGATCTATACGTCGTTCCTTTTAATGAAGGACGTGGCGGGGTCGCAGAACCGCTTCCCGGGGCCTCGCGCAACGGTCGAAGCAATTTTTTTCCGAAGTTTTCGCCTGATGGCAAATGGATCGTTTTCTGTCAGGCCAGAAGCTACATGCTCCTCCAGCCCGACAGTGAGTTGTTCATCATCCCCGCTGAGGGCGGTGAGGCTCGGCGATTGCGGGCAAATACTGCAAGCATGAACTCTTGGCACAGTTGGTCCCCAAACAGTCGATGGCTCGTCTTCTCCTCAAAGGCCAACACTCCGTACACACAGCTGTTTCTGACGCATATCGACGAAAATGGTGAAAGCAGCCCGCCCGTCTTGCTTGAGCACTTTACTGCGCCAGACCGGGCAGCCAACATCCCGGAATTCCTCAACGCCCCACCTGATGCCATCACCAAAATCAGCGAGCAATTCCTAAACGACAACTCCTACACACGGGCGGGCTATGTCCTTGAACAAAGCGGCGAAAACGAGGCTGCTATTGCGAAGTACCAAAAGGCGCTTCAGGTCAATCCCCGTAATGTTCATGCTCACCAACGACTTGGATTTCTCCTATATCACACACGCAGACAGTTCGAAACTGGACTTTCACACACGGCCAAGGCCTTGGAACTTGATCCCCGGGATGGATGTGCCCGGTTCGATCTAGGTGTAGCACTGACACACCAAGGCAAATACCCTGAGGCCGTACTGCAACTTCAGGAAGCCTTGAAACTCTTGCCTGAGGGTTTCGGCCGGCGTTATGCCCCGGTTGAGATGCTCTGTGCTCTCGGAGACGCCCTCGCCAAAAACGCTCAAGTCGAAGAAGCTGTCCGGGTGCTTGGCAGGGCCGTGGAGTTGGATCCAGAACATGCTCGAAGCCACTACATCCTTGCGATTGCTCAAGCGGCTCAAGGTTTGGTAGCCGAGCCTCTCGAACATCACGCGAAGGCTACAAGCCTCCAACCTGAGATCGACAATTCTGCCGACCTGCATTTACTTCTTTCGATCAACTGCGAAAGAGCTGGGCACCTTCAGGAGGCGCTCAGATTCGCCGAAATCGCACTTCGGTTGGCCCGGGCTGGCTCGGACCTGGAACTGATTCAGATCCTACAAGACCGCGTTTCCGACCTCCGATAAGATGCGTGTTTTTGCCTGTGCCTGTCGAAGGCAGTGACTGTGTGCGCCGATCCTTGCTCCGACACCGCTTACAGCCTGAACTGTGGGATTTTGAGCAACTCCCCGTCTTTCAGGGCGGACTGGTGGGCAACGATGCCTGCGACAGTCATGTTAAGAGCGCTCGCGATATCGACGATCGGCAGCCGATTCTGGAGGATCGCAGTCACGAACTCGTTCATTAGGTATCCGTGTGATCCGCCGTGACCCCCGGCACTTACACCTGGTGGGAGTGGCGGACGCTTGATCGGAGCGATTTCTTCGAGACCCTCGAACTTGCCGTAAAATGAGCCCTTCTGACCACGGATTCGGCCCATTTCTCCGGATGCGCCCGGTGTGTCCCAACTGACGGCCATCCTTGCTGTGCCGCCTTCATTGGTTTGGAAGAGTGCGATTTCGGTGCCGAAGGGATTTCGGTAATGGTTATTAGCAGGCAAAAGATGTGGGATGATGGCCGGCATGGCCTGGCAGCATACTTCAGTGAAACTGCCGCCAGTCACACCGATGTAATACGCATTAGAATGGGTCGGATACCATTGCGGCGGCAGGCCCACTCGCCAGTCTTTGAAGGATGGAATTGGTTCAGGCATAAAATGGTAGTACTCACCTTCTGCGTAAACAACTTTGCCAAACCCACCCTTGTTGTAAATCTGTCGCATCGTATACAGATCATCGTGATAGCACGATGTCTCAAACATCATATACGTGCGACCGCTTGATTTCACCGCCTGGAACAGCTGTTCAGCATCCTCCAACGAGCCAAACACCGCTGGCACCGCTGAGGCTACGTGTTTCCCATGTTTGAGCACTTCGATGCAATGCTTGGCGTGGCTCGGAGCGTCGGTGGCAACAAACACGGCCTCGAGGCGGTCGTCCTTAACCAGATCCTCAAGGGAGGGATAAGTCTTGGTGCAGCGACAGATCTTGGCTAACTCGGCACACCGGTCTTGGATCAGGTCACTCACCGCCAACACCTCAACGTTAGGGTGGTCCTGAAAGCCAAACGCAGCCCCAAACTTACAAACACCGTAACCAACAATCCCCACTCGGAGTTTGCGATCTGAAACTGGAGTCCAGTTTTTGGAAGCGTCCGGGTGTTCAGGTGTTTGCTCAAAACCCTGAATGGGTTTTTCTGCAGATATCCCAGCCGCGGCAAATGCTAAGGCTGCTGAACTAACGCTTATTGTCTGAAGAAAGGCGCGCCGAGACTGGGTAGTGGCTTCATGCTGGTTCACGGTAGCGTGGCGGTCGAGACGCATAGGGCGGACAATTGCTGGATGTTGAGACATAGTTTAGAAATAGAGTTGCGATTGCCTAGCGACGGAAAGAATCATACCGATTAACAACGGAGCCACGAAAGGTAAAAGTTTGGTTGTGAGTCTTCTCCACGGAATACTTGGAGGCTGGTTTGGGTTCGGGCTGGGAAGGCCCGCCAGTCGTCAGTTTCTCGCCATGTCCAGCCGTCGTCGGAAAGCGCTCAAACTTGAGCAGCTCAGGGCTCCTGCACAACTGTTGCCAGTGTTGCCAATGGTTGACCAATATAGTGCGTCTTTCCGGGCGACTTCGGCAACAATCCCGGCGTGTGTCGGTAGATCACCTCGATCCTTATCTGCCACAGGCTCCTTTTTGTTTTGGGGATGCCGAATCCGAACCACCCCAATGTTTAGTTACCGCAACAGAGAAAACGGTACGCGAACCTATGCCCAAAGGTCATCTGTCGTTGCGTGCATGATAACCTGGCGAGGTTTGCCGTGTGCGTGTTTACCGTTGTGCGAGCTGTTGACGCCAGTGTAAAAAAGATGCCATCGGCCCCGGTGGTTGACAAGCTGACTCCCAGCGTAAATGCCGTAGCAATCGGGGGCCGGTGGAGCGCCTCTCGGAATCCAGCCGCGGCGCTGGGGGCGGTGCCACTGAAGGCCGTCAAGCGAGAAACACCATTCGAGGTCCATGGTCTGAGCTGCGCAACGGTAATGGCCCAGCATCCCGACTCGACCTTTGGTGGTCGGGGTCATTGAGAGATAATAAAACTGTTGGTCAACAAAGTCGCCGCCATCGCGTTGAATGATGCGCCGGCGATCCTTGAAATGCAGACCGTCCCCGGAGGTCAAGCGGTCAATGACACGCAAGCGACCTGGGGCGTTGTCTTCGGCAATGTAGGCGGGGTCGGATTTGGGAACCTCGATCAGAGCGACGGTGTAGAGCTCAAACGTGCCGTCGGGCATGAGATACACGTTGGTGGCGTCGTTCGAGATGAGCTGTGAAACGGCGAGCGGTTCATCCGCCTGGCGATCGAGGCTCGTTTCGCGGCGGGACATGATCCCGTCCGGGGACCGCACTCCGAAGGCGGCGCGATCGTTGGGATGGTAGAGGATGGGTTTGAGCGGGTTGAGGACGCGGTAGCGGCAGCCGTCGTCGCTTTCGGCGGCAAGGTAGCGGCACACTTGAGGTCCATGGGCCCAAAAATAGAGTCGGTGGCGACCGTTGGACAGTTGGAGGTGGACGGGTTGGACCGGTTTCCAATTGTCGGGCAGATGACCAATAGACAGGGGCACATCCGTTGGGTCGCCTGGAGAACACACCGCCCGAATCCGCGTCATATTGTCTCCTGGAACGCCTTCGGCAAAAGCGATGCTGTAATCCCGGGTCGAGTCAGAGACGGAGTACCAGATTCGCCACCGGTCATTCTTTAAGGGTTCCGCACGAGTTGTGAAATTCTGGATGCCGTTGCCTTCCCAGGTTTCAGAGGGTTCGAGAATTATCCCGTGCTTTTTCCAGGTGTCTGCGCCACATGCTGCTGGGGTCTCAGTCTTGCGGGGTAATCCAGGCGGACTGGAATGCGTCAAGGTTGGGGCTGCACGCCCGCTGGCGCCGAGGCAGAGTAGGGAGCGCAGAAATGTTCGGCGATCGAACTTCAGCATAACTGAGGGGGTATTCATAATTGAGTTTAAACTCACGGCCAGCCCGATTTGATAACGCAGGTGGTCCGCGTCAGAATGAAAATCTATACACAGCGTCATAAATAAA
>DIXK01000073.1 GCA_002428665.1 Verrucomicrobia subdivision 3 bacterium UBA6082
GAAAAAGATGTGGGTAATGACAAGATGTATAAGCTGGGGCTCGCCTGGCAGTTGACCGGCAACAGCGTGTTTGCCGAGCGCGCCTGGGCGGAATTGGACCAGGTGACCTCCGCCAATTTTCCCGATTGGCACCCGGCCCATTTCCTGGACACCGCCGAGATGACGCATGCATGCGCTGTTGGTTACGATTGGCTGTACGATTATTGGACTCAGGCGAGGCGAGACCGAATTCGTCAAGCGATGATCACCAAGGGCCTCAACCCGAGTCTCTCCCTTTACACCAACAACTCCGGTTGGGTTGCCTCCAGCGCCAATAATTGGAACCTCGTCTGCAACGGCGGCATGATACTGGGCGCTCTGGCTATTGGCACCGAAAGCGAGGGCTTGGCTGAGTATGTTCTCTCAAAGGCCGTCGTGTCAGCCCGGTTGGTCATGCGACATTACACCGCGGATAATGGCGGATGGTATGAGGGCCCCGGTTACTGGGATTACACGACCGACTACAATTTCCGGCTCATGGCTGGGCTCGAATCTGCGCTGGGCAGCGATTTTAGGCTTAGTGCTGTTCGGTCGGTTTGGGACACGGGTCTCAACCCACTCTACATGGTGGGCCCCAACAAACTGTCTTTTAATTACGCTGACGCCGGGGCGGGGAACATGCGCGGCCCGCAGTTGTTCTGGCTGGCGCGGCGTTATAACCGTCCGGAATACAGTTGGTACGAGCGTAACAACGCCAGCGCCGAGGTTATGGATTTGTTGTGGTATGATGTCCGAGGGTCGGATCCCCGAGCCTCCGGCCTGCAGACGGACAATTATTTTCGCGGGCCTACTGGTATTACGCCATATCCCACGGCGGACGCTGTTACACTGCGGACGCGGTGGCAGGATCCTGAGGCAACCTTTATAGGTTTCAAGGCAGGCGAAATGGGCGCCAGCCACGGCAACCTGGACGCGGGTAGCTTCGTGTTGGACGCCCTTGGTGTAAGGTGGGTTTATGACTTGGGGAGAGACGACTATGCATTGCCCGGCTATTTCGGTAGTCAGCGCTGGACTTATTACCGTTTGCGCGCCGAGGGTCATAATACGCTCGTGATTAACCCATCTTCCGGCGCGGACCAAGTTATCGGGTCGAAGCCGCCCGTTATTCTTTACACCAGTGAACCTCATACCGAGCGTAGTGCTGTCGTGGCCGACCTGACCACCGCTTACGGCGTTTCCAGAGTCTGGCGTGGAATCCAACTCTTCAATCGCCGCCGTTGGGTGTTGGTCCAGGACGAAATTCAGGCTGCGTCTCCCGCCAATGTCTGGTGGTTTATGCACATCAATGTAAACACTGATGTGGCCATTGACTCTGAAGGCAGATCGGCCATGCTCACGCAGGGTAACGATCGCCTCTGGGTCAAAATTCTGGCGGGTGGTGGCAGCCTCGCACTAAGCAATGCGCTGCCTCTACCCACTTCCCCAAACCCTGAGGGTCAGAACGCCAACACCGGTTTTCGCAAGCTCGCCGTTCCGTTGACGAGTGTCACCAATGCTACGGTTGCGGTCCTTTTGGTGCCCCTGTATGTCACCGAATCCCCACCTGCCGATCTCCCAGTGTTGCTACCGCTGAGCGACTGGGGCGCGATGGATACCAACGCTCTTGCTCTCGTTTCCAACCAGCCTCCGGTTGTGGTTGCCGGACAGTATTCCTCACAAGGTGGCTCGGCGGCAGATATCGAATCCAGGACTCTGGATATCGACCTGCGCACTTTATCGAGCGACCCAGAGACCTCGATCAACCGCCTCCTTTTTAGTGTGGAACAGGCCACCAACGGCACCGTGACTCTGCTTCCTGATGGTTACACCGCCCGTTTCTTTGCTGCGCCGAATTTCATTGGACTTGCGTCCTTTCAGTTCACAGTGGCTGACACCTGGCCGGATTCACGATTGATGGCTTATTACGATTTTGAACCACCAGAAGACACCCTCGATGGGGCCATCACCGATCAGTCGAACCGTCGCATTCCAGCTCCGCTGACGAATGTCGGCACGGGTACAAATTATCTGTCGGCGGATTCACCCACTTTGCTTGGGCCGCGGGGGACGCAATCGTTGGTATTACGCGAACGGGGGGATTTCAATGGATCGCGGGTTGTCGCGCCGATTCATGCGGCGGATTTGGACTTCACTAAAGAAGATTGGACGTTTGCCTGCTGGTTCAAACGCGTGTCGAAAACAAACGACGATTTTTTGTTTTACATTGGAAATAGTGACGGCTTTGGTTCGCCGGACGAGTTTCAAGTGTATGGCCCTTCCGGCCAAGACACTTTGGCTTTGCGCCATTACGTGGCGAGTTCGACGACGGACGCGGACATGAGCGCCAGCGGCGTGACTTTGGGGCGTTGGCACCACGCGGTGGTGACTTTTAGGAGCAATAGCGAAAGCACGGGTGAAATCGCCCTCTTCCTAAATGGTGCCCAGGTGGCTGTCGATTCCAGCGTGACCCTGAACATGGTTTCCGGCTTCTCACCGGTGCTTGGAGGTCACATGTCCAGCACATTTGCTGTCTCGCGATGGTTCAACGGGGCGATTGACGACGTGGCCATTTTTAAGGGCACGCTTTCGGCCCAAGATATTTCACGACTGCTGCGGTTGCCGGTGGCTTACTTTGGCGGAGCGCGCGTTACCAATACAGTTTGGATTAATGTTGTTCCCCCAAATGAACCTCCGATTCTGAATTACATTTCGAATCGCACGCTTGTCGCGGGCGTTGACCTGTCTCTACGCGCAACCGGCATCGACCCAGATGTTCCGCCTCAACAACTGGGGTTTTCGTTGCTTAGTGCGCCGTCGGGAGCCGGCATCGACCCGGTCTCTGGCATGATCCACTGGCGTCCCAGCCTCAGCGACGCCGGCAGTACCGGCGTTTTCCAGGTAGTCGTTCGTGAAAACGGTTGGATTACGAATCTTGCTCCTGAGGCTGATGCTTATGTGCGGGACGGTAGTCATGCTTCGGTCAGTTTCGGATCTGATACCAACCTCACCGTTAAATTGGGGGGGCTGGGGTTGAGTCGGGAGAGCTACTTGCGTTTTTCCACCCCGTGGGTGCCCGGAGCGCTCGCAGACGCCGTTCTGTGGCTCACTCCCGTAGCCATTAATTACCCTGCTATCCATCAATTGGGAGTCGTGACCAACGATTCCTGGACCGAGACTGAATTGACCTGGAATGCGAAACCTGGCTATGGTGCGGTGCTGGGCGCGTGGCTGGCTCACACCGGTGTTCCCGTTCAGTTCTCCGTCGCTGGTCCCTATTCGCAGGAACGAATCTTGGATGGCCTGTTGTCCTTTTGCATTTTTGCGACCAATGCGACCAGCGACGGGCGGGTTGACTACGCCTCGCGGGAAACCGAACCGAACTTGGCGCCGCGGCTTACCGTCATCAGCACCAACTTGTCGTCTCTGAGCGCGACACAGGCTTTCGTTGTCTCCGTGGTTGCTCCCCGACCACCTACGTTGACTGTGTCAGGTGTGGTTGCTGGTTTTCCCAGCTTCAAGCTGGATGGAGATTCTGGTCCGGATTACAGCCTCCAGGCTTCCACGAACCTCGTAGATTGGGCAGACTTGTTCCTGACGAACTCCCCCGACTTGCCGCTGATGTTTTTCGACGCTAATTCAACAAATTTTCATTTGCGGTTTTATCGGGCAGTGGTGGGCCCGTAATTTCGGCACATAATCTCATTTTGTTAGTGACAAAACCAGCAAATGAATTTCTCATAATCCTATTAACACGCATTGCATAATGAAACCACGAATTCAATTTCTAAGGAGCAGCATCCAGGTAGTTGGCTGGGCGCTAGTCCTTACCGTAGTTGCCAGCCAGGCCGATGTAATTACCCAAACTGTAAACCAGAATACCACTACAGGCACTGCGCCCGGCTGGAACCTTGCAGTCTGGGGAAGTCCGGCGGCGACACCAACGCCAGGCAATGCGTACCTGATCCCATCGGGATTTACTTTGCGCACTCCTAGTTATACTACGAACAGCATGTTCAGCGGCGACCTCTTGATCAGTACAAATGGTGGTTCGATTGCCTTCAAACACAGCACCGGCACAGCTACGGTGCATCTGGTTATTGGACCGGGTTCATTGAGCCATGCCGGCGGGGCTGGCAGCGGTGTGATTCCTCCAGCTCCATTGGCGGGCACTATTCAAGCTATTGGGAACATAAACTATAGCGGCAGTGCTTCGACCACGCCCCAGCCTCGTCACCTGTTACTGCTCTCGACCCTTACCGGGGCGGGAAACTTTATCATTGGTAATTGCTACACCAGCTCCGTTTACCTCGCCAACAGCGGCACGGCTTACACGGGGAATTGGACCAACAACGGCGGTCGTTTGGAAATCGTGGGTGGTAACAGCCCTCTCGGATCCGGGGTTGTTCATCTTAGCAATCCTACCAACACACTTACGTTAAACAGCTACGAAGACATGGTCTTTAGCAACCTGGTGACCGGTGAGGGAGGCTTTGTGAAGAACCACACAAACGCGGTGTTTCTCCTGAGGGACCACGCGTTCACCGGCACTCTGAGCGTGAACAACGGTCTGCTGGTTCTGCTTGGCACCGGCACGCAGTTCGCGACGACTGTAAACAACACGGGCATATTGCGAGTGGCCAATTCCGGCGCTATCCCTGCCGGTTGCGCGCTTTCCGTTACTGCGAACAATCCCCAAACAGCCAGACTCGAACTTTCCAACAATGTCACTATTGCTACTGGGATTCAGATCCCGGTCTCGATGCGTGGCAATGCGACCTACCCGAACAGTTCCGTTGCCATCCAAAGCATCAGTGGCAATAACACTATACAGGACCAGATTGGCATTCAATCTGGTGGTGGTTTTCTGGGGATCCAGGTCGACGCTGGTTCAACACTCGACCTCCAGGGCGGGGTGAGTTCCATTGCTACCGGGGGACGGAATTTTACTTTGCTGGGTGACGGCAACGGCACGGTTTCCGGCACTATCGATAATGGTAACGCTTCCAGCGTCGCATTGAATAAGAGCGGTGCCGGAACGTGGACGCTCTCCGGGTTTAACTTTTACACGGGAGCCACTCATATCACCAACGGCGTGTTGAAGCTCGCAGCCTCCGCCTCGATCGACTACTCGCCGGCTATAGGCATTGATCCCGAGGGCACGTTCGATGCTGCTTCCATCCCCGCCGGTTTCGTCCTGGCGGCCAATCAGATTCTCCGTGGTTCGGGTAGGGTGGTAGGTGACGTGACAACTTCGCCCGGCAGCCTGATCGAAGTCGGCTTCCTGAACCAATATGGGCAGTTGACGTTAGCCAACAACTTGGTCCTCAATGGCGGCGAAACCAATCGTTTTGAGGTTGGGCAGACCAACGACACGCTGAACCTCAGTGGTAACATTACTCTGAACGGCATAACAACCATTCAAATCGCCGCGCCGGAAGGGTTCATCAATAACGGCACATATCGGCTGATCAACTACGGAGGGTCCTTACAAGGTGCAGGCTCATTCCAGTTGGTCTCCCCGGGCAGTCGACAAACGTTCACCCTCGACACAGCGACCCCGCATCAGGTGAACCTGCTTGTCTCTGGCGCTTCGGGAGACATTACCTGGTCTGGCGATAGCATGGGTAATGTCTGGGATTTGGGTACCACTCGAAACTGGAACGCCCAATCGGATTTCTTCTACAACGGCGACCGAGTGACTTTCAACGACTCCGGGTCAACGGTGCCGGAAATCGACGTGGCTCAGCCTGTGCTCGTGGAGTCCATGGCCGTGAACAATTTGACGAAAGTCTACACTTTCAACAATTATGGAATTTCCAGCTTTGGCACGTTGACCAAGACAGGCGGTAACGTCCTCGCAATGGCCAATGACGGAAACAACTTCCGTGGTCTCATTCGCATTGAAGAAGGGATCCTGTCTATAGGCAACGGAGGGATTACTGGCAGCTTGGGTACAGGCGATATCAGTAACAATGGCGAACTGGTTGTGAACCGGTTGACTGGAGGGGTTGCGCTGCCCGGCGACATATCAGGTTCCGGTAGCCTGCGAGTGACGGGCGGCGACGCCAACACCTCGCTGACACTTTCTGGCTCCAACAGCTACACAGGCCTTACGACAATCGATGCCAACTGTTCTATTACTATCCAAAACAACAACGCCTTGGGCGACACCTCCATCGGTACCAAAGTGCTGTCCGGCGGTCGGGCGGGCTTTACCACTCTTGGTCCCTGGACAGTCGCGGAGCCTCTCGAAATCAACGGGGATGGCTTGGCCACGGCTCCGGGCGCGCTATACCTGAACACCGTGAGCAACCTTGCCATCTGGACCGGGCCGATCACTGTCGCCAGCCCGGCGCGGATTCGGGTGGTTAACAACTACGCTAAATTGCTTCTGGCCAACACAGTCATTGGGAACCAAGCGCCACTCGCGCTCACCTCCGACGGTACCGGCACGCAAATGCTAGTCGAGGACACGCTGTCTATTGGTGCTGAAGCGGTTCTTACCAAGGATGGAAGCGGTAGTGTGGTTTTGGCGGGCAATAGCAACCTCTGCGGCGGAACGGTGATCAATGCAGGCACGTTCCTGATAAAGACCACCAATCCTCCGCAACTTGGAGACATTACCGCGAACGGGGGCATTTTACAGATTGGCGATGGAGGACCCAATGGGTCATTTCCTCCGGGTTTGATCAATCTTGCTGGTTCGGGCGCGATTCTCCGTTTGCATTCCAGCAACGATTTGACCCTCGACCAAGAGATCACGGGCACGGGCTCGCTTAGCAAATATGGGTCTAATACCGTAGTGATTCTGAATAGCAACAGCTTCTGGGGCAACGTGACTACAGGTTCCGGCTCGCCCTCTCCCAATGGTCGAGGCGGCGGCGTCATCGAGTTGCGCCACCAATATGGCTTGGGTGATGGCACTGCCAGTAAGACGGTCGAACTCATTCGCAGTGAGCTTCAGTTGGTTGGAGGCCTGAGCATTCCCTCCCTCATAACCTTCAACATCAGCGGCGGCAGTTTTGCCACGGGTGAAGGCCCAGGGCTCATTCCGATTCGCAGTGTCAGTGGAAACAATGTCATCGAGGGCAACGTTAATCTCATAGGTGGTGGCGGGAGTGGGGAAGTGCGTGTCGATTCGGGAAGTCTCACCATTCAGGGAACCGTTACCGCGAATGCTACTGGTCGCACCTTGTGGCTAAGCGGAGCCGGAACGGGTGCGCTAAATGGCCCCATCATGAATAACGGCGCCAATACTCCGGGGTTGCTCAAACTGGGCACGGGGACCTGGACCTTGACCGGAGCAAGCGACTATTCCGGAGTTACCACGATTCAAGAGGGCGAGCTCGTGCTGGGTTCAGGTGCCAGCCTTTCTGGAACGCCCACCATCACGCTTCTGAGCAATGCGGTGCTGAACGTCGCCGCCATTTCTGGCGGGCTGCCGCTTGGCTTTGCCCAGACACTCCGTGGCAACGGCACGGTCGAAGGCAGCCTACAGGCCAATGGTGTAGTTCAACCCGGCATGGGAATCGGAACTCTTAACATCGCCGGCGCAATCACTCTCTCGGGCGAAACGGTGATGGAATTAAACCGGTCGGGAGCCGCTAATTCGGATCTTCTGGCCGCCACTTCCATCGTGTGCGGTGGAACACTCACCATAGCGAACCTTGGGCCTGATCTCGTGCCGGGTGACACGTTCAACCTGTTCGACGGAGCGCTCAGCGGGTCGTTCATGGCCATCTCGCTTCCGACACTCGCGTCTCCAGATTATTTCTGGGATGTGTCATTACTCGAAAGTCAGGGCATCATTTCCGTGGGTTCGACAACGGCTCCTCCGCCCACGATACTTCCGCCCACTGTGGCAGGCTCAATTCTCATACTCGAGGTGAACTCAGTGGCGGGCTACACCTATACATTGGAGGCCAGTCCTGCAATCGATCCAGCCGCTTGGACTGTTGTTGAGCTCAAAGCGGGAGGCGGGTTACTGACCTTTTCCATCCCGATCACGCCTGGTGTGCCGCAACGATTTTTCAGGATATCCGTGCAATGAGTCCGACCTGTCCCTGACTTAACAGCCACTCGCCCATCGGGCAAGATGTCCGCTGGGCGCAAAGTATTTGCAGGTACGCAGTACCGCAACCTTGTTGTTTCCGGCCCGCGCAAAACGTGCCCGGCGGAAATTCGTTGCGGTGTATTTACCCCTCTATTAATGTGGCAAGAACCGTGTGTATTTGGGCGCACCCTGTTGGTGCGCCTTTTTAGCTGAGTGATCAGGTTGAGGGCTCGAGAGGCCTCCTATTTCGTGCAGTTTTACAGTTTTCTCGCACTAATCATGCGATCAGGCAATTCCGCGTTGGATCGGATTGACAGGAGACTTGGCTCATTGCAGAATACCTCGCGTTGGTGAGACCTGAGTCTCACATGACAAATTTGTGCCTCGGTAGCTCAATTGGCAGAGCAGTTGACTCTTAATCAATTGGTTGAAGGTTCAAGTCCTTCCCGGGGTACCACTTGCAGCGAAGGAGGGAATACCTGTTTAATAAAAGTTCCACTCGCAACACCTTGGGTGCGAGGGGGGAGCGTTGCGGTGATTGTGGTAGAGGGCTGCATTCTAGCTTGTGGTGCAACGATCTCATTAGGGTAGTTAAGGAGTGGCTTGTTACTACCAGAGGAAGAAACGAGCGGTTGGCTCGAAATGATATTGGGGGATTTGGTGAGTGTCCCCAGCCGCTAAGATGTTGACATCCTTCGAGTATTTTGAGGCACTAAACTCTTACCGCGGTGCAGTGCGGAATCCCCGAGGTATTTGGAATGTCGGGAGTTTTCTTGGTGGTTACCGATTGGTGACGGGCGCGAGGTGTTGGTGTAACGGTTGAAGTTATTGCCTATGACGATTGAATTGTTGGAAAAGCAGTTGGACAGTTTCGAGTCAGCGCGACGCGAAGAAGCGCTGGCTCGTTTGCTCGGCGAAGTGGAAGCCGGCAGAATCACGCTGCCCGCCCCGAGCAGATGGGTCAACCTCCATGCGCACACCTTCTTCTCCTATAACGCTTACGGCTATTCTCCAACGAAGTATGCCTGGTTGGCCCGGAAATCAGGCTTGGTAGTAGCCGGTGTGGTGGATTTCGACGTGTTGGACGCGCTTGAGGAGTTCCTGGAGGCAGGGCGGCGCGTTGGGTTGAAGACCTGCGTTAGCCTGGAATCGCGCGTATACGTTCCTGAATTCTTCACTCGCGTGATCAATTCTCCTGGCGAGCCCGGAATCGCTTACCACATGGGCGCTGGGTTCACGCGCCCCAGTTCCCACCCATTTCTGAAAGAAATGCGGGAGGCTGCCGCCCGCCGGACACGCGAAATGGTGGATCGGGTGAATGCATTTCTCCATCCTGTTGAACTGGACTACTGCGCGGACGTGGAACCACTCACACCCAGGGGCAACGCGACGGAACGCCATTTGTGCGAGGCCTACCAGCTCCGTGCTGCGCAGGTCTACGCCGAACCAGTGCAACGACAAGCCTTCTGGCAAGGGAAGCTGGGTGATGCTCCGCCGGAAGGCGCTAAACTCCAGAACCTGATTCGTGCCAAGACCATGAAAAAGGGGGGCGTGGGTTACGTGCAGCCAGGCAAAGGGTCTTTCCCGCTAATGGCGGACATGAACAGGTTTGTGTTGGACTGTGGCGCCATACCCACGCTTACCTGGCTAGACGGCACTTCCGAGGGGGAGCAGTCCCTTGAGGAACTGTTCGAGGTATCAATAATTAATGGGGCTGCAGCCCTGAATATCATTCCAGACCGAAATTACACTCCGGGTGTTGAGGACCAAAAGGTCCGGAATCTGTATCAGGTGGTGGAGATGGCAGAGAAACACCATCTCCCGGTTATCGTCGGCACCGAGATGAACGCGCCGGGCAACAAATTTGTGGATTCTTTCGACACCAAGGAACTGAGCCCCTTATTACCCGTTTTTCTCAAGGGAGCCCACATCCTTTACGCGCACTCTGTCCTACAGCGGCAATCGGGGCTCGGTTACCTCAGCCCTTGGGCGAAGGAGAACTTTTCAAGTGCTGCTACCAAGAACGACTTCTTTGAAGAGCTCGGTCGCCAACTCAACACCACTCAGGAAGAGCAAATCGCTGCCCTGCCTCTAAGCATTTCGCCTTCCGCCATCATCGCAAAGATCAAGTGATTTATGTCAACCCCCAGCCTCCCTCAGCTACAACGGGCCGTCCAATTGGTCGGCCCCGACCAACTCCAAATTAACGAATCAAAGCCGGTGTTCGAGCCGGGACCACACCAACTGCTTTGCCAAGTCGAAGTGGTCGGGCTCTGTTTTTCCGATCTCAAGCTGCTGAAACAGTTCTCCGGTCACGCCCGAAAGTCGGGCGTCACCGCCGGAATTTCCCAGGCAGCTCTTGCCGAGATGCCTCACTACGTGCCTGGCGACAAACCGACCGTTCCCGGCCACGAGACGGTCGTGCGGGTGGTGAAAGTGGGATCGGGAGTGACCCGCCAAAGAGTGGGGGACCGGTTCCTGGTCCAGACCGACTATCGGTGGCTGCCCACCGCCAGTTCGGCTTCCGCGTTCGGTTACAATTTCGAGGGTGCCCTACAGGAATATGTTTTGGTCGACGACAGGGTCATTACTGATCCCAATGGCGAATCGATGCTGATCCCCGTGCCCGAAGATTTATCGGCCTCTGCGCTAGCTCTCTGCGAACCCTGGGCATGTGTGGAAGATTCTTACGTAGATAAACAGCGCCAGACCCTCAAGGATGGTGGCCAGACCCTGGTTGTGGGTGAGACCCCCGTGGACCAGTCCCGGGTTGCCCACCTGAAGGGCAAGCCGGCCAAAGTCACTTTCACCACGGCTGACAACTTGGCGCAAATCACGGACGTTGCATTTGACGATGTGATTTACTTCGGTGCAAACGCGGCGACGGTCGAAAAACTGTTCCCCAAGGTTGCTGTGAGCGGACTGCTCAATCTCGTTCAATGCGGCGGCAAGTTTGGCCGTTCGGTGGTATCCCAAATCGGCCGAGTCCACTACGGTGCCATTCGTGTGGTCGGCACCACCAGTTCAGACCCGGCGGAGGCCATGGCGGTGATTCCTCCCACTGCGGAGATACGACCCAACGACAAAATAAACATTGTGGGGGCTGCTGGGCCGATGGGCACCATGCACGTAGTTCGCGATCTGTGCCAAGGGATACCAGGGATCACGGTTTACGCCGGAGATTTGAGTGACGACCGGTTGGCTGCGCTGCAAAAGCTCGCCGAGCCTCTGGCGCGCAAGAACGGTCTCACTCTCAGGTCTTACAACCCCGGCAAGACAAAGCTCACCGAGGCATTCGATTACATTGTGCTAATGGCTCCGGTTCCCGCCCTAGTCGTGCAGTCGGTTCTTTCCGCTGCACCCCGTGGGATTATCAACATTTTCGCCGGTATCCCTGCAACCGTCAGCGCCGAAGTCGATTTGGATGCCTATATCGCGAAGCAACTCTATTTTATTGGCACCAGCGGTTCGACTCTGGATGACATGAAGCTCGTCCTATCAAAGGTCGTATCCCGCCAGCTCGACACCAACCTCTCTGTGGCTGCCGTTTGTGGTCTGGACGGAGCTATCGATGGCATTAGGGCGGTGGAGAAGAACCTAATGCCGGGCAAAATCATCGTCTATCCTTCCTGTCCAGGACTCAGACTAACGCCCTTGCCTGCCCTCGCTGACAAGCTGCCGTTGACCAATGGACAATGGAGCAAGCAAGCTGAGGAGGCATTGGTGAAAGGTATGGTGAAATCATGAGTGCGGATCTGAAGGGAAAAACCGCTGTAGTGACCGGGGGAGCGCAAGGGCTTGGTCAAGCTATTTCCGAGCGTTTGGCCCGCGAGGGTTGCCGTGTGCTGATCGCGGATGTCAACGAAGCCGGCGTGACTGCTACGGCTGCGGGTATCGCCCAGTCCACCGGGCAGCCAGTCATCGGGGTCAAAGTGGATGTGACCAGCGAAGCCGAAGTCCAGGGCCTGTTTGATCGCGCTATGCGGGAGTTTGGCCGAGTCGACATTGTTGTGGCAAATGCGGCCATTCTAATTGCCGAGTCCATCACCGATGCCGACGCCGAGAAATGGCGCGCGGTGATTAACGTCAACCTCTTTGGCTATTTCCTCACCACCAAACATGCCTGCCGGATCATGAAACAGCAGCGCGGCGGCTCTATCATAAACATCAACTCCAAATCGGGTAAGAAAGGCAGTTCTGCTAACTCGGCATATGCCGCCAGCAAGTTCGGTGGGGTAGGGCATACGCAGAGTGTTGCTCTGGAAATGGCGCCACATAATGTTCGCTGTAACGCAATTTGCCCAGGCAACCTCCTGGACTCGCCGCTATGGACTCATCCTGAGCGAGGTTTGTTTGTCCAATACCTCCGCGCCGGCAAAGTGCCAGGGGCCAAGACCCTTGATGACGTTCGCCAGTCCTATGTGAACCAAGTCCCAATGAAACGAGGCTGTACCTATGCTGACGTTTGCAATGCGGTAGTCTTTCTGGCCTCGGATGACTCCGCGTATATCACCGGCATCTCGCTCAGCGTGACCGGTGGTCAGGAAATGAATTGAGTTTTATCATTATGAAAAATGCCATTGTTCAGGATCTGATCACTCTCTCGCACGAAATCGGCCGCGAAGACCGTGGCCTAGCCATGCTTGGAGAGGGAAACACCTCCACCCGCGTGAACGACGAAACTTTTATAGTGAAGGCGAGTGGCACCTGTTTGGGCACGCTGCAGCCGGAGGATGTTGTCGAATGCCGTTTTGATGCACTACTTCCTTTGCTCGAGAAAAGCAGCATGAGCGACAAGGATGTCGATGACGCGCTCTTGGCCGCCCGTGTCGATTCCACGGCCAAGAAACCGTCGGTGGAGGCAGTCTTCCATGCGTACTTTCTCACCCTGCCCGGAATTAAGTTTGTCGGCCACAGCCATGCCATCTCAGTGAACCAAATTCTTTGCTCACCTCGAGCGAGGGATTTTGCCGAGAAACGCATGTTCCCGGATGAAATCGTGTGCTGTGGCACCGCCTCCGTCTTCGTTCCTTACACGGACCCCGGCCTTAAGCTGGCCCAAACATTGCGTCGCGATACGGAAGGCTTTATCAAGAAACACCAGCGCCAGCCACGGGTGGTCCTGATGCAGAACCACGGGATTATAACCTTGGGCGCCACTTGGCAGTCGGTTCTGTCGGCGATGTTGATGGCGGAAAAAGCGGCCAAGGTTTTTGTTGGCGCTGCAGCGTTGGGCGGACCAGTTTTCTTCTCTGAATCCAACGTCCATCGCATTGATAATCGTCCCGACGAAGCATATCGGCAACGCGCCTTGAAGATGGCTTGATCCCTCGCTGGGCGCAAACCGGTTGAGGAATACCGACGATCGCTCTACGGGGTGGGGGTCCCGGTTCGAGCATTATGTCAGGCGTTTGCGGATCGCTCTTGGGAAGGCAGTGGAGTTTGCACGGTTTTTCTATGGGGCAAGTTCCAACAGGCCCAGCCTTCATGGAATCGCCTTGTAGTTTTGGCGATGTTATTTGTCGGACGCACCCTGAAAAAGAAACCTAAAACCTGTCGGGTCCACTTCCATTCTCTCGTTTATTCCGTCGCAGGTTCGCCCGAGTCAAGGCAACAGTAAAAAGCTCACGAAAAAGCATCAGCGCGAACTCAATGTGGACGACATCCATGGCGGAATTGCGTTGATATGGCAATTTTTGAATTTGCTTTTGTTCCGGACGTCTATTCTATTCTTAGTTCGGCTTGGAAATCCTGGGCGCAGTCCCAGACAACTGCTTTTATGAAAATGGAAACCAGAACTGCCAAACTTGGTGTGTTGATCGTCGCCGCTCTGGCGGGCTTGATGTCGCTTTCCCTGGAAGCGCAGACCGCTTGGAAACCTGCAAAAGGGCCGTTGATGACCCGGTGGGCAACGGATGTCGCACCTAACAATGCCTTGCCTGAATACCCACGTCCCCAGATGGTGCGGTCCGATTGGGTCAACTTGAACGGTCTTTGGGATTTTGCGATCGCTCCGAAGGACTCGACCCGTCCTATTACCTTTCAGGAACAGATTTTGGTGCCGTTTCCGGTAGAATCGGCGCTCTCAGGCGTAATGAAGCCCGTTACTGAGAAGGACCGTCTCTGGTACCGCCGGCCCCTCGAAGTACCTATGAAATGGTGGAGCCAGCGGATTATGCTGCACTTTGGTGCGGTGGACTTTGAGACGGTGGTGTGGGTGAATGGTCGGGAGGTTGGCCGCCATCGTGGGGGCTACGACGCGTTTAGTTTCGATATCACGGACGCAATCAACAAGGGAGGACCGAACGAATTGATCGTGGCGGTAACGGATCCCACGGATGCCGGCGCTCAGCCGCGAGGGAAGCAAATTCGAAACCCGCACGGGATTTGGTACACCCCTACCAGCGGAATTTGGCAGACCGTCTGGATGGAACCGGTCAGCTCAGCCTATATCAAGACTCTGAAAATCGTGCCGGACGTGGACGATGGCTCGGTTACCGTGCGGCCGGTGACTACCGCCACGTTGGGCGCTTACAGTGTGGAAGTCACCGTCCGAGATCGCAGTGGCAAGGTCGGCACGCTTGTGGGTCGGCCGGGGAGCGACATCAAGATTCCGATCAAGAACGCCCGGCTTTGGTCTCCCGAAGACCCACACCTCTATGACTTGACCATTGCTTTGCGGCTGGGCAATACCACCTTGGACAAGGTGGAAAGTTATTTTGGCATGCGCAAAGTCTCCCTTGGCAAAGACAAGAAAGGGTTCACGCGCATCATGCTGAACAACGAAGCTTACTTCCAACTGGGACCGCTGGACCAGGGATTCTGGCCTGATGGGCTCTATACCGCGCCGACTGATGAAGCGTTGCGTTATGACATTGAAGTGACCAGGCAGCTCGGGTTCAACATGGCCCGCAAACATGTCAAAATCGAACCGGCCCGTTGGTATTACTGGTGTGATCGGCTGGGACTGCTGGTCTGGCAGGACATGCCGAGCGGCGACCGGTATATTGGCTCCCGGGACCCTGATATTGAGAGGACGCCGGAATCCCGCGCGCAATTCGAGCAGGAGTATAGCGCTTTGATTGAAGGACTGGGCAACCATCCTTCTATTATCATGTGGGTGCCATTCAATGAGGGATGGGGGCAGTTTGATACCGCACGGATTGTGGAGTTGACCAAGAAGTTGGACCCGACGCGATTGGTAAATAACGCCAGCGGCTGGACAGATCGTGGCGTGGGTGACGTTAATGACATCCATCGCTATCCCGGGCCGGGTGCTCCCGAGCCTGAGAAGAATCGTGCCGGAGTGCTCGGAGAGTTTGGCGGACTTGGCCTGCCTCTGAGCGGTCATACCTGGCAAGCGGAGAAGAATTGGGGTTACCGAAGTTACGCGAATCCAGTCACTCTCGCGGAGGCCTATATCGATGTTATGGCGAAGCTTTTTCCGCTCATCGAGGAAAAGGGGCTTTCCGCCGCAGTTTACACGCAAACGACTGATGTTGAAGTTGAAGTCAACGGGTTGCTTACTTATGACCGGGCGATCATTAAGATGGATCCCAAGATGGTGGCGGCGGTCAGCAAAGGCAACATACCGCCACGGCCCAAGTATGTTAGCATGCTGCCCTCCTCACAGACCGAGGCGACTCAGTGGCGCTACACCTTGGACAGACCTTCCGAGGACTGGACAAAACCCGGTTTTGACGATGCCACATGGAAGACCGGTGCTGGAGGGTTCGGTACCCGTGGTACCCCGGCGGCCAACGTCCGAACCGAATGGAAGACCGAAGGCATTTGGCTTCGTCGCGAGTTCTCAGCCCGGAACGCGAATGTCAACGACTTGCGCCTCACAGTACATCACGACGAGGACGCGGTGATTTACATCAATGGAGTGCTGGCTGCAATCCTTCCAGGATACAGCACCGATTACCAAACGGTTACCATTCATTCCCGAGCGCGGGCAGCCATACGTCCGACGGGTAACGTGCTGTCCGTTCATTGCCGGCAGACTTCCGGTGGGCAATACATCGATGTCGGGCTTGTTGAAGTCCAGATGCCGAAGTAGCGCGCTTTGAGCCGCTTACGGTTGTTGCTGTATTCTTCCCGCCGGAGGCACTTCGGCGGGGAGTTTTGTTTTCAGCAAACAGAAATGGTTTTGAATCATCTTTATGCATCACAAGCTCCTTGCACAGGTGTTTTGTTGGGCCATGCTGCTTTCTCTTTCCTGGGGCGCCACCGCTTCCTCGACCAGTGTTGCTGGTCAGTTTTTCGTTTCACCAGATGGCAACGATGCATGGTCTGGGAGGCGTGCCACAAAGGCTCTGTGGAGCCAGGAAGGACCATTTGTGTCCCTCTCTCGTGCTTTGTCTGCAGCTCGTGAAACCAAGGCTGGAAATCCGGAACAGCCGGTGACCATTTTTCTTCGGGGCGGAACCTATTTTCTGGAAAAACCGCTAGTGCTTACACCGGCGGATTCACACATTGCTTTCATCGCCTACAACAATGAAAGTCCGGTGGTGAGTGGCGGCAGGAGAATTTCGGGGTGGAAGGAAACGCGGAGTGGCGGGCGGCGGCTTTGGGTTGCTGACTTGCCAGAAGTGCGTGCCGGTGAGTGGGCTTTTGTGGAGCTATGGACAAACGGCGAACGTGCAATTCGTGCTCGCCAACCCAATCGTGGCTACCTGGAGGTTGCAGGGGTGCCGGACTCGACTGCTAATTGGACCGATGGACAATACCGCTTTAAGTTCATGAAAAGCGATGTCCCGGCTGCTGAGTTTCTCGCCGGTGTCGAGGCAGTGGTCATGAGCCGTTGGGTTGAGTCGCGGTTGCCGCTGCTTAGCGTGGACTACGAGCAGGCCTTGCTGAACTTTGCCAAGCGTTCCGTTTTCCAGTTGGGTACGGGGGACCTGTTTTACCTGGAAGGTGCGGTGGAGTTTGTGGATGTTTCCGGAGAGTGGGCCCTGGATGCCGCGGCGGGACGGATTTTTTACTTACCGCGCCCTGGAGAACGGTTGGCAAGTTTTGAGGCTATCGCCCCAATGCTGACACAAGTGCTGCGTTTGGAGGGACGTCCCGAGCAATCGAGGTTTGTTGAGGATGTTCGGTTCCAGGGCTTGGTTTTCTCGCATACAGAATGGTATTTTCCCGGCGGATTCCACACTGCTGCGGATAAGCCCGAGATTTGGCCTGCTGTGAATCCGGAGGTGGGCGGGTTTGCGCAGGCGGCCATAGGAGTGCCGGGCGGAGTTTGGGGACGGGGCGTCCGTGGGAGTTCCTTCGAACAGTGTAGATTCACCCAACTTGGTACCTATGGCCTGGAACTTAGCCGCGGTTGCAGCAGCAACCGCATAGTGAATTGCGAGTTCTCGCACCTTGGCGGTGGAGGCATAAAGATTGGGGAAACGGTGGTTCGGAGCAAGCCCTCCGAACAGTCCCGCGGAAACTTGGTGACCGACTGTCGCATCATGGATGGTGGCAAGTTATTCCATAGTGCGATCGGTATCTGGATTGGCCAGAGCCCTGACAACCGAATTACGCATAATCTAATTCAGGATTTTTATTATACTGGCATTTCTATCGGCTGGACGTGGGGTTACGGTCCAGCACTGGCTACCAACAACCTAGTGGCCAACAACATCGTTCGCCATATCGGTCGGCGGTCTGACGGGGACGGACCTATCCTTAGCGATATGGGGGGCATTTATACTTTGAGTATGCAGCCGGGCACCCGGATTGTGAACAATCTGTGGCACGATATCGCCGGGTTCCGCTACGGGGGTTGGGGGATCTACTTCGATGAGGGCAGCAGCAGCATTCTAGCCGAAAGCAATCTCGTATACCACACCACGCACGGCGGATTTCATCAGCATTACGGTGCCACCAACGTGGTTCGCAACAACATCTTTGCGCTTGCGCGTGATCATCAGATCCAACGCAGTCGCCCGGAATTCCACCGCAGTTTTTGTTTCATGACCAACATCGTCTACTTTAACTCCGGTGTTCTCCTAGGTAGCAGTTGGGCCGACGACAAGTTCCAACTTTGCGGCAATCTCTATTTCGACACCCGCACGGCGGGCAGCGGTAAGGCCATACCCTTCGCAGCAGGCACCTTTGACTCCTGGCGCACTCGAGGGCACGACATTGGTTCCAAAGTTGGAGATCCCCACTTCGTCGACCCGGTGCGCCGGGACTTTCGACTGCAACCCGGATCGCCCGCGCTCGAAATGGGCTTTAAGCCGCTCGATCTCTCTCATGTTGGTCCCTGGAGTGGCTTCTTCTCTCCATCACGGGGGAAGGCGCCAATTGACCAACCACCGTTCGTTGACGTGCCCCAACCGTGGTGACCTTGTTTTCCAGTCAAGCGCATGCCAGCCTGCTGGGGAGCGGTGCTGACTCCCAGTTGGAACCATCGCGGGCCTAGTAACATGGCCTCAGCCACTATCGCTCCTTCCAATGTGCCCGGCGTTATTGCGCGGGTCGAACAGACTATTAATGAGTACAAACTCTTCGGTCCCGGACAGAAAATCCTCGTGGCTGTGAGTGGAGGGGTGGATTCCATGGTTCTCTTGCATTTGCTGCACACCCTTGCCGTGCAATACGGTTGGCGGTTGGCGGTGGCGCATTTCAACCATAGACTACGGGGACGCGCGAGTACAGCAGATGAACGATTTAGCCATTGTGCCTCGGAAACACTAGGACTTCCATTCTTTCACGCCACAGGTCCAGTACGCGGATATGCCCGTTCACACGGTCTGTCTATCGAGATGGCAGCAAGGGCTTTACGGCATGAGTTCCTCGCCCGCACAGCTCGCGACTGGGGTTGCCGGGCAGTGGCACTGGCCCATCAAAAGGACGACCAGAGGGAGCTCTTTCTGTTGCGTTTAATGCGCGGGGCGGGAGGGGAGGGCTTGAGCGGCATGAAGTTGGTGGCGCCGTCTCCTGCGGATCCGGCAATTGACCTGGTGCGTCCCATGCTTAGAGTCGACAAAGTAGCGTTGAAAGTTTTTGCCAGCGCACGCCAGATACCTTTCAGGGAGGATGCTTCAAATGCTTCCAGCCAATTCTTGCGCAACCGCATCCGTAACGAATTGGTGCCTTTGCTTAAGAAAGACTACCAATCGGCGCTCGACGCGGTTTTGGATCGTGCCATTGAGATCCTCGGCTCTGAGGCGGACCTTATCAGCGGGTTGGCGCGCGACTGGCTGGCTGGTGAGTCGCGTCGACGTCTGCCCTTTGATCGGTTGCATGTCGCGTTGCAGCGGCGTGTTATCCAGTTGCAGTTGATCGACCTGGGCGTCTCGCCTGCCTTTGACTTGGTAGAGGCGCTGCGCAAACGGCCTGATCAAGTTGTATGCGTGTCCCCAGTACTTCCGAAAGGCGCACTTAAGCAGGTCGCGAGAAGTGAGAACTTTGGACACTCGGACCCGACAGCAGTCGTTCGGACGGGTTTTGGTAGCATTCGGCTTCAGAAGCCACTCAAAGCGAACTTCAAGAAGGGTGAATATTACCTGGACCTGGAGGGTGAGTGTGGGGTGGCGGAGTTCGCAGGACTGCGGTTTACTTGGGAAAAGACGTTCCAACTGCCAAAACGTCTTTCCGCGATCGGCGGTCAGGAGTGGTTTGATGCCGACAGAGTTGGTTCAACGCTCCTTTTAAGACACTGGCGTCCTGGCGACCGGTTCCGCCCCATTGGGATGGCAGGAAACGTCAAACTTCAGGACATCTTCAGCAATTTGAGGATCCCTCGGGAGCAACGGCATCGATTGGTTGTGGCGGTCAGCGAAAGTGGCGAGATCGTTTGGGTGCAAGGAGTCCGGATCTCGGAACAGTTTAAGCTTACCATGGTGACGCATCGTGGCTTGCTTTGGCGGTGGAAAGCAGGTTAAATTGGGTCGGTTGCGGGGTGGACTCTCTGGTGCTACCTTGGGCTCAACGAATTAAAGAATGTCAGATAATAATCGAGTCAACGACGACGATAAGAATCCCAAGAAGAGCGGCGAATTCCGAGTGCCTCCGCGTACGTGGATTATTTGGATCGCGATCTTCAGTGGTATCCTCTTCCTCATGCTGTTCCGGGATCGGATGGATTCCGGCGGGGAAGTCCTGTCTCAATTCCAGTTTCAGCAATTGGTTGAGTCCAACCAAGTTGCCCAGGCCGTAGTTCATTACAGCCCGCAATCTTTTCTCACCGAGATCAGTGGCAAGTTCTTTAAGACAGATGCTGAGGGAAATAGGATCAAGGAAAACGGTCAGGAAGTTTTGGTTCCTTTTCGCACCAAGGTGCGTTTGATTGAGAAATTTGAAGAAAAGTTGCTGGCTGACAAGACTTTCGAGTTTCGGGAAGCTAACGTGATGCTCCAAAGTGTGCTGTGGAGTATTCTCCCTTTTCTCCTGATAGCCATTGTCATCTACATCTTCTTCATTCGACAGATCAAAATGGCAGGGAAGGGTGCTCTGAGTTTTGGCAAGAGCAAAGCTCGATTGCTGGCCAAGGAGCGCAACAAAACCACTTTCAAAGAGGTCGCTGGCATTGATGAGGCGATTGATGAAGTCTCAGAACTTGTTGATTTTCTTAAGGATCCAAAGAAATTTCAGCGTCTGGGTGGAAGGATTCCCAAAGGCATTCTGATGGTTGGCCCTCCTGGGACTGGGAAAACTCTGTTGGCTAAAGCAATTGCAGGGGAAGCTGATGCGGCGTTTTTTAGCATTAGTGGTTCCGACTTCGTTGAAATGTTCGTTGGTGTCGGTGCCAGCCGTGTTCGGGACATGTTCGAACAGGCTCGCAAGAATACGCCGTGCCTGATCTTTATAGATGAGATTGACGCGGTGGGGCGCAGTCGCGGTCATGGTTTGGGCGGAGGCAACGACGAGCGTGAGCAGACTCTTAACGCCCTTCTTGTTGAGATGGACGGTTTTGACACTCAGGAAGGGATCATCATCATCGCGGCCACAAACCGGCCAGATGTTCTGGATCCGGCTTTGCTCAGGCCAGGTCGGTTCGACCGTCAGATCACTGTGAACCTGCCTGATGTTCGAGGTCGTGAAGCCATACTCAAAGTCCACGCCAAGAATGTAAAGCTGGGACCCGTGGTGGATCTTTCAGTCATCGCCCGAGGCACCCCGGGGTATTCCGGCGCTGAATTGGCCAACTTGCTGAATGAGGCTGCCCTGCTGGCGGCGGGTCAAAACAAGAAGGCTGTCGGGATGGAGGAACTCGAAGAGGCCAGAGATAAAGTCCGGTGGGGACGGGAGCGGCGCAGCTTAGCAATGACCGACGAGGATAAGAAGTTTACGGCGTGGCATGAAGCCGGACATGCGCTGGTAAATGTAATGCTCCAGCATACCCATCCTCTCCACAAGGTGACCATCATACCCCGAGGCCAGGCACTGGGAGCTACTATGTCCTTGCCAAAGACGGATGTTCTCAACCGCCGCCGCAAGGAGATGCTCGACATGATCGCGGTTATGATGGCCGGACGCATTGCTGAGGAGATGATTTCCGGCGACATTAGCAGTGGAGCTTCTGGCGACATTCAGCAAGCAACGTCCATGGCTCGCGCAATGGTTATGCATTGGGGCATGAGCGATCGTCTCGGGATGGTCCAATACGGTGATGACGGCGAGTATGTCTTTCTTGGCCGCGAAATGGCCCGAGCCAAGGTGTATAGCGAGTATACCGCGCAGGAGATCGACCAGGAAGTCAAACGAATCATCGACGAGGCATACAACACGGCCAAGCAACTGCTAACCGAGAACCGGGCTAAGCTGGAGTTGATCGCCAAGAGTCTGCTTGAGTACGAGACACTCGACGGTCAGCAGGTGGAAGAAATCGTTCGTACCGGGCTATTCACTCCGCCACCACCCAAGCCGGAAGTCGAACCTCCACACGGTGCTCCCGCCGGGACCCCACTGCCCGAGCCACCTACCAAGCCGGTGCCGCCAAAGTTGCCCGGACTGGGTAATCCGGCGCCCGCTACAGCCTGATGGGACAACAAAATCCCCGTTGCTTGAGCGTTCGAGTGGGTTGGTGAATCGAAGCACTTCACCCGGAGACCACAGGGTGTTGCGTGCGCACGCCAACAAAAACTTCTTTAATGCTTGATTGTCAACGAGACCGGAGTCTTAATAGGTTCGAAACCTGGGTGAGGCTCTATGATTGTCTATATCGCCTGCTTGGCTCTTGGACTGCTGTTCACAGTATTCAGCGCTATTGCCGGCCACTTCTTTGGCGGTGACCATGGCGGTGATGTGGGTACCGGCGGGCACGCTGAAGCCGGTTACGACAGCAGTGGTGTCCCCGGTATTTCTTTCTTCAGCCCAACCGTGCTCTCTTGCTTCGTCACGGCTTTTGGGGCCTGCGGCATCATCCTCACCCGCATCGAGGCGACGAGCAGCGTTTGGGTTAGCGCTCCCATTTCTGCTATTGCGGGGGTGGCGATGGCTGGACTGGCCTTTCTGCTCTTCAACGCGATGTTTAGCAAGACCCAAGGATCAAGCGAATCTCGTGTCGCTTCTCTGCTGGGGCAAACGGCTTCAGTCATAACCCCGATACCTGCCGAGGGTGTTGGTGAAATCGCTTACGTACAAGGTGGCTCCCGCTACACGGCGCCAGCCCGCACCGAAAGCGGCAAAGCTGTGCCTGCAGGCAAGCCTGTCCGCATCATTCGTATTATTGGCACCCAATACTATGTTGAGAGCATCGAACCCACTGTGAATCGTGATTCTGTGTAAAGGAGCTTATGCATATTCCCATATTACTTGCTGAAATCTCGACCACGACCTTGGTGATCGGAGGCGTTGGAGCCTTTCTGTTCGTATTCTTCATGTTTATTGGCATTTGGGCCAGCCGTTACACGAAGGTTGGTCCGAACCAAGTGTTGGTGATTTCCGGCCGCAAACACCGGATTGCGGATCCGGATGGAGCGGTTCGGGAGGTCGGTTTTCGTATAGTCAAAGGTGGTGGCGTGTTTGTTTGGCCGGTATACGAAAAGGTGGACCTTCTCTCACTCGAATTGCTGACCATAGACGTTCAGACTCCTGAGGTTTATACCAGCAAAGGGGTGCCTGTGCTCGTGGACGGCGTGGCCCAAATCAAGGTGAAGGGCGATGACATCTCCATATCGACAGCTGCCGAGCAATTCCTTAGCAAAGGAACGGAAGAAATCAAGAACATTGCCACGCAGACGCTTGAAGGCCATTTGCGCGCAATTCTAGGTACGATGACGGTCGAAGATATCTACCAGAACCGTGATGCTTTCGCTTCCAAGGTACAAGAGGTTGCTGCGGGTGATATGGCCAATATGGGCCTCGGCATCGTCAGCTTTACGATTCGAGACATTCGGGACAAGCAAGGCTACCTTGATGCGCTCGGTAAACCGCGAATTGCACAGGTGAAGCGAGACGCCCAAATCGCGCAGGCTGAAGCGGACCGGGACGCCATGATCAAATCTTCTCAGGCCACCCAGGCTGGGCAGGAGGCCAAGTTCGCCGCTGACACCAAGATCGCCGAAGCCCAACGGGACTATCAAACCAACCTGGCCCAATACCAGGCAGTGGTTTACCAGAAGAAAGCGGAATCCGACTTGGCCTACGACCTTCAGAAGTTCAAGACTGGGCAATTGGTTAAGGCGGAAGAGGTCCAAGTAGCCATCATTGAAAAGCAAAAGCAAATCGATCTACAGGAGCAGGAAATCCGGCGCCGGCAGAAGGAATTGGAGGCTAACGTGCAGAAACCTGCAGATGCCGAACGCTACAAGGTGGAAACGCTGGCAAACGCCAGGAAATTCCAACTCGAAACGGAGGCGGCAGGTGCTGCTTCAGCGGCCAAAGCTACCGGCTTTGCAAATGCCGACGTCACCAAGGCCACCGGCATGGCCGAGGCTGAGGCCCAAAAGGCCAAAGGTATCGCGGAGGCCGCAATCATCGAGGCTCAAGGCAAAGCGACCGCCGAGGCTATGCGCTTGAAAGCAGAGTCATTCAAGCAGTACAATGAGGCTGCCGTTGTTGAAATGATCATCCGGGTCCTTCCGGAGATTGCCGGCAAGATTAGTGAGCCGCTTTCCAAGACCGAGAAAATGGTCATCATCAACTCAGGTTCCGGGCCGGGGGGCGGCGCCAGCAAATTGACCGGTGAAGTGACTCAGATTGTGGCACAACTTCCTCCGGTCATCGAGAGTCTCACCGGGATCAAGCTTGAGAATCTCGTGGCACAGGTCCCGGTATTGCGAAAATCTATGGAAACCCAGAAAGACGCTCAACCACCGCAGAAATAGCCGGTACAGCGAAACGGTAACGCGGCACACAAAACAAGTCCAGGTTACATGCGTTTGTTTGAATCCATCCTTGATGCAAACCACCGGGCGCTGCGCGGAGACTCCAAGGCTGGAGTGCGTCCCTCAGAACACGAGGCGGAACTGCCGCTCATTGCGCTGAGTTGCATCGATTCACGCCTGAATCCACTGCTGCCCGAGGTACTCGGAATCCCCGAAGATCAGTTTATCTGGCTGCGTAATGCCGGGAACATCGTTACGGGCCCGATGAGCAGCACGATGCGCTCCCTGGCTTTGGCCTGCGCTATCAAGGGAGGACGCCAGATCGTCGTCATCGGCCATTCCAACTGCAGGGTCTGCGGCATTGGTTTGACTGAATTAATCGAGAGGTTTAACGCCTTGGGTATCCCGAGAGCGGCGATGCCTGCCAATGTGGTGGATTTCTTTGGGATCTTCAGCAGCGAACGCCAAAATGTCGTTAATGCAGTGAACATCATTCGCTCAAGTCCTTTAATCGGCCCAGGGGTTCCGGTCCATGGGCTGTTGGTCGCACTCGACACGGGTCGACTGGATTGGTTGGTAAACGGCTACCAGCAGGTGGCCTTAATGCCGCCGGGCCCGGTGTCCATTGGGGCCGGTCCGTCTGCATTCAAACCACTGGGGGATTTCGGAGCGGGAGATCCCAGCTGGCCCTTGGGAGAGATTAGAGAAATTCCGGCCGTTCCTCTCGTTTTGGCGCCGGAGCCTTTGGACGCCCCGCCGCCAGTTCCCCAAGAACATCCTCCCACGCCGCCTAGAATTCCCGGCGCGCCGCCAATCCGTGCAAGGCTTTCCGTGCGTCGGAACCGGCCTTAGACGGCGTTCGCAGGAAACCTCCTCGTAGACCGTTGATAGGCAACGTGGAAGAACGAACTTTAATTGGTGGCTTGCGAATCGACTCATTACGAGAATATCGTTATGATTGAACAGAAAGAGAAAGTCCGACGGGGATGCCTGGTGTATGCGTTGGTAGTCGTTTCGGTCTTGTTTCTTGTGGTCCTTGCGGGTGGGTTGGTGGGGTTGAAGTATTTTAAGCACATGCTTGAGGATTATACCTCAACGATACACTCTCCGGTTCCTGTTGTGGCACTGAGTTCTGCGGAGTTGAAAGCGTTGCAGACTAGGATTCGGGATTTTCGGGTTGCTCTGGGTGGAGGCCACACAGCGCAACCACTGGAATTGTCTGATCGAGAAATCAACGGTCTGATTGCCGCAAACCCCGAGCTTGATGCGGTCAAAGGCAAGCTTTTCATCACAATTGATAATGGGCACATTCGTGGAAAAATCAGCGCGCCGCTTGAACAACTTAATCTCGCGGTGTTCAAGGGGAGGCACCTCAATGGGGATGTTGAGTTCGATTTGTCATTTGCTAACGGCACTCTGCGTCTGAGTCCCCGATCGATAACGGTGCGGGGTCGCCCGATTCCGGCAGTATACCAGGAAACAATCAGCCGCCAGAATCTTGCGCGCGATCTGAATAGTAATGCAGAGGCTGCCGAGGTGCTGCAACACCTCGATAAAGTATACGTGGATGGTGACAAGGTGGTTCTGGTGCCTTCGATCGGGTCCAAGTGAGTCCCGTACGGCGTCCTCTGGATTTAGGGTTCCACGCGGAAGATCCGTTGGTGTTCCTGCAATGCATAGCGGTCGGTCATTCCTGCTAGGTAGTCGCAGATAGCGCGGTGCCAACCATCTCGACGTGCTTGCTTGCGCGCAATACTGCCGATTTCACCGTGATGTTGCAGGAAATAAACAAACAACTCCTCGATCACCCGACGTGCCCGCAAATGCGGTTCGTTTACGGTGGGATTGTAATAAAGATTCTTGTACAGGAATTTGCGCAACTCGAGGTTTTGGCAGCGCCGCGCCGGGCTGTAATGCACTAGCGCTTTGGCATGTTGGCGCACCTCGTCAGCACTATTGACGCGGGCGGAGGTAAGGCGCGCTTCGGCGGTATGCACCACGTCTTTGACTTGCAGGTCTATAATGCAGCGGATGACAAAGTATCGGCGGCATTCGTCCGGCAGTCGGCCGTATTCTTTTTCCACGGTACGATTTGCCAGGCGCCAGAGCTCCACTTCCCGTTTCAATTGATCTTCAGAGAGGAGGCGTGAGTCAAGGCCGTCATCGAGATCGTGGCTGTAATAAGTTATCTCATCAGCGAGGTTTGCCACTTGGGCTTCCAGGGAAGAGGACCGCGCCACACAATGCTTGTCAGTTACCGGGCGGTCGTGTGGGGTGCGGTGTTTCATTAGACCTTCTCTTACCTCCCAGGTGAGGTTAAGTCCAGGGAACCGGGGATATTTCTGTTCGAGCCACTCCACAATACGCAGGCTTTGAGCGTTGTGTTCGAAGCCTCCGTGCCCGTTCATGAGGTGGTTTAACACGGTTTCTCCCTTATGACCAAAGGGGGAATGACCGAGGTCATGGGCCAGCGCAATTGTCTCCGCGAGGTCCTCGTTCAGGCGTAGCGCTCGGGAGATATTCCGGGCAATCGCCGCAACTTCCATAGTATGGGTGAGCCGGGTTCGCAGGTGGTCGCCTGTTCCGTTTAGAAACACCTGGGTCTTGTATTCCAAGCGCCGAAACGCCCGAGAGTGAATCACACGGTCGCGATCCCGCTGATACTCTGTTCGCCATTCTGGCGGTTCTTCCCGGTGGCGCCGCCCGCGGCTTTGGCTGCTCAATTGAGCATACGGGGCCAGGTTGTTTTTCTCGACACTTTCCAGTTCTTGCCGTGTGCAGGGCATGGGGTAAACGCTCGCCGCTTACTTCGCGAGTACTTCCTGGACGGACAGCCCGCGCAGCTCGAGCAGGCGCCGAATCGTGTCTTCGATCAGGTTGTTTGGGCACGACGCGCCTGCGGTGATGCCAATTGTGGTTTTGCCGGATGGCAACCAGTCGGGCGTCTCAACCTCCTGATGTTTGTGCTGGTCGTAATGCCGAATCAGTCCCACGGACTCCATCATGGACGCATTCTTAATGAAAAACGTGGGCAGTTCGGTTTCCCCCATCTCCGCCAGGTGGGACGTATTGGAGGAATTGTACCCGCCGATCACGATAAGCAGATCCAGTGGTTCGAGTAACAGTCGTTGCAGCGCGTCCTGTCGATCCTGGGTTGCACCGCAAATAGTATCGAAGAAACGGAAATGGGCACCAATTGCCGTTTCGCCGTACTTGCGCAACATGGCCGCGCGCAGGCGGCGTTGCACTTCCTCCGTCTCCCCGCGGAGCATTGTGGTTTGGTTGGCCACACCGATGGCCTGCAAATGTTGGTCGGGATCGAATCCTGAGGAGTAGGCCCCCTTAAATTTTTCCAGAAACTCCAGCTTGTTGCCACCGTTCAGGATGTAGTTGCAGACGTAATCCGTTTCCGCCAGGGTGAAAACCACCAGGTAATGACCGTTGCCGCTGGCGCGCGCTTGCGAACTGGTTGCCATCGTTTCCTCGTGCCAGGCCTTGCCGTGAATGATGCTGGTAACCGTGTCTTTGGAATACTGTCTGACTCGCTTCCAGACACTCATCACGTCCCCGCAGGTCGTGTCCACAAATTGGCAGCCCTTGGCCTCCAGCTTGCGCCGTGTGGCTACTTCGGTCCCAAACGCGGGAATGATAACGATGTCCTCTGGTTTAAGTTGCTCAATCTCGTCTTCCTTCGGCCGGCTGGTGATGGTCACGATGCCCATCCGCCGAATTTGGTCGTTAACCTCCGGGTTATGTATGATTTCCCCCAGCAGAAAGATCCGGCGGTTAGGATAAGCCCGGCGAGCTGCATAGGCCAGATCAATGGCGCGCTCGACCCCATAGCAAAAACCGAACTCCTTAGCGAGCTTGATGGTCAGATTGCCGGCGGACAGGATATGACCATGGGCGCGAATCCTCTCTACCAACTCGCTCCGGTAATGGGACAGAACCTCCGCTTGCACGGCTGACATGATATCGGGCCGCCGCAGGTTGACTTTTTGTGGCATCGAAGGCGCTTCCGCTGACATATATATCTAAAACTCTACCATTAGGAATGCTTGCGTCCAGCGGAAACCAGGGCTTAGCCACCGGCGCGTCGTTGCAGTCAAACTCTGGAGAGGAATTGCCATTCCGACACCTATAGTTAACCGTTACCATCGAGGGGTGCATCCGTGCTGTCTTCAGTCCTCACCCGCTGTAGTCAGTTGACCTCGATTCGCTTGGGGTGGTTTGAATCCCGGTTGTTGCCTTCTACTCCGGCCAGCTTCACTAACTTTGAGCCCGTCGTTCTCAGTGAATGGGGCTGCAGAGGTTCATCACCCCGGGAATTGTCGAGGTTTGACCCAGGTTGACGTTTGTAGCACTCTCAAATCATGGCAAATACGTTTGGACATCTGTTCCGGATCACGACCTGGGGCGAATCGCATGGCGGCGCTGTGGGCGTGGTCGTGGATGGTTGTCCACCAAGACTGGCACTCACTGAAGCCGACATCCAGCCTGACCTCGACCGGCGGCGTCCTGGACAATCTCGCATTGTCACACCCCGCAGGGAATCCGACAACGTTCAAATCATCTCCGGTACCTTCGGTGGCAAGACCACGGGAACCCCTATCTGCATGCTTGTAAGAAACGAGGATGCACGGTCGGAGGCTTACTCGGAAATGGCTTCGAAGTTCCGGCCGTCTCACGCAGATTACACCTACCAGGCCAAGTATGGCATTCGAAATTGGCAAGGTGGGGGACGATCGAGCGCCCGAGAGACAATCGGCAGGGTCGCAGCGGGTGCCATTGCGAAGAAACTACTGCGCGAACAGTTTGATGTTGAAGTGTTGGCATACGTTATGCAGACGCAACGAATCAAAGCTTGCATTGATCCCGAAACGGTTCGTATGGAGGAAATCGAATCGAATATTGTTCGATGTCCGGATGCTTCGGCCGCTGCCAGGATGATTCGGCTTATCGAGAAAACGCGTAAAGCTGGCGACACGGTCGGTGGAATCATAGGTGGCGTCGCTCGCGGCGTGCCGCCCGGATGGGGTGAGCCGGTTTTTGACCGCCTCGAGGCAGACTTGGCAAAGGCAATGTTAAGCCTTCCGGCATCCAAAGGATTTGATATCGGCTCGGGCTTTAACTCCATACTTTTTACGGGCTGCGAGCACAATGATCTCTTCCGGGCACGGAAAGGCAAGGTCGTGACAACTTCGAACCGTTCAGGGGGGATCCAAGGCGGCATCTCCAACGGCCAGACGATCTACTTCCGCGTGGCTTTCAAGCCGGTGGCGACGGTCATGCACGAACAGGAGACAGTGGACGTGGAATTCAGAAATACCACCCTGCGGGGCAGAGGTCGCCATGATCCCTGCGTGCTGCCTCGTGCAGTGCCTATGGTGGAGGCCATGACTGCCATGGTTCTGGCCGACCATGCTTTGCGGCAACGTGCGCAGTGCGAAGGCTGGTGACTGTGCTCTGCGGAATGAACCCAGCTTACCGAATAGGCCCTGTCAAAAGATCCTGGTACCACTCAATGATCTGTGGTCCCGCAAACAGCCAAATCACTGCGGCGATAGCAATGTAGGGACCATAGGGTAACCGGGAAGACAGCGCCTTCCTGCCCAAGATCACTAGCGTGAGACCGATCATAGCGCCTATGAAGGAGCTTATCAGTAGTGAAAAAAGAACGGCCTTCCAGCCCAGAAACGCGCCTATGGCTGCCATAAACTTGACGTCTCCCAGTCCCATAGCTTCCCGGGGAACCACAATTTGGCCGCAGATGGCTTCCATGTGCGGTATTGTTTCGGGATCCAGCTTCTCCTCGCCAATCGAGAGCATCTTTGGGCTTAGGCGTACGGACACGTCTTGATAGCAGCGGTCAATCAACTCGAGACGCTTGGCGTGAAGGGCAATGGCATCGGATTCCCGATAGAACAACTCCTCGTAGGAAATCGATTTGTCCGGCAGTTCAATACAGGTTTCGGTAAACAAAACCCTGCTGCCTTCCTGTAGCGAGAATTTTTGGCGCCCAAAAAAGAGCTTCCCGAGTCGCAACACCATATAAACCACTCCCGCCCCGGCGGCGATTCCTAATAGGCTTTGCTGCATGGCCGGTATGAGGGCAGTGGTACCGTGCATTTGCGGTACCAGCATTGAAAGGACGAAACCCGCCCCGGCTCCCCCCAAGGTGATTTCATCCGGAATTATGAAATGTTCAAAGTCAATGAACGTGGCAGCGATTAGCCCCGCCAGCAGCAGGCAATACACCAGCCCCAGCCAAGGCGAACGAGGCCCAAATGCCAGCCAGCAACCGAGGAAACAGATGCCCGTCAACAACTCTACCAGGAAATAACGGGGCGTGATTGGCGCCGAGCACTGCCGGCATCGCCCCCGTAAGTATAGCCAGGTCACCAGCGGAACATTGAGATACCACGGAATGCTGTATTTGCAGTGCGGGCAATGGGACGGGGGGGAAACGACACTGAGCCCTAGTGGCATTCGGTAGATGCAGACATTCAGAAAGCTGCCCACCATGGTGCCAAATACAAACATCACCACCGACCAGAAATGGAAGGGAACCTGTGCCCAGTTCTTGCCCTCAAAAATTGCGTCAACCATAGATATATTTTTCCAACGCGCGTCGCATTACCTCGACCGGCGCCTGTTTGCCCGACCAGAGTTCGAGCGCTTTGGCACCCTGGTAAAGCAGCATTCCCAGTCCGTTTGCCGTCCGGCATCCTGACATTCGGGCCTGACGCAACAGGGGCGTCTCCGCCGGACGATAAATCATGTCATAGACCGCGGCTGCCTGTCCCAGGCAAAACATTCTGTCATCAAAGGGCAGGGGATCGCCAGGGGCCAGGCCCAAAGTGGTGGCGTTGATTGCCAGATCCACGCTGCCTTCCGGATACCCCACCGTGACGGCCACCCCCGAAAAACGGCGGTTCACCTCCGAGCGCAATTCTTCCGCCTTGCTCTCCGTTCGATTCACTAGAAAAAGTTGCTGCACGCCCACCGACGCGAGCTTTAATACGGCGGTGCGTCCTGCGCCCCCGGCACCCAGCACCAATACCCGAGCGGCTGCGGGTTCGACCTGAAGATCTTCCCGAATCGATCGTACGACGGCATCGGCGTCGGTGTTAAAACCATGCGTCCGGGTTGTCTCCGGTACCTCGGTAAATTCCCCCAGAGGTTTCCACTCCCCGCCAACATCCTGACCCTCGAACAGAATAGTGTTAACCGCACCCCATGTTCGGGCGGATTCGTCCAGAACATCCATGAGCGCCACAGCCATTACTTTATGGGGGAGGGTAAGATTGAGCCCCACGAAATGCATTCGGTGCGCACCGTCGATGGCAGCAGCCAGGTGCGCCGGGTGTACATCAAACGCCGCATACCGCCAATTCAGGCCCAACTCTGCCATCCCTGCGTTTTGCATCGCCGGTGAGGCTGAGTGGTGAATCGGATGCCCATAAACCGCGCACATTCGCGTGGCGGCATCGATTGGTTCGGCAACGGGTTCGGACACGCGATGTTTTATAGGGCAGCCATCATGAAAGTTCAAACTTTAACACGGGTGCATCCGAGCCCAGGAACTTTGTCTCCCTTCCCTCTACCGAAGTGAAAAGGCGGCGCGGACCGAAGTCCGCGCCGCCGTTCCGATTTACCCCCGAGCGCCTCTACTACACATCGTAGTAGAGGAAGAACTCATACGGATGCGGGCGTAACCGCAGGGCATCATGCTCCTTGCGTTTGGTCGCGATCCACATGTCCAGAAAATCCATCGTGAACACATCGCCTTTGAGCAGGAATTCGTGATCCTTCTCCAGCGCATCCAGCG
>DIXK01000028.1 GCA_002428665.1 Verrucomicrobia subdivision 3 bacterium UBA6082
TCGCCTACTTTTCTACGGTCTGACCCCATCGAACGGAGTCCACCACCGACGGGCTCTGCACCTGGCAAACCGTCTGGCGCGATGCCGGCAACGACGCCACCAAAGCGGTCACCGAAACCATTACGGCCTACAACCCGTCCACGCACGAGCGCACCGTCACGCGCACTCTGCCGGACGGCACCCAAACGGTCTCGGTTTACCTCTACGGTTTGCTTCAGTCCGTGACGGCCTATGATGCGACCTCGCCCACTCGGAACCAGGTCACCCGGTCCACTTACACCTACGACAAACACTGGCGGGAGGCCACCATCACTGACGCCCGGAGTGGCGCCATCACTCTCTATTACAATGCGCTTGACCAGGTGACCAACAGCATCGCCCCGGCTGCTTCGAGCGCCGAGGCCCGCCAGGCCACTCTCACTTATTTCGACTCCCTGGGACGCGCAACCAATAGCGTCCTGCCTGACCTCACCTCGGTACGAACCGAGTATTACCCCTCCGGCCTGCTCAAGCGCCAGTCCGGCTCCCGTCAGTACCCGGTGGAATACACCTACGATTCCCAGGGCCGCGTGCGCACGATGACCACCTGGACCAATTTCTGGTCGGGCACCAGTCCCGCCGGCGCCGCCTCCACCCGCTGGAACTACCAATCCCAGCGCGGCTGGCTGGCCTCCAAGGATTACGCCGTCGCCGCCACCGGGGCGCTGCCCCAGCAGGAAGGAACCACGGGACCGCAGTATCAATACACGTCGGCTGGGCGGCTCTACCAGCGCACCTGGCTGCGCGGCACCACCACCACCTACGGGTATAACGGAGGCAAGCTTGAGACCGTCACTTACAGCGACGGCACGCCCGGAGTCACTACCACGCACGATCGGCTGGGCCGGCGCCGCACCGTCACGCAGGCGAATGGACAAACGATTGTTGACGCCGTCATGTTCGCCCACGATGACGCCGGCCAGATGCGGATCGAAAACCACACGAACGGCATCTTGTCGGGCCTGGTCGTGTCAAACGCGTTCAACAATCAACTCCAACGCTACGCCCTGGGGCTGCTGGGCTTGTCGAGCGGTTCCTACAGCGTGGGCTACGGTTACGACCTGGCCGGGCGGCTGGACACCGTCGCCCACGGTGGATCCCAGGCGGCGTATGATTATGTTGCCAATTCGATGTTAGTGTCGCAGGTTGTCTTTACGCATGGCGGCACCACCATGACGACGAGCAAGCAATACGATTACCTCAACCGGCTGCAGTCGGTGGCGTCGAGCGTGTCGGGATCGGCCGCGCTCCCCTTGGGCGCCGCTTACCGTTACAACTCCGCCAATCAGCGGACCCGTGCCACTCAACCAGACAACGCTTTTTGGGTTTACACCTATGACAAGCTCGGGCAGGTGACTTCCGGCCGAAAGTATTGGCCGGATGGCACCCCCGTGGCCGGGCAACAGTTCGAGTATCTGTTCGATGAGATCGGCAATCGCCTGCGCACCGGGGTGGGCGGGGAGACCACGGGCGGGAGCCTGCGGTATGCCGACTACCAGGCCAACCGGCTGAACCAGTATGAGACCCGGGATGTGCCCGGGTATGTGGACGTTACCGGCATTGCCAACCCGACGGCGACGGTGACGGTGGAGGGCAACGCGGCCAACCGGCAGGGCGAGTATTTCCATTATGCGCTGCGCACGCCCAATACGAGCGCGCCCTGGTATGATCAGGTGGACGTGACCTCGACCTATCCGCCCGGGCAGTTGGAGAGCGGGTCGGTGTTCGTGCCCCGGACGCCCGAGTCGTTCACGCACGACGTGGATGGGAACCTGCTCAGCGACGGGCGCTGGGATTATACCTGGGATGGGGAGAATCGGCTGATCCGGATGGTGGCGCGGACGGCGGTGGGGCCGCAGCAGCGGTTGGAGTTTGCGTATGATTGGCAGGACCGTCGCATCGCCAAGGTGGTCTGGAACAACACGGCGGGAACGGGCACTCCGGCGGTGGACCAGCGGTTCCTTTACGATCAATGGAACCTGATCGTTGTGGCAGTGGAGGTGGAGTCGCAATTTCAGCTTGCGCAAGCCTTCGTTTGGGGCACGGACCTTTCGGGGTCGATGCAGGGCGCGGGCGGTGTGGGTGGCTTGCTCAAGGTGAGCCAGGTGGGCCAATCAACAACGAACTGTTTCGCGGCGTTTGACGGGAACGGGAATGTGGTGGGATTAGTGGATGTGTCCAGCGGGGCTGTCCTTGCCCGATATGAATACGGTCCGTTTGGCGAACTTGTGCGGGCGACAGGCCCGATGGCGAGGGCTAATCCGTTCCAGTTCTCCACCAAATATCAGGATAACGAGACGGGTCTCCTCTACTATGGGTATCGTTATTATGACCCGCGCACCGCGAGGTGGACCAGCCGCGATCCGCTCTGTGAAGTAGCGGGAGAGAATCTCTACGCCTTTTGCAGCAACGTTGGACCTAACGGCTTTGATTATCTTGGGCTTGAGGGCTGTGGCGAAGCGGTCGGCAAGAGGTCCAAGAAAGGGCAGCCACTCTACGTGTTTACCGAACCTAATGGCAAGTGGAAGGGCACGATTATACTCGAGGAAAAAGGCGGATCAGCACAGACCCAGGCCATTCAGAGGATCAGAGTTAGATGGGAGGCCAAAGTTTCGGTCTTGTGCAACTGTCCTTGCGGAATCAGAAAGGGGACCCGGGTTTACGACGATTCTGTCGATGGAGCATGGCTAATTTACGACCCCGCTTCCTTGCCCATGGGGGGGCCACCTGTGATTTCCTCTATTCGAAGCGGCATTGGGAAGGTAATTGGCAAGGCCATTCAGAAGATAATAGGCAATCAAACTGCAGTTGCTGATCAAAGCACCATCGACGAGATGATTAAGATCATCAATTCATTCCCCGTGCCATCGTCGCCCTATGCGGGGGAGTGGAAGGGTAGGAAGTCTCCGTGTGATAAGTGAAAGGGGAAAAAGTATGTGTAAAAGAATCCTATTGCGGATCTTCGTGAGGATGCTTGTAGGGCTTGTCGTTATTACACCTGCCGCTGCAGCTTTCGCTTGGGAGAAACGGGAGTTCGAAACCGTTTTGAAGGCTCTCGGCTCGCCTTTTGAAACTGGACCTGCTCGAGATGAGGCCGCAGAAGTGTTGCGCAGCATGGGGACCAACGCTTTGCCTTTCCTAAGGCAAGAGTTGAGGACCTATGAGCGGATCGAATCAACCAAAGCCTCACCGGTGACTGACCGAAAGCTGCAGCTTCAAGCGGTGTTTGAAGTTCTCGGCACCAATGCAGCGCCGCTTTTGCCTGAATTAATCGAGGATCTACATGCCGGGCGCAACCTCGGCGTGGCCCCCTACGCTCTCGCCCGAATTGGAGGTGAGCAGGCTGGGATTGCATTGGTCAACGCAATGACCAACTCAAATCTGCAAATCCGCATTTCAGGCGCGATTGCAGTGCGGTATTTTGAAACCAATGCCACGGTTGCGGAAAAGGCCGTTGTGGCGCTCTCAGAGATTTTGTCGCACGATTCGGGGGTGATGAGGGCGACGGCTGCCGACACGCTTGGAATTCTTGAAAGGTCACCGGCATTTATTGTGCCTGTCCTCTTGGCCGCAGCTCAGAAGGATTCGGATCCAGTCGTGCGGATGGTCGCTCTGAAATCACTAGGACGGTTCGGAACCAATGCTATCGTGGCGAAATCGGCAATCGCAGAAATCGCAAATTCTGACAAGGACGAGGATGTCCGTAGATTGGCTAGGCAGGCGCTTCAGGCGGTCTCGGTTGAGGGCCCAGGGCATTAGAACAGCAGATGCTCTTCGACTTCGCTTCGTTCCCAGGCGATTTGCCCACTGGAGCGTTCTTGGAGGCAATGACCGCGGAATTCCTTGTGCATGAACCGACTCACGCCCGCCTCCTCAGAGAGCAGCTTTACAGGCTCACGTCCTAGCAATGAGCTGACTCGACGTAATCGGGTGCGACGCCAACGTCAGGGTTCCGTTGTGTGCCAGAAACGAATCCGGCACCGTTAAAGGTTCTCAATTTCATGTTAAGCGCAACCGATTAATCAACAATATGTTGAATCAAAGCCACACCATTCAGACGAGAGCGGTCCGAGTTTTTCTGGCCCGAGACCTTTGTACCTGTCTCGCTTCAGTTCTGATCTTCTCATCCACGTTCGCGACAGACTGGGCGATCGGCGAGAGAGTATTTCTCCCTGAGGGCAAACCCTTCCCGTTGCGAAGTGGTGAACTGCATTACCCTCGTATTCCGCGTGAGTATTGGGCGCATCGCCTTCAGATGGCCCGAGCGATGGGCCTCAACACCATTTCCACCTACATGTTCTGGAACCTGCACGAGCCACGACCAGGCCAATTTGACTTCTCGGGGAACGCGGACGTGGCGGAGTTTTGTCGAGCGGCCCAACGCGAGGGGCTCAAAGTCATCCTCCGCCCCGGCCCGTATGTATGTTCTGAATGGGAGATGGGCGGATTACCCTGGTGGCTGCTCAAGACCACCGATATCCGATTGCGCTCCAAGGACCCGCCGTTCCTGGCGGCCACACGCGCCTATTTCCAGGAATTAAGCAAACACCTGGCCCCGTTGCAGGCCTCGCGGGGCGGACCGATTATCCTGGTGCAAGTGGAGAACGAGTATTCAAGCTGGAACGGCCAGGAGCCCGGGTACCTGGTGGAGCTGGAGAGAATGCTGCGGGAGAGCGGTTTTGACGGCCCGTTCTTCGCCACCGACCTGGCCGGTCACGTGAATCGCAGGCTGGACACCAACCTGTTTCATGCGGTGAACTTTGGTCGAAATCCGAAGGAGAACTTCGAGAAGCTGAGGGCCGTCCAGTCTTCGGGGCCGCTCCTGTGCATGGAATACTTCACCGGCTGGTATGATTTATGGGGACGCCAGCACGCCTCAGTGAAGGCTGAAGGAAAAGTCTCCGGGCTCGACTGGATGCTGGGAGCCGGGGCTTCGTTGAACCTCTATATGGTCCATGGGGGGACCACCTTCGGGTTCTGGCCGGGCGCAAATGAATTGCCGTATCGCCCGATGCCAGCCAGTTACGATTACGACGCACCGATCAGCGAGGCGGGGTGGGCGACGCCCAAGTATGACGCGTTTCGGGCCTTGATCGCCAGGCACCTGCCACCGGGCGAGAAGCTTCCGGACGTCCCCGCAAGAATGCCGGTTGCGGCTATCGCTCCGTTCTCACTGACCGAGTTCGCGCCGTTGCTGGAAGGACTCCTCGAATCCCAGGAGTTTGACCGGCCTCCCACCATGGAGCAACTGGACCAGGCGCACGGGTGTGTTCTGTACCAGACCGAGATCTCAAAAGGCGTGGGGGAATCTCTGGTCGTGACCAGCCCGCGCGATTATTGCCACGTCTTTATCGACCACAAACGCATTGGGGAGATTGGCCGCAACGACGAAGGGCGGCTGATCCTGCCGCTGCGGACCAACAAAGTCCAGTTGCAGCTTCTGGTGGAGGCCATGGGGCGGATCACCTACGGACCGGGTTTGGAGCGGGACCGGAAGGGGATTGCTCGTCCGGTTTACCTGCAACAAGGGAGCGAGGTGACTGAACTGCGAGGCTGGAAAGTGAACAGTCTCCCTTTCGATGGGGCGCATCTCGCCACCTTCAAATACCAGGGAGCTGACAAAGAAGAAGGGACCAATGCCCCCGGGCTTTATCGCGACAGGTTCATACTGGAACGGCCCGCGGACACCTTCCTGGATATGCGTCAATGGGGCCGCGGCCTGGTTTGGGTGAACGGGCACAACCTGGGGCGCTTTTGGAACATCGGCCCGCAGCAAACCCTCTATTGCCCCGGACCGTGGCTCAAGCCCGGCAGCAATGAGATCATCATTCTGGACCTGCTTGGACCGGAGAAGCCGGTGGTCCAGGGTTTGGCGGAACCGATCCTGAACGACCTGCGAGCCGAGCCTCGCATTGCAAAATGAGCCTGACCCTTGGCCCGAGACGTCTAGCACCCGACACAACGTCGCAGTAAAGCGTAATGCCGTCCGCACCAGTCTGGCAGTGATGTTGCGCCGTTGCCGGTCCGCTTTGACCCGCTGATTGCAGCAAGAGCGCCGCCTGTGCCTCGGCGGTATCCTCGGTGAACCACACCGACAAGAACAGATAAGGTCGTTTATCCCTTGACGCCTCCCCCCGGGCACAGTGCAGAATCCCGCCCCATGAGACTTCTTACTCTTATTGCGTCCTTGGCTATGGGACTCTCCCTACTCCCCTCCTCAGCCAAAGCCCAGCCGTCCACGGACGCTGCATGGACCTCCTTATTCAACGGCACCGACCTCAAAGGCTGGGTTCCAGTCCACGACGTCACATTCGTCGTCACCAACAGCAACCTCCGCCTCGTCACCGGTATGGGCTGGCTCCGGTCAGAAAGCGCTTACACCAATTTTGTCCTGGAACTCGAATGGCGCGCCTTGGAACCTGGCTACGATAGCGGTATCTTCTTCCGCGTCGGTCTCGACGGCAAACCCTGGCCCAACGGCGGTTGGCAGGTCAATCTCCTCCGCGGCGCCCTCGGCGGCCTCGTCAAGGGCTACAAATCCATCGTCCCTGCCGAAACACCCCCCGCACCTCTCAACCAATGGGTCAAATTGCACCTCGAGGTCCAAGGCAAAAAGGTCAAACTCACTATGGATGGCGAACCCGCCTGGGAATACAACGCGCTCGATGCCGCCAGCGGTTACCTGGGCATTCAGGCCGAAAACAAGGCGTTCGAATTCCGCAACCTTCGACTCCGCCAGCTCCCGCCCTCCCCTTAAACCCGACCGCCCGTGCTTTCCCCTTGCGCCACCCCCGCGTTTCCCCATTCTTTCACCGATGCCTGATCGGTTGATCTCGGATGTCTTAACCAAACCGGACGCCGCGTTGGAAATGACGCTGCGCCCCTCCCTCTTTTCTGAATTCACAGGTCAGGCCAAGGTCAAAGAACGCCTCGAAATCACCGTCACCGCCGCGAAACAACGCTCCGAACCCATCGATCATATCCTCCTCAGCGGTCCCCCGGGCCTCGGCAAAACCACCCTCGCCAATATCATCGCCAAAGCCATGGGCGCCGGCCTCAAAAGCACCAGCGGCCCCACCCTCGAAAAAGCCGGCGACCTCGCTGGCCTCTTAACCAATCTCGAGGAGGGCGACGTCCTGTTCATCGACGAAATCCATCGCCTCCAAAAAACCATCGAGGAATATCTCTACCCCGCCATGGAGGATTTTAAGCTCGATATCATCATCGATCAGGGGCCAAACGCCCGCAGCGTGCGCCTCAACCTCCCCCGCTTCACTCTCATCGGCGCCACCACCCGCAGCGGCCTCCTCACCGCACCGCTGCTCACCCGCTTCCCCATCCGCGAACGCCTCGATTATTACACCACCGAACAACTCCAAAAAATCGTCGTCCGCTCCTCCCGCCTCCTCAATGTCGAAATGGAGGATAAAGGTGCCACCGAAATCGCCCGGCGCAGCCGCGGCACCCCACGTATTGCCAACAACCTGCTACGGCGTGTGCGGGATTTCGCGCAGGTGAAATTCGACGGCCGCGTCTCCGAATCCGTCGCCGATCAAGCGCTCGCCATGCTCGAAATCGATGAAAACGGCCTCGACGAAATGGATAAACGCATCCTCGAAGCCATCATTGTCAAGTTCGCCGGCGGCCCCGTCGGCCTCAGTTCCCTCGCCGTCGCCGTCGGCGAAGAACCGGATACCATCGAAGAAGTCTACGAACCTTACCTCATCATGGAAGGCTACCTCAAACGCACCTCCCAAGGCCGCGTCGCCACAGAACTAAGCTACCGCAAACTCAGCCTAACCCCCCCATCCTCAGCCCAACCCGGCCTCCTCTAACACCCCGCCCTCCGTCCTCCGTAGTCCCCTGCTGGGATTCGGCGTTAAAACGTTTGACCGATTCACTGGTTTTCAACCTTCAGCCTTCAGCCTTTCTCCCCGATTCCAGGCCCCGTACGGGCGGGGGCGGTCCCCATCATTTTCGCCCCTCAATGACTGGGTCTGGTTTAAGCCGGTCACAGACCGGCGCTCCGTTCCGCGGGCGAACGGCAACAACGGAGCGCCGGTGTGTCGCCGGCTTAAACCGTGCCTGAGTGCAACCCCGATCAGAAGCGTCGAGGGCGAAGGCGTGCGCAACCCCAGCAGGCACACCCAAAGCCGGTCACAGACCGGCGCTCCGTTCTACGCACCTCAGGACGGCGTTGGCCCCGCCCACTTCGTCCGGTCACGATGTTGGGAGGCGATTTGATCCAACACCTTCAGTGTTGAAAAATGATCTTGGGATTATGCCTCGATCCAGGGTAGGCCACGGGGGCCCTCCTTCGCTAAAGCTATGGCGGGCAGGCCAACCCTTCGCTAAATGATTCAATCCC
>DIXK01000024.1 GCA_002428665.1 Verrucomicrobia subdivision 3 bacterium UBA6082
GAGGGCGGAGGGCAGAGGGCAGAGGTCAGGTCAGAGGTCAGAGGTCAGGTCAGAGGTCAGGTCAGAGGTCAGGTCAGAGGTCAGGTCAGAGGTCAGAGGTCAGAGGTCAGAGGTCAGAGGTCAGAGGTCGGAAGGCGGGGCGGTGTTGGTCGAGGTGGGTGATTTTGGGCGCTGTAGGGGGGTCGGCGGGGAGGTAGGGAACGTACTCGGGCACACTCTTTTTGAGCATTTGCTTGAGGGTGGCGGTATCGGTTTGGTGTAGTGTGGTGCGCAGGTCGCGAAAGGTGGCTTTGATTTCTGCAAGATCGGGCGGGGATGCGACGAGCCGCAGGATTTTGGCGTGCCGGGTAGGGACGACATTCTCGGCTTTGTGGGAGAGTTCTTCGTAGAGTTTTTCTCCGGGACGGATGCCAATGAATTCGATTTGAATATCGACACCTGGTTTCAGTCCGCTGAGTTCGATCATTTGGCGGGCGAAGTCGACGATGCGAACGGGTTTCCCCATGTCCAGAATAAAGATTTCGCCGCCCACACCCTGGACGGCGCTTTGCAGGACGAGCATGCAGGCTTCAGGAATGGTCATGAAGTAGCGGGTCATTTCCGGATGGGTCACGGTCACCGGTCCGCCTTTGGCGATCTGCCGGCGGAAGAGGGGAATCACGCTGCCCGAGGAGCCAAGTACGTTGCCAAAGCGCACCGACATGAAGCGTGTCTTGTCTGGGTGAGCGGCGTGAAGCGCTTGCAGGTACATTTCCGCGAGGCGTTTTGTAGCCCCCATGACGTTGGTGGGGTTGATGGCTTTATCGGAGGATATCAGGACGAAACGTTCCACACCAAATTTGAGGGCCAGGTCGGCCAAATGGGCGGTGCCCAGGCTGTTGTTCTTGATCGCCTCACCGGGCTGGTATTCCATCATGGGCACGTGCTTATGGGCGGCGGCATGGAAGACGATGCGAGGTTTGAATTCGGAAAAGATTTGCTCCATGCGCCCGGTATCGGTGATGTCGCCGACGAGCGGAACAATGCAGGTGCGGTGGCCGAGGTCAATGAGTTCCTGTTCAATTTGGTAAACGAGGGGTTCGGCGCGGTCGAGAAGCAGCAGGCGATGGGGCTGGCAGGTGGCGACCTGGCGGCAGAGTTCGCTGCCGATGCTGCCGCCGGCGCCGGTGATGAGAATGGTCTGATTTCGCAGAGTTCGGCGGAGGCCTTCAGCATCCAACTCGATGCGCTCCCGACCCAGGAGGTCCTGGACTTCGATGTTGCGGAGTTGGCTGACGCTGACTTGGCCGAGGGCAAGCTGATCCACCGAGGGAATGGTGCGGCAATCGATATGGGCATCACTGAGAAAGCGCACGATTTCCCCAACCCGGTGAGCGGGAGCGGTGGGCATGGCGATAACGACATGCTCGATACCCAACTTGGCCTTGACCTCGAGCAGCTTTTCGGGGGCGCCGACGACTGGGATGTCGTGTACGCGAGAATTCCACTTGCGTTTATCGTCATCAAAGAACGCCACTGGATCGAGGCCCATCCCGGGCTTGAGTGTGAGTTCATGGGCCAGGGCGGCACCGGCGTCACCTGCGCCGATAATGGCGACGCGGCGGGCCCGACGCAGTTCCTCCTCGGAGGGGATTCGACCTCGCTCGCGCAGGACACGCAGGAAGAGTCGAACCCCGGTGAGACCGATGAGGCCGAAAACGAAATTCATAACAATGACACCGCGAGGAGGAGCAAAGCCAGAACCGGCGAAGACCCACACCAAGGAAGCCACGATGGCACTCAGGAACAAGGCATGGAAGATACGGGCAAGGTCGGGGGTGCTGAAGTAGCCAAGCAAGGGGCTTAGCTGGTGGAAGAAGGCGAGCAAGACAATCTCGACCGGCACGAGCCAACACAGAACAAACAGGCGCTCCTGCTGCCAGGCGGGCTCGACGGCAAAATCGAAACGCAATTCGTAGGCAAACCAAAGGCTGGCGCATAGCTGCACGGCGTAAACGCACAGCAGGAACCACGCGCGCACCGACGGCGGGTATTTGAAAAGGTTGAAGTTCATAGACGAAGACAACTGATTACCGACTACCGGCTCCCAAGACCCAGTGCACTCTCCCCTAAAGTCTGTTCCTGTGCCTTTCTATCGGGCATAAGTGCGTAAAGCTCAATCTAAAATCGGCGTGTCCGACTGAAGCAGAACAGGGTGTCTGACCAGTGGTGCTCCCCTGCCCTACAGCCACCTACGCAGTCCGTAAAAGAGTATGCCGAGGTATTCATGCATGGTTTCGGAGAACTGAACGCAGTTGCTGGGGGTAGGAATTCAGGGCGACGGCGTGCTTCTGACTCATGTAAGCCACAAACTCCTGCTCAAATTGCTTGGTCCTTGAACCCGTGGTGAGCCAGCCACCGCGAAGGGTGGCGACGACCTCATCGATTTCGTTTTCGTCGATGCTTGGCCTATAAAACGGGATATTCATCTAATGATAACTTCAACCGCCGAATACTCGCTAAACACGCTGAATCTTCATTGAAATCACGGAATGCGCTGTTTTCATGTTCACGAATGGAGGATTCACAAAAAGCAACGAAGGTCACGACCCAACCGAAAAACCGCTGATCTGACGGATTTCCTGGATAGGAATGGGGCGGTTCCGAAAGCTGAATCAAACGCTCAGCCAATTCGCTGCTTACGCTCTAACCAGTATTCAGGACGCCTCCGGCCGTGGGCGACCGCCAAAATCCAGATGCAACCGTGCCAAATGAAGTAGGCAATATACTAGGGAAAGACCTTCAAATTGACACGCCGGTAGCCGCGGGGCAGGAGTCGTGGCAGGTCATGATTGTGTTTTATCCAACGAATAGCGGAGCGAGCTTCATGTTTCAAACGCAGGCCCAAACCGGCTTCGATTTCCTGGTAGTAACCAATCGCCTCATCGAGCTCTGCCTCCGCCTCCCAAAGGATCTCCGTCCTCATGCGCCGAACCGCCGATCGAGATCGGTGAACACCTGATCAACGTCCCGGGATCGCGCGATGCCATCGGTCACAGACTTCATTCGACGGCAGATCTCATCCTCCCAGGCGGTCTCGACAGCTGGCGAAAAATCCTGATCCTCCTCCGAAAGATCCAGGAGAATGCGCGCCAACGTTCGCTGCTGGCCCGGCGGCAAATCGAGTGCTTCTTTCGCGATTTCTGAGAGCGCTTTCATATGAATAAAAATATTCCTTCAGGCGCCGGCTGTCCAGTCCATGGACCAATTGTTTGTAATGCTCTTAATGTTATCCTCCAAAAAGCGTGTCCTGGGATGAAACTTAGATCCATCCCCTCAGCTTATAAACGAGCATGCCAATGCGCTCATGGAGGTAGAGAGCGAGGAGGTTTAGATTACTCCGCGACGGGAAGATTGAGAAAGGAGCCGGCGTTGTGCCATAGGCCTGAAAATCACAACCAATCGGCGTGACGGCAATACCCTGCCTCTGGAACACGGCAACGGAGCGGCGCAGGTGCAGGGCGGAGGTCACCAGGTAAACTTGCTCCCATTCGTGCGCCTTCTGAAGCTTCTTGAAAGCAATCGCCTCGTCATGCGTATTCCAACAGAACCCGAGGTTGTGGAGCGCTACACCACCTAACCCGAACGAAGCAACCCAGCGTTGGATTCGGTCGTTGACTGGGGTTTCCTGTCCCTTTACGGGCCAACTGCCCCCCAAAACGAGATTCGTCGTCACTTGGCTGCGAACCAGTTCCATACCCGTCACCACGCGTGAAGAGCCGCTCGAGAATGCGATCGCGTATGTATCATAATCCGACTTGTAGAATCCGCCACCCAGCACAACGACAGCATCGGCATGCCCTGCCGGAAGCGGCTTAGCGTAGACCCGTTCCTCGGCCGCAACCAACCACTCCGCCAGCGGGGTGCTGCCCGCCAGGAACAACAGACTCACGGGCACAGCCAGAGTGATCGCGAACTTCCATTGTCTCCTGACACACCAATAAACCAAGCCGACGAGCATCAGCAGCCAGATGGCTCCGACCGGCTCGGTGAGGGGAAGGAAGAAGGCTTTCAAGACAGAGGACAGAGGGCGAACTGACAGAAGTCAGAGGTCGGAGGTCAGAGGTCAGCTCGGAGCTTGGAGATTCTACAGAAGGTAACGAAGGACTGGAGGACAGAGGTCAGAGCACTTGCGAACTGCCCTGGCGACGCGATCCAGGTCGGCATCGGTCATAGCGGTGCCGGAGGGGAGGCAGAGGCCATCGCGGAACAGACGCTCGCTCACATTGCCGCCGCGAGCGCGGCAGTGACGAAAAACGGGCTGGAGATGCATCGGTTTCCACACGGGGCGGGATTCCATATTCTCGGCTTCCAGAGCGAGACGCACCTGGTCCGATGAAGCGCCGAACTTGCGCGGATCGATGAGGATGACGGTCAGCCACCGGTTGCATCGGCCCAACGGGGCCTCCGGCATGAAGGTGATTCCCGGGAGATCCCCGAGCAACTGCTGGTAACGTCCGAATATGCGACGCTTGGCTTTAACCCGGTCGTCCAGCACGCGCAATTGGCCGCGCCCGATAGCGGCGAGGATGTTACTCATCCGGTAATTGTAGCCGATCTCGGTATGCTCGTAGTGAGGTGCCGGATCACGGGCCTGCTGCGAAAGCTTGCGAGCGTGCTCGATTAGCCTGGCGTCGTTACTGGCCAGCATGCCCCCGCCAGACGTCGTCATGATCTTGTTGCCGTTGAAGGAAAAGACCGCGGCGCGAGCGCCGAAGCCGGCGTGCTTCGAAGAAGCAAAGGTCAGACCCTCCTTCGCTGAGGCTATGGAGGGCTGGGGTCGAAGGGCGGAGGGCGAACTGACAGAGGTCAAAGGTCGGAGGTCAGAAGTCAGCTCGGAGTGGGGGTCATCAGAGGTCAGAGGTCGGTGGTCAGAGGTCAGTGCGGAGCTTGGAGATTCTACTGAAGGGAACGAAGGTAGCGAAGATTCTGAGGTTTTTGATTCCTGGGCTCTGACTTCTGACTTCTGACCGCTGATCTCTGAACTCTGATAGAACGCTCCCATGGCTTCGGCGGAGTCGCTTACTACCGGAATGCCGTAGTCGGCGCAAAGACTGGTAATGCGCGGAAGATCACAGCATTGGCCATACAGATCCGTGGGCACTACTGCTTTGGGGAGTTTGCCACGGCGGGCACCACCAGCCAACTCCTCAGCGAGCAGGTTCAGATCTAGGTTCCAGGTCCGTTCATCGGAGTCTATGAAGACCGGGGTGGCGCCAAAAAAAGTGATTGGGGTGACACTGCCAATAAAGGTGAGCGTAGAAGCCAACACTTCGTCGCCGGGCCCGACACCCAATTCCCGGAGCGCGAGGTGCATGGCGGCAGTGCCGCTAGACAGGGCCACGCAATGTGGAATGCCGGTATAGGCAGCAAACTCCTTTTCAAAGGCGTCCACCATAGGGCCAAGGGGTGCGATGTAGTTGCTGGCGAACGCTTCAGCGACAAACTCCCGTTCATTACCTCCCATATGCGGGGGTGATAGAAAGAGGCGTGTTTTGGAAACAGTATCCTTCATTGCTATATTACCAAAAACTGGTGTCGAACAACCTGTTGGCGTCGCCACCTCGCGATCATTGCTCACGACGCTGGCGTTCTTTGGATCTCTCCACATCACTGCTTCAGCGACTGGGCGGGAACGCCACCGAAATCTGATCTTGGCGGGACAGATTTTACGACAACCGCGCGCGGGCCAAGAGTTGTCCAATTCCCAACCGTAATATTGGGGACCACGGAAGAACCGATGCCACATAAGCAACCGCGCCCAAGACGTGCGCCACCGCCGAGCCGAACGCCAGATTCCAGTTGGACAAAGTCTTCCACGATGCAGTCATGACCCACAGACGCCCCGGTGCCCACAAGGACGTGGTCGCCAGCCACAGCCTTGGCATTAATAACCACACCAGCGGCGACGTAGGAGCCTAGCCCCAAACGGGCGGAAGGATCTACCCAGGCATTGGGATGGATGAGCGTTACCCAGTTTACGTTCTTGAAGCGTTTGGCCGCGTCCTCCCGCTGCTGGTTGCCCTCAATCGCGAGGAACGCAAAGGTGTCGGAGCGATCAGGGAGGAGGCTTAACGGACCACGAATAGGAATGCCACTGGGTGAATTATAGTGCGAGTCCGGATTGGCAACGAGAATGTAAGGCACTGCAAAGCCAAGCAGTTGAAGCAGGCTCAAGACTGCTCTGGAGTGGAGTCCGGAACCGCAGAGGATGACTTCGTTCATCTTCGGAAAAGCAGAAATTTGGAAAGCTGAAAGTGGAAAGCCAGAGCTCAGAGGTCAGAAGTCAGAGGTCGGCAGCACAAAAGCAAAAAGTTGAAAGTTGAAAGTTGAAATCAGGGAAACCTGAAACCTGAAAGCACATAATACAAAGCTGAAAACTGAAATCCGAAAGCCAAGTTGAAAGTTGAAAGCGGAAAGCGCCTAAGACAAAGCAGAAAGCTGAAAGTGGAAAGCAGAAAACTGCTAATCCTGAGCACCGCTCGAGCCCATGAACTCATCTTGTCCGATGTAGCCGGGCTTGTTGACCCCCTCTCGGTTGAGGACCTGCGTCACGGTCATCCAGAGAATGCGAATATCGAGCCAGAGCGATTGGTGGTCGACATACCAGACATCCAGCCTGAACTTTTCCTCCCAACTGAGGGTATTGCGGCCGTTCACTTGGGCCCAACCCGTAATGCCAGGTCTAACTTCGTGGCGCCGCGCCTGCTCCGAGGTGTAACGTGGCAGGTATTGCATTAAGAGCGGGCGTGGCCCGACGAGACTCATATCACCTCGCAGGACGTTGAACAATTCGGGGAGTTCATCGAGACTGGAGGACCGAAGCCACCTTCCCAACAATGTCAGGCGCTGTTCATTGGGAAGGTAGTTCCCTTTTTCATCCCGAGCCTCAGTCATGGTGCGAAACTTGAAAAGTGTGAAGGATCGCCCTCCAAGCCCAGGTCGAAGCTGGCGGAAAAGAATCGGGCATCCCACCCAGATCCGTATTAGGACAGTGATGAAAATCGCCACGGGTACCCAGAATGGAGCAGCAAGGCACACCAAACCGAGATCGAAAGTGCGTTTCACGAGGTCGAGTAATAAACTTAAGACCGAACCGTTGAACTATCGGCAGCAGCGAGGGAATCTGCTTCGACGATGCTGTTGGGAAGACAGCTCTCAGCCCTGGAGATTTCAGGCGGGATTGAGAGGGGCTCGGGAACCGACGAGAAAGAAACTCTTCTCACACCTGTCACGGTTTTGTGTCGATAATACGCAGTTCAGAAGCAGGTGCGACTTCACGAATTTCGTAGGGCCCTATGTCGGCCCCAAGGCCCTGAGGAATCGGGATGCCAAGATAATCTCTGTATTCCTGGGTCGGTGGTAAAAAGCCGGCGGCCTTCAAATCCTGGCCAGCATTAATGCACGGAGAATTGCCTTTTAACATGAAATCTGCCGCAGTAATAGGATTATCGGAGACAAATTGGGGTGGAGCGTAGATGGCGTTGAACTCCTGACCACTTGCGGCTCGGAAAGCCGCTAACGTGGTGTGTGTTATTCCGTTCCAGTTCCATCCTCTCGGCGGCCCCACTGTGCAATGGTAGTAATTGTAATCGGCATCAATTCCTGTACTGAATACCACCAGAATTGGCGTGCTTGACGTTGCAACTAGAATGTTATTCCGGAATCTTACATTCGAACTGGCATTTGTCGCACTGAAAAGGCCGTAATTCTTAAAGTTGTAGACCACATTGTTGTAAATCAAATTCTCACCGGCATCGGGTGCCGGGCTTTTTGAAGAGTCATAAGCGTGCGCTCCTCCAATACCAGGGCCTTGGCCGTCAAGATTAAAGAAGTTGTTGTGTAATCTAAGTCCCGTACCATGTGGGTATGCGGCACCTCCGGAACGGAACCCGTAATTAAATCGAACTGCAGTTCTGACCTCTAACCAGTAGTCAAAAAAGGACCCGTAAACGCGCGAAATTGAATTGTATTCGACGATGTTGTTGGTTCCTCTTTCCAAACCGATTCCACACTGCTCCCGGGGCGCCAATGCAATACCCAGAATGGTGACACCTTCGCTGGTGCCGCCAGCGTAAGAGCAAGTATTGTGGTGGACCCAATGGCTTCCGCCGGTCTGAAGGTAGATCGAGGTTTCTCCGGTTCGGGTAACTGTGTTGGTAGCTATTTCTCCGAAAGAAGCTCCTGATCCGTAGTAAATCCCCATAAAGAGAGTATCCTGTACGGTGTTATTTCGGCTAACAACACCCTTTGCTCCGGTAACCGCAATCCCCATATTACTACTGCGCACATCCAAATGCTCAAAGGTTATATAGTCCTGAGTAGCGTGAACAGCGGCCCATTCAAACAAGTGCAGCGGAGGAGGCGCATTGCCGTCAGGAGTACAAACATAGAAAAGGCCGGTGCTTGCATCAAACCCCCAGTCATTAGGCATGAACTTACTGAGCCAGGTGGCAATAGAATCTGTACCCTTGCTCCGCTGGTCATAGAGCCTACCGTTAAGATCGTAAACCCTAACCACGGAACTTCCAGTCACTGGGGTCGCGGAGTAGATTCCAGGATACCCGTCGAGCGCGGACCACAATATGCTTGGGTGGTCACCATAGATGATTGGGTTTGGTCCGGTTCCGTATCGCCCCACCGTGATAGGCGAACCATCGGCACCCGGATTAATGATCTTTAATGGGCCATTAAAAGCATCCCCAGCCTTGAGAAGTATCGAATCGCCCGGAGCGTATTTACTGGCTGTTATTCCTTTCATGTAGACGTTGCGAAAAGTCTTCCATGGTGTATCAACCGAGGTTCCAGAATTATTGTCATCGCCTTGACTCGATGACACATAATAGGTTGCTGCGTCGAGCAAGGGGACGTGAACGATTAGGCAAAATGCGGCAAGTGCCAAGGCTTTCGACGTCATTCTTGCCACAAAACCGCTGCCTGTGGGGACATCCCCGAGTGTGTGCTGTACTAACATTTTCATTTCACTTTAGCATAGGGTATGCCATACACCAAACGGGCCACAAAGAAAAGCAGCGATCGCAAAAGCAGAAAGCGGAGTGTGCCTTGCTTTGGGACAGCGGGCGGCGTGGGACGTCGCGGCCAGAGGTCAGCGGCCAGAAATCAGAAGTCAGATCAGAGCCAATCATTTTACCGGTAATAGAGGTAGCAGAGGCGGCGCGCTCGGCGCGGGGCACAGGGCGCGAAGCTGAAATCAAACAGAACTGGAACGGAGCTGCTCCTTCAGATACTCGTTAATCACGTAGGGGCGCTTGCCAGAGCGCAGCGGGGGAATGTCATTGACCCTATTGATCACGATATTTGCTTTTTCGCCCAAGTATTGTTGGAGCAGGTTCTCCACGCGTGGTTCCTCTTCAAAACCTGGCACGGCGACGAGCAGCAACTCATATCGGTCTGTGGTCCTCTGGATAAAGCGGAACTGAGTGATGCCGCGGACTTCGCGGAGGTTATTCACGAGAACGAAAGGGGATACAATTTCGCCCCGGGCATCCAGGATCATTTCCACGAGCCGGCCTTGCAGTTCGCCCAGGGTAGGAGTTGGGTTTCCGCAGGGGCAAGGCTCCGGATTCAAGGTCGCCAGATCGCCGATGTCGTAGCGAATCAGCGGCATGGCATGGGAGAACAAGTCGGTCACCACTACCCGTCCGACCTGACCGGGCGCGGCCTGGCTGTCGTTGTCCAGCGCAAGCAACTCCACGAAGTAGCTGGCGGTGTTGATGTGGAGTCGTCGGCTGGGGCATTCCTGGGCCAGAACGCCGAACTCCTGGCTGGCGTAGCGGTTGAAGACCGGGCAGCCGAAAACCGTCTCAATGGTCTGCCGCTCGTCAACAGCCAAACGTTCGGCGGTCGGGACGACCGCTTTCAATGAAAACATGCCGGGTTCGTCACCGTTCTGCAGGCAGTAATTGGCGATGAGGCTAATGGGACGGGCGTAACCGGTGAGGAGAACCATGGCCGGGTTTTTGAGCTCCTGGCGGCTCCGCGCGAGCCAGGCGTCATTGATGACCGAGGGATCGAACAGTACCTGGTTTTCCATCCAATAGCGAAGGGGCTTCTTATTGCGGATGATCCTTACGTTGGCGTGGCGCATGCCGAGTTTGAAACCTGCCAATTCGCTGTAGTAAATGATTTCGGCTCGCTGTCGGCAGCGTTTCAACGGGGAAAGCCGGAACTGCATGGGCATCCCCGTGGAACCGGAAGTGGACATGACAGGCAACTGCTGGCCAGCGAAGGTGGTGGATTCAAACGCATCCCGGTGTTCGGAGACGTGTCGTTTCTGCAAGACGGGAAACTTGGCCAGCACCGTGCAGCCGCAATACTGCCGATAGTGGGCGGTGGTCCCGGTGGCGTGCGCCAAGAGAGATTCCAGACGCTCGCGCTCAACCCCTGAAGCTTGCGGACCGGCGGACAATTGGGCCTTGAGGTCCTCCAAGTGGCTACGGACCGATGGCGGTCGAAAGCTGTCAGCAATCCAAAAGGCCCTTCTGCGGAGGTATGGTCCCAAGGTGTCAAACATGCCAAAAGCAGAAAATAGAAAGTTGAAAGCGGAAATCCACAGACTGGGGACTGGCGACATGCTGAAATCCAGAAATCAAAAGATCGAAAATAGAAATCATATTTCAAGCATTCGTCGCACTCTTGCGGGCACACCTACAGCGACGACGCGGTCCGGCAGATAAGTCACCACAGCGGCGCCAGCCCCAACCGTTGACCATGCTCCCACGCTCACGTTCTGGATGGCGACACTCCCGATTCCCATGAACACGCCTTCTGCCAGAGTGACCGCCCCGCCCAGGTTACATCCTGGGGCGATGTGGCAGAAATCGCCGATCACGCAATCGTGATCCACCGTCGCGCCGGTGTTGATGATGCAATGCCGGCCGATACGGGCACCAGGCTGAATGACGGCACCAGCAAAAACTACCGTCCCCAGGCCGAGCGACGCGGATTCATCCACAAACGCCATTGGGTGAACCACAGTCAGCCACTCTGTCCCAGGAAGCTGAGCTGCAATTCTTCGCCGCGTTGCATTATCGCCTACGCCGATCACACCAACAACGCCTTTCACACTGCGCAACTCCCCAATTGCGCCTAATACAGGCACGCCGAGGACCTCCGTTCCCAACTTAAACGGGTCGTCGTCGTAGATGCCCGCCACGTCTGCTTTCGCTTCCATCAAAGCGCTGAGGACTACTTTGGCATGACCCCCTGCGCCAATAACAAGGACATGTTTGATGGGCGAACGCATAAATCTTGACAACTTCAGTGCCATTTACTGCTCACGGTCATAATTGAATCCATGCCGCCCCGCTGATTTGCCCCTTGCGGCAGAATTATCTACAGCGAATCTTCCATAATGCGAGCACTAGCTAAGCAGTGAATCCAGCGCTCAGGAATTGTACTGAGTCAAATTGTGCGGGGGGAGGATGGTTCGGATCAAGAAGGTGCCGGTAAACATGGTAAACCTCTTCCGCCGTTCGTTCCACGTCGAACATAGTATCCACTAGTCGCTTTCCTTCAGTGGCCATCTCAAGACACTGCTTCCTGCGATCCAGTGCCTCCAGGATCGCCTTAGCCAGTGCGCGCGGGCGCCGAGGAGGCACAAGCGTCCCTGTGCGACCATCAATTATGACTTCGGGCAATCCGCCGATCGCGCTTGCGATCACGGGCACACCCGCGTTCAGTGGTTCAATCACACCGCCACAGTTCTCAGATAACGGCACATGCACGGCCAAATCAAAATCTCTCCAGGCGCGTTTTGCCGTGTCACCAGCAATTGGACCTGTGAAACGGATCCGATGGCCAGCGGCCGTGTAGGCCAACCGTCTCAATTTCTCCTCGTACCAAGTCGCGCCATTCCATGCCCCCCCAACAATCACACCAAGCACATTGGGCCGCTCACGGCAGACGCAACCAAGTGCTTCAATCAAATCCTCGTGGCATTTTAATCCAACTCTCTGGCCGAGAAAAAACTTGGGCGGGTACATCCAGCTGATATTTCCCACAATGATCTCTCCCGGCCGGGCCGCCACCAATTCTCTGAGTATCCCTGTCTTATCTGCCGATTGTTTGCGCGTTTCGAATCCCCAATAGGAGAGAAACAACCTCTCCGATGGCACGCCACTCCGGTGATACCAGTTGTTGATGCATCGGCTTGATCCAATCCAAAAATCGGAGGGGCCCGCGAGAGCGATCTCAAACCAGCGGGCCCACCAGTGCTCTAAATGAAGCGGGCCCGCAACCTGGAAGATCCTTGGCACGGCATGCCGACGTCCAAGAGCTATCCTCAGGAGGCAGGTCGTGGTAACGAAGTGGCTATGAATCAGGTCAGGCCGTACCGCCGCAACTAACTCTCTCGCGCGCCGCGCTGCAGTTGGCAGGAGTGGCAGGTGTCGAAGCGGCAACCGGAGGTCAGACACGTGTACAGTCGCTCCAGCCGCAACCCATTCCTCGATCGCCTTGCCAGAATTTGTAGGTACGGCGACGTGAGTCTCAACACCCATTCCCCGCAAAACGCGGGCCTGCCGTGCCGCCCATTGTGCACCTTCTGTTGTCTTAACTACTTGAAGGACCCGGATCACAAAGAACTGATCGAGACATGGGGTCGATGAGGTTGGCTAAGCAAGCGACTGTGGGCACGGCTTAGGCGATAATCGCCTCAGCTGGAACCTCCGGTAAAGCCATTGAGGCATCGCCCACACCAGGATTGGTCTTATCGCCCACACCTGTTTATAGAGCGGAAATCGCAGCATCCTGAATCCTCTCCAGCGCACCTTGGCTTCGTTTATACGTCCTGCCAACCTCCGTCGCTTTCTCGCGTTTTCGTCGTGTCGCATCCGGTAAAGCGGCTCCTGAAGATTCATGGCTCTATAGCCAGCGGCATAGAGCCGAAACCATAGGAAATAATCTTCGACCAAAAGTATCCAGGGCTGCGAGCCATAGCCGCCTACCGCGTGCACTGCCGATTTCCGCATCATGCATGGCGCGTGGCAGATTGGCGATCCGCGAAGAAAGTTCTCTGGAACAGGGAACATCTTCGTGCGGACCAGGCCCCAAACCCCATTCTCGTCGAAACAACTCATCCAGGAGCTGACTACCGCTATTTCCGGGTGCGCATCCATGGCGGCCACCAGCTTCGCCAACCGGTCAGGTTCAGAAATGTCGTCGCCGTCCTGGCGCGCCAGGAGTTCCCCGCGTGCTTCGGCAATGCAGCGATCCAGCGTTCTGGCAAGCCCAAGGTTTCGCTCGTTGGCGAGCACTTTGACTCGGGGGTCGCGTGCTGCCCACTCGCGGGCCACCTGCAGGGTGCCGTCGCTCGAACCATCATCGCAGAGGATCATCTCCCAGTCGGTGTAAGTCTGCCTGGCGATTGAATCCAGACTCTCCACCAGCGTGGGGGCGCAGTTGTAGATGCCCATTATCACTGAAACACGCGGTTGCATATCTAAGATCACCCGAAGCGCATACGATAAACTACCGTCCACATGAAATAAGTGAACATATAGTGCGCGAGAAGAATCGCCGCGATGAACCCGATTCTCGGACGCTCAACGGTCTTGCCTGGAACGAAAGGATAGAGAAGGATCCAAGGCATCATGAACCAGGACAGATAGGCGAACCGGTTCGACTGCGTCGCCTGGATTAGGATAACCCAAACTGCGTTGGTAAACAAATAGGTGTTCACCAGTCGCGCGTAGAAGGGGTCGGATCGCAGCATGCGGACCCAGGGGAGGCTTCGCCAGGCGCTGTGCACTGTCTGGTCGTTTTGGTCAGGAACCGGTTGACCGCTGAGTGCTCTCGATGGCTCTTGGGTTGACCCTCCTGCGCCGAGGCTTCGGCGAGACAAGGAGTTGACCCGCCTTCGCCAAGCTTCCTCCTTCGCTTCGCTTCGGTGAGACAGGTCGGCGAGGCGAGGGGGTGAGTGTGTCGCTCCCAGGGCACTGCGTGAGCCGCCGCTGATGTGCCCAAGCCCAGCCAAAGCGAGACTCCCCATCGGACTGGCTCCATGCAACCCTGCCAGTCTTCCCCTTCCCAATCCCTTTCTTTTCGCAGTCATGGCGCTACGATCTCCTATCCAACGCATCGCGGGCGCGTTCCTTAGCCGGCGAACGAAGCGCTGCGCACGGGCACGGGTCGGGGCTGCCATCAGCAGGGTTATGACAACGGGAACAATGCTATAAACCAGGAAGTCGAAGCGGAAGCCGCCTCCTTCGGCGCCAAGGATGTAGTTTTCGGCACGCTCATCCCAAGCGAACGGATTGTAATGTCTCAGCAGCATTTGGCCGACATTCCCTGCCAGCAGCGACGCTGCCACGCACACGACCCAAAAAGCCAGCCAAATTCCGGTCCATCGGATGTAGCGGACGACGAGGAAAGCCCCCGCGGGAAGCAGGACCGATCCGTGGAATCCACAGGCGGCCGCCATCAGCGGAAACATCACCACCGGCTTGTCATAAAAAGCAAAAGCCAGGATCAGCACTGACGTGGCCATTCCGTTGCGCATACCGTTCACACCATAGCTCCAGAATGAGAATGCGGTGACACACGCCAGGAAGACGGGGAAAGCCCACGCTCCGTGGACTCGCCAAGAGGCCAGAGCGAGAGGGGTGACATAGATAAAAGTGCAGACGAAGAAGAAACCTTCGATCGAAAGAAAAGGGCTGCACAACTTCACAAGGCCATCGAAGAGCCAGTCGCCGAAACGGGTGTCAAATCCCTGCTGGACACGCTCATATAGCCATGCGTAGCCGGGCATGTCAACAAACACCCCGCTTACTGGACGTGACCCGATAAACACGAGAACGCTGACACCAACGACAATCATCGCCACCTGGTTAAATCGAGCGAGGTTTCCGGGGTTATCCTGGCCCGCCCAAAAGGCAAGCGCGCAACCGAGGACCACCAGCAGCATCGCATGGTGGTATAACGGCGTATAAAGATATGCAGGGAGCATTTCTCGTTCAGCGGCTTCTACTGGTCGACGCCATGCCGGTCGTTGGCTGCAAGCTTCTGCCGCTACGTTGGTCCAACCGCGAGCGATACATGGCCACCAAGGCCTCCACCGATGACTCTATGGATAATGGAGTTGCACGGACGGCGGCCAGTCCCTCCCTCGCAATGACCCGCCGTCTCAGCCCGGCTTCTACAGCGTCGGCCCAGGCTGCGATGGTGGCAGCAAGGGGGACGTATTCTATGCGGCCCGGCAGATGTTCCGCAATCTCTGAGGTGATAGTGTTGGAGCACACCGTGAACAGCCCTGCGGCGCAGGCCTCGATAGCTACCACGGGCAAGCCCTCGGAAAGCGACGGCAACACATGGACGTCGAACAAATGCACCATCAGCTCTGGTATATTGGCAACGAACCCGGGCATGAGGACGCGCTGGGTGAGTCCCAGCGCTCGCACTTGGGCCTCAATCTGTGGGCGCAACGGCCCGTCTCCGGCCATAAAGAGACGGTAGCGTGGATCACGCTTCACCAGTCCAGCAAAGACCTCGATCAGGAAGCTATGATTCTTGACTGGCGAGGGTCCCATGCTGCCGGCATGTCCTATCACCCTGGCATCGGACGGCAATCCGTAACGGGCCAGCAACTCAGTGCGGGCGGATTGAACAGAAGCGGCCGCGAAGGCTTCAAGGTTTACACCGCAGTAGATGATTCTGCACCGGGGGTCTTCGCCCCACGCGTCTCCAACCATCAGGCGGCCGGCATCGCGCCCGCAGGCAACGAGATCTGTTGCGTAGCGCAGGATGCGCCTGCGTTCCAGCGTCCGGTGGCGAAGGCCCCGGATCCACATCTCGGGTCCGACCTTACCCCGCGCCAACCGAGTGTGGTGACAGTGCGTGACGCGCACAGGTGTGCTGGCATGGGCTGCCTCTTTAACGGTGTCGCCAATGAACTCCTCACCGTGAACATGGAGGACATCATAGTTGCCGCTGGAAAGTACACTGCGCAACGTCGGGTCTTTCGGCACCAGGCCAAGTATGCGAAGCCTCTTTCTAATCCAGGAAGTGGGTTGATAATGGTGTATGGCAGAGCCGGCCGCGATGGCTTCGCGCTCATAGTCGCCACCTGTGCCCGGGGGTTCGTGCAGGATGAAATCCATCTGCAGCTCAGGATGCCGCTGACGGAGGACGTTCATCAGCCAAGTCTCAATACCCCCACGGCGCAGACTTCCAAGCGAATGCAGAACGCGAATAGTGTCTCGCGACGTCATTGAGTCAGGGACTGCTCGCCAGCCGAAATCGGTGCCAAAGGCAACGCAGGGAATCGCGGAGCCGGTGTCGGAGCAGCGGTAAGAAGAGCGTGGGGTTGGTGCATGCTTTGCTGGATCGCCCGCACGCGATCAGGTAATCCCTTTCCCAGCGTAAAAGGCCCTTCCCACTGAGAATGACGTTCCAATGTTCGGCGGTCATTCTGGCGCGAGCTTCCTCACAAACGCGAAACGTAAGCGCAGGATTTGCGATTGCGTAATAGGCATGCGTGCGTGCAAGATTTGCTAGTTCCTGAACGAGGAAGTAGTCCTTCCATTGTGCCCAACGTCCGGTGTTCTGAAGGTAATCTCGAATAAGGTCGTTGACACGGATTCCGTCAGCACGGGACCAGTCGGTCCGGTAGGTGATGGAGCTTTTGCGCTGCCTATACCAAACCAACGGCTCGTCCAGAAAGACGGGGCGTTGGGATTCGATGACCAGACGCCAATGCACAGGAGTGTCTTCGAAGCAAAGCCTCTCGGGGAACTCAATTGAGTTGGTCCTCATCAGGTCAGTACGAACAAGTTTCGTCCAAGCAAACGCTGCTCGACGCAAAAGTGCGCAACGGTCGGCCAGGATGGGCGTGGTTGCGGCAAGCTCTCGTGGGGCCGCATGCCCGTCGCGGAACACGGAATGGCCGAAAAAAACAGCGTCTGCTTCATGGCTTTCAGCGGCGGCCAATGTGCGTTCACAAAGGCGAGATGAGGCTAAATCGTCCGAATCCACAAACAGCAGCCAAGGAGATCGTACTGCGCGCAGCCCGGTATTCCTCGCGGCGGATAGGCCCTGATTTGAGGCATGTGCCAGGACAGTCAATCGAGCATCCTGACCCGCTAGAATGTCCAAAATTGTCCGCGAAGAATCGGTTGAAGCGTCGTCAACACAGATAATTTCAATTTCCTGGAGCGTCTGTCGCAGCAATGACTCGAGACAGGCGTTGAGGTATCTCTCGACGTTGTAAACCGGAACTACTATGGATATTCTGGGGATCATCCACGAAGTGCTGTGGCGAGCGGCAAGAAGGCGTCATCCAAAACGACCGCGGGAGCCGGATTACTCGAAATCTGCTTTATTGCAAATACCACGGCATCCGGTGTTGGATCAGAGAGCAGCCGAACCGAGGTGGAATCTGAGAGCCACGTCTCATAAATGGAGCGAATCTTGTGGTTGTTGTTCTCGATTACAGCACAAGGGGTGCGGCTGATGATTGAGAAGATGAGGCCGTGAAGGCGGTCGGTCACCACGCACTTGGCGCGGGCAAAGTCGGCCCACAGCGCATCCAAATGCTTCTCATAGTCGGAAAAGCCAAGGCGCGGTCCGGGAACCGTGGTGTCGGTGACCACCGCATCGGGGAAAAACCCGCGCAAAGCATCCAGGATGGCGGCGCGGCAGCCGGCATTGAGTCGGCTCTCGACGTCCTGTCGCAGGCAGACGAGCAGAGGCAGGTCGCGCGGTGCGGAAGGGGCGAGACCGAGCGAGAGAACGGTGTCCGGGGCCGACCCCAGTTGACAGCTTGGGAACGCTTTCTGCATACGTTCAAGCGATTCCTTTTCGCGCGCAAACAGCTGGAGCCGGGGGTGAGACTCGTAGGCAGTTCGCGAACGCGCGAGGGCACGCCGCCCCGCAAGTGTATCCGAAAAATCGAAACTTTGTGGAAAGGAGATGATCCGGTTGCGGCGGAATGCTCGCACTACGTGGCAGCGAGCCTCCTCCAGATCCGGATAGCGATCTCCCATATTTCCGCCGCCCACGACGGCTACCACGTCGTCTTTGTACGCGGCGCGCGCGACGCCGCGCAGGTCGTGGAAAATATGGCCGGCACAGAGCAGATAAGGCCGGTGAGATGGTAAATGCTGGGCGGCGAAGCGGAGGAGCGCGCGTGTTAGTGCCACGTCTCCTAGGTTCGCGTAGTCCGCCGCTAGTGCCAAGATCAGACGGGGCGCTTCAGCCGGAAAATCCGCGGGCGGTCGGAGCGGCGATATGAGCCGCACGATCTCCCGCTTCCAACGAATGGGAACCAGGTCCTTAATGCAACGGAGCATAACCGAGCGGAGAGAACGGGAGAGGCGAGTCACCTCGCGCGCGCTGCATGGAACAAGACTCTAACGAAACACTTCACTAGAATTTATCGACGGGGAGTCGCAACCGACGCCGAACCACGCCCCGAACGCGCTCCAGCCACCAACGCGCACGGTGGACGAACCCCCACTGGCCCAGGTAGCCCGTCGCCTGCATTGCACTGGCCAGTTCTCGCAATGGCTCCTTTCGTGGAGCGTACGTAAGCACATATCCGATGTACCATGACCGGGCTCGCGCAAATCTCCCCAAATCGAAAACGTCTCCGAATTGTTGCAGCACTCCTACGACATCCAGCGCCAGCATGCGTCGGAGGCATTTCTCGCACCGGCTGCAATTGTGCGCTTCGTAAAGGCATACATTGAGATGACGGCGGGCCGCCGGCAAATCGCCGATCAACCTGGCCTTGCCGATCGAATCGAGGGCCGGTGTCCCGCTGTGGAAGGTCAGCGCCTCTGTTGACAGCAAGGGGAGGAGGACGGAATCCGCATACGCAGAGTCGGCTGAGGAGAGTCGTGTTGCCCACACAGGTACACCATTTGCATAAACGAAGTGCCGGACGCTCGGCGCGAGCAGGAATGCTGCGGAGGCATTGCGCAACGTGTGTAGACGCGCGAAGACGCCAGGGAACCAAGCGTCGACATTCGACCGCACAACGAACAGCGGAACTTTGATTTCGGCTGCACATGCACCGACGTTCACCGCTCTGGCAGTGAAGAGGGACGGGGCCTCGCCTGTATGCAGCGGGTCGTGGTTCCCGGCATCGAAGAAGGCTGCGGCCGCCAACCTCATCGAGTGCGAAGCAGGCAGATTCAGGAGATCAGCAATCGTGGCAAGCGAATCCAGCCCGCATGACAACCCTGTCGCGCTGCCGTGTGCGGTCGGGCTCGGCAGGCGTATTGCGCCTTCCGCCCTGATCTCCGTGGCATGGGGAAAGAGGTCGGGGTGCAAACGGAGAAGCAAAGGCAGGAGCGCAGTCCGCAAGCTCAGGAGCAACGACTCGCTGACCGCAAAATCGAGATGCGCATCGCACCCGCGCGCCATCGCACCAAGGACGGCTGGCAAAACGAAAGCATCGGCGATTTGCTCAACCTTCAAGATTCCCGGATCACGGTCAACTTCGAACCAAATACAGTCCGCGTGGGCGCCGTCAACGCGGCACTGGACGGAGAAGCTGTCACGTCGGCGTTCAAGAACCGGAGGGTGAATCTTAATGAATGGGCGCACAGAATTACACGCAATCATGTAACGCAAAGCGATCCCGAGACCAGGCAAGGGGTGAAATGGTTAATTTTCCGTTCTCATACCGGCCCCAAGGAGACGATCGCTAACTCTTCATGAAAGTGGGAAACTCACTCACGGGAAGCCGTGAACAGAACGAGCGAACGGCGCCGCACAATACGGCTACGAAAGCAACACTCCCCCCTGAACTCAGTAGTCGCTGCAAAGGCATCGACTCGATGGTATTCCACTCCAGGCGTACCCAGTAAACTGCATTTGCGGAGCTTTGTTTCTGCATTGCCTTACAGCCGGCGGAGAATTGGAAGTCCAAACGGCAGCAACAGAAGCGCTCCCGCTGTTCCCGATACCCCAAGTGAAAACAAAAGTGAGCTGAGGGAATTGGGAACGACAAGCAAGTCAACGCCGTTGCTGATCAGAGCGATTACAGCACAGATAGCCAGACCCATGAGTTGCTGCTTCCCGTACAGGCGCAAACTAGTCCCACACGTCTTCTTGATGTACCATGGAACAAATCCACCGTTCAGAAGCAATAGCATGGTACACCCGGAAAGTGCTATACCCATAAGCCCCAGCTTGCGGGCGAGAACGACAGAGAGTGCCGCATTCAGAGCCCCCATGATCAGCGTCACCGTTGCGGGAACTTTTACTTTTCCCCGTGCGAGAACAGCAGCAGAAGTGGGTGAACTCCCCAGACTGATCACGAGGTAACCGGTCATCACAAGCACCACTGGGGTCAGGGAGGCAAATTCCGGGCCAAGCCAAATCGACAAGATACTTCGAGCTGAGCCAAAGAATACCCCCACAAGCAACGCGAAGAACAATGTTGTTAGCCTTATCGCTTGGAGCAAATAATCTGAGAAACTCTCCCAATCATTTCTCGCGGCAAACGCAGCTACGGTAGGCCCAAAAAGACCGGAAACGAGTCCCGCCAGGACACGTAATTGTAGAGGAATGACAGCGATCGCTGCCAAACGTCCTGTCGCTTCTGGTCCTAGTACCCGATTGGCAATTAGGAGATCGGTTTGCAGGAAGAGCAGGCCGCCGATTTGCGTCACGGTCATCCAACCACCGAGCGACAGTATTTGTCTGAGTATGTTGCGGTCATACCAGCGATTCGAAATGCTGATAGCGGGGAGGAGGTACTTATGTATTCGAAGATGCAGAAACAACAGCAACAGACTGCTGGCGAGAACAGCGGTCCCATAGGAGATGAGGCTCGAACCCATAGCGCTAAACAGTCCCACGATCAAAACAGCGAAACAAACCGAGCGGGCAAGGGAAGCAGCGCTTGAGAGATCCAGCCGGTTACGCACGAACATTGCTGCACCAAGAGGCCCGCTCATGCTGTTCACGGCAAAGGCCATGGCAGCAAGGAGGAAGAACAACCGAGCCGGATTTCGGAGTTCAGGCGGGATGACAATCAACCGATCAATAAACATGGAGACAAGAAACAGGAGGGGAAGGAGAATCAGGAAGACACGAATTAGACCGAACACTGCCGTACTAATTTCTTTGTTGGCCTCCTGAAAGGCCTCCCGCTCAACCGCAAATGTCAGGTTCCGACCTACGGTAGCGGTCAAGGACGTGGTTACGATGGCAACGTAACTGATCATAGTGCTTATCACCCCAACGATTCCGTAAGACTCGACTCCGAGATGCCGGATCAGATATGGGGTGAGGAACAGGCTTATGCAAACGGCAACGATTTGCGCCCCAAACCTGAAGCCGGCATTCCACAGAGTGCTTCCCCGAGGAGCCACCACTTTTGTCGGGATCCTCACGCAATCTGCCGGAGTGACAGAGCGGAGATCCTCCGTGCGATCTTCGCATTGTATCCCGGCCTTTTTCGAACTTCCCAAGGCGGACAAAACCAATTCTCCTTCAGGGCTGGGCATCGCTCGAACTCCAATGCGCCCGTCTACCGCGCTCCAGGTTGGATAAGGCCCGGCAGGCGTCGGCGGACGGCTCGTTCCGCTTCTTCCATGTTGGCATAGCCGCTCACGACAATCTCAAGTGTCTGCTGGCCCAAGTAGCGTTTTCCGAGCTGGACGGCCCGCAGGCGGTCCAGATACTTCGAAGTGCCAAACCCCCGCTGCTCCAGGGCACCCTCTTCCCAAAGGCAGTGGAACACATAGAGAACCACTCCCCCGCGTTCAAAAACGTAGTTGCGGAATGGGAGTTCCAATCCCTGAGCGGGGAAGTAACTAATCCCCAAATCAGCCTGGCAGTTGTAGCCACTCCCGCCCAGGCAATACTCCGGGCGGTGGTCCCGGGCCGCCATGCGAGAACTGGCAACTCCCGCATTCCAGCGGAAGCAGTAGGCGGCCCATTTGCTGCCGTCCGGCTCTTCCCAGGCCCAGGTGCTTGCCTGGTCGTATTTGAGCTTGCTGCGCGCGAGTTTTGACATGGGAATCTCGCGCGCGCTCGGTGAGTTGGTAGGGAACGAGGCCCACCACGCAGTGTTTGGTGCGAGATTGACTTCGTGGGAGCGATACCAGGCTTCGGTAGCGGCAATCGCGAGCAAACACCAACAGCCGAGAGCGATGGCGTAACGACGCCAGCGGCCAGAGGTCAGACCCTCCTTCGCTGAAGCTATGGAGGGCGGGGGGCAGAGGTCCGAGGGCGGCTCGGGGCGGGGGACATCAGAGGGCGAACTAACAGAGGTCGGGGGGGGCAAAGTTGAAAGTTGAGAGTTGAAAGCTGAAAGCTGAGGCTTCGCGGATTCTACTGAAGGGAAGGAAGGAGCTGCATCAGAGGTCAGACCCTCCTTCGCTGAAGCTATGGAGGGCGGGGGGCGGAGGTCAGAGGTCGGAGGGGCGGGCGGGCCAGAGGTCGGGCTGATTTCTGGCGCTTTCGTTGACCAGCGCTTCGCCACAAGTACTGCTATGGCCCAGAGGGACAGGAAACAGGCTACGGTGATGCTGATGCCGGCTGGGTCGTGCCATTTGTCGATAGCATCCACTCCATGGGCATCGGCCTGCCAGGTGAGGAACATTGTACGGGCTACGTTAAACAGGAATGCGAAGAGAAGCCCAAATGCAAGGAGCGCCGCTCGTGCCCACAGGCGCAAGCGGTATAACTCGCCCATGAGCAGGGCGGCCATGATGCTGGACTGAACGGAACGAATGCCACTGCAGGCTTCATCTACGCCCACGGTGCCAGTAGAGACTTCGATTAAGTGGCCATGCTGGACAGCGGGAACGCCCAACACACCCAGGGCTTCGACTGTGACCGTGGTGACCAAGCTCATGAGCCGGTAGGTGAGAGAGTTTTCGATACGATAGGGCCAGCGCACGGCGACGAGAATGAAGCAGATGGCGAAGCCGAAGTGTTTTACCCAGGGCCAACCGCCTATGAGAAAGACAGCGTATAATGTGAGCCCGACGATTGTGAGGGTGATCAACCAGCTAAACATCGCCCAGTCCTGGTTGACTTCATGCACCACCCGGGCTGGCAGAAACAGGAGGGCCAGAATTCCGATGGTTATGAGAAACGAACGGGGAGGCTGGGCCGGCTCAGGGGCCGGTCGGCTTGACCATTTGCTCAGGACAAGCCCGATGGCAAGAACGGGGACGAACCAGCCGAAGGCGTATTGCTCGTTGCTTTCCCACATGTAGCTGAGCTGCCTTATCAGGTCCAACCAGAGCGCCGCGAATAATACCAGGGGTACAGCGCGACGCCAGAGGGCAAAGGTCAGAGGTCGGAGGTCAGTTCTAAACACAGAGGTCGGGGGTCAGCAAACTACCAGAGGTCAGAGGTCGGAGATCAGAGGTCAGCAAACTGCCAGAGGTCAGAGATCGGAGATCAGAGGTCAGCAAACTACCAGAGGTCAGAGGTCGGAGATCAGAGGTCAGCAAACTACCAGAGGTCAGAGATCGGAGATCAGAGGTCGGCAAACTACCAGAGGTCAGAGATCGGAGATCGGAGGTCGGCTTCAAGAGAGGCTTGCCTATATTGAGCGGCTTTGGTGAGTTTGTTCTCATGTTAATTAAATCCGCCAAGGACCTAACGGTTTATCAAAAGGCGTATCATCTTGCGACAGAGATTTTTAAGCTGAGCAAGAAGTGGCCGGGTGAGGAAAAGTACTCGCTTACTGACCAGATCCGACGCTCCTCAAGGTCGGTCTGCGTAAATCTCCGGGAAGCATGGTCCAAACGGAGGTATGAGGCTCATTTTGTGAGCAAGTTGACGGATTCCGATGGTGAAAACAGCGAGACTGATACCTGGCTGGATTTCGCTCGGGACAGCGGTTATCTAGTGGCTGAAGAGCATTTTCGGCTGACTGCGGAATGCAAGGAGGTAGGTGCCATGCTTGGCTCGATGATAACCGATCCTCGTCCGTTTCTGGGCTTCCCTGCCGACGACTGAGCTCTGATTTCTGATCTCTGTTAGCCGCGCAGACTTCGTCCCGGTCGATTCGCGGGCCGGTTTTTGGGTTGGCCAACGATCTACTTTCTGTCTCCGACCATGGGCGATAGGCCATGTCTGCGGATTACGGACTGCGGACGACGGATGACCGACGACCGAGGACTGACTACGGACTACGGATTACGGACGACGCACGACTGATGACTGATGACGGACGACCGACGACGGACGACGGACGGCGGACGGCGGACTCGAAGTTCTGAGCTGCGGACGGCGGAACTCTCGGGATACGCGCCATGAAGCCGCGGATTCGCCGGCTGCGGGGATTGGCGGCTGATTCCGACTCGTTGGTGACGCTTTTCTCATGAGGTTTCGCGGTTGGGTTTCCTGATGTCTTTGTTGGTTCAGCGCGCCTGGTGGTTTGCCCAGGGACAGGGATGCGACTGACCGTACAGGGAAATACGGATGGCCGCGCGGTTGCAGCGCTTTCTGCAGTTGTCCCATTCCCGGGCATTATCCCCTGCCCTCATATACCGTTTGTATATACGATCCAGTTTATTCATGTCCAGTACGTTGCGATGCCGTTGGTAACGCCTTGGTCAGGTGTGGATCCGCCACGCCGCGTGAGGGCACGCGGCCTGTGAGTGGTGAACGGTCCGACGGTGCGACGGTGAACGGTCCGACGGTGCGACGGGATTACTCATACTTGGCTTTCGGAAGCGCAAACCAGCAGGCCGAGCTCCGCCGCGTGAGGGCACGCGGTCTACATTTGGCTGAGGCCTTACTGCCATTGAAACCCATAAATACCTTCCAAAAAGCAGCATAGGTTATTGCATTACTCTGGTTTCTCGCGGGTGTAATAGTCTGCGTGTTTGTAATAGTAGTAGGAGCGCGAGGTGGTGTCGGCGCGGTTGTAGATGACGCCGAGCACTCTGGCCTGACGCCTGTAGAGCAGTGCCAGGGCTTCCTGCACTTCGCGCGCGCCGGAGAAGCGGTTGCGCACGACAAAAAGGGTGCCATCCATCTTCGGCGCGAGGGTGGTGGCGTCGTCGGCGGCGAAGACGGGGGTGGAGTCGATGATGACGTAATCGTATTGGGCTTTCCAGAGGCCGAGGAGTTCCTCGAGCCGGGCGCCGAGGAAAAGGTCGCCGGGATCACCGGTTCGCCGACCGCAGCCGACAAAGGAGAGGTTCGGCATGCAGTTGGTCTGGAGGTAGTTTTCCTGATTTTCGGAGGAGCTGAGGAGTTCGGAAAGGCCGGGGCCGCGCTCGAGGCCGAGGAGTTCATGCAGCGCGCCTTTGCGCAGGTCGCCATCGACCAGGAGCACTCGGGCACCACCCTGGGCCAGGGTGCGGGCGAGGTTGGCGGAGATGGTGGATTTGCCTTCGTTGGGGAGGGCGCTGGTGATGAGGATGAGTTTGGGGCGGGCGCCTTCTACGGCGAGGAACAGGAGGGCGGAGCGGAGGTTGCGATAGGACTCCAGGTACATGTGACGGGCCTCACCATCCTTGAGCAGGAGGGGGCTCTTGCCTTTTTTGAGGCGCGGGATATTGGGAACCTGGCCGACGAGTTCGTCGGGGATTTTTTCCAGGACCTCGACCACGGAGGTGAACCGGTCGTCGCGCAGGGCGATGAGCAGGACGATACCGAAACCAACGGCGAGGCCGACAAAGGCGCCGAATCCACAGATAGCAATCTCTTCCTTGTAGGTGCGCTCGGCCGCAGAGGCCGGCTCAAGAACGGAGAGGGTTTCCTGATCGATGCTGCGGCTGATATCGACGTTGCGCAGGAGGGCGACGAGGCGTTCATAAACGGCCTGGCCCCGGCTGATGTTTTGTTTGAGGCGCTCGGCTTCAGCGACGCGGCTGTTGGCCTCGGTGACCTTGGATTCCCATTCCTGGATGGAAGCGATGACGTTTTCAATTTTCAACTGAATGGCTTGTCGGGAAGCTGCGAGCTGGTCATGGCTCTGGCGACGGAAGATATCGAGGAGTTTTTCGGCGCGGTCGATATCGACATCGAGTTTGGCGATTTTGGGGTGTTTCGGGCGCAGGTATTTACTGAGGCGCTCGCGCTGCATTCTGAGGAGTTCGAGTTCTTTGATGGCCGTTTGTCGTTCGCTGGGTTGGGCCATAGCCGGGCCGGAGGTGATGGGTTGCAGCCAATCGAGGCTGGAGTTGGTGTTGCCGGCGGCATTGGTGGCGACGTTGAAGGCAGTGGCCTGCAGGAGGCGGGCTTCGAGCTGGAGGTCGGAGAGTTGGGTTTTGAGCCGGGCGAGGTAGCCGCCGGCGACAGTGCTTTCTTCCTGGAGGACGGCGTAGTTGTTGGTGCGCTGAAAAGACATCCAGGCGTCCTGGTGTTCCTGGAGTTCGCGTTCGGTGTTGGAAACCTGGCTGGAAATGGAAGCGAGGGTATCGCCGGAGATGGTTTTGCGAATGATCTTCTTGTAGTCGAGGTACTCGCTCATGAGCGCATCAAGATAGTCCCGGGCAAACGCGGGATCGGCGCTGGAGGACTGGATGATGAGCATGGAGCTTTTAGGGGTCTGGCTGACTTTGATGGAGACTTCCATGGGTTTTCGGTCGGCATCAACAGGGATGGCATTGGTGGGCAGCCGGGCGAATGCTGCCTGGCGCAGCCGGGTGCTTTTGAGCAGTTCCATCTGCGTGCCAAGGAACGTCTGAACGTCTTCAGAGAAGAGGGCTCCGTCGGGGAGGCGCACTTTGGCGGTTTCCCACATGATGCCGTGCGAGACAAAGGTGGGTGGTTTCTTCAGGACATAGGCAACGGCAGCGCCGCTGCCGAGCAGGAGGGTGATGACGGGGATCCACCAGAATTTGAGGAGGAAGCCGAGCAACCGTTTAAGGTGCACAGGGGAGGCCTGGGCCTCCATCTCGCCCATTTGGCTGGGCAGGTAATACTCCGGGCCGGGTGAGGGAACGGGCAGGTTGTTCGGCGGGCGCTCCATGGTGGAAGGTGAGGTAAATCTTATAGTTCAAAAACGGATCGCCCGTTCCGGCACGTAAATGAAGTCGCCCGGCTCGAGGGGCATATCCTTGTCCGTGCGGCCTTTTTCAAGAATTTGGCCGACGTCCACGGTGAAGGTGTTCTCTCCCCCGCCCTGCGGTGCCTTGCGGGTGACTCTGACGTTGCGAGTGTCTGCGAAATCGCCGAATCCGCCGGCGCGAAGGATGGCTTTGCTGAGGGTGAAGACTTCGTCGCTGGGGATATCCTGTGGGCCAGGGGCGCGAACGGGGCCGACGACATAAATCTTGCCACGGCTCCTGGTCATGACGTCTACCGCAATGATCACGGTGGCCTGATAGTAATATTCCTTCTCGAGCTCTGTTTTGAGTTCGTGCGCCAGTTGCTTGCAGGTTTTGCCGACGGCGGGATAACGACCGATGAGGGGGACCTCAAGTTCGCCGGAATCGGTGACGGGAAGGGGTTTGGGGTCTTCCTCGTCTTCGATGATGCGGAAGCTGAGCCGGTCGCCGATGGCCAACCGGTGCTTGTCATCGAGGGTATCCATGCTGTTGGTGCCGCTGGGGCGAGGAGGGGGCGTCACGGTGGCCGGAACCTGGCTGGGTTCAGGGAGGGTGGAGAGGACGGGAATATCAGTGAAATTCGGTTCGGCGGCAAAGGTGGTTGGCGCCGGGAGCGCCATCACAAAGACGACAGCCAACAGCGCGAGTAGAAAACGGGCGGTGAATGGAATGCTCACAGCAGAAAGATCGCGCGAACGTGCCCGTGCAGCAAGAGGTTTGGTTTTAGGACGTAATCTCATCGCGGCGTGTAAGTAAGCAGGATCCCGACCAAATTCTGGGTGTATTCCCGCGAGGACTCGTCGGCAGACCTGAAGGTGAGGCGGTAATGGAGACTGGCACGTAAATGCTTGTGGAATTGGTGGCTTACGTTGATGCTGCCGCCATACCAATCGTAATTGTCCTCAGCGGTGAGCTGACCGGCCTTCTGTTGGCCGTGCTCATAAAACAGGCCGGTTTGGAGGGAGACATTTTTGAAGATGTACCAGCTGATTGAAGGGCGAACGTAAGTGGATTCCACAAGGTCGGATTGCAAGCCCATACGCATTTCGTGACCGAGACTGAGGGAGTAACTCAAGATGTCAGTGGGCTGATGGGAAACGGTGATGTCGGCGTACCAGGAATCGGTGTCTTCTGCGCGGACGTAATCGCTGGTTTGCCGGAAGTCGTAGATCGCATAGCCGAAACGCGGTCGGAGAGTAAAGTACTTGCCCGGGCGATAATCGGCGTATATGCCGCCGCTATAGCTGGTGTTTTCATTGAGCACATTTTCGTCGTATCGAGTTGGAGCCACCGAGCCTTCGACACCCAAAGTAAGCTCAGGGTGAACACGCAAACCGGCGCGAGCGAGAAACATCTCGGTGGCGTGAGTGGTGTAATCGTAGTAGCTGGACTGGGAGATGTAATTGAGGTGGTCGTAGCCGGCGGTGAGGACGAGGTCTTGCAGATCCCAATCGACGGTGAGGCCAATGGTGTTCTGGAAGTAGGCCCGCTCCCCGGTGTTGGCAATGTCCGCGGTACCGGCAGAATCCTGGTCGTATTGGAACCGGTCGTGGAAGTTGAAGCGGAAGTCCTTTACAAACACGTCGAAGGAGATCTGGGAGCCTGAATGCAGGCGCAGTCCGCTGTAGTCATCGTGGTCAAAATAGTAGTCGTAGCCGATGCCTATATCCAGCATGAGGAGGTTGCGCTGGCTAACCGGCATGCTGGCCTGCATTTGCAGCTTGGGCTTCAATATGAAGTCGTCCAAGCCATCTTCAGAGCTGTTGATGTTATCGTTGTAATCGAGGCCCAGCGAGGGCGTCAGCAGCAGCCGAAAATCACCGCTTTTGACGGTGTATGGCCGGTTTTCCAAGTTCCGGCGCATGGCCTCTGCCGCGGCGTTGCCCGCCAGAGAATGGCGCAGAGCTTCCTGGGCCATGACTGGTGCGGAAATGCTGACCAGCATAGCTGCGAGACAACTGCTCCAGAGAATCCGGAATTGACCTTGGTCGCGTTGGTCCCAGAGACCGTGTTTGGCCACTTGATTCTTTGGCATGCCAGTGAGATTCATACGTTACTAAAGCATTTGGAGGCTGGTTTTGCCCTGTTTTTTTGAGAGCCATTTGGGCCGTTCGGTTGTCGCGAACTTCTCAGCACCCTCAACGGCCGGAGGCATTTGTTTGGCCCCGTTTCGGCCCGAAGCTGGTTTTGGTGGCGGAGGCGCGAGTGGAAGCTGCGGTGCTAGACGTGCCGATTCCTCGCTCCAAGGACACAGACCGATCACTCGGCGACGACAGGTGGAGACCTCTTCAACTGAAAGGCTTTGCGCCTTGGCGGGCGCGGTCGCTGCCCTGCGCCAATTGCCTGGCGTATCACCAAATCGTTTTTTGAAGCAGAGGTTGAAAAGACCGGAATGATTAAAACCACACTCCTGGGCTACATTGGACACTTTGGCGGCGGGGTCTCGGAGCAGAGAGACCGCCTTCAGGAGGCGCATCTCCATTCGAAGAGCGGCGACGGAAAACCCGAAGTACTGGTGAAAAATACGGTTTAGATGGCGGCGGCTGCAGTTAAACTTCTTTGCCAGGCCGCCGACCGGAAGATGCAGCAATTCATCCAACGACAGGTGCTCGAAAACCTGGGCAAGGTGTTCATCCATCCGGTCAAATCCACAAGCGTTCTGTTCCGCGTTTTGAAATTCATCATTCAGGACAGCTGCGGCAATTCGAAGGACCTGACAACGCTGACTCAGATTGGTCATCGCGGAAACCTGGCTGGCGAGGTTGTGACATTCAACCGCGACGTCGGTAGTCGCAGAATACACACGCAGGCTTTTAAGTCGCTCCACGATTTGGTGCAGAAGCGGGATTTCAGCGCTGCCAAACAGCGGGAACAAGTGGTCCAGATGCAGGGAGAAACTCCAAAACTCAACGTCCTTTCCATTTAAGGTGCCGACGCTACCCTCGGCGGTTTCGCCCAACAAGAGAAGATCTCCGGCGCCCAAGTTTCTGGTGACGCTACCCGAGGTATAAACTGCTTCGCCCTGACGCAGGAGGAAGAAGTGGAGTCCTTCACTCTTTTGGGACCAGACTTCACCACTTTTAAGACGTGTGAGCCGTAGTGTCAGATCGTGTTGAGATATCATGATCCCCTCCCATGGTTGTCCTAAACCTATCGATTTCCCATCTGAGCCATTACTGTTCTTTATACTCTAATTACCGCAAGCAAGACAATAACAAAACGTTACGTACTTTTTCGGATATGAGGTCAGTAAAAGTACGGAACGCAGTTTTCCAGCGATCGTGAGCGTAACTGCATCGCAACAGCGCCGCGACGCTACGCAGGCTATTAGCAAACTACGTGATGCAATTCTGGCAGGCGTTACAGCAATACTGTCTAATTCATTCCATTTGCCATTACTCATTTGACAGTAATGTCCCATGATAAACCCCACTGAAAGAAGAAGATCTCCCTGCTCAATCCGCGGTAGTTGCGGGTGTGCGAGGGTTATTTCGAATGGTTCCCCAATAAGAGCCGTGCCACGGCGTCTTTCAAAGCCACGACGTGAGTTGGCTTACTGATCACCAAATCCAAGCAGGATTCATCCTTGGGAGTCTTGGCCGTGTACATGATGATAGGTGTCGCAGGAGAACGTGCTCTGATCGCACGAGCCAGTTCAGAACCGGTCATTCCTGCCAATGAGTTTTCGGTCACGATCACTTCATGGATCGAAGGATCAAATAGCGCCAGAGCTTGCTCCGAGCTGCGCATGGAGTGCACTCGGCAACCAAGGAACGAGAGGAGCCACTTTGTGGCTAAACGAGTCTCATTGTTGTCGTCGACCAGCAACACCTCCTTCGGGTGCGGGGAGATTGTTAACTGTCCCCCAGTTTCTGGCTTGGGTGACTTGGCCATAAATGACGGCTATCGATTCATGAACTTCCTGCGGGTTTTGTTGATATGAAAGCGTATCCTCTTAAAAAGCAATCCACTGCGTGACCACAAATTGGAATTATAATATAGCAAGAACTCGTGGGCCGGTCCATTCAGGTTTCGGACATCATTGGACGTTATTGGGACATACGAGTCGGTCGCCAAGCCAGCCAAACTTGAGCTCTTTGGTGTGGCCGGATGAAAAGGTGGTAATGGCGAAACGAGATGACCGCTTTAGCTTCAAACTTGGCTGGCTTCACCTCGGCTGGAGAATTCGGACACTCACACAAAATGGCTCCAGAGGTAGGGCTCGAACCTACAACATCACGGTTAACAGCCGCGCGCTCTACCATTGAGCTACTCTGGAACGCAAATGAGGGCGCAATCTACACAACCCTGATTCCGGGCGTCAAACGGTTTTTGTTCTTTTTCGGACCGCGGCGGTTTGACAGCCAGAACAGTAATAGGTGCTTCGCGCCGCTTGCACACATTTAGCTATCACATGTTTGCATCGCAGGCAAGGCTGCCCAACCCGGCCATAGACCCGGAGGCGCTCTTTATAGTCCCCCGCCAGACCGGCGGCGCTCCCGAAATAGAACAGCCCGTCGTTCTCGGTTTTCCCGGTGCCGGAGTAGTTCAGCGGGATGGTGCTGCCGCGTGCCACGGCGTGACGCAGGACGACACGGATCGCTTTCCAGAGGGACTGGACTTCACCTTTGGTAAGGCGACAGGCGGGTTTGCGGGGGTCGAGGCGGGCGAGGAAAAGGGCTTCGCTGGCGTAGATGTTCCCGATTCCGGCAACGATGTGCTGGTCGAGCAGAAGCACTTTGATTGGGCGCCGGGATTTTCTAAGGTTCACGGCGAGGGTTTCAGCGCTAAACTCCTCACCCAAAGGCTCCGGGCCAAGGTTTTCGACCGGGCTCTGGTTGAGAGTGAGGCGTCCGAAAAACCGGGTATCTTCGAAGACGAAGTCCAATTCGCCCATGCGAAAGACGACTGCCGCATGTTTTGGGAGGGGTTGGTCGGTAGGGTGAAGGTACATGCGACCGGTCATGCCAAGGTGCCCAATCAAAGGGAACGTCAGGCCGTGAGGGCCCGCCAGGTAGAAGAGGAGATACTTCCCCCTGCGGCAAAGGTCTTGAAAGGTGGCGCCACACAGGCTTTTTTTGAAGATATGCGGCGGCGTCGGTTTGAGCACTTTTCGGCGGAGAATGTCCACTTGCGCAATAGTCTTGCCCTGGAGCAAGGGGCGGAGATGGCGCACGAGGACTTCGACTTCGGGCAATTCGGGCATAGGATGCTCAAACCCCGGGATCGACCGCGACATTACGTGGCGCGGTGGCGCGTTTGCACAGTTCGGACAGGTGGCGATGGACCAGCACCGCAGCCTCAGGCCCGCAGGAGTTGACCTCGCCATAAGGCCGCTTTTCGCGCCCGTAGGTGAATGGGGGCTGAACGTCCCATTGGCTTTTGGGAACGAGATAGCCGATTTCGTCGTTGGCGAGGCCAAAGACGAATTTCACTTGGCCTGGCATCAACTGGCGCAATGGGGGAATCTCCAGGGGATCGATTTGGAAGTCACCGCCTACCGGGGCCTCCACGCCGCCGTTCACGATTTCCGGGTAGATTTCGCCCGGCACACAAGCAAAAGAGACCTCGCCAAGAGTGAGGAGGGCTACCTCAGTCCGGATTTGCCGCCAACGAGCGTATCCGCGATCCATCAGGCCAAGATACGAGGCCGCCAGATAGCCGAGGTTCTCCACGGGCACCAGTAACGTGCGGGCCTCGACGCCCAGTGCCAAGGGTGAGGTGGGTGAAGCGTTGGTTTGCTCCAGGAGAGGTAGCACGCGCGCGGCCAGTTGGTGGCCCAGGGCACGCGCCTTGCCGTGCGAAGGTTCCTTGTGGTCGGTTTGCAGAAAGGGATCCCGAACGGTGACACCGGGCGAAGTGGTCATGAGGCCACCAACCGCACCGTTGATGAACAGGTGGATGCCTCCAACGCCCCGGGCCAGGACCTTTTCATCAGATCGAACTCCGGCCTGCAGTGCATCGCGCAAGTAACCGCAAAAGTCGGAGGTGATTTCCGTGTTGCGAGACCAGGGGGTCTCAGGATGATTGCCCCAGCCAACAATCGTCCCAAGAGTGGTTCCATTCTGTGGGGAGGTAAAATGCAAGACGCGAAGATCAGAATCATATACCAAGGGCTGGCGTGAGTCTGCCACGAGCCCCTCTACAGGCACGGCGGTGTGGTGGGCGGCCAACCGAGCCGGCGCCAAACCGGCAACTGCCGCTCCTAACGACTCGATGGCGGCCTGGATGACTCGTTTGCGATATATGGGATCCACTCCCGTACGAAACGGGCTGGGACCCCAAAGCCCCATGAGATCGGGTGTGGAATGGTTATGAGTAGCGCATACTACCACATAGTCCAGATCCCAAGCTGCCGAGCATCCCCGGCGAACGGCAACGACGTCGTCATGGAAGAATCCGATAGCATCGAGGGCCACAATACCTACGCGGGTCTGGCCATCGTCCATGACACAGGCCACTGCCCAGAGATCGTCATGAATTGCGGTAGCGGCGCGGTTTTGGCTGAAACCCGCCACCCACACGGGTCGTTTTGGGTAATCCAGATCCGGGTTGATGTTTACCCGGGCAAAACCAACTCGAAGAGGCGCCGGGTTTGCCGCGGGCTTGATGCTGAGGTCCAGGGCGTAGCCGGGGACGCGATCGCGAAAGACGTAAACAGCGCGCGCCACCACCAGGAGAACCACCCCGAGGAAACACCAGCATGCCCAACGAAAACCGGTCTTTAAGATTTGTTTCGCTTTCATAGGAGGTGGATCCAGGGTGCCAACTTGTTTCTAATTCCCTTCAACCTCCGCGATTTCCTGCGGAGTAAGCCGGAAATCCATGGCGTGAATGAAACCCCCCACTTGCTGCGGATTTCGAGCTCCCACGATGGCGGCGGTAACGGAAGGTTGCCGGAGCGTCCACGCGATGGCCACTTCGCCTGGGGACCGTCCATGCCGCTGACCCACGGCCCGCAACCGCTCCACCAGTTTCAGGTTTTCCGTGAGATTTGGCTCCTGGAATTGGTCGTTGCGTCGCCTCCAATCACTCTCTGCCAGGGCAGCGATGCGTTCGCGGGTCATGGCGCCAGTCAGCAACCCGGAAGCCATTGGAGAATAGACAATCGCGCCGACACCATGCTGCTGACACCAGGGCAACTGCGCGGAGTCTACTTCGCGACGGACGAGGGAATAGGGGGGTTGCAGGGAGGTAATCGGGGCAATCGAGTGCAGCTTTTGCATCTCCGCGACACTGGCATTGGATACGCCGATCCACCGCACCTTGCCCTCCTTCTGCAAGTCAGCCAACGCAGCCCAACCCTCCGCAGTCTCGTTCAAGTCACTGACCGTCCAGTGAATTTGGTACAGATCGATTACATCGACCCCGAGCCGGCGCAGACTCGCCTCACATTCGCGGCGGACCGATGCCGCGTGCAATGAATAATCAATCTTGCCCTGGGCATCCCAGATCATACCGCACTTGGTGAATAGGTAGGGACGATTGCCTTTCCAATCGCGCAAGGCCCGCGCCACAACCTCCTCCGAATGGCCCAATCCGTAAACCGCCGCAGTATCGATCCAGTTGATCCCCAATTCCAGCGCGCGCCAAATGGCGGCGACGGACTGCGCATCATCCTGCGCCCCCCAACCATAAAGCCAATCGCCACCGATCGCCCAAGCCCCGAAACCAATGGGGGTGATGGCCATATCAGAATTACCAAGTAATTTCGTTTGCATTGTGCTGTGTCCTTTCAGGGTCCCGTTCTACAGGCTTTCGCGGCTTCGCCGGCCAACCAATCTGAGGTGGCAAAGATCGCCGGAACTGCCCTTCATTCCGATTAAGATTGTTGCCTGGATGTTCGTGCCGCGAGCTCGGAGAGTCAAGAGCCGGAGTCGATTGAGAGCGGAGTCCACCACAAGGCAGCGCGGAAATTCGCTGAAGTTGGCCGAAAGGAACCATGCTTCAAGCCTGGATATTCTCCTGCGAAGCCCAAGATTGTCTGGCGTTGCCGGTGTGAGGAAAAAACCACCGGGGTTGGTGCTTCGCATCGGGTATAGGGACGCCTGCTATTTGCCGATACAGAACTGTCCAAAGATTCTGTCGAGCAGATCCTCAGTAGCGGTCTTGCCAACGATTTCGCCAATGGCATTCACACTGGTGCGAAGATCTAATGCAACCAATTCCAATGGCCGGTTCTCGCGAAGCGATCCCAAAGCGTGATCAGCCGCGGCGCGGGCGCGATGCAACGTCTCCTGATGGCGCGAGTTAATCATGACCTCGAGCATCTCGGCACGGATTTCGCCCGACCAGACCAGGCTTTTCAGGGCGTCTTTGACCGTCTCAATTCCCTGGCCGGTCACACAGGAGACGTCGATCACGGGTCCGGCTAAGCCGGCAGGCAGGTTAAGCCTTGCTTCCAGATCGGTTTTGTTCCGAACGAAAACACGATTAACAGCCGAGAACTCGCTGAGAAACCGCACGTCGGCCGGTGACAGGTCCACCGAGGCGTCAAAGACGTGAATCACCGCTTCGGCCATTTCGAGTGTTTTTCGGCTTCGCCGGATGCCTTCGGCCTCGATCTCATCGCGAGCCTCGCGCAGCCCGGCGGTATCCACAAACACCACAGGAATTCCGCGGATGTTGGCCGTTTCCTCAATCGTATCGCGCGTAGTGCCGGGTATGGCAGACACGATCGCCCGGTCGTGCCCCACCAACTGATTGAGCAAACTAGACTTGCCGGCATTGGGGCGGCCAATGATAGCGACGCGGATGCCCCGGCGTAGAATGCGACCTTCAGTAGCTGTCTGCAGAAGATCATCCATGAAACGAATTCCGGAGATCATGCGCTCTTTGAGCGTCTGGTGCGTGTCAGGAGCGATGTCTTCGTCCGGGAAATCGATGTGGGCTTCGACGTGTGCGAGCAGGTCCAACATTTGGTCGCGCAGTTGATTGACGCGACGCGAGAGGCTCCCGGCCAATTGTTCGTTGGCCGCTCGCATCGCCAGCTCTGTCCGGGCCTGGATTAGATCCGCCACCGCCTCGGCCTGAGCCAAGTCGAGGCGCCCGTTGAGGAAGGCCCGCCGGGTGAATTCCCCCGGGGCCGCGAGCCGGGCTCCGTTCGCCAGAACCGTGTCCAGGGTGGCCTTAGCGGTCAACAAGCCACCGTGACAAGTGATCTCAACCACGTCTTCGACGGTATAGGTTCGAGGTGCGCGCATCACGGCCAAGAGCACTTCATCCACAATGATCCCGCCACGCATGACGTGCCCATAATGGAGCGTATGGGAACGCGCTTCTGATGGTTTCGACGCGTTGCGGCCCAGAGGCACGAAAGCGCGATCCGCCACCGCCAAAGCATCGGATCCAGAAATGCGAATGACGGCGATGCCGCCTTCCCCAAGGGGGGTGGCAATGGCGGCGATCGTGTCTTCGCAATGGCGATCTTCGGACATCCTGATTTGCTAGATGAATAGCCCCAATAAGGCAGAGGATAAAGCGGTTTTCACATTGAATCCCAAGAACTCTTCGGAATACTTCAGCCCATGAAGCGCCAACGACACATGCCACCAGCCGTTTCCCAAACCCGAATCGGCAGCAAGACTCGTGCGGTAACTTCCTCTGTCCTGTCCCCCACAGAACAGAGAAACCCGCGTTCTATCGACTTGGATCGGCTGCCTCTTGGCGATGCCATTCGCCTGATGTTGCACGAGGACCAGCAAATCCCGTGTCGACTTTTGGAGCATGAAGCGTCAATAGCGAAGACCGTCAAGCTGATCGTGCGGTCGTTCCGCAGGGGCGGGCGTCTGCTTTACTTCGGCGCCGGGACGAGTGGACGTTTGGGAGTGCTGGATGCCAGCGAATGTCCCCCCACCTTCCGCAGCCCCCCGAAAATGGTGCAGGGGATCATCGCTGGAGGCGATGCGGCGCTACGGCGCTCCATCGAAGGGGCGGAGGATTCCCAAACTGAAGGGACAAGAGCGGTCCGCCGCCTAAAGGTGAGCCGGGCGGATACGGTGTTCGGGATCGCTGCCAGCGGCACAACACCCTATGTGTGGGGGGCCCTGGGGGAAGCAAAAGACCGTGGGGCGGCCACGATCCTGCTTTGCTTCAACCCTCACTTGAGAATCCCTGCCAAGCTGCGCCCCAGGGTAGTCATCACGCCCAACCTCGGTCCAGAAATCCTGACCGGATCGACCCGCTTGAAAGCCGGTACAGCGACCAAACTCGTCCTCAACATCTGCACCACTTTGGCCATGGTGAGGCTTGGCAAGGTGATCAGCAATCTGATGGTGGACGTGAAACCGTCGAATGCCAAACTCCGCCTTCGGGCAGTCAGGATTGTTCAGGAGCTCACGGGGTGGGACCCTGAAACAGCGCGCGATCAGCTCGAAAGAAGAGGTTGGGTAATCAAAAAAACCATTGCCGTGGCGTCGGCCCCAACTGCTGCGTCAGCAAGCAAATGGACGCGCGGCAGACGCACAGGTGCTGGGTTGCGTTAGGGCCGTTCCAGATTAATGTTGGTATATGACGTGTATCCGACACTCAGGACTGCTGCATCTCAGCGCGGTCGCGTGCCTAGCGGTTCTGCTCACAGGCTGCGCCACCCAACGTGTCGATTGGTCCAACCGCGTGGATAATTACACTTTGGACCAAGCCATTATGGACTTCGGGCCACCCGATAAATCGGCCAAGCTCAGCGATGGTGCAACGGTGGCTGAGTGGCTTACGCGCCGGGGTTATTCGTATATCTACAGCCCTTTCGCTTCCGGTTTCTATCCTTATAGCATTTACCCCTACTATCATGAGACCTTCACGGCCCCAAGTTCTTTTCTAAGGCTTACTTTCAGTCCGGAAGGCAAGCTGAAGGCATGGCGCAAGTTCAGTCGATGACCAGCCCATGATTACCGTTTACTTTTCTAATCCCCCATGATTAACTGTAGCTGATGAAAGTCGATGTGGGCATTTGGGATAAGCTCAGCCGTCTGGTTATCTTCCTGCTGTTCATCGCGGGTCTATTGAGCGTTGCGGTTTGGTATTACCCCCTCATCCAAACGAACGAGCGCATGCGCAAGACGGTGCTCAGGCTCGATCAAGATATCCGACACGAGGAAGCCCGCGCACGGCACTTCAAGGCCGCTATTGAGGCGCTTAGCAAGGATCCCAAAACCATCGAACGGGTTGCGCGAACAGAATTGCTCTACGCCAAACCGGATGAAACGGTGATTCGTTTTGAGATCCCCGCGAATCCCGAAGCGACCCTGAATCCGTCAGGAGGGTTGGGTCGCTGACGGCAAGCAGGCTCGCATCTTGGAACGGGACCCAGTCTGTTTAGACGGTCATGATTTCCTTTTCCTTGTGAGCCAAGTGAGTTTCCAACTTGCCAATATACTCATCTGTGAGTTTTTGCAACTCTTTCTCAGCGTGCTCGACATCGTCCTCTGTCACACCGCTGTCATGGCCATGCTTTCTAAGCTGGTCCATAGCGTCGCGTCGCACATGCCGGACTGCGACCCGGCCATCCTCCGTCATTTTCCGAATAATTTTGACGAATTCCTGCCGGCGCTCTTCGCTCAACTCAGGAAAGAAAATTCGAATCGCCCGCCCATGCACTGACGGGGTCAAGCCAAGATTTGCCTTTTGGATCGCCTTTTCGATGGGATGCAGGGAAGCAGCGTCCCAGGGTTGAATGGTCAGCGCCCGGGGTTCCGGTGTTGTGATCCCAGCCAACTCCCGAATGCGCATTTGGGATCCGTAGACCTCAACCAGGATGTTTTCAATTAGAGCGGGAGATGCCTTGCCGGTGCGCACCCCGGCAAACTCGTTGACCAGGACCTGCTCAGTCTTGGCCATTTTTTCCTCCGCCTCGAGCAAGAAATCGTCCAGTGCCATAAGTGAGCGAAATACTACCAAACCTTCCTCCGACTGTATAGAGGGAAACATCGAGCTATCAAGGGCAACACCCATGCCATGAGAACGAGGCTTGGCCAGCGAGGTTCGCACCTTCGGAATCGCACCCCATCTCCCTCGCTCTAAGCCCCCCGCATCGAAGCCGAGCTTCCACTTCAAAAGCTGGCACTTTCCTGATCCCGCTATTACCCTGCCCATCTGTGAAAGAACCCTGGCAAAAGACAGAAAGGACCGCCATTTCGCCAGCGCAAGCAATATCCAGGGCGTTAAGAGCTGCAGCCGATCCTGGCGTCGCCCGCATCCTGCAATCCTTTTTCAAGACGGGGCCTGGAGAGTATGGGGAAGGCGATGTTTTTCTGGGGGTAAAAGTCCCGGTCACGCGCAGGTCAGTCAGACAATTCCCGGCAGCTTCACCACGACAGGCTTTGGCGTTACTTAAATCGCCATTTCATGAAGAACGGTTGGCGGGGCTGTTGCTCTGGGTGCAGTCCTTCGAAAAAGGTGATGCGCGTGTCCGAAAAGAGATTTTCAACCTGTATCTACGTCACACCCGGTGGATCAATAGTTGGGACCTGGTTGACTTGAGTGCGCCCCAAATTGTGGGTGGATCCCTGGAAGCTACGAAGCTGGACTTGCTGGACCGACTGGCGGGCTCCAAGCGGGTATGGGACCGACGCATCGCTGTCGTGGCCACGCTGACGTTTATACGCCACAACGACTTTAAACCTTGCCTGCGCTTGTGCCGCCAACTGCTTAATGACGAGCACGACCTCATGCACAAGGCATGTGGCTGGATGCTCCGTGAAGTTGGCAAGCGCGATCGCGACACCCTTCGCGCATTCCTTCAGGCTCACGCGCACCAGATGCCGCGAACGATGCTGCGGTATTCGCTCGAGCACTTCCAACCAGACGAGCGCCAACATTGGATGGGAGCCCGGGCAAAAGCTGTGGCTTAGCCTTGAAACACCGGGGTTCATTCGGATTGTCTAGATAGCGGCAGAGGAACCAGCACAGCAGTGAGTTCCAATATTCCGACTTGCTTCGCGCCATTAAGCCGGGCATTGCTACGTCATGAATCGGCGCGAATTCTGCAAAGCGGCCTCGCTTCTGGTCTTTACCGCGAAAGCAATACCGACGTTGTCGTGGGCTGCGGCGCCACCAGTGTTGGCACCTTCGATCACTGTGGCAGATTTGCCGGAGGGAGCAGCACCTCCGCCGGTTTCACTGCCGCACTTTCCGGATCGACTGCACGCTTTCATCTGGCGCAACTGGCCATTAGTGCCTCGTGAACGACTCGCCCGGGCGATTGGCGCCTCTCCCGCTCAGGTGTCTGACATGGCTCGCTCGTTAGGGTTGCCTCGTCAAAAGAAGATTTCGTCACAACAACTGAAGCGGACTGCGCTAACTATCATCCGGCGTAATTGGCACCTTGTTCCGTATGAGCAGCTGCTCACGCTGCTGGACTGGACGCCGTCCCAAATGGCCTTCGCCTTAAAAGAGGATGACTTCCTTTACATTAAACTTGGCAGCCGGAAGCCGCGTTGCGCAACCCTGCGCTACGAATCTCCGGACGCTGAAACCAAGAGCCGAGCAAGAGAGCTGGCGGCGCTTTTGCGCCGCGAATTCCCCGCGGGCCCGCAGCCCGGACCCGAACCTCTGTTCGGATTTCTCGAAGACCTCACGCGTTCTGGTGCACCCCGGAAAACAGAGACCGCCGCACCAACGGCTGGCCGCCCGCGATTTTGCTATTCTTATTTTGCGCTGTATGGCGACCCACTCCTGGAACCGGAACTGGATCCTTACCCCGACGCCTACCTGGACCGTCTCCGGCAAGCGGGCGTAAATGGAGTATGGCTACAGGCAGTGCTGCATCAACTAGCACCCTTCCCTTGGGACCCCTCACTCAGCCAGCACTGGCAAAAGCGCCTGGGCAACCTCCGCACCCTTGCGGCCCGATGTCGAGCCCGCGGCATCGGTCTGTACCTCTACTTGAATGAACCTCGCACGATGCCGCTCCGGTTCTTCGAATCACAACCTGAACTGAAAGGCGTGGCAGTTGGCGACACCGCCACGCTCTGCACCAGCCATCCAGACGTCCAAACCCAGATTGAGACATCGATTGCCACCATCTGCCAAGCCGCTCCTGAACTTGCCGGTTTTTTCACCATAACCGCGTCCGAGAATCCAACAAATTGCTGGTCCCACGGCCGAGGTGCTGATTGTCCACGGTGCAGCAAGCGATCTCCGGGCGAAGTAGTGGCTCAGGTCAACGAATTGGTCGCTCGCGGCATTCGCAAAGCTGGCTCTAAGGCGACTCTATTTGCCTGGGACTGGGGCTGGGCAGACAGCTGGATAGAGGATGCCGTGAAGGCCTTGCCACCAGAGGCAGCCCTTATGAGCGTCAGCGAATGGTCCATCCCGATCCAGCGTGGCGGCACTGCTTCAGTGGTAGGGGAATACTCCATTTCCGTCGTCGGCCCCGGCCCTCGCGCACGTAAACACTGGTCGTTGGCGCGAGCGCGAGGGCTCCGCACTCTGGCAAAAATCCAAGCGGGTAACACCTGGGAACTTTCGGCCGTTCCTTATATTCCAGCGCTGGAGAATGTAGCGCAGCATTTGTCCAATCTGCAGGCGGAAAAGGTCGATGGCTTGATGCTCGGATGGACTCTTGGCGGCTATCCGTCTCCCAACCTCGAAGTCGTATCGGAAATTGAGCAAGCACGTGGCCGAATTACTGTTGAAGAGGCTCTTCAACGCGTAGCTAACCGGCTTTACGGGGAGACCACCGCCACTAGCGTGGTTGCAGCCTGGAAAAAGTGCAGTGCTGCGTTTCGTCAGTTTCCCTTCCATGGCGGACTGGTCTACAGCGCGCCTATGCAATATGGCCCCAGCAACCTGCTCTGGGAAAAACCCACTGGTCATCCCGCCTCCATGGTGGGTTTCCCGTACGACGACCTGAACGCCTGGAGAGCCGTATACCCAGCCGACACTTTCGTAAAGTTGTTCGAGGAGATGGGTGCCGGCTTCCAAGCTGCCGCGAAGGACCTGGACTCAAGCGTTCGTAAACAGAAGAAAGGATTAAACCGTTGGCAGCGCCTCGAACTCGAACGGGAGTTGAACGTCATGCGCGCGTGTGCCATCCACTTCGGGACAGTGGCCAACCAAGGAAACTTCATACTCGCCCGGCAGGCTTTGGGGCAAGCTAAGTCTCAGACTGAAGCCCGCGGGTTGATTGATGAAATCGAATCGCTGCTGCGGGATGAAATCCGTCTGGCCAAAGAATTGCACGCGATTCAGAGCCGTGATTCGCGAATTGGTTTTGAAGCCTCCAATCAATACTACTACGTCCCTTCGGACCTGGTCGAGAAGGTGATAAACTGTCACGATTTGCTAAGCCGCTGGGTTCCCGCCCAACGGGCCGCGCTTCATTCTGCAGAGGGGTGAAGCGAGCCCGATTAGCGCTCTCCTCTTCCAGACCGCAACAAAGCGGGCCATGGCGCCTCACGGCTCAAGCCGCGGCAGGGTCCAGGGCTTCCGGTAGGCACGACTGATTTGGCTCGCCAACTCCGCATCGCCCACGACCACCTCCTTTTGCGGATCCCACTGTATCTTCTTGCCGGACCTGACCGCAATATTGCCAAGGTGGCAAATCGTAGCAGAACGATGGCCGATCTCGACACTGCAAATCGGATCCCTGCGGGTTTTGATACAGTCCAGCCAATTCTGGTGATGATCAGTGCTCGAGTATAAACGAACGTCGTTTGCACCTAGAGGCTCATCGAGGATTTCCTCAGGTTCTGACTCCACGGCGCCCCGGGTAACGAAAAGGGTTCCTTTGCCGCCTTTAAACAGTGTGCCGCCCCGGTACTTGCCGGAGCCGGAGCTGCAGTTGATCACGCTGCCATTTGCATAACGGTAACGCACCTCAAACTTCTGTGGTGTCTCGTAAACTCTGTCCGAATGGAAGACTGTCTCGCCCACTGGTTCAATCTCGACTGGGCCACTGTCGTCCATTCCAAGCCCCCACTGGGCAATGTCGAGGTGATGCGCCCCCCAGTTTGTCATCTGACCACCGGAATAATCCCAGAAGAAGCGGAACAAGTAATGCACCCGATTCTTGTGATAAGGCCGCCATGGCGCAGGACCGAGCCAAAGATCATAATCTAATTCGGCAGGGACATCCGCCTGCGGACCGCCGGTCGTCTCCCCTTTGGGCCAGTTAACCCCCGGAAGTCCCACCTCGACGCTATGAACCGGACCAATTCTCCCGGATCGCACGTATTCGCATCCTTTGAGGAATTTGCGGTCGGATCGCTGTTGACTGCCAGTCTGGAAAACCCGCTTATAGCGCCGCACGGCCTTGACCAGGGCTTGTCCTTCCGCGATGAACAGGGCCATGGGTTTCTCACAATACACGTCCTTACCAGCCTGACACGCATGAATGGCCGGCAGAGCATGCCAGTGATCGGGCGTCGAAACCACCACCCCATCGATTGATTTGTCCTCCAGCAGTTTCTGGTAATGTGTGAAGTCAGCACAGGGCCGGTTGTTGGTTTCCTCCACTCGACGCTTGGCCACAGCCAGGTGGCCCTTATCCACATCGCATACAGCCACGGCGTTCTTCATGAATGCGCGCAAGTTATTCATGCCTTGATTGCCCACACCGATGAATCCCAGGCGAATAAACTCGTTGGGATTCTGGCCTGTGGCCGCGCGGGTCCGGTTAAGAAAGAGACTTGGGAAGGAAAGCCCAGCGGCAATCGCCGCCATGCCGCAACCTCCGCCCTTGAGAAACTGGCGGCGCGAGACTGGCACAGACGATTGGGAGTGAACAACACGCGGCGTATTCATTTTGGTTTCTTTCATCGAAGATGGATTTGTTGTGGTGACAACAAGCGGGAAGAAGTGCGTTGATTTCAAGGCCTAGTCGGCAGGCAGTGCATACACCTCGATCTCTTGCCAACAATTGAGTGCGCCAAGGCTGCTTCCCCTCCCGTGGCAACGGATATACCGACCGGCGACGCCTTTGGCGTTCACGATTTTACCCTCACTGGTTTCGAAGTACTCCCTCTCAGCACCCTCTCCCAGCCCGGAAGAGTTGTCCTGATCGTTGTTGAAAATAGTGATCACCGCTTCCTTGAACTCCGGGTCGTTGGACATCTGGATAACCACGTCGTGACGCACTTGGATGTACCGGTGGTCATGCCAGAGAACAATGGCTTGTACGGCACAGACCCTTCCGAGGTCTATCTGCACCCATTGAGTGCCACGCTTCATCTCGAGAACATCGCGATCATAGGCCTCCTTCAAGCCGTCGGTCAATTGCGCCAAATTCCCGGTAAATGATGTCGAACTGGCCGTAACAAGCTTGCCCACGGCCACATTCTTCGATCCTTTGGCGATCAGGTAAACCGGGCGCGGTTTGCCTGATAAAGGCTCGATGCCTGGACCTTCCGGAAGGTCCTCAGGGGTACCCTTGAGCGTAGGTGCCGGGAGCTTCAGAATCAGCGGTTCGGTCTCAAGTTGGGCAGCCACGCTCATGTCCCGGCTTAAGAGCACACCCAAGACCAAACTGAGATGAACCGCGATGGACCAGGAGGCTGCCAGACTGGTCATCGTGCACCGATACTGTTTCTGGCCTTTCATACCAGGGCATCCTCTCAAAAAGAAGGAGGCAACGCCAGCCAAAGGATTAAGAGATTCGGAGGCCTTACAATTCTCTGCCGAAGAGGGATGGACAGGCATCTTGGTACGACTAAACTATACCGCTCATGCTGCCGTTGAGCACTCTGAATCCGCAACAACGCGAGGCCGTGGAGACGATCCATGGGCCGGTGCTGATCCTTGCCGGCGCCGGAACCGGGAAGACCAGGGTGATTACATTCCGGATAGCGCACATGATCGAACGCGGTGTGCCACCCAGTCACGTCCTGGGCGTCACCTTTACCAACAAGGCAGCGCGGGAAATGCAGGAACGGATTGGGAAATTGTTGCCGGGCCGACTGAAGGGGCGCAAAGGGCCTCGGGAGGACAAGAAGAATGAGTCCCGGCCGACCATTTGCACATTTCATTCCCTTTGTGTGCGGATCCTTCGGGAGCACATCGAGAAACTGGGGTACAAGCGCAACTTCATCATCTACGACGAATCGGAACAAGTTGGGGTGATGAAGCGTATCCTCGGCTCCATCTCGCCGAACGGGGAAAAGGCGGACGCAGGGGAAATCCTGGGGCTCATCAGCCGCATGAAGAACGCCGGGGACCAAGCCACATTCGGAGATCCCAGCGCACGGGCGATGGCCATGCATCTCCGATCACGCTACGAGACAGCGCTGCGGGCGTGCAATGCGGTCGATTTCGATGACTTGATTGTGCTCACGCTCCGGTTGTTCGACCAGCACCCCGAAGCTTTGGAGGCCTGCCGAGCGAAGTACCTTTACGTAATGGTCGACGAATACCAGGACACCAACGCCGCCCAATTCAAGCTGGTGCACAGTCTGACCTCGGAGCACCGAAACCTCTGCGTCGTCGGGGATGACGACCAGAGCATCTATGGCTGGCGAGGTGCGGATATTTCCAACCTGCTGGACCTGGAAAAGCACTTTCCCGAAGTAAGGATCGTTAAACTCGAACAAAACTACCGCTCTACGAATACCATCCTGAGCGCAGCCAATGCGGTCATCCGCAGAAACGTCAGGCGCCGGGGCAAGCAATTGTGGTCGGAAAAGGGAAATGGCCCGAGAATCAGGATTTACACCTTCGAGCACGAGGAGGAGGAAGCCAGGAGCGTGGTTGAACTTATCGATTATGCCCGGCTATCGAGCCGCATACCGTGGTCCGACCAAGCGATATTATTCCGCACGAACGCCCAATCGCGACCGCTGGAAACCGCGTTGCGTCAGGGCGGGGTTCGGTATCATCTCATTGGCGGTCAGAGCTTTTTTGACCGGCGAGAGATTCGAGATTTACTGGCTTACCTAAAAGTGTTCCTCAATCCGCGGGATGAAATGAGCCTGCTGCGGATTGCGAACGTGCCGGCGCGCGGTTTGAGCGAAGCCACAATGGAACGGCTCATTCACGCCAGCCAGGAGCGAAAATGCTCCGTATTCGAGGTGATGAAGAACCCGGTGGTCATAGCAGGATTTCAGAGCAAAACCCAGGAGAACGTCGCTGCGTTTGTGAAAGTGATCGAGCGGACCAGCGGAACGCTACGCAATCAAGCTCTGATAGGACAAAGCCGCCCACTGGGAACCTGGGCTAGGGCGTTCCTGGATGAAATCGGTTACTTCAATGAACTTCGGCGCCAGGAGAAAAACCCCGAGGCCGCGGAGAACCGGATCCGAAATCTGCAGGAGTTGCTGGACACAATGGACGACCCTGAGGGGGAATCGCTGCCACCACTGGACCGGCTTGAAACGTTCCTCGAGGAAATCACGCTGGACAACGAACGCGAAACCGAAGAGGAAGGCCCGGGCAATGCCGTGACGTTGATCACCATGCATAGCTGCAAAGGGCTGGAATTCCCACACGTCTACATCGTTGGGATGGAAGACGGACTTTTGCCGCACGTGCGCAGCAAGGAAGAAAACACCCAGGACGAAGAGCGGAGGCTGTTCTACGTGGCGATTACGAGGGCCATGCAGACACTGGTCATAAGCCACTGCGGAGGCCGGAAAAAATACGGGAAACTAATTCCGGCACATCCTTCCCCTTTTCTCAAGGAATTGCCCGAGGAACTGGTGGAGTACGCCTCGGAGAAAGCCAAGATACCGGTAGCTCCGGATTCCGGAAAAAGCCTGTTCGCGGCAATGCGTGCAGCGGTAGAATAGGCTGGGCAGCTTTCAACCACCGCCCAGCCCACTGACATAAACGAGGGTTTAACGTTTCTTGTAGGCGCCCACTTCCGGAGCGTCGGGATTCACGTCAGGACCAAAGTAGCGCAGGCAAACGAGTGGCTCAGTCTCGCTAGTGTTTTCAAATGTCACCCCCTGGAGCGCACCGGCGGCGGTGCAGAAATACTCGTCCTCGGTCAGTTCAGTGAAACGGATGAGCTTCGGGCTATTGAGCGGTTGGCCGTTAATCCGGCCTGAACCCTGCACGCAAATGAGCCCGTAAGCGCCCTTGTCTTTGATTACGCATTTCACTCCAGGATCAACTGTGAGTTCTTTGGCGGTGAAGTACTGCCGCCCGTTGATCTGGCCATAAACAATCCATCGGTCAACGAACCCCTCCTTGACCGTGTTGCCCACGGGAATGGGCTCTAGGTAATGATTGTCCTTGAAGTTGGGATCCACGTTGGCTTCCCAATCCAGTTGGTTGACAATGAAATCGAGGTCGCTGTGTTTGGATTTTGGCATGTCCTTCACTAGCAGATCCCAGGGAACATAACGACCTTCTACCAGGCTCTGATACATACCAAAAACATCGCTGCCCCACTGAGGTTCATAGGTGCAGAGGCTGCCGGGGGCATGGAGAATACAGGGACCAACGAGCCACCCAGTACCGGGCTTCAGGCGATAGGCCTTGGACAAATCCAAAATGCCGTTATCGCCCTTGTTCCAGTCTTCCAGGCATTTTCTGACCTGCGCCTTGGTTGTGCCAGGTTCAAGGCCGAAAAAGGTGTGGGGAAAATTGTTGCCGACATTATTGTGCTGTGGTGGGAAGTAGTAAGACTCAGGTTTGCCTTCCTGCCCCACCAGTTTGGCCTGCTTGTCACTTTGATGCATGTGGTGAGGAATCGGGCCCATATTGTCGAAAAACTTCGAGTAAACAGGCCAACGGCCATACTTCTTCCAGATCACGCTACCCACAATCAGCGCGCCGCAATCTTCGACCGCCTTGCGCAGGGTGAACCGTTCTGCTCCCACGACACAGTAGCTCAGCCCCTCATCGGGCACGCGACCTTCGTTGGCGGCTTCGGTGGTGGACCCGAACCAACGTTCGTCGATACCACCGCGATTGGCGCCGTAAGCATAAGTATCATCGGGATGAAGTTTGATTCTCAAGCCAGGCTGGAGGAATGACCGCGGGACCCAGTTTGGCGCCAGGCGGAGCAAACCGTTGGTGCGGGAGAGTTCAGTTTCGACTCGGGCCTTGGTGTTCCTTTTTACGACTTTGAGTGATGTTATGGATTTCATAATCGAGTTCGATGGCGGTCAATCCGCCAGCATTGTCCTCCGACAAGGCAGGCTGGAGCGGTTTCGTCCACAGCTCATCTGCACCGCCCGCGCTGCGCTGGCCGGATGATTGCGTGGAATTCACCGTTGCAAATTTGACCACAGCTGGCAAGTACCGTTCGAGCGGAATCGTGGAATTGCGACTCACGGAACGAAGCACCCTGCAGACGGATTTGATTAACTTTAAGCATCGTTCTCGGCAACAGACCCCACTTGCGCAGAGCTCTGTCCTGGGCTAATCAACCCCGTGAATTTGAACTTTTCTGACGCCGCACTGGTGCTAGTTGGCCACGGTTCGACCGTAAACGCCGAGTCGAGCAAGCCGGTTTCTCAGCATGCCAGGGAACTCCGTCAGCGGCGAATGTTTGCCGAAGTTCATGAGGCTTTTTGGAAACAGGAACCAAAGGTGGAAGCCGTGATTGAGGCCATTGTAGCACCTCGCATTTTCATTGTGCCAATCTTCATCAGCGAAGGATACTTTTCTGAGCGGATGATTCCCCAGGCGCTGGGTTTCCGCACCGAACCGGCGGAGGAATGTTTCGCAAGGGTCAAGGCGGATGCTGCGCGACGAGTAGCTTACTGCCGTCCCGTAGGAACGCACCCAAGCATGACCAGAGTATTACTGGCCAGGGCCCAAAAGGTCGTGGCCGATTTTCCAGCCCCGGAGTGCCCCGCTCCAAAGGACTTGACGATGATTATCGCCGGTCATGGGACGGGTGAGGACGAGAATTCGCGCAAAGCTATCGACACCCAAGTGGAAATTATCCGAAAAATGGGGTTCTATGCAGCAGTCCACTCCGCATTTATGGAGGAGGAACCACGGATCCAAGACTGCCACAAACTGGTTCAAACCCGGAACATGGTCGTAGTGCCTTTTTTCATCAGCGATGGACTCCACGTAACCGAAGATATACCGGTGCTACTCGGGGATTCCGAGAGTTTGGTTCGGCAACGGCTGCGCGCCGGACAACCGACTTGGCGAAATCCCACAGAAAAGAAAGGCAAAGTGATCTGGTATGCCCCAGGCGTGGGGTCCGAACCCCTATTGGCGGAAGTGATTCTGGAACGTGTGCAGGAAGCATCTGCATGGATGACGCTGTCGAATCTGGGAAGGGCTGAGTCGTCGGACAGCGCTGAAAAGCCGATTTAATCTGCATCCCTGCCTTTTCATGCGCCCGAATTACTGACGGGGTCGCGCAATTTGTCATCTGCAGCTTACGCCGGCAAACGGCAAACTGCTACGGAAGTTGCCGCTTGATACCGCAGAGTCAAAACCTGAGACTTGGTCTGGTGCAGTGGAAGAAGGCAACGTTAGTCGGCGTGGGTCTCCTGGGCGGATCGCTCGGGCTGGCCTTGAAGCAACGTGGTCTGGCCCGCTCGGTGGTGGGCTACGTGCGGCGTTCGGCCAGTATTTCGGAATGCACCAAAGCCCATGCAGTGGATGAGGCAACCTGCGAATTAAATGAAGCGGTGCACGGTGCGGACCTCATAGTGCTTTGCACGCCCATTTCAACCATGCAACCCTTGGTGCGGCGAATGCTGCCAGCGCTGAAACGTGGGGCCATAGTCACCGATGTTGGGAGTGTAAAAGGCAGCGTGGTGCGTGACCTTGATCACTGCGTAGCGCAGGCCGGTGCGCACTTCATTGGCAGCCACCCAATGGCTGGCTCAGAAAGAACCGGGGTGCAAGCCGCACACGCCGATTTGTTCGCCAACGCGATCTGCGTGGTGACACCGACTCGACGATCAAGCAAGACAGCGACACGTAAAATCACAGCCCTGTGGCGCGCCGTGGGCGCCCGGCCGATGTTACTCGACCCGGTCAAACACGACAAGTTGGTTAGCAGGTCCAGCCACCTCACGCACCTGGTTGCCGCACAACTTGCCGCCTATGTGTTGCACCCACAACATCCCCCGGAGCAAGCATTGCTGTGCGCCAACGGTTTCCGAGACACGACTCGAATTGCAGCCAGTTCTCCGGAAATGTGGCGAGACATCACTCTCGCCAACCGCACCCACATTGAACGGGCGCTGCAACGGTTTATTCGGGAACTCACGAAACTGCACCACGTTATTCGGGCAGGGGATGCCCGTCGTATCGAGGCATTTTTCGCTGGGGCACAGCAGCGACGGCAGCAGTGGCAGCTCCCTTCGGCGGCTGCTTCTCCGGAATAAACGATTATTTCCCAGAAGATGAGTCTGCCTGACACACTTGAGATCGTTCCGTTAGCCCGCTCAGTAAAGGCTGGGGTTTCTGTTCCCGGTTCGAAGAGCATCACGAACCGAGCCCTGGTATTGGCAGCGTTAGGACCTGGTGAAACCATTTTGCGGGGTGCTCTGTGGAGCGAGGACACCCAAGCCATGGTGGCATGCCTCCAGGAATTGGGATTCATGATCCAGTTGCAGCCTGATCCTGCTGAATCGTGCAACCGGACCATTACCGTTTACGGAAAGGGTGGCCAGATTCCGGCAGGAGGCACTGAGGACCGCCCATTGGACCTGTTCGTCGGCAATGCGGGAACTACGGCCCGGTTTTTGACCGCGCTACTTTGTCTGGGAAATGGTGTATACCGGTTACACGGCGTCCCGCGTATGCATGAACGTCCGCAAGCCTCGCTGTTCAGGGCGATGCGAGATCTCGGTTACCGGCTGGATTCGCCAGAGGACCATTTACCGGTAATCATTCATGGCGGCGGCCCTCGATCGGCCAGTGCTCAAGTGGCGATCGGACAGAGTTCGCAATTTGCGTCGGCATTGTTGCTCTGTGCCCCAAGTGCTGGATGGAAGATTACGGTGACCGGTGAGAACGCCGAGGAGTCCCCTTATGTCGCCATGACTTCCAGGCTGGTCGAGACATTTCCCAGGCAGGGAGGGACTTTACTGATTGAACCTGATGCTTCAAGCGGAAGTTATTTTCATGCCGCAAACTGGCTGCTCATGACTGGTTCAGCGACAGCCGATTCGCGGATTACCGTGGGCAATTGGCCTGCCAGCGGTTGGCAGGTGGATGAACGGTTTACCCGTTTTGTGGTCCCAGGTCAAAGGGCCCTGCCGCCTGTCATTTCGCGGCAGAATGACTTGGGCGACAGCATTATGGGAGCTATAGTCCTGGCGCCGCTGGCAGCGAAAACAGTGAGCTTCACCGATTTGGGCCGGTTGAGGCTGCAGGAGTGTGAGAGGGTGAAAGCGCTGCGCACCGAACTCAGCAAGTGCGGCGCCCAAGTGTTTGAGGAAGGAGAATCTCTACAAGTGGTTCCTTCAGACCTGCACGGGGCTGAAGTGGAGACCTATAGCGATCACCGCATGGCGATGTGTTTTGGAATTCTGGGATTGAAAATCCCAGGTTTGAAGATCAAGAATCCCGGTTGTGTGAAGAAGACGTTCCCAAGTTTCTTCCAGAAGCTGGCTGCTCCCCCCCCACAGGGTTTGGGTGCGGTAATACTGGAGGCCGAAACCAAACGAATGCTCGAACCGAACGAACTGTTTTAGCAATAATTTGAACGTGGAGAAAACAACGAACGAATCAATTGTCATTGCCATCGATGGTACGAGCGCCAGCGGCAAGAGCACTAATGCCAAACTGGTAGCCCGGGCGCTTGGCTTTGTGTATGTGGACACCGGCGCAATGTATCGCACGCTGGCGTGGTATTGCCTGAAACACCAGTTGGACGTGCATAACGAAAAGGCGGTGGCCCAGGCCTGCCGAAAGTGGAAAACCCAACTGGAATGCGTGGATTCCCATGTGCGCCTGCTGGCTGATGGGTATTTCCCGAAGAATGAAATTCGCACCGCAGAGGTAAGCGCTGCCGTCCCGCACGTAGCGGCAGTGGCCAAGGTCCGGGATTGGATGAAGAAAACCCAGCGGGAGTGTGTTCGTTTCGGCAACCTGGTGATGGAGGGCCGGGATATTGGAACCAATGTCTTCCCGGAAACCGATTTCAAGTATTACCTGGATGCGAAGCTTGAGGAACGAGCGCGGCGACGCGCGGCGGACGGTGTTACGGAAAACTTGGCAGCACGTGACCAGCGCGACAGCCAGCGCGCCACAGCTCCGCTCATGGTGGCCCTTGGAGCCAAGGTAATCAACAACTCCCACATGACCGCCCAGGAAACCAGCAGCCTTATTATTCAGGATCTGCGCGAGCGGCTGGGTGCACCAAAGCCTGGAGGACGTTGACATGGGCTGGCTCTATTTCCTCGGTTGGGCCGGATGGAGAGCCATTTTTTTACTTTATTTCCGCTATCGAGTATTCAATCCGGAGCGAGTTCCAGCGAGCGGTTCGGTGATTCTTGCCTCCAACCATGCCAGTTTCATCGACCCTCCTCTGGTGGGGGCGGGGTTATATCGGTCGATTAATTACCTAGCGAGGGAATCGCTCTTCCGCTTTCCCATTGTGGGGTGGGTACTGCGCAACGTGAACGCGGTGCCCGTGGACCGTGACGGGGGTGGTGCCAAAGGGCTCAAGGCCATTCTGGACCGGCTCCTGAAGGGTGGCGGCATTGTGCTTTTCCCAGAGGGTACCCGGACGCGGGACGGAAAACTGCAGCCGGCCCGTTCCGGCATCGGGCTCACGGTGATCAAATCCGACGCGCCAGTCATTCCCGTGCGCGTTTTTGGGACCTTCGAGGCCTACGGACGACATGCGCGATTTCCCAAACCGTTACGGATTGCGGTGAAGTACGGCCAACCCATGGGTTTTACGGCCTTACGAGCCGAAGCCAAGCACTGTTCGAAACCTCGATTGAAGGAGATTTACCAAGAAGTGGCCGATCAGATCATGAAGGCTATTGCTAGTTTGGAACCACATGTAGATGTGAAACGCTTTCCGTGAATCTCAGATCCCGAGGTTGGACAAGGTTTGGCTCACCGCATTGACCACCCGCACCAGCGCAGGATGGGATTTCTCGAACTCACCGACGGACGAACTCAACCCTTCAAGCGAAAGCCGTAGTAGCTCCGGATTCTTCTCGGCTCGGGTAGCTTCGTGGGCAGAAAGCTCGGCGAAGCCAACAATGCTTTGGGCCTGATCGGTGTGAGTTCTGGAGAGGTCCGCAACCTCGGCCTTCAAAGTGGTAAGCAACTGGGATAATTCCTTCCGGCGCTCGTCCTTGATGAATTCGGTGCCGTGAATTCTGGCTTCAATTTTCTTGATGGTTTCCTCAATCATGGTCAGCTTTTGCTTTCAAGTTTAAGATACCTCCTGGCACAGCATTGCTCAAGCGAACCCGGATCGCTTCCCAGATGGCCTCGGCAACCTCAGTCGTCGAACCCGATCCCGCTAACTCGACAACACGATTTGGTTCCATCGCCGCGATTTGACGGTAACCATTGGCCACCCGGTCAAAGAAGGGACGATCAGCTTCCTCAATCCGGTCGCGGATAAAGGGGAGGTTTGCCTGGCGAGTGGCACGACGTTCCTCGCTGACATCGGCCGACACCAGCAGCAACAGAGTCAGATGTGGCCTGGTATCCTCCACGGCAACGTCGATGACGGACTTAACCATCGTGAGATTAAGCTGACGCCCGTAGCCTTGATAAGCCGTAGTGGAGTCGTAGAAACGGTCGCACAACACGACCTTGCCGACAGCAAGGGCAGGCCGGATGACCTCGCGGACGAGTTGGGCACGGGCGGCGTTCATTAGCAGCAACTCCGCGACGTCAGTCATCGCATGATTGACAGCACTGTGCTTTAAGGTATGCCGAATTTCCTCGCCAATGGGGGTACCGCCAGGTTCTCGCAGCGTAATTACTTCGTGACCCGCCTGCCGCAGCCGCTGGGCGAGAATCTTGATCTGCGTAGATTTTCCACTGCCCTCCGTGCCTTCGAACGTGATGAACAAGCCGTTCACAGAAAATTCAGGTTTTTGCACGGGCGTTTTCGAACCTGGCGCTTGGGATTTGTGGGCCATCACAGCTTCTTGGCTCTAGGACCCCGCGGGGTATCTTCGATAACCCAACCCTGGGCCTTAAGTTCGTCACGCAACTGGTCGGCTAGCTTAAAATCCTTCGCCTTGCGAGCGTCCATTCGGGCCTGGAGAAGCCTCTGAACCTCGGCTGGGACATCGGTTCCGGGCGCGGGGGCTCCAACACCCATGGCGGTGTCGATTCTCTCCCAGCTTGCCAGGGCTGCAGCAGCCATTGCCCCGTCCATACCACCTTCGGCGATGCGTCGATTGGTATCCCGGACCCACTCGAAAACTGCTCCCCAGGCGCCTGAAACATTCAAGTCGTCGTCCATGGCCTCGGCGAAAGCCGCAATGACTCCAGGTTCAGGCGCGGCCTGGGTGCCAGCGGCGAGTTCCCTGAGTTTCGCAATGCACTCGTCAATGCGCGCGATAGAGGCACGCGCCCCTTGCAGTCCCTCGAGAGTAAAATTGAATGTCTCGCGATAATGGGCAGTCAGCAGCAGGAACCTGATTTCCCGACCGGAGAACCCTTTCTCCAGAAGGTCCCGAAGCGTAAAGAAATTGCCGAGTGACTTGCTCATCTTCTTGCCTTCCACGAGCAAGTGAGCCCCGTGCAGCCAATACTTGACGAAACGCCCGCCCGCAGGCTGCATGCAAGCTCCTTCACTCTGGGCAATCTCATCCTCGTGGTGGGGGAATACAAGGTCTTCCCCACCGAGGTGCAGATCGAAACTCCCACCGAGCAGTTTCATGCTCATGGCGCTGCATTCGATGTGCCAACCCGGCCGACCTTCACCCCAGGGACTCGGCCAGAAAACAGCGCCGTCCTCAGGTGTCCGCGCTTTCCAAAGGGCAAAATCCGCGACCGACTCCTTGGCATATTCGTCAGCCTGAACCCTATCTCCAACGCGAAGTTCGTCCAGGTTGAGCCTGATCAACTGGCCGTACTGGTGGCCGGCTGTCCGGTACTTCTCGATGCTGAAAAACACAGAGCCGTCAGGAGACTGGTAAGCCAATCCGCGCTCCATCAACCGCAAGATAATAGCCACTATTTCCGGAATGTGCTCGGTAGCCCGGGGAGTTTGGTGCGGGCGGCGACAGTTCAGAACCTGCAGGTCGCCAAAAAAAGCCTTCTCAAACTTGCTTGTATATTCTCGCAACGTCGTATTTGCCTCGCGCACACGGCGAATGATCTTGTCATCGACGTCGGTGATGTTCATTACATGCTGAACCGTGAAGCCACGGAATTCCCAATATCTGCGAACAAGGTCACCAAATATGAATGTGCGCCAGTTGCCAATGTGCGCATAGTCGTAAACCGTTGGTCCGCAACAGTACATACCTACATTCCGAGCGGGGGGATCCAGCGGCACAAACTCCTGAACAGAGCGCGATAGTGTATTGAATACCTTCAGAGCCATACAAGAACGAGTGAAGCTTAGGCGGGGAAGATCGAAAGAAAAGGTAAAATTGGCCCAGATCCAACCGGTATTCGGAGGCGAAAAAGGCGCCCCATTATCGCGGCGGCAGGGTCCTCAGGGGGCGTTTCCGCGAGAAAACGCCTTGCCTGGAACGGGTGGCAGCCGCGAAAAGGTTCAGCGGTCGATGTCGGGAATGACAAGGTCGAGGCTGCCCATCAACGCGAGGGCATCGGGCAAGAGCATCCCCCTACTGGCTTCCTCGAACAGGCTGAGGTTCGACAGGCAAGGAGTCCGCAGTTTGACGCGATAGGGGATTTCTTTGCCGTCGCTGATGATCCGCACCATGAACCGACCCCGGGCGGCTTCTACCGCGTAAGTGTAATCGCCGACTGGCAATTTCAACACCCGAGGCACCTTATCGGCCATCACCGGCCCGTTGGGGAGCTTGTCGAGTCCCTGTTCAATGATGCGCAGGCTTTGCTCGATTTCATCCATGTGCACGAGGTAGCGCGCCATGGAATCGCCCTCGGGATAATGAGGGATTTCAAAGTCAAATTCGTTGTAAGCCGAGTACGGTTCCGCGCGGCGAACGTCGTACGGAATACCCGATCCCCGGATTACCTGACCCGTGGCGCCATATTTGCGGCACAGTTCCTGGCTGATCTCGCCAATGCCGATCAGACGCTTTTTCAGGATGATATTCTCGGTTACCAAACCCCGATACATCTTCAGGCGGGGCCGCATCTGGTGCACAAACTCGCGAGTTCCCTTCAGAAATGCGTCATCGACGTCGTTGTAGAGACCGCCGATCCGGAAATAGGAGTAAGTGAGTCGCGAACCGGTAATGCCTTCGAGCAGGTCCAGGATCTTCTCGCGGTCATCGAAGGCATAAAGCAGCGGTGTGAACCCGCCCAAATCGAGCAGGAACGCGCCCCACCAGACCAGGTGGCTCGAGATGCGGTTCAACTCCGAGGTGATCACCCGAATACACTCCGCCCGAGGCGGCACTTGGAGTTTCAAACCCCGCTCAACGGCGCCCACAAAAGCGTGCGTGTAGGTCAGGGCCGAGAGGTAGTCGATGCGGCTGGTGTTGGGCAGAAACTGGGCATAGTTCCGGTTCTCCCCCATCTTCTCCTGCATCCGGTGAATGTAACCGACGACAGGTTCGGCGCGGACAATATACTCGCCGTCCATCGTCATCTTGACACGCAAAACGCCATGGGTGGCAGGATGTTGCGGCCCGATGTTGATAACGAAAGTCTCGGCCGGGGATGCGCCGGGATCGGCTATAAGCTCTTTGGCAATCACAGCTTGAAGTCCTTCCGCAAGGGATGGTAATCGGCATCTTCTGGCAGCAGGAAGGGGGTCAGGTTGGGGTGCCCCGCAAAGCGGATCGCGAAGAAATCATGCGCCTCGCGCTCGTGCCAGTTCGCCCCGGGAAATACGCCCGAGATGGTTGGCAAGTCAGGATTGTCCCGCGGTACTCGTGTGCGTATGGCGACCCGAAGATTCCGCAGCGAGTGAAAGTAATCGTAAATGACTTCCATTTGGTTTTCGGCGATCCAGTCCACACCTGTGATCGTGTCCAGGGAAAAGCCGGTGCGGTCCATTTCCTCAGCGGCGAACACCACCTGGTCCGGAGAAACAGTCGCCTCAGCATGAAGACCCCTCAGATGATGATGCACGCCCGTGCACGGGAGGGCCAACTCCGGCAAGGGATTCGGCGGGGGCGGTTCCGGAGGGGGAACCGTGGCTACCGGAGCGGCCGGTTTGGGTGCGGCTTTCGGTTTAGCTGCGGGCGCCGCCGTCGGAGCGGGGGGTGGAGTCGCCGGGGTATTCGCGGGTTCGGTCATGACAAATGGGAAGTTACTCCGGCTTAACGACCGGCCAACGGCGCTTGCCGGTGAGCTTCTCTTCGAGTTTGAGGAGCCCTTCGATCAGCGCCTCCGGCCGAGGCGGACACCCGGGAATATAGACATCCACGGGGAAAAGCTTGTCCACGCCCTCCACGACAGCGTATTGGCCAGGGAACACGAAGGGGCCGCCGGAGATGGCGCAATTCCCCATGGCGATGACCCACTTAGGCTCCGGCATTTGGTCATAGAGCGTCTTGACTGCCGCCGCCATTTTCTTGTTAATGGTTCCGGCCACAATCATGACGTCGGCCTGCCTTGGAGAGGGACGAAACACCTCGGCGCCGAACCGGGCCAGGTCAAAACGGGAAGCGCCGGCCGCCATCATCTCAATCGCGCAGCAGGCCAACCCGAAGGTCAACGGCCACAGCGAATTTGCCCGCCCAAGATTCAACAACTCGTCCAGCTTGGCAAACTTGACGTACGGCGCGCAGTCCTTCAGGAGTTGATCTTCTTGCGCTTCCATTCAAAAACACCTTTCTTCCACGCGTAAATAATTACCAAGGACAAAATTCCGACAAAAATCAGCACCTCGACAAAGTCGCGAATGGGAAAAACCCGGTCGTAGACCACCGCCACCGGCACCAGGTAGAGCACATCCACGGCAAAAGCCACAAAAACCAGGGCGTACAGGTAATAGACCGCGCTATAGCGGATCCACGCATCCCCGATCGGCTCCATGCCACACTCGATGGCCTGGCCGGTTTTGTCCGCGTAATTCCGCGTATCCCGCCTCATGAGTAGCAGCACAACCATGATCGGCCCAACAGCGAACGCCAGCCCCCCGAGGGCAAATGCGAATATGTATATGAGATCGCCAAACAGAGCGTCTTCCATGACATTAACTTTCAGAAAACCCCGGCGCTCGGGCAACACAAAAGGTGCCATTTCCTTGCCATTTTTTGCCGTGACGAACGCATATTGAGGTTAATCACACCCCAGGCTCATTGATTCGATCTAATGTTCCTGGCAGACCAACCTCAAGCCGGCCACTCAACGATGCCTGGATAGTTGGCGTGACGGAACCAGAGCGGTTTGATTTCGCCGGATTAGTGAGTATGCTCTCCGTCTATGACGAAGCCGGAAAAGACGCCCGTGGGTCCCGAACTAAAGCTGAAGATTCAGGAGCTAATTCGCTACAAGGGAGGAGGCTACAACGAGGAGCACGTTGAGGACATCATCGAAAACGCGCTGCGATTACTGACGGATGTGCAGGACACGGGGGACGTGCGGGTAATACAGACAGCGCTGCGGGAATTACGGTATGCCTTCCGGCTGTTTGCGCCGTATTCACAATGCCGGAAAGTGACGATGTTTGGGTCGGCCCGCACACAGGCCAGCCGGTTGGAATACCAGCAGGCGGTGGAATTTGGCCGCAAGATCGCGCAGGCCGGGTTCATGGTGATCACGGGCGCAGGCGGGGGCATTATGCAGGCCGGGCACGAAGGAGCCGGGCCAGAAAACAGTTTTGGTGCGAACATTCGCCTTCCCTGGGAACAAAACCCCAACCCGATCATCCGTGAAGACAAAAAATTGGTGACGTTCAAGTACTTTTTCACCCGAAAACTCACCTTCATCCGGCATTCGGATGCCATCGCCCTGTTCCCCGGTGGATTTGGGACCATGGACGAAGGCTATGAGGCCCTAACGCTGATGCAGACAGGCAAGAGCCAGTTGATGCCGCTGGTGTTGGTGGACCGACCGGGAGGCACCTACTGGAAGACCTGGGACAAGCACGTCCGGGAACACCTGCTGCGGGATCAACTTATCTCGCCGGACGACCTAAACCTCTATCAGATCACGGACGACACGGACCATGCGGTCAGGATTATCACCCGGTTCTACCGCAACTTCCACTCCTTCCGATTCGTGAAAGACCTTTTTGTGATTCGGCTGAAACACCAACCCTCCGATTCGGCCGTGGAGGCCATGAATGAGGATTACGCCGACATCATCAGCGGGGCGCCAATCACGCGCATTGAGACGACTCCCGAAGAAACAGAGGACAACGATCACGTGGACCTGCACCGGATCGCATTTGGATTTAACCGCCGGGATTACGGACGACTGCGGCAATTGATTGATCTATTGAACAGCCTGTAAAGACCTGTGATCAGACTTCTGCTGGAACCGGAAGCGGCCGCGCCGCAATTGAGCGGCACGGCCTTCCCGGGAAAGTCCCGGGGGAGGTTATCCGTATTTTCTCCACTTGCCGGGTTCTGGCACCGCTCCTATCTTCAAACACGATGACTCCGATACCTTATTTGGATCTGCCGGCGCAAATGCGAACCATCCGCAAAGATGTGGATGCCGCTATCGCACGGACTTTGGACAATTGCAGCTTTTGCCTGGGACCGGACGTGGTCCAATTCGAAAAGGAGTTTGCTCAGTTCTGCGGGGCGCAACACTGCATCGCCTTTAACAGCGGAACCTCGGCCCTGCATGTTGCTATGCTTCTCCTGGACGTGGGCCGTGATGACGAGGTTATCACCACCCCAATGACTTTCGTGGCCACCAGTTGGGCCATTTCCTACGTCGGAGCCAAGCCGGTGTATGTGGATATTGACGACGCCACATTCAACCTGGATCCCAAGCTCATCGAAAAAGCGATCACTCCCCGCACCAAGGCCATCCTGCCGGTGCATCTCTACGGACACCCGGCGAACCTGGAACCGATGCTGGCAGTCGCGAAGAAGCACAATCTGCCGCTGGTTGAAGACTCCGCCCAGGCGCACGATGCCAAATACAAGGGCCGGAAGATCGGCACTTTTGGCGAGATGTCCTGCTTTAGCTTTTATCCGGGGAAGAATCTCGGCGCTTACGGGGAAGGCGGCGCGATTGTCACAAACAACGCGGCGTATGCGGCGCGGGCGCGATCCTTGCGTGAGCACGGCTCCACCCAGCGGTATTATCATGACGAGGTCGGTTTCAATTACCGCATGGAAGGCATCCAGGGCGCGGTACTGGGGATCAAGCTCAAACACCTGAGCCAATGGACAAAGGAGCGCCAGCGAGTCGGGCACCGCTACCATGAATTGCTGGCGGACACCCCGCTGCAATTGCCGAAGGAGGCCCCGTGGGCGGAAAGCGCCTACCACCTTTACGTCGTCCGCCATCCTCGGCGTGACGAACTGAAGAAACACCTGGAAGCCAACAAAGTCGGCTGCGCCCTGCATTATCCCCTGCCCCTCCACTTGCAGAAATGCTACGCCAACCTGGGCTACGAAGAAGGTGCATTCCCGGTGGCGGAGAAAGCAGCGAAGGAGTGTCTGAGCCTGCCTATCTACCCGGAATTAACCGAAGCACAGATTCAGCGCGTGGCAGAAGTCGTTCACGACTTCTTCAAGAGCGCCTGATTGGCGCAACGTCCGCCTCGCCAGTCGGGAGCGGCAAGGGACAATCAAGATTGGCCGGTTTCGCCCAAAGGGGGTGGAACCGGCCGGTTTGTTTCCGCACGGCGCACCGCGTTGAGGATGGACCAACTCGTGACAAGCGCCCATAGCCAGCTCAGGGCGAACAGGCCTATGCCGGCCAACGGCCACCGCACCGCCAGCAAAATGGCGGTCAACATCTCAAGTGGATCAGCATAGGGGTCGCGCATCTGCGACCAATGTAGGATGGCCCACCCGATGAAGCGTGTTCCAAACACCAGAGTGATTCCGAGGCCAGCCAGGGCAATCAGGATTTGCGGCACGCCCGAGAGACGGCCAGCGAGGAGAGAGCCCGCGCCAGGCATCCCCAAGTTGCTGGCCAGACACGCTCGCGCGCTTTCCCGGTTAAGGGCGGTCTGCCGGGCCCTTGCCAAAAAGGTCCTCATACGCATACATCAAGGCCCCCACAGCCAGCGGCAGGTTCAACAATAAAACTACTTTCGTCATTAACAGATAGGGCGTGCTGGTCTGCGCCACCTGGGTCATGAGCTTCGGCATATCCTGCAGCAGTTTCGCGAAATTAGGTTCGTCCGTGCCCCAGGTTTCGCGAGCGGCGGCGAGCATGGCGGTTGCAATTTTCAATTCGGTCATGATATGCGCCATGATGACCGGCAGGAAGGCCAACAACGCCAGCACAAACACCTGGCCCCAAACCCGGGTTACCGCCTTGCGACTCAGTTCCATAGCCGGCCAAAAGCCCATCCGCCGGTCCGCAACCAGTGGAACGCTGAAGATCCAGATGATTGTCAAGTACACCCAAGGCACGACGCAGAACAGGAAACCGACCGAACTCAAAAACGAGGTCACGATTCCCACTAGCACCAATTCGCGGAAAGGCGCCCCGAACCCACTGAAGACTTCACCCATCGAAGCCTCTTTACCACGAATACAACTAAGGTAGAGGAGAAAGAGCCCACCATACAGCACCCCGCGTAATAACCAATACACCGCGCCCACGATCGGGAGGAATTGGAGCATGGTGCCGATGATCCAGACGAGAAACGTGCCACCAAACAGCAACGCGAAATTGGCTGACAACAACTCCCACGCGCGGTAGAAGCAACTTCCCACGTTGATTTGCCCATTACCAGCGAGTTTCCAGATCTCGCCCCTGGCCACGGTTTTGGACGCTATGGGAGGCTGAACGGTAGCGAAGCCCAGGGCCTGATTCCGCAGGGCCTCGGCGAACTCGGGGAATTCCGAAAGCGGCTTCCAAATGCCATCGCTCTCCAACATGGCTCGGCTTTGACCACTCAGACGCCCCTCACCAATCCATTCCACCAGGTCGGCGGGTTCCGCCGGACCGTATTCCTTCTCGTCGCCGCCGATGATTTTATAGGTGCGCATGCATCGATCTCTCGCCTTGCGTGTACGCCAATGCCTGGTCCGTGGCAAGGCCGATCGTTTGCGGAGGCGTCGTCTCGTAAGTTCGCGGGCGATTCAAGACCATCACTCCCCGCGAAACCAGGGAAGATTGCGCAGCACGCCAAAAACGATCAACACCACGATGCCGATCCAGATCCAGCGTTCGCTGACCGCCCAACTGGCCTCAGGATCCCGGGCTCGCCGTCGCCAGCAGCGGAGCAGGTGAAAACCAGCCAGCGGTATCAGGGTCACGACCAGAGGATTCAAACGAAAAGCGTCCACGAAATGCCCGTGCAGCAACTCGTGGAAAGCCCGTAACGAACCGCAACCAGGACATAGCCAACCGGTGAGCTTATGTAATAAGCAGAATGGGTAGAAACCGTGCTGGCCAGGGTTGAAGAGGTAAAGCACCAAGGCAAGCGCCGCAACACCAGCAGCGTAGAAACTACGCAGTCCCCAAGGTTTGAGTGCGGGTGACGGCGTTCGAACGGGGATGTTGGATGGAGCCTCAGTCACGGGTAACCCACGCCAGTTGCACTCTAACCCGCCGTCAGGCCAGCTCCGGTTCTTCAATCCGGTCCGGACGCGCCACCAGCGGCGTGCCGTCGGCGGCTTCAGGATATTCGAAGACTTCACCCTCGTAATTTCGCAGTACGACGCGGTCGGCATTCCGGCTGAGAACGTAATCGGGATTGACGGGCACCTTGCCGCCACCGCCGGGTGCATCGATGACATACTGAGGTACCGCGTAGCCGGTCGTGTGGCCGCGCAATTGCTCCATGACCTCTAGACCCTTACGCACGCTTGCACGCAAGTGCGCCGACCCCGCGATCAAGTCGCACTGATATAAATAATAGGGTTTCACACGGCACATCAGCAACTTCTGCACGTGCGCACGCGCTACCTTGGGATCGTCGTTAACATGACGGAGCAGAACGGATTGATTGCCGAGCGGAATGCCAGCATCGGCAAGCCGATCAAGGGCTTCACGCACTTCCGTAGTAAGCTCGCGGGGATGATTCGAGTGAATGCTGATGAATAGCGGATGAAACCGCCGCAACATCTCGCACATGGCCGGGGTGATGCGCTGCGGCAGAAACACCGGGATCCGCGTGCCGATGCGCAGAAACTCGACGTGCGGGATCGAGCGCAGGCGCGAAAGGAGGTATTCGAGCTTTTCGTCGCTGAACAGCAAAGGGTCCCCGCCGCTCAGCAACACGTCCCGGATGCTCGTATGATCGCGAATGTAATCAATCTGCTTGTCAAACTCCGGATGAAAATCATACCCGGTGGCATTACTCACTAACCGCGAACGCGTGCAATAACGACAGTAGGCCGCACAGCGGTCGGTGACGAGAAACAGAACGCGATCGGGATAACGGTGCACCAGGCCGGGCACGGGCGAATGCGAATCCTCGCCGCAAGGATCGCTCATCTCCCACGGCGAAGTGTGGGTTTCCTCAACCCGCGGAATCACTTGGGCGCGGATGGGGCAATGCTCATCGGTGGGGTCGATCAGGTTGAAGAAATAGGGGGTAATCGCGAGCGCCAACTTATGGTTGGCAAACGCCGCCCCGGCAAGTTCTTCAGGGGTCAACGTCGGCATCAAGCGCTGAAGTTGGTCCACCGTTGTAATCCGATGCTTCAGCTGCCATTGCCAGCTATTCCAGTCAGTATCGGACACGTGCCTCCAAAAACCCCTACCAGCAGAATGGAACTCCTTCAAACGCTTAAGGTCCTGTGGCGCTAAAGGATCCTCAGGGTTTGCCGACGAGTTCTCATTTTGCATTTTTGACCTCAAAAATTCGATAGGGCACTATAGTTTTGATCGACGGTGTGTCAAGGCGCGGAAACGCCCCATCGGCCGCAATCATCGTCACAAGTCTCTTGCTAGAAGTTATTTGTGTGAATAAGTTAAAATCACGACTACCTGAGGTTTGGAGGGCAAATGGCCAGCTCTCGCCAGGTCACGGTTTCCATGAGCGCAAAGCCTGGGTCGCAGCGGCGCGAGCGGGATCGCCGGGTTCGGCGGCCAGCTTCAGGCGCCGTTCGATATCGTCCAAACGATCGAGAGCCACGGCTTGTGCTTCCTTGAGCGCCTCGCGCTGGCGCTTGTTTTGGCCCCCGCTGGATCGGTCAACCTGGGCAAGGAACCCTCGTAACACGGCGTGGTAATCGTCCACCAAGGGGATCACCTCCGGTGCGGAACGGATCCGGAGTTGGATCAGAGCGTTAGCCTTGGTCTGCAGCAATGCCACCTTCTGTTCGAGTTCCCAATTACGAATAACCTCCGGCACTGTCATGGTTTGCTCGACCATGGATGATTGATTCGCGGTCGGCACTTGCACGGTAAAGTGGAGCCACTCTTCGAGCTTTCTGGCACTTTGCTCAGCATTCCAAACCTGGTCGATGTCACGGGAAACGAAGTGCACCACCTGCAAGCTCCACCATTGTTCAACATCGAGAGGGCGCTGAAAGTGGTCTTTGAAGCCGTGCAGCAGCGCGAATTGCCAATTGTAGTAGTTGGGCAACTGCTCAAGCATCGTCAGCATGCAGCCGCGGCCATTGGGCAGTTTCAACAGCGAGTGCAGAAAAAAATGGGCCGAGTGGCGATAAACAAGGTTGTCTTCTGCATCAAAATCAGTCGTGCCAGGCCAACTCAATTCCTCGAAAGTGAGTGCCGGAGTCTGCACGAGAGTCTTGTGCACCTGTTCGAGAGGCTTTGGTTTGCGGGCTTCCATTTGGTAAATGTGAGCCGAAACCGGGGTGGAGCCACGGCGTGGTGGCGGCAGCATCATGGGCACATCCGCGGAGGTGAGCAATTGCTGGCAAAGGCCCTCCACCAGCCAGGCTGGAATTTCGGGGGGACGCTGGCGCGATTGCCGGTTGGAGATCTCCGTGAGCAATACCTGCACAACGGCGCGCATGTAACGAGTGCGCTGGACCACCTCGGGAAACACGACGCGGTACTGCCAGCCGTCCCGGTAACCCTCGGCTTGCACGTTTACCTGGTCATCCGTGCTGCGAGCCGGTCTGACGGCGAGGTAAATTCTGCTTTGCCACGGCCCATTATAACCAAGTTCACGCCAGAGATTAGCCTTGATTCGTTCGCATGAAACCGGGAGCAACATCGGATCGAGCCGCAAGATAGCCTGGTTCGTCTCCAGGTTAGAGAGCGCAGGATTGCCGAGCACCGAACGCTGGGCCAGCACCAGGAATTGTCCGGAATGACTTCGTGCCGAGAGCGCATCCTCCAACAACTGGGCGGAACCAACGACCGGGGCTAACCACAGCAAAGCTACGACCAAACCGGCGCGTAATCCCGCTATCACCTGTTGCAGGCGAAGCGTATTGGGATCGGGATGTGCGCCCGGCTTGGGCATGTTTAGGTCTTGGTCTTGGCAGGTGCTACAGCCTTGCTGTCGGCCTTGGAAGGCGTCGACTTACTCTCCGATGAATTAGAGGGGCCGCCATTCCCGCTTGCGACGGGGGCAGCATCCTTGACGGGGGCAGCATCCTTTTTAGCAGCTTGTTTGTATCCTTCGCTACGATAATCAGTAATATAAAATCCACTGCCCTTAAAAATGAGCCCAGCCCCGCCACTGATAGCGCGTTTTACTCTGCCTTTGCCCCAACGTTTTCGGCCACAGACATCTTCCGGGCAAACCGTCAAAGGAGCGGATGCAATCGATTGAAACAGGTCAAATCGATGTCCGCATTTGTCACAAATATACTCGTACGTCGGCATAGCCGGTATTCTAATATCTGTCTAGGACCCCTCGGTCAAGACAGCGATTTCGCAAGGGCGGTGGATGGCGGATTCGGCAGCAGAGCAAGAGCTTGGTTTCATCGATCGAGGATAGGAAAACAGCCACGAGCCTCACAAAAGAAAGCGTGGGGGCAAAATGCGAAAATGCTTCCGCCCTTGAAAACACGGAGCGGAAAGCTCTTTTTCAAAAACTCATGCGAAATCGCGGGACCTTAAGTCGCTTCCTCCCCTGAGCCAGGGGACGGAGACAGATCTGAGATCCATGCTGGAACAAACTACCCGGATTTACTTGCTTGGCGTCAACAGAGGTTTCTGGCTTTATGGCGCGATGCAACAATTCTGGTGTCTCCATGCTGCCAAGCCGGGTCGGAGGTTCTCGAAAATGACAGCGTTTCTCGGTTTGTTCCTGATCTGTGCCGGAACAGCAGGTGTGGCCTCGGCGGGCCAACCGAAGACCCTGCCGGAACTGCAGCAGGCGATTTCAAACCATATTGCCCAACCGAAGTTTGCGGCGGCCACCTGGGGAATCAAAGTGGTCTCGCTCGATACGGGCAAGACGCTATATGAAAACTCTCCCGGCAAACTGTTTAGCCCAGCCTCGAACTCAAAACTATACACCGTAGCTTTGGGACTGGACCGATTGGGGGAAGACTACCGCATCCGCACTTCCCTCTACACTCGCAAACAGCCGACCCGGCGAGGAACGCTGGCAGGGGACTTGATCATTTACGGACGAGGTGACCCCACCATCAACAGCCGTTTGAACGAGAAGGATATCGTCAAGGCACTTGAACCGCTCGTTAGCGCCTTGACCAATGCGGGAGTGCGACGAATCAAGGGCGACCTGATAGCGGACGAGAGCTTCTTCACGGGACCAGAGTGGGGATCGGGCTGGTCATGGGACGATGCGCAATACTATTACGGGGCTCCGATCTCAGCGTTGACGATCAACGACAACATCGTGCAGGTTTCCGTCAAACCAGGGGTTCTCGGGGACCGCTGCCGGTTGGAATTGCAGCCGGCAACAGACGTGCTGAGGTTTGAAAACCAGACGCGAACGGTCTCCAAAGACGAACGGCGAACCATTCGTTTCTACCGCCCAACAGGCACAAGCGTGGTACATGTGTTTGGTCAACTGCCGGAAGGCGATCCGGGTTATACCGACGACCTAACGCTGCCACGACCGGCGGAAGCATTCGCGTTATGGTTCCGTGCCGCCCTGGAGCGGCACAAAGTAAAGGTCGCTGGCAAAGTGCGCGTCGTGGCGTGGCTGGAACGTCAGGGCAACCCATTCCGAGCGGAGGAGTATTTCGAGCTAGGCTCCGTGCAATCATTACCGATGCGCGACTTGGCCCGGGAAATACAGAAACCCTCACAAAACCTGTACACGGACCTGCTGCTGGCTCACGTGGGTGAAGTGCGGCGAGGAGGAACCAGTCGTTCCGGGCGATATTCGGAGGACCTGGGCATTGCTGAGCTCAACCAATTCCTGGAAGAGATCGGTATCCCGAAGGGCCACGTTTTATTCGAAGAAGGCTCGGGGCTTTCTCGGAACAATATCACTACTCCCGAGGCCACCATAGCGCTGCTGCAACACATGAGCCGGCATCCAGCCGCGGAAGCCTTTCTCGAAGCTTTGCCGATTGCGGGCGTGGATGGCACGCTGCGACGTCGACTGGTGGGAACAGCTGCTGAAAAGAACCTGCGGGCCAAGACGGGCACTTTGCGGTGGGCCAACTCGTTGTCGGGACACGTCACCACTGGGGCCGGGGAACGACTGATCTTCTCCATCATGCTCAACCGTTACTACAACCAGGACCCGGCCATAACGGCACGAATGGAGATCGATAAGATTGCGACGTGGCTGGCTGAGTTCAAAGGCCGATCCGCAGGCGAATGAGGAGGTCGTTTGGGGTCCTCAGAGAGCGAGGTCCAAACTCACGCTCAAATTGTAATCGCGAGACCGATGAGGTTTTGGTTAGTTAAGAGTTGAAACTCATGCCGCGCATTGTCATCAACCCGGACACCTCGGCAGCCTGGGAAAAGGTTTTCCCGGCAGGCGAATACACTGCTGGTCGCAGCCCTGAAAACGCCCTGGTGCTCGATCACCCTTCCGTCTCCAGTTCTCATTGTTCCCTGGTAGTCTCGGAAGATCAGTTGCAGCTCTGCGACCTTGGCTCGACCGCGGGCACATTTGTGAGTGGGCAGCTTGTGGAGACGGCGGTGGTGCCGTCAGGCACGGATTTTCGCCTGGGCGAAGTGGCGTTGAGGTTTGAATCCGATGCGGCGAGCCGGGCGCCGGCCGCTGATGTCCCGCCCGGCGCTACGGCAGGAGTTCCAACGGCTCACGTTACCGCCGGTTTGCACTGCAAGTATCATCCGCACGCCCTGGCACGACACTACTGTCCACAGTGCCGCATCGCGTTTTGCGAGCTCTGCGTCGAAACCCGAAGCCACGGCGGAGGAATGGGCAAAAGGTGCCGAAAGTGCGGATCGGAGTGTCAGTACATCAAGGTTCGCCCGGTCCTCCTGGAGGAGCGACCTGAGTTCTGGACTCTGCTACCCGGAGCTTTGAGTTATCCACTGCGCGGCAGCGGCATATTTCTGTTGGTGGCAGGAGGGGTGTTCTCAGTATTACTGGGATGGCTTCCGCTTCTGGGTTTTCTGATCACCGGCTACATGTTCAACTATGCCAAACAGATTGTCGCCACGAGTGCAGCCGGCCAACCGGAACCACCGGATTGGCCGGATTTCACCGATTGGGCGGACACTATCCTGGTGCCGTATTTTCACCTGCTGGCCCTGGGAGCCCTGACATTTGGCCCTACCGTGATCCTGGCGACCTGGCTGCCCTCAACCGAAACAAACTATTGGATATTCCTGATTGCCACCATCGGGTTTGGCGTCTTGTTAGCCCCGATGGGTATGTTGGCGCTGGCCATGTTTGACACCGTGACCGCCCTGAACCCCGTATCGCTCGTCTGGTCAATCATGCGGATCCCGGGACCTTACGTGATGGCCACAGCCGCTTTTGGTCTGGCGATCACCGCATTCTTCTTCTGCGACACTTTGATCGGCCTAGTGCTTCCGGTGCCATTCCTGGGCTACGTGATTTCCGGCTTCGTGAGCCTCTATTTTGTGGCTGTCGCGATGCGAATCATGGGGCTGCTGTATTGGTCGAACCAGGGAAGGCTTGGCTGGTTCTCGCGCTGAGGTTCGGCACCTCCGACACCAGTCTTTCCGGTGGCTTTTAGTTTGACGCGAGGTGCACTCGGCGGGCTGCATTTTTGAATTTTACTCGAGCCTGGTGTTCAGGATAGAGTCAGGCATGCCCGAGATTGCCGAATTTGTGAATCGTGGGGGTACCACGATAACGCCGTCGATTGTGGAAAAGGTGCTACGGCACCTGCCGCAGTGGAAGCTGGAGTTCACCCAGATAAACGAGCCGCTCTTCCCGCACCTGGCGGATCAGCTCGAATTCCTGGCGGATGCGGTGGAAGACACGGCCGAAGGAGTCTACAAGGATCTACCCTATGTGGCGTTCGCACAGGCGGTCTTCGCATTGATTTACTCGCACAAGAAGGTCGGAATCATACCCGATTCGATGCTGAACCTCGGGCGCGCCGACGATTCAAGTGTGGTGCGCGCCGTGTTGATCCGCAACGAGGCCGCATTTGCACTCTACGCCACGTCGCAACAGCGCGACTGGTCCCAGATTACCAGCCAAGCCTGAGCCACCCCAGGCATGTCCCCTCAGCCGGCAGCATCGAGCGCCGAAGGATGCCTCACGCAACTGCGTTTTTGGGGCGTGCGGGGGTCCGTCCCCTCCCCTGGCCCAGCTACGGTCCGATATGGCGGCAACACGTCGTGCCTAGAGGTCCGCGGCGATGGTGAGATTGTGATACTTGACGCCGGGACGGGGCTCCGGCTTTTGGGGCGGGCATTAATGTCCGAGTTTGCCGAACGCTGCCTAAAACTGACTTTGTTGCTCACGCACACTCACTGGGATCATATCCAGGGTTTACCTTTCTTCCTGCCGCTACTGCGCCCGGAAAACGAGTTGCGCATCTTGGGTTATGAAGGAGCGCGGCTCGGTCTGGACAATCTGTTGATCAGCCAAATGGAGAGTCCATTCTTCCCGATCGGCATGCGGGAGTTGGACGGCAATATCCGGGTGGAAGAACTCAAAGAGTTGGAGTTTCGGGTCGGCAGGATACGAGTTACTGCTACTCATGCCAATCACCCGGGAAAGTGCATGGGTTACCGCCTGTTCACCTCCGCAGGGTCTATCGCGTTTTTTCCCGACAACGAACCACCCCTGGGCCGGAAACGCTGGGAGCTAGCTGACGATGAGGGTTTGGCACAGGCGGAACGCGAACACCAGAAAATGGTCGCGTTTCTGCAGGGCACCGAAGTCCTGGTCATGGACGCTCAATACGATCGCCAGGAATACGAGCAACGCGCCGGCTGGGGTCATGGCTGCGTGGAGGATGTGGTCAGCCTGGCCATCGAGGCTGGAGTGAGCCAACTCGTTTTGTTCCACCATGACCCGGATCATGACGACGAAACCATCGACCGCATGACGGCAGAGGCGCGGCAGTTTGCGGTGGGATTGGGCGGGACACTCCAGATCGAAGCGGCGCAGGAAGGCACTACGATCAACTTGCCGAAATGACGGCGTTGCGCCGTAGCCAGCCGCAATGTGATGGCCGTCGGACCTCACTTTCCGGTTGAAGCCAAACCTTGGCTGGTTAACTCTGCAAGGGATGTTTGAACTGATCAGCACCGATTCCAGCTCCCGCGCGCGCCGCGGGCGGCTGACCACCGCCCACGGCACGGTGGAGACTCCTGTGTTCATGTCCGTGGGCACCCAAGGAAGTGTGAAAGCACTCGACCCCCGAGAACTGCGGGAGATGGGCACCCAGATCATCCTCGGCAACACCTACCACTTGAGCATCCGCCCGGGTATGGAGATCATCCGCGCTGCCGGAGGCCTCCACCAGTTCATAAATTGGCACCATCCCATTTTGACTGACAGCGGGGGATTCCAGGTGTTCAGCCTAGCCACAATCCGTAAGATTCAGGCTCACGGGGTCGAATTCCGCTCACACCTGGATGGCTCGCTGCTCTTCCTGGGGCCGAAAGAAGCGATGGCCATCCAGCGAGAGCTTGGGTCGGACATTGCGATGGTCTTTGACGATTGCCCACCGCACACCGCGACCCCGCGTGAGCTGCACGCAGCCGTGGACCGCACCATTCGCTGGGCACAGGAATGCCGGGAACAGCCCCGGGCCAAAGGGCAACTGGTGTTCGGCATCGTGCAGGGCGGATCCAACGCGGACATGAGGGAGGCCTGCGCTCGCAAACTGGTGGGAATGGGCTTCGACGGGTACGCGATCGGCGGCGTGAGCGTGGGCGAACCCGAACCGGAGATGATGCGGGCGATCGAGATCACGGAGCCACACCTGCCAGAGCAGCAACCCCGGTACGCCATGGGGCTCGGCACTCCCGCACAATTGGTCGAACTGGTGGCCCGCGGCGTGGACATGTTTGACTGTGTGCTTCCAACTCGGGTAGCGCGCAACGGAACCGCCTTCACTCGCAAGGGGAGCATCAGTGTTAAAGGCGGCGCGTATAAGGCGGATTTCCGTCCGATTGAAGAAGATTGCGACTGCTACGCCTGCCGCAATTTTAGCCGGGCCTACCTACGGCATCTGTTAAACGTCGGGGAAATCCTCGGGCTCCGCATGCTTAGTGTGCACAACACCCGGATGTTCCTGCGGGTGATGGAAGAGGTGCGCAGCGCGATCGTAAGCGGAACCTTCGGCGAATACCGGGAAGAATTCGCCGCCAATTATGTCCCGACGAAGAAGGTACTCTTGGCCCGCGCTGCAACGGCGGATCGTTGAGGCGCCGGCGACGGGCTTAAAGCCGCCTTGAACGGCTCTGTTCGATGGCCGCCGCTATGAAACCCCTAAACAACGGGTGTGGCTGATGCGGCTTGCTCTGAAACTCGGGATGGAACTGGCTGGCCAAGTAAAACGGGTGTCCGGGTAATTCAATCATCTCCATCAACTTGCCGTCGGGAGTTTTACCGCTGAAAACAAACCCGGCCTGAAGAAACCGCTCGCGATAGGCGTTGTTGAACTCAAACCGGTGACGATGGCGTTCCTTCACTACGAACGCCCCGTATAGCTGCGCGGCCAGCGTACCCACCTGCACCTGGCAAGGCTGCGCCCCCAATCGCATGGTCCCGCCCTTCTTCGTCACGCGGGTTTGCTCGTCCAGCAGCGCGATGACCGGGTGCGGTGTGGTGCTATTGAACTCCGTTGAGTGGGCCTGCTTCAGTTTTAACACATTGCGCGCGAACTCGATGGTAGCGATCTGCATGCCCAGGCACAGACCGAGGTATGGCACCTTGGTCTCGCGGGCATACTGGGCTGCCTGGATCTTACCCTCGATTCCGCGTTCGCCGAAGCCACCCGGAACAAGGATGCCGCCAAGGCCTTTCAAAACCATTTCCGCACCGTGCCGTTCAATTTCCTCCGCATCAATCTTCTGGATCTCGACGCCGCAATCATTGGCCACGCCCCCGTGGCCGATTGCTTCGTAGACTGATTTATAAGCGTCCTGCAACTCGATGTACTTACCGACTACCCCGATCCGCACCCGATGCTGTGGCGCGATGATCTTGCGTATGATCTCCTGCCAATGCGCCATATTGGACGGAGGCGTGTCCAGGTGCAACTGGCGGCAGACCAGTTCATCCACGCACTCGCGCTGCAACATTAGCGGCACCTCGTAGATGCTATGGTCCACATCCTTCTCCTCCACCACCGCCTCAAAAGGTACGTTGCAGAACATGGAAATCTTCCGGCGCAAATCTTTGTCCAAGGGTCGCTCGCACCGGCAGACAAGGATTTGCGGGGCGATGCCAATTTCCCGCAGTTTGGCGACGGATTGCTGGGTAGGTTTGGTTTTCAGTTCACCGGCCGCTTTGATGAACGGCACAAACGTGACATGCACAAACATTGCGTTGTGCGGGCCGACCTCCAACGCGAACTCGCGAATAGCTTCCAGGAACGGAAGCCCCTCGATGTCGCCGGTGGTGCCTCCAATCTCGGTGATGATCACGTCGGCCTTGGTGTACTCGGCCAAAAGTTCGATCCGGTTCTGGATTTCCTGTGTCACGTGCGGGATTACCTGCACAGTCTTACCCAAGTATTTACCTTCCCGCTCGTTATTGAGCACCGTCTGGTAGACCTGCCCGCTGGTGAGGTTGTTGAGGCGCGACAATTGGCAATTGGTGAAACGCTCGTAGTGGCCCAGGTCGAGGTCGGTTTCCGCGCCGTCGTCGAGCACATAAACCTCGCCATGCTGGTAAGGACTCATTGTCCCCGGGTCCACGTTCAGGTAGGGATCGAACTTCTGCAGCGCCACTTTGAGGCCGCGGTTTTCCAACAGGGTGCCGAGGGAAGCCGCTGTAAGTCCTTTGCCGAGAGAACTCACCACCCCACCGGTCACAAATATATACTTGGTGCCCACAGTTTTATTCAAATTGATTGTTTGCCGCCGGAATCGCAGCCGAGCCGCACAAAAACAAACGCCGCCAACGTTCTTCAGTGAACAACTGGCGGCCTCGCGCAAACGCGGGTTCGTGCGCCGGGAAACTATATCCAGACAGCCGGTCGGTTGACAATACCAGACCGGAAGTTATTCGCGCTGGTGACGCAGGATCGCTTCCACCCTCTCGATATCCGGTGGCACGTCCACACCCACACTGCTGTAAGCGACGACTTCCACTGCGATCGGAATACCGTTTTCCAAGGCCCGGAGTTGTTCGAGCTTCTCCGCAGCCTCCAACGGTGACACAGGATATTTCACCAGCCGCAGAAGCGTATCGCGACGAAAACCATATATGCCGAGGTGCTTAAGGAAGGGAAACATCCTCATCCGCTGCCGGGCATCCAGTCCGGCGGCGTCCCGAAGATACGGAATAGTGTGCCTGGAAAAATAAAGGGCACGGCCGCCCTGGTTGACAACCACTTTAACCACGTTGGGATTGTCGTATTCCTCGGGATCGCTAAGAGCCGTGGCCGCGGTCGACATCTCGCAGCCTTCTAGCGCGGCAGTCACACGATCAATCACCACAGGATCGATGAGAGGCTCGTCGCCCTGGATATTCACCACGGCATCGCAGGCAAGACGCCCAGCCACTTCCGCGATGCGATCAGACCCACTTGGGTGATCTGCCGAGGTCATTTCCACTCGGCAGAATCCCCGCACCGCCGCCTCGATTCGCGCGTCGTCCGTGGCCACGATCACCTCGGAGAGACTGACAGACTTCCGGCATTGGTCCACCACGCGCTGAATGAGCGGTTTACCCGCAATCAATGCCAGCGGTTTGCCTGGAAACCGCGTGGAACCGAAGCGGGCCGGAATTATGCCTACGACAGTCATGGGAGAGGTTTTAAGAGTTATTCTGGAAAAAAGCACGGCGGAAATACCGCTGCTGCCCATGGTTTCAGGCAACCCCCTGACCGGGCTTGAACACCGCGCGGCTGGGTCCACATGACCACCAACCGCACCAGAATAAGTCCTGGCTTGAATTTCGTGCCCGTCGTTTTACTGTGGTGTCAAGCCGGGTTAGCGCCCGGGAGAAACCGTTTCGCTCCGAGTCCATGCCGAAGAATCGCCGAAACTGGCAGACCTTTGAAGAAATGCGCGCAGCCGCCGACCAAGGCGACTCGGAGGCGCAGTGTTACTTGGCTATCTGCTATCAAAACGGCCAGGGCGTAAAGCAGGATTCCACGGAGGCTGTCCGGTGGTTCCGCCTGGCCGCTGCCCAGGATGATCCGACGGCACAATGCTACCTCGGCTTCTGCTACCAAACTGGCAGTGGTGTCCCCCAGGAATTCAACCAGGCAGCCAAATGGTTTCGCGAAGCTGCGGAACTCGGCGACCCGGCCGCTCAATTCAACCTGGGGGTTCTCTACGAAACCGGCCAAGGCGTGTCGCAGAACTTCGCCGAGGCCGTCAAGTGGTATCATGCCGCAGCAGAGCAAGGGGAACCGCAGGCGCAGTTCAACCTCGGGGTCTTCTATGAAACCGGCCAAGTCGTGCCGCAGAACTATGAAGAAGCAGTAAAATGGTACCGCCTCGCAGCCGACCAGGAATGCGCCCCCGCTCAATGTAACCTCGGTCTCTGTTACGAAACGGGCCGGGGAGTAAAGACCAACATCAGGGAGGCAGTCCGCTGGTTTATCCGAGCCGCCCGCGCTGGGGATAAAACTGCCCAACACAATCTCGGCGTCTACTACGCCAGCCTCGAAGCGGCCGAAAAAGCCACCGGCGAAAATGCAGTTGAACCGCAACCGGATACCGCTGCCGAGGAGTCTCCCTTGCCGTCCTGAGCACAAACAGTTCCTCCCACTCCGGTGGCCTTCCTTGGGTTGGCTAAGTTGAGACTTTCAGCACCGCGCCGGCGTGCCGGCGTTCACAGGAGCGAGATGGAGTTGCGGAACACGCCCCATGACATTATATTCATCGCAACTCTTACCCCGTGAGATGGCCTTCCGACCAAGGTCACTATGGGCTGTTCAGCGCCTACGTTTGCGGCTGTGTATCGCGGTTTCGAAAAAGAACAAGTCAACAAAACCATGCCCGTTATGAAAACCAAAACTCTGGCACTTTGGACTGGATTGGTATTCGGCTCTATGCATTCAGCATCCTCTGTCCCGGTGACCTTTCAGGTCAACATGGACTATCAAATCAATGCCACGGCCACGTTCGTGCCGGCGACAGGGACGGTTACCTGCCGCGGCAGTTTCAACAACTGGGGCACCGGCTTCGTCCTTACCAACAGCCTCGGCAACACCAACTTGTACCAGGGAACAATCGACATCGCCGGAACTGCTGGAACAGTGATCGAATATAAATTCGTCTACGACAACAACGACACTCAGGGTGCCCACTGGGAGACCGTGGGCACACCAAACCGGTATTTCAAACTGGGTGACGCGCCCCTGGTCCTGCCCATCGCGTATTATGGCGATGTTTGGTGGGGCGGCACCACAGTCGATATAAGTTTTAAACTAGACATGTCTGCGCAGATTGGGGCGGGTAATTTCAACCCGGCAACCGATCTTGTTGAGGTGCGGGGCAGTTTCAACGGATGGGCCAGCGGAACCACAATGACGAACGATCCGGCCCAACCACACCTGTATTCCGGCACCTACACAGAAGCCGAAATGCCACCCGGCGCCATCCGTGAATATAAGTTTGTATATGTGGACATTGGCTACCAGGCGCACTGGGAAAGTCTCCCCAGCCACTTTAGAGAAAACCGTTCTTTTATTGTGCCGACGGCGAATCTGGAGCTTCCTGTGGTTTACTTCAGCGATGCTTCGGGCTTCCCAATTAAAGCCGCCGTTTATTTCCAATTGGACATGAGCGCGCAGGCGGTGATAGGGAGTTTTGATCCTGCCACAGACCAGCCATGGGTACGAGGTAATACGTTGGGTTGGGGCAACCCTCCAGAAGGCCTCCAACTTGTGGAAGATACCAGCCGTCCCGGCATTTACACAAACCTCTACCTCATGAACAGCCAGTTGACCGGCGCCCCGATCGAGTATAAGCAAGTCATTTATCGCACAGACACCTCTGAAGTTGTTTGGGAAGGAGGTGGCAATAAATCGCTCAGTTTCAAGGGTGATGAACCAACTAATTCCACCGGCTATCACGTGATCACCGTGGGGCCAGTGTACTTCGATGGCGTCTCCCCCTCTGAATTCCTCCCAGCCGATACGCTCGTGACGTTCCGGGTGGACATGAACAATGCCCGCAGGTATGGCGGCGCTGCCTTTAACCCGCCGACCGAAAGTGTCTGGATCAATGGCGATGTGCTACCGGGCGGCTGGAATGCTTATGGCTTCTGGGACACCAAACCCGCAGAAACCCTGATGTACGATGACGGCGCCACTGCGGGCGACACAATGGCGGGTGACAGGATTTACTCGTGGCAGATCCAGATCAACAAAGGCGCCCGAGTACGGGTGCAATACAAATATGGAATCGAAAGCGGCGACAACGAGGCGCCGTCGGGGCAGGACCATGTCCGCTATGTGCGGGGTACCGGCACCTGGATCATGCCGATCGACACTTTTGGCACGCAGTATCAGGAACCGTCTTTCGGTGACTTGACGATCGCACCGCCCGTTGCCGGCAAGGTGCAAGTTTCGTGGCTGGGGCGGCCCGGGGTCCATCTCCAAACGGCTACGGACTTGACCGGCGACAACTGGGTGAATCATCCGGCTACCGATGGTTTGAGTTCGACTAACTTTCCAGCGGGGGACAGCGCGACATTCTTCCGTTTGATCAACCCTTGACGAGTTCCATTTAATCTCGCACTGGACGCGGTTTCAGCCGGCCCCAATTCTCATTCGCGGTGGTCGCCAGCGGCCAGATTCGCTATTCAAGCCTTGGAGCGGCACCGGCAGACCCGGAAATACTAAACTCATTGTCTTGAACTCCACCTCTCTTCTAACCGCCGTCAGGTTACTCTTCTCCAGCTCCATTGGGCTTAAGCACACGCGAAGTCTTTACCTGGCTCTGTTGGTAATAGGCGCGGTGCCGACGGCTGGAGTAGACTCGTTCATAGCCGGGGCGGATTTCTCGCACCTGGCGTTCTTTGAACAACGAGGCATCGTTTATCGCGAGGAGGGGCAATCCCGGGACGCCATGGCGATACTAACAAACTCCGGGCTGACATGCGTGAGATTGCGTCTCTTCACCAGTAGCGCCGCCCAAGCCCAGGCCAATCCCTATAATGCGATCAATAACCTAGATTACACGCTGCCCCTGGCACAGCGCGTCAAGAGTGCCGGCCTGCAGTTCATGCTCGATTTTCATTACTCCGATACTTGGGCCGACCCCGGCAAACAAACCAAGCCCGCAGCTTGGACCAATCTTTCATTCTCCGACCTCAAGAACCAACTGCGAGTTTACAACAGCAATTGCATTTCAACCTTCAAAAGTGCCGGCGCGATGCCCGACTACGTCCAGGTAGGCAACGAAATCATCGGCGGTTTGCTGTGGCCGGATGGTAGGGTTGGCGGCGCTTACGATACGCCGGCCCAGTGGTCGCGGTTGGGCCAACTACTCACCAACGCCATTGCCGGCATCCGGGACGCTGCCGGCGCGGAAATGCCGAGGATCATTATTCACATCGATCGTGGTGGCGATTGGGGAGGCACACAGTGGTTCTTCGATCATTTACTCAGGCAGGAAGTGCCGTTCGACCTCATAGGTCAGAGCTATTATCCCTTCTGGCACGGCAGCCTCGAGTCCCTCGGAACCTGCTTGACCAATACCGCCCAACGCTATGACCAGCCGGTCCTGATTGCAGAGACAGCTTTTCCCTGGACGAATTCCGCGAGTATTCACGGCTTGCCGGCAACTCCGGAAGGTCAGGTTCAATTCACTGCCGCCCTGGCCCGGATCGTCCGGGGTTTGCCTGGGAGAAAAGGGGTAGGAGTTTTTTGGTGGGGCACGGAATACCAGAGACTCGCTGGAACCAGCCTGGCTGGGTTTGACCAGAGATCATTTTTCGATTTCGAAGGCAATGTACTTCCCGTAGCAAAGGCTTTCGGCGAGATGGTTGCCCCCGTGCGACTCAGCGTCCAGCCCACTGAAGCCAGCACGCTCTCGATCTCCTGGCCGCTGAGTGCGTCTGCCCATTCCCTAGTCACCACCACCACCCTTCCACCAACTGTTTGGCTCACGGTGACCAACCCCGTGCAGACTTCCGGGAACATAAACCGTACTGTCATTCCCATCGGCACGGCGAGCAACCAGTTTTACAGACTCGAATCGCGCTGAGCCCAGCCGTCACCCCGCCGCCGCATCAATGCGCGGGTGCCTCACGGAGACCGTCCAACCAGTGAAAAAGGCTCAGAATAGGGTGCTTCCATAGCATCCGCGGTCCTGCGTAACGCATGACCTGCTTCACCTGTTCGCGCTTCTCTCCCGCATAACAATGCACCGGGCAATTCGCGCACGTGGGCTTTGCCTCTCCAAACCGGCAACGCTCCAACCGCAGAGACGCGTAAGTTAGCAGGACTTGGCACTCCGGACATAAACCATGGCCACCAGAATCATGTTTACCGGCGCAATAGCACTCGATCATTACCTTCATCGTATGCCACTCCCGGCGCATTCTCCGGGTTCGCGTTACCAACTCGGCCGGGACAGCCTTACCCCTGGAGATCTCGCAAGCTTGTATGGAGGTCGCACTCATGCAAAGGATCCTGCCCCAATAACTGGCAAGACGCTTTGATTCCAGTCAAGAATTCGGCCAGAAGATCGCAGAAAAAGCCGCCCTGACAGCCGCAAAGCTGAGCCAAAGCACTTTCTCTAAAAGTTTTTTGCGTGCGCTCAACTCCCCGTTATGGGAAAAGATCACGGCGTGTTCTCATCTCAGGAACATTTTGAAAACTGGCTTGGCTCGCAATCTCCGGCACCCTCGACCCTTAGCGAAGTGATGCCGGGAGGTTCAGTTTCTAACCCCTTTACCCAACCGTGAACCTGCTGTTCTAAGCCTATGCTTTTACTATTCACGGTAATGGTTGTCGCTCTGGCTTTTGAGTTCATAAACGGTTTCCACGACACGGCCAACTCCGTAGCGGCAGTCGTGGGCACCAAAGTGCTCTCGCCCTCGCGAGCCATTGTCCTTGCGGCAGTCACCAATCTGTGCGGGGCGCTGGCGGGAACCGCCGTGGCCAGCACCATCGGCAGAGGCCTCGTGGAAGCCCAGTTTGTGACGAGCACGACTTTGATCTGTGGGCTGTCTGGAGCCACGATTTGGAACCTGATTACCTGGCGTTTTGGACTGCCCTCCAGTTCCAGCCACGCTCTGGTAGGTGGCCTAGTGGGAGCAGTAGTGGCCACGACAGGAGGGTGGGACGCCGTCATCTGGTCGGCACCGGTGGAGGACAAACCATGGTTTCAATGGGGTGGGCTGCTCTACAAGGTCATTATTCCCATGCTCAGTTCGCCCCTCCTGGGATTGCTCGTGGCGTTCGTTTGGATGAGTTTCCTGTATAACGCGCTCGCGCCGTTCCGCGCCGGGCCAGTGAATGGTATTTTTCGAAAACTGCAGATTCTCAGTGCGGCTTTCATGGGTTTTAGCCACGGAAGCAACGACGCACAGAAGACCATGGGTATCATTGCGTTGGCCCTGTTTTCTGCCACCACTGCTGGCACCTTGGACCATGCGCCCCAATACCTCAGTTTCTTATACACCCCGGAGTTCAGAATTGCCCTTTGGGTCAAGATCGTGTGCGCCATCACCATGGCCGCCGGCACCGCCACGGGTGGCCGTCGGATCATAAAGACCCTCGGCCGCAAGGTCGCCCGTCTTCACCCGGTGAGTGGCTTCGCCGCCGACACCACCTCAGGCGCTGTTTTATTGACCGCTGCCAGCTTGGGGATGCCAGTCTCCACAACACATGTGGTTTCCACGTCGATCATGGGTGTGGCCGCTGCCAAAACCGTCAAGAACCTCAGACTGCAGGTGGTGGAACGGATCGTCTGGGCCTGGGTCTTCACGCTCCCCGCCTCGGGATTGGCCGGTTACCTGATCAGCCGCTTCATCAGGCTATTCTGACAACTCACGAATCCGCCGCAGTTCGCGATCCGGAAACCAACCTGCTGCCGCCTGCCACCGAATGCCCTCTCGGCAGATTTCGTCAAAGCCTGGAAACCTTCGGGCGCCGAAAACCGTCTCCTTGGTTGTGGTCAACGATGTGCGGCTCAACGGGTGGTTGAGCTTCATGTCAAGAATTGGTAATAGATAAGTGTACGCATGTGCGGGCCGATAACATGAAGAGCCGATTGTCGATACTGGTGGCGGCCTGGCTTGCCGGTCTAGTCAAAGCCGCAACCCCGGAAGCCACAGATAATATTTTCGAAGCCCGCGGGCTTCCGATTCCCGAAAGCCGCATAGACCAACTCATCTACGCCAAGCTGTCGCCCCCTGGGACCCAACCTCTACTCTGCTCCGATTCGGTGTTCGTTCGCCGACTGTATCTGGATGTGCTCGGCACGCTTCCCACTGCCAAGGAAGCGCGCGATTTCATTCGCGACCCAGACGCAGCCAACAAGCGGCGTCTGTTAGTCGACCGTGTGCTGGAACGGAGTGAGTTTGCCGACTTTTGGGCCCTTAAATGGGGCGATATCCTCCGTATCAAAGCGGAGTTTCCCGTCAACCTTTGGCCGAACGCCGCCCAAGCCTATCACCGCTGGGTGCGGGCTTCATTGGCGGAGAATAAACCCTATGACAGGTTCGTTCGGGAACTTCTCACTTCTAGCGGCAGCAATTTCCGCGTCGGCCCGGTAAATTATTATCGTGCCATTCAAAACCGGAATCCGGAGGGGATAGCCACTGCCGTCGCTCTGACGTTTATGGGCACGCGTACCGACTCATGGCCCAGTAACCGCCTAGCGGGCATGGCGACGTTTTTCTCGCAGATCGGTTACAAACCCACTCGCGAGTGGAAGGAGGAGAACGTGTTCTGGGACCCCCTCCGAACAACAGCCCAAGTCTCCACCAATGCCGACCGCGCAACCACTCCGCTAGCCGACGTTGCACCAACGACCGCCGTTTTCCCGGACGGAACTCCTGTTCGGCTGACAACTGACCGGGATCCGAGAGTCGTGTTCGCGGACTGGCTGATCACGCGCGAAAACCCGTGGTTCACGCGGAACATTGCCAATCGCACTTGGTCCTGGCTGCTAGGGCGAGGTATCATCCACGAACCAGACGACATCCGCGATGACAACCCGCCCGTCAACCCGGCTCTGCTATCCTACCTGGAGCAGGAACTGGTGGCAGCGAAATACGACCTGAAGCACCTCTTCCGTCTCATTCTCAATTCCCGCACCTACCAATTCACGGCTGTGCCGAGTGGGGATCTGGCGGCGAGCGAAGCCAATTTCGGCAGCTACGCCCTCCGCCGCCTCGACGCCGAGGTGCTCATCGATGCCATAAACCGCATCACCGGCACCACCGATCTTTACACGAGCGCAATTCCTGAGCCTTTCACCTACATTCCCGCAGATCAACCTGCGATCGCGCTTGCTGATGGCAGCATCACCAGCCCTTTTCTTGCGCTCTTCGGCCGTTCCGCCCGCGCCACCGGCATGGAAAACGAGCGGATGAACAAGATCATGCCGGCCCAATGGCTGCACCTCCTCAACTCCAGCCACATACAACGCAAGATCGAGGCCGGCCCTCACCTGAAAACGCTCTTTGATCCCCGGCGTAAGCAACAGGAGGTCCTGGATGACCTTTACCTCACTGTCCTCTCCCGTTTCCCAACCCAGCAAGAACAGAAGATCCTCGACGAACTCGGACGCCCCGGACGCACCGGACGCGTGAAGTCTCAAGAGGATTGGACCGATATCACCTGGGCTCTCATCAATAGCACCGAGTTCCTCTATCGCCACTAGTCCCGTAAAAGGAAAGATCGCACCCATGAGCCAAAACCCCGATCGCCCCCGCATTCTGCCGGCCTCAGATTCATTGGGCATGACCCTCAGCATGCCCATGTCCCGGCGCGAGGTTATGCGCGTCGGCCTCTTCAGTGCCGCGGGACTGTTGTTCGGCAACAACCCTATCCTGGGCGCCGTGACCGGCGACCAACCAACCCCAGCGCCCGTGACCCGACCGCCAGGCAAGATCAAAGCGCGGTCGGTCATCCAAATCTTTCTCTGGGGCGGCATGTCGCACAACGACACCTGGGACCCAAAACCGGATGCCGGCTACGATTACAATGGCCCGCTGAAGGCACCGCTCTCCACCAATGTGAATGGCGTTCAGGTCAGTGAATGGTTCCCCGCTCTCGCTAAACAGGCTGATAAATATGCCCTCATCCGGAGCATGACGCACCGCAACAACGGCCATGAGACCGCCGCCTACCTTATGCAGACGGCCCATGCCCCCGGCGAGCGCCTTGCTTATCCGAGTATCGGCGCCGTTTTCGCCTTGTTTAAGAGCCCGGAATACAAGGGGCTGATCCCGCCGTACGTGGTTCTCACCCAACCGCAAGGACGTTTTTCAGAAGAAGGGTTCCTCGGCCCACGACTCAAGCCCTTTGCCACTGGCGGCGACCCGAACGCCAGCCGGTTCCAGGTCGAAGGTGTTATCGCCCGCGGCATTACCGATGAGCGCCAAAAGAAGCGGCGGGAGATGCTCGAAAAACTTGATACCATGGGGAACGCCATGACGGACCACCCCCAACTTGCCTTGGCCGACGAAGCCCGTGACCAGGCCTATGAATTGATTCTCGGCGAAGGCCGCGAGGTGTTCGATCTGTCAAAAGAAAAGAACGAGCTCCGCGATCGCTACGGCCGCCACACGTTCGGGCAGGATTGCCTGGTTGCACGGCGTCTCGTCGAAGTCGGCGTTCCGTATATCGTCATCAATTATCCCGGCGGCTGGGACACCCACAAGAACCATTTCCAAACCATGCAACGGCAGTGCCCGCAGCTCGATCAGGGCCTGGCTTCGTTGCTGCTCGATCTCAAGGAACGCGGTCTCCTCGAAAGTACTCTGGTCTGGTGCTCAGGAGAATTCGGACGCGGTCCAAGAATCGACTGGCAACCTCCCTGGAATGGCGGGCGCAACCACTACGGCAATGTGTTCACCACACTGGTCGCCGGCGGCGGTTTCAAAGGCGGCCAGGTCGTGGGTGCCTCGGACGCCAAGGCAGAAGAGGTCAAGGACCGCCCGGTCTACCCCGTGGACCTGCTCGGCAGCATATACGAACTCGCCGGAATCGATCCCAACGCTACCCTGCCCCATCCCATGGGCCTCGAGGCTCGTGTATTGCCATCGGCCGCCGAAGGAGCCAAATCCGCTGGGCGCCTGAAGGAAATCATGTGACCAAAACCGAGCTGCAGTTGAAAACTACCGTTTGCATCGATCTTATGCCCACACGAAACTGGCTTGTGGCTCTCGGCGCCGCCGCGTTTCTTGCTATTGCCCCTGAGACATTTGCCCAGGCGCGACCCTATATAGGTTACGCCTATCCCGCTGGCGGCCAGCACGGCACCACCATCCAGGTCAAACTAGGCGGCCAAGGGCTAGACGGTGTGGACCAGGTGCTGGTCACCGGTTCCGGCGTGTCCGCTAAAGTTGTCGATTATCAGCGCAGCCTCAACCCCCAGGAAACGACCCTGCTCCGCGAGCAGCTCACCGACCTGCGCCGCGGCAAATCGAAGGTTGCCTCCAGAAGCAAGGATGCTGAGACAGCAATGATGGCCTCCGACTCCACAATGATGATGGATTCCGCCGCCGACAGCGCGAAGCCGGAGAACGGTGCCGCCGCGCGAAATGCCGAGGAGCGAAAGCTGACCGCGCGCATCGAAAAACGGTTAGCGGAAACCGTAAACCGCCCAGCCAGCGCCTCGCTGGCAAACATCGTGTATGTGGAAGTTACGATCGCACCGGACGCCCCCGTTGGGGAGCGCGAGCTGCGCTTGGGCACAGCCCGTGGCATCTCTAATCCGCTGGTCTTTCATGTCGGTCAATTCCCTGAAGTGAGCCGAAAAGCGATGATTACCGCTCCTCTCCAAGTCCTTGGCAAAGAGGAAACCGCTCTGCGCAAGCGCCCCGCAAACGAGGTCGAATCGCGGATTGAGCTCCCCTGCACGGTCAACGGCCAGATCGCTTCCGGGGAACGCAATCGCTACCGCTTCAACGCGCGAAAAGGACAGAACCTGGTTATCACCGCAGAGGCCCGCCAGCTCGTTCCCTATATTGCCGACGCCGTGCCCGGCTGGTTCCAGCCAATCCTCGTCCTCTACACCAGCGAGGGCAAGGAGATAGCCTACAACGACGACTTCCGCTTTAAACCCGACCCCACCATTTTCTTCAAGGTCCCAGCGGAGGGAGAATATGTCCTGGAAGTGTTCGATTCCATCTTCCGCGGCCGTGAGGATTTCGTTTACCGCATTACGCTCGGTGAAGTTCCTTTTCTTACCAGCCTCTTCCCTCTCGGCGGTCGCGCCGGCTCGCCGGCCACAATTAGGCCCGCCGGCTGGAACCTCACCAAAGCCACCTTGACCTCGCCCGACACCAATGCCGCACCAGGCATCTACCGCCTCACTGCCAAGCGGGGCAACCTAATCTCCAACCCCCTCCCGTTCCAAATCGATACCCTGCCTGAGACTCTCGACCGCGAAGCCAACGACGCCCCCAGCCAGGCCCAAAAAGTCCAGCTCCCCATCATCGTGAATGGCCGCATGAATCGCCCTGGAGATTGGGACGTCTTTCGCTTTGCGGGTAAATCCAACCAAACCGTCGTCGTCGAAGTTTCCGCCCGCCGGCTTGAGTCCCCGCTGGACTCCATTATTAAGCTCGTCGATGCCCAGGGACATCTTCTCGCTGTTAACGACGACCTCGAAGACCCCACCGCGGGGATAAACACCCATCACGCCGATTCCTACCTCACAGCCTCGCTGCCGGCCGATGGACCCTACTTCGTTCACATTGGCGATACGGCACAGAACGGCGGCGAGGAGTACGCTTATCGCTTGCGCATCAGCGCGCCTCGTCCGGACTTCGATTTGCGGGTCGTGCCTTCCAGCGTCGCCCTCCGCAACCGGAGCAGCGCTTCGCTCAGTGTCCACGTGATTCGCAGGGACGGTTTCACCGGTCCCATCAAGCTTGCCTTGAAGAATCCGTCCAAGGGTTTCTATGCCAATCCCGTCTCTCTCACCGGCACCCAAACGGTTACCCGCATCACGATCCGAACGGATCTCCGATCCACTGCCAAACCCGTGCCCCTGACCATCGCCGGCACCGCTCGTATCATGGGCCAGGATGTTACCCACGACGCCGTTCCCAGTGAAGATCGCATGCAGGCCTTCCTATGGCGCCACCTTGTGCCAGCCGCTGACTTTCAGGCGCTAGTCTACGATCAAAACGCACAACTACCGGCCAGGCGCATACGTCGGGTCCAGCCTGCCCCTCCGCAGGAGCCGAAACCAGTGCTGGCCTCGGCAAACGCCACGGACAACAAACCCAAGTTCAGCAAGCAACAGGTGGCAGGCCGACTCCGCCAACTCAAGCTCCTCTTCGATGAAGGGCTCCTCACTGAAGAGTTCTTCGACGAGAAAGTCGCCGAGTGCGAAGCGGCACAATGATGCCAGGTGGATTCTCCTCCGATCGGTCGTGTAGTGGGGATGCCATCACGGTCAACTGTCGCTTTGGAAGGTTGTCCGCCGAATGAGATAAGCCTCCAGTAGGTCTCAAAAAAGTCGCGCCAACTCTCCTGATCTTCCCAGTCCTTCAGCCGCCCCAAAAGGCTGCTGCGGGTGGGGATCGAATCCGCCGGGCAATCTTCATTACGATTCGGCACGTTCATAATTTGTCGACTAGCCGTGACACACCGGAATCAGGCATCACTCCGACATTATGTTAAACCGTGACCGCCAAATGCATCTTACACGAATTAATCATAATTATTACATCACAGAATCATCACGTCAACCATGTCCCCAATCTTGTAAAGCGCAGGACGGCGACTGGCCCCCGTTCCTTTTCCACCCTCTCTCGGGTGGCCCGGGCATTCTTGGCTTGAGGGTGTTCTTTGTGGTCGTTGGCTCATGGCCCCACCACCACGACATCGCAACAAAGACCCTTCCCGATTGCCCATGGCAGAAACTCTCCGATGTCTGAAATTTTCGCTGTGCGAAAAGCGCAGATCTTCTATCCTGCGGCCGTTATTGGGCAGGGATTCCAGTCAGCTTTGATGAGCAAGATACTGTTAATTGATGACGAAGAAGACGTGAGATACTCGTTCCAGCGGATCTTCGATTCGCCGGACATTGAGCTATCCACCGCCTCCAGCGGTGAAGAAGGCTTGAAAATGATCCCCAACCTGGAGCCGGACCTGGTTATCATGGATGTGCGTATGGGCGGCATGAGCGGGTTGGAGACACTCCGTCGCATTCGGGAGATGGATTCCAAGCTCCTGGTGATACTGATGACCGCTTACGGCACGACCCAAACCGCTATTGAGGCGATGAAATTGGGCGCCTACGACTACCTGCTCAAGCCGTTCGACGTGCCAAAACTTAAGGCCTTGGTCGCGAACGCATTGAAAGCGGCGCGCGACATGAAGCAAGTGGTTTCCTACCAACCGCTCCTGGAATCAGAAGACTACGAGCAAGGCGTGGTGGGCCGCAGTGAACCCATGCAACAAGTTTTCAAGTTGATCGGGCAACTAGCTGCGTCCGACGCTACGGCCTTGATCACCGGTGAGAGTGGAACCGGCAAGGAACTCGTCGCGCGTGCCGTTTACCACCACAGCAAAAGGATCGCGCAGCCATTTATCGCCGTCAACTGTGCCGCCATCCCCGAACAACTGCTCGAGAGTGAGCTCTTTGGCCACGAACGGGGCGCCTTCACGGGTGCGACAAACCAGCGCATCGGCAAGTTTGAACAATGCCACCGCGGCACACTCTTTCTGGACGAAGTCGGCGATATGACCCCCACCACGCAGACCAAGATCCTGCGGGTACTGCAGTCCGGCACGTTCGAACGTGTTGGCGGCAACCAGCCAATCAGGGTGGACGTCCGTATCATCGCGGCCACCAATAAACCGCTGGAGCAAGCTGTGGCCACCCGGCAGTTCCGCGAAGACCTTTTCTACCGTCTAAACGTCGTGCGCATCCGCATCCCGCCGCTACGAGAGCGCCGCGAAGACATCCGGCTTCTGGTGAATTACTTCCTCAGGAAATTTGCCCGGGACCAAAAGACCGAGCCCCGGTCCATAGCCCCTTCCGCGTTAAAAGCCTTGGAGAAATACCATTGGCCCGGGAACGTCAGGGAACTTGAGAACACCATTCGTCGAGCCCTCGTTGTAGCCAAAGGCGATGCCATCCTAGCCGGCGACCTCCCGTTGGAAATAACGGGCGGCCCTGAGACGGACCTCGCTACGGCCAGCAACGCCTCCGATGCTCCCGCCACGGATGATATCGCACGGCTGGCCCGGCAATTATTCGATTGGGCGAAACGCGATCCCAAACTGCACATCATCCCCGCCGTTGAGCGGGAATTAGTCATCCAGGCGCTAAGAGAAACCAAAGGAAATCAGGTTCACGCCGCCAAACTCCTCGGCGTCACGCGCGCCACGCTCCGAAAACGAGTCGAGAAATTCGGTATCCAGCGCGAACTCCAAATCACGTGATTACACCTTCGGTCCCTTAACGAAGGGCTGGAACAGATCGATGGGGATCGGCAGAAATGTCGTGGTGTTATGTTCGCTGGAGATCTCTCGCATGGTTTGGAGGAACCGCAACTGGAGTGCAATAGGTTGCTTGCTGATCATCGCCGCGGCCTGCACCATTTTCTCCGCGGCCTGGTATTCTCCTTCCGCGTTGACGATCTTCGCACGGCGTTCGCGCTCGGCTTCAGCTTGCTTGGCCATGGCCCGCTTCATGCCGTCGGGCAACGCCACGTCCTTAACTTCGACGGCCGTCACCTTTATCCCCCAAGGATCCGTCTGGCGATCGATGATCTCCTGCAATTGTTGGTTGATGTGGTCGCGGCGCGCCAGCAATTCATCAAGTTCAGCCTGACCGAGCACGCTCCGCAGAGTGGTCTGGGAGATCAGCGATGTGGCTTTCCAGAAGTTCTCGACCTTTATTACGGCGGCTATCGGGTCGACCACCCGAAAGTAAACCACGGCATCCACCGAAACCGGCACGTTGTCGCGAGTCATGACTTCCTGCCGGGCTACGTCAATGGTCACAACGCGGAGATCCATCTTCACCATCCGATCCACGACCGGGATGAGAAAGATGAGTCCCGGACCTTTGGCGCTTAATAACTTCCCGAGCCGGAATATGACCCCCCGCTCATACTCCCGCAGCACCCGCACCGCTTGCGGAATCACCACCGCCGCCAGCACGATGATGGGAATAATCCATGAAATCAGGTTAAACGACTTTTGCACAAGTTCTTCCATAGTGTTCCTTTCGCGTTGAGTTGCTCTTAGCGTTAGCTCTGGTTTTCCTCCAATGGTTAAACACGTGTGGATTCACTGTTCGCCGGCTGCACCTTCAAGGTGAGCCCCTCGATACTCGTCACCTGGACCGATTGGCCGGGGTCGATTGGTACCTCACTGACCGCGTTCCAATACTCTCCTTCGATGAAGATCTTCCCGGTGGTGCGATCAATGGCGGTGAGAGCGGGGACTACCTGTCCCATCATCGTTTCTTTCCCGGCCCGAACGGGTCGGGTTTGGGCGCACAAGCCAGCCCCTATGACAAAGATAAAAAAGGCAGCCGTTACCACCGTTGCAGGGATGATATAACCGAGCGACAGGTGGAATCCGGGTTCAGCGCGGTTGAATAACATGATTGCACCCAGAAAGAACGCCACCACACCGCCCACCGTCAGCACACCATGGGTCGGCGCGAAGAAATCCCCCACGAATAGCGCAATCGACAGCGCAATGAGGGCCAGCCCCGCCACGTTCACCGGCAGGATGGCGGACATATATAATACGACGATGAGAGCAATAGCTCCCACCACACCCGGGAAGATAGCACCCGGATTGCTCAGTTCGCCAATGATTCCGTAGATGGCCACCAGCATGAGAATCAGCATCACTTCCGGCCGCCAAAGTAGTTGAAAGACCCTTTCTCGCAGCACCATGGGGATCTCCTTCAACTCCGCCCCTGCGGTATTGAGCGTCGTTTCGCCCACCAAGCGACCATCAAGCGTAGCAAGCAAGTCAGGAAGATCCTTGGCAATCAGATCGATGACTTTCAACTCCAGTGCTTTTTCCGAAGTGATCGACTCGCTTTGAACCACCGCTGACTTCGCCCATTCCACATTTCGTTTCCGCTTCTCGGCGATTGCCTCGATATAGCTGCTGGCGAATTTCTCGAGCTTCTGTTTCATCACGTCATCCACCTTTTCCGAGCCCCCAGGGCCAATCGAAACGGGATGGGCTGCGCCGATACTGCTATTTGGAGCCATCGCAGCAATGTCAGCAGCCATGGTAATGAACACCCCGGCACTTCCAGCGTTTGCCCCCGAGGGGGCCACGTAAACCACCACCGGCACCTTCGCGGCGTAGAAACTGCGCACTATGTCCTGAGTGGAATCAAGCAAACCTCCCGGAGTATCGAGTTCGATGATGAGGCAGGCATAACCGCGCTGCCCCGCAACCTGAATAGCCCGTTCAACGTAATCGGCCGTCGCCGGTCCAATCGCGCCGTTGATCTGAATACGCCCCACCTCCGCGCTCTGCACTTCTCCCCAGGGCCAGAGTATCCATGCCAACGTCAGTGGCAGCCAATATCTCATAACGCTCCTGTCACTTATTAGATTAGCAGCAAAAAGGTATCTCCGCAAAGTGCATTTAGAACCATTTATCTATCCACCGGTATGCGGGGCGCGCCTGCACATTAACCACCAAAGCCACTGTTGGCAGCTCGACTGCAATTGCCCAACAGAAAGAAAAGTGTAACTTTTATCCCTATGGCGGTTCAAAGCAGGTAAGTATTGGCTATAAAACACAATAATCGCGGCTGGAGCTTGGGTGTGGTTTTCGGCAGGCGACATTTCGAGAGGCAACAATGATACCATTAGTAACGAGTCTGTTGATTGGCGCCGGTTTAGGAGCCGCTCTAGGGCACTTTGGCAAGTGCACCTCCGGCAGTTGTCCCTTGACGGCGAACTGGCGCCGAGGCGCGGTTTACGGCGCCGCGGTTGGGCTCATGTTCCATTTTGCCCTTGGGCGCACTGGCTCGGGGTCTGCAGATGAGTCGACACCGCACGTAACCCAATTGGCATCTTCCGATTTCGAGGCACAAGTGCTTGCTGCCACGCAACCGGTGCTCATCGATTTCTACGCCCCCTGGTGCGGCCCATGCAAGGTGCTCTCCCCGAGGCTTGAAAAAATCGCTGAGACACTTGCGGGACGGGTCAAGTTTGTGAAAGTAAACGTTGATCAAGCCGGCGAACTAGCCCGCCAATTCAACATTCAGGGAGTCCCTACCCTGGTCTTCTTTAGCCAGGGCAAGGAAGTGGACCGTATTGTGGGTCTGCCTCCTGGCGAGGCGCTCGAACAGCGCTTACAGGCACTTGCCACATCTAAATCACAGGCCTTACTGCCTTGAAGGAGGGTTTTGTTCAACGGGGTGGAATTTGGGTCGTGGCGCAATCAGGACTGATGACCGCCATCCTATTGGCTGGCTACATCAACACGGGCAGTTGGCATTCAACTGCGACCACGCTGGCTGCGATCTTACTCTTTAGCATCGCCGCGACCTGCGGCATCATGGGGACTTTGTCTTTAAAATCAAGCCTGACTCCCTTTCCCGCGGCCCGCCGTTCCTCGCGCCTTGTGCGGCATGGGATTTATCGTTTCATGCGACATCCTCTCTACACTGGGGTTATGGCGGCGGCGGCGGGGTGGGCCACCTGGCGCGGAAGCCTGCTCGCCTTGGCAATCACTGCGTTGCTCGGATGGTTTTTCGATGATAAGTCTCGAGCGGAAGAGCGCTGGCTGTGCCAGGTCTTTCCCGATTATCCCGACTACGCTCGAAAGGTGAGACGGTTCATTCCGGGGCTCTACTAGGAACAGAACAAGTCCCAAATGCAAATTGGCGTGTCCCGAAATTCGGAGTTGGCGGCGAGCCCTTTTGCCGGTTTACTGGAGGCTGGACATGCGTTGGTTACTGACTCTCTTAAGGTCGCTCTTTGGTGCCCGCCGCGACAACGGCCGCCACCAGTTGATGGGGATGTACCTCGATGAAAGCAATAACCTGCGCAAACGCAAAACCAACCGCGACCGTGCCTAGCGGGCCTCCGATCAGGCGCAGGCGCCTGAGGAAATCGAATCCTTTCCCCTCTGGAAGATCAATGCATTTCGCGCAAACGAAAGGCAAACCGGCTTTATGAAACCTGCACTTATCCGCACTCCTTTGGCCTCCTACTTTCCCTCCTGACCATTGATGTCCAGGCATACAATGGGCTTTCGGTGGGTGCGGCGAGATTTGAAATCACACCTGATCTAAGATTGACGAACTGGATCACCCACAAGGCCTATAGCGAAATCCTGGAACCCATTTTTGTTCGTGCTGTGGTCATGGCACAAAACACCGAACGAGTCGCTCTGGTTTCCTGGGAATTGCTCTACCCAATGGAAGGTGCCGTGGCCAAGGTCCGCAGGGAGATCGCGCGGGAAACCGGTATTGCCACATCTAACATTCTTGTGACTGCCACTCATAATCACTCTGCACCCTGGTCACCGGTGCTGGGTGATCCGCTAACCAAGGCAGAAAAGAAGGTTCTAGAATCTTTCCTTAATGACCCGCGCTACCCGGCTTGGGCACAGCAGGTGATCGACCTTTCGGCGAAGGCCGTGAAAGAGGCCGACTTGGCCCGCAAGCCAGCGAGTCTTTCGATAGGCCGGGCCTACATTGGTGACGTCGTTTTCAACCGCCGACCAATCAAGACCGATGGATCTGTGCATGGGTTGGCCACCCCTGTCGATCCCTACGCTCTTCCAAGGGGGCTCAGGTTCGCGCCAACTGACCCGATAGCGACGGTCTTTGTGGCACGTGGCCTGGACCAAGCGCCTATCAGCGCCCTGTTCCACATGGCATGCCATCCCGTCTCGGTCTATCCCTCCTACAGCGGCATCTCTTGCGACTGGCCGGGCACCGTTTCCGTCGCACTGCAGCGGGAACTGGGCGGCGAGGCTATCTTCTTTCAAGGCTGTGCAGGCGACATCGTACCTGCCCAACGAGGTGTTCCAGCACGCGATTCCATGGCCCGCACAATCACCGACCGCATCCTGGCCGCAGCGAAAGTCGCCCACCCCCTGGACCTCAACGACAATTTCCGGGTTCTGAGCCGGACCGTGCAGGCACCGGTAACGGAGGCCGCGCGTCAGGATACAGGACGCGATCATTTTTCAGCTGAGGTTCAGGTCATTACCTGCGGTCCTATGGCCATCGTTGCCTTGCCGGGCGAACCGCTGATCGGCCTGGCCACCGCAATCCGTCAGGCATCACCTTTTCCGCACACGATCGTGCTGGGTTATTCAAATGGTTACGGAACTCAATACGTTGGGATGCCGGGCGACAAAGCTCGGGGCGGCTATGAAATGGGTTCCCGGAATCTCGGCACCGATGCGTGCGGCCAGTTATTGGTAGACGCCGCGATCGAACTTCTGAATTTGAACCGCGATTAGGTTATACCTCCATCCATTCCCCAGGTACAGGCACCGGGTATCGCCCCTCGTCGTCCTCTTGAATGGGCGGAGCACTCTCGGGTGTTAGTTCATCAATGTTTGGGCAAAACTGGAAGTTGGAAGCGAACATTTCGTCCCAAGTAACAACCCGACCCATGTGAACGGCGGCCCTGCCCATCAGGTCGGCCATATTCGACAGCGCCGCCCGCCTGGCCTCATTGTGCGGTTTGTCTTTGCGGATCGCATCCAGCAACACATCCCATTCTGCTTGCCAGGGGGTAACTGTCTCCTTCGGAGCTCGCCAGGCGATATTATCCATGGAACAACGTTGATCCTTGTAGGTGTGAACAGTTCCAAGGTGGTGAGGGCCCGAGAACTGGGCGGCGCATTTCGTTCCGTGGAGGTATGTCGCGAAATCCTGGTGGCATTTCGGCAGCCAGCGCACTATGTCCATGGCCTTGGTCCCATCAGCGAAGGTCCACTCAATCGAAAAAGAATCGAGATTCTGACTGCAATCTGCACTGTTTGGCGCCCTGCCACCGGTCCCGTGAGCGGCAACTGGATAGCTATCCTTCAACCAGCAAATCTCGTCGATCTGATGAATGTTCATCTCGGCGAAGAGCCCGCCAGAAACCCAAAGGAAATGCACGAAGTTGCGAACCTGCCAGTACAGGTCTTTTTCGGCTGCGGGCCGTTTGCGCAAAGCACCTACCGGTTGCATGCGATAAGCGCGAATGAGTTGGATTTCCCCAAGTTCACCTTCACGTATGCGGCGGATCAATGCCTGGCGATTCACGGAGTGCCGACACTGTAATCCGGCGGCGATCTTGAGGTTCTTCTTCTCCGCAACCTCGCCGGCTTTGATTACTCGCCGCAACCCGGGCGCATCCGGCGCAAAGGACTTTTCCATAAACACGTTGATGCCCTTCTCCACTGCATATTCCAATTGGCCGGGGCGGAAACCTGAATAGCCGGTCAACATGGCCACATCGCCGGGGCGCAGGCAATCAATGGCTTTGCGGCCGGCGTCGAACCCCAAGAACTTGCGATCTGCCGGCACGTCCATTTGCGAGGCATACTTTTCCTGCAAAGTCTGAAATGAGGTTTCCAGCTTTCGCTCGAACAGATCAGCCATCGCGACGAGCTTCACTGGCCCGTTGGGGGAATCAAAAGCGTTGCCCACCGCTCCGGTCCCCCGCCCGCCACAACCTATGAGCGCCAAGCGAATTGTGTCATCGACCGCCGCGTGGACGGCAGGGAGGGAAACTCCAGCCAATGCGGACGTCGCCGCCACCGCCCCGGTGCGCGCCAGAAATTGGCGCCGATTCAACATTGCGATCGAATAGGTGGAGGATGTGGGAGGGAGAGAAGCTTGCTTGCTCATAATTGTCGTCAGGCTGTTCTTGGGGAGGCTATATGCTACAGACGACCGTGTCAGTGATGAAGTTTTGACACGATGAAGTTTTGGCTCGATGAATTGCGACCGACTGCCTGAGTGAGCACGAGCAAAAAGTCCCACCAAGTTTTGTAAGATGCACATGTGCGTTTTCTTTAGACTCCACCCAAAACATTCTCATGACTCTTGAGCTGCCTGAACTCGCGTCAATGTTAATCAACCGCAAAATATGTCAAAAAACGCGAGCGAAATGACCAGAAAATACGCTAGTAAAAGTAGAGGTGTCGCTGTGTCAGTGGAAAAGGAGAGCGTCGCGAAAGCCACGTTGAGGATTCGCGAGCATGTTGGCGCTGGGAGTTCGGGTGAGATCGATGCGGAGTGTGGGCTGCCGTCCTTAATTCTCCTTGGACGGTATCAATATCGACCTGGACTGGCACACCTTCAGAAGACTTGGGAAAGGCGTGGATATGAAAGGGGCCAAGGGAAGGATTCTCTGGGCAGTTTGTCGGCTTGTAATGGGTGTAACGAGCCTGATAGGACCGGCACTGTATTCTGCTGATCATGTTGAGGGTGAATTGCTGGTAAAACTGCGGCCGGGAGGATCAGCAGATCGGGTTCTGGCTGAATCCTTGGCGTACACGGTGCAGCGTGATCTCCCCCATATCTCATGGAGGCATATTAACCTACCTCCAGGCGTCAGAGCCACGGACGCGCTAACCATATTCAGGGCCCATCCGGCGGTTGAGGAGGCGGAACTGAATGTTATTCATGAAAACGTGGTCTCCGGCCATGTCGAGCCAAACGACCCTTATTATTCAGATCGTTGTGGGCAGTACGGCTTGCTCAATACTGACGCGAAACACGCATGGTCGGTGACGACCGGAGGGAGCAACGTGGTCGTTGCGGTGATGGACACAGGCATCAATTATCAGCATGAAGACCTTGCTGCAAACATGTGGCACAACCCGCTTGAGATTCCAGGCAACTTCGTTGACGACGACCTGAACGGTTTCACGGACGATGTCTTCGGAGCAGACATGGTGAACCGGGACGGGGATGCCATGGACGAAGGAATTCCGGGATTTTACCACGGCACCGCTTGCGCCGGCGTGATCGGAGCCGTCGGGAATAACGGGATAGGACTGACCGGTGTGGCGTGGTCCGTGCAACTCATCGCAGTAAGAGTTATCCGAGCGTACAACAGCATCGCGGTGGCCGACGAGATTGCCGGCATTGACTACCTGCTCGGACTGAAATCAAAAGGTGTAAATCTCCGGGCCATTAACATGAGCTTTGGCATGGGCTCGTCTTGCCAGAAGGCGCAGTTGGATGCCTACAGAGCCCTCTCCGAAGCCGGGATCCTCTGTATCTGTTCAGCAGGCAACGCTCGCAGGAATAACGACATTGTTCCATCCTACCCTGCGAGTTATGGCTTCGAGGAGGTTGTGGCAGTAGCGGCTTCCGACTGTTACGACCAAATGGCGACTTTTTCGAGTTGGGGCGCGACGAACGTCGATCTTGCGGCTCCAGGAGTGTGCATCAGAACTACGGGGGGGGCCAATTGCGGCGGCTATTGTTCCGCAGCGGACGGGACTTCCTTTGCAGCGCCCCATGTGACAGGAGCAGTGGCACTGCTTGCTTCTGCTTTTCCGAATGCCAGTGCAATCCGCTTGAAGCAAGCGCTGCTCGCGGGGATTGATGTCCTCCCGACATTCATGGGCAAAATGGTTTCGGGCGGCAGGCTAAACCTTGGACGCGCGGTAGAACTTCAACGAAGCCAGCAACCGGAAACGCCGCCGTTGTTCGTGTTTGATCCAAGAAGTCAATTGGTGAGAGAAGGCGATTCAGTGACTCTGAGAGTGACAGCGTCAGGAACGGCGCCCATGGCTTATCAGTGGCAATATGGAACGACCGATCTCCCCGGCGAAACCAATTCCGAGCTCGTCCTCAAGAAGGTAACTCTTGCAGACGGCGGCTATTACCAACTCCAAGCTGTAAACGATTATGGTGGCGCTGTCAGTCTGCCTGCGGCTCTAACAATTACGAACACGGAAGCTGCCTCCGGGCCTATTACCTGGCTCAAGCAACCACAATCAATTGTTATTGTAGGCGGGACAACCATAGAGCTGGGTGCGGCAGCAGTGGGCTTGGAACCTATTGCGTATCAGTGGAGCCGTAACGGAGTAATTGTACCGGGGGCGAGCAGATGCATTCTGCACCTGCCGGGGTGCGGATCGGATCGAGAGGGCTGCTATCAGCTTCAGGCCGGCAATGTCTTCGGCGAAACATCAACCTCGCCAATCAACCTGCAAGTATTGGAGCCTCCCGTGATTGCCTTCGGATCCGATTTCGGCCAACTCGTCGTACCGCGGGACGTCACTGACGCCGTGGCTATTTCAATGGGATACTCCCATGGACTGGCGCTTGGCCCGGACGGCGTGGTTCATGCCTGGGGCAACCAGGGAACTCCTGCCACTCCGCTCTTACCACCCGTTTCTGCCATCGCCGCAGGCCAGGAATGCAGCGCCGCCATAACTGCTGAAGGCAAAGTGGTCGCGTGGGGCAACAATGACAGAAGCCAGCGGCAAGTGCCGGCTGGTTTAACTGGTGCGGTAGGCCTGTCTTCACTAACAACACACGCACTCGCGATTAGGGACCACGGAACCGTCGTGGCTTGGGGGGACGATGATACAGGGCAGTGCGCGGTCCCCGCAGGACTTGACTCAGTCGTGAAGGTAGCAGCTGGCCACGGTTTCAGCCTTGCGTTACGATCAGATGGGACCATCGCGGCCTGGGGGCCTAATAATATAAGCCAGTTTCGCTTGCCTGAGGGTCTAAGCCATGTTGTAGACATCGCTGCCGGTTACCAACACGCGCTCGCGTTAAAGGAAGACGGCACACTGGTGGCATGGGGAACACCCAATTTTGGTCCAAATTTCGTGCCGAGCGGCTTGAGCAACGTAGTGGCGGTTGGGTGTGGCCAACTTCATAGTGCGGCGCTCTTGGAGAACGGAACCGTGGTGGCCTGGAGCGCGAATTTGGAGCATAGGTTTGATTTGACCAACACGCCCTGCGGCCTTTCTAACGTTGTGGAGCTTTCTGCAGGATTCAACGGCACTCTGATACGAATCGGTGAAAGCAGGCTCCTCGCGCGCGATCCGTTGGATGGCCCGGGGCTGCTTTGGCTGACGGATCGCGACAAACCATGGTTTGGTCAACACCACATCAGCCACGACGGCATGGATGCGCTTCAATCTCCTGAAATCACCGATGGCGAGACCACCGCAATCCACACCACCGTGGTTGGACCAGGCTTACTCAGTTCGTGGTATAAAATCTCCGGAAGTCCTTCGTCCGGGAGTTTGGCGTTTGTAGTAGATGAAGAAGAAATGAACCGATTTGCGGGCGAGACGGATTGGCAACAAATCCAGGTGACTATTCCCCAAGGGCGCCACACAATTTCTTGGGTTTACGCACGAAATTCCGACAGCGGTGCAGCGGGAAAAGCCTGGCTCGACGGGATAGAGTATTCGCCTGGTAACTCTCTGGCGCCGATCATCACAATTTCGCCAACCAATGCTGCAGCTGTTGTGGGTGGGTTTGCATTGTTTCGAGTGGGTGCGATTGGTGCCCCGCCGTTGACATACACGTGGTATTTGAACGGGGTCCAATTACCTGGAGCAAATTCTTCGGCCTACACGGTTCTCAATCCTGCTTTGGGAGATAACGGCAGCCTGTTTAGTGTGGTGGTTGCAAATGCATTTGGTTCCGTGACGAGCACCCCAGTGAGGCTAACGGTGGGGTACAAACCAGTCATCGTGGTTCACCCAGCGACTCAGACTGTCGGACTGGGGGAACAGGTGACGTTGAGCGTCGTAGCCACGAATGATTATGCACCACCTTACACCTTCGAATGGCAACGGTCTGGTGCCCTCGTGTTCACGGAAACGCGAAATGATCTCTTCAGTTTCTACTCTTTTCCCGCTCATACTGTTCCTGGTGTGACTTACTACCACGTAATTGTGAAGAGTGCGTTTGGGAATGTGCTTTCAAGTATGGCCGGCATCCATGCCGTTGAAGACTCAGATATGGACGGGATGCCGAATAGCTGGGAGGAGAAGCATAATCTTGATTGTCTAAATGCCGCCGATGCATCTCAAGATTTGGATGGTGACGGAAAGAGCAATCTGGAGGAATATCTATCTGGTACCAATCCGAAGGATTCCTTGGACGTGCTTCGCCTCGAGGTGGAAAACCGGGGTACCGCAGGCGTTAGACTGCGTTTCATCGCAGCATCGACCAAGACTTATACCGTGCTCTACGCGGATGATCCGGCAGCTTCCGAATGGAACCGCTTACTGGACCTACCTGCTGGCTTCACGAATTCTGTGATTCAGGTAATGGATCCAGGTGTCCATCTTCAACAGCCATCGCGACTCTATCGTCTGGTAACACCACGGTTGCCGTAGCACCACTTGGCGGAGCAAACGCCTAGGTTTATACGCTGTGTTGACCCCTACCAAGTCTGAGGAAGCTTGACCTCAACGAAAGTGTCCTAAGAATCATGTATGTGACGCTACGGTTATTGACTTCTTGTCTTGTTCTTCTAGCAGGGCCTTCTGCCTTCGCTGATGGGCAACGTGTGGTTTACACGTTTGACGCACGCCCCCTAAACCACCTCAATTTGGAGCAACCTGAACACGCGGCTCGCCTTTGGGATATCCTTCACACGATTTCCGCTCTGCAGGGCCTGGCAAATCGCAAAGCGCCCAACCTCTATCTTTTTTATTGTTCTGAATTCGGTGTGGATACCGACCAATTCTGGTTCGACTGGGCACGCACCGAGGATGGCTGGATCAAGGACGCGGAAATTCGGCCACTAGCCGATCTCACCAATGCTGTGGCTGCTTTTGGGTGGGCTTTCAAAGGCCTGGTTGTCTACGACCCAGCAGTCCCTTCGACTGCCAATCTGGCATCCACAGCGGCAGGGTGCGACGAACTGCTGCCCGTGCGCTACGACACGAGGCCGGGTTCGGCTTACGACTTGTTGGCCCGCCAAATGCAGTTACCAGTAAAACTTTGGCTGGTGAACTCGGATGGGAATTCCAAGTTCACCGGGACAGGTAGCATTCCGGATTTTGACGAACCTTCGAGCGGCAGCGCCAAAGTGGACTGTTATCGGTGGGCATTTCGCCGCTATCTCCATCCAGGCCGGTGCGCACCCGGCATTGCCGCCTATTATGTTGATGCTTTTTGGCAAAAGCAGACCAGGAAAGCCGGACCGACCATGCACACGCTTTCAAATCACGACTTTTTCATTGCGCGCCAGGCTTTCTTTTTCGACCTCTCTCCCTGGGCAGATGAAGCTCCAAATGATGATCCTGGACAATCGGTCGGTCTCGACCGCAAGGCGTTCTTGACGATCCTGGGGGGACTCTATGAGCAAGCGAAAGGCAGCATTATCCGGATCGGCGGTTTCCCGCCATGGCCTTTTAAATACACGTCGCATGCCTCGCCCCAGTGTCGGCACGACGGCGTGCCGACGGAATGGGAATTCACCCGCCTGATTTCGCAATTCAACGCTTACAAGGAAGCCGACGCCGCAGGTCTTGGCGCGATTGCAAATGCCTCGTTCTTCCAACATTACCCACTGGCTTCGCGCTATCCGCAGCCGAACCCCAAACCGGCGTTAGCCGACTGGAGGAACCGCGGTCTGGTTACCACTGAAGGCAAAGTATCTCCTAAGTTCTATCTTGGACATTACGTGGGAGATTACGACGCTCCCTCCTGGCTTTACAAAGCGGTTCCGCGCTTTTTTCGCGATCCCGCACGCGGAAAAGTGCCGCTGGGCTGGGCATTCAACCCGAACCTGGCCGACCGCTCTCCCCAAGCGATGGTTTATGCCCGGCGGCATGCCACCACCAATGACTTCTTCATCGCCGGTGATTCCGGTGCGGGTTATCTCAACCCACGCGCGCTCACCGTCCGCCCAGAGTCAGGCCTGCCGTCGGGACTGCAAGTGTGGGTGGATTATTGCCGGAATTATTACCAGCGCTGGGACCTCACCATTACCGGATTCATTCTCGATGGTGCGGGTGGAGCTTCAACCAAACTGGAATTTGAGGCCTACCGAAGATTCAGCCCCGATGGCGCTGGGACGCATTTCGAGTCGGCGCCGGCCATGCTTGGCGGCATCCCCACGTGTCCTGAGCGAGACTTGCCCGATAACGTTAAGAATGCGGCAGGGATCATCGCACAAGCCGCTCACGGGAACCGTCGTGGCCCGGGCTTTTTCTGGGCACGCAGCATCTTGAAATCTCCGGCATGGTACGCGGAGTTGTCACAGATCCTCGATGATAAGCACCCAGAGTTGGGCGTGACGGTGGTTGATCCGTACACCTTCTTCGGACTGATCCAGCTTCACCACAACGAAGGCCACTGACACCCGCAGGAATCCCTACTGTCATGAGGCATCAAAGCTTGGTCCGTGCCCTGTTGCGATGGTTCAGTCGGAAAGCACGTGACCTGCCGTGGCGACGCACACGTGATCCTTACGGCATCTGGGTGTCGGAAATCATGCTCCAGCAAACGCAGGTGTCCACCGTTGTCCCCTACTGGGAACGATGGGTCCAGGAACTGCCAACCATCGAGTCCTTGGCGGGTTGCCCGGCCTCCAAACTCCACAAGCTCTGGGAGGGCCTGGGATATTACTCCCGCGTGCGCAACTTGCAGCGCGCCGCAGTGATCATCCAGCAACAACACGGGGGGCAATTCCCCAAGCGTTTTGAGGAAATAATGGGGTTGCCTGGGATCGGGCGCTACACGGCCGGCGCGATCTGCAGCATCGCCTATAATGAGCCCGTGCCTGCGGTTGACGGCAATCTTGTGCGCGTGCTCGCCCGAATTTTCGCCGTTTCCGGAGATCCTCGCCAGAAGTCCACGAATGACTGTTTGTGGAATCTGGCTCAGGAATTGGTTCAAACCGCGGCTGCCTCGAGAAACACCTCGGTTCCGAATTGTTCGTTTCTCAACCAGTCCCTAATGGAACTAGGTGCAGTCATCTGCACACCCAGAAATCCCCAATGCCGGAATTGCCCCGTGGTAAAGTTCTGTGCTGCCTACAAACAGAAACGAGTTGAAGAACTCCCGACGCCGGCAGCGCGTCAGCCAATTGCTCAAAGAATTTATGCCGCCTTCGTGATCGAGCACGGCAACCGGTTCCTGGCCTGGCAACGCCCCTCAGGCACCATCAATGCCCATCTTTGGGAATTTCCGAACATTGAGATCAAAAACTCGAATGCACGAACCGCCGCAAAACAACTCTTTGGCGACAGCACGGAATCCTTGGGTCGAATCATGGTAATCAAGCATTCGATCACTCGGTATCGCATCACCTTACAGGTGTTTGGTGCGCGATTGTCAAAGCCAATTCCTCAATCGCCACCGACGAGCCGGTGGCTGAATCGGACAGAACTCGACCAACTGGCTTTCGTCGCAGCCCACCGGAAAATCATCCAGCGGTTGATTCTCGCCGAAGCTCCCGGCGCACGGTGACAGCGGTAGCCGCAGGCCTTTGGTTATCATTAGTTTCGTCGCGCAAATGAATAAGATGCATTCCAATTTACTTCCTTGCATCGCTTGCTGAATCCGGAATGCAGGTCTATGTTCACCGGGTTAAGTCAGGCCGGGCACCATGAAAACAGCGCCCGACTGCAAGAACAAGTATTCTGGAACACAACTGTTTTATGATGACGCGACGACAGGCTTTAAAAAACACGGCGTTGGCCACCATGGCTTGCGCCACCCTTACAAACCTGGGGCTTTCTCGGGCTAATGCCGCTCCGGGCACCGCTGCTGGACCTTTCCAATTGCCGCCCTTGCCCTACCCTAGTGATGCTCTGGAACCTTATATCGATGCGGCCACAATGGAGGTTCACCATGGCAAACATCACGCCGCTTACGTAAACAACGCCAACAGAGCTTTATCCGATCATCCACAGTTGGCGAACAAGTCGATCGAAGAATTGATAAGTCACCTCGATGCGGTGCCGGAGCAGGTCCGAACCACCCTACGCAACAATGCCGGTGGGCATTACAACCATTCCCTGTTCTGGCAAATGATGAAAAAGGGTGGGAGTCAACCTCGGGGGGAACTGTCTAGGAGCATCGAATCCACTTTCAGTAGTCTTGACAAATTCAAGGAACAGTTTACTGCCGCAGCCACCAGGGTCTTTGGCAGCGGTTGGGCGTGGCTGGTAAAGACTTCCGACGGAAAACTGGTCATCGAGACGAGTCCTAACCAGGATTCTCCGACTATGGCCAACGGGTCCAAGGCTATCCTGTTGGGCCTGGACGTCTGGGAGCACGCCTACTACTTAAAGTATCAGAACCGCCGGGCTGATTATATCGCGGCTTGGTTCAACGTGGTAAACTGGGATTTCGTGGCCGACCGTTTCACAAAGAGAAACCGCTGACGCGAAAAAGCGTGTCAAAGAACCAGCCCAAAACTATCCTCTTGACTCAATGAAAACGAAAGTCTCGCGCCGCACAGCCATTCAACATCTAGGGACGGGGGCTGTCGCCCTGGCATTCACCTCGCAATTGCCCGCTTCAACTCTTGGCGCAGAACCGACCGCCAAATTGAAGGGCAGAATTCGCCATTCAGTCTGTAAATGGTGCTATGGGAAAATACCTCTTGAGGAGTTTTGTGTTTCGGCCAAGCAAATGGGCATTGAATCAGTCGAACTGCTCGAGGTTAGGGATTTTCCGCTGCTCAAGAAACACGACTTGGTTTGCGGCATGGTCAGTGGCGTCCCAGGGGGGATTGAAAACGGCCTGAACCGAGTCGAGAACCACGATAAGATTGTGCAATTCTTCGAGCAAACCAGCCCGAAGGTCGCCGAGTACGGTCACCCAAATATCATCTGTTTTTCCGGTAATCGTAGGGGCATGTCCGATGAGCAGGGTTTGGACAATTGTGCAGCTGGTCTGAAGCGCATTATGCCTGTGGCGGAAAAGCACAAGGTAACTGTGTGCATGGAATTGCTGAACAGCAAACGTGATCACAAGGACTACATGTGCGACCATACCGCATGGGGTGCCGAACTGTGCAGACGCGTGGGATCGGAGCGTTTCAAACTGTTATATGACATCTACCACATGCAAATCATGGAGGGTGATATCATTGCCACAATTCGGGAGAACTCCAAATATATCGGCCATTACCATACCGGCGGCGTTCCCGGCAGAAATGAGATCGATGAAACCCAGGAAATCTACTACCCGGTAGTGATGCAGGCTATCGTGGCGACCGGGTTCAAAGGCTTTGTTGCCCAGGAATTCATTCCAAAGCGTCCCGACATTTTGGCTTCCTTGAAACAAGGGATCCAAATATGCGACGTCTAAAGCGGGCTGCTAAACCTCTCCATCATCGGCTTTAAGCGGTTTAAGAGGTGGTGCAAAAAAGTGACGTTGTCGCATTGCACATACCGCATATTGCCGCCCATCCGGGCATAACTCTTGCAAAACCGGAGGTAATATGCCGGGTTGGTCTTAGGCGGTTCGCCGGCAGCCCAATCCCACTGACCGCCGTCCTGGATATCCACGACATAGATTGAATGCCCCTGGACAACCGACCGCCCTGCCTGCAACCTTAAATTGTTCACGCAACTGATGCTCTTCTCGAAGACCTGCGGTCCCATGATCGCGGATCCGACGGAAAACACGACTCCCCCATCCAAACCTTCAACCGCCCTCCCAAAAAACCCAAAATCAAGCCCTGCCACGCGGCCTACCGCGGCACCGCTATACATAGGATGGGTAGCAATGATGTCGTAGCCAATTCCCGGGTGGACAGTCATGGAAATGTTAAGACGAAAAGCCTCGGCGAGTATCGAAGTCTCCTTCCACGGATGCTTGACCTCCACCTTTCCTCCATCCAGGCGATGCTGCAGCATCACGTGCAGCAAGTCTGCCCAAGCAGGAGCCAGTGGGTCTCTTGGATCCTCCCGCAAACCACGCTCCAAGTCCGATAGCGTCGGCAGATCGACTCCGTCTTCCATAATAAATCGCCCCAGGCTACGGCCATAACCTTCGCCTCGGAGCGCGCCTGCCAGTAAGGCCAACTGGATGTTTCGCCCAGTTTCATCCCAGGTCCCAAAACAACCTTTGGCAACATTCTCCCTCACGCTTTCCTCCGTGCGTCCAAGATATGAAAGCTCCCAATCGTGGATGGTCCCTGCTCCATTGGTTGCCAAGTGTGTTATCCAACCCCCGCGTAGGAGTTCATTCATAATCCGCATGCCTCCGTTCTTGATCAAATGGGCGCCATAAATCAACATCACGCTGGATCCCCTCTCCCGCGCCGCCACCACTTTTCGGGCACACTCCTCCACGACCATCTCGTTTTCCGCACCGCATTCAGGGATCGAGGCAGATGGATCGATCAACATCTTCTTCAGGCTGCTCAAACTTCGGCGCTCCGCCAGCGGAAACACTTTGACAGCTTTCAGATTAAGCGGCTCAGGATATTCTTTCATCGTTGGGAAATCCCGGTCCGGGGCGTGAATCTCAGTCTCGACTCGTTGATCCCGAAAACGGAAAACATTTGCTGGCCAGTAAAGGCCCTTTCACATAAAACGTCAATGCGCCGACCGGACTAGTTTGTCCGAAGGCAGCACCTAATCCATGCATAAACATTTGCCTGCCACGGATCGGAGAACATTCCTGAAAAGTCTTGCTGTTGCCGGTGCTGCCTTGGCTCTGCCTGGTATCGCTCCAGCCCAAGCTCCTTCTGCCGGGAAGTTGAAACTGGGCTTTGACAATTTCTCCATCCGCGCCATGGGCTGGAAAGCGCCAGCGTTGCTCGATTATGCCGCATCCCACAAGCTGGACACGTTACTGATCTCAGACTTGGATGCTTATGAAAGCCTTGAAGAGGCCTCGTTAAAGGAAGTCCGCGCCAAAGCCACGGATCTTGGCATCGAAATCCATGCTGGCACGTGGAGCATTTGTCCCACCTCCAAGGCCTTTAGGAACAAATGGGGCACTGCGGTGGAACATCTCTCTCTTGGCATCAGGGTAGCAAAAGCTCTCGGGTCGCCAGTTTTACGCTGTGTTTTGGGAACGGGCGAAGACCGAAAGACAGATGGCGGCATCGAAGCCAGGATCCAGGACACAGTCGAAGTCTGCAAGGCATGTCGCACCAAGGCCATAGACGCTGGAATCAAGATCGCCATCGAAAACCACGCGGGGGATATGCAAGCCTGGGAATTGGTGCTATTGGTCAAGGCCGCTGGCGAAGATTACGTCGGCGTCACCTACGATTCCGGCAACGCCACCTGGACCCTTGAGGATCCGCTTGCCAGCCTGGAAATACTCGGCCCCTACACGGTCACCACCGGGATTCGTGATTCCATGATTTGGGAATACGAAGAAGGCGCCAAGGTCCAGTGGACCGCCGTTGGCGAAGGACTCACCGACTGGCCCCACCTTATTGAACGTTTCACCGCCCTTTGCCCGAAAGCCCCCATCAATCTGGAGATTATTTCCGGCTTTGCCCGTCCCTTCCCCTACTTGAAGCCCTCCTTCTGGGAACCGTGGCCCAAGGCCCGGGCCTCCGACCTTGCCGCTTTTCTGGCGATGGCCAGGAAGGGCAAACCGATCGATCCGCATCGCTCGCCGAACCAGGAGGTTGAGCGGGCGTACCAGAAAGCGGAGCTTGAGCGCAGCATTGAGTATTGCCGTGGGTCTCTGCATCTGGGCCAGAAATAGCCTTACCAACGCGCACCCAAACTCCGGATTCGCTCGGCTCGCATAATCGATCCGCGGTTGAGCCACTGGTTGTCTGATCCTCGCCCTGCCCTCCGTCTGCCCGTCTCGGAATGGGACAGCCGAGCGTTATGGGGCTGGGGTGATTCGGGACTGGACGGTCTCCTTTTGAATCTGGCAGGTTCATCAAAACGACTCTCCTTACATTTCATGCCGAGACCGGAACAAAATCTGCTGTATCAGATTTGTTGTTGCGATTGCGCTGTCGTGCGTTTCAAGCTCGAACCTCAGTCCGACAACCACCCAGAATTCAGGTGACTCACTCAATCCCACTTGAATTCTAATATTTTGGTGCAAAGTTAGTTACGTTTGTGCTCTTAGAGTCAAACCCCGGGGCGGGATGCATGTGGTTCAGATCTGAATGTCAATGGGCACCAAACACGAGATTGGCCACGAAATTGCTAATCATTGATAGTTATTGATAGTTCAGAGATCAGAGTCGACCAGACAATGCAATTTGCATAGATCCAGAGTCAACTAGACATTGCAACTTGCACGAATCAATGGTGATTCGATTTGGCCATTTTGATATTTACTTAATTCAAATAATAGTAAACATGAGCGGAATAGGACAAAAAAGCAGTGGCTCCAGCCTTTTGGGAATAATCCCAGGCTGGACTTGATCTATCGCCCCTAATTTGATAAGATAAAGTAACGCAAACTCAGCCGAGAACCCTTAGCTTTGAATTTAACTGCGTCACATATACTTGAGAATCAGGCATGGTACTGCGTACGCACGCAACCCAAGCATGAGCACATCGCCGGCGCCAGCCTTCTCAAACGGTTAGGTCTCGAGGTGTTCCTCCCGCGGCTAAGGCTCGAACGGGCCACCCGCCGCGGACCGGCAAACGTGGTTGAACCTCTTTTCCCCTGCTATCTATTTGTCCGATGCGCACTTGGGCAGTACGCCGACTCGATCCGCCACACTTACGGTGTGAGCAGCCTCGTACATTTTAGCGGCCAAGTACCGCCCGTACCCGACCCCGTCATCGAAGAACTTCGTCAATGTTTCGAAGAGGACGAACCGATGTCGGTGCAGGAGCGAATTTCCCCCGGAGACGAAGTCACGGTCGCCGAAGGCGCGTTCCTCGGCTCCCGCGGAGTGGTGGTTCGGTTTCTTCCAGCCCGTCAACGCGTACAGGTACTCCTGGAGTTTCTGGGCCGTATGACGGTGGCGGAAGTCGACCGCCGAGCTTTAGTGTTGGAAAATCGTCGCGTGGCAGACTCTATGCCTCTGCTTGCAATGCCCTCCCCGGAGCGGATTGCAGCGGTTGGATAGGGCTGTAACTCGCGCCGTTTCCCGGTAAGTGAACGGGAAAAACTGGGTTGAGGGTAGGAAACGTGCAAGTGCGGAGCTTTGTACTGGTTTATTGAAGCTCCACCAGCTTTGGCGTTCCCTCCAGGTCAGCCGGGAATCTGGCAACGGGCACAAAGTCAGACTGAAGCTCGTGCCCTGCGGGACATTCAAGCGGCTAAATGCCGTTGAAATTGGATTAAGGTCTGAAGGCGGCACAAATCGTAAAAAACTGAGAAGCGCAGTACCTCAGGATTGGCCTGATCGCTGCTAGAACAGAAGGTCGTAATGCAAAAAACTATAAAAGTCGGAGTCGTAGGCTGCGGATATTGGGGGCCAAACCTCATTCGCAATTTCCGTGCGGTGCCGAATTGTCGCATGGAGGTTATCTGCGATCTCAACCAGCAACGGCTAAAGCATATCAACGGACTCTATCCCGAAGTCCGTATGGAGACCGACTATAACCGGTTGCTGACGGAGTCCGGGGTCGAAGCCGTTGCCATCGCCACCGCCGTCCGTTTTCATTTCCCCATGGCCAAAGCCAGCCTCATGGCCGGCAAGCACACATTCATCGAAAAACCCATGGCGGCTTCCTCGGCGGAATGTGAGGAACTCATGGATATCGCCCAGAAAAAGGGCCTGACACTGATGGTCGGCCACACTTTCCTTTACTCACCGGTGGTTAACCGCATCAAGCAGATTGTCGATAGCGGTGACTTGGGCGACATCCGCTACATCTGCACACGAAGGTTAAACCTCGGACTGTTCCAGAAAGACATCAACGTCGCCTGGGACCTCGCCCCCCACGATATCTCCATCATCCTCCACATCATGCAGGAGTTTCCTGGCGACATTAATTGCCGTGGCGTTGCCCACGTCACACCAGGAATTGAGGACGTCACCTGCATGAACCTCAACTTCCGCAAGAACCGCTCTGCAATCATTCATAGCAGTTGGCTCGACCCCCGCAAAATCCGCGAGACGACCATCGTCGGCAGCCGCCGCATGCTCGTGTATGATGATGTCTCACAGTTGGAAAAATTGCGCATCTACGATGCCCGCGTCGAGCGCCCCCCCCATTACGACACTTTTGCCGAATTCAATTACGCCTACCATTACGGCGATGTTTACGTCCCCCACGTAAAACAGGAAGAACCCCTCAAAGCCGAATGTCAGGATTTTCTCGACAGCATCCGTGAGGGTCGGGAACCCATTTCCAGTGCCCAGAAAGGCCTGGACGTCGTTCGCATTCTCGAGGCGTCCTCTGAGTCGCTTCGACAAAAAGGCGCTCCCGTAAACTTCCTGACTGGCCCGGCACGACGTCCGATCACACCAGAACCCGCCACGAACGCTGTCGCCGATAAGAAGAGTTCCGACACCACTCTCTTGAAACGTTAGGTGGGGCGCCTCCTCCCGTAAGCGCTGTTCTTGCACCGCTTCGGCGGGTCGGTGACTTATTCATTTGGGTTTCTCCCCTGTTGCAGAGGGTTCATTGAGCACCAATTCGCTGCAGGACGGATGGCGTGTCGCTGACTCATTGCAGCATCCAGAATGGGATCAGTGGCTCGCGAAGTTTCCGACAGCCACGGTTTTTCACACGGCTGCATGGACCCGAGTGCTGACCGAGACCTACGGGCACCGGCCCGCTTTCCAGGCTGAATTCAGTGGCGGCTCACCAATCCGCATCTTGCCGGTCCTGGAAATATCCAGCCCGGTCACCGGCAATCGCGGTGTTTCCCTGCCCTTCACTGATTCTTGCGAGCCGCTCCTGCTGGCGGGAACCGACCCTGCACCTCTCTACCAACGAACGCTTGAATATGGCCGTTCGCGCCACTGGCGCTACTTCGAGTGCCGCAGCCGCTCAGCCGGCTGGCCCGGAGCCTCGCCGTCGATTTCCTTCCTCAGCCACGTGCTCAATCTCAGCGATTCGTTTGACAGTCTCTTTAAACAACTCGACTCCGCCGTCCGCCGGGGAATCCGCAAGGCGGGAGAAGCTGGCCTGCGGGTCGAGTTCCGCCAGGATGCTGAAGCAGTGGAAACATTCTATCGGCTGCACTGCGGCACACGGCGGCGCCACGGGGTCCCGCCCCAGCCCAACCGCTTTTTCCGAAATATCGGACGTTTCGTCCTCGAACCCGGTCTCGGTTTTGTCAGTCTGGCGTCGACCCCGGGCAAGACTGTCGCCGCCGCCATCTTCTTTCATTTTGGCAAGACCGCTATCTACAAGTTCGGCGCCTCGGATTACCGCTTCCAGAGCCTTCGCCCAAACAATCTCCTCATGTGGGAATCCATTAAGCGTTGCGCTGACCTGGGCTGTTCCAGGCTCAATTTCGGACGAACTTCCGCAGCCAATGAAGGTCTGCGCCGCTTCAAACTCAGCTTCGGTGCCAGCGAACAGTCGCTCGATTACTGCAAATACGATTTCCGATTGGGAAAGTTTGTCCTCGATCACGACCTCGCCGAGGGTTGGCATAATTCCATTTTCCGCTGTCTGCCGGCGCCGCTGTTGCGGCTGGCCGGCAAATTGCTGTACCCACACCTGTCCTGAATAGGGACCATTGTCTATGAATAATAAACAACTCAATCCCCCGCCTGCGGGCACCTTTAGCATCGGGGATATCTACCAAATCCTCTTTCGCCACAAGTGGAAGATCATGTTCCTCTCTCTGCTCGGCTTAGGGGGAGCGGCTGCCTGGTATGTAACCCATCCGGTCGCCTACCAATCCCAGGCCAAGCTCTTCATCCGCTACGTGGTGGAGAACAAGTCTCCGGGCCAACTCGACCCCACCGACGCGCGTATTAAGACCACCGACCAGCGGGGCGAAAACGTCATCAACACCGAGGTTGAGATCCTCACCAGCCTCGACCTCGCCCAGGAGGTCGCCGAGACTATCGGCCCGGATCGACTCCTGGGACCAGATCATCCCCTGCCCGACCGTTTCTCCGCTGGCTCCCTCATCCAGCAGAGCCTTACTGTTGAAGCTCCCCGGCGCAGCGACGTCCTCACTATCACCTTTAAACACCGCGACCCGTCCATCGTCCAGCCCGTCCTCAAGGCTCTGATCGATGCCTACTACCAGCGCCACGCCGAAATCCATCGCTCCGTGGGCATGTTCAATGAGTTCCTTACCCGTGAAACCGACGACCTTCGCTCGCGTCTTCTGCGAACCGAGGGCGAATTGCGCCGCGCTCGAACGAACGCAGGCATCATCTCGCTCGAAGACAGCAAAAAAACATTTTCGGACCAACTCGCCCGCATTAGCCAATCCCTTCTCGATGCCGAAGCTGAACTCGCCGAACGCCGCGCCGCCGCCGCCGAACTCTCCAGGATCCTCGCCGTTCGCCCTGCGGTGACGACGACCAACGAAACCACCGTGGTCACCAATGAAATCCCGGTGGTTCCCTCAAATGTTATCGGTGATTACACCCGTCTTCGAAACCTGATAGACACCCTGCGCAAGCGCGAGCAGGAATTGCTGCTCCAATTCACTCCGGAAAGTTCGTTGGTGAAATCTCTCACTGAGCAGATCACCTGGAATGAAAAACTGAAGCAGCAACTCGAAACGGACCACCCCGGGCTCCTGGCCGTCGCCCCTGCCAGGACCACTACCTCGCCCGGAGCCCCAGCCACCGCAACTGGCGGACCTCAGCTTGATCTGACCACCGAATTGGCCCGTATCGCCGCCCTGGCATCAAAGATCAAAGTCCTGAATGAACAACTCGAACGTGTTCGCCTGGACGCCTCTCGCATTGACGAAGTCGAAGGATCCATCACTTCTCTTCAGCGCACGAAGGAACTTCAGGAATCCCATTACAAGTATTTCGAGGCCAGCCTCGAACAAGCCCGCATCAACGAAGCTCTCGGCGCCGGCCGAGTCTCGAACATCAGTGAAATCCAGGCCCCCTCCCCTCCGGGGCGCGACAATCTGCCGCTCTACAAGGTGATGGCGGGCATCGCCGGTGGCGCCATCGCGCTGGCTCTGCTCCTGGCTTTCGCTATCGAGACGTACCTGGACCGCTCCCTCAAACGTCCCGTCGATATCGAGAACAAGCTCGGCCTCGATCTCTTCCTCAACATTCCACGCATCAGCCGCAACGGCCACATGGCCGCCCTGAACGGGACCGGCCTCAAACAGTTGGAATGGAAAAGTGGCGCGGGCACCGCCACAGTCGAACCCCAGGAGAGCGGCAAACACCTCGTCAAATGGGACCCGCGTGACGTTCTGCGGGATTTCCACGACGCCTTGCGAGATCGCCTCGTCACCTTCTTCGAAGTTAAGAACCTCACGCACAAACCCAAACTGGTGGCCATCACCAGTTGCGGGCACGGCTCGGGGGTCACCACCACCGCCGCCGGCCTCGCCGCCTCCCTCTCCGAAACCGGTGACGGCAATGTCCTGCTGGTGGACATGAACCAGGAAGGCGCCGCCCATCAGTTCTACAAAGGCAAACTCGCCTGCGGTATCGATGACGCCCTCGAAGCCGAAACCCGCGACCACACCCAGGTCAATGAAAACCTCTATGTCGTGAGCGAGGCCGCCAATGCCTTAAAACTCCCTCGCGTCATGCCCAAACGCTTCACCCACCTGGTGCCCAAACTCAAAGCCAGCGACTACGACTACATCATCTTTGACATGCCGCCCGTAACGCAGATCAGCATCACGCCTCGCCTGGCCAAGTTCATGGACATGGTAGTTATGGTGGTTGAATCCGAGAAAACCGACCGCGATGTCGTCCGTAAAGCCGCCGATCTAATCCGGCAGAACCAACCCCATGTCGGCGTAGTCCTGAACAAAACCCGCACCTACGTCCCCCGCATGCTCCAGCAAGAACTCTAGATCAAAGGCTGATGGCGAAATGGATACAGACCTAAAGCTGCGCACCAAGCAGTACGCGCTACGGGTCATCCAGATGTACGCAAAGCTCCCCAAGAGCGACATGGTGGCGCAGGTAATTGGAAAACAAGTCTTACGATCCGCAACCTCCGTCGGCGCCAACTACCGTGAAGCCTCCCGGGCTCGTTCCAAGGCCGAGTTCGCAGCGAAAGTTGGAGATTCTCTGAAAGAGATCGAAGAAAGCGCTTACTGGCTTGAGTTACTCGTCGATAGTGGCCGCGTTCGACCCGCCAAAATGGCCAGTCTGCTCGACGAAACGTCCCAACTCACGGCAATCCTCACAACCATCGAAAAGAAATCGAAGCAATAGGATAACGTCGCCAATTCCGCCTGTTAGCCTTTAGCCTTAACCCTTCTGCCTTTAGCCTTCAGCCTTCAGCGTTTTGCCTTAACTTTAGCCTTCGGCCTTCAGCCTTCAGCCTTTCTAGAATGCTCCGCAACCGCCTCTATTACTGGGCCAAACCCCTGATCCCATGGAGTGTCCGCATGTCGCTCCGCCGGGTTCTGGCACGGGGCCGGCGGTCGCGTTACGCAAATACCTGGCCCATTCTCCCAGGCTCAGAACGGCCGCCAGAGGGTTGGCCAGGCTGGCCCGATGGCAAAAAATTCGCCTTGGTGTTAACGCATGATGTCGAACGCCAGGGCGGCTACGACAAGACCCAACAACTCGCCGACCTTGAGTCCAGCCTCGGGTTCCGCTCTTCCTTCAATTTCGTCCCGGAAGGCGATTACCAGGTCGATCCCGTCTTTCTGCAACAACTCAAAGAACGCGGCTTCGAAGTCGGGGTCCACGACCTGCATCACGATGGCAAACTCTTCAGCACCCACGAGGCCTTCCTGGAAAACGCCAAACGGATCAATCACCACCTCAAAACCTGGGGTGCCGTCGGCTTCCGCGCCGGCTTCATGCTCCACAATCTCGACTGGCAGCATCACCTGAATGTCCTCTACGATGCCTCCACGTTCGACACCGACCCCTTCGAACCCCAGCCCGACGGCACCGCCACCATCTTCCCCTTCTGGGTCCCGAATCCGGATACCGGAACCCAGAGTTCAGAAGTCAGAAGCCAGGGAACAGAAGGCGGAGGTCAGAGGGCAGTGGACGGAGCAAATCTTTCAGCCTTCAATTCTTATCCTTCAGCCTTCAGCCTTCAGCCTTCAGCCTTTCCCAATAATGGTTACGTCGAGCTCCCCTACACCCTGCCCCAGGACTCTACGCTCTTCTTGTTGTTGCGGGAGCGCACCCCGGATATCTGGCTCCAGAAACTCGATTGGATCGCCAAACACGGCGGGATGGCCCTGGTGAATACGCACCCAGATTACATGCGCTTCGCTGGTCAGCCAAACGGCCCGCAGACGTTCCCGGTGGATCTCTACGAGCAGTTCCTCAAGTTCGCCAAACAACGCTATGGGAACTCCTTCTGGCAGCCCCTGCCGCGGGACCTTGCCGCATTCACGGCTGGCATAAAACCCACTCTCCGCCCCCGCCCCAAGCGCGTCTGCATGGTCACCTACTCCTACTACGCATCGGACGCACGGGTCACCCGGTATGCCGAAGCACTCGCCCAACGGGGTGACCAGGTGGATGTCCTCGCACTCAAAGCCAACCCGGAACTGCCCCGCGAGGAAACCCTGCGTGGCGTGCGACACATCCGGATCCATCCGCGCTACGGGAAGAAAGAGACCTCCCCGCTTTCCTACCTGCTTCCCATCGTGAAATTCCTGGCCATTTGTGCTGCTTGGATCGCCCGCGAACATTCGCGCAAACGCTACGACCTGCTCCACATTCATAACATCCCTGATTTCGTCGTTTTCGCCGGCCTCTACCCGCGGTTGACCGGCGCCAAGGTCCTTCTCGATATCCACGACGTTGTGCCAGAATTCTATGCCAGCAAATTCAAACGTGGCGAGCAATCCTTTGGCATCCGCTTGCTGAAGCTCATGGAGCTTGCCTCGTCGAAAGTCGCTCACCATGTCATCATAGCCAACGACCTTTGGCTCGAGAAATACCGCCTTCGCACGGGCAAGAACGGGCACTGTTCCGTCTTCATCAACAACGTCGATACCACCATTTTCGCTGCCCGCACCCGCACCCGCAACGACGGCAAGCTCATAGTGCTCTTTCCCGGCGGCCTGCAATGGCATCAGGGCCTGGACATCGCTATCCGGGCTTTCAAGAAAGTCTCCGCCACCTTGCCAAACGCCGAGTTCCACCTGTACGGCGACGGCAATGTGAAAGCCGAGCTCGTGGCTCTGGCCGCCGACCTGGGCCTGGAGAAGAAAGTCCTGTTCTTCCCGCCTCGTCCAGTTCGGGAAATCGCCGAGATCATGGCCAACGCCGATCTGGGCGTCGTGCCCAAACGCGCCAACTCTTTCGGCAACGAAGCCTATAGCACCAAGATCATGGAGTTCCTCTCCCTCGGCGTGCCCATGGTGGTCTCCGAGACTCGGATTGACCGGTTCTATTTCAACGACTCCGTCGTGCGCTTCTTCGAGTCCGGCAACGAAGCCCAACTAGCCGACGCCATGATCGAATTGCTGACCAACCCCGAACTGCGCGCCCGCCAGATCGCCAACGCCCTCGAGTATGCCCGTCAAAACTCCTGGGACACCCGAAAAAGCGACTACCTCCGCCTAGTAGACGGGCTGGTGGAAAAGTCTCAGGGCTGACATTTCAGCCTTTAGCCTTCAGCCTTCAGCCTTTCTTGATTCGTCCCATAGTCCCATAGTCCCGTAGTCCCGTAGTCCCATAGTCCCAACTCCAATGCGCCTCGACCGCTTCATCACGTTAAACGTGGTTCGCCCCTGGCGCAGCCTGTTTGCGAGGAACTCCGCCCCTGACTCAGAAGGGGCCGTCCCCGTTCTGATGTATCACAGCATCTCGAATGATCCGGAAACGGGAATCTCTGGTTACTACCGTGTAAACACCACCCCGGCGGCTTTTCGCGACCAGATGGCCTTTCTTTCCGAAAACGGGTACCGCACCCTCACCGTCTCCCAATTGGTGACCGCATTGCAGTCCGGCAAGAAACCGGAAGTCGGAGGGCTGAGGACGGAGGACAGAAGTCAGCCTTCAGCCTTTCTTGTGATTACCTTCGACGATGGCTTTCACAATTTCTACACGGACGCCTTCCCCGTTCTGAATGAATTCGGCTTCAGCGCCACCATGTTTCTCCCGACCGCGTTCATCGGCGAAACCCGTCGTCCATTTGTGCCCCAATCCGGCACTTCAGCCTCTCCCAAACAGTGCCTGACGTGGTCCGAAGTCCAGGAATGTCACCAGGCAGGGATTGAGTTTGGATCCCACACCGTTAACCACCCCACCCTGGTGGAGTTGTCGTGGCTGGAGATCAAATCAGAGGTCCAGGACTCCAAGAAAGAAATCGAAGACCACCTGGGCCAACCCTCGCCCAGTTTCTGCTATCCCTACGCTTTTCCCCAGCAAGACCGCCAGTTTGTAGAACGTTTCACCGACCTGCTCCAGGGGTCAGGCTACTCTTCCTGCGCCACCACCCAAATCGGCCGCGTGCAACTGCAGCCCTCCGGTCCAAAACCTTCGCTTTCCGACTCCGCACTTTCAGCCTTCAGCCTTCAGCCTTCAGCCTTTCTCCTGAAGCGCTTGCCCGTGAATTCATTGGATGACCGCCCACTGCTGAAAGCTAAAATGAACGGCCACTACGACTGGCTCGCTACCCCGCAATCCATGATCAAACGACTGAAAGCCACAAAGCAAAAAAAGTCCCATAATCCCATGGTCCCATAGTCCTATACTTCAGCCTTCAGCCTTTCTTTTGATGTCCCGCTACATCATCATCACACCGGTCCGCAATGAGGCCGATCACATCGGGCGGACTATTGAATCGATGGTCGCCCAAACGGAGCGTCCCTCCTTCTGGGTCATTGTTAACGACGGTTCGACAGATGCCACCGGGGCCATCATTGATGAGGCAGCCAAGCAACACCCCTGGATCCGCACGCTCCATCGCGCCGATCGAGGCTTTCGCAAGTCCGGCGGCGGGGTCATCGAGGCCTTCAAAGACGGCCTCAGGCTCCTCTCATCCCTCAAGTCCTCGCCCGGGCAAATCGAGGCCGCGCCCGTTCAACCCTCAACCGTTCCGTGGGACTTTCTTGTCAAGCTTGACGGCGATCTGTTTTTTGAGCCCGACTATTTTGCCCAATGCTTGGGTCGGTTTGAGAAGGATGCGAAATTGGGAATTGGTGGAGGAGTTGTCTGCGATGACGTTAATGGTAAGTGGCTGGAGGAGGTAAAGGGAGATCCTCCTTTCCATGTGCGTGGGGCCACCAAGATTTATCGCCGTGCCTGCTGGGAGGCCATCGGCGGCCTTCTCTCCGCACCCGGATGGGACACTCTAGATGAGGTCAAAGCCAACATGCTCGGATGGCGCACCTACACCTTTAGGGATATCAGGCTGTTGCAACTCAAATCCACTGGCACGGCGGATGGCACGTGGAAGAATTGGGTTAAGAACGGTCGCGCCAACTACATCACGGGTTACCACCCCTTGTTCATGATCGCCAAGTGTGCCAGCCGTCTCCGCGATAAACCCTACGGCGTTATTTCAGCAGCCCTGTTTTATGGGTTTTTCAGCAGTTACTTTAGATCGGTCGCGCGAGTGGATGACCCGAAATTGATCAATTACCTTCGCGACCAGCAACTCCGGCGCCTGACCTGGAGGCCAAGCCTCTGGTCCCCGAATGGGAAGTAACCGGCAGTTCATCTGATCCGGTCAACGATAATGGGTGATTTCATAGTCGATTTCAGGTCCCCGCAAAAACGCCAATTGGCGGGAGCGGAGGCGGCTCTTCGGTTTACTCCGAAAACCAAGGTTATCGTGACTGAAGAAGCCGAGTTCACCCTGATCCTCTCTTCCACCGATGACAACTCTCTCTGGGGGCCTTACCGGAGCCCGGAAGGCGTCCTCGTGGCGATCTCCGGACGGTTAGCCCTCGACGAGCAAAAATGGCAGGCGGCCGAAGCCGTTTCCGGTGAAGGGGGCTTGGCATGCAAAGCCATCTGGCAAATGTTCAGCCGCGGTGGGATCAAAGCCGTGGAACAATTGGGCGGCAATTGGGTGATCCTGATCCACGATCCCAGGAACCATCAATTCCACCTCATCACCGATCCGGCGGGAGCCTTCCCGTGCTTCCGCCTGGACCGGGAAGACCCTCTCATTTTCGGATCCCATCCAGATGTCCTAGCCCGCGTTGCTGGGGTCGCAGATCAACTGGATGCAGTTTCCATGACCGAGTTCCTGCTCACCAGCACCGTGACGCCGCCGCATACTTATTACCGGCCCATCCGTGCCATGGAACCCGGCACGGTCACGACGATTAATCTGGATGCCGCAGGAACACAACGGCTCAGCAGCCGTCGCTACTTTGATCTCTCCCTTCGCTACGACACCAGGCTCAACGAGGACGACCTTGCGGATGAACTGGCGGCTGCCTTTCGCACGGCGGTGCAGCGCCGCACACTGCCCCGGCTGGGCCGGACAGCCATCGCGCTGAGCGGCGGTCTTGATTCCCGAGCGATCATGGCCTGTGTGGAGAATCGCGAGCAGGTTTTTTCATTCTGTTGCTACAACGAGCCCAACCGTGAATTGGCCACCGCCCAGGCCATCGCGTCTTCCCTGCATATACCCTTCTTCGCCTGGCGGCGCGGCCTTGAGTATTACGGCGACAACGCCGAGCAAGGCGTGCGAATTTCGGGTGGCATGGGCACTTTCGCCAACAACCATTTCCTGGGCGTGCTGGGACAGTTGCAGGAAAATGGCGCGCAGAACCTGCTTACCGGCTGCTATTGCGATTACCTGTTCAAAGGGCTTCCCCTGAACCGATCCAGTCACTGGCTGACTGGACGCGAACGCCTCGCCCCATTCCGCCACGAATTCTATTTTAGCCACCATCTGCGCCCCACCCCACTGGCGGCCCAGATCCAGGAAAGACAACAATCGCGCGTCCCTCCCGAATTCCAGGCCCAGGATTCGCCAGAAACAGTTTTTCAAATTGAGGCCCGGCGCACATTTCCGCTCTATTACGAAGGCGACAACCAACAGCGCGTGGTGCCTCAACGGGTGATGGGGTGGTACCTGCCCATGGCCGACCGCGCCATTATGGAGGTCTATCGCCGAATCCCCTTCTCCTACAAACTCAACCGGTCCGTGTATACCAAAGCCGTCCGACGGCTCTGCCAGGGCCCGGTTTCGCGGGTCCCCGACGCCAACACGGGTTCACTCGTAGGCGCTCCCGCCGCGATCGAGTGCCTCACCAACAACTACGCCCGAGTTCAACGCAAGTTTCGCCGTTTCCACCAGTCGGTTGGCACCGACGGCTCGTGGCCCGATTGGCAATTCTACGTGCGCCACAGCCACTGCCTCTCAGAACTTTGGAAACGACCTAACCAACCTGCAAACGATTTCTTTCACCGGGTCTTGAGCCCCCAGGACATCCGCCCGGATACCGTCGATTACGTTGGAAAAGACCTGTTCTTCCTCGTTTCTCTCCTAACCCTCAAATTATGGTTCGAGCAGTGGCAGCCCTAGTTCGGAGGACAAAGGACGGAAGACTGAGGACTGCGGACGGAAGACTGAACCATGGGAGATCGTATTTCAACGTTTCGAGACCTTAACGTCTACAAGGTAGCTTTTGCGCTTCAACAATCCGTCTTCCAGATTTCCAGGACTTTTCCGGCTGAAGAACGGTATTCACTGGTCGATCAAGTTCGAAGATCCTCACGCTCCGTCGGGGCAAATATTGCTGAGGCTTGGCAAAAGCGAACTTACTCAGCCCATTTTGTCAGCAAGCTGACCGACGCAGACGCGGAACAGGCCGAAACCCAGCACTGGCTGGACACGGCACTTGCCTGCGATTACCTAAAACGACAGGTTCACGAGGAACTCATGTCCGGCTATCTCCGTCTTGGACGAATGCTCGGGTCGATGATCCTGGCACCTGAAAAGTTCTGTCCGGCTACACGGCGCTAAAACGGTCCGTCATCCGTAATCCGTCCTCTGTCCTCCGTCCTCAGTCATCTGTAGTCCGCACCAAGGCATGAAGCGCTTCGTTAAACTTTGCATCAGCTTGCTGCTGCGCGCTGTTGATGCCACCTGCGAGACCTTTTGCCGATTCATCGGACGTCCGCTCGCGCCTCGCTGCATCGTGATCTACTACCACACGATTCCATCTGAGTTGAAACCTCTCTTTATCCGTCAACTGGACGTGATCACGCGCCTGGCTCAGCCGATCGCGACCACTCCCCCTGCCCTGCTGCAACTTGGCAAACGCTACGTTTGCGTCACCTTCGATGATGGTTTCCTGAGCGTCAAAGAAAACGCCGCACCGGAACTGACCCGGCGCAACATTCCCTGGACCATTTTCGTTCCCTCGGGGCAACTCGGGAAAAAGCCTGAATGGCTGCGGCAGGCCCATCCCGCGGCACGACACGACCGCGTGATGACTCCGGAAGAATTGCGCGACCTGGCACAGGATCCTCTGGTCACTGTTGGTTCCCACACCATGGCCCACGCCAATTTGCTCGAGGTCGGCATGGAACGCGCGACGCAGGAACTCAAGCAATCCAAAACCGACCTGGAAGCGGTGCTTGGCAAGCCCGTCGAACAATTCAGTTATCCCTTCGGCGCCAGGAACGCCGCGCTGGACGCACAAGCCAAAGACGCCGGTTACTCACGCATCTTCAGCAGCAGCCCGGCCCCCGCATTTCGATCCGCCGATGAATTTGTCTCAGGCCGAATTACCGTCGATCCAGACATCAGCCCTTTGGAGTTCCGCCTGAAAATCCTTGGAGCCTATCGATGGCTGGCCAAGGGGCGATGACGGAGGACCGAGAACTGAGGATGTTCACGACCGAAATTGACCAAGTGACCGAGGCGCAATGGAACGCGCTGCTGGAGGGCTTTGTCGATGCCAGCCTCTATCAGACCTGGGCCTACGGCGCGGTCTCCTGGGGAGATAAACAACTCAGTCACCTGGTCTTGAGAGACTGCGGCCGTCCCGTGGCACTGGCTCAGTTTCGGATCGTCCGCCTGCCAGTCTTAGGCCGCGGGGTGGCCTACCTCCGCTGGGGACCGGTGTGCACGCCGGCTGGCACCGAGTGGAACGAAGCGGTTTGCCGCGAAGCACTGCGGGCAATCATTGCCGAGTATGTCGACCGCCGCCGTCTGCTCCTGCGCATTCTCCCGCGCCAATTCACTCAGGACAACCAAGGCTGCCGTTTGCTGGAACTCTGCCAGGAGCTGGGCATGCGTCCGGATGACGATGTCAAACCCTACCACACTTTCCGGGTAGACCTTTCGCCTCCGCTCGAGACACTGCGCAAGAGCCTGGACCAAAAATGGCGCAACCAACTGAATGGCGCGGAACGCAACGGGCTCGAAGTGGTCGAAGGCACGAGCGACGCGATCTATCAGGAATTCCTGGCTCTTTATGACGAGATGATGGCTCGAAAGCAGTTCGATACCACCGTCGATGTCCGCGAGTTTCGGCAAATTCAGGAACGGCTGCCCGAACCGCAGAAAATGTGGATCCTGATCAGCCGCAAGGATGGCAAACCAATGACCGCCCTGGTCGGCTCACGGGTTGGCAATATGGGCATCTACCTGCTCGGAGCCACCAGCAATGAAGGCATGAAAACCAAGGGCTCATACCTGCTCCAATGGACCCTCATGCAGCGGCTCAAGGAGCGTGGTTGCCGCTGGTACGACCTGGGCGGCATCAACCCGGAAACCAACCCCGGCGTCTACCATTTCAAGCAAGGCCTGGGCGGCCAGGAAGTCAACGGTCTGGGCCGGCTCGCCCTCTCCGCCGATCTCCTAAGCACCGCCAGTGTCAACGGCGCCGAAAAACTCCGGGCCCTCATTTCCCGTGTCCGCAGCCACTAATCTGTCATCTGTCCTCGGTCATCAGCCCTCTGCCCTGAGTCGCCCCATGCTCACCATCGTCATCGTAAACTGGAATGGCGGCGATCTCCTCACCCGCTGCCTGCGGTCCATTCGTGACAGCCGCACCTCGTTCCCGGTGAAGGTAATCGTCGTGGATAATGATTCCCATGACGGCAGCCGGGAGAAGGCGCAACAGGAATTCCCGGATTACGACATCTTTAACTCCGGCTCCAATTTGGGCTTCGGCCGCGGGAACAATCTCGCGCGGAACCGGACCGACACGCCATTCCTTCTATTTCTAAATCCCGACACGGAACTCAAACCCGATACGCTGGAAAAAATGCAGCAGCTCATGAACCGGCAGCCCGAAATCGGCGCGGCCTGCTGCCTGATGCGCTATCCAGACGGCGGAGTCCAGGAGCAAGGCCTCCAGTGGTATCCCACCCCGTTCATTGTCTTTGTCGAACTCCTGCTGGCCAATCGCACCTGCCGCCGCCTTTTCCACGGCTGGCTCCCCCGCCTCGATCCCCTGCACAGCGCTTATATCAAGAAGATCTACGGTGGCTTTGTCTTTGCGCGACGCACCGCGTTCGACCAGGCCGGCTGGTTTGACGAACGCTATTTCATGTATGCTGAGGACGTGGATCTCTCCCGCACCATGACCTCCCTTGGCTGGAAAATCTTCTACACTGCGGAAACCGAAGCCATCCATGTATGCGGTGGCACCAGCGCCAAAGCTCCCAGTGGGTTCTCAGTTCTGATGAAGAACGAGTCGATCGCTAAATACATGCGCAAATACTATGGCGCGACCGGCGAGTTCTTTTACCGCATAGCCATCTTCACGGCCGCCGCCATCCGCTTCCTTCCAGCCGCGATCGCCTCTCTTGTTAGCTCCGGTGCAGACAATCGTTGGAAGGATTCCAAGGCTAAGCAAAGCATCATGCTTTCCTGGGCGCTTGGCCTGAAGAAACCGATCATCGCCCAATCCCCCCGCCCCCCCCATGGCCTCTCCATGGAACACGGCACCGCCCGCTAAAAACAGGATGCGACCTCGCTCTCACATCGCCCTAACCGCACTTTCTCAAAGGAGGATCGCGTGAGCCAGTCCATGATGTTATTACTGATCCTGGCGGTCCTGGTTCCGCTTTGGGTTCGCATGCGCAAGGACTTCGTCGGTGCGCTGTGCTACGCCATCGTCATACTACTCACCTTTCCCACGGTAATCCGGATCGAGATGCCCGGGAGTCTGCCTCAGTTAACGGTCCAGCGCCTGGTCATCTTGAGCCTGTTCGTCGGGTGGTTCTCACTCCGCGATCGCAGACCGATTCGCGAGGTCCCATTTCGCGGCCTCATGGCCGGGTGGGCCTGCCTGGCACTCGTCTCGCTTATCGGCGCGGTCGATCAGGTGGCCGGCATCAAACGCTACCTGGAATTCGTGTTGGAACTGTTCGTTTTCTATTTCATCCTCGCCACCACCCTTAAGGACCGCGCCGACGCGTTCCGCCTCCTGCGTTCCGCCGTAATTGGCATCTCCATCGTTGCCTCATTGGCCATCGCAGAACGATACACCGGCATAAACGTGGTGGACCGATTCATTGGCGCCGACCCAGAGGCCTCATACGGTCGGGATGTCAGGGTCACCTACCGCCACCGAATTCTGCTGGGTGCTGGCATGGCTATGGGCTTCCCCCTGGCCATGGCCATGATCCACCTTGCCTCGACAAAGGCCCGGCGGTGGCTTGCCTGGATGGCCCTCGCCATGATGATGGCGGCCTGCTATTACGCCATGAGCCGGGGCCCCTGGTTGGCAGCATTTCTGGCGGTCGCAGTCATGATTGTGTTTGGAACAGTTACTCTGCGTAAGCCCTTGATGATTTTGGGAACGGCGGCTTTGCTGATTCTCGTCGCCCGACCAGGCGTGCTCGAAACCCTATCCGGGTATGCAAGCGCCACGGTTAACACCGATTCCTTTAAAGGAGGCACGTTTCAGTATCGACTGGAACTCTGGACGGTGGCTTGGAATGGCATAAGTCATTCACCTTGGCGTTTGCTCCTGGGCAACGGCCCGGCTGCGGGTCTCAACCGCAGTATCGATTGGAAACTCTCTTACCGCGGAAGAGACTACAATATCGAAAGTTGGGACAACGATCTCGCATATTCGCTTTTCCAGTATGGGATACTTGGTCTGATCATTACCCTGACCCTTTATGGCCGGATTGCCTGGCAACTGCTCGCAACCGCAAGGGCCAGTCCAGGCGTACAACGCGACATTTACGTCTGCCTCTGCGCATCCGCTGTCGTCCTTTTGTTCATGTTGTCCAATGTTCATATCTTTGCACGGCAGTTGTATTATCTTTTCTGGGCACTGACAGCTATTGGCTTTGCCCTTGCCCACCCGGCGACCGAGTCTGATGAAAGTTCCGGGCTATCCGAAGCCTCTAACGAGGCGGATATGGAGCTTCAGTTCGCAGAAACCCACGAATCCCCAAATGCCAGAAGGTAGGCAACAGACACCCAAAATCGGGACACCCACCCTTTCGAAGTCGCGAGTGCCAAGATCTCATTCTTCCCTATTTTATGAGTGTTTACGGATTGGCAAGCTCCTAGCTACACTCTGAAGCTCGTTAGCGCGGTTGTTTGCCGCGGCGACTGCCAGCCCGTGTGAAATAGCAGTCCGATACTGCATGAGACTACGAGCATACCGGCAGTTTGCGCCAAACCCTGACGCAGCGTAATCTAAGCTATATTAAGATGTTTTCCCGAATTCTTGCTCTGGTCCTTCTTCTGCCAACTCCCTTCCTATCGAAGGCCGCCACGTTCTATGTCGCAAAAACCGGTGATGATGCCAATCCAGGCACCCAGGCACAGCCCTTCCTCACCTTGAAGAAAGGGCTGACGATGGCTCAGCCAGGTGACACCCTCAAGATTGCCGCCGGTGAGTATCCGGAAATCGTAGCTACCGTGCGCAACGGTGAGCCGGGACAGTACATCACCATCGATGGGCAAGGTACAGCTAATGTTCACAAGCTAAACCTAAACCACCCCTATCACAGATTGATAAACATCTCTGTAAGCGGCTATACGAACCGTTTCACTGCCTTGGTAACCCTCGGTAGAAACGCCCATTACAGTGTTGTGTCGAATGTGCTTGTCGATGCGGCATCCGCACTTGATGTCGCTGGCATCTCATGGACCTCCCCTGGCACCAGGCCATTCGGCGCTGACGCTGCCTCTAGCTGTCTAATTGTCAGCAACCGTATCACCGGCACACTAGCCGATACCGCCATAAACATTTTCGGAGACAATAACCTCATTGAAGGAAACTACGTACACGACTTAGGGCAGTCCGATTTTGTGCGTCTGTGGGGCAGAAACAACATAATCCGCGCCAATACCTTTACTAACATCGTCCTGGTCCCAGGAGTTGGCAACCATATTGATTTTATTCAGACCTTCGGTGAAAACGGATTCGGGAGTCTCGGGCACATCATCGAGAACAACCTGATCACCAGCATCGCCGGGGGCCAATTATCGCAACTGGAGACCTACATGGTTCCTGATATCCGGGATTGGACCTTCAGGAACAATGTTTTTGCCAATATTGCGCTGCAGGGGAGTTGTACCGTTCCTGGAATTAAGTATTACAACAACGTGTTTTATCGATGCAATCTGGTCAACGGCGGGCACGCACTGAACTTTGGACAGAGGTCATACGGAGAGCTTGGAACCAGTGTGGCGCATGGTGTTGAAGTCAAGAATAACGTATTCCTGGATTGCGGAACCCCTGGGGCAACCAACAAAGGGTGGTATTCGTTTGATGTCGTCCTAACCAATGTTGTAGCTGATTACAATTATGTTGCCAAAGACAACTACAGTAGGATGAGAGCTGGGAGTCTCGCCATTGGGACCGGAAATCATGACAATTTCAAGTTCTATGAGCCTCACGGTATAAATGGAGGAGATCCGAATTTCAGCCTTGTCTCAGTTCTTGATTTCCGTCTGAGACCCGGCAGCTTTCTAATCGACGCAGGAACCTCAATCACGGGCCTGCACCAAGACTTTTTCGGAATGACACGACCACAAGGGAACAATTTCGACGTCGGTGTTCACGAGTTCACTAAAAAGCAATCGATCAACTCGCCCGGGAACTTACGGTTCGTGCAGAAGTGAGTTATGACGCTGCGCGTTGATTTAGATCGCTTCTTGTAACGAGATGGCATCGCGAGGTTTCGCAACAATGACAAAGTTGGATTTGCAGACAGCCGCCGGGGTTTGCGCTACGCTGCGCCACGTGCGGTTTCAGGTTTGGCATACAGCGATCGTTGTCTTTACGTTGTGGCTGGTCCCATGCCACGCAGATACATTTTATGTGGCCAAGGCGGGCAGCGATAAGAATCCAGGAACTCAGTCAGCTCCTTGGCTTACGATTACCAAAGCTGCGAACTCCATAGCCGCAGGAGACACGGTGATTATCGAAAAGGGTGACTATGAGGAGCACGTTCAGGAAACTACCAGTGGCTTTCCAGACAACTACATCACCTTTAGGTCTGCGGAACCTCGTGCGGCATCCGTGAGAGCTTTCAGACTCAGTGGCGAGTTCATAAAAATAGACGGCCTGACGATCGACCGCTTCTCCGGGGTTAACAACTCTTGGGGTGCCGCAGTGCGAGTCGATCCGAATGCCCACAATTGCATCATCACCAACTGTGCGATCCTCGACGCTCCCAAAGCCATTGCCCATGATTTCAGCTTTGATGGTAGAAATAATGAGATTCGAAGTCCCTCCAGTGATTTCGTGGAAGCTGGCTTTAAGCCCGGCAGCAAAGTGTATCTCGGAGCCTCAGGACTGGATGGTTACTGGTACACCAACCACGACACCGGCTGGATCATTGCCAGCAACAAATCCACTTCCATGTGGGTAACGAACACATCGGGTGAGAAATTCCAGCCAGACGCAGGTTCCAATTACTGGGCTGCTATTCGGGCAGGTGCCGGTTCTGGTGGATTCTACGCGGTGAATTTCGTTCTGGCAGGAGGCACCAGCGCAACCAACGTTGTTTTTTCTGGGAATCTCATTTCGAATTGGATTGGGCATGCCATATCGCTGTCAGGTCACAACAACCGGATTGAAAACAATACTGTGACCGAGCTCCACAGCTTCAGGTTTCTGTCTTTCAGCGGAAATAACCACGTTATTCGCTCTAACATCGTCAAGAATAGCCCAAACATACTTCACTATACGGGATCCGAGTTGAGCTCGATAATCCATCCAGCTGGTACCGGATGGTACGATTACCAGGTCGGCATGATTGGCGGTTTTACCTCCACAATATTTCAAAACACCAATACTTTGATTGAAGGCAATTGGTTCGAGAACATTGAAAACCAAATCGGTCGCGTCGATGACGAGAAGGAAGAGACTTACGATATCACTTACCGAAACAACGTGTTTATTGGTGTAGCTGCGCATTTCTCTGGAGGTCGGGACGGGATGAAGTGGCTGAACAACACCTTCTATCGGTGTACGTGGACCATGGCGGGGCACCCATTGCAGCTCGGGGGCCGACCGCCATCGCAAAAGGGCTATGAAATCACTCGAAACCTCTTCATCGACTGTGGTGGCTACGAGTCTTATGAATACAGGGGGTGGTATTTTGTCAGCACTAATGCTTTAAGTCCGTTGCTCGACTTTAACATGGTTGCCTCGGCAGAGCTGACTGGATACGCTCCCAAAAGGACATTCGATGAACCGAATGGTATCAACGGTGGCGACCCTGGCTTTCTATCTGTGACTGAGCCAGCCGGCCCTGACGGCATCCCCTTTACCGAAGACGATGGTCTGAAACTTCTGCCCAACTCCCCGGCTGCAAAACTGGGTGCGGGCGCCTTGGGGACTTTTAAGGTCATCAACAACGTTCCAGTCGCACATTTCAGAATAACAAGTCCTCAAGGTTGGTTTGAACCTGTAGGGTTAGACTATGATCCCGAGTGGCTCAAATTACCGCCCACACGGCGGGGACAGGTGCAGCGACCGTTTGACACACCTTCACTCATAGGAAATGCCCCTTTGACAGCGACGTTTAATGCCGAAATGAGCATTTCCGGAGTGAACGGCTCGGTTTCCACCTCAGGCATCACCTCCTACATCTGGAGCTTCGGTGATGGCACGATCGTCACTACCCCAGCTCCCCAAGTCGCGCACACTTTCACTAAATCCGGCGATATGCGCGTCTGCTTGACCGTACAGAACACCGCGGGAAACACGCACAGCGCGTGTAAGATTTACCGGGTGGGAAGCAATAGCAATGATGGGACCCTTCAGCCAAGACCTCCGCTAAACTTGCGGAAACTATAAACTGAGGTTAATAACACTATTGCCTCGTCTAAAGTCGTTGTACAAAGGGTTTGTGGAGTGGTTTGCTGGCTATCTTGTATGAGAAAACTGTGCGTGTCGGCGCTATATCTGTTTGCTGGATTGTGCGCAACAATGGTTCTGCCCGCCCAAACTCCCGATCTGGAGTTCTTTCGCGTGGGCGTTTTCCCGGCAACGATTCCAGTAAAACCAACGCTGACTCGGGATGGCACGCTCACCTGGAGCAACACAACCACACCGGTGGATTACGTGATTGAAAGCACCGGCTCATTGTGGAATGGCGCTTGGGAACCAGTCACTCGCGGTATTGCTTCAAACTATACTCATTCGGTTAGAGTAGTGCACCCCTCACCACCTGCTGGAATGGTCTTTATTCCGGGCGGGCAATTTACCATGGGTGATGTCCTCGGTGATCACAGCAACGCCAGTCCAGCGCACAGCGTGAAAGTGAGCCCTTTTTTCACGCAAATTCACGAAGTCACAATCGCCCAAGTGGCGATGCTGTTCCAATGGGGTTTGACCAATAACTTAATTGCGGTGGTTGGGGATTATGTACAAGGCATGCAAGGCACGAACCTGTATCGTCTGAATCGCTACAACTCGGAGGTCTATTTCCTGAACGGACATTTTTTCGTTAAGGCTGGGCGAGACTCCTTTCCGTCACCCTATGTGAGTTGGTTCGGTGCTGTAACTCTATGCAACCTCGCAAGCCGAATCCAAGGAAAGGAGGAATGTTATAGCCTGGAGACGTGGGAGTGTGACTTTGGCAAGAACGGATTTCGCTTGCCAACCGAGGCGGAATGGGAATTCGCCGCTCGCGCAAGCCTTCATGCCACGCGGTTCCCGTGGGGCGACACCAACGTCATCACTCATAGCCGAGCCAACTACAAAAGCAGCACAAACAATGTGTATGACGTCAGCCCCACGCTAGGCCTCCATCCTGATTACGCAGCGAATAAACCTTCTTCCAGCCCAGTTGGAACGTTTCCTCCAAACAACTACGGGCTGCGTGATATGTGTGGCAACGTCTGGGAATGGGTATGGGATTGGTCGGCTCGCTATCCTTCTGAATATATAGAGGACCCCACAGGGCCTAGCTCTGGACGTTTTCGGGTTTTCCGTGGTGGTTCCTGGTACACCACAGCGGAACGAGTTACTTGTGCAGCTCGCTACACTTCGGCTGGACCAGAAGCAATGATCGAAGACGTTGGCTTTCGAATGGTAATTCCCTTTCGTTCGCAATGACAGAAAATCCCTTGATACAAGCTCCGCACAATCTCTTGAGCCCCTCAGACGGGGACCTTCGATTAAGAGTGGAGACATCGTTCTGCCAGTTAGATCTCTTGTCCAGTGACTGGGATGAAACCGTTAGCCGCCTTGGATCCCCTGTCTACATGACCTTTGATTGGGTCAAAACGTGGTGGGAGTTTTATGGCGAAGGCAAGGAGCTGCGCTTGTTCCTCTTTCGCAAATCCCAGGCACTGGTTGCCATTTTCCCGATCTACATTGAGTCGTTTGGCATCGGGCCTCTTCGAACAAAGGTGGCTCGCCTCATCGGCGCGAACATCCCACCCAAGACGTTCAACCCTCCGGTGGATGAATCCATCGCCACCGAGGCTCTATCTCGGATGCTCACCCACCTCCTCGCAACTGACAGTTGCGACCTTGTTTCGTTTGGCCCGATTTCGGAATCCTGGCCCGGCCGGCTCTATCTCTCGCAGGCGTTGGAGCAACTGGCTGACTTGGTGGGCCGCAGCCAGTACCGGCCGCGTGATGTACAAACCTGGTTCGAGCTTCCCCTGTCGTTTGAAGCTTACCTGCAAACACTCAGTAGTTCCGAGCGCAAGAACCGCATGAAACGAGTTCGGCACCTCGAAAAGAACCACCAGGTTTCCTCGGATATTGTCGCCGACCCGGTTTCCGTGGAGGCCGAATTCGACGCATTTGTCCGGCAGCACTCCGCACAGTGGCAGGCCATCGGCAAGTCGGGTCATTTTGCCGCTTGGCCTCGTGGAGAAGCCTACAACCGCGCCCTGGTTCGCGCACAGGCCCGGTGTGGCCGCGTCCGCTTTTTTCGTATGCTCGTCGATGGCCAGGTGGTTTCAAACCGCTACACCTTCCTGTTCGGCTCAACCCTCTTTTCTGAACTCCCGGCTAGAGCCTGCGGCGAGCCTTGGGACAAGCTCGGGATCGGGGGCATTTCGCTCCTCAAGTTTAACGAATCAGCTATCCAGGCTGGCGTCCGGGCGATAGACAGCGGCCTCGGCGCTTACGAACACAAGGCGTCACTCGGTGGTGACCAGGTGCCCGTCGGAACCTGGCAGATCACCGGTAAAGGCCTCAAGTCAGCAAGGGCGCACCTCTTCCTCCTGGTTGCTGGAGCAGTCACCTTTGTGTGTCACAAGCTCTGGTACCGCCGGCTGCTGCCTCACATGCCGCAATCGTTTCGGCGCACGCAATCGCTGGCCTGGCTGCGTTTTGGTGTCTAGCACGTCGGTTCATGATTTCCGGCCCCATTCCCATGCTCAGATTCTTCATAGCCACCATCATGATTCTGTGGCTGCTGCCACAAACCGCGTTTCCAGCCGTGTTTCATACCGCAATGACCGGCGACGACTCGAATCCCGGTTCGGAGTTCCTTCCCTGGCGGACCGTGCAGAAGGCAGCCAACACACTCCAACCAGGCGACTCTGTAATTGTGGGACCGGGAGATTATGCCGAGAGGGTAATGACTGCAACCGATGGCACGCCCAACGCCCGCGTGACCTTCATTGGACTGGAGGGGGCCACAGTGCGTGGCTTCAAAATACAACATTTATACGTCACTGTGAGTGGATTCAACATTACAGGATGGTCGGCTCCCAGCACCCTTTCGGGTTATGTCGAGGTCACCAGTACCGGCGATTTTTTTGAAATGTCCAACTGCCACGTGCGTGACGGCATCCAGGCGGTGCGGACCGACATGGTTCTTGATTCGTCCCAAAATGCCATAATCAGCTCCACCGGCGGTTTCCTGGAGGCTGGCTTCGCTCCGGGGCAAACCCTCTACGTGGGGGCGGCTACGAACGGACTCTCCCTGGCCAACTCCGGCCTTCACACCATATTGAGCGTGAGCGACAATTCTATTATCACCGGAACACCTCTGGTCGATGAAGGGCCTCTCCCTATATACCTATCCGCTTCTTTTGTTTACGGTTTGGTCTTGCGAACCGGCTCGGAAAACTGCCTCATCCGTAGTAATACCTTCCACAACCTGGGATACGACGTCTGGTTCATCATGGGCAGTGGGCATCTCCTTGAAAACAACACCATTGAGCAGGTCAACGGTTGGGATGCCATGCATTTCGGCGGCACCGACCATGTTTTCCGCGGAAACTTGATCCGTAACAGCCCTTTGATGGTTTTCCAAAACTCGCCGGACGCACTGGAAAATTATTCGCCCAACCCATACGCGCGAGTGCTATTTACCAACAATTTTATCCAGGGGTTTGCCGGTGTCCTGGCCTCGCAAAAAGGCGAAAACCACAGCACCGATCTGCTGTTTTCACGTAATGTGTTTGTCGATGTTGGCCGATTTGTTGCCACCCATCCCGAAACAACGTTTGAATACAATACCTTTCTCCGTGTCGCGAAAACCAACACCCCGGTCACGTCGGTCGCCAAGCATCCAATCTTGATCCAGAGCTCACTGGGCGCGACGAATATCGTCATTCGGAACAATGTGTTCGTCGACTGCGGACAGCCAAGCACCTCCGTCTCCAGTGAGCAGGTCGGTTGGTATGAGATTAGCGGGCTTGCTAACTCGATTATCGCCGAAGGCAATTTTGTGGCTGGTGCCCCCATCTCATTTACCGCAAAGACAACCTGGCCAGAAAGCGATCCACTCCTAAACGGGGGCGACCCAGGCTTTGTTGATATTAACGATCCCCTTGGACCCGATGGTATCCCCTTCACCCACGATGATGGTTTGCGGCTATTCCCTGATTCAAAACTGATTCTAGCTGGCCCTGCCGGGACAACACTGGGTGCTTACGAGGTTGTTTACACTCCTCGGTTGGAATTAACACTGAGGGCCGATGGGCTCTTGCGTATCTCTTGGAAAGACACGCGTTATGATTACGTGCTCCAGACTGCCGATTCACCCAATGACAATTGGGTGGACTCTATCGAACCTATCACCCGCACAGGAGGTCAATGTTGGATTATGGTCCAGCCAGTTGAGTCCACAAGTTTCTTCCGTCTGCGACCATAATTCTCCCATAGGCAGATGAAATCCGTCATGACCAGAGACTCCATTCATCCCGTCGACTCTGCAGCGCGGCTCAGAATGGAGAAGATGTTGGCTAAGCAACGATCTTGCCTCGCGCCTTTCTTGTTCAACGGCTATCGGTTTCGAGCATTGAGGCCAGTCATTCGAGCCCTCCTGGGCCGGTTCGAAGGTGGTATCATGATTTCTCAGACTTGGCGACGAATTCTTAGACGTTTTGAGGAAGTTGAACTGGGGACGTTCAGTCGTGGGGCAGGAATCCAACCAGGGCTTTTTCCCGCAGGGACCAAAATCGGAAATTTCTCCAGTTTTGCTGCGGGTTTCCAAGTATTACGTCGAAATCATCCGCCAGGACGTTTTTCCCAGCATCCTCTATTCTTTAATAGGGTTTTAGGGTTGATTTCCCGTGATGCAATTCCCGAGAAGAAGACAAATCCTCTAATAATCGGCAGTGATGTTTGGGTGGGCATGAATGTTATCATTTGTCCGGGATGCCATACCATAGGAAACGGCGCGATTATCGGCGCCGGGGCTGTTGTAACCCGGGACATTCCTCCATTCACAATTGTAGGCGGCAACCCTGCTCGTCCGATTCGAAAGCGATTCTCACCGGAGGTGGAAGCTGCTGTTGCCGCCTCGGAATGGTGGCTGCGCCCGCTACCTGAAATTCTAGCCCACGTTGATCTTTTTACACAGGACATTACGGATGAATCTCTACAAAAGTTTGCCGCCACGTTCCCGCCCCGAGCCACCGGTGACGGGCGACAATAAGCCTATTCGCCGACACTCATGAGTCTTCGAGCAAAATCCCTGCGTGGATCGTTAGTACTGACAGTGGGGGAAGGAGGCATTTACGGTGCCTCGTTTGTCCGCAACATGATCTTGGCCCGAATGCTAACGAAGGCAGACTTCGGTATTGCCGCAGCGTTTGCGATGATCATCACCCTGCTGGAATTCTCGGCCAAGCTCGGCATTTCCCGGTTTGTAGTGCGCGATAAGGAAGGAGACCAACCCGAGTTCCTGGCCACCGCACATTTTGTTCAGGGCGCTGCTGCGGTCCTGAGCACCTTGCTGATGGTCGCGGCAGCGTGGCCCATGGCCTTACTCTTCGGGATCAGGGACCACGTAGGAGCACTCTACGTTTTGGCCACCATACCGCTGTTGCATGGCGTGGGACACCTCGACGTCAAACGATTCGAGCGGGAGTTGAGATTCGGGCCATCGATGTGGGTGGAATTGATCCCTCAAGTGGTGATCACGTTGGCCGCCTGGCCAGTGGCCAAATGGCTGGGTGACTATCGCGCCGTCGTAGTCCTATTAATCATTAAGGCCGTGTGCAGTTGCGTTGGCTCTCACCTGTTGGCCGAACAGCCTTACCGTTGGCGGGTGCACCAGGAATACGTCACACGGATGCTGCGCTTTGGCTGGCCCTTGTTGGTTACAGGTTTCCTGATGTTCGGCGTGCTCCAGGGCGACCAGTTCCTGGTGGCGACCTTTTACACCATGGCCGACCTCGGCCCATACGCGGCTGCGGCAGCCCTCACCATGGCACCCACCTTCTTCTTTGGCCGGGTGTTCAATTCCATCGCCCTCCCCGTGATGGCCAAAGTACAGGATGACCCTGTGGCTTTTGCCCGTCGATATCGCCTCATGATCGCCGGCATTTGCGCCTTTTCTGCAACTTATGCAGCCGGGGCAATGGTCGGCGCTGAAGCTCTCATGCAAGTGGTGTATGGGAAGAAATATGCCGGGTCAGGAATTCTTCTGGCGTGGCTGGGCGCCGCTAATGCCTTCCGGAACATCCGGATTGCCCCAGCCATAGCCGCGATGGCTCGCGGGGATTCAATCAACCAGATGAATTCGAACATTTGGCGAGTGATCACACTGGTGCCGGCACTGGTGCTCGCGCTGAACCAGCAACCACTTTGGCTCATCGCTGGCTCAGGGTTGGCGGGGGAGGTGCTGGCCTGTATGGCATCGTTCATGCGCCTGCGGCGACGCGATGGGATTGGTCTCTGGATCAGCATTAAACCGACATTGTATGTGGCCGCAGCCACCGGCGGATCTCTGGTGATCGGCCAAACGATGTGCAAACATTGGGATCTCGTTCCGGCATTGGCCGCTGCAATAGCAGCAGCTCTGCTGCTCGGAAGCCTCATGGTCCTGGTCCTGCCGGAGCTCAGGACGGAGGTCATCGCATTCCGCGCCCAATTTGGAAATGGCCATTGGCGGCAGTGGCTCCCGAACCCCTTTGCCCCGCGCCGGTCTCCGTAAGCGCTGCAAGTCAAGTAACCACAAGCGTAAGAGCAACCATCCCAACGCTTGGATTGGGGCGCTTTCGCACAGATGGCCTCGCAGTTTAGAAAAAGCATCTGTAATCCCCCAGCTCGAGGCTTCGACCAGGCACTGTTGGCTAACCGAAACTGATGAGTCTTCTGCCACACTTGGCACAATCTCCACCTGCTACCCACGAGGGTTCCAGGTTTGCAAGTTCGGGGTTGAGTCAGCCCGATCGCCCCCTCAAGATCGCTCTCATGGGTGCCCCGATAGGTATCGGCAATCGAGGGGTTTCGGCCCTGGGTGTCTCGGTAATTCGGTTATTCTGCTCAGCTCATAACACCTCGGAAATCTGCTTGTTGATGGGGGATCGCTCCACAGCACCAAAACGACTTGTTGTAGACGGTGTCTCTCGCCTCATTCCGGTAGTCAATTACCGCCTTTCCCCGAAGGCTCCCTTGCAGCAACAGTTGTGGTGGATCGCAGTTCTGGCTCTCGCCTACCGCGTTTGCGGATGGCGTTGGCTCCGCAAGCGAATCGAGGCTGTAAACCCCTGGATAAGAGCCGCCGCTGCTTCGGATGTGGTAGCCGATATCCGGGGAGGTGACAGTTTTAGCGACATTTACGGGCTCAAACGGTTCCTAACCGGGGCGCTAACCGTCATCAGTGTTGTCTGGGTAAGAGGAAGAATCGTTCTGCTGCCTCAAACGTATGGGCCGTACAAGAGTCTCATTGCGCGCTGCATAGCCCGATACATTCTCCTGCGTGCCGTCCCGGTTCTTTCTCGTGATCGTGCCGGACTTGAAGTCGTGACTGAAATAACAAAGGGCCTGCAACATGCGGTCTTTTGTCCTGATGTCGCGTTTGCCCTTGAATCGCGGCTGCCCGCATCCGTGGAGTTGGCCCCTCCCCTCCCCTCTTCTCCTGATGCCCCCCGGGTGGTGGTGGGCCTCAATGTGAACGGGCTGATGTTTAACGGCGGCTACACGAGACAGAACATGTTTGGGTTGAGATTGAACTACCAGGAATATCTCAGGCGACTGCTTCTGGCATTGCTGGCCGAACCCACCACGGAGGTTCTGTTGGTGCCCCACACCTTTGCCCCTGCGGGGAGTGTTGAAAGCGACAATGAAGCGTGCCAGGTCTTGGCCCGCGCCGTGCCTTCTGAACATGCCAACCGCGTGCACGTGGTTTCTGCGGAATACGACCAGCACGAAATCAAAGGGGTTATCGGCACATGCGAGTTTTTCGTGGGCTCGCGCATGCACGCCTGTATCGCGGCTTTGTCCCAAGGCATTCCCGCTGTCGGCGTCGCTTACAGCAAGAAGTTCTCAGGTGTCTTTGCGTCAGTGGGTGCCGATGCCTGGGTCGTTGACGGCCGGAAGTCTAACGTAGAGCAGGCGCTTACAGCCACGATGGATGTGTTCCGGCGTCGAAAGGAATTGCAAGTTCCCCTGGCCGCCCGTGTTAATGAGGCACGGGATCTACTAGCCAGGACCTTTAACCGCCTGGCGACGCCGGAGAACCGTTAATCCTGTGCCCTACGGCACGACCATTTCGCACAAATGCCACCACTCCCGAATAGCTGGAAATCCATGGGTTGCCACCGTGCTGTATCGGCAGACTGCACTGCCGCAGCCTGGCTCAGAGCCTCGCTTCTGATCGCCCTGTCATCGATCGCACTCCACGGTTTTGCGGCCGCTCAGCAAAACTCGCCCGGTATTTCAGGCAACAGTCAAGTGACACAGGTTGTAAAGCAACATGGAATCACCTGGACGTTCGAGAAGCCCGTTCCTGTAGGACAATTTGTCACCGGGGATTTCTACGTGGTCGGCGCGGTTCGCATCGTATCGATCGAACCTAGCCCATTGTTCGGGGCAGAGGCGGCGGCCACCGGGCTGGACGAGCGGGAGGCAAAAAGCGTCAAACAGGGCCGCTACGTCCGCAATGGCTCAATGGTAAACCCGCCGTCGCGAAGAGTGTCGGGTCTGGACAGCGGGATCCGGATCTACTTTGATCCCAACTTGGCGGCTCAGCTCCCGATCGAGTTGCGGCCGGGCGATTGCCTGGTTTCAAGCATCAGCCTCAAGCAGGGAGAGAAGCCAGAATTCCCTTATCACAGCGCTTCAAAAGTCCGTGGCCAACACGACAACAGCCCGGTAGGAACAGTGGCCGTCCTGACTTGTGTAACTGCGCCGTTGCCGCCTGATGCGTTTCGTCCGTCATACGCTGATCGGTCCCAAAAGATCTATCTTGCAAGAAATCTGCAACGCGAATCGCTGCCACGGCTCAAAGTGGTAAAGGACACGCCTAAACTCAAAGACTGGATCCGGGTGTTCGAACGGCCGTGGTTTAATCCCGCTTTTTTTGGATTTGAGCAGCCGATGAAAAACATGCCCCATTACGGCCAGTGGGTGGGCCAGGCGTGGTCCATGGGCGGACTGCTGCTGATGTTGGACCTCGACCAGGAGCAAAAAGAGCGCTTGCTGATTAACATGGTGCAGGTAGGCATAGATTACTGGGGCCTGGTCCGCGACGGTCATCCTGGCTGGCAAGGTTGGGGCGGCCACGGGAGCGGCCGCAAGTTCCCCATCGTCTTTGCCGGCATCATGCTCGGCGACGAGGAGATGGCCTCACCCACCCGGTCGTATCCGAAGGTGGAGTTTGGTGAGGACAACCAGACGATGTGCGGCGAAGGGTGGACCGGGGCCAAAGCACTATTTGCCGGACACTCAGGAATCCAGAATGCCACGGGCAAACCCGAACGGCCACAGTGGGGTCCTTACGAGCACTTGCACCCCAGTCAGTGGAGCAAGTCACAACTGCAAAGCGAATCCTACCGCCGGGCTAATACCAGCAGTTCCTGGGTGGGCGAGGCACTGGTCCTCCGTCTCTTAAAGGCTGAGAAATACTGGAACCACGACGCGTTTTTCGCCTATGTCGACCGGTGGATGACGGAAGATGATCGCGGGCACCGTGCCGAAATTCTCAAGCATCATCCAGGAACACGGTTTGGTGACAAAGATCGATGGACACACCAAGGCAACACCTGGGAGCCGTTCGTCAAGAACATGTGGGACCGGTACCGCAAGACGGCAGGCGGAGGACTTAGGGCTGATTACTGAAAACCGCTATGCCAACTATTCTCATCGCTGCCGATATTTGCCCGATTGAAGACAATCTGCCTTTCTTCAAATCAGGCGATGCCGACAACCTGGTGCACGACCTCCTGCCCGAGTTCCAGCAGGCGGACCTGGCGATCGCCAACCTGGAGTGTCCCCTGATTGAACACGCCTCGCCGATTGCCAAAACCGGGCCGACTTTTGGGGAGTCGCCCGACTGTATCAACGGCATCAGGAGTATCGGCATCGACGTGCTGGGTCTGGCGAACAATCATATTCTCGACCATGGATCGGCTGGTCTGAAAAACACGCTGGAGGTTTGCGCCCGCGCGGGAATCGCGACGGTCGGCGCCGGATCGAATCTACGAGCTGCCCGCGAAGTCGTGGTTCGGCAGGCTGGTTCGGCGCGCGTAGGCTTTCTGGCCGTGGCGGAACGTGAATTCTCGATTGCCACGAAAACCTCCTGGGGCGCTAACCCGCTCAACCTGGTGGATTTCGTGCGCAATGTAACCGAGCGGCGAAAGGACTTTGATTACCTGGTGGTGTTGCTGCATGGAGCCCATGAATTTCAGCCGATCAGCCCTCGGATCCAGGATACGTGCCGGTTCATGATCGAGATGGGGGCCAATGCGGTGGTGGTGCAGCAACCGCATTGCCTAGGCGGGTATGAGAACTATCGGGGCGGCCATATTGTTTATGGCCAGGGGGCGCTGATCATGGATGAGGCGATTTATCGCAAGGAGAAGTCCTTCCACGAAGGTTTCCTGGTGAAACTCGCGATCCATGCGGATTTCACCTCGACCATGGAAATCATTCCTTTCGTGCAGTCGAACCCGGTTCCTGGCGCGCGCCGGATGCGGCCGGAGCAGGAGCAGGAACTCCGCCAGCGACTGGAGGAGCGCTCACGTTGGATTCTCGACGAAGCGTTTGTGGAAACCGAGTGGATCAAATTCTGCGATACCCGGAAGCACGGGTATCTGAGTGCCATGCTGGGCCATAACCGGCCGCTGCGATTGCTGAACAAAAACGGCCTGCTCGAAAGGGTGCTGTATGGCAAACGACGATTGCTCAGCGGGCGAAATATCGTCTGCTGCGAAACCCACCGTGAAGCAGTGCAGACCATATTTGACGCGGGGCTGGTGTGAGCAGATGAGTGAGCAGGTGAAAAATGGTTGCGCAACGAATCCAAAATGGCGCCTGTTGCCTTTACTACGGCCTCGGGTTGGCAGGGTTCCTCCTCAGCTCGCAGGCAAATGGGGCGACCATCGTCTCCACCGAGTCCCGGATCTGGGGTGGTTACCGGGAGGTTTGGTACACCGATGCCGACGGTCTCCAACACGATGCCGAGAGTTCTTTCGACGACGATTCCTCCAGCCTCTCGGGGCTTGCCTTAAGCGTGGTCACTAGTCCGTATGGTTGGAACAGCGCCAGTGGCTCTGTCACCCCGTTTTCTCTGGAGATGCAATCACTCTCCTCTCCATTCGGTCTGGCCTACCCCTGGGGGCAGGGTTGCCTGTCTGGCACCTATATCAACCTGTTCGCAAACAGTCGGACTCTCTTCAAATCGGAGGGCAGCGTGCTCAGCGTGAGGGTCAGCGGGTCCGCCAATTGGAATTACTATGAAAACGAGCAGGACATGCGGGTGATCCTCAAGAATCTCACGACCTCGACAACCCTTCTCGACCTCGAACATCTGGATGAGCGCTACGATCCCTTTGACGAATCATTCATATTTGCGGCAGACCCTGCGCATGATTACGAACTCACCCTCTTCGGTTGGCTAACCTCGTTCGACGCCAAATCGGTGGATATGAATACCCGAGTAGCGCTGGCAGTGCCGGAACCCAGCCGGATCATAGTTTTTCTGGCCCTGGCCCTCGCGGCGCTGTGCTGGCGGAGGCGGGCGGAGGGCTTAAACCTTTAGATTTATGAAAATGAAAACCAAATTCTCAAAACACGCGCTAATCCTTGCCGTACTGTGTGGTACGGCTTGGGCTTTAGGACCACAGGCTGTGGCTCAAACGCCTCCAGGATTGGAAATAGAAATGGCTGCCGGACAGGCGCACCTGACTGTAACCGGTCAGGCAGGTACCACCTGCCAGATCCAGTGGACGGAGGACTTGTCCCCCACGGGCCGTTGGTCCCATCTGGCGCATAATGTGATTGGCAGTTCACCTTCGACCATCATCGATTCGACATCGGCCTCAGCAACCCGCCGCTACTACCGCGCCGTTTGGACTCCAGGCACAAACCTGGTCTGGATTTCACCGGGCACATTCACCATGGGCAGCCCAACCAACGAAGTCGATCGCTGGGATGATGAAGGCCCCCAGACGGTGGTAACGCTCACCCGGGGTTTTTGGATGGGCAAGTATGAAGTAACGCAGGCCGAGTATCTCGATGTGGTGGGAACGAATCCTAGCTATCACACGGGTGACCTTAGCCGCCCCGTGGAACAAGTGACCTGGTTTGACGCCACGAATTACTGCGGACTGCTTACCCAACGCGAGAGGACGGCGGGTAGAATCCCGGCCACCAGTGTGTATCGGTTACCAACAGAGGCAGAGTGGGAATATACCTGCCGTGGGGGAACGACGACGCGCTTCAACTATGGTGACGACCCAGGCTACACTAACCTCACAAATTACGCGTGGTATAGCGCCAACAGTGGCAACCGGCTGCGTCCGGTAGGGCAAAAGCTTCCGAATGGTTGGGGCTTGTACGACATGCACGGCAATGTCTTCGAATGGTGCCAGTCCTTCTGGGGTAGCACATTGCCAGGTGGGACTGTGGTTGACCCCCAAGGGCCCGCTACGGGCTCTCGCCGTGTCATCCGCAGTGGCTACTGGGGCAGCAGCGGCAGGGGCTCCCGATCGGCCTTGCGCGACAATGATTACCCGGACACCAAGCACTTCGGCGTCGGCTTCCGAGTTGTGCTGGCACCTTAAGTAGTGGGTGAAGTAGCGCTCGCAGCTGAACTGAGAAGTCTAAGAAGCCGGAATCCACGGATCACCCGAGGAACTTGACTTGGGATCGCTGTCTGAGGTCTCCTGAGTGGCAATGTTCGAACAACTTAAACAGCAGCTTCTTGCCCACCCCAAGGCCTGGCTGCTTACCGGGGTGGCCGGCTTCATCGGATCCAACCTGCTGGAGGCACTGCTGCGGCTCGACCAGCAGGTCATCGGTATAGACAATCTCTCTACCGGGAACACGCGGAACCTGGACCAGGTGCGGGACCGGGTAACGCTGGCGCAATGGGCGCGGTTTCGGTTTACCGAAGCAGATATCTGCGACCGCGCGGCGTGCCGCCGGGCTGTGGTGGGTGTGGATGCGGTTTTGCACCAGGCGGCCCTGGGTTCGGTGCCGCGCTCAATCGAGCATCCTCTCGTTTCACACGACAGCAATGTGAACGGCTTTCTAAACCTGCTGGATGCGGCACGCGAAGCCGGGGTAAAGCGCTTTGTGTATGCCTCCAGCAGTTCGGTATACGGTGATGACCCCGGTTTGCCCAAGGTGGAGCAAAAGGTGGGCAAATTGCTCTCTCCCTACGCCGCCACCAAAGCGATTAACGAAGTGTATGCCGCGGTTTACGCCCAATGCTACGGAATGGAGCCGATCGGTTTGCGTTATTTCAACGTCTTCGGCCCACGACAGGATCCCGAAGGGCCTTACGCCGCCGTCATTCCCAAATGGGTGGATGCCATGCTGCGGGGCGACCCGGTCTATATCAACGGGGATGGCGAAACGAGCCGGGATTTTTGTTACGTGGCCAACGTGGTCCAAGCCAATCTTCTGGCGGCTGCAACCACCAATGCCGCGGCGTGGAACGAGGCCTATAACATTGCGGTGGCTGGGCGCACCACACTGAACGAACTTTACGAAGTGATCCGCCAGGGTTTGCTGCCGCGCCGCCCGGAACTGGCTTCAGCAAAGCCGCTTTACCGCGATTTCCGAGCCGGTGACGTCCGCCATTCTCAGGCCGACATAACCAAAGCCCGGAAACTGCTAGGCTATGAACCAACCCATACCATCGAGCAAGGCCTGGCCGAATCGCTGGAATGGTACGTGGCAAATGGGACCACGGACCTCTGATCTCTGACCTCTGCCCCAGGGATCGGCCTGATCAGTCCGAAAACGGCGCGAACACTGACTTTTCCAGCTTGATTATTGAATTTTGAACCACGATTATTCGTCTTTAGTGTTTTATGTTTCAAGCGCTGAGGATTGAAGAGGAATTAATGGTGTTGAAAATGGCTTCGTTTAGGACTGGAGGGTGGCTCAAACGCAGTTTCACCGCAGTTGCAGCGTGCCTGCTAGCGGTCCAGGTTTGCGCGGGAATGGCACTGTCAAACCTGCATTCGTTTGATGGGCCGAATGGGGCGAACCCGCGCGGGACGCTCCTCCAGGCGACCGACGCATATCTTTATGGCACAACGCAAACAGGCGGAACTAACGGGGTAGCCACAGGCGGAGACGGCACGATCTTTCGGATCTCGCCTGCTGGGGAGTTCCAGGTCCTGGCCTCGCTGTTAGGCACTTCCGGGGCGGCGCCCCAATCACCCTTGATACAAGCACACGATGGAGTTCTTTACGGGGCTGCTCCAGAAGGGGGCATTGAAAACCTGGGGGCGGTGTTCAAATGGTCTCCTGACGGTCAGTATAGTACCGTCCTGCTTTTCACCGGTGACCAGGGCGGCATGCCGAATGGGCTCATGCAGAGCCCCAGCGGCGATTTGTACGGCACTCTTTATTTTGCAAGTTCCAATAGCGTGGCGGGTGGGGCGTACGGAGGCGTCTTCCGCCTGACAACAAATGGGGTCTTCTCGACGATGGCAACTTTTAATGGTGCCAATGGCGCCAATCCCAGAGCTGGATTGTTGCTTGGGGCGGATGGCAATTTTTACGGCACTACCTTCAAAGGCGGCACCACTGGAGGATGGGGCACGGTATTCAAAATGACCCCGGCAGGCGCTATCACCACCCTGGTGTCTTTCAACGGCACGAATGGCGCAGCGCCGCTCAGTCCCCTGATTCAGACCGAGGATGGGGCGCTTTATGGCACTACGTCCGCAGGCGGAATCGGTTTTAACGGAATCCCCTATACGGGCTTTGGCACGGTTTTCCGAATCGCCGCCGACGGCACGTTTTCAACGGTGGCTTTCTTTGGCGGCACCAACGGGTCTTATCTGGCAACAGGGGCGCTGGTGAAAGCAAGCGACGGAGCGCTTTACGGCACGACCCAACGGGGCGGAACCTACCAGGCAGGCACTGTCTACCGGATCTCGTCGGCAGGTGTACTAAGCACCCTCGTTTCGTTCAGCCCCTTGGACGGATCGGAACCAGCCTCAGGACTGGTGCAGGCCTCTGACGGCAACCTATACGCGGTCACGGCAACCGGTGGGAAATACAACCACGGAACGGTTTGCCGGATCAGCATCGCAGCACATCGCCCCGTGCTCACCATTTCGCCGCCAAAGGACGGCTTCTGTGACCTTTGCTGGGATTCCGAGACGAATGCGAAGTATCAAATCCAATCGACCGACGCCATCCAGCCCACCCAATGGGTAAACGTTGGCGATCCAATCACCGCAACGGGCCCAAATTGGTGCGTAAAAGTGCCGAAAAGTGCCGAAAAGTGCTTTTTTTACCGCGTAGAAGTGATTCCGTAGGATGATGGGACGACTGGACCATAGGACCATAGGACTATTCGACTACGGACGATGGAACGGCTGAAGGCTGAGACAATGGGACTATGAACGATAGGACGATCGGACTAGCACCATGAGGCAGTCGGACTGAGGGGATGGGCCTCCTCACCGATTCACCGATTCGACGTTCGCCCTTTGAGATCTGACATTTGATATTCCATAGAGAAAGAGCAAAACCGCTCCCCATCTCTGGGTAGCGCAGGCGTCCTCGCCTGCGAGTCTTGGCAGCGTCTCGCTGCCATATCAGGAACGGACCTTAAGTTCAGCCTTTAGCCTTCAGCCTTCAGCCTTTCTTGAGTCCTATCGTCCCTTGAATCCTTATTCCCCAGTCTCCGACTGCCCCCCCGAACGCTGGGATGCGTTCCTGGAAAGCATACCGGAGGGGCATTTCCAGCAGTCCTCCATGTGGGCGGAAGCCAAGACCATCGAGGGCTGGGAACCGATCCTTGTAACCTTCGAGCGCGACGGGCAAATTCGGGGTGGTTTTCAAATTCTGACGAAGCACACACGGTTCGGTCGCATCGGTTACGTGTCCAAAGGACCGGCTCTTGCGGACGAGCATCCGGACCTGCAAGCCCAAGCCCTGAAAAGCCTGGCCGACACCAGTCGCAAACATGGTCTCCGCGCCCTGATCGTTCAAGCGCCCGATCATACCCGGCTAACACCCGGTCAGTTTCGTGAACTCGGGTTTCTCCCGAACCATTTGATCAATGTTATTTCAGCCACTTTGGTCATCGATGTCGGTCGTTCCCGGGAGGAGATACTGGCACAAATGCGCCGCACCACGATGCTCGAGCTCAAACGGGCTCAAAAACGAGGTATTAAAATCAGAGAAGCGGGACAAAATGATCTCGGAACCTTTTTTGACCTGATGGTCGAGACCTGCAAACGGCAAGAAACCTCCCCTTCCCCGGCTTCGGTACCTGCTTTTCAGAAGCTGTGGGAAGCTTTCGGTGATCGGCTGCGATTAACGCTAGCTGAGTTTGAGGGACAACCAGTCGCGGGAACTGTCTGCCTTTGCTTTGGAGATCGGGTCACGTTTTGGAAGAAGGGGTGGTCGGGGGCGCACCGGGACAAGCACCCAAACCAAATGGTTATGTTTGAAGCCATCGAATGGTCTCAGCAGCATGGGTATAAGAGGTTCGATTGTGCAGGTATGAGCCGAGATACCGCCGAAAGCCTCGTGCACGGAAGGCGACTTTCCGAGCTGCAGAAGACAGGGCGCGACTTTTTTCTCCTGGGCTATGGTGGTGCTCCAGTCCTGCTCCCCGAGTCCTGGGTTCTTATCCCGAACCCGCTATCTCGGCTCGTTTACCGCGTGGCAGGGGGGCGCCCGGGGTTTAGTCAGATCACTCGGCGCATGGCGCAGGCCTGACCACCTATCACAATTCCGATTTCCCGTATGACCTTTCCTATCAAGCAGATGGCGATCGTGGACTACGCTCGCTTGCAGGCCTTGCAGGGGGCTCGCATCGTCGAGAAAGGCGGGGTGTTTTGGCGCCAGGTTCGCCCGCTGTTCTTCCGTCCAATGGTACTGCCGCAAGAACTCGACCCCGCCCACGTAGTTCCCCCATGCTCGTGGCCGGGCGCCTACCAATTCGCTGTTGCTGGCAATCAAGTTGGCAACTCTACGATGAGTTTCCTGTTTTATGACGAACTCCGTGACTACACGCTGGAAAACTTGAGCCATAACCGCCGCCGCCTGATCAAGAATGCAGCTAAACTGTTTGAAGTGCGGCCTCTAAGCGACCTGGAAACGCTGACAGCTCAGGGTCATTCAGTCTACGTTTCCTTCTTCGAGCGCACTCACTATCGCTTCAGGAGCGACCGGACCCAAAAGCAGGAATTCGACCGTTGGGCGCAAACCATCTTCGCCTTCCCCTCCTCTTTCGTGCTTGGCGCCTATGACTCAAAGAGACTGGTGGGGGTATCGGTTTCCTTCTGGGTACACGATACCCTGCTTTACGCCACCCTGTTTGCAGAATCCGAGGCCCAACGCAAAGGCGTGGGCGAGTTGATGCTTCATGTCCTGCGCACCACTGTCGCCCAGGAACATGGTATTGCCCGAATCTTGGTTCGCCCATACCAGGGCGGCACCAGTCATGACCAATACTACTTGATGCGCGGGTGCAAACTTGTCCGCAAACCCGCGCTTCTACGCATAAATCCGGCCGTGGCCATGCTGCTCAGAAGTCTTGCGCCGGCGCAATACGCCAAACTGCGCGGCACTTTCAGCGAGAATGGAATCCCGGATGCGAACGAGCAGACCGACGAGTCCCGAATGCGGATCGGAACTCAAACCGAGCTGCCGAAGTAATGCCGAACGCGGCTAAAGATAGGTTTGGGCTTCCACGGTGCGGGTCTGAAAACCTCCCGCTAAACCCGGACAGGATTCACTCACAAAACACAATTCTAAAAGTCAATTAACAACACAACTACTTGCAGATTTATGGCAAAAAAGACGAATACGCGAAAGACGAACACCCAGGCTGGCCCGACCATCGATCGAGTTGCGATCGTCGGGATGGGCTATGTTGGGCTGCCCCTGGCCCTCCAATTCGGCCGCTGCGGACTCAACGTTGTCGGGCTGGACATCGACCCCTCGAAGGTCAACCAGATCAACCAAGGCCAGAGTTACATCAAGCACATTCGGTCTGACGACATTGCTGCCCTGCGCAAGGCAAAACGGTTCACGGCCTCGACCGATTTCTCGCTGGTCAAGAAGGTCGGCGCAGTGATCATCTGCGTTCCGACACCGCTCAATAAGAACCGTGAGCCAGATATTTCGTATATTACAGAGACAGGCAAGAGCATCGCACCCTACCTGCACAAAGGGATCCTCATCGTACTGGAATCGACCACCTATCCCGGAACCACCGACGAAGACCTGCGCGCTGTCTTGGAGGCGGGCTCCGGCCTGAAAGCAGGCATCGATTTTCACCTCGCATTCTCACCCGAGCGCGAAGACCCGGGCAATCCCGACAGCAAGGTGGCCCAGATACCGAAAGTGGTCGGCGGCCTGACACCCGCCTGCCTGGAAAAGGCGTCTGCGCTCTATTCGAGAGCCATCAAGACCATAGTGCCCGTCTCCTCATGCCGGGCCGCTGAAGCGACCAAGATTCTGGAAAACACCTTCCGCGGGATCAACATCGCCCTGGTGAACGAACTCAAGATGGTTTACGGCGCCATGGGCATTGACATCTGGGAAGTCATTCGCGCCGCCAAGACCAAGCCCTTCGGCTTTATGGCCTTCTACCCCGGCCCGGGGCTGGGCGGCCACTGCATACCCATCGACCCGTTTTACCTTACCTGGAAAGCGCGCGAGTACGGGCAAAACACCCGGTTCATTGAACTGGCCGGTGAGATCAACACCTCCATGCCGGATTATGTCATCGGACAACTCACTGCAGCGCTCAACACCCGCAAGAAAGCGGTCAACGGTTCAAAGGTGCTGGTGTTAGGGCTCGCCTATAAGCCAAACGTGGATGATGACCGCGAATCCCCCAGTTACGTGCTAATGGAGAAACTGAAGAATCTGGGAGCTGAAGTGTGTTATTACGATCCTTACGTGCCGGTCATCCGCCCGACCCGTGAGCACCCGCACTGGGCGGGCACACACTCCGTAGCTTGGGGACGTGAAACCATCCAGACCTGCGACGCCGTGCTGATTGCCACCAACCACGAGGCCGTGAATTACCAGGAACTGGCCGACTGGGCCACCTGCATCATAGACACCCGTAACGCCATGGCCAAAGTGAAGACCCGTCCGGGCCAAGTCTGGAAAGCGTAGAGTTGGGTCGGGGTTCAGGAGACCCTGACTGATTATTCGTGCTTGCCCATTTGACATAACGAGTCGGCATCCCTAAATGCTAGAATGATCGTACTGCTCGGCGCCAACGGCCACATCGGCCAGGGCTTCTCTCGTGAACTTCGAGGGCGTGGGGAGACCTTTATACCTCTGACACAGGAGGGTTTGGACTTCTCTCGCTTCGAAGTCCTCTTTGATTACCTGCGGCGGGTTAAGCCAGATCTACTGATTAATGCCGCCAGCTATCCCGCATTCCCGCCGGAGGGCGGGTGCGAGCTCGAGGGCATCGAAACCTTGCGGCCGGAACCGGTATCTCCCCAGACCGTCGCCAAGGCCTGTCTGCTTACGAAAACACCTTGGGCGCATGTCGCGTCCGGAAGCGTCTATTCCGGCGCGAAGATTTTTGACAACGCCAAGCTCCGGATCATCACCGACGTTACTCGCCCGGAGGTTCTTTCCGCCTATGCGGCACATCCTGACAATTTCCTGGGATTCACCGAGAAGGACGCTCCCAATTTCAAACCGCAAAACGGCCAGGCGGCAGCACTCAACCTTGGTGCCACCCAGGATACAGCCTATATTTGGCGGTTCCGCATGACTTTCAGTGAGGACTGGGAACCGTGGAACTTGCTTTGGCAATTGCACCATGCATCGCACGTTCACGATGCCATCAATTCGGTATCGCACCTCGGCGATTGCGTCCGGGCCTGCCTCGATTTGTGGGAGCGGCGCGCGCCCTATGGTGTTTACAACGTAACCAACCCGGGACCGGTTACGCATCAACAGATTTTGAGCGAACTACATCGCACTGCAAAACCGCGTCCACGCGGTCGTTGCCCAATTGGCTCCGAAATAGTGCAGCCTCTGTCGCCGCCCGTTCGCTCGAACTGTATACTTGACGTGTCTAAACTGTTGTGGGCTGGAGTCAAAATCCGCCCGGCGATGGAAGCACTGCGGCATGCGCTCAAACACGCACCCAAAACCAGGGCGACCAACATCACTCGCGTTGTTTTTTCAAAATAAGCTCCTCCTTCAGGTAATACTTACAAAAGACTCATTATGAAACCAATGAATCACTCCCTGTGGAACCCCTGCCTGGCAGCCTTATTCGCGGTGGCAGGAACGACATTCACGTCCGGTCAATCCGTCCTGGCTCCGCCGCCGGTGGAATTCTCAGAAATGGTACCTTCTCACACTGGGGAAGCTAAAGCCACCACCCGGGCAGCGGCGCTGCGCACCGCCCCAGAAAATGATCCCCTGTTCCGCTGGGGGCCGGTGCAAGTGCGACCCCATATGAACTATCGCTTTTCCTACGGTGACGGAGTTCCGGTTGGGCCGGGAGAAGATTACGATACCGCCATCCACGAAATCATGCCGGGTGTACTGTTCCAACTCGGCGACCGCTGGTACTTGGACTACACCCCCACTGTAAGAATTTATTCGGACGATCAATTCAACGACCGAACCGACCACTCCGTTCGCTTCGGTGGCGGCACCACCTACGAAGCCTGGACTTTTGGATTGTCACAGACTTATGCCTCCTCGTCAGACTCCTTAGCGGAGACTGCCAGCCAAACGGAGCGGGACTCCTTCGTGACCGGGCTCAGCGCAGCAAGGCAACTAAACAGTGAACTATCGTTACAACTAGGCGCCAACCAAAGTTTCCAGTTCACAGATGACTACACTGACGCACGAACCTGGTCCACCATGAACTGGCTTGATTACCAGTTTCATCCCGACTTCGCGGCCGCAATTGGTGCCGGTTTCGGCTACACGGACGTGAATCCCGGATATGAAATGACTTTCGAACAACTGCAGGGGCGGATCACTTGGCAAGCAGGGGAAAAACTGGGGCTGGTATTCCACGGCGGTTTTGATTTTCGCCAATTCCTCGACATCGATAGCCCAAATCTCGCCAACCCGATTTACGGTTTGTCCGTGATTTATGAATTGTTCGAGGTCACTACGCTTTCCTTGAATGGTGATCGGTCTGTCAACGCTTCGCTCTACGAGAACCAACTAACGGAATCGAGCAGGATTGGCTTGGGCCTGAAGCAACGGCTGCTTGAGAAACTCTACCTGAGCCTGAATGGTGGTTTTTCATTCACGTCTTATATTGACCTGACGCCCGACCAGCACGTCGACCGCGAAGACGACGGCACGTATTTCACCGCACGGCTTAGCACCACGTTCGTGAAGAAGGCCAGTGCGGCAATCTTCTATCACATTAACAACAACAATTCCGATGCGAGAGACTATTCTACCACTAGTCAGCAGGTGGGGCTTGAACTCGGCTACAGTTGGTGAAACGCGTTTCAAGAGGCTGCGTCTGAACTTGGAGGAGGTCTGGAATATGGGGCCAATGGAAGCCAACACTGTTAACGACTCGGCAGCGGCACCCCGCCGCCGTTGGAAATTCTTCGGCTTGGCGGCTGCAATCGTGACCGCTGGGTTTGCGTTTCCGCTGTATGACCTCCTGAGGCTGGCGCTCACGAGCAGCCTTTACTCCCACCTGGTGCTGATTCCACTGATCAGCCTGTATTTTGCCTTGCAGGATCGGGAGCACCTCAAAGCCGACCAATCCCGTATGGCACGCAACTGGGCCTGCCTGCCGCTGGCGTTGGGCTTAGGGATACTAGTGGGGTATGGGCTTGGCCTTAGCTCAGGCTGGAAGCCGCCCCGTGAAGATTACCTGGCGGTTATGACGCTGGCATTTCTGATGTTCTTGGCGGCAGCAGCCGTGTTGACCCTCGGTCGTGCGACTCTCAGATTGCTCCTGTTTCCCGGTGCGTTCCTGATCTTTCTGGTTCCTTTCCCCATGGTGGTCAACGAGGCCATCGAGACCTTTTTCCAAAAGGGATCCGCTGAGGCCTCGTATCTGCTGTTCAAGCTGCTTGGCATGCCGGTCTTCAGGCAAGGCACGGTTTTCCAGTTGCCGGGGTTCAGCATGGAAGTCGCCCCCGAATGCAGCGGCATTCGCTCAAGCTACGTCCTCTTCATCACGAGTATTGTGGCTGGGCAGATGTTTCTGCGATCCAACTGGCGACGTGTTGCTCTAACGCTCTTCGTTATTCCTCTAGCTCTCCTCCGCAACGGAATTCGTATCGTAACGATTGGATATTTGTGCGTTCATATCAGTCCGGACATGATTCACTCATTTATACATCGCCGTGGAGGACCCATATTCTTTGTCCTGTCGCTGGTGCCTTTTACCGCACTACTACTATGGCTGCGCCACGCGGAACGCCGCAAGACTTCGCCCGACCGAAGCGTAAACCAAACCAACTCCTGACTTTCGAATGAAACTGAGCCTTTTCAAAACCATTATCATCACGACCCTGCTCGGGCTGATTCTCGCTGGCTGCTCCAAGGAAGCCAAGAAGGAACGCTTCCTCACGAAGGCGAACAAAGACTTCCAGGAGGAACGCTATGACAAAGCCGAAATAGAATACCTCAACGTTCTCCAATTAAACCCCCAGGAGAAATCCGCCGTAGCGCAACTCGGACTTCTTTACTTCAATCAAGGTCGGGTCCTGCGGGCAGCGACCTTCCTGAACGGTGCGGTGGAAATGGATCCCGACAATATCGACCTCCGCGTCCGGCTTGGGCAAACCTACCTCTCCATTCGAAGGCTGAAAGATGCGCGAGATCAGGCGCTCAGAATCCTGGAAAGGCAACCTGGAAACATGGAAGCGGTCAAGATTCTCTCTGAAGCGGCCATCACCCCCGCGGAAGTGGAACAAACTCGAGATGTTCTTGCCCGGCTGCCACTCCCACAACAACAAACATCCGCCTACCACCTTTGTGTGGCGACACTGCATTACCGGGATAGACAGTTGGATCAAGCTGAAGCGGAAACGAGGAAGGCACTAAGTCTCGACCCCAAGTCCAGCGACGCTCATCTTGCCATGGCGAGTGTCTTACTCGCCCGACGCGACGTTACCAACGCTATGCCTGTCCTCAAGACCGCGGCCGAACTCGCACCCGTCCGCTCCCCAATTCGCCTGGCATACGCCCGATTCCAACTTCAGCAGGGCCAGATCGATGATTCCCGCGAGGAAGCGGAAGCAATCATCGCCCAGGCTCCGGATTACATCCCAGCTTTAAATTTTTTGGCTCAATTGGCCTTGGCCGAACGACGTTTCACTGACTGTGCCTCTATCCTTCAGCGAATTGATTCCCGAGACCCGGGCAACATCGAAGCCATGATATTAAGGGGGGACCTCTTGCTGGCACAGGGTGAGACACCTAAGGCCATTAACCAGTATGAAAAAGTGATCCAGGCATATGGGAGGATTCCCCAAGTCCATTATCAACTCGCTGTAGCGAACGTGATCAATGGCGATACTGTTCGTGCCATGGCGCACCTCACCCAAACGCTTGCGGTAGAACCCGAGCACGCGGATGCAGCCCTCCTGATGGCAGAGCTAAACCTACGCCGCGGTGAGGCCGTTCTGGCAGTCAGCGGAATATCGGAACTCCTCTCCAAGCGCCCCGAACTAACTCGTGCTCACCTACTTTTAGCCGAAGCTCATCTCGCCATGCGCAACCCCTCCCAGGCGGTTGCCATTTACCGGAAGCTCGTTTCCCGTTTTCCCAATAACCCGGAGGTTCCGGTGCGTTTAGCAGTCATCCTCGCTCAGCAAGGGAACCTTGCTGAAGCCCGCAAGGCCTTTGAATTAGCACTCGAACGTGTGCCGGACTTCGTCGGCGCTGTGGAGGGGTTGGTGGAAATCGACCTGCGGGATGGGAAATCCGACCGAGCTATGGAAAGGGTGCTGGAGCTCATCGAACGCAAGCCGCAAGCCGCCGAACCGTGGAGTCTCAAGGCGCGCATCCATCTCGTCAAGAGGGAGGACTCTGAGGCCGAGGCAGCCCTGCTCAAGGCCATCGAAATCCGGCCTGACTTTACCACCCCCTACTTCAAGCTCGTTCAGCTTTATACCGAGTCGAACAAACATCAGCAGGCCTTGGAACGTCTAAATGGCCTGGTGTCCAGGAAGACCAACGACATCGCGGCTCTGCTACTGATTGGCGGCATCCACGATCAACTAAAAGATTATCCGGCTGCCCGCCAGGCCTATGAAAAGGTGCTCGTCATCAATCCCAACCAAGGTGTCGCACTCAATAACCTGGCCTACCTTCTTGCCGAACGCTTTGGCGAAATTGATCGTGCTGTTGATCTAGCGGAGCGCGCGCGCCGCAATCTACCCTACGACCCCAGCCCAGCAGATACGCTAGGCTGGGTGCTTTACCGAAAAGGCGACTATACCCGCGCACTGGCTCTCCTGCAGGAAAGTGCCGCACGCCTGCGCGATCGCCCAGAAATTCAGTATCACCTTGGCATGGCCTATTACATGTTGGCCGAAGAAGAGCCCGCCCGGGCAGCGCTTCAAGCTGCCGTAGATATGGAAGGGGATTTTCCTGGCAAAGAACTTGCGCGGGAAAAACTCGCGCTCCTGTCCCTCGTGCCCACTCAACCCGATCCAAGCACCATCTCCAGTCTGGAAGCCCAGAGCCGAGAGAATCCCACGGATCCAATCATCCTCTCCAAACTCGCCGCCACCCATGCGGCAAAGGGTGATTTCGCTGCGGCTGCGGCCGCCTACGAGTCACTTCTGAAAAACCATCCGCGAAACGTGCGGATGATTGCCATGCTTGCGGACCTGTACAAGAACCAAATGAACAACACGGAAAAGGCACTAGCTCTAGCAAGAACCGGATATGGCATCGCTCCTGAAAACCCTGATATCTGCCGCATCCTGGGGCAAATTACCCTTGACGCAGGCGAACCGCAGCGTGCACTTCCAATCCTGGAACGCGGGGCATCTCGGAGTTCCCAGCCCGAACTTCTGCAGAGTCTGGCATGGGCTTACTATAGCCAAGGCCGAGTGGATGAAGCAGAATCCACGCTGCAACGCATTTCTGCCACAGCGGCGAATTCCCAGACAGATGCCGTCCAACGCTTTCTTAGCTTCATCCAGGCAGCTAAAACGAAGGCCACAGCCGTCTCCGCGCAAGCGCAAGCTACCCAAGTACTAGCGACCGAACCCAAGTATGTCCCGGCACTCGTGGTCTCCGCCCTAGCACAGGAATCCGCCGGAAATTACAGCAAAGCAGTCGAGATTTATGAAACGGTGCTGATCATCTACCCTGGTTTCTCCCCTGCCATTCGCAACCTGGCTATGGCATACGCAAAACACCTTAAGGATCCAGACAAGGCCTTTCCGCTCGCCATAAAAGCTCGCGAAGCCTATCTAAACGATGTGGACTTGGCCAGAACACTGGGGCTGATAGCCTACGAGAGAGGTGACTTTTCTCGTTCTGCTCAACTCCTTCAGGAATGTTTAGCCCGGGGTCAATCGGATGCCGAACTTCAGTTTTACCTCGGAATGAGTTACTACCAGACCAAACGGCCCACGCAGAGCAAAGATCTCCTTTCCAAGTCGATAGTTTCAGGACTGAAGCCCGAACTCGTCGAAGAAGCGAGAAAGGCACTGGCAGACCTGAAATAAGGAGCGCCGTTTCGATCTAAACGTCACACCTACCACCAATCTCCCGAAGTCCCTCCGCATGGATCTCTCGGTCATTCTCGCCTATGTCAGCGCAGCGTTGGCTTTTGGGCTTGCAGCTGCGGTGGCTTGGACTGATCGCCGCTCGACGGCGCACAGCCTGTTCATCGCCGGCTTTCTCTTGCTCGTCATCGAGCGAGTTTTCTGCGCGCTTGCGGCCGACGCAGTGCTGCCCGGCGATGTGGCTCGCTGGGAACTGTGGCGACTTTTGCTGCTGTGTCTCATCCCAGGAACCTGGTTCGCCTTCAGCCAAACGTACGCCAGGGAAGGCGGCGAAGAGTCCCTGCGCCGGAATTGGTGGAAGCTAGGTATCGTTTTCCTGCTCCCACTCGCCCTATATTTTGGCTTTGGCTCGGAACTACTAGTAGCTATCCACAAGGAGGAGGATTCCCTACAATGGGTCATCGTTCTAGGCTCCCCCGGGTTTGCTTTGCATCTGCTGGTCTTGGTGGGACTTCTCTTGATCCTGGTTAACCTCGAACGCACCTTCCGGGCTTCCGTCGGGACGATGCGCTGGCGGATCAAGTTCATGATTCTAGGCTTGGCAGTTTTCTTCACCGCGCGCGCCTACTCCAGCACCCAAGTGCTGCTCTTTCGTGCTGTCGAATACTCCCTTCAGAGCCTGAATTCTGCAGCCCTCATCGTTACCTGTCTGCTCGTCATGCGCTCGTTGAGCCGCGCCGGGCATTTTGAGGTCCGTGTTTATCCTTCCCAGACTGTCCTGCAGCATTCCATCACCGTCCTTTTGGCAGGAGCTTACTTGGTCATCGTAGGTTTGTTCGCGAAAATCGTCACACTACTGGGAGGCGATGCTGCATTCGAAATTAAGGCTTTTCTTGTCCTGGCTTCGCTCGTCGTGCTGAGCGTCATCCTTCTTTCAGAAAAAGTACGGCTCCGGATGCGACGCTTTGTGAGCCGCCATTTTCAACGGCCGCTTTACGATTATCGCACGGTCTGGCGCACCTTCACCGAGGCCACCGCACGCCGTGTGGAACAGTCCGACCTCTGTGATGTAACGGTCAAACTCGTCTCGGAGATCTTCCAGGCCCTTTCGGTCACTATTTGGCTTGTAGACGACCGCAAAACCAATCTTGCCTTTGCCGCCTCGACTTCCCTGTCCGAAGTTAAAGCCCGTGAACTGAGGCTGGAGGCAGGTGACGCCACGATGGTCCTCCAAGCCCTTGCCAGCAACCCTGCCCCCATAGATGTAGACAAATCCCATGAAGTCTGGGCCGCCCTCCTTCGCCGCCTTCACCCCGATGAGTTTCGCAAAGGTGGCAACCGGGTCTGTGTTCCCATGATCGCCGGAAATGAGCTCCTTGGGGTACTGATGCTTGGGGACCGCGTCGATGCGGTGCATTATACCTTGCAGGATTTTGACCTACTCAAGTCCGTGAGTGACCAGGTTGCCGCAAGCCTTCTTAACATCCAACTGTCCCAGCGACTAACCCAAGCCAAACAACTCGAAGCGTTTCAGGCCATGTCGGCGTTCTTCGTACACGATCTGAAGAACACAGCATCTACCATGTCGCTCATGCTGCAAAATCTCCCGGTCCATTTCAACGACCCCGCATTTCGTGAAGATGCCCTCCGTGGCATAGGCAAGACAGTGGCTCACATCAACAACCTTATAAGCCGTCTCAGCGCTCTGCGCCAGGAATTGGTCTTGAGACCAGTCGATGCCGATCTGAACGAAATCGTCAGCGATTGCCTGAAGGACCTCGGTGAGATTCCGCGTGTCGAAATCGTTCGGAATTTAAACCCGCTTCCTAAGATCCTCCTGGATCCCATACAAATACACACGGTCGTTACGAATCTGATATTGAACGCCCGGGAAGCTGTGAACAACTCCGGCCGCATTATAGTCTCCACTGAAGACGTCAATGGGTCGGTGATTCTAACGGTTCACGACAACGGTTGCGGCATGCCTGCCGAATTCGTAGAGCGCTCGCTTTTCAAACCCTTCAAAACCACAAAGAAAAAAGGCATCGGTATCGGCATGTTTCAATGCAAGATGATTGTCGAAGCCCACCATGGCCGTATTGAAGTGGAGACGGCGCCTGGCCAAGGTGCCACCTTCAAAGTGGTCTTGCCTGCTCGCAAATAATGTGATGAAGCCCAAATTGTTGATCGTAGACGACGATGAGGAGATCCGGACCCAGATGAAATGGGCCCTATGCCACGATTACGAGATCCATCTGGCAGAAGACCGTCCCAATGCCTTAGCCCTGTTTGGCGAAGTTAAGCCTCCTGTCGTACTGCTGGACCTTGGCTTGCCTCCTAATCCGGGCACCCCAGAGGAAGGCATGGCGACGCTGGCCGAAATCCTCGCCCAGGAGCGTCAGACGAAAGTGATCATTGCCAGCGGTCAGGCGGAAAAAGCCAATGCCATGGAAGCGATCGGGGCGGGCGCATACGATTTTTTGCCTAAGCCGGTCGAAGTGGATGAGCTTAAAGTCATCCTCAGACGCACCTTTCACGTGGCCAGTCTCGAGCAGGACTATCGCAAGCTCCAAGAGCAAACCCAACCGGAGTCTTTTGAACGGATGCTGGGGACCAGTCCCCAGATGCAAGCGGTGTTTGCTTCCATTCGCAAGGTGGCTACCACTGACGCACCCGTTTTGCTCCTAGGAGAAAGTGGCACAGGGAAGGAGATGACGGCACAGGCCATCCATCGGCAGAGCCGCCGCAAGGATGGCCCTTTAATAGCCATCAACTGCAGCGCCATACCCGAATCACTGCTCGAAAGTGAACTCTTCGGACACGAAAAGGGTTCATTCACCGGCGCGCATATGCAGCGCAAAGGCCGCATAGAATCCGCCCAGGGAGGCACATTGTTCCTTGACGAAATCGGCGATATCCCTCTCCCTCTCCAGGTGAAGCTCCTGCGCTTCCTTCAGGAGCAACGCATTGAACGGATTGGCGGGCGCCAGGAAATCTCCGTGGATACCCGCGTCATAGCCGCTACCAACGTTGATATCCAAAAGGCCATGGCGGAAGGTCGCTTCCGTGAAGATCTCTATTATCGTTTAGCAGTTGTAGTCATTAACCTGCCCCCACTCAGGGATCGCGAAAACGACATCCGCTTCCTGGCCGCGGAGTTTCTACGCCGTTGCGGTAGTGAAACCGGTCGTAAAGGCCTCACCTTTAGTCAGGATGCAGTCTGGGCTCTAAACGAACACACCTGGCCAGGCAATGTGCGCGAACTCGAAAACCGGGTGCGACGCGCCGTCATTATGGCGGAAGGGAAACGGTTGACAGCGGCTGACCTCGAACTGGGGAAACTCTCAGCCGAACCACACAAGATTAGTCTTAAAGAAGCTCGTGAAGCTGTCGAACGAGAAATGGTCCAGCAGGCCTTAAGAAAACATTCCGGCAAAATTGCCCCGGCCGCCTCCGAACTCGGCATCAGTCGTCCCACCTTCTATGAACTCATGGAAAAACTGGGACTCCGAGCCAACGACCGTACCGATAAAGCTGGTTAAGATCCAACACAAGGCGGTTCTTTCGCACAACGTCCCTCCGGATTCGAGAATCCCATTCTCACAGGTAACAGTTCCAAGGACTTCATCTGTGGTTTCTGTTCGTCTGGCCAGCAAATCCGCCTGCGGCTTCCTTTAGATTCCGCCTCATGGTGGACGCTCTGCTATCCGGCTAATAGTTCCCCTTGCCGGGTGTGCGTTGGACTTTAACCAGCCAGTCAGTACGCCCTGCCGGGCACCCCAAGAAAAAACGGGCCGACTTTCGTCGGCCCGTTCTGCATTAATTCTAGGTTTTGAATTAGGCAACCTTGCGGCGGATCAGGCCGAGGGCACTGAGTCCGAGGCCCAGGAGGATGACCGTGATGCCACCATCCGGAACTCCGGGCTTCTTCCAGATCAGCATATCCTGATATGGATATAGCCGAGCAGGACCGGCGTTGATAACCCAAGTACCGAAGTTGTTTGCTCCAGCGTCGTCCTTCACCGTAGCACCAAACTCGTTCACCGCAGCGAGCATAAACGGATTTGCAGCGTCATATGCGTACCCAGCTTCGTCTTCGAGCCACCAGAAGGTCTTTTGGAGAAGACCGGCACTGGTAGACCGTGTAGCGAGCGGATCCCAGTCATAACCAGCCAGGGTGCCTTGAGCGAATTGCGAATAGAGCCAAGCCGTCCCGAGTGAGATCGGATCGGGACTTGGACCTCCCGAACCACCACTAATCGCGCGGCTGCTGATTCCGTAATTGACGCTCGTGTTCATTTGGACCCGTTCGTCGTGCTCCAAGCAAAACGTCTCGAGGCCACGCAGTTGAGTTATCGGACTGACCGCAGTCGCCTTGCTATCGTAACCGGCGATCACTCCATTGAGCGAACCGTCTGGAGTGCTCACATTGAGCTCACCACCGTTCGACCAATAATAGCCGCCGATCCGCGTAACTACCATGTTAGCAGCGGGTGCACTCGAAACGAGCAGCAGCGCAGCCAACCCCACACTTCCCAATATTAACGTTCTGATCTTCATATTTTTTTCTTTCTGCAATGGTTCACTTGCAACCTGATCCCTTGCTAGCCTAATCCGTGCCAACGCATGTTGTTTCAAAACCAAAACACTACAACATATTTGTTTTCAGTGGTTTATATTCATTAAAAACACTGGCATCTAGTAGCACGTCAGCAAATACAGAGTGAAGAGTGTAAGAGCTACCGACGTGATCGGTTTCGAACCGGAACTTGTGGATTATGTTAAATCTACAAATTCCTCTAAATCAGTTGTTTATACTAACGTTTGCCGGGTGCTTGATTCTGTAAAAAATCCCTACATTGGGTATAATCGCAAAGCCGGATGGTTTAGATCATGGTGCCTGGTGACGGCGTCCTGGGTTTCATGGAGCACTTTCGCCCCAAACCCGGGAAGGCAGACCGGTTGCCAATGAGCCCAGAGCTAAGTTATCGGTGGCGAACCGAGTCTTTGCGAGGCGTCGTCGGAAAATATTACACTTCAATAATTAGCATAGTATGTTGATTTCAAGAATTTTATGTCACAGGAACAACTCGAATTTCGGGGTAACGTCGGGAGACCTAACAGTCTGAGTGAGAATTTGGTCTAGTCGGAGACATGAAAGGGACATGTCAAGTATTATAGTATTGTTGTTCAATGACTTATAAACTCTGGCATGATGGCTGCTTTTACCTATTACATCGCAATGAATGCGTAAGAAGAAAACAACAAAGCAACAAGGATAAGAGAAGTATGAAGAAGTTGATCAGAAACATGGCAGTATTAACAGCGGGGGCATGTTTGATGGCCGCAACGGCCGTGGCAGATCCCATTTTCTTGGGAGACTACAATGCCAATCCGCCAACAATTCCCATTTTGGGATCGGAAGCGGAGGAGATGGATTACCTGAACGGGTTAATACTCGCTTACAACAGCACTCCACCGCCGGTTCCGATCCCTTACCCGGCAACAACTTATGATAAAACACAATGGGGCGACAATGACGATACCACTCCAGAGATTGGGAATCTGGGCGACTGGGAGTACATCGCCCTGAAATTCGGCAATAATTACACCTTTTACTACTTAAATGGAGCGACGACGTTCGAGTTTACCTCTCCAGGGCAGAATGGCCTCTCTCATTACACGCTGTTCGATGCCGAACCAACGAACAAGACCCCGGAAGCAGGTGTCACTGCGATCCTGCTGGGCACGGCGCTCTTGGGTCTAGGTGCGGTTCGCCGCCGGGTGGGACTGAAGTAATCTGAAGCCATTGCTAGTTGTTATTGACGGGTATCCAATCGATGAGATTGGATACCTTTTTTTTGCGTGCGCGCAAAAATCGTCGGAAAACTTTCCACTTTCAGCGAATTTCGGAGCCCAAAGGCAATGTGCTTTCACGAAATTCATTGGTCTAACCTATTTGTAATAAATATACTGCATATTCCAGATGGCCAATGCCAACCGTGGAGGCACATTAATTGCTTTACCGCTAGCCAGGACGTAGAAGAGTCGTTTAGTATTATCGAGGAACCTATGAAAAGTCTGAAAAGCATACTTGCGGTAGTGATAACCAGCCTGTGCCTCGTTAGCACGACAAGCCGGGCGGATTTGATCGATTTAGGAGTTTATCCCCAACCCGGTGGTTCGAATGGCAATTCAAGTGAGGCTGCGGAACTGGCTTTTCTGAACAGCACGGTGATTCCGGGCAAATTGGCTGAATATTCATTCCTGCCGACGGCTACAATTGGCACTGAAAACATCGAAACGCCAGACGGTCCCACTTCAATCATCCTCTGGGAAGAACTGGATGGCTGGACATACCTGAAGCTGAAGTGGGGAAATTACTGGCAGTACTATTACATTCTGGGGACCACCGACCCAACGCAGTTTGGCCCCGTACAGAATCCTGCTGGGCAGGGGTCGCTAGGGCTTTCCCATTACACTTTATTCGGTCACACAGCGAAAACTCCAGATGGCGGTTCAACGTTGCTACTACTAGGTGCAACCCTTTTTGGAGTAGGTTTGGTTCGCCGACGGTTGGTGACAAAGTAATTTGATTCAGGGTCTTACTTCGCTTGCCCTGCAGGGCGCTCAGGTGAACTGGGCGCCCTTTTTGTTCCTACAGCCCAAGGGTCGCTGACGTACGCACGCCAAGGACTTGGTTGATCAAAAATCATTACTTCACCGTAAAGGAGGATTCTCAATAGTCGCCGACAAACGGCTCTCCCTCTCGACGCTGGGACGCGGTTGATCATCAAAACGGGTAGCAAATACAAGGGCCGCAACTGCTTGGGGAGCGGTTGCGGCCCAGACGAAGTTACCTGGCAAACTCGAGGCGCTGTCTCAGAACCACTGGAAGCGCTCTTTGACCACGATTATGTCTTGAGGCTGCAGGCTGAACTGCTCGGTCTCCACACCATCCATGATCTTCTTAAGATCGATAACGTAATTCCTGGTGGTGCCGTTTTCGTTGCGAATGACCGTCACAGCCTTCATGTTCGCCCTGTTCTGATCAAAACCGCCCGCCTCCATTATGGCTTCCAGAGCCGTAATTGGCCGGTCAAGAAGAATTTTTCCCGGGCGTAGCACGGCACCGGTGACGTATATGGGGAAGGCCGACGCTTCGATCGAAACCGAAACTTCCTTGGTCTGAAGCTGCGGCCCGTAAAGTTTCAGCAACTCTTTCTCCATCTCCGGTGAGGTCAAGCCCGCCGCTTTGAACTCCCCAACCAGCGGCAAGGTGATTCGGCCATCGCGACGAACCTGCTGCACGGTATTGAGGTTAGGCGCTCCCGGAAAAGCGATGCGCACCGCGTCGCCTTCACGCAAAACCTGGCTCGAAGGATCAACTGCCACGGGTTCGTCATGGTTGGCATAGGGGGTGTTTTTGGGGGTTGTTTCACAACCGGTAACAGCAATCAACAACCCCGCCGCCAAGGCAACCAACAAATTGCCCGGGCGAGTGATGAATGGGAACAATCGGCAATTATTTGAGTATTTCATGATGATCCTGGAAGGTTTTCTCCCGCAAACTGTGGTTTGAGATACGAAAGCATTGTCATGCCTAGTGCATATAACGGCGACACGAGCACCTTAGCCAAAAAATAGTGTGTAAGTCAAAAAGTATTGCGGGCCGTTCTGCGCAACGGACTTGCGCCGCGCACGGGCCAGAGCTTTTCTGCGCCAACCTCTGCTAATGAGCCCGCAGGCATCACGGCAGGCACGTTCGTTGCACGGACGCACCCTCACAGACTCACCCACGCGGCGCGAGCTTCTTCTCCACCTTGACCCCATCGAGCACCACATACTTTGGCAGGCCAGCTTCGACAGGGAACTTGATCTCTCCTTCGATGAGCGGGCTGGCGTATGCCACAAACTTCTCGTTGGGCAGAAATCCATCTTCGCTCACCCAATCGCGCGGAACAAAGTGCTCTACGTTGGCGATGTCCCCGAGCGGCTGAAGGTCAGTGGACCAAAGGATGGAGCCCTCCGGCTGAGTATTGCGGACGATCTTAACCATAAACCCGCTTTGACCGGACAGGGCGGCGCGGACAGCCGCCACTCCACAGGCAAAAGCATTAGCGGAGTCCGTGAGGCTGGCGAAATGCCCTGCAGCACGCTGGGCATAGCCGAGCATGAGGGTGCGGGTTTTGGTCTTGAGGCGCGCCTGGACCAGTTCCTTAATCTTCTCGGCCGCGCCGGCTAACACAGGGTGCCCAAAAGCATCGAGGCGGCTGGTATCCGCGCCGATTTCCTCCCCTTTGTCGTTCCTCACACCTTCGCCAACGACCATCACGCAGTACTTATATGCGTTTATGGTTTCCTGCACCTTGGCCAGCACGGCATCCATGTTGTATTGGATTTCCGGCAGGAGAATCATGTGGGGCGGCGCGGCAGGATTTGAGCGCTTGGCGAGCATAGTCCCAGCGGCGATCCAACCAGCAGAGCGACCCATGACCTCGACAATGCAGCAGGAACCGTCGTCGGTCGCCATGCTGCCAACGTCCAGGCCGACTTCCATCACCGAAGCCGCGGCATATTTGATCACTGAGCCGTAACCGGGACAACTATCGGTGTGGGGGAGGTCGTTATCGATGGTCTTGGGCACGCCGATGACGCGCATTTCGTAACCGCGTTTGACGGCTTCGTCGTGGATTTTGTGGGAGGTATCCTGAGAATCATTGCCGCCAACATAGAAGAAATAGCGGATGTTATGGGCTTGAAAGACCTCAAACAAGCGGTCCATATCACGGGCGGCTTTTTCGGGATTTTTGTTGAAATCGATCTTGTAGCGGCATGTCCCAAGCGCGGCGCCCGGGCTGCTGCGAAGCCCCTCAATCGTCTTCTGTTTCTCGTCGTTGATATCGATCAACTCTTCGTTAAGAATGCCCAGGATCCCATTGGCGCCGCCGTAGATTTCCTCAATGCACTCGTGGTGACCCGCTTCGGTAATGACGCCCGCGAGGCTTGAGTTGATCACTGCGGTAGGGCCGCCCGACTGCGCGACCAATAGATTTCCGACCAGTTCTGCCATAATGTTTCGCCTTTAAATCTGTTTTCCATCGGATTCCCGCCAACCCGGACGAGACATCCTTGACCGATAAAGGCGCAAACTTGCCAACCGAATCCCACTCTGTCAAAGCGGAATTCCGAAGGAATCGGGAGTTCACGCCCGTCTCCACGCCCCCCGACGACCATCCGCGCCCCGCTCCGCCCTGTCCGTATCAGTCCATGCCCGTCGACTTTACCCTGCTCTACCGCACACCTCACTCACACTTTTACCCCTTTTCCAACAGGCCAATTTCGACGATGGTGTAGTCATGCTCCTTTGCAGGTGTTTGCGACATGGTGGCGGGGTTTTCTCAAGGTTCGTCCTCACGGGCGTTGCGTGCTTTCTAATTTCCGTGTGCGCCGGTCTGTGTCAGGAGCTTCCCGCCGATGACTCCGCGCCGACTGCCCGAACAAACGACTTTCTGCCGCTCATCGCCACCAATACCCCAGCCACGGACGAATCCACCAAGCCCCCGGTCAAGCACACCACAAAAACCAACCGCCTCGCTGCACTGCAGTTGTCGCCCGGTTTTCGCATCGACATCGTGGCCGAAGCCCCTCTGGTGACCGCACCAGTAACGATGACTTTCGACGCGAACGGCCGTCTCTACATCGCAGAAATCCCCGGGTTTTACGACCAACCCAGCTCCGGGCAGGGACGCATCCGCCTGCTCGAAGATGCCGATGGGGACGGGTTTTTCGACACCAGTGCCGTGTTCGCTGATGAACTCAGTTTTCCGGCGGGGATCGCCTGTTTTGAGGATGGCATCTTCGTAGCGTCGACGCCGGAGATTATCTACTTGAAAGACACACAGCGCCAGGGTGTGGCCGACCTGCGCCGAACAGCGTTCATCGGTTTTGGAGGCACCTCGACCCTGGCCCAAAACACATTGCTGACAGACCTGAAATGGGGCCCGGACAGCCGCATTCACGGCGTTACCGCTGGGCTCGGCGGAGACATCACTTCTCCATTGGCGCCATATCTGCCGGCGGTCTCGCTGGCTGGAGCTGACTTTTCATTTGACCCAAAAACCATGGCGCTGCGCCGGGAAACGGGGCCCGCGAATTCCGCCCTGAGCTTTGATGCCGTGGGACGCAAATTCGTGACCGATCGCACGCGCCCCTTGCGGCAGCCGATGTATGAAGAGCGGTTCTACCTCAGAAATCCACTCTTCTCACCGGCACCAGCGCTTTGGGAGGTGCTCCCCCCTGCCCTGCCCCTGTTCCCGTTAACTGCAACCAGCCAAGCGCACTCTGCCGCATCCGCAAGTCCTCCGACCAACCGCCTGAGCGCACCCGCCAGCGTGTCCTCCTCCAATGCCCGGGGCACCGTGATCTACCGTAGTGGGCTTTTCCCCAGCAACTACTTCGGGAACGTCTTTTTCGCAAACCCCCAGGCACGCGTTGTTCACCGCGCGGTCCTCACCCGGTCTGGCCTAACCTGGACCGCCTCCCGCGCGCGCCGGGAGGAAACATCAGAGTTCCTGCGTAGCACCGACCCGCTTTTTCAACCCACCCAAATCGCTGAAGGCCCGGATGGTGCGCTCTACATCTCCGATTTCCGCGGCGGTGGCGAGCAGGGCCGAATTTATCGCGTCACCCCGGTGGAAGGTTTTACCCCCGCCAAATACCCGCAAATGGCTTCCATGGGCATTGTGGAACTCATTGCCAGCCTGGGCCATCGCGATGGCTGGCACCGAGAAACCGCCCTGCGACTGCTGTTCGAGCGTGAAGACAGAACCAACGCCCCCGCCCTGCTCGCCCGCGCCCTCACTGCCTCTCCCTCGCCATTGATCCGCGTGCAAGCCCTCCACGCGCTCGCGGGACTCGGCAGCCTCACCGACAAGGTCCTCATACTGGCGCTAAGGGATAAGGATGAGGTCGTTCGCGAAACAGCGGCGCGGTTGATCGAGCCCATCGCCCAGAGCGGCCGCCTCACTGATGCCCTATGGAACCAGATCAAAACCGTCGCCCAGGATGAATCCGCCCCAGTCCGTTATCAATTAGCCTTCGCCCTGGGCTATGTGCAACGCCCAGGTGCTTTCCAGGTAGCGGTGGCCATCGCCCGGCGCGACCTGGTGAATCCCTGGACCCAAACCGCACTCCTGAGTTCTCAAACCAGCGGGGCTGCCGATCTCCTGCTCGGGATGGCGCAAGACACCCGCCTCTTGTCCGAGCCAGCCGGCCGCGAATTCGTCCGCAAAACGGGCCTGATCGTTGGCCTTCAAGCCCGCCCTGCCGGAGTCTCCCGCATCATCTCTTTTCTCACTGGCAACAACAACCCGGCCCCGCTCCAGGCCTTTTCTGTCCTGGGTCCGGTCGCTGAAGGCATAGAGCACACCGGCAACTACCTCGCCCAATTCGACTCCGAACGCCGCCTCATCCCCTGGTTCGCCTCCGCGCTCCGGACCGCTTCCGCCCCTGGCATCACCGACGCTCTCCGCCTCCAGGCCGCACGCACCCTGGCCGCCACCCCCCAACCCTACCCCGAAACCGCCGACCTCCTATTCCTCCTCCTCGCCAACCCAAACCTCTCACGTCCCGTTCGCAACCACGTGCTCGAGGCACTCGGCCGCTACGATGATCCCCGCCTCACCACCAATGTCCTCGCGCGCTGGTCCGTATTCTCCCCATCCCTTAAACCCGACCTCGTCACCATGCTCCTCTCCCGCACCGAGCGGGTCCCCATCATTCTCGATTTTGTCCAAAACGGCGTCATTGCCCCGCCAGCGCTATCGCCCACACACAAAGACCTGCTCCGCTTTTTCCCCGAACCCAAGGTGAGCCAGAGAGGCGTGAATCTCCTGGGCCCCGGCTCAACGCATCGCCTCGCAGCCCAACAAAAATACCAGCCCGCCCTCAAGCTGCCCGGCAAAGCCGCTCGGGGCCGCGAAGTCTTCCTGAACCGTTGCGCCAGCTGCCACCGCGTCGACCGGTCTGGCGCGGAACTCGGCCCGCCCCTGGACGACCTCAAGTCCGTCTCGAGAGAATCCGTCCTCAGTGCTATCCTCGAACCCAACCTCCAGCTCAAACCCGGCTATGAAACCTGGCTCCTGCAAACCAAAGCAGGACAACTATCCTGGGGAATCCTGAAACGGCAGGACCCCGAAACTCTTATCCTGGCCCGCCCCGACCGCGAAGACTCCATCTGGCTCCGATCCTGGATCCAGTTCCAAGAAACTCAACCCTGGTCCTTCATGCCCGAGGGCCTGGAAACCGGCCTAACCCTCGAAGCCATGGCCGACCTCCTTCATTTCCTATCCGGCCCCCCGCCCTAATCACCCTGCGCCCTCGGACCTCAGCAGTTAGTCTCCAACCTCACTATCAAATTCCCATTTTGATTCCTTCGTTCCTTTCTGATCAAACTCAATTCCCCGCCCAATCCGCACTCGACACCCGCCCCGTTTCCGGCTTAATTTGCGACGCTTTTTAACGCCAATGAACGCAGACCTGTTAGCCAAAGCCAAGTCCCTCGGGTTCTCAGACCGCCAAATTGCCCACCTCACGGGCAGGTCCGAGGACGAAGTCCGCGCCTTTCGCAAGAAAATTGGCCTGGTCCCGAGCTATCGCCTGGTCGATACCTGCGCCGCCGAATTCGAAGCCTACACCCCCTATTACTACTCAACCTACGACCGCGGCGATGACGAAGCCCAGCCCAGCACCCGCAAGAAAGTGATGATCCTCGGTGGTGGTCCCAACCGGATCGGCCAGGGCATCGAGTTCGACTACTGCTGCGTCCACGCCGCCTTTGCCCTCAAAGAGGATGACTTCGAGACCCTGATGGTTAATTCCAACCCTGAAACCGTTTCCACCGACTACGACACCAGCGATAAACTCTTTTTCGAACCCCTTACCCTCGAAGACGTCCTCCACATCTACGAACGCGAGCAATGCTGGGGCGCCATTGCCCAATTCGGCGGTCAAACCCCACTCAACCTGGCCCTCGGACTCCAGAAAAACGGTGTCAACATCATCGGCACCTCACCCCAGAGCATCGAAATCGCCGAAGACCGCAAGCTCTTCGCCGCCATGCTCACCAAGCTCAACATCCCCCAGCCACCCAACGGCATCGCCACCAACGAAACCGAAGCCCTCGCCGTCGCCCAAACCCTCGGTTACCCCATTCTCGTTCGCCCCAGCTTCGTCCTTGGCGGCCGCGCCATGCAAATTGTCTACTCCGACGCCGAACTCCAGCATTACATGCGTTTCGCCGTCGAAGCCTCCCCCGAGCGCCCCGTTCTGGTCGATAAATTCCTCGAAGAAGCCACCGAAGTCGACGTCGACTGCATCGCTGACGTCGGCCATTTCACCGGCCCGAATGAAGGGACCGTCGTTGTCGGTGCCATGCTCGAGCACATCGAATTCGCCGGCGTTCACTCCGGCGATGCTGCCATGGTCCTCCCCCCACACACTCTCTCCGATAAAGTCATCGACACCATTCGCCAATACACCCACGCCATGGCCCGTGAACTCAAAGTCATCGGCCTCATGAACGTCCAATACGCCGTCAAAGGCGACACCGTCTACGTCCTCGAAGTCAACCCCCGCGCCTCCCGCACCGTTCCCTTCGTCAGCAAAGCCATCGGCGTTCCCCTCGCCAAAATTGCCGCCAAAGTGATGGCCGGCAAGACCCTGGAACAACTCGGCTTCACCGCAGAAATCTGGCCTCAACACTGGGCCGTCAAGGAATCGGTTTTCCCCTTTAACCGCTTCCACGGTCAAGACATCCTTCTCTCTCCTGAAATGCGTTCCACCGGCGAGGTCATGGGCCTCGACGCCGACCTCGGCATCGCCTACTCCAAATCCCAGATGGCTGCCGGCGGACCCCTCCCCCTCAAAGGCCGCGTCTTCCTCAGCGTCAGCGACGCCCACAAAGACGAAGTTGTCGAAGTCGCCAACCTGTTCGCCAACCTTGGCTTCGACCTCGTCGCCACTAGCGGCACCGCCAACGTCATCCAGGCCGCCGGCCTCAAAGTCCAAACCATTGCCAAAATCGCCGAAGGTCGCCCCAACGCTATCGACCTCCTCAAGAACCGCGAAATCCAACTCGTCATCAACACCCCCGCCGGCCAAACCCCTCGAGCCGACGAAGTCAAGATTCGCACCACCGCCGTCTACACCGGCACCCCGATCATGACTACCATCAGCGGCGCCCGTGCCGCCGCACACGGCATCGAGGCGCTCCGCAAAAACGGCTACACCGTCAAGACCCTCCAGGAATACCACTAAAAATCGTACCGTATACGGGAGAACAAATGTGGCTCGCTCCCGGCCGAGGCGTCCTGCTCAACCTCGACTAACTTCATCACGGGGCCCAGGCAAGCTGCCCGCGCCTGCCAGCCTGAGGGCTGCAGTGAACCAGTAACGTCCGCAACCCCTTATCATCCACACTTGCCTCGCGCCAGGCAGCCATTTCGCCTTGATTGAAAGATTCCAGATTCCTAACGTCCCATCGGTAAATTCATAACCGAGCAAAACCTTATGAGCTTCATGATCAATCGCCGCCAATTCCTTAAAACCGCTTCTGCTTCGCTCGCCCTCTCCGCCCTTGGCAGCTACGGGCTCGAACTCGTCAACCAAAAGCCAAAACGCGTCGGGCTCATCGGTACCGGCTGGTACGGCAAGAGTGATCTCTTTCGCCTGATTCAGGTCGCCCCGGTCGACGTCGTCTCCCTATGTGATGTCGATAAAAACCTGCTCTCCGAAGCTGCCACCATGGTGAGCGAATGCCAAAAATCCAAGAAAACGCCCCGCACCTACACGGACTACCGCGAGATGCTCCGCGAAAAGGACCTGGATATTGTCCTGGTCGGCACTCCGGACCACTGGCACGCCCTGCAAACCATCGCCGCAATCGAAGCTGGCGCCGATGTCTACTGCCAAAAACCGATCAGCGTTGATGTCCTCGAAGGCGAAGCCATGGTGGCGGCCGCTCGCAAACACAACCGTGTCGTTCAAATCGGTACCCAGCGCAAAAGCACACCCCATCTCATCGAAGCGAAAAAGGATATCATCGATACCGGGCTCCTTGGCAAAATTGCCCACGTCGAAGTCTGCTGTTACTACCACATGCGCGCTAACGGCAACCCCGCCGAATGCCCTGTCCCCGACCACCTCGACTACGAAATGTGGACCGGCCCCGCACCTTGGCGGCCCTACGACGGCCTTCCCCACGTCCGCTGGTGGCGCACCTTCATGGAATACGGCAACGGCATCGTCGGCGATATGTGCGTCCACATGTTCGATACCGTTCGCTGGATGCTCGACCTCGGCTGGCCCAAACGCATCAATTCCTACGGCGGCATCTTCGTCCAGAAAGATGGCAAATCCAACATCAGCGACACCCAAACCGCCACCTTTGATTACGACAACCTCAGTGTCGTCTGGCAGCACCGCACCTGGGGCGCCCCGCCTGACCCCAAATACCCCTGGGCCCTCTTTATCTATGGCGATAAGGGTACCCTCAAGGCCAGCACCATGAGCTACGACTTCATCCCTCAAAAAGGCGATCCCATCCACAAAGACTGCGTCTTCGAACGCGAGAAGTACCCGGAAGACGTCGCCGAAAAAGGCATCGAACTCAACGCCGCCCCGGCCACCCGCCTCCACATGCTTGACTTCCTGGCCGCCATCGATAAACGCTCCCGACCCATCGCCGATGTCGAACAAGGCCACATCTCCACCGCGAGCTGCATCCTGGCAAACCTCTCCATGCAGGTGAACCGGCCTGTCGTCTACGACCCCGTCAAACGCATCATTGTCGGCGACCGCGAGGCGACGAGGCTCCTGCGGCGACCCTACCGGACGAACTGGAAACACCCCGAACCAGCCTAAAAACACCCGCCTAATCTGATCCGCCCTTGGCACGAGGCCTCGCGAGTTGCGAGGCCTCCTTGCTTTTTCTCAACACTTACCTTGCCCTTTTTTCCGGTCCTGTTGCAGGTTCCCCTCGCAGGAGTTCACCGAGCCATCGACCCATCAACTCCGTAAACCGGCGGGCCCCTTCCTCGTTTAAATGCGTGTTCGTGGCAAACAGAGAATCCGGCATCACTGCCGGCAGATTCGTCAGCACCAGATCCGCATGCATCCAGTCAGCCCAGCGTCCCAGCAACGCGTCCCGGCGCAATGTGTACTCAGGCGGAGCCATCGATTCCGGAATCGGCGCCAAGGCCACTGCCAGTTTTATTCCCTCGGGCAGGACCGCTTTCATACCCTGACACAGCGGTTCGAGTGATGCCGCCAGGCGATACTCTGCAGTCCCCTGCCCCGATCCTGCGACATACCGGTTTGGATCCGTCGCACTGCCAAGGTTCCGCGTCATGTGACGATCCAGATTTAGATTGAACCCGTACTCCCGCCCGTAAGCTCCTGGCAGCACCTGCGGCAAGCGTCCCAGCAATCGCCCGCGAACAATATGCAATCCGAGCATGGATTCCAGCCGGCTGTAAAACGACGGCGCCCCCATGTGATCCGCTACCGCATAATAATCCGAGAGAAACACCAAGTATTCCGCCGCTGGATCGCTGTTCCGCAACATCTGCGGGTGCACCAGCACCACCACCATCTGGAGACTCTCCCGATTCTGCTCGACACAACGGGCGAGAATCGTAGTGAACCCTCCGAAACCCAGGTAGCTGAAGGTTCCCAAATTCAAATACTCAAGATCGTCGCCCGCCGCCTGCTCCAGCACCGTCCCGGACAAATCCATCAGGCACGATGAATCTCCCACGAACACCACGTTCGCGCCGTGATCTGTGCGGCTTGCCTCCGCCTGGTGCGTAATCACCGTCCGCTCCAGATCCAATGCCGGCCATGGATCCGGCAGCAACTGCAGGAACACTGCCGCATGCAGCAACAGCGCAATCCCGAAACATGGCGCCAGCACCTCCAGCACCAACCGCCCCACATCGACCGCTGTCACTTCGTAAGCATGGCTTTTCATAGCAGGCTAGAATTGAAAATAAATGAACGGCACCGACTTCTTCTGCCAAAACAGCACCAAGCTTAGCAGCAGCAACGATTGCACTCCGCACCGCACCCAACCGGGCGCGGCCAAGACCACGAAATCATTTCCCGTGCGCCGTTGCCACCACTCAATCAGCCCGAGCGGCAGGAAAAACATCAGGAGCCGCATCACAAATTCGGCCGCCCATGGCAAAACCGTCCAACTCCCGAGCGAGCAAAACAAGAGCTGAATGTGGTCCCAGGAACGTGCGCGAAACAACAGCCATCCGCACAACACAAAAGCCATCGTCAAAAACCACGCCAGCCATCCGGGAAGCCGGAACCGTTCGGAACCGTAGCCCCGCCACCACCGATGCACCATCAGCCCAACTCCATGCCACCCGCCCCACAGCACAAAATTCCAGGCCGCCCCATGCCACAAACCGCCCAGCAACATCGTGACCAGCAGGTTCACGTAGGTTCGCAGTTCCCCCCGACGGTTTCCACCCAGGCTGATGTAAAGATAATCGCGCAACCACGAGGACAACGTCACATGCCACCGCTGCCAAAACTCCCGTATATCCTTCGCAAAATACGGCAGCCTAAAATTGACACTCAGGTTGAAACCCAACACCCGCGCCAGGCCCCGGGCCACATCCGAATAACCGGAAAAATCCCCATAGATCTGCAACGCAAACGCCACCGCCCCCAGCAGCACCGCCGGCCCTCCAGGAGATGGGTGATCAAACACCAACTCCACCATTGGAGCCAGATTATCGGCCACCACCACTTTCTTAAAAAGCCCCCACAGGATAAGCCACAAGCCCTCACGCATCCCGGCTCCGGTTACCACCAGCGTGCGCTGAAACTGAGGCAGGAGATCCCGGCACCGCTCGATTGGCCCGGCAACCAATTGCGGAAAAAATGAGATGTAAGCCAGGTACTGCACCAGGCTACGCGTAGGCTCGGCCTGACCCCGGTAAACATCCACCACGTAACTCAGGCTCTGAAACGTGTAAAAAGAAATGCCGACCGGGAGCAAGATTTCCAGCGTCGCCAGGTTCAAATGCAACGGCGCCAGCAGCGCCGCAAAGGAGTCGACAAAGAAATTGAAATACTTGAAGAAACCCAGGATCGACAAATCCACCACCAGGCTCAGGCAAAGGAAACCTCGCCTGCGCCGCTTGGTCCGGCTGCTGACCATCCCAAGACCCACAGCAAAGTCCACGCACCCCGTGACCATGAGCAACGCGAGGAAACGGTAATCCCACCACGCATAGAAAAGGCAGCTCGCCCCAAGCACCAGGTAGTTGCGCGCCGCAAGCGATTTTCGGCACAGAAAAAATAGAAGCAGAAATGCGGCAAAGAACTGCAGGAAGATGGTGGAATTAAATAACATACCTGCCGAAGCCCGCTGCTGGAATGCAGTTTCCGCAATGGGATATCGCTTGTGGCACCATCAGGTCGTTGAGTAAACTACCTTTAGGCTGGAAGCAAGGCGCAATGAAGCTTTGGCGCATATCAAAGAAAAGCTCACCTGGATGCGGGAGTCCCGGTTTCACGCTGATCGAACTGCTGGTCGTCATCTCCATCATCGCTCTGCTCGCCAGCATGCTGCTCCCGGCACTCACCCGCGCAAAAGAACGCGCCCGCGGTATCCAATGCACCGGGAACCTGAAACAACTGGGGGTCGGTTTACTGATGTACGCCCAGGAATTCAACAACTGTCTCCAGGTCGATTGGCCGCTCGATCCGGAGCAAACCTGGGGCACCGCGCTCAATACCAATCAACCGTTGACCCTCGACGTTTACGTTTGCCCTGCATACTCCCCGCACCACTTTGAGTCCTGGCATTTCATTTATGGTATTCGCCAGGATCCCCCCGAGGAATACGTGGAAGGCGACTTTGGCGAAATCCTGAAAACCACCTTGGTGCCGAAGCCGGTTGAGTATCTCCTGTTGGCCGACACTACGAGCCGCGGCAGAAACGGCGCGGGCGCAAAGCAATTCCATAATTTCCGGGTCGATCGGGAAAAGCAGGTCCACGCTCGCCACGGCTCGACCGCCAAAGCCCTCTTCCTGGATGGACACGTGGAAGCCTGCAACCGAGCGCGTCTGGAGGGTCTCGGCATTGAAGCACTCTTCGGCGAAGACGCCGTGCCGGGCTACTTCCGCTGACGCATCATGAAGCGTTTCGGCCAAATTGCCTGCCTGATCGTGCTGGTGGCCCTCGTGGTTTGGATGGCTGCCCGGTCCGGGCTCCTTCCCGGTCTTGGCAGCCATCGCCCGCTGGCTCACCGGGAACTGGCAACCCGTGTGCTAACGGAGCACCTCGCCCGGCAGTTCCCGGGCAAGACAGCCGTCGTATGGTCCAACCCCTTTTCGCGCGAACCTGGGCACCCTAAGTCGGTTTACGAGTTCGAGAAAGCTGGCCTCCAGGGCATCGAAGAAGGGGCGGGAAAAACTCTGCGCCTGACTGCGGTTGTCTATCCCGAATTGAAACCCGGGGCCCGGGAGAATCCGCGCCGGTTTTTGGCTAACTCCGAAACTACCACACCGTTAAGCTACCTCGTTCGGGAAGATGCGCTGGACCAGAGCGCCATGAATCACCCCGAGGCGGAAATCATAGTGAGCCTGATCGGCCTGCCGGCGAATGTGAAGCAAAACCACGCCTGGACAGCCCCCCCACTTCGGCGTTTCGCCCTCCTGTTGCCAGACTTGAGCGTACTTGGCAGCGATGCCGTGATTCTGGAAGCCTTCCACAGCGGGCACATCGCGGCGGCGGTGGTGAACAAACCTGGCTCCCCGCCAGAGAACCAGCGCATGGGCAGAGACCTCAGAATGGAGTTTGACCAGCGGTTCCTCCTGCTCACTCCGGAGAACGTCGACCACTATCACCAAGTGTATCGGCGGCTCTTTGCGCCGTGAAAGGAAAACTTCAAGGCTTCACCAACCGGACACGAAAGTAGGCCGCAGTTGCAGGCGGATTTGTCACCGTGAAGGTGTTCGTGAGCAATACTCCTGAAACCGGTTGGAAAGAATCAGGCAAAAGCGAACTTGCCACTTCCACCACGTAGCCATGCACCCGGGTGGTCTGAGCCGTGGTGGAGGAGTACACATCGGCCGCGGGGCCATGCCAACTCAACACCCGGTTGCCTTGCGGGTCCTTCGCGAAGTTCACGATCTTCGGGATCGGGCGGAACCCGACGACCCCGCGCAGCGGAAGATACCCCAGGTCGCTGGGCACCCAATTGTTCGTTGACCACAAAATCTGCTGGGGCCCAGACGCCCAACTGGTGTGCACCGTGGCATACTGCTTTCCATAATTGTCCACATAATACCCTATGCCCAGGTAGGCGTGAATGTGAGGATTGACCTTCCTCTGACCCGCATCCAAGCGGTAGTTCCTGCTAAAGTCCTGCAGGAAGAAAAGCACCGGATAACCCGCATCAATCTCGGCCTTGAAATCTGCAAAGGTGAAACCGGCGTCCAAAGGCTTCGTCGGATTCACATCCGCCAACTGGGAGAACGTCTCGCAGTCATAGCCTCGCCATTGCGACCACGCCCGCATGCCCGACGGAATGTCTCGCACCGGTTTGCCATCGCCTGAGGTTGGCGCAAAATTCACACGTCGCGCTCCATTAGTTTCCCAAAAAACGAAAGCAAAGCCATCCAGATTGCCGTCGCACTCTCCCGCCATATCATTCCATTTCATCTGGCTCAACCCGATGAAATCGCCAATGCAATCCGGGGTATGATCCTCCCTTCCGGCCGATTGGTAGATATCGAAACTCGCCTCGTAATCTGAGTAGTAATCATTCACGTGAGCTGGCGAGGCCCACATCTGGCTGATGTCTTTATAGGGCGTAACGCTGCTGAGTGGGGCCAAGCCATTGTTAACCGGGCCATCGTAGAAGTCGGGGAAACCATGCCGGTCCCAGAATCCCATGAGGTTCCCGGAAGCTGTCCCTACGCAGCCGTAATTCCAGTCGTAATCGGGGACTCCCGTCAAATAGACCCGCACGGCGGCACTGACTGGTTGACAGTGACTAAGGAGAGAAAATGCGAACAGCATTGCCTTAACGCCCCGCCAGCATGTGAATGTGCTCATAAACTGCCTAAAGCAGGCTATCACGAACGCAGTTGCTTCAGAAAGACCAAATCCTGGTGCAGAACTTTGCGTTTGTCGCCCGATATTGCTGACTGCCGAGTGAAGGTTGTAGGTCTCGGGGCGACCCGCCGCCACATTTAACCGGGATTGCACTTTTTTGTGCCAAGAGGAGGACCGAGGGCAGAAAGCGCGTTTGTTTTTGAGGCGCTAAGGTGGAATATCGGTCCCGCCACCGAGAAGTTGCACCTAAAAAGCACTTTTCCGCACTTTAAAGCACTTTTCTGCACCGTTCCTAGAAAGGCTGAAGGCTAAAGGCTGAAGTGAAGAAAACGGGGTAACGAACGGAGGGCGGGCGAGGGCGGGCGCGCGCGCGTTTGGGGCGCGCGCGCCCGGCGCCCCGGGCCGCCGGGCCTGGATGCCTTGCCATGCTGTTTAACCGTATATGTCAAAGAACGGGGCTCAGATCGGGGTGGGGTGAACGCTCCAGCGGCCACCAGACAACACCTGATCTAATCACCCAAAAACGGAGGCAAGATAGCAGACAGAATCGGGGCTTCGCTACTGACAATTCATGACACCTCAAGAAAGGCCGAAGGCTGAAGGCAAAAGGCTGAAGTGCCTGACCCCGGAGGGATAGGCTGCGCCATTCCACATGGTAAAGCTGAAGGCCAAGGGCCTCGGTTGCGGAGGATGGGAATTGATCGAATTGGGGGTTGCGCATGGCCATGATTGGAGTTTCTTCGGTTTGGTTGAGGGTGCGGCGGACTGGGGATTTTAAAAAAAATACCGTTATCCAGCGTTAATCACCGTGATTGACCGATATTGACCGATAGGGGCGATGGGACCATGGGACGTGGGGCAAGTGAAGAGTTATGAGTGCAGAGTGCAGAATCGAAAGGCTGGTTTTGGGGTGCATGGTTGTCGGTCTTTTTCCTGGTATAGCCGGACTTTTTGGGGCGGGATTCCGGACAGACTTTGTCCTGGGGGAGTTTTTTTAGCAGCTCTTTCAGGCAGGTTTTAACCACTCATCTCCATGAACGCTTCGATGTGCCGGGCTTTCTCCACGGTGTTGTCCCCGTCCACAGTCATCAGGGAGAGGTTCAGGGCAGTGACGCGCACGAAATCACTGAGAGAGTATTCCACCCCACCACCGCCGGGAGGTTCCCAACCGACCTCAACCTTGATTTCCAGGTCGGCGACATCCGTGCTGACGTCCACGGCCTCCACGTAGAGCGTGACGGTGTCCGTAGAGTTGTTGAACCCGAGGTCCGCCGGGCTGAACGCAACATTCGGCGCCACGTAATTGCCGACGGCGTTCAGCGCGGCCACCTTCCGGCGTTCCTTGCCGTCTTTGTTCCAGATGCCCAGGTGTCCCCCGCCAGGGTCAGGTGTGTAGATGTACCCGCCTTCACCGTCTGCGGTCCTTTGAGTCCCGGCCGGGTTTGAAGCGGAATAGGTGAAGCGGACTTTGACGTCAAACGTCCAATGGTGAATGGGGGGGCTGAATGCGGGGGCGGCCCCGGTGGGATAGGCTGATTGGAAGGCCGAAGTGAGGCGAATGGAATTTGTTTCACGGTCTCACGGAGTCAATCGTCCCTCCGGGACGAGATGCAGGTGATGGGGGCTGTGACCCGGCACTGAAGTGGCCGGGCTATTGTCGATGGTCCCTCCGGGACCGGGGTTGGGCAGGGGGATGAAGGGGAATGTCGTACGTCCAATGGTGAATGGGGAGGGCGCAGATGTGGGGTGGGGTTTAAGCCGGTCATAGACCGGCGCTCCGGGGTGGGTGGAGGGCGTTCTGGGAATCTCAAATTGCAGATTTGAGATTTCAAAGGAGTGCTTTGCAGGTGGGGTGGGGAAACCGTTGAAAACGGTTGGCTTTTGGTGTTGGGGTGCACGACACCTTGCTGAAGCAAGGTGCTAATGAGAGGGGGGAGGGCGCAAATGTGGGTGAGGTTTAAGCCGGTCATAGACCGGCGCTCCGGTCCGGTGACTTCAGGACGTCATTGGCCTCGGCCGATTCGTTCGGTCACGATGTTGCGAGGGGATCGGATTCAACCGCTTTCAGGGTTGCCAGATGGTTTTGGGGTTGGTTTTCCCAGGGTAGGCCCGAGGACGGGCCAACCCTTCGCTGAATGATTCAATCCCGTTGGGATTGCTCGAGAACGGCGACTGGTTTAAGCCGGTCACAGACCGGCGCTCCGGGGTGGGCGGGCTGCGCTCTGGGACATCTCAAATGGCAGATTTGATATTTGAAAGGGGGCTAGAATTATGAAGCTGAAGTAGATCGGAAACTGGCGCTGCGATGCGAGGTGAGGTTTAAGCCGGTCACAGACCGGCGCTCCGGTCCGATGACTTCAGGACGCCATTGGTTCCGCCCGCATCCCGAGGGCTGCCCACGTTAGCAATGCCGGTTCCATGCGGCAAATGGGGGATCCGTCTTCGCGTTGGTTTCGACGCGGCACGGGCGGTGAAACGGTGAGGTTTTGGAAATCCATCTTCGCGCAAACTCCAGCGGGACGAGGGACGAAAAATCACCCGGGGATGGTCAAAATAACACCTGAAAGCGAAAAGCTGTCGAGCAAATTCTTTTGCTGGGGCGGGGTGACATTGACCTGACAGGAGATGACATTGACCTGACACTTCATGACATTTGCGGGTGAGGGCTGGACAATGGCAAAAATTTTTTTAACCTCTCGAATATCCCCCCCCTGTACCCCCCCCCATCGCTTATTTCTGTACGATTCGAATTAATCGAATTAGCCGTACCTGCCGCGATAATGCTGGCAGCATTACTACGCAAGGAGCCCCGCCCGCCCTAAAGGCGCGGCGGGGTCTCATTGCGATAGTCGAATTACATCGGGGTACAATGAATTACTCGATGTACTCGATGTACTCGATGTACTCGAAGGAGAGAAGGAGCAGGAAGCAGGTTGTTAACGTGGTTATACCGGAAGCAGCCTTCCCGGGCCCTCCGTAGGGGGCCGGGAAGGCTTCCCGGGATTATGGAGAAAGGCTGAAGTGGGAGTTTTTCGGTTATGAAGGAGATACTGAAGGTCCGAGGGCTAAACAAAGGAGATGCGGGATTGTGCAGACGTAACGCGAGGCGGGGTTGGGTGCCGGGTTTAGATCGAACCCCTTCAGGCTTAGAAATTGATAAATGGGCTGTCCGTTGATCCAGCGTAGCCCGAGGACAGGTCCTCCTTCGCTAAAGCTATGGCGGACAGGCCCTCCTTCGCTAAAGCTATGGCGGACAGGCCCTCCTTCGCTAAGGCTATGGCGGGCGGGCCATCCTTCGCTCAAGGTGCCGAGAAAGCAGTAACTCATGACTTCGCCACCTCCCCCCAAAAAACCCGTCAAGAAAAACTTCAAAAAAAATCGACCTGACACGAGCGGACATTGACCTGACACGAGCGGACATCGAGGTGACTTGAGCGGACATTTAGGTGACACAAGGCGCGAAAAACAGTGGAGAGGAAAGTCCGAGGAGCCGCTACGCGCAAGCATAGTGTATAACACCTTCGTGCAACGCGAATCTGCTCAGAAAGACAAACCCAAGCGCACCTTGTGGTGTGCGAAGGAACTTGCCAGTCACCTCCGGGTGACTGAGCGCACCCTGTGGCGATGGGCCCAGAAAGGGTGGATACAACCCATTAGGTTTGGACGAATGGTGAGGTATGACCTGGACGGGATCATTGAAGACCTGGGGAAAGTTGCGAGCGGCGCGCGTAAGCCAAAGAAACGACAAAAACACAACGGAAGGAGAAAAGATAAATATGCAATTAAGAGTTCCACAACCCGACGTGACGTTCGCACCGCATCCGGAGGGGATATTCCCGGCAGTGTGCGTGGATGTGATCGACATGGGAATGATGTCGGTGGAGCAGCAGGGCGGGAACACGCGAGTCCACAAGGTGCGGCTGGTATTCGAGACGGATCAGGTGAAGCAGGACGGGACGCGGTTTGTGGTCGCGCGGATGTTCACGGCGAGCCTGCATCCAAAGGGTCGACTGGCACAGACACTGGAGAAGTGGCGGGGGCAGCCGTTCCAACCGGACGAAGTGTTGGATCTGAACCGGCTGATCGGAGTGTCTTGCACGTTGGTGGTGAGCCATGTGCTGCGGGCCGACGGGACGGTGTTCGCGTCCATCGATGCGATTACGAAGGCTGCGATGACCCTGGCGCCGAGCCGGAACTACGATCCGAAGGCGGCAAGGGATAGGATTGTGGCGGCTGGCGGGGTGCGTCGGGCCCCGCTGGCAAAGCCTGCGCCAGCGGCACCGCAGCCTGGACGGCTGCCGGGGGAGTGATGCGACCGAAAAAGGCAGTGTTTGTTGTATATCGTATGAGTAACTATGTGGTAGCGCAGAGACGGAGTCTGCCTCCGTTGACGAATCTTAAGGATTTCCGAGGGCAACCGATAGCGGTTCCGCCCGAGATTATCGAGGGAGTTCTACACCAAGGGTGCAAGCTGGTGCTGGCGGGAACGAGCAAGACGAACAAGTCGTGGTCGTTACTGGATATGGCACTTTCGGTGGCAACCGGTGGGGTGTGGTGGGGACGACGGTGTGCGAAGAAATCGGTGGTTTATCTGAATTTTGAGCTGCAACCGTGGGCGATACAGTCGCGACTCAGTGTGCTGGCCCAGGCACGCCGACTGGGTCAGGAAGGGGGTGCAAACCTGCACCTTTGGAACCTGAGAGGCTTTGCGACCGACATTAGTATGCTAAGGCCGACGCTGGAGAGGAGTCTGGACCAAGTGCAGCCCGGCCTGGTGATCGTGGACCCGGTCTACAAGCTGCTGGGGGCGCGAGACGAGAATCAAAATGGAGCGATAGGAGAGATGCTGACAGAGTTTGAGCTTTTAGCGCAGAGTACGGGGGCGGCAATCACGCTCGCGCACCACTTTGCCAAGGGCGACAGCGCGTCGAAAGATCCGATCGACCGGATGAGCGGGGCGGGTGCGTGGGCGCGTGATCCAGACACGCTGCTGATCATGAGTCCGACGTTGGACGAGGGGTGCTACGAGGTCACGCCGATTCTGAGGAATCTGCCCCGGATTCCGAGTTTTGTGGTGCGGTGGGACTTTCCGCTGATGGTGCCGACGGGGCGGGTTCCCATGACGGAAGGGGCGAGGAAATTCTTCAAGAGCTACATCACGGCGGCGCCGCAGGGTCGGAGCGCGGTGGTGAGAGCGGCGCAAGCTGCCGGGATAACGGCAGAAACTGCGAATAAACATCTAGTGGCCCTGGAAAGTGCGGGGCTGGTGGTGCTGACGGAGACGTCGGTATGGCGAGCCGATAGCAGAGAAGCATTTTGAGCATGAAACGAGAAATAATTCTGTATCAGCCTTGGAAGCCTTCCCCGCCCCTCAAGAGCGCGGGAAGGCACCTGCCGGTGCCGTCGTAACCGCGGCTATCGTCAGGTCGAAAATAGAGGTTGTATGTCCCCCCCACGTTGTCGTGATCGGATGTGCAGGTTCTGAGGACCTCAGAAGTCCACCTCAGAAATCCACCCCGAGGCCGGCGACGAGGCGGAAATCATTCGGTTTTGGTTCCACACCGTCTGAGCCGACCTTTGGCTGGGCGATGCGATCCCAGACCAGTGAAAGGTCCAGATCGAAACGCTTGGTCATTTCAAAAGAAAGAGTGGAAACACTATGGTGAGTGGTTTCACCCACTTCGCGGCTGGTATATTGTCCGCGGTACTCCAGGACCCACTCGATGCGCCGAGTAATGTCCCACTCAAATCGGCTGCCGAATATGAGAGCGCCCGTGCCCTTGTCGGTCGGTTCGCCCGGTTGGGCCGATTCAAACCACGCCTTCTGATACGCTGGGCCGCTCATGACGTTCCATTTCAGTTTAGACCGGTCAATGATGTCGTAGCCGACGCCAAGACCGAATGTAGTCCGATGCTTGAGGTTTTGAAACGGGTCCTTGTAATACTCAACAAGAGGCAGGATCAGATAAAACCGCCGCGAAAGCCATAGATCGAACTCGGAGTTTACGCGATGATTGTTGGCGCTTTCGACACCGCCCGATTCGCTGACGTTGCCGATGTAATCGAAACTGAGGCGGGTGGCTGGGGAGCGGCGCTCGAGGTGCGCCGTGGCATTGTATTCCACCTGTTCGGTGTTCCCGGAACGCAGGGTGAGGCCAAGGCTCAAACTGCCTGACCAGTAATTGATCTCTTTGCTGCCGCCCGGCGTGAGGCTATGAAGCTCGTTGCGAGCAAAGACCTGCTCGTCTTCCCCGGCCACAATGACCTGGGTCGGCGTGATCACCACAGGCCCCGACGCCTTTTGATCATGCTCCAACAACAAATCGACAATCCGATAGGTCCGCAACTGGCGGATATCCTTCCAATCAAAGCTCTGCTCATCCAGTTCCTCGCTCGAAAAATCCAACTCGTCTTTCTGCATACCCTTGAAGCGCCCCTTGAGCCACTCCCCGGACTTCAGTTGAATCCAGTCATAGCTGTCCGCCGGCGGAACCCAGTTGAGGTTGGGTAAAGGAGAACTGGTTGCGAGTTGAGCGTTGGTGGTTGGGGTCTGATTGGTGGCGGGAGTCGGGCTGGGCAAGGTGACGTAGTTGGTCACGACGACCATGTTGGTCACGACAACGTAATTGGTCACGACGACGGGATGGAGAGAACCCGCGGGGTCGGCCCCGAGTCCTGAGATCACTGATACCAGGGAGATCAGAGCACACGACAGGAACGAAGCGAGGGGCGAGTAACGCGCGCCAGAACGCCGCATGCCACGCCAAAAAGATTCAATCCAGAATGAGGTCTTCATAGCAGGCACAGATTATCGGATAACTGACTTGGAGCTGGTTACGGTCATTTTTGCAGTCAGAAAGCGATGAATTAATTCAGGAGGCTGAACACACTGTCCGGCCTGTCTGCACGGGTTTTGCTGGAACCAGACCTCTATCGCCTGGCGCGATTCCGCCTGTTGCTCAGGCTTGAGCATTCTCCCTGCAAGCTGCCGAAGGTCCGTCTCGGCCTGCCGACAACTTTCCAACAAGGGCCGTGCCGATTCCCCGAAGGTGTGGGGTTGCCAGAGTTCCTCGAAGGACCGGCGCGACACACTGACCAGGATCGTCAGATCCAACAGGTTGGCGATGGCATTGGGCCCGGACGCAATGGTGCAGATCTCGTTGCCAAACGCGATTTTCAGGCGCAGCGACTCCGCCGGGTCCAGGACCTCGGAGTCCCGCCGGAGTTGGTCAACACCAAGGACCATGATTTGCTGTGGCCTGGCCACTAATTGATCCGTGCGCCTTTGATGACGCCAAATGGCAGCGCGGCCCCAACGACGGCAGGGGCTTCGACGTATTTCACGCTCGACCACGGAATGATGATGGTTTGCTTTTCGGTCTGGATGGTCAACTTGTCCGACTCCAGAATCCGTTTGGCGCCCTCCACGAGAGCTCCGGGTGAGTTCTTGATCTGGGTAGGGAAGGACACTTCCATCTTCTCGCCGTTGTTGAAGTGTATGGTCATTTGTTTCTCGTCATTCATAGGCTGTATCTATTGTGGTTCCTGGTGTCAGTTGCTATTCATCATTGGCCAGAGCCGGCGGCACGGCAAGCACGGCCGAAAGAAAACCGCACTGAATCGTTGCCGCCGGAAGTCTGGAACGCATTCACCACGTTTCAATTCCAGGTGTATTAAAGTTTACTGAGCAGGGATAGTGAGGACCGGCAAACCTTGCTTGCCACCGCTGTCGGTTAATGTGAAGAGCATCATCATAAAAGCGAAGGAACGCTTGGATTTGAGGTCGTCATCGTCGATCCAGAACCAATGATCACGGTACTCCACGGCCACATAGGCATTGTCGGGCTTAGTTTTCGAGCTGAGAATCCGAGCCAGGCGCACGGGAGCTGGACCTTCGGTTTCGGCTTGAACCGCACCCGGGGCAGCCCGACCTCGCGCCACGTCTTCGACCGGAACCTCCACCTGTGCCGCCATGATACCCAGGATATGCATGACTGAGCGCGTCCGAATGGCCAGTTCGCGGTCACCGGTAGCGATCGCACCGGAGACCAAATTGAATTCGGTTGCGTCGGGCGAAAGCCCAAGCAACTGGCGCAGTTCGCGGGACTCGGCTATTGTCTGCTCGGGAATATCCCTGGAGCGGATGACCATCACGGTGGTTTGGCGGTTCTGGGCGTCTGGCACGGCGCGGAGGCTCACGGCGCCGGCGTCCTGAATCCGGCCCAGGAGATGCAGCGCCCGAAGAAAGCGAGGGTCGGCATGCGACAGACCGGCAATGGAAGCCTCCTGATTTCTTAGACCGTTGAAGCGGGAAACGGTCGCAAACAGGATCGCTTCCGCGGGCCAACCGGACTCGATGGTAGAAAACACCGCCTCAGGCGGAAGTGGTGTCATCAGTGCTTTGACGAACCTGTCGCCGGTCAGTGGGGTGTAAGTAACCGTAGGTCGGTCCGTCCATTTCATGGCGCCGCCAAAGGTCGCACTATTACCGCCCAAGGCGTCGGTCTCCACCAGGCTTCCCCCCGCATGCAGGGTTTTTTCGAGCGAATAACCGGCCACGATCTGCCCCACATCCACAAAAATGGGTGGGTCGAAGTAACGCAACTTAACGATGTTGAGCAACGCCTGGCGTTTCCAGGATTCCGAAATAGCGCTGCTATAGTTGTGACGGTCGCGCGGAATAGTCTGCGGGCCGATGGAACGGCAGCCGGAGAGAGCCACCGCGCCCAGGAGCAGGACAGTGACCAGGCGCTGGCGGGAGGCGGTCTCGATGGTTGTGTTCGCTGAGGCTCGATCATTCATAGCTGCGGATCTTTCAGGAGTCGCGAGGTGTCAAAGCCGAGTTGGTTGGCCTTGGCGACCAACGCTTCGTAGCGTGCTTCGTAAATCGTGGGCGTGCGGGCGAGCAGCCAGAGATACTTCCGGTTCGGGGTGCCGACGATGGCTTCCTGATAATGCTTATCCACGTGAAGGATCCAGTAGTTGCCTTCCTTCGGCACGGGGATCAATGGTCCAAACCAGGTTTTGAAGCGCACGGTGAGCTTGGTGTTTGCGGGAGGGTTTAGCACCTTCGCATAGCCGCGAATATCACGCTGCGAGCCATCAGGACGAATTGCGATATTATGCACCGAGATCGTGCCGTCGGCATTGGTGCCGTATTCCGCGATCGCGGCCTCGTTCGCCTTTTGAAACCGCGTCGGTAGGCGTGCGATTTCATACCAACGGCCAGTGTAGCGGCTAAGGTCCACGGCCCCCGCAGTGGCCGGGGCGTCCACGCGGCCTCGCGTGGTAGAACAGGACACCAGGCCGAGTCCAAGAAAAGCCAAGGCAACGCGACTTAGTATGGTGACTGTACAAGTCATGCAGCACGCAATTATGGTTTGTAGTCGGACATGCCCGGTCCGGTCTTGTCATAAACATTGAAGAACTCGTCCGCCATGATTGTGGCCATGCCGCCTTCCGGCTTCTCGTTCAAATCCTTGTCCAGCGTCTTGACCCGGAACTTCCAGCCCGGCGGAAGTTTCTTGAACTGGCTTTGCCCGGCGGCCACGAATTCCTCGTAGGTGTATTGCGGCTTGAGACCCATTTGGAACCCTTTCAGGATCCAAGTGTTGCCTTCTGCATCGTCAAGGAGCATCACCGTAGTGCCCTTGTTCCAACCCAGCGCGCTCTTGCGGGCGATTGGCGTGGGCTTGTAGGGGATGGTTTCGGAGACACCGCCGGCGTTGTCGCCCATGCTCAGTTGGGCAACCCAGGCGGCTTTGAGGCCGTTGAATTCCCGCTCCACGCCAATGTCGATCTCGGTCCAATCGGGCGTCCAGAGTTTCGGACCGTTCAACGACGCGCCAAGGACGCCGTAATCGGTCTTCATCTTGGCGAAATCGAGGCCCTCAGCCTGCGCCTGCGGAGCGGTGTCCTTCGACTCGGGAATGCCCTTGGATGTGAACATGGTGTTGTAGCACTCCGCGACCAGTTTGCCGGTCTTCGAATCGCTGTGGGCGAGGAAGATTTCGATAAAGCGGGTCTTATGCATGTTTTCGATACGACCGTATTTTGCTCCGACGCCGTCGTTGAGCACGCTCACGCTGGCATTGGGCAGTTTCGCACCGTCGCTGGTCGCGCCCGCGCCCGGGTCGGTCGGTTTCTCGCAGCCGGTGAGGATCGCGCCGATGGCCAGGCACGATATGCCGAGCGACAGACACGGGATGAGCTTCAGATTCATACTTTTGATATTTTGTTTCTTTTTGTTGTTTTATTGCTCGCTGATATATTTCGTGACTTGCAGCTCCACCGTTGATTCCCTATTTCACCGGCTCGAGCTTCGCGGGAGGCGCGGTCCACTTGCCTTCGATGGCTTCGGTTTTCGGCCAGTAGAGGCGTAGCGCCATGAAGAATGGGCCCGGAGGCGCGGGCAGCCAGTTGGCTTCCTGGTCCTTGCCGGGTGATGCGTTTTGAACGTAGAGCGTCAGGCCGCCATCCGCATCGAACTTGAACTGCGGCAGCATGGGCGAGTTCAACAGATAGCGATTGAGCGGATTGTCCACGAGCAACTGCGAGGGCAGTTCATACATCGTTAGCGACCAGAACGCATGGACGGGCGGCAATTGGTCCGGCGCAAAGCGCAACGTGTAGCGGTTGGCTCCGTCGAGCTTTTGCCCGGCGGCATCCACGGCATACATGGGATACATCGCTTCCTCTTTGGAATTGCCGAATATCCCGAGCACCGCGGCGGTCATGCGGTAAAGGTAATTGTTCTTCAGATACGCCCGCGTGCCGAACACGTCGCCGGACGTCACTTCCTTCCGATCGAATTGTCCTTTGGCCGTCCCGAAGGCGGCCCAGGCATCGGCCATGCCTTGTTCGATAGCCGTCTTCATTTCGGGAGCGAGTTGGGCGGCGTCAAAGTTCTTGCCGGCACCCACCCCGATTTTGGCAAACCGCGTCATCAGTTCCTTCTCAGATGGATGGGTCGGGCAGAACTGAAGCACGAAGTTCAGGACATTGAAAAATTCGGGCGAGGTCTTCGTTGCGGCGGGCGTGAGTGGTGTGATGAAGTTTATTGGCGGCGCGGCTTTAGCCCCAGGCTTTCCAAGAAAGGCCGAGAGCGGCTGCGCCTGATAGCCCGCCTGGACCTGCTTCACTTGATCGAGGTCGTCGGGCTTGAAAAGTTGTGTACGAAATACAGCGAGTCCCAACTCGGTCTCGCAGCGAATGACTTGCTTCACGCCCTTGGGGGTTTCACCAGTCCACCCTGGCCCGGCGATGAGGAAGCTGCCGCCATCGTTGCCGGTGGTGCGACTGCCCAGGTAGGCGAAGTTGTGTGTGTAGGCGTCAATGAGCTGGACGCTGAAGTAACGCTCCTTTTCGATTGGCGGCACAGTGATCACGATCGGCTCAGCGCGAAGGTCCATGCCGATCATCGAGTACGGCGTGTCCGAGTTGGGCACCGGCACCGCCTTGTCCTCCGGGGTGAAAACGCGCGGGATGTTGCGGAGCTGGTTCCAGGGCGCCTTGAACTCCGGGCTTTCGCGATTCACGAAGTAGGCGTGCTGGATGCGGTAGCTGTCCACCATCGGGTAGCCGTAAATGTAAGCTTCCTTCGCGATGGCACGGGCCTCTGCCGGAGTAAGGTTTGTCCCAATCTCTCCGGTTTTCGCAGCGGCGGAGTTATGGTCGCGTCCCGCCGCGCAGCCCGTGACCAGGCACAGCGTGAGAACTGAAGCGACGCTTTTGGTCCAAGCAACTATTCTGCCTGCATTCATAATCGGTCTTCGTTGGCCCCTGTTTTTGATCTCGGTCGTGAATGCGCGGGCCGCTCCTGCGAGCGGCCCGCGTGGTTCACGAACGAATCATTTCACCTCGACGGTCACCTTCGGGATGCGGCCGGTGAATTTGGACTTACTGCCGGAACCGATGGAGGCCACGACCGGGGTGGCCAGATCAATCCCCACATCCGCAGTCTCGTCAGCGGAGAAGATCATGGGCTGGGTGCGCCCGATGCGACCTTCGCCGACTTTTTTGTCATTGATGAAAAGCGTGCCGGTGCCGCCTTTGGCCACGCCGCCGCCGTCATACGCAAACTCAAAGCGGAGAGTGGATTTGCCCGAAGGCAGTGGCTCGGACGCGGTGATGGCGGTCTGCTCCAGGCCGAGGAAGTTGTAGAGGTAGGCGGGAACGCCGTCCTTCACATAAAGCGACCAGCCGCCGAAGCGCCCGCCTTGGACGAGCAGGGTACCGTTGGCGACGGTGCCTTCCGGAACTTCGATCTCGGCGGTGATGGTCTTCGACTTGTTCTTGATGTTGATGAAGACGTTCTCGGTCATGCCGCTCATGCCTTCGGCCAGAGTGAGCGAGGTGCGTCCGGCCATCAGGTCGGGGCGGCCGACCAGTTCGGCATTCACGCGCTCGAAAACGCGGTCGTCAATCGGCAGGGCGAAGTTCTTTTCAGCTTCTTTGAGGAAGAGCGCCTGGAGTTCCTTGAGTTTCTCCGGATGCTGCGCGGCCAGATTGTTGACGAGGCTGAAGTCGTTGCGGGTGTCGTAGAGGTCCCACGCGGAGTTGTCGTCGAGCGGGCGGCGGGGTTTGCTCTCCCACGGTGCTTTGTGGATGGTTCGGGCAAACCAGCCTTCGTGGTAGATGGCGCGATTGCCGAACATTTCGAAATACTGGGTGGTGTGCCTATCCTTCGCCTTTGCGTCGGCGAAAGTGTAGGCCATGCTGACGCCGTCCATCGGGCGCTGTTTGATGCCGTTGACCACCTTGGGTTCGGGCAGTTGGGCGGCTTCGAGGATGGTGGGGGCCACGTCAATGACATGGTGGAACTGGGTGCGCAATTCGCCTTTGGCCTTGATGCCCTTCGGCCAGTGAATGGTCATGCCGACCTTGGTGCCCCCGGGGTCGGAGGCGACCTGTTTGGTCCAGGTGAAGGGGGTGTCGAACATTACCGCCCAGCCAGCGGCCATGTGCGGATAGGTTTCGTGGTTGCCCCATTTGTCGAGGAACTTGAGCATGTCCGGCACGGTCTCCTGCACGCCATTGAAGTAGGTCATTTCGCTGAACATTCCATTGCGACCGCCCTCGGCGCTGGTGCCGTTATCGCCGTAAACGAAGATGACGAGCGTGTTGTCCATTTGTCCGGTCTGTTCGATGGCGTTAATGATCCGGCCAACCGAGTGATCCGTCATATCGAGAAACGCGGCGAACACTTCCGCTTGGCGGGTGAAGAGCTTTTTTTCATCGGCACTGAGCGAGTTCCATTCGGGGATGTCCTTGGGTTTCGGGGCGAGTTTCGTGCCCGGGGGAACGATGCCGAACTGGATCTGGCGGGCGAGAATTTGCTCGCGCATGACGTCCCAACCCCCGTCGAACTTCCCTTTCCATTTGGCGATCCAATCCGCCGGCACATGGTGCGGGGCGTGGACGGCACCGGGAGCGTAGTAAATGAAGAACGGTTTGTTCGGTGTGAGAGCCTTTTGATAACGCAGCCACGCAACCGATTGGTCGGTCATATCCGCGAGGAAGTGATAGTTCGGATCCTCGGGAATGCGAACCGGAGCAACGCCATCGTAGATGGACGGAGCCCAATGATCGGTCTCGCCGCCGAGGAATCCGTAGAATTTGTCGAAACCCTGGCGGGTGGGCCAGCGGTCGAAGGTCCCGGCGACGCTCGCCTCCCAGGCGGCGGTCTCGTGCCACTTGCCGAATGCGGCGGTGGCATAGCCGTTGAGCCGGAGCATCTCAGCCAGCGGGGCGACGTTTTGCGGGATCTGGCCGGTGTTGCCGGGGAAAGCCGTGCCGGTTTCGATGATGCCACCCATGTTGTTAACGTGGTGGTTGCGCCCGCTCTTCAGCGCGGTGCGGGTGGGGGAGCAGACGGCGGTGGTGTGAAAATTGTTGTATTTCAAACCGCCGGACGCGAGCCGGTCGAAGGTGGGCGTGGCCACCGGGCCACCGAAGGCGCTGGTGCCGGCGAAACCGAGGTCGTCAATCAGCACGAGCAGCACGTTGGGTGCGCCAGCGGGCGCCTTGACTTCAAAACGCTGCGGTGGCGTGGCCTTGCGGACGTCAAGCGTGGCGGTCGTCTGCCGGAGCGGTTCGGGGATTGGCAGCACGGTCCGGTCAAGACCGTCCGCCGCCTGGGTTGCCGCGGCGCCCAGCGCGAGGCTGAGCACGGCAGCTACGAGGTTGTGTCTGTTTGTTATCTTCATGTTTTGATTCTTGTTGTGTCTGGGGCGTTGAGTGTTCGATGAGCCGGTCATTCCGCGGCTTTTAGACGCTTCTGTCCCTCAACGATCTTGTGCCAGCCGTAAGTAAATGAGATGCGAAAGCCGTCCATTTGGAGATCGCCGGGGTCACTGTCGTTGACCGTGGCCATGTAACCGGCGGTGAGGGAGATATTGTCGTTGATTTGGTAGCCGAGGGTAAGGCCGACGCCAAGATTGTTCAGCGAATCAAGGCCAGCGCCATCAATGCTGGATTCACCGCCCGCCATCCAGGTCGAGTCGAGCGAACCCCAAAAGTGTTCCGTGAAGTCGCGGGTTAAATGCGCTTCCAGTTGGAACATGGGGTCCGTGCTCAATGTTCGCCCCCCGGAGTAGTCGTTGTTATCGCTGAAGAACCAGACCGAGGGCAGCACCTCCAGAGTGGTGCGCCGGCCCGGCACCCACGGCCCAATCTGCCAGACGATGGGGGCGCCCACCCGGCCATACCAGCGGTTCTGGCCGAGGTTCAGCACCTGGTCGTTGTCATACTCGCCAATCGGGAAGGCGATATCCACGATCGCGTTGAGCGAAAGCTTCGGCTCGTAGCGCAGGAGGTCGGGGATGCTCTTCATCGCCTTGGGGCCGATGAGATTGATACCCAGCTCAATCATCGGGTCGCCAAATCCGGTCGCATCCTGGGAGAAGGACCGCCCATCAACGATGGCGTCACCGGAAATCCGCCCCATTGGTTCCAGCACCGCGAGGGTGAGGGTGCGGTCGAACAGAGGTAGCATTTTCGCGTAACCCACGATGGCGACGTTCGCATCCACGGAACCGGAAACGTCGGGCGAGATAACGTACGCCGGGTCCATGGGATTGGCGTTGCCGCTCAAGGATTGAAAGATCACCGGCACGGCGTTGGCGCCGGAGAGGCTTTGCCAATAAAAACGCGGGGGCACTTGGGCCAGCGCGAACATCGGGCCGAGGATCGTCAGAGCGAGCATCGCGGTGGCGAGGCGGCGTGAGTGCGAAATGGACGGGATGCGACCCCCTTCGCGGCGTGGTTTGGTTCCTGATTTCATGACATTGGTAGTTTGTTGAATTGCGTTCAATTTGGTTTCGGGTGCGATCACGGCTTCGGGTCGGCCAGCATGTTGGGGGGAGGGATGAACTGCTTCTGATAGAGGAGCGGCGGGTAACCGTCCACCACCGGATACCGATCGGGAAGCTGTTTCGCCTGTCCCTCCCACAAGACGCGGCTGGGCAGGATCACGTTATTGGCCCGGACGTAGTCGTCCCAGAGCGCCAAGAGCGTCTTGACCTTTTCGGGATGCTGGGCGGCCAGGTCATGGCGCTCGGCCAAATCAGTGGCGAGGTTGAACAACTCCCATTCCTCCGTGCCGTAGGGTTTGTATTGCCAACGCAACTTCCAGTCACCCTGCCGGACGGCGCGATTGCCGAAAATTTCCCACGCCAGGTAGTCCTGTTCGGAACGAGGTGACTCTGCTTCACCCGCCAGCATCTTGACCCACGACTTGCCAATCAGCGGCGGCGGTTCCTGACCGTTGACCGTCTTGGGATAACTGGCGCCCGCCACTTCGAGCAGCGTGGGCATGATGTCCGCCACATGCATGACGCTGCGGTTGATGGTGCCCGGGGCCTGCTTCACGATGGGGCCGCTGACGATGAGGCCGTTGCGGATGCCGCCCTCGCCCATGAGACCCTTGTAATGGCTGAACGGCGTCATGGAGACCTGGGCCCACATGGGGCCGTAACCAACGTAGGTATGCGGATCGCCCCACGCGTTGGGATGGGTTTGGGACCATTCCATGGAGGCGAACAGGAAATTGCGCGTGCCGGGCGTGCCCGCAATCATTTTGAAGAGGTCGGCTCCTTCCGCGCCGTTGTCCCCGAACACGATGAAGATCGTGTTGTCGTACTCGCCGATCTTCTTGAGGTAATCAATCAGCCGCCCGACGTGGTGGTCCATGTTCTCCACCATCCCGGCGTACAGTTCCATCTTTTTGCCCATGATGGCTCGTGCCGCGGGCGCCAGCAGAGTGGCATCGGGCAGGAACCACATGCGCTCGGCCAGTTCCGTGCCTTTGGGCACGATGCCCATTTCAATCTGGCGCTGGAGCCGCTCCTTGCGGACCACGTCCCAACCCTTGTCGTATTGGCCCACGTGCCGGTTGCGCCAATTGCGCGGCAGATGATACGGGTCATGCGGCGCCTGGTGCGACACATAGGCGAAGAACGGTTTCCCGTCGCCGCGGTTGGCCTCGATGTGGCTGATGATCTTGTCCGTGTAGGTCTTGGTAGCGTAGTAATCCTTAGGCAGTGACTTCAGGTAGCGTCCATCTTCGGTGAAGGTGGATCTCGGGTTGGCGGCGGTGAAATTTGCCATGTCCCAATAACTGCCCGCACCGTCCAGCAGTGCGAAGTCACGCTCGAATCCGCGCGCGGCGGGGATTTTGTCGGGAGACTTGCCCATGTGCCATTTGCCAACCATGTAAGTGTGGTAGCCGGCGTCCTTGAGCACCTGTGGCAGGGTCGTCACGCGGTTGTTGAGGTAGCCTTCATAGCCGTCCACGCCCCACTGGTTGGGCGCCGCCCACTCGTCCATGTTGCCCAAACCGTTCAAGTGAGTATCAACACCGCTCAACAGCATGGAGCGCGTGGGCGAACAACTGGCACTTGTATAGAACTGGGTGCAGCGCAAGCCGGCTTTGGCGAGCGAATCCAGGTTGGGTGTCTTGATCTCGCTGCCGAAACAGCCCATGTCCGAATAGCCCAGATCATCGCCGAGGATGATCACGATGTTTGGTCGCTTGCCGGTGGCAGGGCCCGAGGGACTGGCTGACTGCGCGATGGCGGTGGTGAGAGCCAGTGCGCCTGCTATGGCGGCGATGAGAGTGAATTTCGTTTTCATGTTAATGGTTATCAGTCTGCGACCGCAGATTCACGGGTCTATTTTGGAAACAGGAGGGTGACTTGGAACCGCAGGCCCCACTCGGGCCCGCCGCTCGGACCTTCGGCATAGTAACGCCCGCCCAACTGGAAGGCCACGGGTTGTTTGCCAATCTTCAATAACTGCTGCACCGACGCATTGATGGGCACACTCCATTGGGAACGATCCCAGTCATACGAGGACTCCGTGTTCGCCCCAAAAGTGGTGAAGGTCTTGGTGGTGTAGGACACGAACGGCTGGAGGAACGTCCGGTTGACATCCGCCCGGCTGTCTTCGCCGGCAAAGGACCAGATGTGATTGGCGAGCACGCCATAACTCCATGGTCCTTGTTGCTTCAGAATCACAGCGGTGGGGCCGGCACCCCACTTCTCCTCGCCCAGCAAGTCGTCCGTGGCGGTGGGAATTTGCAGTACCGGACCGGCACCCCAGATCCAGCCGCCCTTCGTCGGGTTGACTGGCGAGAAGAACAGGCTCTGAACGGTGTCCGCGAGGCCCGACTGGCTTTTGCCAAAGACAGCTTCGTCGACCTGATTTTCCTGGTAGACGTAAGGCAGAATGGTCCGCGAGATGACGTTCCAATCCTCGTTGAGTGAAATCGGAATCACCGGTTGCACGGTGAGCTTGTATTGGAACCCGTCGTCATTCGGCCCGCCACCCCAATCGAAGTTGTTTTGCAGCGGCAGGCTGATGAGGTTCGCGATGGGATTGGAGAGCTTCTTGGCGAGTTCAGCGGCCTTGGCTTTCGCGTCGTCCCCTGCCACCTCAGTGCCGCTTGAGGCTGTGGAGGCGGCGGGCGAGGAGTTCAAACCGCTTTGAGCAAACACGGTGGTGGTCGCCGCGAGAGCGCAGGCGAGTGTGATAATTCTGATCTTCATAGGTTTTTTAATGCTGCGCACTTCCGCATGGGTTTGCTGTTGGTTAGAAATTCCAGGTCAGGTTGAGACTTGCGAACGTATACCAGGTGTCGTTGTAGTGACCCGACACGCGTCCGCGGAGCGACTCATCGCTGCCTTGATCCACTGACATGTCGCCACCCCAGCCGAAGGTGGTAGCCGCACCGACGTTTACGGATTCGCTGAGCTGGTATTGCGCGCCCAGGCCAAAGCGCCACATCTGCCCCATGGGCAAGGTCACGGTGCGGTCCTCGCTGTCAACCGCCGAGCTGTCGAATCCAACGCCGCCCGAGAACAGCCACTTCTCGGAGGCGCGATACTGGGCACCCAGGGCGCCGTGCCAGGTGTCCTGGTAATTGAGATCCAGCGTGGTGGCGCCGACGTTCTCCACGCCGGCTTGCACGTAGCCGAAGTCACTCCAATCCTGCCAGCCAAAGTCGGCCATAACAGCCCATTTCTCGTTCAGGGAATGATAAACACCAAGCATCGCAGACTGGGGCACGGTTATTCCGAGGTCCAACTGCGAAGGGTTGGCCAGAATGCCACTCAAACCGGTACCCAGGCCGGTAAAAGTGGGCGTGTCCTGGAAATCCAGTGAGACCGGGGAAAGATACGTCACACCGAGACGCGTGTTTTCGGCCAGTTTAATCAGCACACCCGCGGTAGCACCAAAGCCCCAGGTCTCGTCCTGGAGGGTCATCTGCCCGTCCGGACCGATGAGGTTGTTCACGGCCATCTCGTCTTTTAGATAGCCGTACATGGCATTGAGACCCGCGCCGACCGAGAGCCAATCCGTTAGCTTGTAGCTGGCCGAAGGCGTGAGGCTCATGCCGAGAATCGCGCTCTTCTGGACGTAGTATCGGCCCACCCAATCATCACCATAGTCTTCGGCAAGGCCGAAGTACGACAACGCGCCGAACCCGACGCGCAATTTCTCACCCACTGGCACGACGAGGAAGAGGCTGCCAGCCGGCAACCAACCCAGTGCATTCTCCCCACCGTCGGTTCCCAGTTGCGCGGAGGTGTTGGCATCAGGATTGAAACTGACGCTGCCATATAGTGCCTGCAAGCCCCCTTGGAACTGCGCCCCTTCCAACTGGCTCATGCCGGCGGGATTTTTGAAGACCGTGGAGGCATCACCGGTGCGCGCGGCATAGCCGGCAGAGGCTAGTCCGACGTCCGGAGTGGCTATCTCGTAGAGGCCGATGCCACCGGCCTGGACGGTTTGAACCATGGTGACGCAGGCGGCAATCACCGCGCCGAAAAGGGCAGTTCTCATGACCTGCTTCATAACTTTGAGGCACGCCAGGTTAACGACTATGGGCGATGTCGATTACTTCCCGAAGGCGCGAGGCCCATGCATCGATGATCTGTTTGGCGCTGGGACCATCCCACCAATCGCCCAGGTAGGCTTCACCCAACTCAGTCCGCATCACGGCCGCTGCTTGAAATGTGGAGTAAGAATCGTTGATCTCGCCCTCCACGGTCAACCCGAGCCGGTTGCCGGTTTTGTAAGCCTCGGTGACAGCCACCCGAATCTCAGCAACATCCAAGCCGCCAGAGGTCACGATCGGGTAGCGATCCGAGAGCGCCTTGGTGACGGCCTCCCGGAGGTAGTCGGCCACTTTCTGTTGCGCGGCAGGCGGAAGCGGCTTGCCATCATATGCCGTGACCATGCATTTGGCAGCGGTGATCTGGAATTTGTTATATATTGCCAGGCGGTTGGTATTGATGTAACGCGAGGTCAAATCGTCAACCTTCACCAGGTGGTTGTAACGCGACAGGAAACCCGACTTGGTGGGCACGAAGGTGTGACTGGCGCAGCCCACCACCAAGAGGAGGCTGGCGGTGGCGAAGATCGCTGCGGGTAGGGTAATGCCGATTCTGCTAAGGTTCTTTTTCATTTTGGGTTGTATTTTGTTTAAGGTTTTTCTGGGTATCATTTTACGGAACGCTTGGGAGAACTAAGGTTGCTCAACTGAGATGGCCAGGGCCTCGGTCATGCGGATCACGACCTCTTCGCCGATCTTCCGCTGAGTGAGGTCTACGTCTTTGCGGACCGCGACCGTCCTGGCGCTGCCATCCGGGAATTGGAGCGTGGCCTTGTGGCGCTTGAGATCGATCGCCGCGATCCTGGCGGTGACCTGGATGGTGTCGGCAGTGATGCCGCCCGGTTTGGCGCCCTTGGGAGCCAAGGCCACGATTGTGGCCGCGCCTTCGCTTGGTGGGGCACCAGCCTCGGCCAGGTAAGCCACAAGTTCTTCAGCTACCGTGACCTTGAGCTGATCCCCGACGCGAATCTGATCAAAGTTGATCACTTCCGGACCACACTTCACTTTGTTTTTCTTACCGTCCGAGGTGACCAACGTGACTGTTCGGGTGGTCGCATCGACCGCGGTTACGTTAGCCGTCATCGTGTACGTCTCCACCACGACCCCACCCGGGACGCCCTGCAGGTATGCCGTCGTTGTGGTCGCCTCATCCGGTGGTGGCGTGGGAGTGGAGGAACAGGAGGTGAGAGTGAGCATCCCAGCCGACAAAAGGCCAAACATGGCCAGGTGGTATTGAATTGATTTCATGAGTTTAAGGAACGTATCGAATTGGTTTTGATTTGGTTATGTTTAACAGCCCGGCTTGGTTCAAGCATTTATCTCGTTCAGTTTCGCGGAGAGCAAGCTGATTATTCCGCGGTGTTTCAAAAACGGGTTCGAATCATCAACTACCGGACTTGCGGTAGCCCGAATTCTGAACGTCAACAACGATCCCTTTGGCCTTGGCATTGAGCACGACGCTCGGTGCGTAGGTCGCGGAGTTCTGCAGCGTGGCGAATCGGATGTCCAAAGCCACAACATCCTCTTTTGAGTCAAGGTAGGTCACGACCTTCGCTTCTACAGGAAGGTTGTTTGAGAGGTCCAGGTCCAGCGCGAAACTGTCGCCGGCTTTGACGTAGTCCACAAACGTAAGCCGCACCCGTTGGCCCGGCAATGGTGTGAGAGAGGCTTTACCGGCGTCCTTCGCCCTCTGAATAAGCACCGGCTCCGGAGGGACGTATTGCTTCACCAGCGCTACGGCGTCCTTCATGTAGTCGGTCATTTCCTCCTTCTTCGCTTCGGCGATCTTGCCGCGCAACCCTCGCTTTTTTGGCGCCGGCGCCGGCGTGGTGAGTGGGATCTTTTGCACTTTGCCATCCGCGCCGTGATAGCAGCGATTCATCTGGCGTGATTTTTCCTCGCCTTTCAGACTGACGACAATGGTCTCGACCCACTCATACTTATTCAGAATGGCCTGGCTGGCCGCGAGCGAGGCCTTAAGGGCCACGACTCTCTCCTGAACGGTGGGTTGTTGTGCGAAGACCAGGCTCCCTGAGACAAGCAACAGGGCTATGTGAATTGGTGTTCCGATATAGGTTTTCATATGTCTGCTCGTGTTCGTTCTTGGACGCGACTTTTATGGCTCATTACCGATTACATATTCTCGCAACTTTTCAGGGGGGACCCGTTCATCTATCTCCTGCCGCCCCGAGAAACCCCGCCGCTGGAGGCCCGCCCGGCCGAACTCCGGCTGCCCCCCGAGCTTTGCCAGGATTGGGCACTCTGGTGTTGCTGGTTGCCCCGGGAGCGCGCTTGCGCCTGTGATTCCATGCTCGATTTGTTCTGGCTCCAACTGCTGGAAGCCGTCGAGGTACTCTGCGGGGCGGCGCGTTGCTGCGAATAAGAACTGGTCTGAGGCTGACGGCTCGAACTGGAACTGCTGCTATAAGAGCTGGATTGCGGCTTGGAGGTGCTTTCCCAACCACTGCCTGAGTTCTGCGACCAATTCCCGCTCGAATCTTTTTTGTAGACCGTGCCGTCTTTGGCAGCGTAAACGTCACCTGACTGGGATTTGCCAACGGCTCCCTGGCTGTTTTCCGTATTCCACGCCGCCATGCCACTGCCCTCAGTCGTCCTCACGGCCCCCGCGCTGCCGTAATCACCCGAGACATAACCGCCCGCAGCCCCCCGGCCGGTGGTGGGGTTGTAAGCGGCGCCCCGTCCCGCCGAGCCATAAGCGGTACTCACCTGGCCGCCGGCCGCCCGCGCGCCCGTATAGGGATTGTAGGCGGCACCCTGTCTCGCACTGCCGTAAGGTGTGCTCACCGCACGGCCCGCCGCCGAAGTCCCGGTATAAGGATTATAGGCCGCTCCCCGGGCAGCGCTACCGTAAGGTCCATACGCATAACTTGAACGCGCGTAGGTGCCCGTGTAAGGGTTGTAGGAGGCCGTGCGACCGGCCCCGCCATAAGGCCCATAGGACACGTGCGCCGAGGCGTAGTAGCCGCCCCCGCCATGGTGATACACCGCCCCACAACCATAGGAATAATGGCAAGGCGGCGGGTAACAGTAATAGTCGTGATGGTCGGCAATCGCGGCTCCCACCAACATCCCCATGCCAAACATCAGCACGCCCGTCGCTGCCACATATTCACCGCTGTAACCGGACGTCTGGCTGTAAACCACCGTTGTGGGGGTCGCGCTCTGCACCGTCACGTAGGTGACGTTATAATTCGGGTTGGAGGGCGGAATCGTGTAGATGGCTGCAGGCACGGTGGTGCAGTAGGTCCACGGCCCGCCGGCGTTTACTGAATAGAGCCACGCGCCCCCATAACACCAGTAATAAGCGCCGTTGACCAGGAACACCTGGTTCGGTGTGTTCACAGCGTACTGGACAGTGGTGCTGGGAATGGCCACGAATTGCGGCGGTCCGCTGTAGGTCACGGTCTCCGCAACGGGTGCGACCTGGACCGTCGTGGTGCTGGGAATAGAGGCCAGTAACACGGCGTCCTGTGCCTCGCGTGTTCCCGGCACCGAAGTCTTCACGAAGGCCGCCGGATCGGTATCGGGGATCTGCGCGAAGTCTGGCGGCAGGTCCTGGCTGGCTGCGGACCATGGCCCCTGGAAACTGCCGCCGCGGAACCAGCGGCCGGCGGCGAGAAAATAGAATTTGCCGTCGCCGGAGTGCAGGAACAGCACGCTGTCTGTGTTGTTCACCCGCAGCAACCGGGTACCCTTAACGGGCATGTAACTGGGCTGGCCTGCGGTCAGGATCATTTCGGCGGGTTCGGTGGTCACAAAGACCGTTGGCGCTGCCTTGGCTGGCTTGCCGGGCAAGCGCTTCCTGGCCTCGGCCCAATTCTCAGTCGCCGGCAGCGAGTAGATGGAGGGAGGCAAGGTTCGAGTCGGAGTCCAGGGCCCTTTGAGTGCGTCCGGCGCGGTCAACCAGCCTTCCCCGTGCAGCAAAAAGTACTTCTGGCTCGCGGAATCATAGAGCACATCCCAGTTGGTGTTTAGCGCGAACAAAAGGTCCGTGCGGTTGGTTTCCACGGGCTTAAACTGCGGCTCGCCCATGAACATGACCAAAATCGCGGGGGTGGTGCTCGTGAAGATCTTTGGCGGATCGAGGTTGACTTCGACTGGGGGCTGAGTCGAATGGGCGGCCGGATCCAGGTAGGCGATGACCCGGTCCAATGAAAGCGTGGTCGCCTGGCTCGAAGGGTGCAGTTGCTCCACCGCCTGGCGCAGCTTCGTGACCTCAGGCTCCGGTACGTTCGCAAAACGCAATTCGCGCTTCAATGGCACGACAGCAACGATGCGGGCACTGTGATCAACTACGGTGAGTGCATCGACTTCTGCCACACCGTACTTCTCCTCCTTCGTAACGCCCTTCACGGCGATGGCACAACGAAAGTGGAGATTCGTATAGCCGTTCCAGTAATCCACCTGGGGCTGGTAAACCGTTAACTGTTTTTTGTCCTTCTTGAACACGCGCGGCCAGCCGGGATCGGCAGGTTGCGCAGCGCTGCTAAAGCACCCGAGAAGTGTTACAGCCAGCAGAGCGGCCACCCAAGGAGAATTGATTTGCGTTTTCATGGCTTGATTTGTCGCGATGAGCGATCCTGGTATTTGATTCATCGTCATTATTGCCTGTGAGATAACTTGTCAGAGTCCGGTGCGGCGTCAGAACCCTCCGCGCGCATGATCCCGGCGGCCCGCCGGATAGCATCCAGCACCAGTTCTCCGGGGTCGGTTTTGCGGAAGAATCCGGCACAACCGCTGTCCAGAGCCTCCGCCCGCGCCTCAGGGTCATCTTGGGCGGTAATGAAGATCACGGGAGTCGAGTCTTTTACCGCGGCCAGGCGGCGGCGCAATTCCAACCCGGACATGACTCCCAACTGGATGTCGAGCACCAGGCAATCGAAATGCGGACGTTTGACATCCTGGAGCATTGCCTCGGCTGATGGGTAGGTGACGGGCTGAAATCCGGCGGTGCGAAGCAATCGGCCAAAAGACCGACACACGCTGTCGTCATCGTCAACGACCGCGACGTAGGTAATGGCCTTGCCAGCACTTTCCCGTTGCATGGAGCCTAGAATGCCAGAGTGGCGTTGGCAGCGGCTACTGCCCTTTGGGGAAGGTCACAAGGCCGTGCTCACCACCGGCAGAACGATGCAAAAACAGGCTCCGCCGCCCGGACCGTTTTCCGCCCAAAGCCTTCCCTCGTGTGCCTCGATGATGGTCTTCGACACAGCCAGCCCCATGCCCATACCATCCGGTTTGGTTGAGAAGAAAGGCTCGAAAACATGGGGTAAGTCGGGTTTGGGAATCCCCGGGCCAAAGTCCCTCACCCGCAGTTCCACGGTTTGCTCTCCTGTCTTGCGGGCCTGCACAACCAGACGACGGGTCTCGGGCGACTGCCCGCTCATGGCATCCATGCCGTTAAGAAACAAGTTTAGGAGCACCTGCTGCAACTGAATCCGATCACCGTGCACCAGGGGAAGGTCAGCAGGCACATCCAATGCCAGTTGGGTTTTTCGACGGAGTGCGTCGGCCCGAACCAAGGCTGCGGTTTCATCCAACAACGCACCCACGGCCAGTGGTGTTCTTTCAGCTTTTTGCCGCTTGAGCAGTCGCCTCATTCGGTCGATCACCCCGGTTGCCCGTTGATCGTCCAGGCGGATATCGGTCAGGATTTCACGGATTTCCGGGAGGTCTGGAGGGCTCTCCTGGATGAGTATTTCTGCCGCCTCAGTGTTTCGCAGGATGGCGCTGAGCGGCTGGCTCAATTCATGAGCCAAGGCAGAAGCCAGTTGTCCCATGGTAGAAACTCGGCTGGAGTGAGCCAACTCCTCGCGCAATTCCAGCGTTTCGTGCGCCAGGCGTTCGCGTTCAACAGCAAGGGCGATCCTCCTACGGGACCAGGACCACACGAAAGCACTTCCCGATGCGACCAGGAGCAGCCCCGAGCCGAACCGGAACCACCACGTCTGCCAGAAGAAAGGCCTCACACTAAAGGCGAGTGCCGTGCCGGTCTGATCCCAGACGCCATCATTGTTCGCCGCCCGGACACGGAAGATGTAGTTACCTGCGGGCAATTGATGAAAGCGGACGACTCGGTCGCCCTCAGCGTCTTTCCAGGCTGGGTTGATACCTTCTAAAAAGTACTGAAAGCGGACTTTTTCGGGCGCGCTGAAGCTAAGCACCGCGAACTGAACCTCCAGCCCGTAGGCTCCCGGCGGCAATCGAAGCGGCGCCGAGAAAGGCGAGGTGACGCTGATCTCCTCGTCGCCCAGGCCGCTGGGGGGCCGACGTTCCCTGGTTTTCGTTTCAGTCGCCGGCACCCGATAGGTCAATCGCTCCACCAGGACGGGCGGGGGCCTGGGGTTGACACGAAACCCGGCCGGGTCAATTCCCACCACCCCTTTTTGGGTGGCAAACCAAAGCCTGCCCGCGGTATCGAGCGCACAAGTGGGCTGCCCCGTGTAACATTCCGGGCTGGGCAGCCCGTCAGCCCGATCCAGCAACTGAACCTCCAACCGCAGCGCGGCACCGTCCGCTACCGCGTGCAACTGCTTTCGGTTTACCCGGATGATGCCCCGGTTCGACGGCATCCAGAAATAGCCCTGTGCGTCCTCAATGATGCCCCGGATTTCCCGCTCGGGCAGACCGTGCTCCACTCCGATTCGGTCGATCGTTCCATCCCGCCACCGGAGCAACCCAGCCGAACGCGTCCCCATCCACATCGCGCCGTCTGCATCCGCTTTCAGGCAGATTACTCCTTGCAGCGGTTGATTGTCGGCACTGCGCAGAGCCGTGAACTGGTCCTTCCCCCTTCGCAAAACACCTCCTGCTCCGGCCACCCAGAGAACGCCAAAGCTGTCTTCGCCAAAACAAACAATTTGCCCGGGCGGCAACCCCGATTCTGAGCCGAGGTGCTGAAACTCGGTGCCATTGTAAACCACAAGACCCTCGCGGGTGGCCATCCACACCCGCCCTTGGGAATCCTCAAACAGAGCACCGACCTGGGCGCCAGCGGGTGACTTGAGTGGAACCTTCTCAAACGGGCCTTGATCACGACGCACCCAACCGCTATCCAGGTCACCATACCAGACACGGCCAGCCCGATCCTCCAGGACGGATAATCCGTACACACTCTCGTTGTGTGGTCCCGGCACAAAAACATGCGCCGCTCCCATCTCAGTGTGGTGGAACAGCCCTGCGTCATAAAAGGCCACATAAATGCCACCGTTGCGGGCTGGCGAGACCGATCGAGCCACCCTTCCGGAACTCGAGCTGCCGCTGTCCATCTCAAAAAACCGCTGTGGTCGAAGCAGTGTGAGCCCGCCACCACTCGAGCCGAGCCACAGGTTCTCTTCCTGGTCCTCAAAGACCAAACGCATCGACAAAGTCCCCAATCCATTGGTCATCGTCCAACGAATCAAGTCTCCTTCCGGGGTGACTCGGAAGAGCCCCGAGTCATAACTGCAGATCCAGATATTCGTCCGGCTGTCTTCGGTCATCGACCAGATGCCCCCTTTCAACCGCGGGAGGGAAAGCCGAAAAACCTCGTTGCTGCCACGGAATTTCAAAAGATCTTTGCCCAGCAGAACCCAAACGCCGCCATCCCGCGCAGCCGCGCAAGCAACCCTTGAGCGGCCCAACGTTGGAGTTGGAGCGTGGACCTGGATCCACTGCTGCCCATTCCAGTAACCAACGAAGCGGTGCTGCACTGCCCACCACCTGCCGTTTTCGTCCACGGCGCCGAAGTAGCCCAGGCCTAGTTCGCCGGGAGGCGGGGGAAGCTCGGTCAGTTGGTCCTTTTCAAGGGCCAGCACGTGCCCATCGAAGGTGGTCATCAGCAGGTCGCCGTTTGCTCGCTCGGCGAACGTGCGCACGAAGTTCCCCACCCAACCGTCGTTCGTTCCGAAGGCACGCCATTGCGCGCCGTCTTTTACCACCAGCCCCGCGGAAGTGCTCACCCACAGTCGGTCACGCTGGTCTGCGTGCAGGTTCACAATTCCCGCGTCGGCCAGTTGTGGCGTGTTGGCTGGATTGAAGACGGTGAAACTCTCCCCGTTAAAGCGCACCAAGCCGTTGAACGTACCAAACCAGAGATAACCATCCTGAGTCTGAACGATGGCGGTGGCCGAGTTCTCCGGCAAACCATCCTCGGTGCCCCAGTTGCGGAGGAGATACCCAGAACTGGCAACGGGATAAGGAGAAGCAGCACTGGCCGAAAAAATGAAAGTAGCCAGCAAGACTAGCGTGAGACCCCCAGCAAAAGCACCCAGTTTCTCACGTGGCCTCGCCCAATCTGGATCGGTGTAGCTGGAACGGAAGGCACGCATCTTTTTCGGGGTAGAGCATACCTGAGCGCCGCAGCGTGACAAGCACGAGCACTCACCTTGCAGCTCCCCGGTTATCCGAGGTGGGGGCGCACCACACCAGCCGACTCGATTTGCGAATTCGCAGCCCGTTGTAGACCAATCGGCGATCTCAATGAAAACCCGCTGCCTGCACCAGGCGTGTCAATTCGGCCACGGAATGCACCCGAAGTTTGGTGGTGATGCTGGTGCGGTGGAGCTTGACCGTACGCTCGTGGATGCCCAGATCGGCAGCGATCTCCTTATTGAGTTTGCCTTGCAAAACATGCCGCAGCACTTCGCGTTCGCGGTCGGACAGCAGCATGAAGGGTTGGCGCAAGGATTCCAGGCGCACGCGTTCAGCCCGATCCTGCTCGTTGCGGGCGAGCGCACGATTTACTGATGCGAGCAATTCCTCTTTGGGCGCGTGCTTGGTCAGAAAATCCTCCGCTCCACGCCGCATGGCTTGGACGGTCGTAGGAATATTGCCGTGGCCAGTGAGGAATAAGATCGGCAGCGGGCTGCCTGACTTCCGCAACGCCTCCTGTAGAGCCATGCCGTCCAGCCCGGGCATCATCAGGTCCGTCACAACGCAACCATTCATGTCGGGCTTCAATTCCGCCAGAAAGTCCGCCGCCGAGGCGTAAGCAATCACGTGAAAGCCGGAGGCGCGCAGCAGGCGTGATAGGGAGCGCAAAAAAGAAAGATCGTCATCAACAATATAAACCGTCACCTCAGACGTGCGACCTGCAGCGGGCGGCTCGTAACATGGAGTTTCGTTTTTCACGGCTGCTTGTTGCATTGTGATTTGTCTTTGGCACCTCGAAGCGCAAGACTAAAAGAAGCTCCGCCCTCGGGGTGTTTCTCCACCAATAGCCTCCCGGGTTGGAAACAGGTCTTCAGGCCGCATGCCTCGCTTAAGGGTGTTCCCCCGCCGTCGTGAGAAGCGACCGCGCACACCCTCATTGAAAGTCCTGAGACCAATTGACGCGGAGGCCACACTCCAAATGGGATCGGTTGTGCTACCAATGATCGCCATCCGCGTTGCCTCCGCTTCGAGGGACACCATCTCTGTCTGCTTCCGTGGTGCCTGGTCCACAGAACTCTGATCCATTGCGGGCTGGTGCTCGCAGCAGGTAAACCAGCGTCGGACAGCAGCAGCGCCCTCCGGGCAAGCCCTATCCTGTAACGACTTGGAATGTGATTCTGTCACGCCTTTGAGAAAATAAGCTACCTCAAGATGCAGTGGTCGGTCGAGCCTTAACGTTACCACCGTCTGAAAAGCGGCCGGCTTCAAACCATGTTCTGGAAGAGACACCTGCCGTTGAGAAAAAATGGTCGGGGCGGTGAGATTTGAACTCACGACCTTCTGAACCCCATTCAGACGCGCTACCAAGCTACGCTACGCCCCGAACCATTGAGCCGGAAAACCGGCACGAGAAAATACTACGCTGATGAAAAGGGAATTCAACCTTGTTTTTCGGTGGGTTCTGCGGCCGTTCAAAACCACTTCGTCACTTCTGCAGTAGTCCCTTGGTTTTCTCAGTGATGAGGGCCACCGCCGGGTGCGTGATGCGCCGCTCGACGGTGATTACAAAAAACTGAATCCGGCACTCTTCAGCCGCACCGATGACCTGCAGGTGATACCGTTGGATGGCTTCCTTGACGACAAACGTAGGCACGGGGATGAACCCTTTGCCATCCGCAGCCATGACGGTCATGAGCGCGGCGTCCTCAAACTCCGCAACCACGCGGGGGCGAATGCTCCTCGTCTGAAACCACGACTCCAAAGCACGCCGCAGGGTGGTGTTCTCCGAGGGCAATAATGCCGGTGCCCGGTCGAGAGACTGAGGAAAACCCGGACGCAATTTGGCCGCCAGCTTGGGCTCGGCACAGAAGGTAACGCCGGAGCCTCCCAGCAGGTGGTTAAAGGTCCGCACGTTCAGACTGCTCGAAGCCGGTTCATCGGCGAGCACCAGGTCGAGCCGGTGCGCGGCCAATTGGGGCAGCAGGTCTTCAACTTTGCCCTCGCGGCAGATCGCGTGCACGACCTGGGGCATGGAGAAAACCGGCTGGAGGATCTCGTTGGTAGCCAGCTTCGGAAAAGAATCCACAACCCCCACATACAGCCGCAACGCCGTGGCGGTAGGCCGTTGATTCACGGCGTTGACCAGTTCGGCGCCCAAGGCGAAGATTTCCTCCGCGTAGCGAAAGGCGATCTGCCCGGCATCGGTTAGAGTATTATTGCGTCCTGAACGGCGGAACAAGGGCTCGCCCAAAGCGGACTCCAATTCTTTGATCTGGGTGGAGATTGACGGCTGAGAGACATGGAGTTTGGCTGCGGCCTGTTTCAAGCCGCCCTCTTTGGCCACCGTCCAGAAGTATCGCAGGTGATGGTAATTGAGCCATTCCATGGGCGGCATATTATTAAGATTAACCTAAGTGTAAACGGCAAAAGATGTATTAGTGAAAGCGGCCGGAGGGGTTAGGTTGGCGGTGTAAAGAAACCGAGGCTATCGGCTGGTTCCGGGTTGGAACGAGCGCGGGCCTCACCAAAAACTGAAATAAGAATATATGACTATTTGGATCCTGTTTATTGCGACCATGGCGCTGTCATTGATCGCGGCTGCCAGGGTCAAGTCGGTGTACGCCCGCTATAACCAGGGGTCGGTGGTTTCCGGCTTGAAAGGCGTCGAGGCGGCAGCGCTGATCCTGCGGCGCGCGGGCATTCATGATGTGGAAATCACTCACCAGGACGGCATGCTTGGGGACCATTATGACCCGATGCGCAAGCGGCTGGTATTGTCGACTGAGAACTACTATGGCTCAACACCGGCGGCGCTGGGAGTGGCTGCACACGAATGCGGACACGCAATTCAGCACCAGATCGCCTACAAGCCCTTGCATTGGCGGATGGCGTCGGTGGGGATCACGACCTACGCCGGGCAGATCGTGATGTGGCTACCGTTGCTGGGACTTTTCACCGGATTGTTGCAGCCGGTGGTGGCGGGCACGATACTGGCGGCAGCCTGGGGTGTGATTATGCTGTTCAACCTAGTGACGCTGCCGGTGGAGTTTGACGCCTCGCGCCGGGCGAAAGCGATCCTCTCGAACATGAATATGGTGGCTCCTGGCGAGGAATCGATTGGTGTCAGCAAAGTGCTGAATGCCGCTGCCTGGACATATGTGGCCGCGTTTGTCACGTCGCTGGTTTACTTCCTGTGGCACCTGCTGCCTCTATTGACTGGTCGGGACCGCGAATAGAGTAACAGAAAATGCAGCGCCCCGTGCTGTTAGCCGCAGCACGGGGCGCAAATTGTGTACAAGTAGGTTACCAGGGCCGCCCTAGAGCGAATCACCCCGAACAAGGATTAGGCCTTGGCCGCCTGATCCTTTTTCCAGGTGCGCTTTGGCGCTTTAACGATCAACCCCTTCTTGATAGCGTTGGCGGTCACTCGGATATAGCGCACTTCACCATCGATGACGGCTTTAACGCGTTGGAGGTTCGGCATAAAACGCCGCTTGGTTATCGCAGTTACGTGCGTGCCGATACCGCCGGTCTTCTTCGATTTACCGCTACGCCAGATGATGCTGCCCTTTATCGGGCGTTTGCCGGTCAATTCACAAATTCTAGCCATAACAATCCTGATTTAAAAAAAATTAAGAATGGCGACTGTATCACCAATCGGGTTTGGAGCAAGTAGATTCTGTGGGGTTTTTTGCTCGTGCGCCCGGGTACAGGTACTCGGCCTACAGGGGGCGAGGAACTCGCTGCCGCCGCATTTGCGGATTTGGCAAACCGGTTGACCCAGCGTATTCTGCGCTCGATTCATGGCTACTATCAAACCATTTGCCGCTTTGCGACCCGACCCCGCTCGGGCGGATCGCATCTGCGAACTGCCTTATGACGTCATGTCCACGGAGGAAGCTCGGGAAATAGCTTCGGGCAATCCCTTGAGTTTCCTTCACGTCAGCAAGCCCGAAATCGACTTGGCGCCTGGGACGGACCCCCACTCGGAAGCGGTTTACAAGCAAGGCCGGATCAATTTTCAGAAGCTGGTATCTACGGGTGCTCTGCGTCAAGATGATCGCGAATGTTTCTACCTTTATCGTCAACATGTTGGGAGCCACACCCAAACGGGATTGGTTGCGGTCGTTAGTTGCGCTGAATATCGGGATGGCATCATCCGGAAACACGAATTCACCCGCCCAGACAAAGAGGATGACCGGGTTCGGCACATTGAGGCCCTGAATTCCCAGACAGGCCCGGCATTTCTCATTTACCCGAAGCAAAAGGCGATCGACGACTTGGTGACCGGAATTCTGACCGAACCCCCGGCTGTCGACTTCACCGCTGCGGACGGGGTGAGGCATAGTGCCTGGGTGATAGCGGAAGCGGATCGGATCCAGTTCCTGGAGGGCGCCTTCAGGCGCATGCCAAACCTGTACATAGCCGATGGGCACCATCGCAGCGCCGCAGCCGCCCGCGTCTCTCAGGATCGGCAGGGGACGGGGCACAGCGCCTACTACCTCAATGTGATCTTCCCCCATGACCAGGTGCGGATTCTTCCGTATAACCGGGTGCTAAGTGACCTGAACGGGCTTTCGCCTGCGAGCCTGATTGAACGCCTGGGCCGCGTTTTTCACATTCTGCCAGAAGGGAACGCAACCCCTGCAAGCAAGCACGAGATCGCCTTGTACCTGGGTGGCCGATGGGTTACTTTGCAGTTCCTCCGGCAGTTTACAGAGATCGCAGACCCTATTGAACGGCTTGACGTTACCCTGCTGCAAACCCACATATTGGCGCCTATATTCGGAATCGACAATCCGCGCACCAGCAAACGTATCAACTTTGTCGGTGGCATTCGTGGCATTCCCGAGTTGGAGAGGTTGGTGAATTCCGGTGATTACGCCTGCGCTTTTTCCATGTTTCCAACAGGCGTTGAAGAGCTTATGCAGATTGCGGATGCCGGGGGCATTATGCCACCCAAGAGCACTTGGTTTGAGCCCAAGCTGCGAGATGGAATGTTCTGCCATCTCTTGTAAAGGGTCGGAGGGCGACCAGGGAGCCTGCAAATGCCCTGATCCAAAAAACGCGAAAGGCCGGTGGAAACCCGGCCTATGCGCACACACTACAAAGCACTTATCAAATCGTCATTGATGCGGCGCCGCAGATTTACGCCATCCAGTCCTACACACGGTCTGGTTACTGCGTTTTTGCATCTTTAACACATCAACACGTTAACAGAAATCCGGTGACGCGCATGTCACCATTACTGGGGACACGCTGGATGTCCCCAGTCCCAGCCGGAGAGTCGCGGTTTGCGGGTGGATGGACCGGGCGGGAGCGGCATAAAAGATTACTTCTGTTCTGTCTTAGGGAGCGCTAGTTTTCGGCGTGCCAACAACCAGGCTCAAGCGCAGTCTTCGCGCGACATTCGCAGGATTGGCCGTCAATACAGTATTGGCGGTGATCAAGCTTGTTGCCGGCGTTGTCGGACACTCCCACGCACTGGTGGCCGATGCGGTTGAATCGCTGGCCGATGTCTTCAGTTCACTGGTGGTTTGGCGCGGTTTGGTGGTGGCTGCCACCCCGGCGGATGAAGATCACCCGTATGGTCACGGCAAGGCTGAGCCCATCGCGGCGGCAACGGTGTCCGCGATGCTGCTCCTGGCGGCTGGGTGGATTGCAGTGACGGCGATTGCGGAGATTCGACAACCGCATCTGGGTCCCGCCCCATTTACCCTGCTGGTGCTGGTGTTGGTTATAGCGGTAAAGGAGCTCCTGTTTCGATTTGTGCTGAAGGAATCGGTAGAGATCGAAAGTTTCGCGGTGGCGACCGACGCCTGGCACCACCGGAGCGATGCGATCACCTCTGCGGCGGCATTTATCGGTATCTCGATTGCGGTGCTCGGAGGGAAGGGGTATGAGGCAGCCGATGACATCGCCGCAATCGGAGCTGCGGGTTTGATTGGTTGGAACGGTTGGCGATTGCTGCGGCAAGCCCTGAACGAACTGATGGATCGGTCCCCCAGCCAGGAGATGATCGACCACGTGCGGGAGATCGCCCACAGCAATCCCGGCGTAGACCGCATTGAGAAATGCCTGGTTCGCAAAATGGGCTATCATTATTTCGTGGATTTGCATGTTGAGGTTGACCCGGAGATGAGCGTGCGCCAATCCCACGCGATTGCCCATCAGGTTAAGGACCGCATTCGCGAGCAGATTCCTTCCGTGCGTGACGTGCTGGTTCACATCGAACCGTCCATTCCACCCACGCCACCTCCGGACAACGCACGCAATTAGCAAACACAGCGATAAACGGTTTGCCCTCCGGGTGGGAGGCGTAACAAGATGCCTTCCACTTTGGTCAGGCGGTCGCGGGTTCAATTTGCTTGCTCCCAGCTCTTTTTCATGGCGTGATGATCGCATGACACTACGAGGTTTTTGCTGGATCGGAATGGCAGCCGTGTTGGCGGGCTGCGGAACGCTTACGCGGCAAGGGGAGGAACCCCGCAGCAAGTGGACTCCGGAGGAGGCCAACGCCTGGCAAGCGCAACAACCGTGGCTCGCCGGCTGCAATTACACACCGGCCACCGCGATCAATCAACTGGAGATGTGGCAGGCAGACACGTGGGATCCGGCCCGGATCGACCGCGAACTCGGGTGGGCGAAGCAATTAGGTTTCACTAGTCAGCGAGTGTTCCTGCACGACCTAGTGTGGGAACAGGATCGGGCGGGTTTTCTGAGGCGGATTGACCAATTCCTGGCGATCGCCGACAAGCATGATATGGGCGTGATGCTGGTGCTGTTTGATGGAGTTTGGGACCCATTTCCGAAACCCGGCAAACAACGCGAACCGCGACCCCATGTGCATAACTCCGGCTGGGTTCAGAGTCCGGGAGCTGATATCCTGAAGGACCCGGCACGGCAGGAACAACTCAAGAGTTATGTGCAGGGAATCATCCGGCACTTCCGGAACGATCCCCGGGTGCAGGTATGGGACATTTTCAACGAACCGGATAATCCGGTCCCGCAATACCAGGATGTGGAGCTTAAGAACAAAGCGGAGGTTGCACTCCAACTGCTGCGTAAGGCCTACGCCTGGGCTAGAGAAGTCGGACCGTCCCAACCCATCACCTCCGGAGTCTGGATTGGAAACTGGGGAGATGTGACCAAACTAAGCGCGATGGAGAAGTTTCAACTGGAAGAGTCGGACGTCATCAGCTTCCACTGCTACGGCAACCTCGAGGAGATGAAACGCTGTGTGGAGAACCTGCGGCGTTACCAGCGTCCGATCTTGTGCACGGAATACATGGCACGCCCGAATGGAAGCCGCTTTGACCCGATCCTGGGTTACCTTAAGGAAGTGGGAGTCGGGGCTTACAATTGGGGTTTCGTCGACGGCAAGACGCAGACGATTTATCCTTGGGACTCGTGGCGTACGCAATACACCGCTGAACCCCCGGAATGGTTCCATGACATCCTTCGCCGGGACGGGACGCCTTACAAGCCAGAGGAAGTGCAGTATATCAAATCTGTCACCAGAGGAGCCCAGCCCAAACGGCGAAACTAGGTGCTTGGGTCAGCTAAACAGTGCTTGCCAGCGGCCCGGGGTGAGGTTCTCAACGACCTCGACAAGATACCGCATCAGGCCTTCAGCGCGGGACTCTTAAGCCTTTAACCTGGATGAACCGTGGCTCCGTTAGCGGGGTCGGTTGGAATTGGATTTGACTGGGATCCGGCGCGTGTTAGGTTGCCTTGAGATGAAGCCAAACAGGTCCTCAGGCGGCGGTTCCAGCCTGAGTTCCGTCTTACCGAGAACTCTCCCAGCGATTGAGCCTGTCATGGTCAGCTCGGGATTGGAGGGTGGTTTTCCGGTGAACCGGTGTCCGCAGGGGGGAGTGAGCCGCACTCAGGGGATGTGGCTACACCTCTGCCCGCAAGCCAACAAAGAGAGGGAACTTAAAAGTCTTTAATCGCAAAAAAACACAATGAAAAACACTCTGGTTATCGTTGCTGATTTGGCCGGCTTTAAAGCATTTCGAGTGGACGGGAAGCATTTGGGCCCGACACCCCGGCTGGAGTTGGTGGAACATTTCGATTTGGACGAAGCCCGGCATCGGATCGTGGATAAAGTAACCGATCTTTCGGGGCGGTTTCCGCGCGGATCCAGCGTGAAGAACAATGGGGCAATGTCGGATGGTGAGCGACACAACATCCAACTGGAGGCCAAGAAACGGTTAATCCGGCAGTTGGCCCAGCGCCTGAACACCCTGGTGAAACAGGAGAAAGCCGAGCGATGTTTCCTGGCGGCCAGTCGCGAGATCAACCATCCGTTAATGGAGGAGTTGGACCCGCAGGTGCGAGCGGCGGTGGAGAAGTCGGTGATGGCCGACCTCATGAAACTTGACCGGGCGGAGCTGATGAAGCACTTCCAATAGCCACCGGATGCGGATGGATCGGGTGAGGCGGAACGGCGAGCGCACGCAGGGGTCGGAAACTTGACAGTCGCAAGGTTCCTTCTCACTCTCGCCTCCAGAAATCACTATGAGCATCGGCATCCGGCACACAAAAGGCATCCTGACCACGTTGAACTATAGCGGCCGTGCTGCAGGATTCGTGACGGGCTGTGTGTTCTTAGCGGGAGTGACATTTGGCCCCCTAGTGCGAGGCGCCGAGCCAGAGGCGATCGTCGGCACGAACAGCGTCGCCGCCGAGTCGGCGAGGACGCACGAAGCCCTCAGAGCATACTTACAGTTACAGGAGCAACTTCACGCCACTCAGTTGGCCATTGAGCGCGGCCGTAAGGAGGCGGAGTTGAGTGCAGCTGAGTCAGCCCTGACGCTCAGCCGGCGTTTGCAGGCCATCGAGTCCAGGCTGCAAGACCAACGCGAACGAGAGCTAGCCTCACTCCAGAGTTCTAACCGGGCTGTGTTGTTCCTTGCCGGAGGCTTTGCGGTCATGGGTTTTCTGGCGCTCATCTCAGTGGTCTACCTGCAGTGGCGCGCTATCGGACGCCTGGCAGAAATCTCCACTAATGCTCCCGCCTTTCGGGCGTTGGGAGCCGGCATGTGGCCAGGCGCGCTTCCGCCCCCGGAGGCGGCCGCGGAAAGACCGGGCGCTGCGGAACTGGCCAATGAGAGACTGCTGGGGGCGATGGAGGGACTCGAACGGCGCATTCGCGACCTGGAAAAGACAACCCAGCCTTCGCTCGGCCTGGGAGGGGGAAATGGCAGTGAAGCGAACGCAGCCAACACGCAACCGGTAACCGCCAACGGACACGAAGCCAGCGCAGATTTGCTGGCACGAGGGCAGGAACTCCTGGACGCGGAAGACCCGGACGCCGCCCTGGCGTGTTTTGAGGAGGCACTGCGGTCGCACCCAGAACAAGCTCAGGCGCTGGTCAAGAAAGGTACGGCCCTTGAGCGTCTGCGACGGCTTGACGAGGCGTTGGAATGCTATGACCGGGCAATTCGTGCTGACGGCAGCCTCACCATCGCCTACCTGCAAAAAGGGGGCCTATTCAATCGAATGGAGCGGTTCGCGGAAGCGTTGCAGTGTTACGAACTAGCCTTGCACAGCCAGGAACGACGGAAAGCCTGAGACACCAGCCATACGGGTCACCAGAGGAATGAAGTCTGTTCCGCCAGCAAACGTTCACCCTCCCAGAGGGATACTCGCCACGCGGTGATCTCGCCGATTCGCTGGTAATCAGTCTCCGCCAGCGTCATGCGTGTCCAGGCTCCGCGCCAGCGACGTCCGCCCTCGGCTGGTTGCTCGAGAACGAGAGTGCGAGGGAGAGCCCCCTCAGCAATACCCCGCAATTCCACGCGAAGCACCAGGGGAGAAAAAGCTGCTTCCTTGGTTTTCCATTGGATATCGAAACTCATGCCTGAACGCTTATCCGGGTTGTCCCGGAGGAATTTCTGGTAAGCGTCCCGGTCGTAGAGGCTAGGGGAAACAGTATGACGGCCCTGCTGATCCAGGAAGTGCGGCAACACCTTAAGGACGCGGCCCGTGGCACCGTCAGCGGGCAGGCAAGCAGCCAGCCAGCAGGCCGCTGCCAAGGTATAGATCAGACCACGCATGGCAGAGGAATAGACTCCCCGGGCAGAAAAAACAACCGGTAAATCATGGTGGCTGATCAGCAAAAAAAAACCCCGCCAGTGCCGTGTGTAACAGTTCCTTTGAACTTATTAGAAACAAATGGGGCCGGCCGGATTGCTTGCGACTTCCAGTTAAGGCCTGTCGGCCACAATCGCAACTGAAGGCCCCGTGGTTTTTCAACTACGGTTCAAGGACATAGCTTCTAATCACGAGCATAGGCAGGGCAAATTCAAAATTTTCCTGTCTTCTTACCAAAGAACCTACGGCAGTTTGTCTTCAGACAACCTTGCGCTTTATGAGAGGATTATCCTTTCTTGCGGCAGAAATCTCAAGCCAAAAACATCCGGACCAGCCAGATTTTCACTCCGACCCAACGCTCGCAATGGATTGGCACAAAAGCAGGGGCGGCAGAACTGGATGAACCGCTGCGACATCGGACTGGCCTTGCCATTCCCCGGGAGAGCAGAGACATTGGAATCGTGCTCCACCATATTGCCAACAGCACGAGGTTCCGAAGCAGCCTGATGCTTGCCAGCATTCTCTGTTGGAGCGACGCGGCTTGCGGAAACACGAATCACGCCTCGACCGCGCCCCGCAGCCTTGCTGTCTGGCCAACCGAAGGGTGGACGCAAGGGACCCTCTCGACGATAACGCAAACCGGCGAGGGTTATGTTTGGCTGGGCACGTACAACGGGCTGGTTCGTTACGATGGCGCCCGGTTCAAAGTGTACGATTCCGGGAACACCCGTGGCTTGCGCAGTGGGCGAATCACCAGCTTGCATGAGGATTCCCAAGGGGTGCTCTGGATCGGACACGAAAATGGAGAGCTAACGTCCTTTCACCAGGGCCACTTCGACCCGGTAGCCGCGACGACGAACTGGCCGGGCGGCGCAATCGAAGGAATAGCGCATGACGCTCACGGGGATATCTGGGTGTTGAACGACAGCGGTTTGTTGCTGCGATGGCGCGATGGTCATGGGATCGACTGCCGCTCGGGGGCTGTACCTGGTCAGAAACCCCGACTGTGCCGCCAGGACAACGGCACCTTGTGGGTAATCTCGAATGGACGGGTCACCGTAGTGCGGAATGGCCAGGCAGTGCCTTTTAAATTCCCGGACCAAACCGAAACAGATTACTATCAAGTTGTGGCCCGCGCCCTGGACGGGGGCGTTTGGGTGATGCGAGAAGGTCGAATCCGCAAATATGAGCAAGGACGCTGGGTCCGCGACTTAGGCCCCTGTCCGTGCGGCCCGAACGCCGGTAGCGTGCTGATGGAAACCAAATCGGGAATGCTCATTATCGGCACGTTTAACGACGGTGTTTACGCTTTAAAGGCGGATGATTCCTATCTTCATTTCAGCCGGACGAACGGGTTGTCCCACGATTGGGTGCGTGCCGTGGGAGAGGACCACGAAGGGAATATCTGGCTTGGAACGGGAGTCGGTCTTGACACGATGCGAGCCCGTACCGTCCAGATGGTTTTGCCTCCCGATGGCTTCAAGGGATGCACCGTCATGTCCTTGGCCCGGGCCGCTGACGGAGCGTTATGGGTCGGAACGGAAGGAGCGGGCGTCTACCGACACGCCGGAGGGGAATGGACGGCCTTTGGCGAAAACGCTGGCTTAAGTAACCCGTTTGTCTGGTCGGTCCTGGAAACCCGCCAGGGGAGGATGCTTGCGGGGACCTGGGGAGCAGGCCTGATGGAGTGGGAGAAAAACCGGTTTGTATCCAGGGCACCACTTTCCCAGATCCAAGACCCCGTGGTCGCCTTGTTCGAGTCTTCCCAGGGTGCTGTCTGGATCGGCACAACAAGAGGGCTCTTCCAATATCAATCGGGAGAACTCCGGAGCGTCCTTGGTGCAGGAAATGTGGAGCATCCGAATGTGCGAGCGATCACGGAAGATTCCCAAGGAACTCTGTGGCTAGGATTATCCGGCGGGGGGCTTGTGTCACTTCAAGGTGACGTAGTGCGGCAATACCGAAAGAAGGATGGGGCCTCAGGGGACTACATACAGGCACTGCTTTTAACGCAGGACGGCACTCTGTGGACGGGAGCCTCCGATGGCGGCTTGGGACGGATGAAAAACGGTTATTTTGCAGCGATCGGCCCGGAACAGGGTTTACCTACTACGGTGGTTTGTCACATTGTGGACGACGGAGATGGGCATTTCTGGCTGAGTTCGCACAGCGGAATTTTCCGGGTCAGCAAGGACGACTTGAATGCTGTGGCCGATGGGGCACAATCGAGAGTTCATTACCAGCGATTTGGCAAAATGGAAGGGTTGACGACCGAGTTGTGTTCAGGGGGATTCTGCCCGGGGGCTTTCCGGGGGCCTGAAGGCTCGCTCTATTTTCCCACTGCCGGCGGATTGGCCAAGGTGGATCCGTACAACGTGAGTATGAACCCTGTGCCACCACCAGTGATCATTGAGGAACTGCTGGTAGACAACCAGCCCGTGGAGTCACGACGGATCGCTACTGGGACAGCCCATCAGCAGGCGCTGCAGATCTCACCGGGCAAGCATCGTTTTGAAATTCATTATGCGGGATTGAGTTTTGTGGCCCCGGAAAAAGTGAGGTTCCGCTACAAGCTCGAAGGGTTAGAAAGCGATTGGAATGAGGCCGGCAACCGCCGTGTTGCCCCATACGGTTACCTTCCTCCCGGCACCTATCATTTTCGTGTCACTGCCTGCAATAACGATGGGGTGTGGAACACGACAGGTGCGACGTTGGCATTTACGGTCCTGCCGCACATCTGGCAGACAACCTGGTTTCAACTGGCGTCCCTCCTGGCGAGCGCTGGCGGGGTTGCGGGACTGGCCTGGTTTATTTCGCGGCAACGCGTGCGGCGAAAGTTGGAGCAGATGGAGCGGCAGCGTGCCGTTGAGCGAGAGCGAAGCCGAATTGCACGGGACATTCACGACGACCTGGGCGCCAGCCTCACGAGAATTACGCTGCTTAGCCAAAGCGTTCGTTCGGAGCTCACGCAGTCATCGCAGGCGGTGGAGGAAGTCGACCAGATTTATGGGACTGCGCGGGAGTTGACGCGAGCGATGGATGAAATCGTTTGGGCGGTGAATCCCAAACACGATTCGCTGGACAGCTTGGTGAGCTATATTGGTAGGTTTGCCCAGAGTTATCTCAGCGGGTTCGGCTTGCGCTGCCGATTGGATGCCCCGCTTCAACTTCCTGCCATCGGGATTACCTCCGAGGTGCGGCACAACATCTTCCTGGCCTGCAAAGAAGCTCTTCACAACATTGTCAAGCATTCGGGAGCAACGGAAGTGCGCATCCTGCTGGAATTGCGTGATACAGGCTTTGACCTGGTGATAGTCGACAACGGCTGTGGGTTTGACCTGACAAAGGCCAAGACGCGGACGGATCCGGATGCCCTCCGTCCATCTCCCGGCAACGGCCTGGCCAACATGGCCAGACGGCTGGAACAGATTGGTGGACAGAGCGAATGGCAGACCGCTCCAGGCGAGGGAACCCGAGTGCGATTTCGCGTGCTGTTTAAGCTCAACTAAGCCAGTCCTATCGTCATCAAAAGACACGACAATCGTTTTTTCAGCCGATGAAGTATAAAACAGGCATGGCAATTGCGGTTTCCATCGTTGAAGACGATGCGCAAGCCCGAAAGATTCTGGCGAACTGGATCAGCCGGGACTCGGGCTTCCGCCTGGCGGGCGATTGGGGAACCGCTGAAAGTGCGCTGGCGCCACTTGCGGAGAAAAAACCGCATGTTGTTCTGATGGACATTAACCTGCCCGGCATCAGCGGTGTGGAGGCTGTGAGAAGGCTTAAACCGTTGATGCCGGATACACAGTTCGTGATGCTCACGGTTTACGAAGATACCGATCACATTTACAACGCGCTTGCTGCCGGGGCCAGTGGTTATTTACTCAAACAGACTCCCCGCGAAGAACTGCTCCACGCTCTGAATGATGTCCATAACGGGGGCTCGCCCATGACGAGCAACATTGCCCGAAAAGTAGTGCAGTCCTTTCGCCACCCCGGCGCCGCAACTCTGGAGGGTGAGGATCTATCGCCCCGTGAGCAGGAGGTGCTGGATCTGCTGGCCCGAGGTTACTTGTATAAAGAGATCGCCGAGCGCTTAAATATCAGCGTGCCTACGGTGAACACCTACGTGCGGCGGATGTACGAAAAGCTGCATGTGCGCTCACGCGCTCAGGCCGTGGCCAAATACGCCCACCTGACCGGCGAGGAGCCTTCCCATCAGCGGTAAGGCTGGTGCAATTGGACCGCCCTGCCCCGGTCCCGAGAACGGATCCGCAGATTCAGAGTCTCCACTCCAACAGAAAACGCCATAGCGAAGTAGATGTAGCCTTTGGGAATGGCCTTGTGAAAGCTCTCAGCCAGCAGCGCGAACCCAATCAGCATGAGAAAACTCAAAGCGAGCATCTTCAAGGTGGGATGACGATGGATAAAATCGCTGATCCGCCCGGCAGCCATCAGCATGAAAATAATAGCCAGGACTACAGCCGCAATCATGACGGGCAGGTGACGGGCCATCCCGATGGCAGTGATGACGGAGTCCAGAGAAAAAACAACATCCAATAGCAAGATCTGAAACACGACACTGGCAAATTTGGGTTCGACCCGGGTTGAAACCACCTCCTCCGTCCCTTCGAGGCGCTCATGAATCTCGACCGTGCTTTTCCAGAGCAGAAACAGTCCCCCCGAAAAAAGGATCAGATCGCGTCCAGACACCGGGTGAGCATGGTCTAAAAACCAGAAAGCGGGCACATGGAAGATTGGCTTGACCAACCCTGCCATCCAGGACAGACCCAGCAGCAACAGGATACGCGTGATCAAGGCCAGGCTGAGCCCGGTTTGGCGGGCTTTCACCTGTTGGGATGGGGGAAGTTTGCCCGCGAGAATCGAAATGAAGACGATATTGTCGATGCCCAGGACAATTTCGAGCACCGTTAAGGTTACTAGGCTGATCCATATCTCGGGATTGACAATCCATTCCATATCTGGCGGATATGCGCCCAGACGGTTGGAAAGTCAATTGCTTTGAGATAGCGGTTGTTCCAGGAGTCCGTCGCCCTGCGGGCAAGCTAACTCTCTCGCTCATTTTGCTGTGCCCGCTTCCGCTCACGGTAACCCGCGACCCATTTCTTTAATTCCGGCAGGCCAGGGCTGACTCCGGGATTAGCGCGGTACCAGGCGAGCAATTGTTCCTGGCTTATTTCGGCCCTGAAAACCCTGGCGAGATGTCCTAAACTCCCAAGAACCTGCATGACTTCGGCGGTGGTATCGAACACAGCCTCGTCAAGTCCTGAGGGCTCGGAATGGGTAAGATAATAGGCAACGTCGACCCATTGGCCGTCGCGACGGAGCAGGAAGAATCCTTCCTGCGCGCGCTCATCTCCGGGCGCGCAACCGGCTTGAACCACAATGAAAGGCCCGCGGCCCTGGGTGGGGTCGATGTCCCAGACCTCGACGTCGAGATAATTATTGGTGAGTGTGTGTAAATTACCCATGATGTATTAGAGAATGGTTCTAATTCTCCGACAGGGCAAGCTATGCGGGTGACGGCGAGGTCAGCAAAAAGAACGGCTGACGCGCCGGCAACCGATCTACCTCACCGAACGACCTGTCGCGAACTACTTCTCCAGTTCACGAATTTGGATGTTGCGGAATTGAACTGAGTGGCTCTCCGATTGGAGAGAAATCGTGCCACCGCCTAACAAGGTGACCCCGTCTTTAATCAGTCTCCGGGCGTCTGCATCGCCAGGATCTAACTGGGGATGCTCGTAGTCGAGCACTACTTCACCGTTGATCCGGTGAATGATCTTGCCGCTGCCGTGGGCCTCGATCTCCGCTGTGACCCATTGTTCCCCGTGAAAGGTTTTGGAGCGAGAATCGGTGCAGTGGCGCGTGATTAGTTGTCCCTCCATCACAACGTGGGTGCCTGGCGTGCACAGATTGCCGGTCGTGCGTGGATGCTGGCCATCGCCGCCCAGCAACTGAACCTCAATGGAAACTGGGAAGTCCTGGTCCTTACGCATGGTCCTGGGATCCTGGCCGTGGATCATGACTCCGCTGTTGCGCAGAGCCCATCCTGCACCGCCGGGAACCTGGTTTCCGATAAAACGGTACTCCAACCGCAAAACGTAGTTGGAAAAGGGTTGTTGGTAAAACAGGTGACCGAACTTGTTGTCAAACTGAGTGTAACCGTCATAGTTGACGGAAAGCACCCCATCTTGCACTCGAAAGGTGTTAGCAAAGTTGTCGCCAAGTTCGTATCCCCTAATTTTCGGAGTCCATCCGGTAAGGTCTTTGCCGTTGAACAACGAGATCCAGGTCTCAGCACCCGAAACGGGCTGAAGCGGGAGGAGGAGCAAGGCTGCCAAAAGAGCGGGAACCAGCCGGGCAGGAAGTCGGAACAAGCGCAATGGTCTCATGGCTAAAGGATGACAATTAGTCCCGTCGGGTCCAGTTAAATCCCGCACCAAAACCCGTTTCCCGGAAGACATTAATCACCGCCCACCAGCGCTTCAACGAAACTCCTTCCCTGTGAACCTGGCCGGGGAAGCAGTGGGGAAGACCGTCCGCAAAGCTCCCACTACAGCAGCGGTCGTGAAGCCTTATGAATCCTGACTGCTGATCAGCTTGTGAATACGCCCCATTCTGCTAACTTCTCAGAAATCGCTTTGAACCATGGATAAACCGATGTCAGCGCCCCCCAGATCCGCCGGTCCCTCCCGGCGGGTACCGCCAGCGGGTCAGCCGCTGTTTCGGGTACGGGGTTTGACCAAAGTTTACGGTAGTGGGGAAGCGGAGGTAAAAGCCCTCACCGGCGTGGACTTGGATCTCTACCGCGGAGAACTTGTGGTGTTGTTGGGGCCTTCAGGGAGTGGCAAAACCACGTTGCTAAATAACCTGGGGGGACTAGACGTGCCGACGGCCGGCGAGCTTTTATACGAGAACCTTGATCTAACATCTGCCGACGAGGTGGCATTAACCCGTTATCGACGCGACACCGTGGGCTTCATCTTTCAGTTCTACAACCTGATTCCGAGCCTGACGGCCCGGGAAAACGTAGAGTTGATCACCGAAATAGCCGAGGATCCCATGTCGGCGGAACTCGCGCTCGACATGGTGCACTTGGGTCCGCGACAGCACCATTTTCCCGCTCAACTGTCAGGAGGCGAGCAGCAACGAGTGGCGATCGCTCGCGCGATTGCAAAGCGCCCGAAAGTACTGCTGTGCGATGAACCGACCGGGGCGCTGGACGTCAAGACAGGCATTGTTGTGCTCGAAGCCATTCAGCGGGTGAACCAAGAATTGGGCACGCTCACGGTGATTATTACTCACAATGCGATCATGGCAGACATGGCCGACCGGGTGATTCATTTCTCGGATGGACGAGTTCATCACTTGCGCACCAATGAAACCAGGGCTCCGGCAACCAGTCTGAACTGGTAATCTTGCATGAGCCTCCGCCGATCCTCACCTTATCGTCAGGCTGCCGACCCCGGGGGCCACACTTGAGACACCATGCTGTCGCACCTGGACCGTAAACTCTGGCGGGATCTGCGCCGTATGAAAGGGCAGGCAATTGCGGTTGCCCTTGTGATTGGGTGTGGCCTGGCCATGATGACGATGGCGCGGAGCTTGATCTTCTCCCTGGATTCCACACGGCGCGAGTATTACGAAGCCAACCGCTTTGCGGATGTATTTGCACACGTCAAACGTGCTCCCAATTCCGTGGTTGAGCGCGTAAGAACCATCCCCGGCGTGGCCACCGTGCAGGCCGGAATCTCGTCACAAGTTACGCTGGACATCGCGGGCCTGGATGAACCGGCAAGCGGATTGGCACGCTCGCTGCCTGATTTTGGAGAAGCTGAATTAAACCGACTATTCCTTCGGTCTGGCCGGTGGCTGCCCCCCGGTAGCCGGGGCGAGGTCCTGGTTGGTGAAGCTTTCGCCCTGGCCAATGACCTCCAGCCCGGTCAAACGATTACCATGCTGCTGAACGGGCGACGGCAGGGTTTTCGGATTGCCGGGATTGTTTTGTCACCGGAGTTCATTTTCGAATCGCGGCCGGGTGCGGCTCTGCCCGACAACCGAACTTACGGCATTTTTTGGATGCCCTACGAAGAACTGGCGCGAGCGTTTGACCTGGACGGAGCGTTCAACTTCCTGGCGCTGACCCTGGCACCCAACACCTCGGAACGGCCGGTAATCGAGGCTTTGGATCAACTGCTTAGCACGTATGGCGGACGGGGGGCCTTCGGGCGGGAGGATCACCCTTCTCACATTCGGGTTTCGGACGAAATCCGCGTTCTCCACACCATGTCCATTGGTTTCCCGGTCGTCTTCCTGAGCGTAGCTGCGTTCATGACCAACGCAGTCCTCTCCCGGCTGCTGGTATTGCAGCGGGAGCAAATTGCAATTCTGAAAGCGTTTGGGTTTGCAAACAGCATGATCGTAACGCACTACCTCAAGTTTGCATTCGTGATGGTAGCAGGCGGGACGGTCCTTGGAGGGATCGGTGGCATCATGCTGGGACACCGCCTGGTCTTGCTGTATCACCGGTTTTTCAGATTCCCTGACCTGCAATTCCAATTAGATCAGTCGGCGTTTCCTCTGGCGCTGGCAGTCAGCGCGGCAGCCGCGACCGCCGGAGTCCTCAGCGCCGTCAGACGAGCAGCCCGTCTACCTCCTGCGGAAGCGATGCGCCCGGAGCCCCCGGCTAACTACCGTCCGGCCTGGGTGGAACGGACCGGTATTGGCCACGTGCTGTCTCATACCTTCCGGATCGCTATCCGGAACATCGAACGAAAGCCGATACAGGCACTCTTCACCGTGGCCGGGTTGGCCCTGGCGACAGGAATCCTGATCGTCCCCAATTGTTTTCGCGATGGGGTGGACCAAGTGCTCGATTTTCAATGGGATATGGTGCAGCGACAGGACATTTCCGTCGGTCTGGTGGAACCCTCTGCGATGAAGTCCTTTCATGCATTCGAACAATTGCCGGGGGTGGTCACTGTGGAGCCGTTCCGGCATGCCTTTGCCCGAATCCGATTCGGGCATCATCGTCGGCAACTGGGGATTCAAGGCGTGCTGGCTCACGGACTGCATACCAGAGTGATCGACGAAACCGCGCGGCAGATTCAGCTTCCCGCTGAAGGGATGGTGGTATCGGAGAAACTGGCGGAGGTGCTCGGGGCACGAGTGGGCGATCTGCTCACCGTTGAATTCCTGGAAGGCAAGCGCACCACCCGGCAGGTTCCATTGACCGGCTTGGCAGACGATTTCGCCGGCATGGCGGCCTACATGGAAATGTATGCGCTTAACCGTCTACTTGGGGAGGGCGACCGCGTTAGCGGGGCCAACATGCGCGTTGACGCCGCAAAGCGGCAGGAATTCCTCCGGGAACTAAAAGACATCCCTCGGGTTAGCTGGGTGGCAATCAAGGAGTCACTCCGGGAGAATTTTCGCCAAACCACAGCCGCAAGCATTGGCCTAATTCAGATGATTTATATGGTATTCGCCATCGTTGTCGCGTTTGGTGTGAGCTACAACAACGCTCGCATCTCGCTGGCAGAACGGGGGCGGGAGCTGGCTACACTGCGGGTAGTGGGTTTCTCTCAACGAGAAGTAGGCACCGTGTTGGTGACTGAACTGGTGATCCTCGCGCTGTTGGCAGTTCCCGCCGGGCTGTTAGTCGGCACCGGTTTTGCCACGGCGATTCTCCGAGCAGTCAATACCGAGACAGTCCGACTGCCTTTGGTGCTGACCGCCAATAACTATGCTTTCGCCGTACTGGTGGTGGTGTTCGCATCAACCTTGTCGGCGCTCGTGGTTTTGCGCAAGCTTCGGCACCTGGATTTGGTAGGGGCCTTGAAGGCACCCGAATGATTTCACGATGACAGAGGCAAAAGACATGATTCGCACGGCATCGACATTGGTTGGAGCGGCCAACCGCCCTCGCAAGGTTAATCGTCATGTGCGCCGCTGGGTACCGTACGCGGGGGCGGTTATTTTGATGCTCCTGATCGGTTTTGGGCTCTGGCCAAAACCGGTTCCGGTGGAAACGAGTTCAGCGCAAATCGGCTTTTTGCGCGTCACCGTCAACGAGGAAGGCAAGACCCGGATTCACAACCGTTACGTAGTGGCGGCACCCGTCACTGGTCAACTGCATCGGATTCCATTCAAAGCCGGAGCAGAGGTGAAGGCTGGGGAAACAGTGGTGGCGGTTCTAGACCCCGCGCCTCCCGCCCTGCTGGATGCCCGGACACGAACTCTGACGGAAGCCCGTCGAGACACGGCTGCTGCGAATGTGGAAAAGGCCGGAGTATCTCACTCGTTCGCCCGCAGCGAGCTTCGCCGCCTGCAACAGCTCTATTCCGAAAAGACAGTGTCGGAACAGGACCTGGAGAACGCCCAATTGCGCGAAGCTACGGCGATGAAAGACCTTGCGGCTGCGGAAAGCACGCTGCGGCAAGTCGAAGCTGAGCTGGCCGAGTTTCAAATGCAACCACTCTCCGCCTCAGCCCGGGAGCCCCAGGTCGTAAAGGCCCCCGTGACCGGCCGGGTGTTGAAGGTCTTTGAAGAGAACGCACGGGTGGTAACGGTCGGGACTCCGTTGATCGAGATCGGTGACCTGTCTGATTTGGAAGTCGTTGTAGAGGTCCTTTCGCGGGATGGAGCGGTCATCATACCCGGGACCCGAGTCGAGTTTGAACAATGGGGCGGGAGCAAGCCTCTAGAGGGCCGAGTTCGCCTGGTGGAACCGGCTGCGTTTACCAAGATCTCAGCCCTCGGGGTCGAGGAACAGCGGGTGAACGTCGTTGCCGACCTGCTGACGCCCGTTGAGGAACGCGCCAACCTGGGCGACAATTTCCGCGTTGAAGCCCGGATAGTGGTCTGGGAAGGCAGCGAAATCCTGAAGGTCCCCGTCGGGGCCCTGTTTCGCCAGGGCGAAGACTGGGCGGCATTCGTCATCGAAGGCCGACGAGCACGGCTTTGCCGGATCAAAGCCGGAGTTTCGAGCGGAACGGAAACCCAAATAATCGATGGGCTTAAGCCCGGAGAGCAAGTGATTCTCTATCCCGGCAGTCGCGTGAAGGACGGGCAACGGATTCGTCCGATTTCGATCTAAGCCCTCGTCCCGGTTTACCGCACCACCTTTACGCCTTTGGGGCTGTCGATGCGGGATTTGATGCGACCACTGGCGGTCTTTTCGTGGCGAATCTTGATCACTCCGTACGGGGTTGGAAAACTGCCCTCCACCCATTCCAAGTCACCCAGGTGAGGCGCAATGCGCACCTTCTTGTAACCGGGCTCGACGACCTTGACTCCCAGGACATGCTCACTTAGCCAGGCCGTTGGTCCGGATGCCCAACCGTGACAGAGGCTATGACGAAATCCGAGATAGCAATAGGCCCCGTAATCACCATGGATATCCTTTTTACCGGGTGGGACCAATTCGTCGATCCGACCTGCGTTGGGAACCCAATCCAGGTTAAAGTCTTCCCAGAACGTCGTCGCTCCCAGGTCGAGCATGGCACCCCAGAACTCACGGATGTTGTCGAGGCTCCCCTGGTAATCCCCAGCAGAGGCCCGCGCTTGGAGCACGTAATAGCCGTAAAAGGTGGAAAGGCGCTTGGCTCCTTCGCGAGCCATGACCTCGCGATTCAACTTCTCGGCGTCATCGAGGCCAGCCAAGGCCATTAAGGCGGCCGCCTGTTTGCTGTTGCCATGGCTGGGCAAGTGAGTCCGCAACCTGGCAACGCCGGCTTGGCATTTCTCCCGAGTGGCTGGGTCTCCCAACGCGGCGGCCATTTCCGCGCCAGCGTCGAGGGCTAAAACCATGAGTGCCTGGAGCCCGGCATGAATGGCTTCTTTGTTTTCACTGCTGGGCCAATCGAGAAAGCGCATGCCGGGCAGCGTTTCGGACCCGTCCGGGCCGACGTGTTTGATTACGAGGTCCAAAAGGCGCGTGAGGTATTCCTGCTGTTGCCGCAGATAATCAAGATCTCCCGTGTGTCGATACCAATCGCGGTGAATAATGATCCACCACAATGAGTAAGAGCTAATCCCGTTCATCCAGTTGGGCAACCGAGTGTCGTCCCGAATCAAGTCGAGGCTTGCGTTGACCACTGGTTCGGCTCCAAAAACTGTGGCGATCGTGGCTGTCTCCGGGTGCATATCCCCGATCCAAACCAGGCGGTCGCGCTTGATTCCGTCCCAGACATAATCCTGCATATTCAGGTAAACCGTATAGGCTCCAGTCTCCCAAATACGGTTCAGGCGATCGTCGTTGCACCGGAAGCTGCCGAGGTAGGGTAGGTTTCGGTGCAGATAGATGGCTCGAACCGCCTTGATCGTGACCGAGGTATTGGGATCCACGAGGTCAAGACGAACAAAACGAAAGCCGGTATTTCCGAACTCCGCCGTCCCCAGCCAAGGCAAGGAGATCACATCATCCCTCACCGCATGGTCGTTCGTGGCGTTCTTCTCCCCACCGACGTCCGCCATGGCCTCCGAGACCGATTCACCGAAACGCACGCGAACCCGGACGGTCTTGCTCTGCGCGGACGCAGGCTGCAGGTCGGCCACGGCAATTTGGATTCCCCCGTGCAACTCGCGGCCGAAATCCAACAGAACGCCCGGAGCCTGACCGTTGTGTTCCAGCACCGCACCAGACCGGCTGTCCAAAGTAATCTGGCCAGAGAACGGCCGCAGGAGCCAGTCAGGGTTTTTGACCACGCCCACACCAGCATCCGATTGCCAAACCACCCTCGTGGGGGACAGATACTCGCGGACCCTCGGGTCACTCACGGGGGCGGGGGCTCCGAAAGAGTCCCTCAACTGCGAGATGGCCAGCACCGCGATCAGGTAGAACCAGGTAGTGAGTCTCATCATGAGACCGATATGACCACATCAAGAGCCGGCTGAGTCAATCTCAAACCAGGTCCTTATCGCGGCAAGACAGCTGAAAATCCGGTCGCTCATTACCTGAGATTGCCTTCGGACGATTCCGCGTTACTGTGGAGTCATGAGTTACGCGAAACGTCTGCTGCATACCCGTTACCGCCTGAACGATCTGGAGGGTTCGGTCACGTTCTATAAGACAGTGCTCGGTCTTGTGGAAGTGCGGCGTCAGAAATCGCCGCGGGGCTCAGAGTTAGTTTTTCTGAAAGCGCCTGACAGCGAGGAATTGATTGAACTGTGCTATTTTCCCTCGGGCGGCCCGGTGCAAGTGCAACCGGACCTCACCCATCTAGCGTTCGAGGTGGATAGCCTGGAGGATTTTGGGCGCCATTTAGCCAAGCTCGGCATGGCTTACTCCGATGGGCCGCATTTCAAACCCGACGGCGGAGGAATCGCTTTCGTCGATGCGCCCGAGGGTTACGAAATCGAGTTGATTCAAATGGGGCCGACCGGCCCTGGATATTGAGATACTACGAACCGCCCCGATATGAGACTGAAAGCCCGGCAATTTCATTTTGAGTTTCCCCGCCCAGCACTGGTTATGGGGATTCTCAACGTGACGCCGGATTCATTTTTCGACGGGGGCCGTTATCTGAACGAAGAGGCGGCGATCGATCACGGTTTGGAGTTGGTGGCCCAGGGAGCCGACATCCTCGACATCGGCGGGGAGTCAACCCGACCCGGGTCGCTGCCGGTAGAGGAAACCGAGGAACTGCGGCGGGTGATCCCAGTGATCGAAGGCCTGGCGCGACAGGTTGCTGCGCCTATTTCAATCGATACGATGAAACCGGCAGTAGCGCGCGCCGCGGTGGCGGCCGGCGCCAGCATCATCAACGACGTGGGCGCAAACCGGGCCGAGCCGGAGATGTGGCAAATTGCGGCGGAGAGTGGGGCGGCGTATGTCTGCATGCACATGCAAGGCGTGCCCAAGACGATGCAGGCTTCGCCCTTCTACCTGGATGTCGTGATGGATGTGGCACGGTTCTTCCAGGAAAGACTGCTGAAACTGGAGCGTTGCGGTGTCCCAGCCAGCCAAATTATATTGGATCCGGGCATCGGTTTCGGCAAAACTCTGGAGCACAATTTGCAGTTGCTGGGGAACCTCTGGCAATTTGCTCGTTTTCGGCGCCCTTTGCTGATCGGGGTATCGCGAAAATCTTTTATCGGTCATTTGGCCGGTTCGGAGACGGCAAACCGGCTACCGGGTGGTTTAGCGTGCGCCTGTTTAGGCACTGCCGCTGGCGTGCATGTAGTGCGTGTGCACGATGTAGCTGAAACCGTGTTGGCGCTCCGAATGACGGAGGCTATTTTGTCGAAAAGCAAAAGAGCGGAATAGAATGTGGACCACGCTGCAATTTGTATGGCGGCCCGTGCTGGAGATTATCATCCTTACGGTAGGGATCTACTACGTTTTTCGCTTTGTCCGGGGGACACGGGGAGCGCCGGTGGTAACAGGCTTCATGGTGCTACTACTGACTTTCGTACTCGTTACCTTCCTGCTCGACCTCAAGGTGCTGCAATACTTATTGGGTGCTTTCTCCGCCTTTTCCCTGCTGGCAGTCCTGGTGATTTTCCAGCCGGAACTGCGGCGCATGCTTGCCGAATTGGGAAATCTGCCCCTGTTCGCCACGGCGCACGAACAGCGTGAGAATGTGGAAGTTATCGTTCAGACGGCCGAGCGATTGTCAGAGGTCCGGATTGGGGCGCTGATCGCGATCGAGCAGTCCATTCAACTGCAGGAAGCAGTGGAGTCCGGCATTGTCGTGGATTGCGAAGCAACTCCGGAGATGCTGGAGACAATTTTCTTTCCGAATAACGCGGTGCATGATGGCGGGGTAATTATCAAGGGTGACCGCATCGCGTATGCCGCCTGTATTTTCCCCCTGACCCAGCGCCAGGATCTGAGCACCTCGCTGGGCACGCGCCACCGGGCGGCAATCGGGTTGAGCGAAGAGACCGATGCCGTTGTCGTAGTGATCTCGGAAGAGACTGGAGCCGTGTCTTACGCCTACAAGGGAGCCCTGGTCAGAGCTGTCTCTTTGGAAGAGTTGCGCGCCTTCCTGACGTCACTGCTGGTTAAAACCAATCGGTCCCGGAATTTCATGGGCTGGATACGCTCCTGGACCAGCGAACGTGTCAGGCCCGGACCGGTTGCCGTGCCGAAAGCAACTCCAACTAACAGCGGAGCCAGTGCTCCCTCAGGGAAATGATTCGCTTTCTTCGCAACCTGTTCCTGGACGACTTCTGGCTAAAGCTCTTCTCGCTGATTCTGGCGACGCTGATTTGGCTGACGATCTATTTTGCCGGCCTGATTCCCAACGGGCCATTGACCTTGCTCCAGAAGCAACGGACACTCCCGGGTCTGCCTGTGACGATCGTTTCCTCCGATGACGACGTGCGCAACCTCGTGGTCATCCCGAACACCGTGACCGTCCTGGTGGAAGGAAACTCGGTGCTGATGAGGGATCTCAATCCCGCAGCCATCCGGGTGCGAGTGGATCTAAGTGGAATTCAAGTTCGGGAAAGCCTGCGTCGGCGGGTGGAAGTAGCCACGCCGCCCGGGGTGGCATATCTGAAAGTCATGCCCGAGGAGGTCCAAGTCTATCGATCTGTGGTTAATCAACCAACAGCAAAGCGAGCGGAATGACCAAACCGAGGAAGATCTTTGGCACTGATGGCGTTCGCGGCCGGGCTAATATCGAACCGGTGACTGCGGAGACCGCGTTGAAACTGGGACGAGCGGCCGCGCATGTTTTTAAGAATCTCCAACCCAAATCGCGGGGCCACGGCCGCCATAAGATAGTCATTGGTAAGGACACCAGGCTATCCGGCTACATGCTGGAAAACGCAATTTCCTCCGGAGTTCTGTCGATGGGCGTGGACGTGCTGTTTATCGGCCCGCTGCCCACACCGGGAGTAGCATACGTCACTCGCTCCTTGCGTGCGGATGCCGGAATAGTGATTACCGCGTCCCACAATCCTTACGACGACAACGGCATCAAGTTCTTCCGGGCGGACGGCTACAAGCTGGACGACCAAGTCGAGTTCGAGATTGAGAGCCTGGTATTCAGCGGGCGGATTGAGAACATCCGTCCGACTGCGGCCGACATCGGCAAGGCTGTGCGCATTGACGACGCGTTGGGTCGGTATATCGAATATGCCAAAGCGGCTTTTCCTCGCGGCATGACACTGGAAGGAATGCGCATCGTGGTCGATTGCGCCCACGGCGCTGGCTACAAGTCCACCCCGTGTGTCCTGCGGGAACTCGGCGCTGAGGTCATCGTCTGCGGCAACACGCCAGATGGCAAGAACATCAACAAGGAATGCGGATCCATGCACCCCTCGATGATGTGCCAAAAAATTTGGGAACATCGCGCGGACCTTGGCATCGCCCACGATGGCGACGCCGACCGGGTTCTGCTCTGCGACGAACAGGGCCGGCTGATCGACGGGGACGACGTGATGGCGATTGCAGCACTGGATCTCCTCGCCCAGGACGACCTGGCAAAAAAGACGTTGGTAGCCACCGTGATGAGCAATGGAGGTTTGGACGCCGCGGTGGCGGCTGCCGGCGGCAAAGTAGTCCGCACGGCCGTGGGCGACAAGCATGTCATCGACGAAATGCTGCGCCACGGGTTTAACTTTGGGGGAGAACAGAGCGGACACCTGATCTTCCGTGAATTCAGCACGACTGGCGACGGCCTTGTCGCGGCACTGCAGGTATTGCGGATTATGAAGGCCAAAGGCGAACCGCTTTCACGCCTTACCCAATGCTGGACTCGGTTTCCCCAGATCGTCTCGAACATCCGTGTGCGCGAAAAACGGGGCTTCGATGAAATGCCGAGCGTCAGCACCCTGGTCACGGAAGCGGAGACCGCACTGGCAGCGGTTGGGGGACGCGTCCTTTTGCGCTACTCAGGCACCGAACCCAAGGCGCGGTTGCTGCTTGAAGGCCCCGACAACGCCCTGCTCCAGCATTGGTCGGAAAAGATTTCCGAGGCCATCCGGCATCAGGTTGGCGACGGAGGATGACCCCAGGTTTGCCACTGAACCAACGGTGACACCTTCGAGGGAGGTCCTAGGTGGGCCCCACACCCAACTACCTATTTGTCAACGGCCCGGCGGCCGATGCCCACGCTTATTGCGGCTTCAAAATCTCAGCCCGGAGGGACCCCACCCATTGTTCCGGCATTCGCTTGTCGATCGTTCCAGGAACGGGCAATTCGGGAGCAACATGTCCGTCACAGAAGACCACATTAGCTCTTCTAGTATGCCGAAAATGGCCGTTCGGCTGAGTTGTGCTGCCGTCGATGTAATACCACTCCTCCAACATGGGGTTAGACCTGGAGGCAGGGGCTTGCCACGTATTGACCTGCGCTGCATCCGCCAGCAAAGCAATCCCCGAGGGATTCGGGAGGGTCGCCATTTTCAGTGCCGGATCCCGCAGGGCGGCTGACAAAGCTAGATTATAGCCGTACCCGTATGCTGCACCGGCGGCTTTCAACTTAAGAGTGCGCGTGTCATAATTGAAAGCGGGACACAACTCGACTCCACGCCCCCGAAGATAGGGGTAGAGTGCGCCCTGAGAAGCATCAAAAGCCCGCTCCCCCTCTGAGCCCGGCCCGATCCAACCGAACCAGTAGAGTTGCCCCCCGTTAGTGTAAGTGCCGCCATAGCGGAAAGAGCGGTCCGCGTTGTCGTCCCAATACAACTGGGCGGCCACGCCCAATTGGTGCAGGTTGCTGACACACTTAATGCGGCGTGCGGAGGATTTTCCTCTCACCAGCGACGGTAAAAGCAATCCGGCCACAATGGCAATGATCGCAATAACCACCAGCAGTTCCACCAGGGTAAATGCGCGAACGGGCCTTGCCGCCGGTTTGAACACCCGCGGGGCTTCGGAGGAACCTGGTGACAGCCTATGCGCCACGATCTTAGTCTGTATCCAACGAGTTTACTGCCCCCCGGCCCGAACCCGGTAGAACGCCTGATCGGCTGGTGGATTCGGGTCGGTGACGGACAACTCACCACCATTACCGGTCACAGGCCCAGCGACAGCCACCCAAGTCGCCCAGTCGGTGGTACGCTCAAGATAATATGCCACATCCGCCTTTGATGAAAACGTGGCCTGCCAGACTCCCTGGTCGAGGCGGCCGATCAGAACCAGCGGCAACGCGATGGAAATATTGTCAATCTGGCCATGTGCGATTATGGAGCCGGAGTAAAAAGGATCCTGCCCCGCATCGCTGTAACTGCAGATGGCAAAATGATCCACTTGAAAACCGCGAAACTCCGAACCGAGTTGAGCATCCGCGACCGGGCCATAAAGAATACCACCCCGTGTCAGAGTAGTGCGCAGCGTACGGTCAGCGGCTGTGTATGATAGGGTGATACGGAAGACTTCGTTGACCGTCAAACCGAGGGGCGCAAAGCCTCCCGAGGACCAATTGGTCCCCGTCCAATCGATCATCGTCGCCATGAGTGACGGCCCCCAGATCCATGTCCCACCAGGATCGGGAAAGAAACTGAACTCGACCAGGTTGGGCGCATCGGCGCCACTGCCGCGAGCGAAGCTGGGCGAGACCGCATGCTCCAATCGAACAAACCCCGCAGCAAGCTGGAAGGGGTTAGGTTTAGCGGGGTTGATCCCCGCCTGAAAATCCTCCAGCAGTAAGTCAAATGTCACACCGAAATCGTGCTGATCCGAAATCACACTTCCCAAGGGTCGCGCGAAGTAACTGTTGGCTGTTGATGAGTCCCAGGTCACCGCCAGTTTGCCAGAGCTGGAGTTCCAACGAAACAAGGAGGCATCACCGCGGGTCACCCAACCGTGATCCAGGGGATTTGCGGTAAAATCCTCCATGACATCGGCTGCGCCGGCGGGAAGAGGGTGAAACAAGAAGCAACCGGCCAAAGCCGGCAGCCACAGGCATTTATTCAACACAGCTGGTCTTTCAAAGCTCCGCCTGGTAGCGGAACGGGTTAACGGTTGAGAGACCAGCACGAGACCTGAAAGCAAAAGAGCCTCCAAGCCCCGGCAAAACGGAGAATGAAGGCATTCAACGAATCCTTATGCGCAAGCACGCAAGAGGCTGGCCCCATCCTTCTCTTTGACGGAGAAGTTGATCCTGCTGAACGCCGGCAGACAGCCGGAATTCCGCAATGATCACGACGAGCACAACCGGGCCGATATCCTGACTCCGGGCCTAAACCTCGTTCCCGCCTTCCCGAACCAACCTGGTCCAGTGGCCATAACACATTCGTAGTGACTGAGAACTCGTAACCCGTTACAGTGGCGCAACCGTCCCCGATTTTCACGGGGTTTCCAGACGCCTGGCTGTGGTAATAATGGCGGCACACTTAGCCGCCCTTTTCAAAGAGCGATTTCTTGGTACGCTCCTTGGGCCGCCTTGCCAAGCAAAAAATCAAAATCATATTCCGAAGCCTCGCGTCGGGGAATTCTGGATGCGACCGCAACCGGACGACTGCGTGAACTGTTCCCTGCCAAATAATGATTGGCAACCCCGGCAGAGTGCGTATGTTCGTAGCATTGTTTTTAACTGATTTATGGCCAAAAAAACCGAAAAGAAGCATGTCCGTTCCCGGGAAGACATTTCCGAGATGCCGGAATGGTTGAAGGAAAAACACTGCCCTCACAAGAAGCAGTACATGGCAGGCAAGCGGATCATGCCGCGGAACATCACGGGCAAGGAAAAGCTCAATTACATGGTCGATGAAATCTTCCTGGCTTACAACTCCGCCCGTTTGCGTGAGGCATGCCAACTATTCTCGAACAAGATGCTGGCGCCGGACGTGACGATCGGCATGACGCTTTCCGGGGCGCTCACTCCGGCGGGCCTGGGATGTTCTAGTGTGATCCCCCTGATCAAGGCCGGGTTTGTGGACTGGATCGTTGCCACCGGGGCGAACCTCTACCATGACATGCATTTCGCGCTAAACTACCCCGTCCACACGGGTAGTTTCAAATTTGACGACACCGATTTACGCGATAACGACCTAGTTCGCATTTACGACGTCGTAATCCCCTACTCCGACGCTTTGATGGCTACCGACGACATACTTCGGGAGATCCTGGTGCAACCGGAATTCCAGAAGGAAATGGGCACGGCGGAGTTGCACTATTTGCTCGGCAAGTATTGCGCCGAATGGGAACGCAAGAACAAACTGAAGGATGTCTCCGTACTGGCGGCGGCTTACCGCGCTGGGGTGCCGTGCTATACCTCGTCGCCTGGGGATTCCACCATCGGAATGAACGTGGCAGGCGTGGAACTCCGTGGCAATAAACTGCGAGTGAATCCCTCTATCGACGTGAACGAGACAACGGCATTCGTGCTTGCGGCTAAACGCGCCGGAGGTCGCAGCGCCGTGGTGCTCTGGGGTGGCGGCAGCCCGAAGAACTTCATGCTTCAAACTGAACCTCAGATTCAAGAGGTGCTGCGCATCAAGGAATTCGGCCAGGATTTCTTCATCCAGGTGACGGATGCCCGGCCGGATACAGGCGGGCTTTCCGGCGCCACACCCAGCGAAGCGGTAAGCTGGGGCAAGGTGGATCCCACAAAACTGCCGGATGCCTTGGTTTGCTACACCGATACCACGATCGCTATGCCGATCTTCACGCATTATGCGCTGGCCACGCACAAGCCGCGCAAGCTGCGCCGGTTGTATGACCAACGGGCTAAGATGACCAAGGCCCTGACCAAGGAGTATTTCCTCCACAACAAGGTCAAGATGCTGGACGGCAGTAATCCGGTGTTGGATTAATCCGCCCTATCACTGCCAGCAGTATATCAAGGCCGGGCGTTTGCCCGGCCTTTTCGCATGTGCAGCGCCCCAACGTTTGCGTGAACCTTGCAATCAGGGCCGGATTCGTGAACATTGTCCAAAACAGGCCCGGCCTAACGACATAAATTCATGAGAACAATTAACCATCAAAGCGCCAGAGCATGGCGCAATGGATGTCTCTTTTGCTTTGCCATGACCGCTTCACTGATCGCTGCTACCACACCGGAACGCTCCTCACTGGACGAGAAGTATACATGGGACCTTTCCCCGATGTATGCCTCGGCCGAGAAGTGGGAGGCGCACTACCGGGAAATTGAAGCCATGGTCGGCGAGTTCTTGACCCAAAAGGGCGAGGTTGGGCAATCCGCCACAACATTGTTGAAAGCCCTGAAATTGCGCGACCAGATAAACGTGCAGTTGGAGAAACTCTACGCCTACGCAGCCATGAAGCGGGACGAGGATATGCGCGTTTCGGCCGCCCAGGCCCTTTACCAGCGCGCGCAAACCCTGGCGGTAAAGTGGGACGAGTCGGCCTCGTGGTTTCAACCGGAACTTCTTTCACTCCCTGAAGACAGGCTGCGCGGCTTCATCAAGGAGCCGGACCTGAAGGTCTACGCGCATTACGTTGACGATCTGCTGCGCTCCAAGGCCCACATCCTGACCGCACGCGAGGAGGAACTCCTGGCGATGGCGGGCAAGGCCACGGATGCGGCCACCGACGCATTCGGTTTATTGAGCAACACCGAATTGCGCTGGCGCACCATCAAGGACCCGGAAGGCCGCGATGTCGAGATTACTTCTTCGTCCTATATGCAGGCCCTTCAGTCCAAGGACCGGCGATATCGACGGGATGCGTTCCTGGCGTTGCACAACAGTTACCTGGACGTTAAGAACACCCTGGCCGCAACGCTGGCTGGGACCATGCAGCGGGACTGGTATTATGCCAAAGCGAGGAAATACCCCTCCAGCCTGCACCGCGCGCTGGATGCGGAGAACCTGCCGGAGGGCGTCTATTACAACCTCCTCAAGACGGTGGACAACCACCGACATCTGTTGCAGCGCTATGTAGCCCTGAAGAAGCGGATCCTGAATCTTGACGAAATCCATTTCTACGACTTGTACGTGAACCTGGTGGATGTGCCCGAAAAGACGTACACCTTTGAGGATTGCCGGGACCTCGTACTACGCGGGGTCCAACCGTTCGGCCCGGAATATTGCGGTGTGATGGAAAAGGCATTCGCCTCCCGGTGGATCGACGTTTACGAGAATAAGGGTAAACGCAGCGGCGCTTATAATATGGGCACTTACCTGTCCGCTCCTTACGTGCTGCTGAATTACAAGGAGACTTTCAACGACGTCTCCACCGTCGCCCATGAACTGGGGCACGCCGCGCAAAGCTGGTTTGCCAAAGAAAACCAGCCGCCGGTTTACTCGGGCTACCCGATGTTCACGGCGGAGGTTGCATCTACGGCCGCTGAGATTGTTTTCAAGCAATACATGCTGGCGCAAACGACAGACCGGAAACAGCGAGCCTATTTGATCAACCAGATGCTGGAGGATATGCGGACCACCCTTTTCCGGCAGACCCAGTTTGCGGAATTTGATCTGGCCGCCCACACCCTGGCAGAAAAGGGCGAACCGATTACTGCGGAAACACTGATGAAAATCTGCCGTGACCAATACGTCCGCTATTACGGGCCCGATTTCGTGATCGATCCTGAATTGGATGTGGAAGGGTTGCGTATTCCACACTATTACCGTGGCTATTATGTTTATCGCTATGCCGACAGTTACTGTGCGGCGGCGGCGATTGCCAATCGCATTCTGAAGCAGGATCCGAAGGCCCGCGAAGAGTGGATGAAGTTTCTAAAGATCGGCAACAGCATGTATGCCATCGACATGCTGAAGGTCGCTGGCGTGGATATGACGACCCCTAAGCCGGTAGAAGAAGCCATGGAACTCTTCGCCCGGCTGGTGGACGAATTGGACAAATTGCTGTAGGCAAGCACGGGGTCACGCAACCGGTGTTGCGCACGGCAACGCGCCCAACCGATTCGGCTTTGGGTAGCCAACGCCTTTCGAGTTTGGTAAGGTCATTCCCATGGCAACGTCTGTACCTGTTTGGATCGCAACGCTAGCGGTCACCGCTGCACCAATGTTGAGCTGGGCACAGTCCCCTGGGATCGACGATGTCATTCGCCTGGACCGGCTCCCCACGTTCAAGAACTCAGCTAGAGTCGCGTCGGTTTCAAGCTATGACCGGACTGGCGGCAATGACGACGGGTTCTCCGGAAAGTATTCTTTTGTTAGACAAGAAGCGGACACGCTGGTCCTGGCCGATTTAAAGGGGCCTGGGGTCATCTGGCGGATCTGGACTCCTACCCCCACCGAGGACACTCTGGAGTTCCTGTTCGATGGGGAGAGCACACCCCGCATCGCGCTTAAGTACCTGGATTTGTTTCTGGGAAAACACCCTGCCTTCCCCAGCCCCTTCACCGGCTTTGGTGCTGGCGGCTATTACTGCTACGTGCCCCTGCCGTTTGCCAAATCGTGCGTGGTCCGGATCCGGGCGCCGAAGACGCAGTTCTACCAGATAAACTACTCTCTCTATGATCAGGGCACTCCGATCACCACTTTCGATTCACAAGCGATTGCCCTGGACAAGGTCCGGCAACTCCTCGGCAAACCCGGTGCGGATCTGAGTGGCATGGCGGCCACTCCTGGTTCCCGTATTACGCACACCGTGGCTTCAAAACGGATAGCCCCCTACACAACGGTGCCTCTCTTCAATTCCGAAGGGGGCGGCCGAATCGTTGGGTTAAGGATTTCTCCGACTACCGCAATTGCCAGCAAACAGAGAGACCTCCTGCTAAGGATCACTTTCGATGGTCAGGAACCGTCCGTGCTCTGCCCCTTAGGTGATTTCTTCGGATACTCCTGGGGCGAGCCTGCAATGCAATCCGCGCTCCTGGGCACTTCGGGCGACACAAACTACTGCTATTTCCCGATGCCGTTCCGAAAATCCGCCAGCATTGAGGTAATCTCTGAGCGCTCGGCGCCGGTGCAACTCCACGCAGAAATCCTGCATACCAACGAAGCGCAAAAAGACAACGAAGGGCAATTTGGCGTCGTCTGGCGCCGAGAAAACCCCACACGCCTCGGAGAACCTTTTACCTTTGTTGATTTGCAGGGGCGTGGCCATATCGTAGGCCTCGTGCTTCAATCTCAGGGTTTTGAATCCGGAAAAACTCTCTTCTTCGAAGGCGATGATCAAACCACGATCGATGGCGAGCTTGTGATCCACGGCACCGGCTCCGAGGACCTATTCAACGGCGGCTGGTATGACGTGCCTGACCGTTGGGAGAAACGGCTCTCGTTCCCACTCAGCGGTTGCCTCGGCTATGCCAAGCCCCTCGGACGAACCGGCGGCTACCGGTTCTTCCTGGGGGACGCGTATGCGTTTCGGCAGAGCATCAAACAGACGATCGAACATGCCGGAGAAGGGAATAGCATACTGACGGATTACGCAGCTGTGACTTATCTTTACTCAGACCGACCGGCAGCGGGACCAGCACCAGCACTGGACACGCGGGCGGTCGTGGATTTGACAGAATTGATCTTCCCAGCCACCTGGCAACTGCCAATTTACGCCTGGTCTTTTGATAATGGCAGTCTCACGCGAAAGAAAACCAAAGTCGGAAATGAAGAGGTTCGCAGCCTGTCGCTTTCTGCCGCGGGGACCGACTGGTTTGGTCACCATTTCCTTTCGCCGGTAGTTGAGGTGCCTGTGGGTGGGCGGTATGCTATCTTCGTGGAGGTACTCAAAGGCCCCGACCAGGCGATCGTCCGGCTGTTCCACAATGAGAACCCGGTGGCGGAGGGCGTCGACTTTTACTCAGTGGAACCTGTCCGAAGCAACCGAGTCCTGATGGGCCACTTGGATCTGGCGGAAGGCAGGAATAATCTGATGTTTAAACTCACCGGCAAGAATGCGAAATCTGCGGGCCTCGGATTCGACCTCATTAGCATCGCACTGACAAAGGAGTGAGTTCGATTCAAGCCCGACATTGAACCGGGCCGCCCCCGAAATGGAACTGCCCGGCGGTTAGACCCGCCGGGCAGTTCGTTTATGATCCAAAGGCGCGTGACGCGTCGATCAAGCCCAGCCCGGACGATTCTTCCGGCGAACATACTGTTCGGCTTGAGGTAGGTTGGTGGACTTCATGTTCGGTCCATCCCAATTCACTTGCACGCCTTCCCCGACACGGAGTGCGACACAACCCAGAAGAATGATTTCTGTGAGGTAGGCGGCAATGTCGAAGTTCGAGTAAGCCGGCACACCCTCCTTCATCATGCGGAACCATTCCACCATGTGACCGGGAGAACGCGGGATCGTCTGCGGCACATCTTTGGCGGCTTCGAGACGGTCGCCGGGCAGCATTTCGTCCTGGCCTTTCATGGAGACGAGGAACCGGGCTCCGTAGTCGTCAGGAGAGAAGAGTTTACCCTTTTCGCCTATGATCAGAGCGCCACTGGAAGGTAGCTGCCCCATCGTGGCAACAATTTCTTTGGTGACTTCGGCCGAGGGGCGAATCGGTTTGAAACCGTCACCCGGGTTGCCGTCATACCACCAGAATTTCAGCGCTGGAAGTCCTTCGCGTTCCGGAAACTCAAAACGAATGCGCGAGGTCTTGGGGAAGGTTTCAGGATAGACGCGCGACGCCATCTCGCACTCGATCGCGGTGGGATAGCCGAGCTTCAGCGCCCGGAAAGGCATGTTCACGGTGTGGCAGGCCATATCGCCCAGCGCGCCAGTGCCAAAGTCGTACCACCCACGCCACTTGAACGTGTGGTAGGTGTCCTTCTTGTAGGGACGCATCGCCACGGGGCCAAGCCAGCAGTCCCAATCAAGTGTATCGGGAACGGGATCTGAACCCTCGGGCCGGTCCAGGCCCTGAGGCCAGATGGGGCGGTTGGTCCAGACGTGCAACTCCAAGGGCTTGCCAATCACGCCAGCCTGGATGAGTTCCACAGCGCGGCGCAGACCGGTTTCGGCACTTCCTTGGTTGCCCATCTGGGTAGCCAGCTTCTTCTCTGCGGCGAGTTGTCGCATGACGCGGGCTTCATAGACGGTTTGGGTCAACGGCTTCTGCACGAAGCAATGCTTGCCCATCTGCATGGCAGGAATGGCGGCGGATCCGTGGGTATGGTCCGGCGTAGAAATCGTGACGGCATCAATGTCTTTGGCCATCTCGTCAAACATCTTCCGAAAATCCTGATACTTTTTCGCCTGGGCAAACTGCTGTCCCTTTCGGTTGAGAGTGTTTTTGTCTACATCACAGATGGCAACGATATTGCCGCCGCATTTTGCGGCATCGCTGCTATCGCTGTCCCCTTTTCCGCCCACACCAATGCAAGCAACATTGATGCGGTCGTTGGCACCGAGCACATTCCCTACAAAGGGAAAGGCAAAGGCGGCGGTGCCGGCGGCTACGGAGGTGCGTTTGAGGAACTGACGTCGTGTCAAGCTGTTCATATTAAACTGTGTTTTGTGTTTCGACGCGCCGGGCTCGGTCCTAGTGTACGACCTGCGCGCCCTGTTTACGTAGATTCTACAAGTAGGACGCTGGATTCAAGACGTTTATTTCGCCTTTTCCGCAGATAAAGAGACACCCTTGATCTTTTCACTTGTGCCGCGCCACGAAAGGGCTTAAAGCCCAGCAGTCAAATACGTAAATGCCCGTCATGACAACCAAACAACTTCAGGCCCTGGCAGGGAAACACGGCACTCCCATCGTGGTTATCGACCACAAAGCCATCCGCAAAAACTACGCAGACTTCCGGAAGCATCTCCCCACGGTGCAGGCTTATTACGCGGTCAAAGCCAACGCCGAACCGGCTATTGTGCGCACTCTTCACAAAGCCGGTGCGAGCTTCGATGTGGCCTCCATGCCGGAATTCATGCTCGTTTACGAGAACATCAAGAATCTCCCACCCGCGGAGCAACAAAAGTTTATTTGGGACAAGGTCATCTATGCGAATCCTACCAAGCCGAAGGAGACCTTGCAGGAACTAAATCAGTACAAACCACTGGTCACGTTCGACAATTACCTGGAATTGAAGAAGATCCGAGAACACGCGCCGGACGCAGGGGTCGTGCTTCGCCTGCGCGTGCCCAATACCGGGTCGATGGTAGAACTGTCCTCGAAGTTCGGGTGCGATCCTGGAGAGGCGGTGGACCTAGTCCTGGCGGCGTTCAAGATGGGACTGGTGGTGGAAGGTCTAAGCTTCCACGTCGGGAGCCAGTGCACAAATTTCCAAAACTTTGTTCAGGCCCTGGATATCTCGGCTGCGGTAATGAAAGAAGCTAAGTCCCGGGGGCACGAACTCAAGATTCTGGATATCGGCGGCGGCTTTCCTGCGCCGTACGACCGGCATGTGAAGCCTTTCAGCCGACTGGCGCGTAAGATCAACACGGAGATCGAACGACTCTTCCCCAAAGAAATCCAGATCCTGGCGGAACCGGGCCGATTCCTGGTGGCTACCGCGGCCACCGCCGTCTCTCGGGTGATAGGAAAGGCTGTCCGCGACGGTAAGATGTGTTACTACATTGACGACAGCGTGTACCACACCTTCAGCGGCATCATCTTTGATCATTGCCAGTACCACCTTAAGGCATTCAAAACAGGCAAGACGGAGGTCTGCGCTGTATTCGGCCAAACCTGTGATGCTCTGGACAAGATCTCGCTCGCCGAAGAACTGCCGGACCTAGAGATTGATGACCTAGTCTACTCCGAGAATATCGGGGCTTACAGCAGTGCCTCGGCCACTTGGTTTAACGGATTCCCGCCCGCCAAGATCGTTCACGTAAACGAGTAAGAACTGCCCTCTGGGATAGCGGGTTTCGCTTCCACTTCAACTCGCGAGCACTTTTTCGCGCTGCAGTTGCCCTTTTCTGTTGCCAGCGGCCACATGCAGGGTTAAATGTTCGGCAACAAGTGAGATCCTATGAACCCGGAACTTCATTACATTACCGGCGAAGAAATCCACGCGGGGGACCGAATTCAGTACGACCAAACCTACGGCAGGGTGGTATTCATAAGCGATGGCGAGAATGAGGCGTTTGAAGCAGGTTACGGTGAGTACACCGGGTCCGAACGCGGGGTGATGATTTGCGACGACGATGGCGATGTCCGTTTCGTCGGGGAACCGGATGAGCGGCTGACCTTCATTGATCGGGAATAGCTTGCTCCACTCGTAATACGACTGCGTCGGCATCCACAGCTGCAGAACGCACTGGCAAGCCAGCATCGGGCCAGAGTTGCTCTGCCTGGGGCCAGGTTGATTCTTGATTTCAACAGGCCTATTTCCTTTTCTTCATCCGGGCGGGCGTTAAACTCCCTTCATTTCCGCACGGTTCATGAAGAATATTGTGTATTTTGATCTGGAAACTCAGCGGTCTGCCGATGAAGTCGGAGGCTGGAATAATATCAGCCGGATGGGTATGAGCGTTGGCGTGACCTACTCCGTGGCTCGGGGGGGCTACCAGATTTATGCAGAAAAGAGCGTCGATGACCTCATCAGGGAATTGCAGCGGGCTGACCTGGTGGTGGGTTTCAACAATTTGCGGTTCGACTACGAGGTGCTGCACGGCTACACAGCGTTCGACCTGCGCCAACTGCCGACGCTGGATATGATGGTGGACCTGCAAACTCGCTTGCAACACCGACTCTCGCTGGATTCTATTGCCACGGCAACGTTCGGTGTGGAGAAAACGGCAGAAGGCCTTCAGGCTATACAATGGTTCAGGGAAGGGAAACTCCTCGAGATCGCGGAATACTGCTGCTACGATGTCAAAATCACCAAAATGGTTCACGAATTCGGGGCGGCCAATCGACAACTCTTTTACAACAACCGCTTTGGTAAAAAACTCTCGGTGACGGTGGATTGGTGATGGCAGTCGAACGCACCTCAAAACATAGCTTGATCCGAATTTTCCAACCCCTATTCCAACGCAAATCCCTGGATCGGCTCTTAGCCCAAACTGCGGATCCGCAGCGGCAATTACGCCGAACTCTTGGTCCCTGGCAATTGATGTTGTTGGGGGTTGGTGCGATCGTCGGTGCGGGCATTTTCTCAACCGTGGGGACTGCAGCTGCCGGTGGTGCAGATCACCTCGGGGCGGGTCCAGGGTTGGTCGTTTCGTTTCTGATGGTGGCGGTGGCGTGCGGGTTTGCAGGCCTGTGCTATGCCGAGTTCGCCTCGATGGTGCCCGTTTCCGGGTCAGCTTACACCTATGCCTACGCCACCCTCGGCAAGCTGGTGGCCTGGTTGATCGGCTGGGATTTGATTCTCGAATATGCCATCAGCAACGCGGCTGTGGCCGTCTCCTGGTCAGCCTATTTTCAAGCCTTGCTGGCAGGTTTCGGGGTTCAGATCCCGGCGTGGCTGGGCTGCGACCTGCGATCGGCGATTCAGAGCGGGGACCACCTGGCCGACGCACTGGCCACTCTTGCCGCTGTGCCCGGCAGCCTGCTGCAACCGGATCAGTTTGACCTCTCAGGCTTGACGGAGGTTAGAAACCGCAACGCGCTGGCACTGGCAACCGCCCCACGTCTGGCGGGCTTGCCAATTATTTTCAACCTCCCGGCATTCGGAATTGTCGCGGTGATCACTTGGGTGGTCCTGATTGGCATGCGCGCGACGGCACGCATCAATGCAGGGTTAACGCTCGCCAAGCTGGGCATCATTGTCTTCTTTCTGGTGGTGGGCGCCATGTATGTTCGGCCGGAGAATTGGACACCTTTTGCTCCGAACGGGTTCAAGGGTATCTCCAGCGCCGCGGCGATCATCTTCTTCGCCTATATTGGCTTTGACGCAGTTTCCACCGCCGCCGAGGAAACGCGTGAACCGCAACGAAACATGCCGATAGGCATTCTCGGCAGCCTCGTGGTCTGCACGGTAGTATATGTCGCTGTGGCTATAATTCTCACTGGCATGGCACCTTGGAGCACACTGGGCAACGCGGAACCGCTGTCGTATGTATTTTCCTCCCAGGGATTGGATTGGATCGCCGGGCTAATTGCTGTCGGCGCCGTGCTCGCCACTACCTCGGCGTTGGTGCCGTACCAAGCAGGGCAGCCTCGGATCTTCTTCTCGATGGCCCGAGACGGACTACTCCCGGCATGGGCTGCGAAGGTCCACCCAAGATTCCGCACTCCCCATGTTTCCACCATCCTCACCGGTGTTGTCGTCGCGGTGTGCTCTTCAATTGCGAATATCAACGAACTGGTAGAACTGACTAATATCGGGACTTTGTTCGCCTTCGCCCTGGTGGCACTAGGCATTCTGATTCTGCGACGGACCGACCCCAACCGGCCTCGTCCGTTCCGGACACCGCTGGTGCCGTGGGTGCCCCTGGCGGCGATCGGGTGCTGCGTTTACCTTATGAGCGAGCTTCCCGCCAAAACCTGGTGGCGGTTCTTCCTGTGGATGGCTGCGGGACTTGTTATCTTTCTGCTTTACGGCATCCGACGCAGTGGAATGAATTCCGTGGTTAATAGCCCCGACGGCACGGCTGAAGGCCAGGTCAGGTCCCAGGAGCCCAGCAATTCCTGAAGGTGGCGTACATCGGGGCTGACTCCCGGGAATTAGCTTTTTTCCCACCTTACTGCAGCGGCGTACGCGCATCGCGGAAATACTGGCCGTGGCCATCCAGCATCAAGCGGTTGCGGCCGCCAGGATGAGCGCTGCGACCTTTCAATACTTCGGGCAAAGCCGCCACGGTGCGCGGAAAATAGATGTCGACCGTCAATTCCAAATCGGAAGGGCCAGTGAGGAAGGGCGCGTTAGGATCATTGGCATCGCGCATGGAGGTCACGCAATCGCTTTCCGTGCGGTTCCAGAAGTTGTCCTTCGGCACTGGATCGTCCGTTCGGTCGAACCGCCACATCCAGTATCGTGCGATAGGAGCGTTCGAATATGAACCCGCGAGTTGGCCAGCCTGTTCGATCCCCCGCCAAGAAGCGGTGCTGGCGGCTGGGCACAGCCAGATTTCCCGCGGCAGCGCATTACTCAACACCACAGCAGCCCAACCGGATCGTGGGTCGCTCTTCGGCCAGGTGTTCCACGGCTTATATCCTCCCGGAAGACTGGTTTTGAGGTCCCGGCGGTCGGGGAAACGGCCCTCGTCGTCGAGATACAAACGCCAGGCAACGCCCTGCTGCTTAAGCAGGGAGAGACAGGATGTCCGGCGAGCCAGGTGCCGAGCTCGCGCCAGGGCCGGAAGCAGCATAGCGGCCAGGATTGCGATGATCGCAATGACCACAAGCAATTCAATCAGCGTGAAACCAAATCGTTTCATCGCGGTGTACTTCCGGCACGGCGGACCAGAATGATGACTCACTGGGCCACTGGCTCCAATCGCACAACGCTATCTGGTTTATTCAAGACCACATAGATGAACCCATCGGGTCCGGTAATCACATGGCGACCCCGCCCGATGCCCTTGAAAAGGATTTCCTGTTCAACGACGCGGTGCCCGTCGATGACAACCCGCCGTAGCTCCTCAGACGCCAAGCCGGTGACCAGCAGGTTGTTCTTCCATCGGGGGAATTTGTCGCCCTGGTAAAAATCGATCCCGCACACGGCGATGGAAGGCGTCCAGTGAATCACCGGCTGCTCCAGGCCTTCTTTCGCCGTGAGCGCTGTGATCGGGGTGCCGTTGTAGTTCATTCCGTAGGTGATGATGGGCCAGCCGTAATTCAGCGATTTCTGGACTAGGTTCAACTCATCACCACCGCGGGGGCCATGCTCCGTGGCCCACAGTTCACGCGTGACTGGATGGAGAGAAAGTCCTTGCGGATTGCGATGGCCGTAGCTCCAAATCGAGGGAATGGCATTCGAGACGCGAAGAAACGGGTTATCCTGGGGAATCCGGCCGTCGTCGAAAATGCGATGAACCTTCCCATTGGGCCGGGTGAGATCTTGTGCATCCTGCATGTGTCCCCGCTCGCCAATGGAGAAGAACAGATGGCCAGCATCGTCAAAAACCAACCGGCAACCAAAATGCACGCCGCCTGGGCGGTAGGTCCAGCGGGGGGCTCGGAAGATGGTTTCCTCATCGACCCAACGGTGGTCCTTAATCCGGCCCCGCACCACAGCGGTAAGCCCCACCTCGCTGGTGGGTAAGGCGTCACCCGGATCGGTGAATGCCAGGTAAATCCAACCATTCGTCTTGAACCCAGGATGAAGCGCGACCTCCATCAAGCCCCCCTGCCCGCGAGCACGAACCCGCGGGGTGCCAGTAATGGCCGCCCCCACCTCGCCATTGTCGATGATGCGGAGGCTTCCGGGCAATTCAGTCACCAGAATGCGGCTGTCCGGCAGAAAAGCCAAAGACCAGGGCGTGGAGAGGCCCGACGCGACCGGTTTTACGCTAAACGTGTGTTCCCGGCTATTGACGCGATCGCCGAGAGACGGCTTGGGATATCCTGCCTGCCGGTTACGGTTTTGGGTTGCCTTCTCCCGAATGTAGACAACCATTGCGCGGATTTCAGATTCACTCAACATCCCCTTCCATGCAGGCATCCCCTCTGACTCGGCACCATCCCGAATCACCCGGGTAAGGCTCTCGTCATCCCCTCCATGTCGCCAGTTATCATCCAGCATGCTCTCTGTCTGCCCCCCTTCGAGGTTGGCTCCATGACAGGAGGCGCAGTTCTCGGAATAGAGGCGTCCCACCTCCCGGTTTTGTGCCACTGTGTCGGAAACAATGAAAACCGAGGCAAGAAAAGCCACTGAAAGCAAGGTAACTCGGCCAGGAATTACCTGGCGCGAATCCACCGTATGCGGCGTGTGGTTGTCAGTCATGATGCGACACCATTTCACGTGGGACAAGAACTGTCAAATGCAGTTATGCGAATTGCTAATCCTCGGGCGACTCGACCGGGCTGGATTCCGGAGCGAGATGGAGCAGCAGTTCCATGGCGGATGGGAGGGAGCCGCAGGTCGTGTCGAAGATCCACCGGCATTCCCGCTCGGAAAGCCGGAGCATTGGAGCGGCCGAGTAAATGAACCCACGTGTCGTCTGATGCGCGTAGCCCAGCAACCCCTGGCGGAGCGGCAGCGAGTACACGGAGAGGGTTAACCCGTACACCAGCATGTGCCAACCCCGTGCCTGGCCTCCAGCTACGGCAGCCAGATAACGTTGCACCAAGCGCTGATCTCGAAGCGGCGCAAGCTTCTGTAGCTGGGCCTGGCCGACCCGCTGGCTGGGTGCAGAGAACCTTCGGAAGACAGGCATGCCTTCCAGTTGCTGGTCAAGGGCCACCAATTCGCGCAGTCCATTGCGGTCCGCGTAATAATGCGCTTGCCGAATGGCCGGCCATTCCACGGAGACTAGGATCTGAGCGTGGTAGCGAGAGATGAAACGTCGCAAGGTCGCAACAGAGTGCACGGGCTCAAGGTCGAGCATGGCCGAAACTGAGGCCAACGTGACCAAGCCGCTGGCCGAGCCAAGTTGCTCAGACAAGGGATGCCAGACGCCCAGCCATTCGGCTGCGTCGCTCAGCGCCACTTGTGTCTGATTGACCATCTTTATGCCAAACCAAGTTCATGGGGCTCATATACCCGCCATCAAGCACCCTACCCTGCCTTTCCCAGGTGAAAAATGCCAGTCGTAAACGCAAAAAACGCGCGAGCCCGAAAGCACCGCGCGTTTTTTGGAGAGAGGGAGATTACTTGGCCGCTTTAGCCATGTTCCACTCGAGGATGAGTTTCACTTCGTCGCCGGTCTTGATCATGCCGAGCGCAATAGCAGGAGCGGGTGGCTCGATACCGAAGTTGGTCATTTTGACTGTAGTGGTTAAATTCACCTTCATTTTACCATCGGCACCCGGGATGACCTGGACAGGAATGGATACCTTGTTGGTCACTCCTGCAACAGCGAGTTCACCTGTAGAATCGAAGATATAGGGAGCATCCTTGGTCTTGGGTGCTTCTTTGAGGGTGAGTTCATTCAACTGGTAGGTAATGCGGGGAGTCTTGAGCTTTTCCCACATGATATCGTCCATCTTGGCGTTGTAGGGAGTGCCGTCGTCTTTGACACTGGTCAGCGAGCGGATCGGGATAAAAGCCTGGGCCTTGGCTTCAACCTTGCCGGCAGTAACTTCCTGACCGGGTTCGATAGGGAAACCGGGTCCCACTTCCATTGAACCCCCGATCAACTTGCCTTCGACCTGCCAGTTGTGAATGTTGGAGGTTCCTTCGATGCGCACCTTCGACGGCGAACGCGCATTGAACCGCGTGGTCTGCGCCACGGCCGAAGATGTCAGCATTGCCAGGATCAGACTGGCAGCCAGAAGAGTGCTTTTTTTCATATGATTGCTCAATTTCAGGATTCGATGAGACGTTTAGTTCAGTTGGCTTTTTGACGATTTCAGATTCAGGGTAATTCGTACAGGGTTGTCGGAATCTCGACCCGCTTCTTCTGCAGGGCCGCCTCGTGGGCTTTGACAGCGATCACGGTCGCTACATAACCATCTTCGAAGCCAGCCGCTGGCTGGCGGGGGACCTGGGATAGATGCTCCGTCAACCCCTCTTTATCATCCTCACCCATGATAGAAATGAAGTCCTCGGCCGCGGCGGAAACGGAGTTGGCGTTACGAATAAAGTTGCCCAGCGAGTAAGAGAGCGGAGTATCCTTGAAGGGTACCGGTTCCGGGGCTTCCTTACCAGGAGGTGTTTTGCTGGCGTCGGCCTTCAGGATAATGCCAGTCTCCTTGTAAAAGGATTCTTTGCGGGCATAAACTTCCCAGCCCAGGAGCGGAGAATCGACTTCTTTAAACATCCAGGCGTTGCTTTCCCGCATCATGACGGCGGCATCGCTGCCGTAAAGCATCTCGTAGTCCGCATCAAATGAGTTGGCCAGGGTGGCATGGTAAATCATGTTCACACCACCGCCAAACTCCAGAATCGCCTGCACGGTGTCAGGCTCGGTCCGACCGTCGTTCCAGAGGATCGTGGAACTGAAGCCTGTGACCGCCGAGGGACGGGAGTTTATATACCACATCGCCTGGTCGATTGGGTGAATACCGAACTCGCCCACTAACCCAAGAGAGAGGTCTTTTTCGAGGCGCCAATTAATCTCCTTTTCCCGCTCGGGATTGGGAGATGTGGATCGCCAACTGGTCTTCTTGTGCCATTGAGCGCGGGCCATGGCGAATTTGCCGAGGGCACCGGAGCGAATGAACGGCAGCAAGAAATGGCGCTGCGGGTCGGAACGTTTCTGCAACCCCGTCTGGAACACCAAATGCTTAGCCGCCTTTGCCGCCTGGGCGATGGCGCGCGCATCGTCGATCGTATGAGCGAGCGGCGCCTCGCAATAAACATGTTTGCCAGCCTTAAGGGCGGCCAGCACGATCTCCTTGTGCAGGTGGGTAGGCGTGGCAACAACCACCGCCTTGATGTCCTTGTTCTGCAGCAGAGTGTCGTAGTCGTCGGTCGCCACGGCATCCGGCACGGTCTTGGCGGAGCGCTTCAGGAATGCCGGGTAGTTGTCACAAACGCCGGCGATTTCCGCCGTGGGCAATAGGGCCAGCGTGCTCAGAATCTCTCGCCCCCAGGGGCCGAGCCCGATCACGCCCAGTTTCAGCTTAGCCGCTCCCGGAGTCACTTCCCCACCCGCAGGTTCAGCCGCTTGGGCGACCAGTTCCACACCCCCCATCATAGCCATAATACTGGCAAGGGAGCCGGTCTTAAGAAAATCGCGCCGGTTGTAATCTAAAGAATCTTTCGGATGCTCGTTCATATGACAGCAATTGGCCGTTTATTGGGCAACTAACAACTTTTTCTATCTTGCCTTAAATCAGGAGCAGGAATCAAGCGGACTTGGTGAAATAAATTCTTTTCTCAGAACCTATTCCACGGCGAGCGGCTTAGGGCTCCATTTTTCCAGTCCCAAAGTCCACTTAATGCCTCCCAGAATATGTTCCTGGTAAGCCAAGGCTATTTCCTTGGAATTCATGCGCTTAATGCTCTCCGGGGTCTCTGGGTCCCAAATGTCTTCCCGGTGTCCGAGTGAGGTGTAGAAAACCCGGCCCCGACCATAGGTTTTGGTCCAGGCAATCGGGTAGCTTCCCGGCGTCTTGTCGTTCGGATGTTTATCCAGGTTCAGCACCTCGTAGACTTTCGTTGGGTCGAAACTCTTGAAGAGGTAAATCTCATCGTACAGTTTCCATGTAGATTCCAAGTGGCGACAAGCCGGGCACTCTTTGTCCCGGTTAATCGCCTCCACTTCCACCTGTGGACCGTGGCTCTTGAACTCGCCACCAATCATCTCAATGAATGGTGGATAACCATGAAACGTGTCGGTGGCGGAGTGCATGCCAACAAAGGCGCCGCCGTCACGGATCCAGCTCATGAACGCTTCCTTGTCCGGCACCGGCAAATCACCTGTAGTGTTGGCGAAGATTATGGCGTCGTAGGTCTTCAGGGCGCCGGGGTTCATCTTTTCAGCCAGCACTTTTTGAATAGCCGCATTCACCTTCTCTTTGTCGGGCTTCCCATCTGCGCCTTTGAATGCAGCATCATTGGGTTCCACACGGGCATATTCCACCTGAAAATCCCCATTGCGCTCCGCCAGTTCACCGAGAACCTTCTCCGCTGTGGGTATGCTGCTGTGGCGGAACCCGGTGGTGGTGGTAACCACAAGCACTTTCTTGGCGGCGGCCTCGGCAAAAGAGGCGAACGCAAGCGCCCCCAGCAGTACGCCGGCACTGAGAGCCCCTCGGAAGAAACCCGTACGCATCGTTATCATATATGTTGTTGTAGATCCAAACATGTACCGAACCATCATTTCGACTTGAGTCGACGAGATAAAATTCATTTTTCCCGGCCGGGTCAAGGCTGGCATGAGCCCCCTTCGAACCTTCAAGACAAGTGCCACAAGCCGGGCTAGATAGCACCCCCGAGGGGGAATTAAAGAACGAACCCGGGTCATCTCGCGTCCAAATCCATTTCAAATACCTGGTAATGAGTTTGCCGCAGCCCCAGGCGTTCGTATGCACGCCGTGCCTGACTGTTCTGCTCGTGCATGTATAGACGAATGGTGCAGACGCCCGGATGCTCTACAGCGAGTTGTCGCAAATGCCCGAAAAGGCGGCCAAACACACCTCGACCCCGCTGCTCCTGATCTACATAGACACTCTGAATCCACAAAATCATACCGTTCCGCCAATCGCTCCATTCATAAGTGATCATCAACTGGCCAACTACCGCTTCCCTGCTTTCAGCCACGAAATAGATCCCCTTGGAGCTATCCTGGAGTAGAGCCTCAACCCCGGCAGACACCACGTTGGGTTCCAGGCGCAAGCCCTCTGTTTCCAGCGCCAACAGCAAATTGAAGCGGACAATGTCCGCTGCATCCCTAAGTTCAGCTTTTCGAATCGTAAGGTCGATGCCCAAGCCTAAACCGGCCGAGCTACCGGGTCAATGCATGGCCTTCCATGGCCTTCCTACCGCTGTGTGTCATGAGAATTCGGCCGCACTAAAAAAACCGGCATCCTGCTCTCGCGGCACCACAGCCAACACCGCTCCATTGACCGCTACTGATGAACATTTCCGGGGTCTCTCAATTTGTGGCAACGGCGCGGCAACAAGGCCTCAAATTATTTCGATCGCCTTGTTTCGCTTGCCAAAATTATTTCCTGGACTGATAGTTGGCGCGTTCCCAATGATGGGTCGGCATATCTCCTTCAACCACGTAACTGAACCTGTCGCAGTGACGACGCCCCACCACCTATCACACACCAATAGAAACCCACAATCGGTTTATGAAACTCACACTTCAGCATGGCTCGATCCTGTTCTGGACTTTGTTGTGCTTGTTCTTCGGACACACCCATTCGGCACTGGCGGGCACAGCTTTCACTTACCAGGGTCGACTTAACAGCGCCGGCATTCAACCCACCGGTCTGTTCGATCTGCGCTTCGCGGTCTATGACGCGGCCAGCAACGGCAGCCAGGCAGGATCGACGCTCGTCCAGAGCGCCGTGTCTGTGAACAACGGACTCTTCAATGTGAACCTCGACTTTGGCTCGGAGGTCTTCAACGGCGCGGCCCGCTGGCTGGAAATCGCCGTGCGCACAAATGGCACGACCTCATTTGTGACCCTGGCACCACGCCAACCCCTTGCCCCCTCTCCATACGCACTTCATGCCACGACGGCACAGACGCTGAACGGAAGCCTGCCGACTGCTCAGCTTAGCGGCACTATCGCAGCCGTGAATCTTGCTGATAATTCCATCACCTCGGCCAAGTTGGCAAATGACAGCGGTTCACTGGCGAAAGTCACGGCTGGCAATATGACCTGGAGCACGGGCTCCTTCTGGTTGTGGACCAACGCATTTCTGACGGACCACGACATCTTTCTCCGCAACAACGATGCGCTTCACGGTTTGGGATGGTTCGGCACGTCAAAGTTGTTCGGCGGTGTGAATGTGAATGGCCCAGTGCTTTATGGCAACGGCGGAGGAGCCTTGGGAACCAGAGGCGCCACCACGAACATCGCGCTCCAGTGGGACGCCTCCCGAAACGTGAACATCGCAGGCGCACTTAACGTCTCCGGCACGGTAACGGCCTCCAGTTTTTCAGGCGCAGGCAGTGGATTGACTGGCATCACGGTGGGGAACGGCTCCATCACCGCCGTAAAGCTGGCTAACGATTCGGGCTCGCTGGCCAAGGTCACCGCAGGAGCGATGAACGTAACGGGCGGAGCTCTATTTATGGCGGCGGATCAATACGTGAATGATTTCGACATCTACCTTCGCAATGACTTCTACCACGGCCTGGGCTGGTACGGTGCGAGCAAACTGTTCGCTGGAATAAACGTGGACGGCCCCGTGCTCTATGGCTGCGATGGAGGCGGCTTCGGGTCGGCTTGTGGGACAGCCAGGCTGGCGTTGCGCTGGGCTGGCGACGGAAATGTCATTATCGATCCGGGCAACCAGAACAACGGCCTGCTTGTGCCCGGCCTGACCTTTGGCGGTGGGAGCGGGGAGGGGATCGCGTCCAAACGCACCGCCGGGGGAAATCAGTACGGCCTGGAGCTTTACACCAGTTTCCAACCGCGCCTAACCATCAACAACAGCGGCCGCACGACCATCAACGGCAACCTGACCATCAACACGCCGGGCTACACGGGTCCGGGCTGGGGAACCGAAGTGGAGGTAAACGGATTCCTGCGTGTCAGGTCTTTGTATAAATGGGGAAGCAATTATTACCCTGTGAGATGGGATGCGGAATCAGGTTATTTTCTCCAGGACACTTCCTCGCGCCGCTACAAGGAGAATATTCACCGGCTGGAAACGGACTTCGCCACACTGCTACAAGCCCAGCCCATGATTTATACCCGTCCCAATCGACCCGAACATTGGGAGATCGGTTTCATCGCCGAAGATCTCGATGCGCTTGGTCTAACACCTCTGGTCTTATATGACTCCGCCGGCCATCCTGACGCCGTCCATTACGATCGGGTCTGCCTATACCTTCTACAGATTGCTAAGGAACAGCAGGCCGAATTAGCGCGTCAATTAGCCCGCATCGAAGCGCTGGAGCGGCAGACATCCCGTCTCGCAACCCTGGAACGCAGAATGGAGGAACTGGAAGCGCTCGTCAGAAGCCTGCCAGAAAGCGAAACCAGCCAATAGTGCCTATTTAGAAGAACTCTGATTGCCGGTAATAGCCAGGCCACCGGCGTCACCGAACTGCGGTCTTCCGAACTACCAAGCCTCAGTTCTCCACTACCCGGTCAAAAGACCGCAGGAACGCCCTCATCGAGAATTCGGACCCTTTGGGTGAGTCCCTCCGTTTCGGCCAGTTCGCGGAGCCAGCGGGGGGGCTCGTCCAGATCCTCAAACGAAAGGCGGAAGGTGCCGTAATGCATGGGGACAAGCCATTTGGCTTTCAATTCCTTGAAAACCTTGATGGCATCATCGGGTCCCATGTGGCCATGGCGAAATGTCTCCGGGTGATAGGCACCGATGGGAAGCAGGGCAATTTCTGGGGCCAAGACTCTACCGATCTCCTTAAAACCGTCGAAATAGGCGCTGTCGCCAGCGTGATATATACGGCGTCCCTGGTGCTCAAGGACAAAGCCTCCATAGCCGCGGTGATGATCGTGCAACACGCGGGCACCCCAGTGTTTACCGGGGGTCAGCGTGACAGACCAGTCGCGGTGCTTAAAGCTCTCCCACCATTCGAGTTCAACAACTCGGCCGAATCCAAGGCCGTGTGCCAAGTCGGCCATTCCCCAGGGCATGACGCCGACCCCAGGCTTGGGGAGTTTGCGCAAGGTGGGTTTATGGAAGTGATCAAAGTGGGCATGCGTGAGGAGGACCAAGTCGATCGGAGGCAGGTCCCTGATGTGCAGCCCGGAGCGTTTGATCCTTTTGAGCAGGAAGAGCCAATTGGCGAAGTTGGGGTCCACCAAGACGTTTAAATCGGGAAACTGGAGGAGAAATGAAGCGTGACCGATCCAAGTGATGGCGACCTGCCCGTAAGTGAGCTTGGGAAAAACCGGCTTGCGCTGCTGGCCAGTGCGGGGCGTCAACCACGCCTTGAGCACCATTTCTTGGAAGAACGTGCGCGGATTGAAATGACGCGAAGGGGTAAGGTCCTTAAAGGAGCGGGGAAGCCTTGGGCGAACGGACGGCGGACGATAAGGCTTATGTTTGGTCATCATGCAACAGCCCCTTATAAATAACCGCCGTTCGAATAAAAAACAAACAGCTCCGTCTAAAAAATACAGAGCACTTCGCCTAGGGGCGAATGAGCCATGGAGTTGGTGGAGGAACTTGGTCCCCGCCGGAGGTTAGCTCCGGTGGGGGTCTTAATTTGCCTTGTGTTCACAAGCGGTTACGGTTTGAGATTGCATCTCATTGACTCGCAGTTAAGTTGATGCTGTTGTCATGGCAGTCGAAGATCAGTTACATTCTTTCTTGCGCAAGGGACCTACCGTGGGCCAGGGCGTGTTTATCGCCCGTGGCGCGGTGGTGGTAGGTGATGTGTCGTTGGGCGACCACAGCAGTGTGTGGTTCAACGCCGTGCTGCGGGGAGACATCAACCGAATCGTCATCGGCCATAGTTCTAACATTCAGGACAATTGTATTGTTCACCTGGCGGATGATTTCCCTTGCCTGGTTGGCAACGAGGTAACGGTGGGGCACGGCGCCATCTTGCATGCCTGCACGATCGGGGACGGAGCTCTGATCGGGATGGGTGCCGTCGTTCTGGACGGCGCGGTGATTGGCGAGGAGAGCATTATCGGCGCACGCGCTTTGGTTACCCAGGGAACACGGATTCCGCCGGGATCGCTGGTGCTGGGCAGTCCGGCGAAGGTCACGCGCACGTTGACCATAGAGGAACGCCGACGGGCCAGGTCCTTTGCAGGGAAATACGTTTCCGTGGCGCGCTTTTATATCGAGCACCAAATTGGCCTGGGCAGCCCGCTCACGGCTTAGGCACTGACACGGGCCAAGGGCCGTTTCCCTTTGCAGTCGCCAACTTCCAATCCCCCTGAAAGCCTCGCTGGACTCGTCGAACGCGTCACTTTTTTCAACGAGGAGAGTGGCTTTGCCGTGCTCAAGGTGCGGGTAAAAGGCCACCGTGACGAAATCACGGTGGTAGGTTCCCTTCCCTCGGTTAACCCCGGGGAGTGGCTCCACGCCCAGGGACACTGGGTTCAGGAACGGGATTTCGGTCGCCAGTTTCGTGCCGAAATCCTGACCAGCACCGCACCCACCACCCGGGAGGGCGTCGAGCGGTACCTGGGCAGCGGCTTGATCAAAGGGATCGGCTCGGTGTATGCGAAAAAACTCGTCGCCAAATTCGGTGAAAAAATCTTCGAGATCATCGAAAACGAATCGGCCCGGCTACAAGACGTGGATGGGATCGGGCCGGAACGGCGGCGGCGAATCAAGGCGGCCTGGGCGGAACAAAAAGTGATTCGCGAGATCATGGTCTTTCTGCATTCTCACGGGGTCAGTACCAGCCGGGCGGTGCGGATCTTCAAGACCTATGGGCAGGAAGCCATCGACAAGGTCCGCGCCAATCCCTATCTGCTGGCGCAAGACATCCCTGGCATCGGGTTCATCACATCGGACCGAATTGCCCAGAGGCTCGGGATCCCATTCGACTCCCTATTGCGAGCAGAGGCCGGTTTGAGGCACGTGCTGCTGGAAGCAACCCAAAACGGTCATTGCGCGCTACCTCTCGAGAGCTTGAAGGACGAAGCTGGTAAACTGCTGCTGGTGCAGGCAGGCATCGTCGAGGCTGCCCTGGAACGGGCCTTGATGGGCCGAGAATTGAGCCGGGAGAAGATAGAGGGTGAAACTCTGATTTTCCTGCCCACGCTCCAGCGGGCGGAACAGGAGATCGCAAGCCGCATTTTGGCTTTGCGCGCCGCCACGCCGAATTACCCGCCGATGGATGCCGAGAAGGAGGTGAGATGGATCGAGCAGCAGACCGGCCAAACCCTGGCCCCCAGCCAATTGGCAGCCTTGCGCCTGGCCTTGACCCAGCGCGTGCTGATCATCACTGGCGGACCAGGCGTTGGTAAGACCACGCTGGTTAATGCCATCCTCAGAATCCTGCGAGTGAGGCAGGTGCGATGTGCCTTGTGCGCGCCGACTGGTCGTGCGGCCAAGCGACTGACAGAATTGACCGAGTTGCCCGCACAAACGATCCATCGCCTCCTGGAAGTGGAAGGCGGCAAAGGAACCTTCGCCCGTAATCAGCATCGGCCGTTGGAGACTGACCTTTTGGTCGTGGACGAAACCTCGATGGTGGACGTGGTGCTCATGAGCCACTTGCTGCGAGCGTTGCCGGAAAACGCCAGTCTGTTGCTCGTGGGAGATGTGGACCAACTACCATCCGTAGGTCCAGGAATGGTCCTCCGGCACTTAATCGAAAGCGGAGTGGCGCCAGTCGCCCGGCTCACAGAAGTCTTCCGCCAGGCCGCTGCCAGCCATATCATCACCACCGCACACAGAATTAACCAGGGTCTCCTGCCCGAGCGAAAGGACCCGGCAACCAACCCTGATTTCTTTTTTGTCGAGCGCGAGGCACCAGAGCGAATCACGGCAACCGTCGTCGAGTTAGCCAGCAGGCGGATCCCGGGAAAATTTGGACTGGACCCAATCCGCGATATCCAGGTGCTGGTGCCCATGAACCGGGGCTCCCTGGGGGTGCGCGAGCTGAACGTTCGACTTCAGGCGGAGTTGAACCCCGCGCGGCCGGGAGAACCGGCGATCGAGAAATTCGGCTGGACGTTCCGGGCCCGGGACAAGGTTTTGCAGACGCAGAATGACTACGACAAAGAGGTGTTTAACGGCGACCTGGGACAGGTGGTGTCGGTGGACCTGGAGGAAAAAGAGGTCAGGGTCAGGTTTGATACCCGCGACATAGTGTACGATTACGGGGAACTGGACGAGTTAATGCTGGCCTACGCGATGACGATCCATAAATCGCAGGGTTCGGAGTTTCCAGCCGTGATCTTACCGCTGGCGACGCAGCATTTCCTGTTGCTCCAACGGAACCTGCTCTACACCGGAATCACCCGGGGCAAGCGACTCGTGGTGGTGGTGGGCCAGCAAAAGGCATTAGGAATCGCGGTGAGAAATGCCCGGACCCAGAACCGGTTTTCCGGGCTACTGGCCCGATTAAAAGGGTAAGGTGAATCGGGTGGGAAAGAAGAGACGTGGCAAGCGACCGAGTTTATGGCAAAGAAGGGACTGAGATGCACCTGGCACGCCTGAGATTACGGGATTTCCGCAACTACCCGCGGCTGGATGCTGAGTTTGCGCCCGGGTTCCATTTGTTGCTGGGCGACAATGCGCAAGGCAAGACCAACATCCTGGAAGCGGTGTACCTGGTGGCCACGCTTCGATCGTTTCGTGGCGTCGGCAGTGCGCAAATGGTGCGGTCTGGGCAAAAAGGTTACTTTGTAGGGAGCCACATCGTCGGTCAGGGTGAACACGAGACCAAGATGTATTGGTCGTTACGGGAGCGCAACCTCAGCCTGGACGGCATGCCTGTTCGCAAGGTGACCGACTACCTCGGAGTTCTCCGGACCGTCGTGTTCTGCACGGAAGACCTGCTTCTGGTGAAAGGGCCTAGCCGATCAAGGCGGCGGTTCCTGGATTTATTGCTATCCCAAACCAGCCCGGCCTACCTTCCCTTGCTACAGCGCTATACACGAGCCTTGCGTTCTCGCAACGCGATTCTCAAGCAGCCGACGATTAACCCGCTGTTGTTGGCCGGCTTCTCGCAGGAACTATTGCAGGCCGGCGGCGAAATCACCCAGCTCCGCTGCGAATTGGCGCCCAAGATTTCAGCCCTGGCCCGGCTCGCATGCCGACGGATCGCCAGCGACACGGAGGATCTGCAGATTGAGTATCTCCCGAGCGTCAAAAAAGACTTCACCGTGGAGTTGGCGCAGTCCGCAGCCCGGGAGCGGACTTACCGCACCACGGTAATCGGACCGCACCGGGATGACTTGGATCTGCTCTTGAACGGCCGTTCCGCCACCCAGTATGGAAGCGAGGGACAGAAGCGAACCCTGGCCATCGCGATGAAGGTCGCGCAGGCAGATTACCTGACCGGTTTGCACGGCACTCCGCCGATCCTGCTGATTGACGACATCATGGGCGAACTCGATCTCAAGCGCCGGACCGGCTTGTTTCCCCTCTTACAGCGCTCCAGGTTAGCGCGAAGCCAGGTGTTCATGACCGCCACCGAGGAAAATTGGCCAGAGGAACTCGGAAGGGATGTTCAACGCTGGCTGGTCAAGGAAGGAGGACTTTGTCCCCTGCCCGCAACCGACTCGTGATTTAGCGGTGATAGATCGCCCATGCAGCCCAAATGAGGGCGATCGTCCCGATGACCAGGCCGAGGAAATAGACCAGGTTAAACCAAAACCGAATGCGCATGCCTGTCCGGCGCGCTTTGTCGCGGGTTTCCCGGGCGAAGGCTCCGACTTTTTGAATGGGTTTGAGCGGGCCGAAAGGACTCATATCAGGTCAACCAGGGGGATGACATCGATAACCATGCCTGAGCTTTGTCCGGGATTCCAGCACATTGAGTAACCCACGCCTTTTCCGGATTTGCCGCCCATGCTTTTCTTTTCTAAGCTCTCACCATGCGAATTTTGTCAGGCATACAACCGTCGGGAACACTGCACCTGGGCAACTACTTTGGCATGATGAAGCCAGCCATCGAGTTGCAGGAAAAGGGGCAGGCTTTTTACTTTATAGCGGATTTTCATTCCATGACCTCCCTGTTCGACCCGGCGGAACGGCGGCAGAACTCGCTGAATGTGGCACTGGACTTTCTGGCGTGCGGCCTGGATCCGCGTAAGACCGTGCTGTTTCGACAGTCGGACATACCGGAAGTACCGGAATTGACGTGGATACTGGGGACGGTCACTCCGATGGGCCTGCTCGAACGATGCCATTCCTACAAGGACAAAGTCGCCAAAGGGATTGTGTTCAACTTTGGTTTGTTTGCTTACCCGGTTCTCATGGCGGCGGACATCCTGATGTATGACTCGAACGTCGTGCCGGTGGGCCAGGACCAGAAACAACACGTGGAAGTCACCCGGGACATCGCCATCAAGTTCAACGAGCAGTATGGGCAAACGTTCGTCATTCCCGAACCGCAAATTCAGGAGAGTGTGGCCAAGGTGCCTGGGATTGACGGAGAAAAGATGAGCAAGAGCTACAACAATACCATCGAACTTTTTGGGGATGAAAAGGCAATCCGCAAAAAGATCATGGGCATAAAAATGGACAGCCGGACTCCGCAGGAACCGAAACCAGATGCGGATCAGAACCTGGCCATCCGGCTGCTCAAACTCGTCGCTCCCGCGGAAGTCGGGAAGGACTACGAAGATCGATTGCGCTCCGGCGGATTGGGATATGGCGACCTCAAGAAAGCCCTATTCGAGCACTATTGGAATCACTTCGCGGAAGCGCGCACGAAACGCGCCGAACTGGCGGCCAACCTGGACCACGTTAACAAAATCCTGGCCGACGGCGCCACCCAGGCACGCGAGGTCGCCGCGCAGGTGCTGGATCGCGCCAAGCGCGCCTGTGGGCTGAAGTGATCTGAAAATAGTTGAAAAAGCCCGGCAGCAAGGGCGCGCTGGCGTTCTGAACTACCGGGCAAGCAGGCTCCAAACCTACGGCTGGCGTTGGTGCTTCAGCATCCACTCATAGAACTCGGGGTTGTTGTAGGTCTCCGTCCAGGAATTGTGGTCGGCCTCCGGATAGACGGTGAGTTTCACCTCTTTAACCCCCGCTTTCTTGAAGGCATCCACCATCCGCTGTGATTCCACGAGAGGCACCACTGGATCTTTGGCACCGTGAAACGCCCATACTCCCAGGGAGCGGAGCGCCCCAGCTTTCTCACGGGTAGAGAGAAGCACGGAGATGAGATCACCGCCGCCGCAGATTGGGGCGATCGCCGCGAAGCGTTCCGGATAGGAAGAACCTAGGCTCCAGGTGCCATATCCCCCCATACTCAAGCCGGTGACGTAGACCCGAGACTTGTCCACGCGGTAGGTGGCCTGGACATCGTCCAGCAATCCAACCAGCGCATCATTCGTCCAGCGCTGGCCCTCGGGGCACTGCGGCGACACCAGTATGAAGGGAAAATTCGTGCCCGAATTGACCAGCCTGGGCGGCCCGTGAATCGCGACCCGGGTCAATTCGCTGCCCCGCTCACCGGCACCGTGCAAGAAAAGCATCAACGGCCATTTCTTGGCCGAGTCAGCTTCATAACCGGGAGGCAGGTAGAGAAGGTAGTTGACCGTCTGCGTCTGCGTGCGGGTGAACTTGAATTGTTTGGCAGACTGCCGGGGCTCCGAGTCGGCGGCCACCGCACCGAAGGTGGAAAGACAGGCGGCCAGCGCGGCGAGCAGCGCCGCAGTTTGCAGTAATGACAGGTTATGCATGATGATTCCTTTTGGTTCTGAACGCCCAGGCTACATCAGTTTGAGCTTGGGCAAATCCTGAGAATCCACGATCCCGACGGGTTCGTTGCCCGTGTTGACCACAATAATGTCGTCGATGGCGCGCGAGTCAAAAATCTTCAGAGCTTCCATGGCCAGAGCGTCTTCGCGCATGCGCACAGGATTCCGGGTCATTACCTTCCGCAGGGGCTCCGAGAGCAGCTTCTCATTTTCCGCCATCTGCCGGCGAAAATCCCCGTCTGTGAACACGCCAACCAATTTTCCCCGCCCATCCACAATGCTGACGCTGCCGCTATGGGCCCGGGTCATAACCAAGAGGGCCTCCTTGACCTGGAGATCCTGCGACGCAACCGGGTTACGCTCACCGTGCCGCATAATGTCACCTACGCGGAGCAGCATTGTGCGCCCAATGGCGCCTGACGGATGGAACCGGGCATAATCCTGCTGCCTGAATCCCCTGGCCTGAAGCACCGCCATAGCCAGGGCATCACCCATGACCAGCGTAGCCGTGGTGCTCGAAGTGGGGGCAAGGTTGAAGGGACAGGCCTCCTTAGGCACCCGAACGTTCAAGACCAAGTCGCTGTGACAGGCAAGAGACGATTTGGCCGAGCCCGTGATGGCGATAATCTTCACTGCGAAGCGTTTGAGGGCCGGTAGAAGTTTCAGCAGTTCCTCGGACTCTCCCGAATAACTTAACGCCAAAACCACATCACCGTCATTCACGATTCCCAGATCCCCGTGCAGGGCGTCCACGCTGTGGAGCACCACACTGGCGCAACCGGTGCTGGTGAGCGTTGCGGCAATCTTCTGGCCGATGTGGCCGGATTTGCCGATCCCCACAACGACCAACTTCCGGCGCTCCCCAAGCGCGCCGACAATCAAGTCGACAGCGCGATCGAACGAATCGTCCAACTGCGCGCGAACAGCCTTGAGCGCAGCCAATTCAATATCAAAAACAGTGCGGGCCTTTGCCAGATGACTCACAGGGGAAGCATGGGGGGAAACGGCATGGAATTCAACTGAGAAGCCTTAGCGACCAAGAAAGCCTAATATGAAGCCGACCAGCGAATTAAAGCCGGAAAAGATTCCACTTCCCACCACGGGAACTCCGGAATAGACTGACACTTGAATCCCTGAGTTGAGTTGTCCGTTTAGCAGGAGGGAGTGATAGATTATGAGCTGTCGGCTGAATCACCGAAGCGGTCCAGGCGTAGCGCAACGCACGAGGTCGGGTTTTACCTTGATCGAATTACTGGTGGTTATTGCTATTATTGCGATTCTCGCCGCGATGTTGTTGCCGGCATTGAATCGCGCAAAGTTGAAAGCCCATGGCATAAGCTGCATGAACAACCTGCGGCAACTCCAGGTAGCCTGGTTCATGTATGTGCAGGATAACCATGATCGGCTGCCCGGGGTGAGCGGCGGAGGCTACGCGAGTTCTGATACCTGGGTTTCCGGTTGGCTTGATTTTAACAATAACAACACCCACAACACCAATATTCTCTATCTCAGGGATGCGCGCTACTCCCAGATCGGCCCCTATGTGAAGTCGGCGGGTATTTTCCGCTGTCCAGCCGACCAAAGCACCGCGCTCTTTGGCACACAACGGCTCCCAAGGGTCCGCAGCGTGTCGATGAACTGTTGGATGAACTACCTTTTCGATGTGGCGATCGGCCAGGACCAGTACATTATTTTTCGGAAGTATTCGGAAATTATTAACCCGAGCCCCGCTATGGCGTGGGTGCTGATCGACGAAAGGGAAGACAGTATCAATGATGGTCTATTCCAGACCGACCTGAAGAACCGCGGAGCCAGCGCGCGAATCGTGGATTACCCGGCTGGCTATCATGGTAACGCCGCGGGCATTCTGTTCGCCGATGGCCATGCCGAGATCAAACGGTGGGTGGATCCGCGAACGGTGCCTCCTCTGAACCGCAACGGGCTCATTCCGTTAAACGTTGCTTCCCCTAATAACCCGGACGTCGCTTGGCTGCAGGAACGCAGCAGCAGCCGGAAGTAACCCGTGCCCCCCAGCTTAACGACAGGTTTATCTCTTTCAGGACATAACCAATAACACAAAGGATCAGCATGAAGACTCCTATAAATCAAATCAGCCGTCTGAATTGGTGTCTCCAATTCGGCGCGGTGGCTTGGATGACGGCGATGTGGACCGTCCAAGCAGCGTCCTATCACGAGACTGTGCTGGCGGACAAGCCCACGGTTTATTACCGGCTGGAGGATCCAGCAAATTCTTACGTCATCACCAACGCTGTGAACCCCGATTTGCAAGTGGGAAACGTCATTTACGATGACTACGCAGCGTTCCCACAGTTCCAGCAGGCAGGGGTTGGCAGCAACTCGGCCAGCTTTCATCTCTATACCCCCGAAGGCGGCACGGCCCAAAAATCACGTATCGAAGTACCGTATGCCCCAGAGTTGAATCCGGAGGGACCTTTCACGGTGGAGTTCTGGGCTCGCGTAACCAGTTGGGGCAGCGAGAATCGTTGTGTCATTGGCAACATCTCCAGCTTCAGTGCCGGGTGGTGGTTCCGCCAGGAACCGGGCCCAACTCCCCGGTGGATTTACGTCCAGAATGGGGGAGGTATTTACATGGCAGGAGGCGGCATCGCCAGCAAGGAATGGACTCACCTCGTTGTCACGTATGACGGCACAACGGTTTACTTCTATGCGAACGGCGAGCAACGCTGGACCTCAACAGGAACCGTCCCCTCATTGAACACCGGCGGGCCATTATGCATCGGAGGCAACCCGGCGCTGAGCGAAGATTACTTCGACGGAAACATCGATGAGTTGGCCATCTATTCTCAAGCCCTGACGGTCGATCAGATCCGGTTGCACTATGCGGTAGGACTGACAAATATCGCGATGCCTCCCGTCCCCCCCAGTGTGGTGGCCAATCCTTCGCCTGCTTCGGCCTACGCTGGGCGCACCGCGACCTTCTCCGTCACTGCGGATGGGACCACCCCATTATCTTATCAATGGTATAAAGGCAATACGCCAATCGACGGGGCAGCCGGCGAGATTCTGAACTTTACCTGTGCGTTCGCCGACAACGGTGCGACTTACCAAGTGGTGGTGACCAACCTTTATGGATCGGTCACCAGCGCACCCGCCGCGCTCACCGTGATGACGGATCTGACACTGGTCTCGAGCCCGGCACCGATCACGCGCAACGTCGGTAGCAAAGCGGCTTTCATGGCCGTTCCCGGAGGTGCCCTTCCCGTCACATACCAGTGGTACAAGGGGACCGCGGCAATTCCAGGCGCTACAGACATTGTCTTGTGGTTATCAAGTGTTCAACTTACGGACGACCAAACCACCTATTACGCCCGAATAACCAATCCTTGGGCGGAAACTAACAGCGAAACGGCGACGCTCACGGTCGTTCCCAGGCCAGTCATCGTTCCCGTTACCGGTTATGCCAAAGTGGTCATGGCTGATGACCCGGTGGCCTATTGGCGTTTGGATGAGACGGAGGGAAACTCCGTGGCTGTGGATGCCGCCGGCAGCTTTGACGGCATGTATACTCCCGGGGCTGGAGCTATTACTTACGCTGTCGATACAGGAATACCCCATGAATCGAACAAGGCGGTTTCCGTCACAGGCAAAGGTCACGTTCAGATTCCCTGGGCGCTGGAACTCAACCCGCAAGGCCCGTTCACGGCTGAGCTTTGGTTCATGCCCGCATCGATGAGCCCGGAATACCGCGACGTATTTTCGTCGGAGGGCGCGGGGCCGGGTTGGAGTGGCCCCAATGGCTGGTTGCTTTACCAGCAACCCAACAATGAACTGGTGTGGGTGCTGTTCAGCCGCAGTTGGAATGCCGCCTGGCTGGCCGGTGGCGGGGTTCTGGAGGTCAACACCTGGTACCACGCGGTATTGACGTATGATGGCGCGCTTTTCCGCAGCTACTTCAACGGCGATCTCTGGGCGACGCAGGCCTACGACGCCTTCATCCCGAACGGAGACGGTTGGGCCAGCCTGGGATTCCGTTTCGATGGAGGCGGCGGCGGGTTCGATGGCGCCCTTGACGATGTCGCCTTCTATAACAAGGCGCTAACGTCCGACCAGATCCAGGGTCATTACAAGGCCACCGTGAAGCTGAGCGTCATGAGATCCGGAGACAATATCGTGCTGTCTTGGCCGTTCGGCACGCTCCAGCAATCGGAAGCACTCACAGGCACTTTCGTTGATGTTCCTGGAGCAACCTCGCCCTACACCAGCGCCATCAGCGGGACCGCGAAGTTCTATCGCGTCAAGCTGCAGTAATCGATAACTGCCAGCCAAGGTTCAGGGCCGGGACGCCATCATCCCGGCCCTCTGTTTTAGGTAAACGCAGTCGGAGCACCATTCGAAGACTTTTCCATGGACATCACTCAGGTTCAGAGAATGGGTTGGGACTTTCCCCACAAGATGTAGCCGGGCTCCGCTTGCAACGGTGAACCACTGAAAAACGGCGAAAAAGCCAGGGGCACGTCCCCGGTAATAGACAGCGGGGCGGTTCAGCGCAGAGCAAACCCGTATCCGTCAGCCCCAGGCGTCTGTCTCCTACCGGCAGAAAACCAATCCCAGGCAGTGGGTGTTCAAACCCGCCAATTAAGAACTTGCCGTGGCAGGCGGCCCTTGGGAGAGTTCGGCCATGACACTGCGCCGCTTCTTCAGGATCTTCCTGTTGTGCTTTGCCGCAATCGCCACTGTCGCCTTCCTGGTATTGGCTCTGGCCTGGAGTTATTTCAACCCCAGCCTGACGCGCACCAACGGCATCGTCTACGGTCAGCGCCATGATCAGGATCTGACATTGGACGTGATCAAGCCTGCCCAACCCAACGGCAAAGGCGTGGTATTCCTGGTTAGCGGCGGTTGGAAATCAGGGCGGCAAGGCTCCTTCGATACCTGGATCTTGGCTCCGCTCATCCGTGGGGGCTACACAGTGTTCGCCGTTTACCACGTCTCTCAGCCCAAAGCCACGGTCATGGAAATCGTTGATGACGTAAATCGGGCGGTGCGCTTCATTCGGACTCACGCGACGGAACACGGCGTAGCTCCGGATCGCCTTGGTGTGACGGGCGGAAGCGCCGGGGGACATCTGAGCCTAATGCTCGCTACCCGAGGCGGACCCGGCCGGCCGGATGCGGAAAACCCCGTCGATCGTGCCTCGAGCGCGGTGCAGGCCGTAGCGATCTTCTTTCCGGTAACCGACCTTCTCAACCTGGGAGAATCCACTGAGAACCTTGGCGATGGCGGCCCCCCAAAGAGTTTTGTGAAAGCGTTTGGCCCGCAATCCACCAACCTTCCCATTTGGAAAGAAATCGGACGCGAGATGTCGCCCATTTATCACGTGAAAACCAACCTGCCTCCGATGCTGATCTACCATGGGGATGCAGACACCCTGGTTCCCCTCGATCAATCCGAGAGATTTGCGGAGAAGGTCCGGGAGGTCGGGGGCACGCTGGAACTGGTGGTCCATCGCGGAGGCGGGCACGGTTGGAAAACCATGATTTGGGATTTGCGACAATTTGTGGCATGGTTTGACCGTCACCTGACAGGGGATTGAGACAGCCAGCCCACGACCGAACCGGACGTGAGAAGAATCGCTATTTAGAATTATTCCAAATCTTGACAGGAGCACCGTCCGGCTTATGTTCTGTTCGACCATGAGTCGGGTCGAAGATAAACATCTAATCGGTCGCCTTAATGAGCGACTGAGCAACAGCGGATTCAGGTTCACGCCTCAGCGCCAGCACGTTTATGCGGTGCTGTCGCGCAGCGGGGACCACCCAACCGCTGAGGAGATGTTTATCCGCGCGAAGCAGGAAATGCCCGATATTTCGATGGCAACGGTGTACAACTGCTTGGATGCACTGGTTAAGAGCGGTTTGGCCAAGCAGGTGATGGTTGAGCGCGGGGCTATACGGTTTTGCCCCAACATGACGGCGCATAGCCATTTCTATTGCGATTCCTGCCAGGGCATTTTTGATATTGAGGTTCCCGTGGCTGATGGGTGGCAATTGCCGAAAGGCTATGAGGCCGAACGGTTTGACTTAACGATTCACGGCCGCTGCCCGGAATGCAATAGCTGGAAACGCTGAACCCGAACAATTGGATTGGCATAAACCTGATCTAAGCCCGAGACCATACCGATATTTTTACTGAGACAATGAGTACGGCAACCGAGACCATTGAAGGCCTAGTCAAGAAAGACTACAAGTACGGCTTTGTGACCGACGTAGAAACCGAGTCGGCGCCACCCGGCCTGAACGAGGACATTGTTCGTTTCATTTCCGCCAAGAAGAACGAACCGGAGTTCCTGCTGGAATGGCGGCTGAAAGCCTACCGGCATTGGCTGACGATGAAGGAGCCCAAGTGGCCGCACGTGAAGTATCCTCCGGTCGATTTCCAGGCCTCGTGCTATTACTCAGCTCCCAAGAAAAAGGGAGACGGCCCAAAGAGCCTCGATGAGGTCGATCCCAAGCTACTCGAGACCTACGAAAAACTGGGGATCCCCCTAAAGGAACGTGAGCGTCTGGCCGGTGTGGCTGTGGACGCGGTGTTCGATAGCGTCTCCGTGGGCACCACCTTCAAAGAGAAACTGGCGGAAAAGGGTATCATTTTCTGCTCTTTCAGCGAGGCGGTGCAGAACCACCCTGAGTTGGTGAAAAAATACCTCGGCGCAGTAGTTCCGCACACGGATAACTTCTACGCCGCCCTGAACTCCGCGGTTTTCAGCGACGGCTCCTTTTGCTACATTCCGAAAGGGGTTCGCTGCCCGATGGAACTCTCCACATACTTCCGCATCAACGCGGCCAATACGGGCCAGTTTGAGCGCACTCTGATTGTCGCGGACGAAGGCGCTTCGGTGAGCTACCTCGAAGGCTGCACAGCACCGATGCGGGATGAGCATCAATTACATGCGGCCGTCGTGGAATTGATCGCCATGGACAATGCGCAGATCAAATACTCGACGGTGCAGAATTGGTATCCCGGCGACGAGGAAGGCAAAGGCGGCATTTACAACTTCGTCACCAAGCGCGGCCTCTGTAAAGGGAAGAATTCCAAGATCTCGTGGACCCAGGTGGAGACCGGATCGGCCATTACGTGGAAATACCCAAGCTGCATTTTGCTGGGAGACAATTCGATCGGGGAATTCTACTCGGTTGCAGTTACGAACAACTATCAGCAAGCCGACACCGGCACCAAGATGGTGCATATTGGGAAGAACACCCGCAGCACTATCGTCTCGAAAGGCATTTCCGCCGGTCACGGCCAAAACAGCTACCGAGGCCTGGTGAAGATTCAAAAGAGCGCCACCAACGCCCGCAATTTTTCCCAGTGCGACTCTCTGCTGCTGGGTAACAAATGCGGCGCCCACACGTTCCCTTACATCGAAGTGAAGAATACGTCGTCAAGGCTCGAGCATGAGGCTTCCACTTCGAAAATCGGAGAGGACCAGATCTTTTACTGCAACCAGCGCGGGCTTGCTACGCAGGACGCCGTCAACATGATCGTGAATGGCTTCTGCAAGGAAGTCTTCCGCGAACTGCCAATGGAATTCGCTGTCGAAGCCCAGAAACTGCTTGGAGTAAGCCTTGAAGGCAGTGTTGGTTAACACACAATTAGGAATATATCCCGATGAGCACACAACCTATTCTCGAAATCAAGAACCTCCACGCAGGTGTCGAGGGCAAAAAAATATTAAAGGGCATCAACCTGGTGATTAACCCGGGTGAGGTTCACGCCGTCATGGGTCCCAACGGCAGCGGCAAGAGCACGCTGGCGGCGGTTCTGGCGGGGCGTGACGGCTACGAAGTCACCGAAGGTCAGGTGCAGTATCAAAACCAGGATCTCCTGGACATGGACCCCGAAGACCGGGCGCGTGAAGGCGTCTTCCTCGCGTTCCAATATCCCGTGGAGATACCGGGGGTGAATAGCACCTATTTCCTCAAATCCGCGCTCAACGAAATCCGCAAACACAAGGGGCAACCGGAACTCGACGCGATGGAGTTTCTGACCCTGGTGAAGGACAAGATCAAACTGCTGGAACTCAATGAGGATTTACTGAGGCGCTCCGTGAACGAAGGTTTTTCCGGCGGTGAGAAGAAGCGCAACGAGATTTTCCAGATGGCCGTCCTCGAGCCCAAGCTCTCCATCCTGGACGAGACCGATTCCGGGTTGGACATTGATGCGCTCAAGATCGTTTCCAATGGGGTCAACAAACTGCGCAGCCCGGCGTCCTCACAGTTGGTCATTACGCACTATCAACGCCTGCTCAATTACATCGTGCCTGATTTTGTGCACGTGCTCTACGATGGCCGGATTGTCCGCACCGGGGACAAGAAACTGGCTCTCGAACTCGAGGAAAAGGGCTACGACTGGATCATCAAGGCGGAAAGCGTCCCAGCCTGACCTGGAAAACCCGTAATACTTGCAAACCACTGCCGGATGCATTCTTGCCCGGCAGTGTTTTTTGTTGAGGGGGATCAAAGGCCAACGTCCAGCCCAGCAGGATCGATTTGCACGTAGCGGATTCTCTCCCGCTTCCAGGTATAAGTGACGTGCACCGTGCCATCGCGGCCCTGAATGACTGCCGGATAGCTGTACTCCCCGGGATCCTTTTCAAGAATGAGAGCTTCCTGCCAGGTTTTTCCATCGCGCGAGATTCCGATACTCAATGGGCTCCGGCCCTTGGTTACCGGGTTATAGACCAGCAGATGGCGCCCGTCCCTCAAGGTCACTGCGTCTGTGCCGGAATTCGGATTTGGCGTTTCTGTGGGAACCACCGGCGACCAGGTCCGGCCGCCATCCTTCGACCAGGTCTGAAAAAGACGAGCTTCCCGAGTGCGCCCCACAGCCTGCAAGGTGTCACCGCCATGGAATAGAATGCTCGGCTGGATGGCGTTGAGCTCCTTTCCGGTGTCCAATGGAGCGGGAAGAGTCCTGGTCCAAGTCGAACCCAGGTCCGGCGTTCGCTCGAAGTGAACACGCCATTCATTTTTCTCGACGGACTCAGTGCTGGAGGGACAGAGCAGGTACCCGTTTGGCAGTTGTACGGGTTTGTTCTTGATCGGTCCCAGAAACCCTTCAGGCAGGCGGCGTGGCTCACCCCAAGTCCGCCCACCGTCGGCGCTGGTTAGCAACATTCCCCACCACGTGCGCGGATCGGGTCCCACCTTGTAGAACAAAAGTAAAGGGCCTGCTTTTGGCTGGAACAGCACGGGGTTCCAGCAAGGATGCCGACGGCCATCAGGCTGAACTCCGTTGGCTACCTCGATCGGCGCAGTCCATTTGCCGTTCGCCCGGAATGCCACCCAGATTCCAACATCGGGCGCTTTTTCGTGCTGTCCGCCAAACCAGGCGGCCACAAGGCCGTGGCCCACCTCAGCGAGGGTCGACGCATGGCAGCTGGGAAACGGAGCCGTTTCGTAAATGAACTCCCGGAGGACCTCGCGGGCCGATGCGCCACACAAGGCAGTGCCCAACAAAGCGATCACAATGCACCTGGTCATAGTTTTCACATATACCGCAGAGGCAGACGCGGTTCCATTAGAGAATGCGCCTTTTGCGCAAATATCGGCGGTGGCTCGCGGCCTCTCAGCGCAGAAGCCGGGCAACCGCTCGTTCGGTAGCCGCGCGCGAGGGTATCGACTCCTGAGCTCCGGCTTTCAAGGTGGCCAGGGCTCCGGCGCAGTTGGCGTTGAGGATGGCCTGCCACAGATCAACTCCGCGGGCCAAGCGGGCCGCGAGCGTACCGGTGAACGAATCACCAGCCCCTACCGTATCCACCGGCGACACCTTTAGGGTGGGAACCTCCAGAAGTCGGTTCTCATCCAAAAGGAGCGTCGAACCCGCCCCGCGAGTGATGACCAGGCGACCCACGTTTTTCTCCGACATCGCCTGTCGCCAGGCCGCCGGCTTTGTCTTCAGCGTATCCGGATGCATCCCAAAAGCGGCCTTAGCTTCGCCCTCGTTAATCACGAGACAATCCACCCGGCATCGAGTCCAGGGAAACCCTTCACGGAAGGGCGAAGGATTTAGGACGACGGGGACATGGGCACGGTTGGCGATTCGCACCGCTTCCGCTACCGCAGGCAAGGGACATTCGAATTGCAGCAAAACCGCCTTGGCCTCACGAATACGCTGAGCCTGGGCACGAACCGCTGCCAGACGCAACAACCCATTAGCCCCTGCCGCAACCACGATCATATTTTCGCCGCCACGATCCACAGCAATTAAAGCCATACCCGTAGGCGCTTTGCAGGCGATGCCGATGCCGCCGGTGCGGATGCCTTCCTTATGAAGCCGTGCCCGATAGGCACGCCCGGCGTCATCATTTCCTACAGAACCTATGAAATGAACCCGCACACCTTGACGCGCGGCGGCAACGGCCTGGTTGGCGCCTTTGCCTCCGAACCGCTGCACCATCGACCGCGCTGGCACGGTTTCTCCCGGTCCAGGCAATGTCTCCACTGAGGCGAGGTAATCGATGTTCAAGGAACCAACAACGACGATGCTCATAGTTTTCTCAGGTCAAGTTCGAGACTGGCTGGAACCGAAGAGCCGCTTGAACAGGGCCAGACGGTTCCCTGCCAAGTGATGCCGCCAGGCATCGAGGATAACGGCAATGATGATGACCGCTCCAGTGATAACACGCTTAGCCGGTTCGGAAGCTCCAACTTGCGCTAAACCGGCTTCCAGCGTGGCGATGATCAGCACACCAAAAAAAGTGTTCACTACCGATCCCCGCCCTCCCATGAGGCTCGTGCCGCCGATCACCACGGCTGCAATCGCGGAAAGTTCCAGGCCCGACCCGGCATTGGGGTCTGCGGAGCCAAGCCGCGAGCAATAGAATACGGCCCCGAGTCCGGTGAGAAGGCCCGTGAGGCTGAATACGGCTATCTTCGGCCAGCCGGGTTTCAGACCGGCGAGCCGGAACGCCTGCTCATTCGTACCAATGGCCACAAGGTAACGGCCGAACACCGAACGCGAAAGCACAAGCTGGCCCGCAGCGATCACGAGCACCGCGATAATAAAGGCCGCCGACACACCCAGCACGGGCAGCGTGGCCGCAAGGTTTTCCACCCGCGAGCCGATGTACTTGGTTTCGGAACGAGTCGCCAGGTACGCCAGCCCACGAGCGATTTCCAGCATTCCCAGAGTCACGATGAACGACGGAATGCCAAACCGGACGCTGACCAACCCGTTAACAGTCCCCGCCAATCCACCGATTCCCAAAGAAAGCAAGGCCGCCGACCATAATGGCCATTGCCAATTCACCATAGCCACTCCGAGAATGGCACCGCATAGCCCCAACACCGACCCCACGGAAAGATCGATCCCGCCAATGATTAACACCAGAGTCATTCCTGCTGCCACCACTGCCAGGGTCGGAATCCGGTTGGCAAGGGTGAGAAAGGTACGTGGAGTCAGGAAGTGATCGGCCAGCATGCCGAACAACAGCAGCAAGCCGATCCAAATGACCAGCATCGCCGTATAATCGCCCCACCGTTGAGTCTTGCGGATCATGCGCCGGGTATCGCCGACCACCACACCGCCTGCCGCGGGTGGGCCGAAACGTGGATGCGAACCTATCAAGCACGGACCTTGGGTCAACCGGAAACCACTCTCAAGAACGCGTCCCGCGCCAGCCAGTGCACGGGGCACTTCAATCGCCGACAGGGGCTAACTTGGATCTTCCGTCTTTCCCTCCCCTACCCTTCGCGTCAAACTGGGGCCCACGTATGGCCGTGATCGCATTGGATTTAGGCGGAACGAAACTGGCTACGGCCGTGGTTTCCGCACGCGGGAAGATCCTGCATAGTCGAGTCGCACCTTTGGCAGGACGCCGGGGGGAAGATGTAGGAAGATTGATCGCCCCGGAACTTCGGTCGCTCAAGAACCACTCGCTGATTACTTGCAATCGGCCCCGCTCAGCATGTAGCTGTTGGTGATCATATAGGCGGTCTTCGCTTTTTTGACCCATTCCGCGTGGCCGTCCGCGAAACCCCAATTCCAGCCCGCAACTCCGTGGTTATTCATTTCATCGGGACAGTTGTTGACGTTCGACGGGTAGGGTGATGGCAGAACGTCGTCCGCATCCAGAACAATGACCACGGCGACCGGGTTAAAGATCACGGATTTAAAACATTTACGCACATTCGCGTACGGCGCCCTTTCGAAGTAACCGAAGTATTCGTAACTGGTGCCGTGCTTGTACACCCTCGACAACCTATCCCCGTGACACGTGACGGCCAAATCCAGGAGCTGGCCGTTCCGGTCTCTTTGATCCGTACGGATCTGGTTTCGCGTGCTGGGACAAATAAACGTCTTCACGTTCGGAATGAACTGCGGATAGAAGGATAACGGCGCACTGTCATCCCCAATACTGGTGGTGTAATAGAAGTAATCCGGCCAATCCTGGCCGTACATGTGCGCTGCCAGCATCGACTGCCTCAGGTTATTGTAACACACCGTCCGGTGGGCTTTCTCTTTCGCCCGACTCAAGGCCGGCAACAACATGGAGGCCAAAATCGCGATGATAGCGATCACGACCAGCAGCTCGATTAATGTGAAGGCACGCCATCGCGGCGGGGGCATTGCCCCGCCGCACCCACCACCTCTGAAGCTTAGGTCTTTCATGAGCAAGGTGAACAGTCCGCGGACCTTCGATTAAGGAACCAGTCGCAGCCGGTAAAATGCCGTTCCGGGCGGCTGCGGCTCCGAGTATTGATTTGCCGTTTGATTAGTAGCTACTGCTTCGTAAGGTCCCGCCAAATCCGTGGCACGGAGCACATCGTATCGAGAGCCTTCGGGCTTCGACACACTTAGAACCACGTTGCCGTCGGTAACCGCGATGCCGCCAATCTCCAACGTGACCACCGCGGGTAAACCGTAAGCTCGCGCATAGAGGAAATGTGCGTTGGGAGAGAACCATGTGGTTACACCGAAGCGATTGTCGACAGTCGCGGCTGGCCCGGTCCAATGCCAGCTAAGCGGTGTCCCGGGATCATCGAGGTCCTTTACCACCAGGTGGTAGCTCCCATTGTTATTCCCGAATTGGACCTCGAACGGCCGTCCGGGTATAAATCGGAACGACAGGTCACCTACCACAATATCGCTCCAGACCCCGCCAGACTTCCGGGTGACGCTCACACCTGGCGGAATGGCACCGTCATAAGTCGCTTCCTGACGGAACATCACGCGCGAGTAATTGTTGGTGTCCTTGAAGTCGTAAACAAAACCGACGCCGTCGTTGTCGAAGGGGTGCAGTCCCAATACCAGGAGGTAATTGGCGCTGGACACCACCGGGGCCAGCAGGATGTTGGCATCCGCATCCGCCTTTGGCTCGGCAAGAGTCCCGGTCGTAGAAATGCCTTCATTGGCCATTTGGCATAGACTCCCATCCACGTTCACGCGCCAGTTGCCCTCCAGCCCGACAACCCCCTCATAAGGATTGAGCCATCCGGCCGGGATCTCGTTGTACAACGGCGCCGTATTCCAATTCTCACTAAACACAACTGCTCCATCCGCCGGTGATCGCAACGACAGGTTGTCTACGAACGCGCCGGTCGGAATCGGAATGCCGTTCACTGCGTTCGAGCTCCCGAAGGAGCCTTGGCCCCACAAACCAAACCCAACCCGGCCTGAAGGCAAGCTCGTATCCGAAAACGTCGCTATGAGGTCGTACACCGCGTTGAAATCATCCGGATCCAGGTTGTAATCCCATGGCGTCACCTTCACCTCGAAGTTCTCGTTCGTCGCACTCACAGTCACGCGCACCTTCTTGAAGCCCGCCGGATTACCACCACCGTCGAGCGGATCGGTGTACGCAGCAAACTCAGGGCCGAACAATGGAATGATCGGCACCGCCGAATAGATGCCATCCAATCTTCGTTGAGCGCTCAAGCCCAGCAACGGCCGAGTCGCCTGCCCGCCGTCGTTCTCCCCGCAGAGGGTGACGCGGAACCAGTTGGACTCGTTGACATACCGGAAATAGAAACAATTGCCGTCATTGTCTCCAACGGTGAAGTCGATGCTTGCGCTGAAATTGCTGGCCCAACTCTCCGTCCACTCGCTTGGGCGCACGATCATCCGGTGCGTCTGAAAGCTAGCCTGACTAGCAAGGTTATCCGCCGGCACGAACGTCGCGTCGGTGGCCCACCGATATTCGTTGGCATCCCCGAATACACCCCTGTACCCACTTCCGAAGTCGGTCACGTGCAGTTCCCCCGGCAATGCCGGGTCACGTCCCGTGTTGACCCATTTCGACGACAGTCCATCACTGGCAATCAAGGCTTCCTCAAATGCCGGGTTGGAGCCGCGCAGATACTCCTCCGCATTCGTCACGCCATCGTGGTCGAAGTCCCCAGCTCCATTTTCCGCAAGTCCGCCAAAATACTGTGTTTCCCAGGCATCCGGCAGGCCGTCAGTATCCGAGTCGGCCGCAAAGTTCGCCTTAAGCGTCATCGGCTTGGTCATGGCAAAGGTCTGGCTCGGAGCGCTCTGCAGACTGGAACCCGACCAACCGGTGAACAGGTAACCGGGGTTGGCCACAGCGGTCACCAAGACCTCCGTGCCGGCGACGATCCACGTGCCATTAGTAGTCGTAACCGTCCCGCCTTCGGATGCACTGGTAGTGAGTTGATATTCCGTGGTCCACTTCCAGGTGAGGCCGGAAAAACTGGCCAGCGCAAAGGTCACTTCATTAGCGGTCCCACTCGCCGGTGCCGCGCCCATACCCGTCCAACCCGTGCATACCTGGCGCACGCCTGGAGCCGTAGTTATCGGGCTTTCCACGGAGGCTGTGATTTCGCTATTGCTCGGAAAATCATGCACGCCGGCGGCTGGCGTCGGATTGCCATAAGCGGAAGATACAATCAGCCCCTCTCCAGCCATCTGCAGCACGCTTACGGAGTCCACCTCTGTTCCCGCGTCACTCGTGGTTTGCGCCGGCTCATTGTTCTGCGCCCAGCTGAATATTCCGATCTTGCCCTTATCCACAGTTCCACCGGTAATATCGAATGGACCAAAGAAATACCCTTCTGAACTTGCCGAGTCCGGGTTGGAGTTAATCAGCACCTGCAGGCGATTCCCATTGATCAGCGCATTGACCTCGATCGGCACGCCCGTCGGCGGTATAAACAGAGTGCTGGAATAAATCTCCTCAAATACCTGGTTCACTGCTTTTTGGATCGAGATGCCCCGCTTTACTCCGGAGGTGGAATTCTGATTGCGGAAAGCGATACGATAAAAGTTGAGCTCGTTCTGAAACCGCAGCAAGAGGCCGAAACCGTCATTATCGCTTGAGATAAAGCGCGCCCGGTAAAGGTAGTTGTCCCAGTTCGCGTCTCCGGCAACGGCACTTGGAGCGATGAAGTGTGCCGTTCCCGAAGCGTTGTTATCCGTCGAATTGTAGGAATCGCTGTTCTGAATCATGGTTCCCCGGTCGCCGTCCAACGACAAGCCCTGACCCCACAAAGGCTCGGCTCCGCCGCTGTTGATGGTGTTCACGCCGTCCGACCGCGGCGTCACCAGGAACGACCAGTTTGGGAGCACCGTTCCTGCTGGATCACCTGCCAAGGCTGTCGGTGACAACACCGGGTTTTGCACCCTGAAGGACCGCGGGTTCCCGCCGGCCATGCCCCAACTAAAAATACCCACCTTTCCTGCTGTTGGTATGTATGGCAGGGGAAGATCGGTCACCACGTTATACGTCAACGGTGAGCCCAAAACATCATCCACCACCGTAAGGGTCAAATTGCCTCCGTTCACCCGGATCGTCACATCGAAAGGTCGCCCCGCCGTGTTGATGAACGTCGTGTCCGGTCCAAATATATCCGTAATCTGCCCATTATTCATCCGGTCCACCATCACTCCCTGGTGGGGCCACCCCGTAGCCCGCGCTTGCCTCGCAAACGACACCCGGTAAAAGGTGTTCTCGTTTTCGTACCCCCAAACCAAACCAAAACCGTCGTCGTCACCAGCCGTCAACCGCGCCGTGAACGCAAAATCTCCCGGCACCACCGCGTCGTTGATTAGCATCGGCGCAATGCGCGTTACCGAAAGACCAGCACCGTCTGTATAAAGGTTGCTCTGCTCGGAATACGAGTCGCTAACCGCGTCATACACCCACAACATCGGCCCGTCGATATACAACCCTCCAGCCGGCTGCACCGCCGTCCACCCGGGGATGCCGCCCGTAAAATGGTCTTCAAAAAGGGTCACCGGAGTGGCGGCGAAAACCGGTTGCAAGGAAATAAGCCCCAAGGCCGTCACCAATGAGCCCCATCGTTGAGTGAGGAGGTTAATCTTAAAGTTCATGAGTTGTGTCCTGTTGCGTTGAGGGTTTGTAGCATAGGTGCCGCCCACCTCACAGTTACGATCAGGAAACACTCTCCAACTCCAACGGCTCTCTGCCTCCGCCCCATAAAAGACGGCACCAGCAGAATGCTTTCTGCGTCGTAAACCGTATGGTGGAACTTTTTGACTTTACCACCTGCCACAAACGATGCAAGCCCTTTGTGACAAGAAGTTTCTTTAGCACTTGAAGAAAGTCTTCGCGAAAACGCCGTGATCTGGCTTAACACCCCGACCTAATTGGCTGCCACCACACTTTTGTCACTTCAGGGGCGGGTTCAGAGTCAGCGTGAACTGGTTCTGAGAATCGGTCTTATAGGCGCCGCGTAAAGGCGAGTACGCTCGGACCTGTATGGTCCGACCATCAGGCAGAAATTCCACCAACCGCAAGTAGGATTCGCCTCCGAGCGTCTTCATTTGGTAGTTTACCAACATTTGGTGCACCGTTCCGCCAGCGTCGTTGGTGCTGGAGAGGCGGCCCAATCCGTCGTTTAAAACATGGCCGTTCATGACCAGGGCAAAGCCCGGGTTTCCTTTTACCAACTTCTGCCAAAGCTCCTCCCCGTCGTTGACTCCATCTGAATCTCCAGCGACACCGTAGGCATGTGGATTCCAGGATTGTCCTGAGCCTTTCACTGCCCAATCATATCGTGTATCGTCATTGTAAAGGTAGGCGTGAGTAATCAGTATCGCGCGCCGCCCAGGGTAATCTGCCACCACGGAATTAGCCCAGGTCAACACGCTGTCACGCGGCCCGAATTCCAGGGCCAGCACAATCCACTCCACGCCTCCGGCCGAAAAAAGGTGGTAGGAATTATCCATACGTCCGGGTGTCATCAAACCGCCAAAGCTCGGCCAAGACAGGTAGTTCGCCGTCGAGAAGTAATCATTTAGGTGAGTCGTTCGGTCGGCGGTTCCTCCATTTGGTCCATAATCGTGATTACCTGGCACAAACGCGTAAGGCACCTCACCGTCGAGTTGGGCCATGGCTTGCCGTGCTCTATCCCACTGTTCGGGCGTGTTGTTGTTGGTGATATCCCCTAGGTGTAATACATACTTGATATTGTGCCTGGTTTTGTTGGCCACGATCCAACGAGTCTGGTCCAGGAAAAGGTCGGGATAATTCATGGAATACATCTGCGTATCGGGCAAGACCACTAACGTCCAAGACCCCGGAACAAACGGCAGCACCTCGACCGGGACAGCGGGCTGATATAAGCGCCAATAGACTTCTGACCCCGAAGCAAGCGACGAGACATATCGGTTCGTCTGTTGCGCGGTTGCCTGAATGGTCCAACTCCCCTGCACGTCGGATGCGGTTTCGACGTTGTATCGACTGCCGGTGTTATTTGACACCATTAGGGAATACCATCCGCCGTTCAACTCGATGTCCTCAATGCGCAGAATATCCGGCACCAGGGGGTGAGTTCCGTTACCGAATTCCTGGGCTGTCGTCCGGCCATCGCGGTCGGGGTCCCCTTCGGCCGTGGCCTCAAGAGATCCAAAATAGGCCATCTCCCAGTCATCCGGCAATGCATCCCCATCACTATCCACCGCGAACATGGCGACGACCTCGTGCGGTTGATCCATCATGAGGTTCAGGAAAGAGCCTGCGGAGGCCACTGTCCCGTGCCATCCAAGAAAGGTAAAACCGGTATAAGGCACGGCAGACACGGCCACTGTTGATCCCGTCTCATGCCAGTCTATGCCGGAAGGTGTGACGGTGCCACCTGGCTCGCTAGAAACTTCCAGTCGGAATTCGGTCCTCCACAGCCACTGCACCCTGGAGAAGGAGTTCAAAGTAAACGTGACATTTGTCCCCGTGCCCAACGGGGGAACCGATCCCGACCCCATCCATCCATATGGAGAATGCCTCACGCCAGGTATATCTGCGGCGGGCTCCACTGTGGCCGTCACCGTTGTCCCATGCTGATAGGTATGCAGACCGCGGGTCGGGCTGCAGGTTCCATGGGGAGAACTGATGTAGAGGGGCGCTCCCGCCTGGACGGTGACCCAGTCGAAATCGGTCCGAGCCATTCCCCAACTAAACAGACCAATATTGCCCGAGGTAAGCCCGCTGAGTCTTAACGGGCCGTAACTGAAAAACGTCGCCGGCCCCTCCGAATCCGCCACGAGTGTCACGTCGAGAGTTTCGCCGTGAATCGATGCGATGAGATCGTAGGCTTTGCCAGGCAATGGAGCATATTGGACGACGTTTTCCCGGAAAACCTCGGAATAAATGCCGTTAACGACCTGTTGGACTGCCAAGCCGCGTGGCGGGCCAATGGTCGATGCCTGCGACCGAAGTGAAATTCGGCAGAAATTGGAGGGATTGCTGAAGCGTAGGAGTATACCCTGGGCGTCATCGTCGAAGGGCAGGATCCGTGCTGCAATCACATAGTCGTTCCAGCCTGGATCTCCAGCGACTAGCGTCGGGCCGGTAAAATCAACCTGTCCGGACGCATCATTTCCGGCGAAACAGTCGCTGGATTCCACCAGTGCGCCAGGCGGTCCTTGAGCGGTCATTCCGAGCGACCAAAGCGGCTGGCCATGGCCATTGGCGACGGCGGTGCTGCCATTGGCACGAGGGGGGACCAACGCAGTCCACCGGCCGAGAGCATTGGGATTTCCAGCCAGGGGCTGAGGCGACAACTGCAGATTCTGGATGCGAAATCCTTTCGGCACTCCGCCGGACATACCCCAAGTCACCAGCCCAACGCGACCATTGGCCGGAGAAGGCAATGCTTGTTCCTTCACCAGCTCGTACGTGGTCGGACTGCCGGCCGGACTATCCACCACACGCAGAGAAAAGCGATTGAAGGTGTCGACGCAAATTGTCACATCGAAGGGACGGTTTGCCGTGTTGACAAAAGTTTGCGTATAACCCGGCGTCCCGGCTCCAAAGAGATTCGTTATGATCCCATCCAACTTGCGATCCACACTCCACCCGGTCCACGGAAACCCGGATGTCCGCGCCTGGCGTGCAAAGGTAACCCGGTAAAAGTTTGTGGGGTTCTGGTAGCCGAAGATGAGACCGAAACCGTCGTCGTCGCCCGCTGTGAGCCGACCACTTAACGCGAAATTGACCGCCGTCACGGTATCATTCACCAACATGGGAGCGGTCGCGGTGGATGAAGAAATCGCGCTGTCGGTGTAGATGTTGCTCTGCTCCACGAATGCGTTTGCAACGATGTCATATTCCCAATGCAACGGACCGTCCAGATAGGCGCCCGGGGGTTGCACCACCGTCCATCCCGGAATACCCGCATCGAACTGGTCTTCAAACAACACCTCCCCCTGCCCCTCGGGGGCCAAGGCAAGCCACCCTATTGCAGCCACCACGACTGCGTGTATGCTCCATGTGGCCGCCGGACCACTTCTTTGGGATTCATGAATGCCCTGGCGGGAATCTTTGAACTGGCAGCCTAAAGAAGTGATTTCCGGTTCAGGGGCTTTCATGGGATTAGCAGAATTAAGGTGACCGATTGGCAGCTTCGAGGTGACCACTGAAGGCGGCCTTCGTGATTTGTTCTTGAGACCAATCCGGCGGATGAAACTCGGCTACCAACCGGCCGGCCGAGAGCACAAGGATGCGGTCGCAGATGGCGAGCAACTCTTGCAGTTCACTGGAAACCACGACTAGCGCTTTGCCCTCGGCAGCGAGATCGTGGAGCAGCCGGTAGATGCTGTCCTTGGCGCCCGCATCGATGCCGCGTGTCGGCTCGTCAAAGAGCAGGACGCGGCAATCGCGAGCGAGCCAACGGCTGATCACTACTTTTTGCTGGTTGCCCCCGCTCAGTTCACGTACGGGTTGCTCCACCCCAGCGGAACGCACCTCCATCCGCCGGGACAACTGCTCGGCGGTCGCCGTTTCGGCGGCGGAGTTGATCCAACCATGCCGCGCATGCTCCGGAATGGTAGATAGGGTCGTGTTCACGAGGATGGACTGCGGCAAGAGCAGACCTTGATGTTGACGATCTTCCGGGATCATCCCGATACCCACCCGGACCGCATCTGAAGGACAGGATATTTCAGCACGCTTGGCATCCTTGCCCACAAAGACTTCCCCGCTCGTTTTTGTATCCGCACCAAAAATCGCGCGCAGTGTCTCAGTGCGCCCCGCACCGACTAACCCAGCCAATCCCACTATCTCACCAGACCGGACTTCGAAACTAATGTTCTGAACGCGATCCCCGGCGCAGAGTTGGCTGACGCGCAACAACACGTCACCGGAAGTCTTCTCGGCGGAAACCCCGCGGGCCGGCAGATCGTGACCGACCATCTCCCGAATCAAACCGGCAGGGGTGGTCCCGGCTGCCGGGTGCGTGGCCACGTGCCTTCCGTCGCGCAGGACGGTAACGCGATCGGCGATCCGCCGGATCTCATCCATGCGGTGGCTGATATAAATGATTCCGACACGCTGGGCTTGCAGACGACGAATGTTGTCGAACAAAAGGTTGATTTCCGGGTCGGTCAAGGCAGCCGTCGGTTCATCCAGGATGAGCAACCGGCAATCCTGGGCCAGGCCGCGGGCGATCTCAACTAGTTGCTGATGTCCCACACCAAGGTCCTCGGCCAAGGTCGTGGGATCGAGTCGCTCCAAGCCAACTCGCGCCAGGGCTTTGCGAGCTTCCTCGCGCAGGGTCTTGAAATCCACAAAACCACCGCGGTGCGGCAAGCGGTGGAGAAACAAATTCTCCGCTACGGAAAGCGTGCGAATCAGGTTTAATTCCTGGAGTACCATAATGACGCCAGCGCTCTCGGCCTCGCGAACAGTGGCTGGGGCGTGGATTGCACCCTCCAGTTCGATGCGTCCGGTGTCGGGTTGCGTAAGGCCACACAGCACCCGGGCAAACGTCGATTTGCCGGCGCCGTTACCGCCTACTAGCGCATGCACCTCTCCATGCAATAACTCGAAATCGAAATCGATCAGCACCGGCACGGAATATGACTTGCGCAAACATGCGACTTTCAAAAGCGGTGCGTCCGGCATAAGGCCTCAGATAAAAAGTGCTATTGGGTAATAAGGTCCACGGCGGTCGTCTGGTCCTGCGGAGGAGCCTCTCCTTTCAGAATCTTGAGGGCCGCCTCGATACCGAATACAGCAAGTTGATCCCCATGCTGATCCGCGGTGGCTACGACCCGACCGTCCGCGATCATCGGTTTGATTGCCGCGATATTGTCAAAGCCCACAATCAACACCTTGCCGGTGCGGCCAGCAGCCTGGATGGCCGCGGCGGCGCCGAGCGCCATATTATCGTTCGCACAGAGGAGCGCTTTGAGGTCGGTGTGCTCACTGAGAATCCCGGCCGCCACGGTACTGGCTTTTTCCATTTCCCAATACCCGCTTTGGGTGCCCACGATCTTCATTCCCGCAGCCTTCATGGCATCTTCAAAGCCAAGCCGTCGCTGCTGGCCGTTGAACGCCGTGGGGATTCCCTCGATGATGGCCACAGGGTCGCCGGGCTGTAACTTCTCCGCCAGAGCCTCCCCGACCTTGCGTGCACCCGCCCGGTTGTCCGGCCCCACGAAGGGAATATTGAGCCCCGCCTGCTTGAGCGCCTCCGCATCCAGCTTATTATCAATGTTGACCACGAGGATTCCAGCGTCCCTTGCCCGCTTCAGCACGGTTACCATTGCCTTTGAATCCGCCGGGGCAATAACGATGGCGTCCACGCGCCGCGCGATCATTTGCTCGACGAGGTTAACCTGCTCGCCCAGATCGGTTTCGTTCCGAATGCCGTTCACAACCAGGTCATAGGTGGCGGTGTTGGCAGCCTGATGCTTGCGGGCTCCATCCGCCATGGTGCTGAAAAACTCGTTAGCCAGTGATTTCATCACCAAAGCCACCACGGGCTTTTTTTCAGCGGCGGCGTCGGGCGCCTTTTGGCAGCCAGTCCCTGCCAAAGCGACGACCAGCAAACCAAAGATTCCGGAAATCCATCCTCGAACAGTGCACGAATCAACAAGCGGTATCATGGCTCAGCGGTAAACTTTACCCCTGCCGTAGTCAATGCGATTTGCTGGGCGATTTACTGGGCATAACAGGGCTCGGATCTCACGAGTGCATTTGCTCTCGCCCGATCCACGGGTAAGCTGACGGCGTGACGAGGACGGCGATCAAGATATCAATCTATAACTCTGCACGGGACAAACACCAGCACCGGTGAACCCCTGCTTGATACCGGCACGGTGAGCCTGCAGCCGCAAAGGCAACGCTGAGCCAAATCGGCCTCCTCATTTCGGTCGAGGAACGTTTTCAAGAACCTGGCGATCGGCTAACAAACGCTGTTGGAGTTGCTGATAGTCAAGCTGCTGGACCGGCACCTGTTGATCGATGGCCTGAGCCGCAGCAGTAGCCGCAGACTGGCCAAGGACCATGAACACCGGCTCCATGCGGATTGATCCAAAGGCGATATGTGAAGCCGACACACAGACCGGCACCAGCAAGTTTTCGCATTCCAATGCTTTGGGAACAATCGCCCGATAGCTAATCGGATAAGGCCGATTCACCCAAACCTCAACGTCTCCTTCATTTTGGACGTGCCCGGAGGCGTTCACATAACGCTGCACATGATGTGAATCCATGCCATAAGCGGCCATTCCCACCGGGTCTGTTGCCAACTCACGGCCCTGGCAATGATGCTGAGTCATTACGGTTTCACCCAGCATGCGGCGCGCTTCCCGCACATAAAGCTGTTCCTGCCATCCACCGGTCTCTACAAACTCGTCACGACACAGCCCCCACGGCGCCACTTTCTGCCGGATGGCCTCCGGCACGCGCGGATGGTTGGCGAGTGTCCACATTAAGCCCTGCTGCCACTGCCTGTGCCGCGCCACAATTGCGGCGCGTTGAGCATAATTGCCCTCGGGATAGAGGTAATTCTGGCCAATGAAGTCGGAACTGACACCGAGCCGGTTGTTGATATCGGTTTTGCGGTTCGGCATCGCTGAATGAATCCAGGGCACCTCGTTTTCCCCGGCCTCGAAGTTGCGGAACAACAGCTCGTAATCCAATTCACGATAGCCCTTCGGCTTTAGAATCGGCAATCGGTTCTCAGGCTGATCCGTTAGGCAAAGACGAAAGCAGTACGCTTGCACCCGCGAGTCGCCTGCGCCTTCGTCACCCGGACCGGTCGGATCGATGCCGGGCAACAGCCCGCTCTGAGGGTTGCCGGGTAAAACGTACGGATCGAGGCCGGGTTTCAGTTGATGGAATTTTGCCTGCGCTGTTTGTACTCCGTTGAGGGTTTCAGCGTATTGTCCATTTCCTTCACGGCCAATGGCATAGCTGACACCTGCCAGCGCCATCAGATCACCCTCATAGGTGGCATCGATGAACATCCTCCCGGCAAACACGCGTCCGGACTCCATTCGGATAGAGGAGATCTTCCGGCCAGGGCCGGTTTTGACACCGCGTTTCAGGTCGAGACGTTCGGAGTATATTACTGGCACATGGTGTTCGCGCACGAGGTCATTGAGAATCTTCAGCGCGACGGAAGGCTCGAAGGTCCACATGGAATCCTCATTGGCCAAAGTGCGCCTCTGGCCCCCGTCGCGGTTGCGGTAACCCTCGAGGCTCTCCCACGGCCACGACGAGGTTTGCTCATAGTGCTGACGCACCCGCTGGTAAAACTCTCGTGAGATTCCACCGATCGCCTGCTTGTTGCCGATATCCGTCTGGCCAAGGCCACCCGTCGTTAAGCCGCCAATGCGCTTTGTCGGCTCGATTAAAACCACTGACTTGCCCATTCGAGCCGCCTGTACCGCAGCAGCCACACCGCCGGCAGTGCCACCGTAAACGATAATGTCGTAATGCTGCTCGGTTTTGGCCTGGGGCCCCGAGGTACATCCGGCGATAAGGCACGCTATCAATGTCAGAAAGAGGAAACGACCACCGCGCGGCTGCCAGAACGAGGTAGAATCGAAAATCAAGCTGAGTTTCATTGTCGACTAATATGGGTGAGTTGAGGCAGGAAAGAAAGTCACGGTTGCTGCAACAATTCAGTTTGGTCTCCAAGTGACTAAGTCCATGGAGCACGGCATTTTCGACATAGGGAATGTTTCGATAGTCTGAATGACGAGTAGTCCATCCTGCGCCAACGCGACCTACCAGCGCGGAGCCATTCGAGCCGACCTAGGGATTCCGACCACCCATAACCCGGAAATGTACTGAGTTTCGGTTTGCACCGACGGCAAAGCGCGTTATAGTTTTTCTCAAATTCGCTTAGCAACCTTTACCTCAATCAACAGCATTGCGAAAGTTACTGCTTATGAATGCGCCAAAAGTCATGATACAACTCCGTCGCCTAGCCGTTGGCCTGGCGGCTTGTTCCCTCACTGGTTCCGTCGCCCTGGCGACCCCTTATGCCTCAAGCGTGGTCAGCAACGCTGCAAATAGCCAAGTTACATTCGTTCTGAATCAGGACGCGCAGGGTTTGGTGGTGCTGCGCGATGGTGCCAATCCGGTCTACCCCGGCACCACGGCTGGGACACATAGCTTCGACATGACGGGCTACGCCTCCTATCAGATTATCGTCACAGGCAATACCGCCAAGGCCTGGACGCAGTTCATACCCGACGGGCAGGACCGAAACTTCTGGTTCCCGAATAGTGTGGCTATCAACAAAAACCCTGCGAGCACGAACTTCGGCAAAGTATATGTCGGCAACAACTGGAACGGCACTGGACTGACAGGTGGTGGCCGCTCGACACCAGACGGCATCTACGTTCTGAGGGCTGACGGGGTGGCTATCAGTGGCCCTCACACGGGGGGCGTGGACTGGACGACCGATGCAGCCAATTATTCCCGACCTTACAAAATCAATCTGAACCCGGACGACAACTGCCTGTATGTCTCGAGCTACTTCGACGATACGGCTTACGGGTTCAACGAGGATTTGAGTGTGGCCACGCAACTGCTTGATGATTCCAACAAAACCGAAGGCCAGTACGTTGAAAGCGTCTATGCAACGGGCAAACGCTCGGACGGCACGCTGTCCCTCTTCGCGGTTAACTCCCATTATTTGGACCCCCGTGTTGGACTTATTAACTACAATATCGGCGCCAACGCTGCCGCCCTCCCGGGTGACACAGGCTCACAGGTAATTGGACCGAGCTTTTATTCGTATTACCCGGGCGACGTCGATCGCGATAGCAGTGGCAACTGGTATATGACCCAATATCGGGCGACCGCGGGGCAGGCCGCGGCTGTCAACAAGTTCGACGGATCGCTTGCGTGGCCAATCAACACCTCCGTCTGGGATTCGAGCAGAGACTACACTTACATCCGCGGAGCGGGTGTAAACGAAGCCGGCGGGACGGTTGCGGTGTGCCGTTACGCGACAACCTCAGGCCTGGTCTATTTCTTTGACTTGGAAACCGGGGCCTATAAGGAAACCGTCGACATCGGCAACTACTCGCGGGACATCGCCTTCGACATCGCGGGTAACATGGTGAGCGTGGATAACTCAACCGAGTACGCGCGCTTCTGGTCGCCAGGCGGTTACTCGGTCGCTACGACTCGTTCTGACGGGACCTTTGACCTCTATCTTCCCGACAATCTCAGCGTCAATTCTACCGTGGACGCAATGGCGTCTGAAGATGGGCCCGACACGGCCAAATTCACGATCACCCGGAGCGGAGGACCCAATGCCGACCTGCAGGTCTACTTTGCGCTGACCGGCACGGCGGTGAGCAACGTGGATTACACCATCTCCCCGACCAGCCCCTTTACTTTCCCGGCAGGCCAAAGCTCCATCGACATCACCGTTACGCCCATTAACGATGCCGAGCGCGAACCGACCGAGACGGTCGTCCTGACCCTGGCTCCTACTCCCGACTACTACGTCACCAGCGACGCCGCTGCAACGGTCATGATCACCGATAACGACCTGGTGGTTCGGTATTGGGACGCCAACGGCTCGGAGTTTGGAGCGGGAGCCGACGCCACCGGCACTTGGGGCAATAACAACTTCTGGAGCACCAGTCCGGATGGCACCGTCGCCACCGGGGCCTGGCAGGATTGGGGACTGGCTGTGTTTTCAGCCGGGGCCGATTGGGGATTTTTCACCGTCACGGTCAACGGAACACAAAAAGTTGACGGCCCCTCCTTTGAGGACAGCACGGTCACCTTGTCCGGCGGCACACTGCTGTTAACGAATTTCAGTGGCATCGCGGTAGCGACCGGTGCGCAGGCCACGATCAATTCCACTCTCGCCGGTGTAAGCGGAATGACCAAAGACGGACCTGGGACGCTCCTCCTGGGGGGTGCAAACAACTATACCGGCGCCACGGTGATCAATGATGGCATCCTGCAATTGAGCGTATCGGACGTCATTCCCGACCTTTCCGGGGTGAACATCGGTGCCACGGGAACCCTCGAAACGTATGGTAATAATGACACGATTGGCTCGCTGGCCGGTGCCACCGGAGCCATTCTCAATATGTGGGGGGGCACGCTGACATTCGGGGGGGATAACACCGACAGCATCTGGAATGGGACAGCACGCAGCGGTAGTACACTGGTAAAGGTCGGAACCGGCACCACCAGTATGCAAGCGGGGGAAATTGGCGATACCCTGACAATCCTCGGCGGCGTGTTTTCCATCAATGCGGCAACGAGACTCGGCTCCGCCAACGAGATTACGATCAACAACGGCGCAACCCTGCAGAGCACGTCCGCGGGTGTAGGCTCCGATTTCATCAGCCCGGGCAGAACCGTCACAGTCGCCGCTGGAGGCGGCACCCTGAAAGTTACTGATGTCGGGGCAATTCTGATGGTTCGGGATACCAGCGTGATCTCGGGACCCGGCACGCTTACAAAGGATGGACCGGGCGAGATTCGCACCTACAGCGTTGAACACTCGTTCAGCAAGCTGATCGTGAGTGGTGGTATGTATACTGCTGGTCATTCCACCTCCTTAGGTTACAACACCAGCTTTGGCGCTATCCCCGCTACGCTGACTCCCGACGCCATTATGATCCAAAATGGTGCGTCAATCCGGAAAGCCGGAGGGCAGAGCGTTGCCCTGGATCCCAAGCAAGGCATCACGTTGGGAACCGGTGGAGGAATGATCCGATCCTATGCTGGAAATACGGATGCAGGGACCTTCGAAATCCCCAGTCCGATTTCCGGAAGCGGACCTCTGGTGCTCGGGAGCACGTCCGACGTCGGCGCGATCTTCGTGCTCAGTGGGAACAATACGTATTCAGGTGGCACGACAATCAATGCCGGCACCACCGAGGTACGAAAGGATGGAGGCCTCGGGAGCGGCAATGTTACCGTCGGGAATGGTGCCATCTTGCGATTAACCTCGGGCACTGCCAATACCTACATTAATTCTGCAGCCACCCTCAGCTTGAACGGGGCCGCGCCGTCGGTGGACCTAGCCTTTACTGGAGCGCCAAATGCTATCAGCGCACTCTACATCGGAGGCATACGTATGGCCGCCGGCACCTGGGGCGCTGTTGGTTCCGGCGCCACCCATGAGCACGCGTTTTTTACCGGCACAGGCATGCTCAGCGTCCTCGGCAGTAGTGAACCCCTGCCGGTCACCGAAATGACCATAGGGCCAGTGAGTGCAGGCAACTGCACCATCAACTACTCGGGTGGCACTGGAAGCCAGTTTGTCCTGCTGGGGTCACCTGATGTGGCGGCACCGCTCAGTACCTGGGCACGGGTGGCGACCAATACTGCAACTGCGGGGTCATTCACGATCCCGATCGGAACGGACCCAAGGTCGTTCTACCGGATCGAAAGCGAATAACCTCCAGCGTCAGCAACAAAGCAGCATTCCAAATCGACTGGGCCGGGCGTAATACCCCGGCCCTTTTTCGTACAAAGAAGACAAGGCGAACATAGGGTATTCTGGCCTCCCAGTGCGTCTTCGCCTGCTCAAGTTCCCCAGCGGCTAACTGAGTCCCAGTTCTCCTGCGATAGCCTGCATGGCAGTAATGACCTCAGTAATATGCGCATCGGGAGTCAACCCAAGGAGGGACGCGCCTCGCTCGATATCCTCCCGGCTAACCGCAGCAGCAAAGGACTTTTGCTTCAACTTCTTTCGGACGCTGCTGCAGGTCATGCCAGTCAGGCGTTCAGGTCGTACATAGGCCACTGCCGTGACGAATCCGCAGAGTTCGTCGACGGCAAAGAGCGCTTTCCGCAGCGGGCGGTCGAGCGGGTATTCGGCCCAGTTCCAGTCCGCGTGTGACAGGATCGCACTCACGATTTCCTCATCAACTCCCCGCTCGCGCAGAATCCGTGCCCCCTCACGTGTGTGATCGGGAGGATTCGGCCAGCGTTCATAATCAAAGTCATGCAGTAGCCCGGTCACTGCCCAAAACTCAGGGTCTCCACCGAACCGCGGAGCGTAGTGCCTCAGGGCCGCCTCCACCGCCAAAGCGTGTTTAATAAGGGATTCCGACTTGGTATATTCCTTCAGTAACGTCAGCGCATCGTTCCGAGTCATGGCCGAATTCTGCCTTTGAAGGGCACGCCTCACAACTCTGAACTCGTTGCCTCGGCGACACGATCTCAGTTCGTAAACGGTATGTCGCAACCACGGCAGAGCCCACGGCCTGATCGGGAGGCCGGAACGAGGGGCATCTTCGCGATGGACAGCATAGTACAGCCTGATACCCTCGGGGCATGGATCCTGTCGAAACGCGATTCATCAGGACTTGTGCCCAGCAACGGACACAAAGCCTGCTCCTCAAATCTGGTCATCACTCAACTTCCGCCAAAACCTTATGAAAAAAACCATTCTGTTCGGTCTGCTCGCATGCGCAGCCACTACAATGCTGGCTGCCGATGCCAAAGAGGAAGTCACCGCTGCCGCCAAGAAACTGGCGGATCAAGCCGGTTACACCTGGAAAACTACCGTCGCTTTGCCTGAAGGCTCGCGAATGCCGTCGGGGCCCACCGAGGGAAAAACCCAGAAAGATGGTTTGACCCATGTAACGATGACATTCGGCGAGAACACGACGGAATTGCTGATGAAAGGCGAGAAAGCCGCGGTGAAAAGCCAAGATAGCGGTTGGCAATCCACGGCGGAATTGGAAGGCAGCGAAGGCCGTGGTCGCTGGACCGGAATGATGGCCCGCAATTTTACTCTCCCGGCCGCCCAAGCTGCCCAGATCGCCGGCTATGCCAAGGACCTGAAAAAAGATGGGGACGCCTACACCGGCACCCTCACCGACGAAGGCGCCAAGGCGCTCATGAGCTTCCGGCGGCGCAGCGGGGGCGGTGACGGCCCCACGATCTCCAACCCAAGTGGCTCCGCCAAGTTCTGGGTCAAGGATGGGATCCTGACCAAATACGAGTTTCAGGTGAAGGGCTCGATGAGCTTCAATGGAAACGACCGCGATATCGACCGCAAGACCACGGTTGAAATCAAGGAAACTGGCAAACCGAAATTGGAAGTCCCGGAGGATGCTATCAAGAAGGTCTCCTGAGCCTGCTGAATCGAGATAAACAGATCGGTCGATGGGCGGTTCGGAGAGAACCGCCCTATTTTGTTTTTTTGACCCTGCTTTTACCACGGCCGTCGCAAACCCGCACGAACGATCCGCCACCAACAACCACCGTCTTACATGAAAACTCCCAACACATCCAACTACCGCAATCGGCGAGTGTTCCTGAGGCGCGCAGCATTCGCAATTTCCGCACCGTTTGTGGTACCCGCATCTGTGCTTGGAATGGCGAATCGGGCGGCTCCCAGTAACCGAATTGGCTTGGCCATTCTAGGCTTGGGCGACCGGGGAACGCAGCACATCAGCGGGTTCGCCCCCCTGCCAGAGTGCCAGATTCTGGCGGTGTGTGATGTTTATCGCAGCAAAGCCGAGAAGTATCGTGCCGCAGTGGACCAGCGCTACGCCCAGGCAACTGCCTCAGACAGCTACATGGGCTGCACGGCCTATACAGACTTCCGCGAGGTCCTGGGGCGAAGTGACATCGATGCGGTGGTAATCACGGCGCCCGAAAATTGGCATGGAATCATGGCATCCTGGGCGGCCAAGGCGGGGAAAGATGTCTACTGCGAAAAAGCGCTCACGCTGACCGTAGGCGAAGGACGCCAATTAGTCGAAGTGATCCGCAACCACGGCTGCATACTGCAAGTGGGAACGCAGCAACGATCGGATCGCAATTTTCGCCATGCGTGTGAGTTGGCCAGAAACGGTTACCTAGGGAATGTTCATACCATTAGAGTATCCGTACCCGGGGGGCGCCAACTTCCTGCCGCGAGCCCCAGTCCAGTCCCGCCGGACCTTGATTACGATCTTTGGCTCGGTCCCGCACCCTGGACTCCCTACAGCGAAACGAAGTGCACCTACAATTGGTACTTCATGGCGGACTACTGCGCGGGATGGATCCAGTCCTGGGGAGTCCACCATTTGGATATTGCCTTGTGGGGGGTGCCTAAACTGGCTGAAGGAATCCTCACCCTCAAAGGAACCGGTGTCTTTCCCGACAAGGGCATGGCCGACACTTCCATCCAATGGAATGTCGAGGCCCTGGCTCCCGATGGCACCAAACTCATATTCACGGACGACTCACAAGGCAAGCATGGCTGCCGGTTTGAAGGTGATGAAGGTTGGGTCCACGTCGTACGCGGGGGAATTACTGCTGAGCCCGCGTCCTTGCTCAGTCAGACACCACGACCGGGCGAATTGCGTTTGCCCGAATCCAACCATCACCAGGTCAATTTCCTTGCAAGCATCCGAAGCCGGCGCGACCCTGTTTCCACAGTCGAAAGCGGACACGCCGCAACGACCCTTTCGCTAATTGCGGACATCGCAACCCGCAGCGAAACCACGCTGCTTTGGGATTGGAGGAAGGAGAAGTTTCTGAGGAACGAATCAGCCAATCGGTTCCTGAAGCGCTCATTTAGAAGTCCGTGGGCTATGTAACCCGTTGGAAAACAACTTTTTGCTGTTATGATACGCGCCATTTTTATCTGTTCACCACGGAAAATTCTCTCCTGGTTCACCGTGGCAACCCTGGCCTGCAGTTCAGCAACGATCCTCACCGGGGCCCAAACAGAGCTCCCAGCACAAACAGCTGTGCGAGCCTGTCTGGAAGATCGCGAAAACGCATCGAAAGCCAGCGCGCTGAACCTGGTAGCACGCGCAGCACAGGATCCGCAGAAGAGACGGACGCTCGCTCATGAATTGACCCACCTGGCAGCCGACCCGAGTCTGCCGCTCGACAAAAGAAATTTTCTCTGCCAAATGCTGGCCCTTGTCGGGGACTCCCGAGCTGTTCCGGTTCTAACCAGTTTGCTGCATGATGCCTCCACGTCAGACGCCGCCCGAATTGCCCTCGAAGCCATTCCGGAGAAATCGGCCGCGAAAGCTTTGCGCAAGGCCATGACAAAGCTTGAAGGGAATGCACTCGCAGGCGTCATCCATTCTCTAGGCGCCCGTCGGGACAAGGCATCGATTCGACCCATTGCACGGTTGATAACATCTGGGGACGCGACCGTTGCCGGGGCCGCGTTGCGTGCGCTGGGCAGCATCGGCACCAAAGACTGTGCGGCGATTCTACAAAAGGCCCAGGCAAACCTGCCTAGGCTGCACCAGGACGCCGGCTTGGAAGCGCAACTTGCCTGTGCTGCAAGATTGGCTGCTGATGGAGACACTGGTCGTGCGCGCGCCTTGTATCGTAAATTGTACACACCTGAAAACCCGACACCTGTTCGCCTGGGCGCCTTGCGCGGCCTGATAGTCACGGACACTCCGCTGAGCGCGCTCGCCGACGAGTTTCAAGCGATCTCCTCGGATGACCAGCAGTTTGCCGCGGGTGCCATTGCCCTCAGCCCCATGCTTAAAGGAGAGATTGCGACTCGTGCCTTGTTGGCTGAATTCAACAAGGTAACGCCTGAGACTGCGGTCTTGTTGATCCAGGCTCTCGCAGACCGTCGCGACCCTCTTGCGCTCCCGGTAGTTTTGCAGCAAGCCTCTTCCACAAACAAGGAAGTGCGCCTTGCGGCCATTCAGGCGCTCGGCAGCCTCGGCAGCGCTGGGACCGTGGGCCCACTCTTAGAATTGGCGAGCGGTTCACAGGGTGAGTTGAGTCGGGCAGCAGAACAAAGCCTCGAACACATTAATGCTACCGGTGTAAATGATTTCTTAAGCCAGGCTGCAGGTAAGGGGGAGACATCTCGCCGGATCGCGGCTATCAAAGCGGTCTCTGCCAGACGCCAGGCGAACGCACGTGATGTGCTATTTCAAAACGCAGATGATCCGGACAAATCGGTGCGTATCGTCTCGCTCACGGCGCTCTCAGCCTGGGTAACCAAGGAAGATTACCCGGCTGTTGTCCGATTCGTGGCCAAATCGTCAGCACCCGATGAGACCATGGCAGCTCAACAGGTTTTGGAGGTCGCGGGCAAAGGGATGGACTCCGAATCACGACTCGCACCCTTGCTCCCGGCTCTTGAGGACGCAAAGGGTGAGGGCAAGCTCGCCCTGCTGCAATCGATGGGGAGCATCGGCGGCCCTGAAGCGCTCGCGGTAGTGGTTGCATCCTTGAACGATCCCGATGCCGATGTGCGCGACATTGCCGTACGAACTCTCGGTGATTGGCCCGACGAGGCAGCCGCCGATGCCCTGTACGAACTGGCACAGTCGGGAACAGATCCAACACAGCGAGAATTGGCAGCCAGGGGTTTCTTCCGAACCGCGAGTTCGGCAAGCCGCAACCAGGCTGAATTGCTCAAGCAGGGATCCGAGCTGGCGCGCGGTCCCGCGATGAAAAAACTGTGGCTGAGTTCGCTGGGGAGTGTGACTAACACCACCGCCCTGGAACTGGCCTTGCAGGCAACGGCCGATCCAGAGGTCAGCCGTGAGGCCGAAGCTGCGGTTCTCAATATTGCTCCCAGCCTGATCAAGAAGAATCCTGCGGCGGTGAAGGCAGTTCTGGAACGAGTGCGTAGCGCCACGACTAACGAAACCGTCGTCAAGAACGCGACGACATGGATCCAGCGTGCGGAGAGCCCGGTAGAGATACTCTCACCGATTCCTTATCCCGCCTCGCTTATTGCGGCCCGGATAGCTGCGCTGAAGGAGAGGGCTGACGTCGACCGGTTGCTCTGCTATTTGGACTGCGGAGCACAGGTTTCGGCCGGCGAACCAGGCGGCCCCGGAATTGCCCAATTGACCGGAACACCCTGGTGGTATCCCGGGTCTGAGGCCGCTGCCCCCGGTCCCTTTGGATCGATCACTTTCGACGGCGCCCAGGTCCCTTTCGTGCTCAAGAACCTCGACCCCGCAAAACGGTATGCGCTTGGGTTTTCCTGGTGGGATTATGATGCCAATGGCCGCATTCAGTCAGTTGATCTGGTTTCCGAGAACGGAGCCCGCCGCCGTGTAGTGGAACAGCAACCACTACCCGCTTTTGTGCAAGGCCAGAAGCCGCCGTTGGAATACCGCATCGTGCTGCAGCCGGCGGATTACACAGGGGGAAAAGTCACGGTGCACTTCATCCGCCATGCCGGACCTAACGCAGTTGTCAGTGAGGTCTGGCTGAATGAGGCGCCGGCGGACGCCGCGCCAGGAACCAGCGCTCGCCCGGCATTCGAGACAAAACCCCCGGTTCGAGCCGCAGTCAATCTCGATCCTCCTGCCGGAGACATCAAGGTGCTCATCGTTACGGGAATAGACTATCCCGGGCATCCATGGAAGGAAACGGCGCCGGCGTTGAAGGCCGCTTTGGAGGAGGACGCGCGTCTTGGTGTCCGCATAGCCGCTGATCCCGAAGCGTTGGCCTCACCAAACCTCCACCTTTGGGACGTGGTGGTGCTCCATTTCATGGATTGGGAAATACCCGGTCCTGGTGCAGAGGCGCGCAACAACCTCATCCGCTTCGTTTCGTCTGGCAAGGGGCTGGTCTTAACCCATTTTGCTTGCGGCGCCTGGGATAACAATGAGTGGCCGGAGTTTCGCAAGTTAGCGGGGCGGATATGGGATCCAAAACTGCGCGCGCATGATCCGCACGGGACTTTCCGGGTGGAGATCGCCGATCCCGATCATCCGGTGACCCGTGGCCTGAGTGCTTTTGACACCCTTGATGAACTCTACACGTGCCTGGCGGGTGAAACCGCGATTCATGTGCTGGCGAAAGCGACTTCCAAAGTAGATCTAAAAGAGTACCCGATAGCTTTTGTGCTGGATTATGGAAACGGCCGGGTGTTCCACTCCGTGCTAGGCCACGACGCGCGGGCCTACGCCAGCCAGGGAGTAAGGGAATTGCTCCGTCGCGGTGTGCTTTGGGCGGCGGGCCAACCCGCCAGCTCAATTCGATAAACCACCACTAGAAACCCACAACACGCCATGAATATTGGATTTCATACGGACGCTTTCAATTCCGCCTACTGGTCTTTCGAGAAGTGCCTCGATTGGGCCAAACGCAACGACGTGCACTACATCGAATGCGGGCTCATTGATGGTGTGAGCTGGATTCACGGGTTGGGCTATCAGCCGCACGTGGCACTCTACGAAGACCCGGTCCTGTTGCGCAAAAAGATGGACCGTTACCAAGTGCGGTTCTCGCAGGTGGATGCCGCCTATCCGCTTAGCGGCGAGGACGGCTCGATTCGGGGAGTGCCTTACATTATGAAGTCCATCGCCTGGGCGGCACAAATTGGTTGTCCGTGCGTTGATACCACCGACGGCCTGCATGCACCGGAGGGGCTGCAGGACAAAGAGGCGATGGCGCTCATGAAGCGCAGTTATCTGCAAATCCTGAAGGTCGCAGAAGCACATAAGGTCATAGTGAACATCGAACCGCACGGCTACTTTACCACGAACCCTTACATGATGGCTGAGATGCAGAGTTTCAGTGACAGCCCGTACCTTCGTATGAACATGGACACTGGCAATACCTTCATCGCGGGTCGGGATCCGGTGGAATTCCTGCGGCTTTTTCTCACCAAGGTCACCCATGTGCACGTTAAGGATGTCAGCGAGTCCCTCGCCAAAGCCCTGCGCGGCGGAGCCACTGGGATTGCCGTGAGTCATTGCGCCCTGGGCGAGGGTGTCAACGCGGGAAACATACGAACCTGCCTGGAGATTCTGCGCGACTCAGGTTACCAAGGGGTACTCAGTATGGAGTGTGAAGGCGCTGGAGGGCCGATGATCGAAAAGTCGCTGAACTGGTTGCGGGAGACGTTGAAGGCAGCTGGGATATCGGAAGCATGATGATTGAGTCCTGATAATCTGCGCCAGCGTTGCGTGGGGATGGCCTCCAGCCTGAATTTGTGACCCTATGAAAAAAGTCTACTACATTGGAGATTGGGCCGTTCAACTCGGGCCCATCTATGCCGAGACTTCCTTCAGCCACGCGCCTAAGGGGCTCGATTTGATCAACTACGGACACTGGCTGCTGGAGGGGATCGAGTCCACCGGAGAGTTCGCGGTAAAGAGCGTGCCGACCTGGGATTTCTACAACATGCCTCCGGGTGGGTACGAAAAAGTGCTGGAGGAGTATGACATCATCGTGTTCTCGGATGTGGAGGCCAAGAATTTTCAACTGCACCCACAGTTCTTCAACCGGCACTTATTCGGCACCAAAGTGCTGACATTTCCAGACCGGACGCGGATGACAGTGGAGGCAGTGAAGGCGGGCAAGCACATGATGTTTCTGGGAGGTTGGCTGAGTTTCAACGGTGAGCAAGGCAAGGGAGGGTGGGGCCGAACACCGCTGCGTGAGATTTTGCCGGTAACTTGTTTTGAATATGAAGATTTGCGCGAAAGCACCGAGGGATTCCAGGCGCAGGCAGTCGCCTGCGGGCATCCGATTCTGAATGGCATCAAGCTGGACACAATGCCTCCCATCCTGGGCTACAACCGAGTGCTGCCGCGAGAGGGGTGCGAGGTGATTGCGACCTGGAAGGGAGAGGGCGACCCGGCGCTGGCCGTGGGGCAATTCGGCAAAGGACGGGTGCTGGCCTACACGTCCGATCCCGCCCCACATTGGGGCTGCAATTTCGTATTCTGGAAGCAATACGCCGCGCTCTGGGTTAACGCATGCAAATGGCTAACGGGGGCAAAAGCCTGAGCCGGTTGTTTCCATCCCCACGAGAGACAGAAGGAGTTTACAACAGACTGCAATCAAGAAGTGCCCTCGCGGCAAAAGTCTCGCGTCCATTTCAGGACTCGAGCGGGGATGCCTACAGGGATTAAGCAGATACGCTGAAGGCGATGGCGATTTGAAAATTGAGCATCGAAAATTGGGGTTGGCTTATCCTACACTGTCACCTTTATGGCCGGCACATTACCCATTTATGAGATTCAGGAATCGATTCTGACAGCAGCCCGGGAGAACCGGCGGGTGATCATTTCGGCACCCACTGGCTCAGGCAAATCCACCCAGGTCCCTCAGATGCTGGTCGACGCCGGGTTGACCGGAGATGGGCAAGTAGTAATCCTCCAACCACGACGATTAGCAACCCGGTTGCTGGCGGCACGGGTTGCACGCGAACGCAACGGCGAGTTGGGGGCGGAGGTGGGTTACCAGATCCGGTTTGAAAACGTCACAAGCGCCAGGACAAGGATTCGCTATGTGACCGAAGGAGTGGTGCTGCGACAAATGGTGCAGGACCCGCAATTACGCGCCGTTTCGGTGTTGATTTTCGACGAATTTCACGAGCGACATTTATACGGAGACATCACCCTGGCGCGGGCGCTCGACCTGCAGGAAACGGAGCGGCCGGACCTAGTAATCATGGTGATGTCCGCCACGCTGGACGCGGCACGGCTGGAAACCTACCTGGCGTCGTGCCGGGTGCTGGAGTCTTCGGGCCGCACCTTTCCGGTGGAAGTTTCATACGCGGACAAGCCGTCCTACGTGGATCAACGGCCGGTCTGGGAACGCGCCGCGGAGGCTTTCAGTCATTTTGTCCAATCCAGTGCGGAGGGTGACGTGCTGATCTTCATGCCCGGCAGTTTTGAGATTACCCAAACGCTCAATGCACTGCGGCATTGCGGGGAGGCGCGCGGATTCATCCTCTTGCCGCTGCACGGCGAACTGCCGCCCCGGGAGCAGGACGCAGCGGTGGCCCGGTATGAGCAGCGCAAGGTGGTTGTGGCCACGAACGTGGCAGAAACGTCGCTGACGATCGATGGAGTGCGCTGCGTGATCGACAGCGGGCTGGCACGGATTCCGCGGTATGATCCTTTCCGGGGGATCAACACCCTGTTGATCGAGAAAATCAGCCAAGCTTCCGCCGAACAGCGCACGGGCCGGGCTGGACGGACGGCGCCGGGCATGTGCTATCGGCTATGGTCCCGCGAGGAACACAACCACCGTTCTGCGCAAGAGTTGCCAGAGGTGAAACGCCTGGATCTGTCCGAGGTTGTTCTCACTTTGAAGGCAGCCGGGATAAAGGATTTGCGGGCATTTCGTTGGCTTGAGCCGCCGGATGGACAGGCGCTGGACCACGCGGAAGAACTACTCACCGACCTGGGAGCCCTGGCGGTCCCGCAGGATTCCAGGGAAGGCCTCTCCCCTGCCCTATCCACGCACTCAAAAACCCCTGCGGAAATCACGCCAACTGGCCGGAAGATGCTGGCGTTTCCCTTGCATCCGAGGTATGCGCGGATGCTTTTGGCTGGGCAGGATTACGGTTGTGTTTACCAGGCGTGTTTGGTGGCAGCGCTGACCCAGGGACGGGACTTGCTGCTGCGCAACGTGGACCGCTCAACCACGTCGCAGCGCGATGATTTGCTGGGAGAGAAAGCCGGAAGCGATTTTTGGATTTTAATGCGGGCCTGGAACTACGCCCTGAAAAACGATTTCCGGATGGAGGCCTGCCGCAGGGTGGGCATACACCAAGTAACCGCACGACAGGTGGCGCCACTATTCCAGCAATTTGTCGACATTGCCCGGCGCGAGGGCCTTGAAGTTGAACCCCGCCCGGTACCCGACGACGCGCTGCACAAATGCATTCTGCTGGGGTTCAGCGACCGGGTTGGGCATCGGGTGGACTCGGGCACATTGCGGTGCGACCTGGTGCATGGACGCCGGGGTGTGCTCGCGCGAGAGAGTGTCGTGCAACACAGTCCTTTGCTGGTGGTAGCGGAGATTCGTGAGGTCGAAGGCAAAGACAAGACCGTAACCACACTGCTAAGCCTGGCGACGACGATTTCTGAGGATTGGCTGAGGGAATTGTTTCCTGGCGATATGACGGCCGGTGTGCGTACTTTTTTCGATCCCCAAACCCGGCGCGTTTATGCGGAAGAACAATGGCATTTTCGGGACCTGGCGATAGGGTCGCGCCGAGTGGATCCGCCGCCGGCTGATGCCGCAGCCGCACTCCTGGCTGAGGAGGTGCTGGCCGGACGCCTGGTGCTCAAGGAGTGGGATCATGGAGTTGAACAGTGGATCCTTCGCCTGAATCTACTGAGTCAATGGTGTCCGGAGCTGGAATTGCCGCCGATCACCGAGGCCGACCGCCGCGCGCTAGTGGAGCAATTGTGCCATGGGGCGGTAGGCTATAAAGACATCAAAGACAAGCCGGTAAAGCCGGTGGTGGAGAGCTGGCTGAGTCCGGCGCAGAGAGACCTGATGGAGAAGCACGCCCCGGATCGGCTCTCACTAGCCAATGAGAAGAAACCCAAGGTAACATATGAACCCGGCAACCCACCCCACATTGCGCTCCGGATCCAGGAACTGTATGGGCTCACGCAGACGCCACGAATCGGCCTCGGACGCGTGCCGGTGCTGATGCACATACTGGCTCCCAACATGCGCCCGGTGCAAATCACCCAAGACCTGGCGGGGTTCTGGCGGGACCACTACCCGCGGGTGAAACAGGAACTGCAACGGAAGTATCCGAAACATGAATGGCGCTGAACGAGGGGACTGAGCGGCGCGCATTCGCCGCTAACGCGCGACGTCCAACACCTGGGCCACGGGCCCAAAAACGCTTTCGGCACTTCTTGTACTTTTCTGCACTTTTTTGTACTTTTTTGTACCGAATCCATAAGGACTATAGGACTCCAGAAAGGCTGACCCCAGAGGGATAGGCTGCGCCATCCCACGGGGTAAAGCTGAAGGCAAAAGGCTGAAGTAAGGGTTCCGGGCCGACCGGGGGAAGGAGGACCCAGGGCAGAAAGCGTGTTTATTTTTAAGGTGTGAAGGCGGAATATCGGGCTCGCCACCGAGAAGTTCCTCCGAAAAAGCACTTTTCCGCACTTTAAAGCACTTTTCGGCACCGTTCCTAGAAAGGCTGAAGTCTGAAGGCTAAAGGCTGAAGTGACCGGAGGCCGGGCGCGGGTGGGGAGCGGGCGCTCGCGTTTAGGGCGCGGCGCCCGACGCCCCGGGTGTCACAGGCCTTGGTCGCTCAGGCTTCTCTTTCGATTTAACCGTATATGTCAAAGAACGGGGTTCGGATCGGGGGCTGGTGGAGGCGGCTGTAGCCACCGGACAACACCCAATCCGAGAACCCAAAAACGGAGGTAAGCTAGCAGACAGAAGCGGCGCTTCGCTACTGACAGTTCATGACATTTGATGACAATTAATGACATCAATAGGACTATGGGACTACGGACCATGGGACCATGGGACCATGAAACGATGCGACGGTGCGACGGTGGACGGTTGCGGTGAGGCGAGGGATGTCGCCAGGCATCGCCAAATGCCGACAGATAGTTGCACATTAGGCCAACAGCCTCGGTTGTGGAGAATGGAAATTGATGGATTCAGGGGTTTGGGCATTGCCAGTAATGGGGTTTTTTGGGCTTGGTTGAAGGTGTGGCGGACTGGGGATTTTGAAAAAATACCGTTATCCACCGTTATATAGCGTTAGCCACCGTTACAAACCGTGATTTGCCGATAGGGGGGATGGGACCTTCCAGAAAGGCTGAAGTATGAAGGCAAAAGGCCAAAAATGGGACTATGGGACTACGGACTATGGGACTATGGGACCGGTCAGTCGGTGAGACGGCACGACGGTGAGACGGCACGACGGTGGACGGTGCGACGGTGCGACGGTGCGACGATGGGGAGGGCTGCGCTGCGGTGGTGGTTTTGGGGTGCATGGTTGTCGGTCTGTTTACATGGTATAGCCGGACTTTTTGGGGCGGGATTCCGGACAGACCTTGTCCTGAGGGAATTTTTTGGCAGCTCTTTCAGGGAGGTTTTAACCACTCATCTCCACTCAGTGACGCCAATAAAAACCTTTAACTTGGTCACAGACTGACGTTCCAGTTCCGCTCATAAAAACGGGGTAAGAGGCTTCATTCATTGGCGATGATACTTGGTTTGCCGATGGGGCGTCTGGGAACACTCTAGAGGGGGTTGCAGCTCGGGCAGAAACTCCGTCATGGTAAGCGCAAGCCATCCAGGGCACCTGGTCGGAATAGGGCCTGGAAAATCACAGGGTGTTTTGCAGTGTCTTCGAGACCGCAAAAGGCCAGGAACCGCGTCAATCGGTTTGTGTTCGATCTCAGGTTGATGCAACATCCAGCCTGATTATGCCGAATTCGGCGACCAACTCGGGAATATGAGCCTTTACAACAGGTTGCGTACGGGCGCTGTGGAATCTATCGCCGAGACTTTCCAGAAGCGCGTCGCCACTGGCCTCCAGACTGGGCACAGCTTCAGAATCCCCGATCAGAAGGACCAGGCTGGTGATACCACCGATTTCGAACTGGTCACCTGGCCGGTCATCACAAAGCCATGAACGAACCGACCCTCAATCCTGAAACCAGGATCGCC